>NZ_JBIVXP010000024.1:0-121394 GCF_044769305.1 Streptomyces sp. NPDC090499
CGGCTGCCACCCGCTACCGCACCGCCCCCGATCTCCTCGCCGCCACGGACGAGCAAACCAACACACCGACAAGTTGATTCTTTACGGCTTCTGTGGACCCAGCAGCGCTGGTGGCGGGCGGCGGGGAACACCTCGGCCACTGCGCTCCACAGTCCCATCGCGCCGTCGCCGACGACCAGTTCGGGGTCGCGCATGCCGCGTCGGCGGCAGTCGCGCAGCAGGTCTGCCCACGACTCGGTGGACTCGCGCAGGCCCTCGGCCAGGGCGATCAGCTCCTTGGTGCCGTCCAGGCGGACGCCGAGCAAGACCAGGACACAGGAGTGAGCCTGTCCGAGCCGGACCTTGGGGTGCACGCCGTCGGCCCACACGTAGACGTAGTCGGTCTGGGACAGGTCGCGGTCCTGGAAGGCGGCGTGGTCGTCCTGCCACTGCCTGGTCAGCCGGGTCACCGTGGCCGGTGACAGGCCGGCCGCGGAACCGAGGAACTGCTCCAGCGCGGGCACGAAGTCCCCGGAGGACAATCCGTGCAGGTAGAGAAGGGGAAGCACCTCGGAGACCTTCGGGGACTTGCGGCACCACGGCGGCAGAATCTTCGAAGAGAACCGCTTGCGCTCGCCGGTGGCCTCGTCGACACAGCGGTCGTCCACGCGCGGGGCCCGGACCTCGACCGGCCCGGCCGCGGTGACCACGGTCCGGGGCAGACGGTGGCCGTTGCGGACCACCAGCCGCCGCCCGTGATCGTCGGTCTCCGCCGCCAACTCGGCTATGTACTGGTTGACTTCCGCCTCCAAAGCGGCGGCCAGCATGCGACGGGCGCCCTCACGCACGATTTCGTCGATCAAGGAGCCGGACTGGGTGGAACCGTCGTCGGTGACTACGCTGAGCACGGGGCGTGCCTTCCCGACCCGCGCTGCGAACGCGGGCCCACTCGGTGACCATCACAGGATCATTCGGGAAGGTACGCCTTCCACGTGCCCTCCTGGAACCGATCCTCAGGTCCTGAGCATTGCTCCTCTTCCACGCCGGCCGTGCGGCCGCGCCGTTTCAGGAGCTGGTCGTAGTGGGCAACCGATGGCAGCGGCCCGGTGTCGGGCGGGAGGTGGGAGAGGTTCCAGTCGGACAGGAGGGTGACCGTGGCGCCAGCCTGTGGCTGGACGGGACGGGGTGGCCTGACGGGCTCCGTGAAGGTCTCAATCCTGCAGCAGACCACACCACCCACCACACAGCACTCCGAGCACCCGCAGGTTCGGCGGTGAAACCCCCTACCCTCAAGACCCCAACCTCCAGCCACCCAGCCCAGCAGAACCGACACCGCCAAGAACCCACCCCCACCGCCGAACACGCGCCCACCCCACAGCACCTCCCCGGCCGGACAGCACCTCTCACGACCAACACTGCCGAAGGACTCCGTGGACCGAGTGGACACCTCACCGCGCTACTACGTCTTCAGCGACGTCGACGAGACACTCATCAGCCTCAAGAGCATGCTCGACTTCCTCTCCTTCTACTTCACCCGCCACCACGGCCCCGAAGGAGCCCGCAAAGCCGCCGCGGTCCAGGAAGACCTCGCCGCCCAGGCCGCCGCAGGCATCCCCCGCGAAACGGCCAGCCTCACCTACTACCGCGCATGGACCGGGCAACCCGCCCCCGAGGTCACCCGCGCCGGCCGGCAGTGGCACCGCGAACGCTCAGCAGACAACGGCTTCTACCTGCCCCACACCCGAGCAGCGCTCGCACACCACCACGCACAAGGCGCCGCCATCGTCCTCGTCTCCGGAGCCTTCCCCGCCGTCCTCACGCCCATCGCACAGGACATCAACGCCACCCACATCCTCTGCACCCGACCCGAACAGCACAACAACACACTCACCGGAAACATCACCGGCACACCCATGATCGGAACACACAAGCGCACCGCCATACGCACCCTCCTGCACAACAACCCCCGCATCGACCCCGCCCACTGCTACGCCTACGCAGACCACATCACCGACCTCCCCATGCTCACCGAAGTCGGCCACCCCGTCGTCATCGGCACCGACACACAACTCACCACCGCACTCCCCGCCGCCCCACAGCTACCAACCCACTGACAGTGCATTGCGTAGCCGTTGGGGAAGGTGGCGATGACCGTGTTCTCGGTGCGGCCCTTGACCCTCGCCCAGCGGCTGCGGCCCTTCTCGGTGCTGTCGGTGCCGCCGCCGGAGACGTAGACGAACGTCAGGGCCGGGTTGACTTCGGCGAGCGTGCGCGCCGCGGCCACGGTGAACTCGTAGGTGATGCGTTCGTAGTCCTGCGGGCTCAGACCGGCGGAGGAGACTCCGAGGCCCCAGAAGCAGGCGTCGGCTCCGCGCAGCTCGTCGGTGATCGCGGTGAAGTCGAGGAAGTCTGCGTGCTCGACCTGGCGCAGTTTAGGGTGCGTCAGGTTCGACGGCGTCCGCCCGACGGTGACGACCTCGGTGACGTCGGGGGCCCGCAGGCTCTCGTGGAGGAAGCCGTCGCCGATGAGGCCGCTCCCGCCGAAGACCACGGCCTTCATGCGGTACTGCTCCCTTCCGCGAGTCGGCTGCCGGCTCTGCGGTGGGCCCGGTGGCGGCTCGCGGTGAACACGGCGATGCCGATGAGGAGTTCGGCGGCCATGATCGTGTAGACCGAGGTGCGTTCGGCGACCGCGACACCCGTGATGATGCCCGAGGAGACGACGATTGCCGCCCAGGCGAACATGACCACCACGCTGACCGTCCCGGCGGTGCCCAGGGCGACGAGCGCGGTGCCCAGGCGCCGGTGTGCCCGGCGGCGCAGGCCGGCGCCCGCGGTGATCGCGGTGAGGTTGCCTCCGAAGATCGCGAGTGCGGCACCGGCGGTGTGCAGGGCGATGGTGCCGTCGGCGACCGCCTCGGGAGAGCCGGGGAAGGTGCCGACCAGCAGGAGGCCGAGGCCGGTGACGATGCCGAGGACGAGCACCCGGCGGCCCGGCCGCTGCGGCAGCAGTGGGGCCAGGAGGAACACGGCGAGGGCGAACAGGGCCCCGTGGGTGATGAAGGCGGTGTTCATGACGGCGTGCAGCGGCGAGCAGACCCGGTGTCCGGCGAGGTCGCCGCAGCTGGGCACGCCGAGGTCACTGATCGCGTTGAAGCCGTAGCGGTAGGCGGGCCGGTGCCAGGCTGCCGCGCTCACCCCTTCGGCAGTGACGTACAGGAGCGGGTTGAGTATGAGCAGGAGGCTCCCGGTGAGAGCTCTCGCGCGATCCGCGCCGATCCGAACGGGCATGACTGCGTCCTGTCGAGGGGGGCCGTGGGCTGACGGGTACGGGTGCGGTGGGCCGAGGCGGGTGAGGTTCAGAGGCCGGCGGGCACGCAGACCCCGGTGAGCTTCTCGGCCTCCGTCCACAGCCGGGCCGCGACCTGCTTGTCGGCCGCCGTACGCGGCAGTTTCGCCACGACGGGCTCGCCCACCATGGACCAGCGGGGCCCGTAGTAGGCGGCCTGCTGCGCGTCCGGGTCGGTGGCGGCGCGCAGCAGCGGCTGGGCTCCGCCGGTGGCGTCCTGGGAGGGCACGATGCGGCCGAGGATCTGCAGGAGCAGCGGCGGGCGGCCGCCCATGGTCGGGCCGCTCGCGGCGATGTTGGTGCGGGCGCTGCCCGGGTGCGCGCCGACGGACAGCAGCGGCCACGCGTTCCGCACCGCCAGGTCGGCCAGGTGCTGGCTCATCAGCAGGTCGGCGAGCTTGGACTGCGCGTAGGCCGGGATCGGCCGGTAGTCGCTGGTCGCGTTCGGGTCGTCGAAGTCGATGGTGCCGCGGGCGGCCTGGCCGCTGCTCATCGTCGCCACGCGCGGCGCGGGGGCCTTGAGCAGCAGCGGGAGCAGGCGCACGGTCAGGGCGAAGGGGCCCAGGAAGTTGCTGCCGAACTGCAGCTCGAAGCCGTCCTTGGTCTGGTGGCGCACCGGGGGCATCATCACGCCGGCGTTGTTCAGCAGCAGGTCCAGCGGCCTGCCGTCGGCGAGCAGTCCGTCGGCGAAGGCGCGCACGGAGTCCAGGTCGGCCAGGTCGAGGTGCCGTACCTCGGTCCGGGCGCCGGGGTGGGCGGCGAGGATGTCGCGCTGGGCCTGCTCACCCTTGGCCGGGGTGCGTACGGCGAGGATCACCGTGGCGCCTGCGGCGGCGAGGGCGGTGGCGGCGGCCTTGCCGGTGCCGCTGTTCGCGCCGGTGACGACGGCGAGCTTTCCGTGCTGGTCGGGGACCTGGTACATGCCTGACTCCATTACGTACTGCCGGTATCTTGTCTCCGTTCCACGGTAACGTACCACCGGTCACTTAGCAAAGTACCGACGGTCTGTAACATGTGCCCATGGCCTTCCAGCGAGCACGTACCGACGAGCAGCGCGCCCAGCGGCGCCGGCAGATCCTCGAGGCCGCCGCCGGGATGCTCACCGAGATGCCGGTCGCCCAGCTGAGCCTGAACGAGCTGAGCCGCCGCGTCGGACTGGCCAAGGCGAATGTGCTGCGCTACTTCGAGTCGCGGGAGGCCGTCCTGCTCGTCCTGCTGGACGCCGAAGTGAAGGACTGGATCCGCGCACTGGAGCACACCGAGCCGCCCGGCGAAGGCACGCCGCGTGAGCGCGGGGACCGCCTCGCCGAGCTGCTGGCCGTCTCGATGGCTGAGCGGCCGGTGCTGTGTGACCTGCTCAGCGCGCAGGCCACGGTGCTGGAGCACAACATCTCCGCGGAGGTCGCCATCGGCCACAAGCTCGCCGCACGCCAGTCGGTCCAGACGCTGGTCCTGCTGGTGGCGCGGCACCTTCCCGAACTCGGTGTGGACGGCTCGGTGGCCCTGGTGGAGACCACCTTGCTGATGGCGATGACGGCCTGGCCCTGCAGCCGCCCCTCGGAGGCGGTGCAGAGCGCCTACGCCTCCGACCCGGCGCTGGCCGGCATGCGCATCGACTTCATCGACCTGGTGCGCCGCACCGCAGCGGTAACCGCCTCCGGCCTCCTCGCCCGCCAGGAGACGGCAAAGATCGCCCCGATCACCTGAGCGCCACCCACGGACGACATCCCGGAACGAGTTGCCGAGCGGCTGTCAGCACGGTCACGGCCCGGCTCCCGTTGCGGGGAGTCAGGACCTCCGACTCCACGGCGGTGTCGGACACTTGCGGCCGGTTCCGGTGGTCGCGATCGAGGCTGAGCGCATGGCATGGTGTGCACCCGCGCCCCCCGCCCCCCGGCCGGCGTCACACCGAGAACTCGCGTACCACCGTGTTGCGGAACACCGCGCTGCCACCGATGGTGAACAGGGCGAGCCGGGTGTCCAGCAGGTACGGGAACACCTGGCTGGTGTGCACGTAGCGGCCGTCGTCGACGAACATCTCCACCGAGGTGCGGTCCACCAGGATGCGCAGCTTCACCGTGCCGGCGGACGGGTCGAACGGGGTGTGGCTCTCCTGCCACCTGCCGGACGTGTCGGCGTTCACCGTGTTGCGCCGGTTGAGGAAGGCGTAGTCGGCGTAGATCCCGGCGTCGACGTGTCGGCCGCCGTCCGGTGAGCGCCTCAACTGAAGTCCGGCGCCGGTCAGTTCGGACCAGGTGATCTCGGTCGTCACCTCGTAGGAGATGCCGGTGTAGTCGAGCACCGTCGTGCCGTCCACGGTCACGTCGCCCAGGTTCACGGTACGGGAGACGTGCGCGTCGAGGCCGGCGACGGGCTGGGAGGCGAGGTGGTAGGTGCCGTCGGACGCCCGCTTCAGGGTGACCTCGCGGACGATGGAGTCGGTGCCGTTGAAGCCGTCGCAGTCGATGGTCGGGGTGGTGTTGGCGTAGTCCCAGTCGTTGACCCAGCCGATCGCGTACCGGGCGGCCGCGTCGACCGCGCCGCTCGTGTCGCGCTTCTCGAAGGTGACGGCCGCGTACCAGTCCCAGCCGTGGTCGAGCCACTGCGGGTCGCTCGCGTCAGCGGTGAACGCGCTGCCGTCGAAGGAACCCGTCCAGTAGGCGTACGTGTTGGGCAGCCCCGCGCTCTTCCCGTTGGCGCTCACGCCGAGCACCCACTTGACGGTGCCGTCATCGGCCGTGATGTGGAACAGGTCGGGGCACTCCAGGACGCCGATGCCGTCGTGGACGAAACCGTCGGCGTACGTCCAGGACTTGAGGTCGCCGGAGTGGTAGAAGCCGATCTTGTCGTTCTCGGCGAGGGCCATCACCCAGCGGCCCCGGTCCTCGTCACGGATCACCTTGGGGTCGCGGAAGTCGGCGACGCCCGGGTTGGGCAGGACGGGGTCGGTCCCGTAGTTGCTGAAGGTGAGACCGCCGTCGGTCGAGTAGTACAGGAACTGCTCCTGGTGGTCGGTGCCGCCGCCGGGGGACATGGTGACGATGACGACGACCGCGCCCGCGCCGAACCCGGCCGTGTTGCCGGTGTCGACCACCGCCGAGCCCGACCAGAGGTCACCGTTCACCGTGGTGTCCTTGGGTACGGCGACTCCGCGGTCGGTGAAGGAGACCAGGTCCTCGGTGGTGGCCAGGCGCCACGCGGTGCCGACGACGCCGTCGAAGTAGTCGGCGTTGTAGAGGTAGTAGTAGCGGTACTCGCCGTCGATCCAGACGGGCCGCTGCGGGTCGTTCTTCCACTGGTCGGGGACCGTGAAGTGGTAGGCGGCGCGGTAACTCGCGCAGCCTGTAGTGGCCTTGGCTTTGGCCTTCGGTGCGGCCGCGGCCGTTCCCGTCGGCAGCAGCGCGGCGGCTCCACCCGCGGCCGACCCCGCGAACAACGCCCTCCGGGAGATCCCCGAGGTTCCGGGCATGACGCATCGCCCCTTTCATGAAGCACCACGCACATGGCGTGAAACTGCGGCTCGTGTGAACGAGGACTGTAGACCTAACTCGTTAAAGGTCAAGCGTTCCCGACCCTTGACAGGCCCCCGGCCCGGTTCCCATCATCTGGGACATCACCCCTGAACTAACACGAGTTAGGCCCGTTTGATGACTGACTCGCACATCCCCCGCCGCACGCTGCTGCGGTACGGCGCGTACGGGGCGGGGGCAGCCGCCCTGGCCGGTACCGCCGCGAGCTGGGACCGGCTCACCGGCGCCGACATCCCCGGCCGCGACGACGGCTCCCTCGTCGTCGCCACCCTGGGCTCCGCCTTCGACCCGGCCACCGTCGACGCCCTCGCCAAGGGCTTCCGCCGGCTCCACCCCGACATCCCGCTGCGGGTGAACGCGGTGCAGGCCGTCGACTGGTCGGACTTCTTCGCGAAGATCCTCACCCAGATCGCCGCGGGCACCGCGCCCGACCTGGTCTATGTGGCCACCGAGGGCGTCCAGTTGTTCGCCCGGCAGCTCGGCGTGCCGTTGGACCACTGGGTACGCCGGGACGCGGCCGAGCTGCGCGAGTACTTCGCCGACGTCCACCCCTCGCTGGTCGAGTCGATGATGTACGAGGGGAACCTCTACCAACTCCCCATGGAGTTCAACGCCGCCGACATGTACCTCAACAACCAGGTGCTGAAGCGGGCGGGCGCGGGTTTCCCGGCGGCCGACTGGAGCCGCGACGACTTCACCGCGCTGCTGCGGGAGATGAAGCGGGCGAGCGACACGCACTTCACGCCGTACTTCTGGACCAACCGGCTGTGGGGCGGCGTGGTGCCCTGGCTCTTCGCGAACGGCACGAACCTGCTGAAGGAGTCCAAGGCGCCCGGCGGCTCCTGGCTGTGGGACGCCTTCTACCCGGCCGCCGACCGGCAGGGGCGCGGCGGGGGCTTCCGCTGGACGACCCCGCAGGCCACCGACGGCCGGGTCGAGGAGGCGTACGACTATCTCGCCACCCTCGTCCAGGAGAACCTGTGCACCCGCCCCGAGGGTGGCAACGGCAGCAACCTGGTCGGCGTGTTCTCCACCGGCCGCGTCGGCGTCACCCCGGCGGGCGGCTTCTGGGCGGGCGGCCTGCAGCTGGCCGGCATGCGGGCCGCCGACTACGACGTGCAGTACTTCCCGCGTTGGCGTACCCAGCGCCACCAGTTTGGCGCGGCCGGCTACGCGCTGCTGCGCACCTCGAAGAAGCAGGAAGCCGCCTGGGAGTTCATCAAGTACACCGCCCGCAAGGACACCATGACCCGGCTGTTCCAGGGCAACCAGACCACCCCGGCCCGCCGTTCGATGCTGACCGCCGCCCGCTACGCCGAGAGCGGCCCGGCGCACTGGCAGGTCTTCTACGACACCCTCGACCGGTTCCCCGACACCGGCCCGATCCCCGCGCCGCCGCAGGTCGCCGAGGTGACCGACGTCCTCCTCAAGTACACCGGCACCGCACTGGCCGCACCGCGCTCGGTGGGTCCCGCGCTGCGCCGGATGCAGGGCGACCTGGAGCAGGCCATGGAGCGTGAGATATGACGAACACCCAGGCGCGGGAAGTGAGTTCACGGCCCGCCCCGCCACCCGCCGCCCCCGCCCGGCCATCCGTCCGCGACCGCGGCGCCCGGCTGCTGGCCGCGCTGTTCCTGGCGCCCACGGTCGTCGGCATCGTCGTCTTCACGGTCGTCCCGATCATCGGGTCGATCGTGCTGAGCCTGTTCCACTGGAACGTGATCGACCCGCCCCGCTTCGCCGGCGGCGCCAACTACCGCACGATGTTCGCGGATTCGACCGTCCTGGTCTCCTTCCGCAACACGCTCCTCTTCATGGTCGTCGCGGTCGCGCTGCAACTGGTGATCGCGCTGGCGCTGGCGATCACACTGAACGGGCGGATGCCGGGGTGGCTGCGGTCGGTGTTCCGTTCGGCGTTCTTCTTTCCGCTGGTGCTGTCCGCCGCGTCGATCTCGGTGGTGATGAAGTACCTGTTCAACCAGGACTTCGGGGTGGTGAACTGCCTGATCGGCCTGGTCGGCATCGCGCCCGTGCCCTGGCTGACCTCGGAGCACGCGGCCATGGCCACGGTGATCCTGGTCTACGTCTGGCAGCAGTTCGGCTTCTCGTTCCTGCTGTTCGTCGGCGGTCTGAACAACATCCCCAAGGAGATCCACGAGGCCGCCGCCCTGGACGGCGCGACCGGTCTGCGCAAGCACCTCGGCATCACGCTGCCGCTGCTGTCGCCGACGTTGCTCGTCGCGTCGGTGGTCGGCATCATCAACGCCCTGCAGGTCTTCGAGCAGCCGTACGTCCTCACCGACGGCGGCCCCGGCGACTCCACCCGCACCGTGGTCATGGTGATCTACGAGCGGGCCTTCGAGCAGCTCGACTTCGGTGAGGCATCCGCGGTGGGCGTGCTGCTCTTCGCGCTGATCATGGCGGTCACCGCCGTCCAGTTCCGGCTCAGCCGGCGTTTCGTCCACTACCAGTGAGCCGGTGAGCCTCATGAGCGCCACGAGCCCCGCAATCCCCACCAGCCCCACCAGCCCTACGAGCCGAGCAACCCCGCCGGTGAGCCGCGTACGCCTACGTCACTCACTCGCCCCCTGGGCCCGGATCGCCGGACTGACCTTGTGCGCCCTGGTGACGCTGGGCCCGGTCATCTGGACCGTCTCCACCTCCCTGCGCACCCCGGCCCAGTCCTTCGACCTGCCCCCGCGGATCATCCCGACGCACCCGACGACCGCGGCCTACCACGGGGTCTTCCAGCAGATCGACGTGTGGCTGCAAGCCCTGAACTCCACGCTGGTGACGGCGCTGATCGCCATCGGCCAGATGATCACGGCGGGGCTGGCCGGATACGCCTTCGCGCGCCTGGAGTTCCGCTTCAAGAAACCCCTGTTCGGCCTGGTCCTGGCGACCATGATGGTGCCGTTGCAGGTCACCATCGTGCCCGTGTTCCTGGTGCTGAAGTCGATGGGCCTCACCGACACGCTCCTCGGCCTGATCATCCCGGCCTTCCCGACCGCCTTCGGCACCTTCCTGATGCGCCAGTACTTCCTCGGCATGCCGAAGGACCTGGGCGAGGCGGCCATGCTGGACGGCGCTGGGCCCTGGCGGATCTTCCGCTCGGTGTACGCGCCGCTGGCCGCACCCGGCCTGGCGATCGTCGGCGTGCTGGCCTTCAACTACCACTGGAACGAGTTCTTCCGCCCGCTGATCCTGGAGACCTCCAGCCAGAACTACACGCTTCCGCTGGGCCTGGTCTCGCTCCAGGGCAACCTCGGCACCGGGTCGATCTCGGTGGTCCTGGCCGGGGTCGTGCTGTCGATGCTCCCCGCCCTCGCCGTGTTCGTCGTGGGCCAGCGCCCGCTGCGCGAGGGCATCACCTCGGCAGGAGTCAACCGTTGAGCCACACCCCCCGTTTCCGGGTCCGTCCGCCCGCCGGCTGGATCAACGACCCCAACGGCCCGTTCCGTTGGCGCGGTCGCCACCACCTCTTCTTCCAGTACAACCCGAACGCCCCGGTCCACGCCGACATCCACTGGGGTCACGCCTCCAGCCGTGACCTCGTCCACTGGGACCACCACCCGGTCGCCCTCACGCCGGCGCCCGGCGGCCCGGACGCGGCCGGCTGCTGGTCGGGCTGCGTGGTCGACGACGCCGGCACACCGACCGCCGTGTACACGGGAATCGACCGCGACCACACCGGTCTCGGCACCATCTGCCTGGCACGGGCGGCGGACCCGGACGACGAACGGCTGACCGGGTGGACACCGCTGCCGACGCCGGTGGTGGCAGGGCCGCCGCCGGGGCTGGACGTCGTGATGTTCCGCGACCCCTTCGTCTTCCGCCACGCGGACCGGCGCTGGGCCCTCGTCGGGGCCGGGCACGCCGACGGCACGCCGTCGGTCCTGCTGTACGACTGCGACGACCTGACCGACTGGCGGTTCGCCGGTGTGCTGCTGGACGGCAGGGACCCGGTGGCCGCGGACGTGTTCGGCGACAAGGCGGTGGGCTGGGAGTGCCCGCAGCTGTACGGGACACCGGGCGGCGACCACGTACTCCTCTTGTCTCTGTGGGACGGAGACCCTTGCTCGACCGGATACCTGACCGGCCGTCTGGAAGCGTCTGCCGAGGGCGGGTTGAGGCTCCTGACGCGGGTCGGCGGTCGGCTCGACCAGGGGCGGGACTTCTACGCCCCCGCCGTGCTCCAGGAGCCGCACCGCGCACTGCTGTGGGGCTGGTCGTGGGAGGCCCGCCCGCAGGAGGAGGTGCACCGGGCCGGGTGGGCGGGCGTGCTCACCGCGCCACGGGTCGTCGGTGTGCATCCCGACGGTTCGCTGCGCGTCCGCCCGGCTCCGGAGCTCGACCTGCTGCGCCCGGCCGAGCCGTTCGTCACCGCGCCGGACCGGGTTCCGCTCCCGGAGACGTACGACCTGACGATCACCGCATACGGACCGACCACGGTGAGCCTGCTCCGGGACGCGTCGGGCCGGGAGCTGACCCTCCGGGCGGACCCTGCCGGCGGAACCGTCCTCCTCGACCGCGGTGCCTGGCCCCGCACCGGCAGGGAGGGCTCCGCCCCGATCACCGTGCACGTGCCGAAGGCGCCGGAACTCGCGCTCCGGCTGCTCGTCGACGGCTCGCTCCTCGAACTCTTCGTCGCGGAACGGGCGACGGCCACCGAGCGCGTCTACCGGCGCCCCGGCGACATCGCGGAGCTGGTGGTCGACGGGCCGGGTGCCCGGGTCACCGGGTGGGCGCCGGACCCACAGAGGCTCGGCCGACCACGGGGCAGGTGAGGCGCCGGACGGTCGCGGGCGGCGTCCGGCCGGTGTCAATGGCGTCCAGGAGCAGCCGGGCCGCCGCCTCGCCCATCGCCCGGTGCGGCAGCGCGACCGAGGTGAGGGGCGGGGTGAGGAACGCGGCCATGTGTTCCTGGTCGTCGTAACCGACCACCGACAGCTCGACTGGGACGTCGATCCCGAGCCGGCTCGCGGCATGCAGGACACCCGCCGCGACCCGGTCGTTGTAGCACAGGACGCCGGTCGGGCGCCGGTCCGGCTCGGCCCCGTCGAGCAGGTGCAGCGCCCCTGCGTATCCCGCGGAGATCTCCCCGCCGCCGCGCACGATCCACTTCTCGGGCACGGTGACGCCCTCGGCGCGCAGCGCGTCCCGGAAACCGCGGGTACGTTCGGCCGAGGCGATGTCGTCCAGGCCGCCGATCACGGCGAGCCGGCGGTGGCCCGCGTCGAGCAGCAGGCGGGCAGCGGTACGGCCACCGGCACGCTCGGCAGGCACCACGGCGGGCAGGGAGCCGTCCTCGGGCAGGCAGTTGGCCAGCACGGAGTGGGTGCGGTGCAGTCCCTCGGGGACCCGGACCCGGCGCAGCGACATGGCCGCGTAGATGATGCCGTCCACGCGCCGGTCGAGGAGTTCGGCGACGGCCGCGTCCTCCTTCGCCGGGTCGCCGCCGGAGTCGACGGTGAGGACGAGATGGTCGCTGCTCCAGGCCGTCTCCATGGCGCCGCGCAGCAGCCGGCCGGCGAACGGTGAGGACGCGATCTCGTCGGTGACCAGCCCGATCACGGCCGTACGGCGACGGCGCAGACCGCGGGCCACCGGGTCGGGGCGGTAGCCCAGCCGGGCCGCGGCCTGCCGGATGCGCTCCTGGGTGGCGGGCGAGAGATTGCCCTCGGCCCGGCCGTTGAACACGAAGGACACCGCGGTGTGCGACACACCGGCGAGCCGGGCGACGTCCCGGGACGTGGGGCGCCCGGTGCCCCTGCTGCTGCTCTCCTCGGCACCGCCCACGCCGTCCGCCACCCTCGCCCAGCCCGTCCCTGTCGATCACCGTCCAGCCTATCCGCGGGGAGCGCCACGGCACACGGGAGATCCTCAGGCGCCGCGGCGTGGGCGTCCGATGCGATCACCGGATTGCCGGGGGCGGGGACCGTTTCGGACCGGGCGCAAGCATGTCGTCCACCGGCGAGGCTGCCGCCCCGGCCCGGTGGACGGCGGCGCGGGCCGGACCGCGCAAGCCGCTCACGACGACCGGCTGTGGCGGCGGACCGGACTGGCGCCCTCGCCGAAGGTGGCGTCCTCGGTCCGGCGGGCGGTGTTCTCGATGCCCCGGTGCGCGCGGGCCCTGACCGCGATCTTCTTCGCGGCTGCCTGCTCGGCGCGCGGACCGGTGACAGCGTGGGCGGCCTCGGCCTGCCGCCCCTTCTCGCCGATGCGGCGGCGCTGGCGGCGGATGCGCACCGCCTGGCGGACATGCAAGAAGCACGGTCTGCCGACGGTGACGATCTTGACTTCGTGGATCTCTTCCCGGTCGGCGATGAACTCCCCGTCATCGACGTGGGCAGGACCACCAGACAACCCGAAAGCATCACCGACCGCGATCAGCTCAGAGGCGGAACACGACCTCAGAGCGGTACGGCCAGCCCAGCCTCGCGCAATCGAAGCAGCGCGCCGCCCATGCACTCGGCGACCGAGGCCCCGTCGGCCCTCATCCCACCGTCCAGCGGCCCACCGGAAGCGGCGAACGTCCACGCCGGCCGGCCGTCACGCATACGCTCCGCGTCGACCCGGATCATGGCACCGCCCCCTGCTCGCCAAGCCACTCCAGGATGAACAGCGTCACGTCCTCGACGCCTCTGTCCAGGTCCGCCTCGGGCCGCCGCCCCATCCCCTTGGCCATGGCAACAACCCTACCCAGCCGCTGATCGAGTCGCGTCACGCGCTCTCAGGGCGACTCGGACCATGAAGAGCAGGCTCAGTACCTGTTTCTGAGCCGGTCATGACGTCGGATGGCCGGTCATTTCCCGCTTTGGCCTCTGAGCGCGCCGGGCCGCCGCCGTAGAGTTCTCGCTGTGACAGTTCACCGGATGCCTGCCGCGGAGGTGTCAGTCTCTGTCGACTTGGTGCGCCGTCTACTCGGCGAACAGCACCCCGACCTGACGGGCCTGCCGGTCGAGGTGCTGGCCAACGGCTGGGACAACCTTGTGTGTCGGCTTGGCGAGGAGTTCCTCGTCCGGTTGCCGCGGCGTGCCGTGGCCGCCAGTCTCGTCGCGCACGAGCAGCGGTGGTTGCCGGAGTTGGCCGGCCGTCTGCCGTTGCCTGTGCCGGCGCCGGTGCGTGTCGGGCAGCCGACGGCTCAGTATCCGTGGTCGTGGAGCGTCGTACCGTTTTTCCCCGGCCGGATCGCGGCGCGATCGGAGCCCGACGACCTCTGGTCGGCCGCGGCGACGCTCGGCGGTTTTCTGGATGCGCTGCACGCCCCGGCTCCTTCGGCCGCGCCCGTCAACCCAGCTCGTGGTATTCCGCTGGCCGGACGTGCCAAGGGTGTCCTGACCGGGTTGGCACATGTTGACCTGAACGATCGCAACACAGCACTGCAGATCTGGGAGACGGCCGCTGCTGCACCGGTTTGGGACGGACCACCGATGTGGCTGCATGGCGACCTGCACCCGGCCAACGTCCTGGTCCACCGCGGCCGAATCAGCGCCGTGATCGACTTCGGTGACATTACCTCCGGTGATCCCGCCACCGACCTGTCCGTGGCCTGGATGCTGTTCACCGCGGAGCAGCGTGCTGCCCTTCGACAGGCGTATGGCCGCGCGGACGACGCAACCTGGGAGCGGGCCCGCGGGTGGGCGCTTGCCCTGTCCCTGGTCTTCCTGTCGCACTCGGCGGACAACCCACTGATGCGCGGCATCGGCGAACGCACCTTCCGTGCGGTGCTGGAGTAGCGGACGGTCTCCGGGGTCTGTCTAGTGCTGTGACCGGATGGGTTTACCGGGTTGGCCGTGCTGATGGCTTCTGCCGTTTCAGATGGGATCCGGGGAACACCGGGTGATATGTCGACTGCCGGATGCGCACTTGGGTAGCACGCCAGTACAGTCAGCGAACTGAAAGTAGAGGAGCTGCGGTGCGTGCAAGAGACGACGATGTTGATGGCCATGGCCAGAGGAAGGCCGTGGCCATCAGGTGGGTACAGGTGGCGATACTTGGGGTCGTTTTCCTGTTGGCCGGATTCCGTGTCTGGGAGCGAGAGCCCGCCGGGCCGATTTATCTTGGTCTGATGGCTACTTCAGTAGTGGCCATCGGGACGCTGGAACGCTATCGGGCAAACGCTGTCAGGCGATCTCGATGACTCACCGTTCAGCCGGGTCAGGCCGCCGCCGACAGAGGCCGACCGCCCCAGCGGATGCCTTTCTCGCTGCGGATGCGGGCGCGTTCACATCGTTCGGCGGCCAGGACATCGCGGTGACGGGCATTGTCTTTGCGCCAGCGCAGGTAGGCGTGCAGGGTCCAGGTCTGCACAGGGTGGTTGCAGTTGGCGAGGGTTAACTGCCGCAGCGGTCCGAAGTGCGCCTCGACCGGGTTCGCCCACGAGGCGCAGGTCGGGGTGAAACACAGTTCGACGTTGTTCTTCTTCGCCCACCGGCGGATGCCGGGGCCTTTGCGGGCGGACAGGTTGTCCAGGATCACGTAGATCGGTGCACCGTCCGGGCGGGCGCCACGGATCGACTTCAGCGCGGCCAACGTGTTGGCGGCACCCTTTCTGCGGCGATTGACGCCGCGCGGAGTGTCATCGCCGACCGAGTAGCAGCCGTGGAGTAGCGCACTCCGCGGGTGCGGTGACAGGTGGCGGGCAGCCTGTCGGGACGCCCCTCTTCGGCCCAGCCGGAGCCCGCGGTGGGACGGATACCGAGCGGGCCGAACACGTCGAAGGCGAAGACTCGGTCCGGGAAGCGGTCCAGCACGTGCTCGATCCGGTCGAGTTTGGTCTCGCGTTCTGGGTCCGGGGATTCCTTCCAGGTCTTCGTGCGCTGGAAGGTGATGCCGTGGCGGGCGAGCAGGCAGCGCAATGCCTCGCGGCCGATGCGGATGATCCGGCCGTGGACTTCGCACAGGTAGGCGACCAGCTTGCGCAGTGACCAGCCAGTGAAGGGCTGGCCGAGGTTGACCGGTCGGGTGGCGGCCGTCGCCACGACGAAGTCCTCCCGTGCAGCGGGCTCCCTGCTGAAGGGGACCCGGTCGGCGCGCAGCATCTCGACGAACGGGCCGAAGTCCGCGGGTGAAAGGCGTACCGCCAGATGGGGCACACCCGGCACCGCAGGCGGGGGTGTGCGGACCTCCACGAGATGCAACTGCAGCCAGGCACCGGCGGCGGGAAAGTCCGGGCGCGGGAGTTCCTTCAGCGCGAAATGCCGGCCGTACGTGTGCCGGATGCCGGGTTCATTGACATCTGCTTCCCTCGGAGTGCCGTTGCGTCACCATGAAGGAGACGGACAGGCCGCACAAAACGCACACCGATGTTCGTGAGCGGAGGGTGGATCGACAGGGCGGCACGAGACGGCCGGGGCACACGGACCGGAACCCGAACACGTGTGAAGGCGGTACCCGGGCCGTGCGCGCACGGGGGCGACGAGGACGCCGATTTCATCCGGGAGGTTCTGGATCTCGTCGGCGACAAATGGAGCGTGCTGGTCATGGGCACGCTTTCGGAGGGCCCGAAGCGCTATTCCGATCTCGCGGACGCCGTCCCCGCCGTCTCGCAGCGCATGCTCACCCTCACGCTCAAGCAGCTGTGCCGCAACGGGCTGGTCGTCAGGGTCTCGCACCCCGAGGTGCCGCCCCGGGTGGAGTACGGCCTGACCGCGCTCGGCCGTTCCCTGCTGTCGTCGGTGCTGGCGTTGGCCGGCTGGTCGGCGGACCATCGCGAGGAGGTCCGCCGGCACCGGGTTCTGTTCGATGCCGCACGGCGAACCGACGGCCGCCCCTGACGGGTCTTCGCACACCCGTGTGCCTTTTGTGGGCGTCTCCGTTCCCCTGCACGATGTGAACTCCGAAGAACCGTCGAGGGGAAGAAGGCGCCGAATGAGTTCCGAGAAGAACAAGCGACTGGTCCTTGATTTCCTGGCGTATCACCTGGCTGACCCGCAGTGGGTGGAGGAGTACGTCCACGACGAATTCGCGATGGCCTACGAAGCCGATCCGCAGACGTTTCCGCGGGCCGCCATGCCTCCGCTGTCCAAGGAGAACCTGCTGGCTTTCGGAGAGACGGCACGCCGGATCTGGGGCACGGGAGAGGGAGCTGTACGGCAGACGCCCTACAACGGCCTCGTCGCCGAGGGAGACCGGGTCGCCGTCCAGGTCCTGGTCACCGGAACGGACTCCGACGGGAAGGAACTGCGCAACAGGACGTCCTACTTCCTGCAGATCAAGGACGGCAGGATCTACCGGATCTGGCTGCACGAGGACACGGCCTACATCATGGCGACCTGGAGCAGCGAGGTCGAGGACCTCGACTGCAACCGCGTCGAGTGAACGAGGCCTGGGAACGTGCACGCCGGCGGTTCGGGGAGGGCGGCAGGACGCGCCGTACAGGCCGCGTCCCGGTCGCGATGCGCCGTAGAGGCGGCGGTCACTTCTTGGTCAGGATGTCCTTCGTCTTGGCCTGCATGTCGGCGAAGACGCTGTCGTCCTTCTGGCCGCCGAAGTAGGCCTCGATCATGGGCTCTATCGCGTCCTGCAGCTCCGCGCCGTTGTTGAAGTCCGGAGAGGGGTAGAGCTCCTTGTTCTTGAGCATGTCGGTGAAGACCGACAGGTCGACGCCCTGCGCCTTGAGCGCCTTGGCCGAGGCGTCCATCGAGGCGGGAATGGACGGGAAGAAGGTGCCGGTCGCCGACGCCTTGGTCTGGCAGGCCTCGGAACCCATGTAGGAGACCCACTTCCAGGCCAGGTCGGGGTTCTTCGTGCCGGCCCAGATGGTGTTCCCGTTGGAGTTGCTGAAGACGGCACGGGTCTTGCCGTCGGGGCCGAGGACCGTGGGACCGATGCCGACCTTGATGTTGGGGATCTTCGCGAAGGTGGACGCCGACCACGATCCGCCCGTCTCCATGGCGACCTTGCCCGAGGAGAGCAGATCGACGTCGGAGACCGTGTTGGTGAACGTACCGATCTTGGGTGCGTAGCCCTTCGCGACCAGGGTGCGGATCCAGTCCATGGTCTTCACCAGGCGCGGGTCGTTGTAGTTCAGCTCGGTCGGCCAGTTGGCCTTGTTGCCGAGCCGCCAGCCCGTGGTGGAGACGAAGGAGCTCCAGGTGGACTGGCCCAGGAAGTCCTTGGCGGCCAGCTGGCCGAAGCCGTAGGTCTTGATGTGTGCCTTGTCGAAGCCCGGCTGGTCACCGCGCCGGCCCTTGGTGTCGAGGGTCAGATGGGCGATCATCTTGCCGATCGTGCCGCCGTCGTCGGGGTTCCAGTTCAGGTTCTGGACGTCCTTGGCGCTGTATCCGGCCTTGGTGAGCATGTCGCTGTTGTAGTAGAGGCCGGTGGCCGCCCAGTCCAGGGGCAGGCCGTACTGCTTGCCGTCGGTGTACTTCCAGGAGTCGACGCCGACGGAGAAGCGGGACAGGTCGAAGCCGTCCTTCTTGATGTAGTCGTCCAGCGGGAGCAGTTGGTGCTGGTCGGCGTACTGCGGGAAGAACTGGACGCTGTTCTGGAACGCGTCGGGAGCCTTGCCGGCGACGAAGCCGGCGGTGAGCTTGGTGAAGTAGTCCGTGACGTTGTACTGGGTGATCTTCACCGTGACGCCCGGGTTGGCCTTCTCGAAGTCCTTGGCACAGACCTGGTAGGCGGCCGCCTGCTTGTCGTCCCACGTCCACCAGTTCAGGGTTCCGGAGCCGGAGCCGCTGCCGGAGTCGGAGGAGCAGGCGGAGAGGAGGGCCGCCAGGGAGAGCGAGGCTCCCAGGGCCACAGCCTTGCGTACTCTCATGGTTCCTTCTTTCACTGGTTACTTGAGGCCGGAGAAGCCGATGGAGTTGACGATGCGTTTACCGAAGGCGACGAAGAGCAGCAGCATCGGGAGTGCCGCGATGAGGGCGGCGGCCATCAGGCCCGCCCAGTCGGGGGCGGCCTGCGGCGAGGACTGCTTGAAGACGCCGAGCGCGAGGGTGAGCGGTTGGACGTTCTGGTCGTTGGCGATCAGCAGCGGCCAGAAGTAGTCGTTCCAGGCGTTGACGAACATCAGGAGCGACACGGTCGCGATGGGGGCGGAGGACATCGGCAGGATGATCCGGAGGAAGATCCGCAGCGGGCCTGCGCCGTCGATGATGGCGGCCTCCTCGACCTCGGTGCTCAGGCCGAGCATGAACTGCCGCAGGAAGAACAGGGTGAAGGCCTGGAAGAGGCCGCCGGGCAGGATGAGTCCGGCGAAGGTGTCGGTGAGTCCCAGGTCCTTCACCAGGACGAAGTTGGGCAGCAGCGTGAACACACTGGGCACCATCAGGGCACTGATCAGGATGTTGAACACCAGGTCGCGGCCACGCCAGTGCAGCCGGGAGAACGCGTAGGCGGCGGCCGCGGAGACCAGCACGACCAGCGCCGTCTGCACCGATGCGTAGATCACCGAGTTGCGCAGATAGAGCGCGATGTCGAGGGTGGCGCCGGAGCCGCCCTGGGCCTGGGCCTCCGCGGTGGAGGCGAGACCCAGGACCCGCTCGAAGGCGCCCCAGGTGAAGCCCACCGGCAGCGGCGAGGACGGGTTGGTCGCCAGCTTGTAGTTGTTCGAGAGCGCGGTGCGCAGGATCCAGTAGAACGGGAAGAGCGTGACGAGGACGATGAGGCCGAGGTAGATCCAGGCCACGGCCCGGCCGGGTGAGAGCCTGCGGGTGCTGGTGCGGGGCGAGCGCTTGGGGAGGGCCGCCCGGCCGGGTGCGATGGTGACAGCCATGGCGGTCTCCTTCAGTTCAGGTCGGATTCGTTGGCGCGGGCGAGCCGCAGCTGGGTGAAGGTGACCGCGATGAGCAGGGCGAACAGGGCCAGCGACATGGTGGCGGCGTAACCGAAGTCGAACTGCCGGAATGCCTTGTCGAAGATGTACATCTGCAGCACGTTCGAGGCGTTGGCCGGGCCACCCCTGGTGGTGACCTGCACGATGTCGAACACCTGGAAGGAGTTGATCACCGTCAGGACGACCACCATGACGAGGATCGGCCGCAGCAGGGGCACGGTGAGCCGGCGGAACATCTGGATCTCGCTCGCGCCGTCGACGCGGCCGGCCTCGTAGATGGTCGGCGGGATGGTCTGTAGGCCGGCGAAGATCAGCAGGGCGTAGTAGCCCATCCACTTCCAGACGCTGATCGCGGCGAGCGAGGGGATCGCCCATCCCCCGCTGCCGAAGAACAGGATGGAGTGGCCGGTCACGTGCTTGAGGGCGATGTTGACGATGCCGAGGGTCGGATCGAGCATCCACTGCCACACCAGGGCGGCGATGACGTTGGAGATCAGGAACGGCAGCAGGATCACTCCGCGCAGCACCGAGGACTTGGTCACCCGGTCCAGCACCACCGCGGTCACCAGGGAGATCAAGGTGCCGAAGACCACGGACAGCAGGACGAAGTAGACGGTGACGAGCAGCGCGTGCCAGAAGACGTCGTCCCCGATCAGCTCCCGGAAATTGGCCAGTCCCACCCAGCTCGGCGGGGACAGGACGTGGAAGTCGGTGAAGCTGAGGTAGATGCCGCGCAGGGTCGGATAGGCGTAGAAGGTCGCGAAGCCGACCACGACGGGCAGGATGAGCAGCAGGGCGACCGGCAGGTCCCGGCGGCGGGCCGCCGCCGACCTGGTGGCGCGGGGCCGCCGCCCCTTCCCGGGTGTGGTCCTCTTCCGGACCGGCGAGCCGGCCGTGGTGGCCACCGCGCCCGGTTCACCGGAGCGCGATTGCACCGGCGTTGCGTGGTTGCCCTGTGATGTGACCACCACAGCACCCTCCTTCGTGCGATACGTGCGATACGTGCGATACGTGCGACACCTGCGATACGGACGAGACGGTCAATACCGGTGACTCGACGGCGATGTGCTCGGCGCCGGCGAGGTGGCGCCGGCCGTCGTCGTGGTGGTCGGTACGGCGAGGGACACCGCCGGGGCGCGGGCGGCCGCCGGGACGGGCAGGCGGCAACCGCGCGCACCGCCCGTACGGAGTCCGTGGCGCACGGATGCCCCCGGTCCTGCTGGACGAGCCATGTGACTGCTCCATCTCGGCGCGAAAGGCACGGCGAGGCCCCCGGAAGGCCCGGAAGTGCCCAAGCACGGTCAGCCGCACGGGAATTGGTCGAGTGGGCGTCAGGCGTCGCCCAAGTGGCCGTAAGGCGACGCCCGTTCGGGAGCGCAGCCCGCGATGAATCACGCGGCCGGTCGAGGAGGAGACCGGCCGCCACCTGCGTCGGTGGACGTCCCATCCACTTGTCGCGAGGTGCCGCGAATGTAGCCACGCTTTTCTTCCAGCGTCAACATATTGCGCGGCCCGAATCATCGACATTCGCGGAAAGAATGGAGCGGGATTCGCGCGATGAGCGGGGAAAACGGGGCGCAGTCCAGCGGCTCGCTTCTTCTTTCTTATTTTCCAATGGAAATGTATGGTCGCCGCATGACGCTCGCCGATCAGCCACCCGCGGCCGCTCTGCTGTTCCAGACCCTGCTCGCGCACGGCCCGCTCACCCGCGCCGAGATCGGGCGCCGCACCGGCCTGTCACCCGGCGCGATCACCAAGGTCGCCACTCCGCTGCTGACCGACGGGTGGATCACCGAGCTGGGCCGCCCTGCCGAGCGCACCGCCGGCCGGCCGGCCACGCTGATCGCGGTGCGGGCCGACCGCGCCCGCTTCGTGGGCGTGAAGGTCACCGGTGACGAACTCATCGGTGTGCTGGCCGACCTGACCGCACGCACCCTGGCCACCGCGCGCGCCGCTCTCACCTCCCGCGACGTGGGTACGGTCGTGCTGGCCGTCGCCCGGCTCGTCGACCGGCTGGGGGTGCAGGCACCGCCCCGTGCGAACGGTGCCCCGCACGGCATCGGCGTCACGATCTCCGGGGACGTCGACGGCCACACGGGCACCGTCCAGTACTCCCCGTTCCTGAACTGGCGCCGCGTTCCCCTCGCCCGGCTCGTGCAGACGGCCACGGGCATACCGGCCGTGATCGAGAACGACGTACGGGCCCTGACCGTCGCGGAACAGTGGTTCGGCGTCGGGGTCGGGCTGTCGTCCTTCGCCCTGGTCACCGTCGGCACGGGCATCGGCTGCGGGATCTCCATCGGCGGCCGGGTCGTCTCCGGGGCCCACGGCGTCTCGGGGGAAGTGGGCCACCTTCCCGTGGGCGGTACCGACCGGGTGTGCACCTGCGGCAACACCGGTTGCGTCGAGGCCGTCGCCTCCACCCAGGCCATCACCGAGCAGGCCCGCCGGGCGACGGGCGATCCGGTGCTGACGATGGGCCAGGCGGTCCGCCTGGCCCATGCCGGCAACGCCGACGTCCGCGCCGTCTTCGCGCGCGCCGGCCATGCCCTGGGCCTGGCGCTGGCTTCCGTGGCCAATCTCATCGGGCCCGAACGCATCATCATCTCGGGCGAGGGCGTGGCCACCTACGACCTGTACGAGGAGCAGATCCGCACCACCTTCGCGGCCCGTGCCTTCGGTGCCGCGGCCGACTGCGACCTCGTCGTCAGACCCCTGCCGTTCGAGGAATGGGCCCGCGGGGGCGCCGCCGTCGCCGCGCAGCGCATCTTCGCCCCGGCCAAGTGACCCGCGAGCACCGCGAGACCCCGTGACCACCTCCCCGGCCTCCGTACCAGCGCGGTCTTCGTACCAGCACGGCCTCCGTCCTACCGCGGCCTCCGTACCGCGCGACCGCGGCCGCCGCGAGCCGTCCTCCGTCCGTCACTCCGCCCGTCACGCCGCCCTCCACTCCTCCCTTCACTCCTCCCTTCACTCCTCCCTTCACTCCTCCCTTCACTCCGTCCCGAAAGCGCACCCCATGCTCAAAGCCGTCTCCGCCCAGGACTTCCACGATGTCCGCCGCCCGCCCGGAACGCTCTGGTACGACCGTCCCGCCACCCGCTGGCTCGAAGCGCTGCCCCTCGGCAACGGCCGCCTGGGCGGCATGGTCCACGGAGGCACCGACCGCGAACGGATCCAGCTCTCCGAGTCCACCGCGTGGTCGGGCGGTCCGTCGGCGAAGGACCTGAGTCCGACCGCCCGGGCGCAGCTGCCCCGCATCCGCGAGCTCCTCTTCGCCGGGGAACACGCCGAGGCGCAGCGGCTCGCGGCTGAGCATCTTCCGGGCAGGCCGGAGTCGTTCGGGACGAACCTGCCGCTGCCCGAGGTCCATCTCGCGTTCCCAGACGGGCCTTCGGCCCGGGGCTACCGGCGGGCCCTGGACCTGGACACGGGCCTCGCCACGGTCGCCTACGAGCAGGACGGCGTCCGCGTCACCCGCGAGGCGTTCGCCACGAACCCGCACGGCCTGATCGTGGTCCGCCTCAGTACGGACCGTCCCGGCTCGCTCTCCTTCACCCTGTCCGTCCACGACGGCGTGCTTCCCGGGACCACGACCACCAGGGGCTCGTCCGTCGTCTTCAGCGGCCACGCCTACGAGAGCCTGCACAGCGACGGGCACCACGGAGTCGCCCTGGAGATCCACGCCCGCCTCGACGCCGACGGCGGCACCGTGCACCGGGCGGGCGACGCGCTCCGCCTGGAGGGCGCCGACAGCGCGGTCGTCCACATCGCCGTCGGCACCGACTGGGCGGGCGCGGACCCGCGTGCGCGGGCCGAATCGCTGCTGGCCGCCGCGCTGGAGGCCGGATACGAAGCCGTCCGGGCGGCGCACATCGCGGACCACCGGGCGCTGATGCGGCGGGTCTCCCTGGATCTGGGATCGGCACCGCCCGACGTCGCGGCCCTGCCCACCGGGGCCCGCCGTGACCGGCTCGCCTCCGGGAAGGCCGACGACGCCCTGGTGGCGCTGTACTTCCAGTACGGCCGCTACCTGACCGTGGCCGGCTCCCGCCGCGACTCCCCGCTGCCCCTGGCGTTGCAGGGGCTGTGGAACGACGGCCTCGCCAGCAGCGCGTCCTGGACCAACGACTTCCACCTCGACATGAACACCCAGCAGAACTACTGGGCCGCCGAGCCGACCAACCTCGCCGAGTGCCAGGAACCGCTGTTCGGTCTCCTGGAGTTGCTGGCGGACCATGGCCGGGCGACCGCCGAGCAGATGTACGGCGCGCCGGGCTGGGTCGCGCACACGGTGACCAACGCGTGGGGGTACACGGCGCCGGGTTCCGGCATCGGCTGGGGCATGAACGTGACCGGCGGGGCCTGGCTCGCCCTCCAGTTGTGGGAGCACTTCGAGTACGGCCGTGACGAGACGTTCCTCCGGGAGCGCGCGTACCCGGTCCTGCGCGGGGCCGCCGAGTTCCTGCTGGGCTACGCGGTCGAGGAGCCGGAGCACCGGCTGCTCGTCACCGGGCCGTCGGAGTCGCCGGAGAACTGGTACCTCGCGCCCGACGGCACCCGGTGTTCGGTGTCCATGGGCGCCACCGCGGACCGGGTGTTCATGGAGGCCGTGCTGCGCATCTGTGCGGAGAGTGCCGAGTTGCTGGGTGTCGACGACGGCCTGCGGACCAGGATCGCCGCCGCGCGCCGCCGGCTGCCGCCGTTCCGGATCGGGCGGCACGGGCAGCTGCAGGAGTGGCTGCACGACCACGAGGAGGCCGAGCCGAGCCACCGGCACACGTCCCACCTCAGCGCCCTCTTCCCGGAGCGCCAGATCACCCCGCGCGGCACGCCGGAGCTGGCCCGCGCCGCCGAGGTCACCATCGAGCGCAGGCAGCTGGCGCCGGGCTGGGAGCAGACCGAGTGGGTGGAGGCCAACTTCACGGTCTACTTCGCCCGCCTCCTCGACGGCGACTCGGCCCTCAAGCACCTCACCAGCCTCATCACGGACGCCAGCGAGGCGAACCTGATGACGTTCTCCGCGGGCGGGGTGGCGGGCGCGGCGCAGAACATCTACTCCTTCGACGGCAACGCCGGCGGTACCGCGGGAGTCGCCGAGATGCTCCTGCAGTCCGACGGCCGCGAGGTCGAACTGCTGCCCGCGCTGCCGTCCGGCTGGCCCGGGGGAAGCGTGTGCGGACTGCGCGCCCGGGGCGGCCTCACCGTGGACGTCCGGTGGCGGGAGGGCCGGCTGGAGGCCGCCCGCATCCGGGCGTCCCGGGCCGCGGACGTCCGGGTACGGTACGGCGCCGATCTCCTCGGCATACGGCTCGTCGAGGGAGAGACGCTCGCCCTCGGCCTCGGCTGAGGGCGGGCGCCGGTGACGTCGTCACTGGGCGATCTGGCCGCCGTCGACGAGGAGGGTCTGCCCGGTCATCGCGGTGCCGTCGAGCGCGACGAACGCGACGGCCGTCGCGATCTCCTCGGCCTCCAGCAGCCGGCCCATCGGGATCTGCCCGATCCACTGCGTCATCCGCAGCGGATCGTCCATCCCGACGGTGTCGAGGATGGGGGTGCGGGTCCGGCCCGGCGCGACCGCGTTGACCCGCACCCCGTACGGCGCCCACTCGACCGCCAGGGACCGCGCCAGCTGGGCCACGCCTGCCTTCGCGACGTCGTAGGCGACGTGGTACTCGGGATTGGAGCCGATGAAGGCGGCGATGGAGGAGATGTTCACGATCGACCCGGAGCGGCGGCTCACGAAGTGCCGGCCGAACTCGCGGCAGGCCACGAAGGTGCCGGTCAGGTCGACGGCGAGGATGCCGTTCCAGACGTCGTCCGACACGTCGAGGGCCGCGTCCTCGTGGGCGATGCCGGCGTTGTTGACGAGGACGTCCACGCGGCCGAAGCGCCGTACGACCTCGTCCGCCGTCCCGGCGACGGCCCGTGGGTCGGAGACGTCCAGGGGCAGGAAGTCGCCGCCCACCTCCTTGGCGACGGCGGTGCCGGTCTCCGTGTTGCGGTCGGTCACGACGACGCGCACGCCGCGGGCGGCGAGCGCCACGGCGGTGGCGCGGCCGATTCCCTGGCCCGCGCCGGTGACGACGGCAACTCGCTCGTCGGTGTGCCCGAAGGGCGACTCGGTCATCTCGTTCCTTCCGTCGGTGGATGCGCGGGGCGGCTTCACAGGGCCTTGGCCGACCCCGCTCCGGGTATCTGCCAGCGGACGCGCGCGGCCGGATCGATCGCGGTCGAGGCGCCCGGCTCCTGCGGGCGTTCCATGAGGCCTTCGCGTACGACGCTGCGCTCGACGAAGGCCTCCTGCGTCCAGGGGATGAACTCCACGAGCGCCGGCACCTCGGACAGGACCGTCCCCACGAGGTGCTGGTGGACCTGCATCATGTCGCCGGCGTGCGGCGCGAACCGCAGTCCCCGCGCCGCCGCGTGGGAGGCGATCTGCAGGAACTCGGTCACCCCGCCGACGCGGGTGACGTCGGCCTGGACGACCCGGATGGCGTCGGCGGCCATGAAGGAGGCGAACTGGTGGTAGGAGTAGATGCTTTCGCCGGCCGCCACGTCCAGTCGCGTCGAGGCCTGGAGGCGGGCGTGGGACCGGAGGTCGTCGGCGTGGAAGGGTTCCTCGACCCAGTCCATCGCCGCCTCCTCCAGGGCGGGCATGATCTGGTTCGCCGTCGACAGGTCCCAGCGCTGGTTGGCGTCGCACATCAGGGTCACGTCGTCGCCGAGGGCCCGGCGGACCGCGCGCACCCGGCGGGCGTCCTCCCGCCAGTCGGGGCGGCCCACCTTGATCTTCACCCGGGACCAGCCGTGGTCGACGAGCGCGGTGAGGTCCCGGACGAGTTCGCTGTCGGAGAGGTTGAGCCAGCCTCCGTCCGTGTTGTAGGCCTCGACGCTCTCCTGCGTGCCGCCGAGCAGGCGCCACAGGGGCATGCCGGCCCGCTGCGCGGCGAGGTCCCACAGGGCGATGTCGACCATGGCGAGTGCCATGTGGACGACGCCCGCCCGGCCCATCCAGTGCGTGGGCAGCCAGTACAGGCGCTTCCAGGTGCCCAGGATGTCTTCCGACGAGGTGTCCAGAAGGGCATCGGCATAATACGAAAGGATCACGTCGGAGAGGAGTTCGGGAGCGCAGTGCACGCCGGAGACACCCGTGCCGATACGGCCGTCGGCGGTGCGGATCTCGACCACGGGTACCGTCCAGTGCGCCATGGCGGCGGTGGAGTCGGCGATGGGTCGCTTCAGGGGCACGGCGAGGGCGTAGGTCTCCACAGAAGTGATCACCGCACCGTCGTCGCCGCGCAGGAGGTCCGCTCCGTGCGCGGACAGCAGGCCGCGGGCGGTGCCGAAGGAAGTCTGATCGGTCATTGTCCCAGTCGGCCATGGCCGCGGGAACTCGTCAACGGCGAATTGCGAATACACATGATCTGCCGCGCAGATGCCCTGCCGCCGGAAGTAATTCCGCACCGGCGGTGGTACGGCCGCGCGGTGAGGAGGTTCGGTCAATGAGTCTCGAACTGGCCTGGTTGCGCACGTGGGTCGAGGTCGTGGATACGGGTGGCTTTACCAGAGCGGCGGAAAAGCTGCATTTGTCGCAGCCGCGAGTGTCGGCGCACATCGCGAATCTGGAACGTGAACTCGGCTGTCTGCTCGTCGAGCGCCGTATCCGGCCGCTCACCCTCACCGACGACGGGCGGGCTCTGCTGGCCCGGGCGCGGGCGGTGCTCGCGGCGGCGGACGAACTGGTCACCGCCCGCCAGACCGACCGGGGAGACATCACGGGAACCGTCACCGTCGCGAGTTTCGCCAGCGGGAGTTCGGAGTTCCTCCCGGGGGTCATCACGGCGTTGCAGGAGGAGCATCCGGGGATCCGGGTGGCGGTCCTGGACGGAGACGTGGACTTCATCGAGGCGGCGCTGTCCGAGCGCCGGGTCTCGGTGGCGCTGCGCACGGTCCGGCCCGAACCGCACGACCACGCGTTCACCATGCGTCCGCTGTGGCGGGAGCCGTTCGTCATGCTCGCCCCGACCGGGCATCCCCTGCTGGAGAAGAGCGAGGTCGATCTCGTGGACTTCACGGACCAGCGGGTCATCACGATCGGCGACCCGCTCGCGAACACGGTGGTCGGTTACGAGGCCGAGGTCGAGTTGAGCATCAAGGACCTGGTGTCGCCGACCGGAATCGTCTCGCATCAGCCGACCACGCTCGGTGCCATGGTGCGGGCCGGGCACGGAATCGGCATCATCAACTACCTGGGTGGGGTGATGATCCTGCGCGAGGGAATGGAAATGCGGCCCATTCGCCATCTCAACCGGTATCGGGACGTGGGAATCTGGTGGCATTCGCAGCGGCCGCTCGGTGCGGCCGCACGGGCTTTCATCCACGCGGCGACAAAGGCGCCGCGGCCCGACGGCACGACCGCCATTCCACCACTGTGACAGGACGGGGAGTCATTTGCGGTCCGAATGCCCGTCATTCGTGGATCGCGGTTGACGATCACGGGGTGGCCGGGGTGAGGTTGCATCGAAAGCCGCAAGGATCGGAGTCGCGATGACCGGTGTCCGTACGTACTCGAATCTCGATGTGGCGGTACGCAGCGATACGTCGGACGTGGGTGAGGGGCCGGTGTTCGACCCGCGGACCGGGCATCTCCTCTGGGTCGACATCTACGGCTGCAGGGTGTACGAGGACGATCTGTCCACCGGGCGGCAGACCGTCACGGAGGTCGGCACGATGGTCGGCGCGGTCGCGCCCCGCGCCGAGCAGGAGGGCTTCGCCGCCGCCGTGGCGGACGGGTTCGGTTTCGTCACCGGCAGCGGGCTGACGCTGGTGGACCCGGTGCTGCCCGAGCCGAACCTGCGCATGAACGACGGCAAGGTGGACTCCCACGGCCGGTTCTGGGCCGGCAGCAACGACATGGAGTTCGCTCCGGGCCGGGGCCGGCTGCACCGGTGGGACGGCGACGGGCCGAGCGTCGTCGTCGCGGACGGACTCGTCCTGCCCAACGGCCTGGGCTGGAACGCCGAGGACACCGTCCTGTACCTCGCCGACAGCTACGCCAACCTCCTCTACCGGGCCGACTTCCGCGCCGGGCCGGGACTGCTCGGGCGCCTGGAGGTGCTGGCCGAGACGGACGGGGCCGGTGTCCCCGACGGCCTCGCCGTCGACGTGGAGGGGTGCTTCTGGGTGGCCATGCACGGGGGCCGCGAGGTGCGGCGGTACGACCCGGCCGGGCGGGTGGTCGGGGTCGTCCCGGTGCCTGTCCTCCAGCCGACCAGTTGCGCCTTCGGCCCGGACGGCCGCCTGTACATCACTTCCGCCCGCAACGGCCTGTCCGCCGAGGAGTTGGCGAGGTCCCCGCTGTCCGGTTCCGTCTTCGTTCTCGACACCGGCACGCAGGGGGTCTCCGTCCGGCCGTTCGGCGCCTGACGGAACCGTCCCGGAGGACCGGGCAGCCGCCGTCCGGACGCGTCACATGCACCTTGGGTCACACCCGTCCGGTGCGGGGCGCTACGGCACCGGCACCGGCAGCCGGGGCCCGCTGCGGGAAGGCCGCGAAGCCCTGCCGCCGGGCGGCTCAGGGCGTCCAGCGTTCCGTGCAGGCCAGGCAGATCCTCGTGTTCTCCCACTTGCTCCGTGCCCGCTCCACCTCCTGATTGAGGCGGTGAGCCACGAGTCCCCACACCGCGCCCGCCCCGAGGAAGAGGACGCCGGCCAGGATCTCACCGCTCACCAGCAGCAGCACGCCCAGGACGACCAGGCCGAGGGCGGGCAGCAGGTTCCTGGCCGAAGGCGCAGGCCGGGCGAAGCGCTCCCGGTTCGGCGCACCCACGGGCAGGCCGTCCACGTACAGCGACAGCAGTTGCACGTTCGACGAACCGCAGTTGGAGCTCGGGCAGTTCACGGTCAACCTCCATGCGGGTGAGGGAGTTGACCCGAGATTGCTCAGGGTGGGGATCCGCGGCAAGACGGACGGCGGCCGGTGTGGCGCAGGGCACAGCACGGAGGCAACAGGGGGCGCGGCAGTCCCACAGATCCGCTGCACCGCCCCCGCCCAGCCGCCGGAACCCGCTGACCGCCAAGGGCCGGGCGAGCGCCCGCCCGGCGATCCGTGAGGGGGTTCTCGCGAAGGACCCGCACGGGAGAGGCATCGAAGGGCCCTGCGCACGGGGTCCGGTCGCGGTCGGGGAGGGTCCGTCTGCCTCACGGCCGTCGGGTCCCGGACCCTCCCGAAAACCCCGCGCCTGCGCCATCCGGGCGGTGTACCGTGGCCCGCGGCCCGAGGGAAAGCGGTTGCTGCAGGTCGGGGACAGGGACAGGGGAGGATCACCGCCGATGGCGTCGACGTCGGAACGGCCGCTCGATCACCGCTACCGGGGCGAACACCCCGTCCGGACACTCGCCTATCTGCTGCGCGTGGACCGCCGCAAGCTGGCGGCGGCGGTCGTCGTGTTCACCGTCAAGCACAGCCCCATCTGGCTCCTGCCCCTGATCACCGCGTCCGTCGTGGACACGGTCGTCCAGCACGGGCCGGTCTCCCGGCTGTGGACGTCCGTCGCGGTCATCATGGCGATCCTGCTGGTCAACTACCCGCTGCACGTGCTGTACGTACGGCTCCTCTACGGCAGCGTCCGCCGGATGGGCACCACGCTGCGCTCCGCGCTGTGCACGCGGATGCAGCAGCTGTCCATCGGCTACCACTCCCGGGTCAGCGCGGGCGTGCTCCAGGCCAAGGTCGTACGGGACGTCGAGACCGTCGAGCAGATGGTCCAGCAGACCGCCGAGCAGGGGCTGGGCGCGCTGACCGTGCTGACCGGCGGGCTGGTCATCATCGGGGTCCGCACGCCGGAGTTCCTGCCGGTCTTCCTGGTCGTGGTGCCGGCGGCGACCCTGCTCGTGGCGCGGTTGCGGGCGCGGCTGCGGACCCACAACGAACACTTCCGCCACGAGGTGGAGACGCTGTCCTCGCGGGTGACGGAGATGACGCGGCTCATCCCGGTCACCCGGGCGCACGGTTTGGAGGGCAAGGCGCTGCGCCGGATGGACGGCACCCTGAGCCGGCTGCTCACCTCGGGGATGCGCCTGGACCTGGTCAACGGCCGCTTCGGCTCGCTGGCCTGGGTGGTCCTGAACGTGATCGGCGTCGCCGTCCTGGCCGCCGCCGCGCTGGTGTCGTACTACGGAGCGTGGGGTGTCACGCCCGGCGACGTCGTCATGCTCAGCGCCTTCCTCACCACGCTCACCAACTCCACGACGACGCTGACGAGTCTGGCGCCGGTCATCACCAAGGGCCTGGAGTCGGTGCGTTCGGTGGGCGAGGTGCTCCAGGCGCCCGAACTGGAGGACAACGAGGGCCGGGAGGAGGTCGCCGCCGTGCGCGGGGCGGTCACGTTCGAGCGGGTCGGCTTCGCCTACGAGGACGCCGGGCGTCCGGCCGTCGCGGAGTTCAGCCTCGATGTCGTACCGGGCGAGACGGTCGCCCTGGTGGGCGCCTCAGGTGCCGGCAAGTCCACCGTGCTCAACCTCGTCATCGGGTTCATCCGGCCCACCTCCGGCCGGCTGCTCCTGGACGGCGCCGACATGAGCGGCCTCGACCTGCGCACCTACCGGCGGTTCGTCTCGGTCGTGCCGCAGGAGTCGATCCTCTTCGACGGCACGGTCCGGGAGAACGTCGCCTACGGCATGGAGGACGAGGCCGACGAGGGGGCGGTGCGCGCCGCGCTGCGGGACGCCAACGCCCTGGAGTTCGTGGACCGGTTGCCGCACGGCCTGGACACCATGGTCGGCGAGCGCGGCGCCCGGCTCTCCGGCGGCCAGCGGCAACGCCTCGCGATCGCGCGGGCGTTGATCCGGGACCCACGGGTCCTGGTACTGGACGAGGCCACCTCGGCGCTGGACACCCGCTCCGAGGCGCTGGTCCAGGAGGCACTGGCCCGACTGCTGCGCGGCCGGACGACGTTCGTGGTGGCCCACCGGCTGTCCACCGTCCGCGGCGCCGACCGCATCGTGGTGATGGACGACGGCCGTATCCGCGAGATCGGCACCCACGAGGAACTGCTGCACCGGGGCGGCGCCTACACCGCGCTGCACGGCAGCCAGGTGGCCTGACGCGCGTCGGCGCCGGGCCGCAGCACGGAGCGGGTCGGCAACTCCCGGCGGGCGGCCGCCGGTTCCTCCCCCGCCGTGGCCGGCGCCGCGCGGCGGACGTCGGCGTGGCTCAGGTGGCGTCCGTGGACAGGCGTGGATCGGCGGCGACGATCGCGCGGACCGTTTCGGTGACCAGCCTGCGGTCCAGGGGTGCGTCGGCGAAGGCCCGGTGCATCGGCCAGCCCTCGATCAGCGCGTCGAGGGCGCGGGACACTCCGGGCGCGAAGTGCAGGGCGAGGCTGTCCCTGCTGCGTTCGAGCCAGGTGCGGGTCGTGGCGGAGACCGCCTCGTTGTGGTTGGCGTAGGCGTACATCTCGAAGATGAGGGTCATGTCGCGTTCCGTGGCGTAGGCCGGGCCGCAGATCAGCTCGACTACGGCCGCCTCGGCCTCGGCCGTGGAGGAGGCGGACTGCAGCGTCCGCCGGTACAGACCGGACATCGTGTCCGACAGCCGGGCGAAGGCCTGGGCGAGCAGGTCCGCCATGCCGTCGAAGTAGTAGGTGAGCGAGCCCAGCGGGACGTCGGCGCGCGCCGCGATCTTCCGGTGGGTGGTGCTGTGCACGCCGCTCTCGGAGATCACGTCCAGGGCTGCATCGAGGATCCGCTCCTTGCGTCCGGGATCGTTCGGGATCTCGCGTCGTGTACCGCTCACGCCCTCAATGTGTCATGGGTCGCCCCCTCCGGAGTGTGTACAGACGTACAGATAGTGTGTACGGTCGTACAGACTCGTGTACGGATCCAGCTGGAGCCACCGCCCATGACCTCTGACCTCGCCCGGCGTCGCACCGCCGTCTTCGTCCTGTTCTTCGCACCCGGGCTGACCATCTCCTCCTGGGTCACCCGCACCCCGGACGTGCGCGACCTGCTCGGCGCCTCCACGGCGCAGATGGGCCTGATCCTGTTCGGGCTCTCGGTCGGCTCGATGCTCGGCATCCTGTGCTCGGGCACGGTGGTGGCGCGCTGGGGTGCCCGGCTCGTGATCATGGCCGGCACGTCGGCCGTCGCCGCCGGTGCCGTGGTGGTCGGGGTGGGGGCCGCCGTCGGTTCGGGGGCCTGCGTCGCGGTGGGCCTCGGGCTGTTCGGACTCGGCATGGGCGGCGGCGAGGTGGCCCTCAACGTCGAGGGCGCCGAGGTGGAGCGGCTGCTCGGCCGCTCCACGCTGCCCGCCATGCACGGCTTCTTCAGTCTGGGCACCGTGCTCGGGGCGGTCGCGGGCATGTGCCTGACGGCGGTCGGCTTCCCGGTCCTGGTCCATCTGCTCGTCGTGGCCGCGGTGGTGCTGGGCGCGCTCACCCTGGTCATCCGGCGGGTCCCGGCCGAGGTCGGCCGGCAGACCGCCACCGCACGCCGTGCGACGGGCGCGCCGCGCGCCGCGGTGTGGAAGGATCCCGCGCTGCTGCTCATCGGCTGTGTCATCCTCGCGCTCGCCATGGCCGAAGGCACCGCGAACGACTGGCTGCCGCTGGTCATGGTGGACGGTCACGGCTTCGACGCCGCGCTGGGCTCGGCCGTGTACACGGTCTTCGCCGCAGCGATGACCGTGGGGCGCTTCGTCGGCGGACGGTTCGTGGACCGGTTCGGGCGGGCGGCCGCGCTGTGCGGGAGCGCGCTCGTCGGGGCCGCCGGACTGGCCCTCGTGATCTTCGTCGACAACCAGGCGGTGGCTGCTGCCGCCGCCGTCCTGTGGGGCCTCGGGGCGTCACTCGGGTTTCCCGTGGCGCTCTCCGCGGCGGGCGATTCCGGTGCCGACTCCGCCGCCCGCGTCGCGCTCGCCGCGACCGTCGGCTACGTCGCCTTCCTGGTGGGCCCGCCCTCCCTCGGCTACCTCGGCGAGCACTTCGGGCTGCGGCACGCCCTGATCCCGGTGCTCGTCCTGGTGATCGCGGCCGTCTTCGCCACACCGGCCGCCCGCTCGCCCAGGGAGGCGGACGAGCCGGCAGCGGCGGGTACCCGCGTGGGCGGTTCGTGAATCCGTGAGTCGTTTCCGTGGCCGCCTGCCGGGGCGGGGTGGGACGGGACGGGGGCGGCATCCGCAGGTTCGCGGTGCGGGGCCTGCGGGGGACGACGGGCGAGTGAACGCAGGCCGCATCACAGCGGTTTGCCGGCCGATCAGTGGTCGTCGATCGCGCCGGCGTTCACCGCGTGAGGCAACGGCACCCGCACCGCTCGGCCGGCGGTGACCGGGGCGCCGGCGACATGCGCGAGACCGTGAACGCGATCCTCTCCCAGGGGCCCTCCCTGCCTGCCCGGGTCGGTCGCATTCTTGCGCTGCCTGGCCGCCGGTCGCTCAGGCGTGGATAGTGGCGTGGCGGCTGTCGGCTCTCCGGCCGGACGCCTGCGCACCGAGCCGGTCCCGCCCGCCAGGCGGGCGGCCGCAGCACCCCACGAGGACAGAGCCACGCCCGCGTCGGCAACGCCCTGCGTCCAGCACCCGCCAGCACGACAGGGCACCACCTGCCCCAGGCCCACCGGAGACCGGCGCCTCCAAGCCCGGATCTCGCTCCCTTCGGCCCTGGAGTCCTGGCTCAGACACCAGCCGCAAACCAAAGGTTGTCCCGTAAGCGCGAGCTGGGCCTAGCCTGGGCCCAGCTACCTGGGTACCGATCTTCTGGAGAGTAGGACTGCGCCTATGGGCATATCCCTGCGTGAGCTTGAGGACAGCGACCTGCCGATCTTCTGGCAGCAGCTGACGGATTCCGAGTTGCAGCAGATGGCGGCTGTGACCAGGAAGTATCACTACGATCGTGGCCACTTCGACCAGCACTGGATCAAGGTGCGTTCGGACCCGTCCGTGATCGTGCGAACCGTTCTCGCTGACGGCGTTGTAGCAGGGCACGCCGCTGTCTTCGGTCCGCCGACGGAGCGCGAGGTCACGTACGTCATCGGGCGAGCCCATTGGGGCCAGGGCATTGCCACCGAGGCCCTTGCCGAACTGATCAAGCTGGAGCCCGCGCGGCCGCTGCACGCCGATGCCGCCGCTGATAATGCCGGCTCCATCCGCGTGCTGGAGAAGTGCGGGTTCATCGTCACCGGGAAGAGCCGGTGCTTCGCCCGGGCCCGTGATCAGGAGATCGACCTGGTGCACTTGACGCTGCGTTGAGTACGCCGCCGCCGTCAGAGCTACTCAGCCGGCCCATGCGAGGTTGTGCAGGCGGGCGATGCCGAGCATGGCCTGGTGAACGCCGTTGCTCTTGAGTCGGCAGTCCCGCAGGATTTTCCAGTTCTTCAAACGGGACAGGGCATGTTCCACCCGGGCTCGCGCGCGGCGATGGACGGCGTTCTCCGCCTCCTGTTGCGGGCTGAGCTGTGCCTGACCTCGTCGTTTGCGATGTGGGATGAGCAGACCGGTGCCCTGGTATCCGCCATCGGCAATGGTTGGTGTGCCGCGGCAGCCCCGGTCGACGCCTGACTGAGTGAACGCCCGGCAGTCGTTGCGGCTGCCGGGCAGCGGCAGGCCGATCGTGACCACCAGGCGGCTGTTGGCGTCGATCACGACCTGCAGGTTCGTCGAGTACCGGTAGTTCTTGCTGGACGCGGCCACGTTGCGATCACGTGTGGGCACCAGGGTGCCGTCGACGATGTAGACGGTGTCCTTGCGGGGCGGCGGGCCGGCGAGATGGCCAGCAGGGGCGCGAGGTGATCGAGGATGCGGTCGGCCGCAGACTTGGAGACCCCGAACAGCGGCGCCGCCTGCCGCAACGTCAGGTTCGTGCGCCAGTACGTCGCCACCGGCAACACCCGGTCCTCCAGCGACAGCCGCCAGGGACGACCGCGCTGAACGTCACCACCACGACGCCGTACCGTGGGTCGTTTGCGCAGGATTGTCGCCCAGGACAGACCCGCCTGGAAGCCTTCGAGGCTGACGCGTTCGTAGACGCCGTGTTCGTCGGTGGCCGGCATACCCCATTCGGAGTCGTAGGAGTCGCGCAGCAGGGGGTCGACGGCCGCCCACGCGGGGCGGGCGAGTCCGTCGTCTCCGACGACGACGCCGGGGTCGGCGGTGGTGCTGACTTGCTGTGTCATGCGCTCACCCGTCGAGCCCTGTCACGCGCATCGTGATGTTGATCCGGCCGCCGCTGATGCCGCATCCCGCGGGGGCGGTGTCCTGGTGCACTTTGGTGACACCGTGGTAGGCGAGGCGGGCGGGTCCTCCGAAGACGAAGAGGTCGCCGGAGGCCAGCAGCAGGTCCGTGTACTGTTTTCCGCGGCCTTCGGTGTTGCCGAAGCGGAAGGTACAGGCGTCGCCGATGGACAGCGACACGACCGGGGCGCGGGATTCCTCGTCCTTGTCCTGGTGCATTCCCAGGCGGGCCTGCGCGTCGTAGTGGTTCACCAGCGCGGTGTCGGGCGTGTAGGAGGCGGTCGTGGCCGTGTCGTACCCGGTGGCCCGAAGGGCGCTGCGTCCCAGACGGACCATCCAGTCGGGGAACGCAAGGACACGGGCGCCGTTCACGTCGGTGGCCTGCCGCCTGTACTGGTACGGCTGCCAGTGCCAGCCCAGACATACGGTGCGCACGGACATCTGGTGGCCGCGGACCGTCGCGGCGCGCAGGGGGACGGGGCCTCGCACCCACTCGTGGAACCGGTCCGTGATCCACTTCTGCTGTCCCAGGGACAGCCAGTTGGGGATGTGGGTGGCGCCCTGGGCGATGTCTCCCGCGTCGCGGTCGGGCAGTTGTGGCGTGAACAGCGCGGTCATGGCCCGTCCTGTGTGTGGGTGGGGTGCTGGAGGGAGTCGTCCTCGACGAGCCAGGTGGTGCCGTGGGCAGTCGCGCCGGCCAGGCCGTTGAGGTTGATCAGGCCGACGAGTCCGAGGGTGCGCGGATCACCGACCGCAGCGGTCGCCAGGGTGCGTTCGGGGCGCCACGGGGTCGACCACAGCAGGCGCCGGGTCATCTGCGCCCAGCCGTTCGCCGGGCCGGTCATCACCCACAGGTCAGGATCGGCGGCGGCGAACCGTGACGCGTGGCGCAGCCAGGAGGCGCCGGTCTCGGGCCAGGTGATCGTGCCGAGGGCCACGCCTCCCGCGCGGTCCCAGGCCGATTCGACCAGGCGTGCGGTCTCACGTGCGTGGGGGGTGCGGCCGGAGCCGAGCATGATGGTGTGGGCCCGGCGGTCGCGTGCCAGCCGCACGAGGGCCGTGACCTCGGCGTCCGTCGCCGTCAGGTCCGCGTCGTACCTCGCCGGCCTCTTCAGCAGGGGGCTGGTCAGGGGGTCCATGGTCGGCCGTTCTCCCGGGCGGTCTTCCACCGCTGGTAGCGGTCCTTGCAGCAGGCTCCGCAGGGGCGGAACCCGGCGGCGGCTGCCGTGGTCTCGTCGGCGAAGAAGACCCGGTGCTTCGCATAGCTGCCGCGGGCGATGGCGCGCAGCGCGCTCGGGCAGTCGAGGCGTCCGTAGATCTTCGAGCCACGGTGGCCGCCCCACAGCCCCCTGACCGGCGACCGGTAGGGGCGGCCGTCGGTCCCGAGAAGGGTGCAGGTGTTCAACGCGTCGTTCATGCGGCGTCGTGGAAGACGAGGGCGAGGGTGTGGCGTTCGCCGGACCGGATGGCGGACACGCCGTGCCGGACCGGCGCGGCGGACCATCCGCGGGCGGACCTGACCGGCCGGTCACGGGTGGTGAACACGTACCCGTGGCCGTGCGGCAGCAGCGTGGCGGTGCCCCGGGACTGGGCGCGCGGGCGCTGTTCCAGCAGCAGGAACTCGCCGCCCGTGTGATCCACTCCCGGCTCGTTGAGGTTGATCACGACCTGCAGCGGGAACACGAGGTCGCCGTACAGGTCGCGGTGCAGGGCGTTCCAGTCCTTCTCGCCGTAGCGGAGCAGGATCGCCGTGGACTTCGTCTGGCCGGCGTCGTGACACATCCGCAGCCACTCGTCGAGCGAGTCCGGCCACGGCGCGGGCCGGCCGAGCCTGGCCCACCAGTTGCGGGCGATGGGCAGCAGCCGCGGGTACAGCGCCTGCTTGAGCCGCTCGACCGGTTCCGGGTAGGGCGTGTCGAGATACCGGTACTGGCCCTGGCCGAAGCGGTGCCGGCCCATGTCGACGGTGCTGCGGAACAGCTCGTCCTGCCCGTACAGCTGCCTGATCCGGACGGTCTCCTCGGGGGTCAGCAGCCGCGGCAGCAGCGCCCCGCCGTACTCGTCGACCTCCGCGGTGATCGCCTGCCAGTCGCCGGACTCGACACGGCCGGACCACGCGTCCGTCCTCGCCCCGGGCCCCTTCACGGTGCTCATGCCGCGGCCTCCAGGTCCAGCAGCGCGGTCTTGGCCTCGACTCCGCCGACGTAGCCGCCGAGCGAGCCGTCGGCACGCAGCACGCGATGGCACGGGACGACGATCGGCAGCGGGTTGGTCGCACAGGCCGTGCCCACCGCCCGGACGGCCCTGGGGTTGCCGACGAGCTCGGCCATCTCCCGGTAACTGCGGGTCTGCCCGTAGCCGATCTCGGGCAGATGCGTCTGCACCAGCCGCCGGAACCCGCGCGACAGGGACAGGTCCAGCGGCACGTCGAAGACCCGGCGGCTGCGGGCGAAGTACTCGTCGAGCTCACGGGCCGCCGCGTCCAGCCGCTGCGGGGCGCGCAGGATCCGCGGGCTGAGCCTCTGGCCGAGGACTTCCAGCACCCGGTCGTGGTCCTCGCCGTCGAACGCCACGCGGACCAGCCCGGCGGGGGTGGCGGCGAGCAGCAGCCTGCCCACGGGCGAGTCGACGGTCGTGTAGGCGACATCGATCAGGTCGGCTCGCTCGGCCGCCTGCTCCAGCCTGCGGTGGAGCAGGCCGAGGGTGCCGGCGTCCACGGGCGTCGACAGCAGGGCGGTCATGTCGTCGTCGTTGCGAATGTCGCTCATGATGATGCTCCTTTCGTGATCGCGCCCGGATACTTCTTCCGGAGATTCTTCAGCCCGTCCGCGGCGGCCCTGCGGGCCGCCTCGACGGTGCCGCCGAGGACCTCCGCGATCTCGGCGTACGCCAGCCCCGCCACATACCGGTAGGCGACGGCCTGACGCTGCTTGTGCGGGAGATCCGTCACCGCGGCCCACAGGTCGACGTCCCCGGCGTCCGGGACGCCCTGACCTGCCGGAATCTCCGGCATCTCGTCGACCGGCAGCGGGTTCCGTTTCGCGGCACGCAGCACGTCGACCGCCTTGCGGTGCGCGATCGTCACGAGCCACGCCTCCACGTTCGCCGTCTCCGGCAGATCGGGATAGGCACGCATGGCGGCCAGGAAGGTCTCCGACCACGCGTCCTCCGCATCGTGCGGGCCAAGGACGACCCGGCAGACGCGCAGCACGGTCGTACCGTGCCGCACGACCACGCTCTCGAACGGTTGTTTCATGTCCATCCCATAGAAGACGTACGTGCGGTGATCAACGTGAGATTCCGCATCAGAACAATCCTCCGGCGTCGCCCGCGGGCGGCTCTTCGAGTTCCAGCAGCGCCTGCTTGCGCTTCAGCCCGCCGGCGTACCCGGTCAGAGCCCCGGCGGAGCCGACGACGCGGTGGCACGGGACGAAGATGCACAGCGGGTTCGCGCCCACGGCCTGTCCGACCTGTTGCGCGAGACCACGGCCTCCGACCTGCTCGGCGATACGGCCGTAGGTGGTCGTGTCGCCGCACTGGATGCTCTTCACGATGTCCCAGACGGCGTGCTGGAACGAGTCGCCCTCGGCCGCGAACGGGAGATCGAACTGCCTGCGGCGCCCCGCCAGGTAGTCGCACAGCTGACGGACCGCTTCGTTCAGCAACGGGTCCGTCGCGTCGCCGGCCTCGGGGCCGAACGTCTCCTGCCGGGGCCGGCGGACATGCTGTCCGAAGTACAGGCCGGTGATCGCCTCGTCCCTGGCGACGATCGTGATCGGCCCAAGGTGCGTCTCGATCACGACGTGTCGAGTGTTCATCTGCCTCTCCCCTTCTCCTGACCGGTAGACGCACGGCACCCGCAGAACGTGAGATCGCATCCGGATCCGTCATCGGCCACCGCGCCGGGGCGGGCGGCATGGCGCTGCGGGAGGCGAGCGCGGGGCGGAGCAGCCGACGCGTGATCGACCAGTCGGGCGGGAAGCCGCAGTCCGGCCGCACTGCGCCGGGCCACGGCTCGGCTCAGCGACCGAGTCCCGCGAGCAAACACGCAGAACGGCCATCCGTGAGACATCCGCCCCTTCGCCCGGCCCCGGCCACCGCCCGCCCGTATACGCGAGGGAAAATTCAGTTCATCGGTCCGCAAACCGGTCGCTGGATCGGTGTAATCGGCACAGATGCCGCACCGCTCGGCGATCTAGCGTCGGAAGTGCACGGGGGCCACACGGACCAGAAAGCACCGAGGCACACATGCCCATCCCGGATACCGACGTCATCTCCGCGACCGACTTCCACACCGACATCCGCACTCACAGCCACACCCTCGTCCCGCCCGCCGCCACCCAGCTCCCCGGGCCCGCCGACGAACTCCCGCCGTCGGCGTCCCCGCCCGACCTCGTGCTGCAGCAGGTGCGCGACGAACTCGCGCTCGACGGCGACGCGCAGCGCAACCTCGCCACCTTCGTGACCACGTGGATGGAACCGCAGGCACGGCAACTGATGGCCGACACCGCGGAGAAGAACCTCGCGGACCGCGCCGAGTACCCGCAGATCACCGCGATGGAAGAACGCTGCGTGCGGATGCTGGCCCGGCTGTGGCACGCACCGCACCCGGAGCAGGTCCGGGGCTGCTCCACCACCGGCTCCAGCGAGGCGGCGATGCTGGGCGGCCTCGCGCTCAAGCGCCGTTGGCAGCAGCGCCGACGCGGGCAGGGGAAGGACACCGCCCGGCCCAACCTGGTGATGGGTGCGAACGTCCAGGTGTGCTGGAAGAAGTTCGCCAACTACTTCGAGGTCGAGCCGCGTTACGTCCCGATGGAGCCCGGCCGCTACCACCTCACACCGGACACCCTCACCGCCTACTGCGACGACAACACCATCGGCGTCGCCACCGTCCTCGGCTCCACCTACGACGGCTCCTACGAGCCCGTCGCCGACATCTGTATGGCCCTGGACGGTTACCAGGCCGCGACCGGCACCGACATCCCCGTACACGTCGACGGTGCCTCCGGCGCGATGGTGGCCCCGTTCCTCGACCCGGGTCTGATGTGGGACTTCCAGCTCGAACGCGTCGCGTCCATCAACACCTCGGGGCACAAGTACGGGCACGTCTTCCCCGGTCTCGGCTGGGCCCTGTGGCGCGACGCCGAGGCCCTTCCGGAGGACCTGGTCTTCGAGATCGACTACCTCGGCGGCCGCTCCCCCAGCTTCACCCTCAACTTCTCCCGTCCGGGCGCCCACGTCGTCGCGCAGTACTACAGCTTCCTGCGGTACGGCTTCGAGGGGCTGCGCCACCTCGCGGTCCAGAGCCGTACGACGGCCCGGGCCCTCGCCACCCGCATCCGGGCCGTCGGGCCCTACGAGCTGGTCACCGACGGATCCGAACTCCCGGCGCTCGCCTTCCGTCTCACGCACGGCACCCACGGCTTCACCGTCTTCGACGTCTCCCGCGCCATGCACGCACGCGGCTGGCAGCTGCCCGCCTACGCCTTCCCCGCTCCCTGCCAGGACGTCTCCGTCCTGCGCCTCGTCGTCCGCACCGGGTTCACCGCCGAGCTCGCGGGCAGGTTCATCGCGGACCTGACGGAGGTCACGCGGCAGCTCCGGCTCCGCCGGTCGATGCCCGCGCCGGCCGTCCAGCCCCTGGTCGTCGCGGCCGAGCCGGCGCACGCCAACACCTCGGCGTAGGCCCGGGACTTCCGCATCCGCGGATCTGCACGGCGTTCTCAGGCAGTCCCGGGCTTCTGCGGCACGGCCGGTACGCACAGCCATGCCAGGCCCGCGGCGGTCAGGTAGGCGAGCGCGCCGACGGCCATGCTGATGCGCAGGCCGGTGGTGTAGTCGGTGGCGGTGGCCAGCAGGCTGCCGCCCAGCGCGACGCCGGTGGCGCTGCCGATCTGCCGGGTGGTGTTGAACAGGGCGGAGGCGGCGCCCGCGTAGGCGGCGGGCGCGGCCCCCATCACGGTGGCCGTGGAGCCGGTGAGGGCGAAGGAGGTGCCGAATCCCGCGGCCATCATCGGGGCGACGAGCAGCGGGTAGGCGGGGTCGGCGCCCGCCGCGGCCCAGCCGGTCAGTCCGAGCGCGGCCAGGAGCATGCCGGAGATCACCAGTGGACGATCGCCGGTGCGGCGGGTCAGCCGCCCGGACAGGACGGAGGCGAACATGGTCATCGCCACCGCCGGGAACAGCGCCACCCCGGTGCCCAGGGCGCTGAAGTGGCGCTGGTGCTGGAATTCGAGGCTGGCGGTGAACACCATGCCGTAGAAGCCGAAGTTGAACAGCAGGCCGATGACGGCTCCCCCGCTCATCGCCCGGGAGCGCAGCAGGCTGGGCGGCAGGACCGGGGCGCGGGCGAGCCGCTCACGTACCGCGAACGCCGCGGCGGCCAGGACGGCCAGGCCGAGCCCGGCGAGTACGGCCGGGTCGGACCAGCCCCGGCGTCCGGCCTCGTTGAGCGCTGCGGTCAGCAGGGCGGCCGTCGCCATCACCGCGCACTGCGCAGGCCAGTCCAGGGCGCGGTCGGCGCGCCGGGGCGAGCGTGCCACGTGCCGCAGCGTCAGTACCAGGCAGGCCGCTCCGACGGGCACGTTGATGAGGAACACCCAGCGCCAGCCGAGGGTGGAGACGAGCAGGCCGCCCAGCAGCGGACCGGCGGCGGCCGCGATGCCCGCCATCGAACCCCACAGGCCGAAGGCCCGGGAGCGTGCGGCCGTCCCCGGGTAGGCCTGCTGGAGCAGGGCCAGGGAGCCGGGCACGATCAGGGCCGCGCCGAGCCCCTCCACCAGCCGGGCCGCGACCAGGAAGGGGGCGCTCTGCGCGAGCGCGCACGCTGCCGACGCGAGCGTGAACACCGCCACGCCCGCGCAGAAGACCCGCCGGTTGCCCAGCCGGTCGCCCAACGCGCCGCCGGTGAGCAGGAGTCCGGCGAAGACCAGGGTGTATCCGTCGGTGATCCACTGGATGCCGGTGAGGGAGGCCGACAGTTCCCGGCCGATCACCGGCACGGCGACGTTGATGGCCGTCACGTCCAGGATCACCATGAAGTACCCGGCGCACACGGCCAGCAGCGGTGCCCGGGACCGCTGTCCGGGCTCCGGGACCGTACCGGGACGGGGCTTCGCCCCATCGTCACCGGCCGACGACTCCGCGAACGCCACGGCCCCAACTCCATCCCATCGACCGAGACACGACACAGAAAGCCACAATAATGGACATATTGCGGGTCGTGAGATCGCCCGGCCGCAGGTGCGCGCAGCGTCTCGCAGTCTCTGCACCTCGTCGCGGGGCGTCAACGGGGGTTGGCGGACGGTCTGCTTCCTCGCGGGCATCGTGCGGACCGGGGTGTGCCGGGTGGCCGGCAAGCGGGTCCGCCGTGCGATCTACCGCGGGACGAGGACGGTGAGCCACTCCGCTTCGCGCGGCCGGTAGCCGTAACGGTTCCACAGCCCGGACACGATCGCCGGGACGTGGCCGGCTCCGTAGACGACGGCCACCCGGATCGGCTCGGCGGCGCGTTGCGTGTGGATCTCGCCGAGTGCGTCGAGCAACCGCTGGTCGCGCCGGTCGCTCATCGCGTGCTCGACCGGGTTGTCGGCCATCATCTCCGCTCGCAGTGTCGACGGCAGGTCCTCGACCTCCTGGTCCTCGTCGAGGAAGGCGCGCGGACCGCGCAGCGCGAACACCAGGCCCATCACCGGGGCCGCGAGCATGAGCAGTACGTACATCCACCGCGGCAGTGTCTTCAGGTCCGCGATCGCCTCGGCCGCGGTGACGTCCGGATTGACCACCGGCACACCTTCCGGAAGCACCAGATCGTCGCGCTGCTCCTGAAGGCCGTTGCGCCGCCGGCGCGGGGCGAACCGGTAGGCGAGCGTGAGGGCGCTCACCCCGGCCGATCTCCCCCGGATTCCCTCGACGACTATGAGATCGCATTCCCTGAGTCTGAGGCGGACCTGGGAGTAGAACGTCGGCGATGCCACATGCAGCATCGGGAAGATCACGAATTCGAGCGGCGTCTGCCTCCGTCTCATGGTGATCACAGCAGACCGGACGGCATACCCGGTCACCTCGATGATCTGCATGATCCCCTCCTTCGTGCGGCCCGGGTTCGCCGCACGCCCGCAACAGGACACGAACCCGCCCCGGTCCGCGGTTCCCCGTCGGCGGTGGTCGAGCTGCTGTTACGGATGACGCCCCCTCCGGGTCGGCTCGGTCGGTGGCAGCCCCCGAGCCGAGGAGGAGACGGCCACCTGAACTGCTGCCGACGTACGGGGTATTGACGCACAGCTGGTCTAGTCCATACCGTCTTCAACCATCGACGGTTCAGTATTGAAGTCATTGTTCAGCCATGTGAACGTCGACCCTCAGCTCCCGCCCGTTCCGCCCCGACACCCCCCACCTCGCGCTTGTCGCGCCCATGACAGGAGTCGTTCTGTGATCAGATCCGCTGTCAGAGCCCTCACCGCCGTGCCCGCGCTCCTCGCGACGGCTGCCACCGTCGTCGTCGCCACCGGCGGTTCCGCGAGCGCCGCGGCCAATCCCGGCCCCGGCTTCCCCGCCCGCTACGCGGCGCCGTACGTCGAGACGTGGAACTCGCCGTCGGCCATGACCAACGCCCGCAACGCCACCGGCCTGAAGTACTTCACGCTCGCCTTCGTCATCGACGGCGGCGGCTGCAACGCCATGTTCAACGGCGACACGCCCGTGACCGACGCCGGCTGGACCTCGGCGATCAACTCCCTGCGCGCCGCGGGCGGCGACGTCATCGCCTCCTTCGGCGGCGCCTCCGGCACCGAGGAGGCCCAGGCCTGTACCACCGTGGCCTCGCTCAAGGCCCAGTACAAGAAGGTCATCGACACCCTCAACCTCACCCGGGTCGACTTCGACGTCGAGGGCAGCGCGATCGCCGACACCGCCGCCAACGACCGCCGGAACAAGGCCCTCGCCCAGCTCCAGCAGGAGTACGCCGCCGCCGGGCGCAAGCTGGACGTCCAGTACACCCTGCCGTCCATGCCGAACGGCCTGGACGGCAACGGCACGAAGCTGCTGTCCAACGCCAAGAGCAACGGACTCACCGTCAATCTCGTCAACATCATGACGATGGACTACTACGACGGAACCCGGGACATGGGCAAGGCGGCCACCGACGCCGCCACCGCGCTGCGCACCCAGCTCGGCAGCATCTGGCCGGAGAAGTCCGACGCTCAGCTGTGGGCGATGGAGGGCAACACCCCGATGATCGGGGTCAACGACGACACCAGCGAGATCTTCACCACCGGCAACGCCACCACGCTCGCCGGCTTCGCCAAGTCCAAGGGCATCCAGGAGCTCGCCTTCTGGGCACTCGGCCGCGACAAGGCGTGCGCCACCAACGGCCAGCTCTCCGACTCCTGCAGCGGGACGCCGCAGAGCGCCTGGCAGTTCTCCAGTACCTTCAACACCGTGACCGGCGGTACGACCACCCCGCCGCCCACCGGTTCCACCGGCCAGATCACCGGCCTCGGCGGCAAGTGCGTGGACGTCGCGGCGGCGAGCAGCGCCAACGGCACCGCCGTTCAGATGTATGACTGCAACGGCACCACGGCTCAGCAGTGGACCGTGGGTTCGGACAGCACCGTCCGCAGTCTCGGCAAGTGCATGGATCTCACCGCCGCCGGCACCGCCAACGGCACGAAGGTGCAGTTGTACGACTGCAACGGCACCGGTGCCCAGGTCTGGCAGCCGGGCAGCGGCAACACCCTGGTGAACCCCACGTCCGGCAAGTGCCTCGATGTCACGGACAAGTCGACGGCCAACGGAGCCCGGCTGCAGATCTGGACCTGCGCCGGCGGCACCAACCAGCAGTTCCGCCTGCCGGCCTGACAGGAAAGTCCGGTCCCCTGCGGCCCGGCGCAACGAGGACGCGCCGGGCCGCAGGGGTGGTGTCGTGCCTCACCAGGATGCCGGGGCCGGTGGCTGGACCACCGGGGGCCGGTCGTCGCAGGTGATGGTGTTCGGCAGTTCCCAGGACGCCAGCCAGGGGCCGGTCGTGCCGCCTCCGTCGTTGCCGCCGAGGTCGCCGACCGCGAACTCGGAGCCGGAGGCGGGAAAGTTGAAGGATCCGCAGTTGTTGATGCCGACCGCGCCGACGTTGCGGGCGTCCACGTTCTCGAAGGACGCCGATCCGGCGGAACGGGCGCTGAGCACGGAGGTGCCGGTGCCGTCCACGCGGATGTCCTTGAAACGGACGCCTCGGATCGCGTACTTGTCCTTCACCGGGAAGTCCGAGACCAGCATGATCGCGTTGTAGGTGTTGTCGAGGAAGTGGTCGCCGGTGACCTCGATGTCGGCGTCGATGTCCCGTTCCAGGGCGTAGAACCAGATCGCGCCCAGGCCGATCTTCCAGTTGAGCTCGAACGGCCCCGAGCGGACGGTGGTGTTGTCCGAGATCGCCAGACGGCCGGTGAACGGCTCCGCGCCGAACCGGGAGCCCACCTGGATGGCACTGCCCTCCCTGATGGGGTCGGCTATGAGGTTGCCGGTGACCGTGTTGTCGGTGCCGCCGTACAGGGCGATGCCGTTGGCGAGGACCGGGGTCTGCACGGTGTTGTGGGCAAAGACGTTGCGCGCGTCGCCCGTCTTCTCCGACCACATGGCCAGCCCGTCGTCGCCGGTGTTGCGGACGAAGGTGTCGGACACAGTCGAATCAGTGACGCCGGTGTGGAAGTTGAGCCCGTCGGCGATCTGGTCGGCGATCTGGGTGCGGGTGACGCGCAGACGGGTCATCGGGCCGTCGAACCACATGCCGACCTTGGTGTGGTGGAGGTAGAGACCGTCGATCGTCGAGTCGCTGAGCGCCCCGCCGATGGCGTTGACCTGGTCGGTGTCGATGCGTTCGCGTACGTCCCCCTCGACGGCGAAGCCCGACAGGTGGACGTCGTGGCTGCCGCCGTCCGCGGCGTCCCTGCCGTAGAAGCCCACCCCGGTGTGGACCGAACCGTCGGGGGCGGGGCTGTCGAGGGTGACCTGGTGGCCCTTGACGATCGTGTACCAGCTGCCGGCCCCGACGATCGTCACGTCGTCCACGACGATGTGCCGGTTCACCTGGTACGTGCCCGGCGGCAGGTACACCTTGAGGTGCCGCTTCTTCGCGTAGGCGACGGCCCGGTCGAAGGCGTCGCCCGCGTCCCGCCGGCCGGTGGGGTCGGCTCCGAAGGCGATCACGTTCACGGCATGCGTCTCGACGTGCGGCGCGCCGACGAGTTGCGTGTCGAGCAGGTCGATGACCGTCCAGGCGGCCGTGCTGTTCCTGGGTGCGGTGAGGCGGACGGTGTCGCCGGCCGCGTACCGCTTGCCGAGCAGCAGTCTCTGCTCGTCGTAGAAGTGGCTCGGCCGGAACGGCTTGTCGATGGTGGGCGCCGGGGTGGTGGCGGCGGGAACACAGCCGCATTCGGTGATCCACCAGTCGGGGTGGAGCAGGTCGCCCTGGGGGTCGTTGCTGAACGGGTACTGGTTGTACAGCCAGGAGTACTGCGAGGTCAGGGTCATCGTGGTGCGGTGCCGGCCGCCCACGGAGACGTCGAGGGGTGCGGTGATGCCGCCGCCTCCGGGAGCGTCGGGGATGCTGTACCGCACGGTAAGAGCGTTCGCCGCGTGCGGCAGGGTGAACTCGACGTACTGGCCTGGCTTCAGGCGTACCGCCGTACGGCCGGACGCCTCCGAGGGCAGCGTGTAGGCGGTGCGGTCGGGGCCGATGACGGTGCCGTCCGTCGCCGCGTTCTCCGCCTCCTGTTCGTCGAAGTCCACCGCGGCGCCCCGCCCCGCGACAAGGGCGGGGTCGAGTCCGGCCCGGGTCACCGCCGGGGAGCCCGCACGGCCGCTGTGCCACGGCGCCGCCGGGGCCGGAGCGCCGAGGCCGAGCACGAGTCCGGCGGTGACCGCGGTCAGCGCCACCAGGGTCCGAGCCGGTCTTCGCGCACGGCCTCTCAGCCGCTCCGGGGCCACGTGGTTGGTGTACCGCGCCATCGGATTCTCGTTTCTCTGGGAGCGGAGGTCACCGAGGGCAGCTCGGTGCGCGGCAGCACGGCGGGAACGGGCCGTGCCGCTGCGTACCGGGACATTAGGGCGGGACAGGACGGCCGGACAAGACAGCGGACACTTCTTTCCATGACCTAGTAGGATTTCTGCAAGAGATTGTCGATTACTTGCGAGCTGCAGGCGTGGGCGAGCGGACCGGGATCAGGGCGTTCCGCTCTCGGTCCCGGGGTCGCGGCGCTGAGCGGGGATCAGGCAGCGGCCGCCTGCGGGGCGTTGAGTGTGTAGGTGGTTCCGACGCTGGTCTGGACCCATGCGTCCGGGAGGGCTGCGGCGAGGGTGTGCTGGGCGCGCCATCCGGTGCAGTGACCGGGGACGATCAGTTCGGGTGCGAGCCGGGTGAGCGCGGCCACCGTCGGGCCGATGACCGGCTCGAAGGCGGGCCCGCTCAGGTGGAAGCCGCCGATGAGGGCCAGCAGTCTGCCGACGCCGGTGAGTCTCATGGCGTGCCGGACGATGTTGACCACTCCGGCGTGGCCGCACCCGGTGACGACGACGAGGCCCCGGCCGCGCACGTTGATGACGAGTGCCTGGTCGTCGATGACCGCGGGGTCGTGCCGCCAGCCGTGCCCGTCCCAGGCCTGGTGGGCCCGCGGCATGCCGTGCTCGAACTCGGTGACACGGTCCACCTCGCCGCTGATCAGGACGCCGCCGGCCAGCAGCGACGGCTGCCGCCGCTCGATCACCTCGAACCCTTCGCGTTCCAGGGCACGCCGTGACAGCGTGGGCATCTCCAGAGTCCCGCCCGCGGGCAGTTGCAGGCGACGGCGGGTCCAGACCGCGGGATGGACGGTCAACGGCAGGCCGGAGCGCCCGCGCAGCCGGGCCAGGCCGTCGAAGCCGCCCGCGTGGTCGAAGTGACCGTGGCTGAGCACGACGCCCTGCAGATCGCCGACAACGATGCCAAGACGCTCGGCGTTCACCGCCAGCGCGTCCGGGGACGCGCCGGTGTCGAACAGCAGCGTGCTGCTCGCGTTCCCGCTGCGGACGGTGACCAGGGCGGAGAAGCCGTGCTCGGCACGCAGCCCCGCGACGGCCTCGCCACCGGCGAACTGCCGCGCGGCGGTCCGCCCGGTACCGGCCGGTGCCCGGGTGACGCCCTCGGCGGAGGGCAGCAGGGCGTCGAAGGTGTTGTCGACCATCGTCGTGACCGTGACCTCGTCGACCTCCGGGAGCAGCACCGGGTCGACGGCCGGTCCCGCCGCGACGCGTGGCGCCGACCAGGCCGCCTCGGCCGCCGACTGCCCGTGATCGTCACACATGCCGGAAAGCGCCTCCCCGCCGGTACGACCGGCCGGGAACGCAGGTCCCGGCACCGGCCACAGGCCCTCGGCGATCGCGCCGGCCGGACCGGCCGCGGGAGCCGCACGCTGTCATACTCCCACTCGCGTGGGCGGCACGACGACTTCGATGAGCCCGGTGGCCACGTCGTACACGAGCCCCGAGACGAAGACTCCGGCCGGAAGCTTCTGCCTGAGGATGCCGACGTCGACGCGGACGGCGGCGACCGGGTCGGTGACCGCCTTGGTGTCGAGGTCTCCGGCCGGAACTTCGAAGTAGTCGGCCAGCAGTTCGGGGAACGCGGCCAGATCTGTGATCCCGCAGTCGGTGTGGTGCAGGACCGCGTAGTGGACACCGCCCGGCCGAGGGCCGCCCGTGCGGGCCTGGACGACCTTCGAGAGCATCCCCAGCGTCCGGAGGGTCGCGGGCGTGACCCGCCCTCCGACGTTGCGGATCGCCGCCGCCTCGCCGAGCTCCAGCCCGAGCACGTCGGACGGGTCGACACGAGGATCGACGCATCCGATGACCGTCAGACTGCCGCGGGGCATGAGCCCCAGGCCGGCGAATGATCCGCCGTCGGCGAACCCGGCGTTCCGCCGGACCAGCTCATCCGTGTCGATCACTGTGACGACAGCCCCTCTGCACTGCGGCCTCGGCCCCCGGCGACGCCGACGGCGCCATCGGACACCACCCACCCTGGACCGCCACCGCCCCTCGTGCCACCCGACCGTCCACTGCCGGCACCGCGGTCGGCGCAGGCGCCGCGGTGGTGCGTTCCTGGAGTGCGGGCGACGGTGACCGGTGGGATTCTGTACTTCCCGGAAGCCAGGGGGACGACAGCGCGACCCTAGGCACCGGCAGGTGCCCGAGGTGGTTGAAGTGATGGGCATCATGACAACAGGCCGTCCACGCCGACGGCCCCTCACGCCGCTGGCCGCGGTCGTCGACGGCGTCCTCGCCGGCGTCGCGGGGACGGTCTGCATGGACGCCACGCGCTATCTGCGCTATCGCCGCACAGGAGGCACCGAAAGTCCCAGGGAGTGGGAGTTCGCGCCGGTCGAGGACTGGGAACAGGCCCCGGATCCGGGCAAGGTGGCGAAGCGGCTGCTGGAGGGGTTCACCCAGCGCGAGGTCCCCGACCGGTGGGCGTGGCTCCTGAGCACCGCAATGCACTGGTCCTACGGCTCCGCCTGGGGTGCGCTGTACGGGATCGCCGCCGGATCGGTCCGGCGCCCGAACCCGATGCTCGGCGTCCCCTTCGGCGCGGCTGTGTGTGCCGGCTCGTATCTGGTCCTGCCGCAGTCCGGGCTCTACCAGCCGATCTGGAAGTACAGCCCGAAGACACTGGCTGACGACCTCGGCGCACACCTCGCGTTCGGGCTGGGCGCCAGCAGCTGCTTCTGGCTCATCAGCAGACGGTGGTGAGGTGGCGCTCTGCGCGCGTCCCGGCGCACCGAGCCGACCCGCCGGGGAGGCTGCACACGTCCAACCGGCGTGCCGCGCGCCCCTTCCGGCCGGAAGCCTCCGCAGCGGACCGCCTTCACGGTTCGGTCCACCGTTTTCAGCGCAGTTGCTCGGCCAGCCCGACGATGACGCCCTCCGGGCCACGGAGGTAGCAGAGCAGGAAGCTGTCCTCGAACCGGGCGATCTCGCCGACCAGTTCGGCGCCGTGCGGGCGCAGACGGGCGACGGTGTCCTCGATGTCGTCCACGGCGAACATGACGCGGTGCGTGCCCAGAGTGTTGTGCGGCCGGTTGCGCGGTCCGGCGCTGATCGCCGCGGGGCTGCGGTACTTCGCCAGCTCGAGCCGGCTGTGACCGTCCGGGGTCCGGACCATCGCGATGTCACAGCGGACGCCGTCGAGTCCGGTGCACTGGTCGGCGAAGCGGCCCTCGACCTCCGCCCTGCCCTCCAGCTCCATGCCGAGTTCCACGAAGAACGCGATGGCGGCGTCCAGGTCCTCGACCACGATGCCGACGTTGTCCATCCGCTGAATCGCCATGCCGGTTCTCTCCCTCTCCACGTGCGGCCGGTGGCGGCCGCTGTCGTCCCTGGGACGGAGCCGGTGCCACGTTCTCGACATCCGCGGACCGCCGGACTCCGAAGAATCCGGATCGCGCCTCGGGTGACGCACCGTACGAGGTTCGGATCCGTGTCTCCGTGACGGGCCCCGTCCCGAGGGCCGCCGCAGGTCAGGGCGGGTGCGGTGACCCGTGCCGGATTCACTCGTTTGACGGAGCGGCATACCGCCGTGTCACCTCGTCCCGTCCGAAAGCGTTCCGCGCCATGCACCTTCGCCCGCTCAGACGTCCCGTACCCGGTGCCAGGCCGCCGGTCCAGGAGGTCGAGTCCGTCCTCGTCGAACAGTACGGGGGTCTGGTCCGCCTGGCGCATCTCGTCCTGCCCGCCGCTCTCGGCCGCCGTCGCCGGGTGGTCGTCGCCCACTCCCTGGTGCAGCGCGCGCTGACGGGAGCACGGCCGGGGGCCGGCGCGGCGGTCCCGCCCCCGCGCGGGGAACGGCCGGGCGGCGCGCCCGTGGGGCAGGCGTTGCTCGTGGCGGTGGTGCGCGGTGCGCTCTCGTACGACCGCGGTCCGCGCCGGCGCCTGGCACCGCTGCTGCCCAGGCTGCCGCTGGTGGTGGGCCTGAGGCTGTTCCCCCGGTCCGGTGGCGCCGACGAACTCGCCCTCGCCCTGCGGTTGTCGGGGGTGACCGCGGCCGACCGTGCGGCGTTCCTGCTGCGCACGGTGCACGGCCTGTCCGACGGTTCCGTGTGCGAGGTCCTGACGGCGGCCGGGGCGCGGCATCCCGACGCCGCCCTGTGCACGGCGGACGCGCTCGGCGCGAGCGTCGGACCGTCGGCCGCCGGGCTGCTGGCATCGCCGGAGTTCAACGCCTGCGCGCTCCAGGCGAGCCCCACCGATCTGCTGCGGCGCAGGCGCCGGGTACGGCTGGGCCTGGCCGCCGCGGCCATCTGCTCGGTGACGGGCACGGTGCTGGCCGCGACCCTGTCCGGTGGCCCGGCCCCCTCCGACGGGACGCCGACGGCCGCTGCGCGGGCCGCCTACGGCGCGGCGGACCTGCTGCGCACCGCGGACACGGTGTGGGACAACACCTCGCGCGTCGACTTCACGGCCTGGCCGGCCCGCGGCTCCCGGCTGCAGGACGAGGCGCTGCTCGGCCGGGCCCTGTCCGCGTGGACCCGCCCGGCCGGCGCCGGCATCCGGCCGGTCCTCGCCCCCGGCACGAGCGCCGACGCCCCGAACACCGCGCCCCGGTTGCTGTACGCGGGCGATGTCGGCGGCACCGCCGTGGTGGTGCTGTACGACGGTGAGCGCCTCGCCCGCTACGCCGAGTCCGCTCCTGGCCGGGCCGAACTGAGCGTGGCCCGGGTCGACGAGGCGGATGTGACGACCGCGGCGGCCGTGACCCTGACCGCCGCACAGGGGTCGGCGCGGTACCTGCTGGCGCCGTGGGTCGCCGAGGCGCAGACCCGCGACCTGCTGCGCCCCGACGTCCTCGCCCGGCCGCTGCGGGTGGCGAAGGACGGGGTCACCGCCCCGGTCCCGGCGGTACCGGCCGGCGACGGCTGCGCGAGCCGTCCGGTGCTCCAACTGCGGTCCGCGGAGCGCATCGCCGAGCACCACGCCTTCCTGCTCGCCCCGCTCGGCGGCCTCTCCCCCGTGCACCTGACCTACACGCCGCTGCCCGGGCACGGGAATCCGCCCCGGCAGCCCCGGGAGGCCACCGGCGGCGCCGCCCTGGTGGCCTGGGCTCACCAGGCCTGCGTGCTGACGTCGCTGCGCGGGGCGGGCGTACGGGCGGTGAACGCCTGGGACTTCGCCGGGCAGTACCTGCCCGACGGCGGCGGGCGGGCCGTGTGGACCTGCGCCCGCGCCGACTCCTGGAGCGGCCCCGGCGATGTCACGGTGGGCCTGCGCACGAGCCGGGACGCCCCGGCCGACCCGGTGCGCACGGTGGCTCGCGCCCGCTCCACCGCCGCGTGCAGCCGGTTCGGCCGGCAGGTGGTGGCCGCCACCGGCCGGCGGTCGCCGCGGGGCCACTGGTTCGTGCTGGCGGCGGGGAGCCGGGCGGTGACGGCCCTGCTCGTGACCGGGGACGTCGCCGCCGCCCGGGACGGCCGTACGCTGGCGCTGCCCGCGCCCGAGCGCCCCCACGTCGCGGTACGGGCCCGGCTCGCCACCGGAGAGAACCTGGACGGCCTGGACCAGCCCGGCTGACGGCCGTCGAAGGCCCCGCTGCACGAGAGCGGTGCCTTCGCCCGCTGACGCTGTCCCGATACCGCGGCGGTCCGGGGTGCCTGCTCCGGCAGGATTCCGGGCCGGAGCCGGCTGTGGGGCGCCGCCGACTCCGTACCCTGGCGGCATGCGCATGCGCCCCACCCTGAGCTGGACCCCCGCCGCGGATCTGCCGCCGGGCACCACCGACCTGGAACCGGTCGTCCACGCGCTGAGCACCGGCGGTGTGCTGGTGCTCAGCGGCGCGGGAATCTCCACGGAATCCGGCATCCCGGACTACCGGGGCAAGGGCGGCAGCCTGACTCGGCACACCCCGATGACCTACCAGGACTTCACCGGCAGCGCGCAGGCACGGCGCCGCTACTGGGCGCGCAGCCACCTGGGCTGGCGTACCTTCGGCCGCGCCGTCCCCAATGCCGGGCACCGGGCCGTGGCCGCCTACGCCCGGCACGCCCGTGTCTCGGGTGTGATCACCCAGAACGTCGACGGCCTGCACCAGGCCGCCGGCAGCGAGGGTGTCGTGGAGCTCCACGGCAGCCTGGACCGGGTCGTCTGCCTCTCCTGCGGCGTCTTCAGCCCGCGCGGCGAACTCGCCCGGCGGCTGGAGGCCGAGAACCCGGGCTTCGACCCGGTGGCCGCCGGAATCAACCCGGACGGTGACGCCGACCTGACCGACGCGCAGGTCGGGGATTTCCGCATCGTGCCCTGTACCGGCTGCGGCGGCGTACTCAAACCGGACGTGGTGTTCTTCGGCGAGGCCGTTCCGCCGCAGCGCGTCGAGCACTGCCGGCGGCTGGTCCGCGAGGCGTCCGCGCTGCTGGTCCTGGGCTCCTCGCTGACGGTGATGTCGGGGCTCCGGTTCGTCCGCCAGGCGCACCAGGAGGGAAAGCCGGTGCTGATCGTGAACCAGGACCCGACCCGGGGCGACCCGCTCGCCCTCACCCGGGTCGCACTCCCCCTCGGTCCGGCCCTGACCACCGTGGCCGACCGGTTGGGCATCCCGGTCGGCGAAGGGTCCGCAGGCTGAGGCGGCGCCCAGCCGGTGGGCGGTCACAGCCGGTGCCGGTGTCCGGACGGACGCACCGCCCGCAGGTCCGGGCCGCCCCGGTCTCCGGCGGTGGTGGAAAGCGGCGCATGCGAACACAATTGTGACCCGTGGGACCGTCCTCTCACAGCCGCACGCCGCAAGGCCGGTGTCCCGCCGACGAAAGGTGGCAGACATGCGGCACTACGATCTCGTCGTCGTGGGGGCGGGCAGCGGCAACATGCTGCTGTCCGAGGAGTTCGATCATCTGCGGGTCGCCATCGTCGAGCCGGACCGTTTCGGCGGCACGTGTCTGAACCGGGGGTGCATACCGAGCAAGATGTTCGTCGTGGCCGCGGACGCCGCCGAGGGAGCGCGGGAGGCGCGGCGCCTCGGTGTCCACGCCACTGTCTCGCACGTCGACTGGAAGTCCGTCAGGGACCGCGTGTTCGACCGCATCGATCCGCTGCCCGAGAGTGCGGTGGCGTACCGCAGAAGCCAGGGTGTCGACGTGTTCACCGAGGCGGCCCGCTTCGTGGCCCCGAAGGTGCTGGAGGTCGGGGCGGAGCGGATCACCGCCGAGACGTTCGTCGTCGCGGTCGGGTCGCGGCCGGTCGTGCCGGACATCCCTGGGCTCGGCACCGTGCCCTTCCACACCTCGGACACGATCATGCGGATCGACGACCTGCCCGCCTCCATGCTGGTGCTCGGTGGCGGCTTCATCGCGGCCGAGTTCGGCCACGTGTTCACTTCGTTCGGCGTGGCCGTCACCATCGTGCAGCGCGGGCCGCGCCTGCTCATGGCGGAGGACGAGCAGGTGTCGCGGCGCTTCACCGAACTCGCCGCACAGCGCCACCGTGTGCTGCTCGGTTCCGAGGCCGTCTCCGTCGCACCGAAGGGGGACCGTGTGGCGGCGCGGGTGGCGGGCCCGGACGGTGAGCACGCCGTCGAGGCCGACATGCTGCTGGTGGCCGTCGGCCGCAGGCCCAACACCGACCGGCTGCGGGCCGTCGACGGCGGGCTGAAGCTGGACGAGCACGGCCACGTCGTCACCGACGGCGCCTACCGCACGTCCGTGCCCGGGGTGTGGGCACTCGGCGACGCGGTGAACCACTTCCAGCTCAAGCACGTGGCGAACGCCGAGTCCCGGGTGGTGCGGCACAACATCCTCCATCCGCAGGACGTGCGGACGCTGCCGAACAAGGTGGCGCCGCACGCGGTGTTCACCCATCCGCAGATCGCCGGTGTCGGCCTCACGGAACAGGAGGCACGGCGGCACGGCATCGACTGCCTGGTGAGCGTCCGCGACTACGCCCAGACCGCGTACGGCTGGGCCCTGGAGGACACCACCAGTTTCGTCAAACTCCTCGCGAGCCCCGCCGACCGCCTGCTCCTGGGCGCGCACGTCATCGGGCCCCAGGCCGCCACGCTCATCCAGCCCCTGATCCAGGCCATGTCCTTGGGACTGACGGTGGACCGGATCGCGCACGACGTCATGTACATCCACCCGGCTCTGACGGAGGCCGTCGAGCAGGCGCTGCTGGAGCTGTAGCCGGGCGCGGCGGGCGGTGACGGACCGGACGCCCGGGAGGTGACGATCAGGCGCTGACGTCGAGGACGACGCGGAACCGCGCCTTGCCGGAGAGCATCCGCTCGTAGGCGTCCATGGCCCGCTCGAAGGGCATCGTCTCGATGGCGGGGTGGATGCCGTGGGCCACGCTGAAGCCGAGGTTGTCCTCGTTCTCGATCGACGAGCCGGTCAGGCTGCCGACGATGCTCCGGGTGCCGAAGATCAGGTCGGCGGTGGACACCGACAGCGGGTCGGGCGCGGCACCCACGACGACGAGCTTGCCGCCCGGCGCCAGGCCGCGCAGCAGCGGGTTCATGGACGCGCCGCTCGACGCCGTGGCGACGACGAGTGAGGCGCCGCCCAGGCCGGCCAGCGCCTCGCCGGGGTCGGTCTCCGAGCTGTCGATGTACTCGTGGGCGCCCAGCTCACGGGCGAGCGGCTCCTTGTCCTTGCCGCGGGCGACGGCGGCGACCCGGAATCCGAGGCTGCGGGCGTACTGGAGGGCGAGGTGCCCCAGCCCGCCGATGCCCTGCACGGCCACCAGGCTGCCCGCCCTGACGGAGTCCTGCTGGAGGGCGGAGAAGGTGGTCAGTCCGGCACACAGCAGCGGGGCCGCCTCGGCCGCGGACATGCCGTCGGGGATGCGGACCAGTCCGCTGGCCCGCGCGTGGGTCACCTCGGCGTAGCCGCCGTCGACGTTCGTGCCGGTCTGCGCCTGGTCGAGGCAGTTGACGAAGTCGCCCCGGCGGCACGGCTCGCACTCCCCGCAGTGCCCGTTGAGGAAGCCGACGCCGACGCGGTCGCCGGGGTGCCAGGCGGTGACGCCCGGCCCCACCGCGTCGATGACGCCGACGATCTCGTGGCCGGGCACGATCGGACTCGACGGGTCGGCGCGCAGCCCCTCCACGGCGAGGACGTCGGAGTGGCAGACGCCGCAGGTCTCCACCCGGAGACGGACGTGTCCGGGTGCCGGATCGGTCAGCTCGCGCTCGACCAGCCGCAGGTTGTGGACTCCGGTGGCCTCGAAGGCTCGGTAGGTGGTGGACATGGAGGCTCCTTCGTACCGCCCGCCGGGTGTGGTCCGGCGGAGCTCGGTGTGCGATGCCCTTCCAATATGACCGGTCGTCTTAGACGGCGTCAAGCCGCACCGCCGAGGAGCCTGCGGGCCCGCAGGCCGGGCTTGACAGCAGTCAAGACGACCGGCCATATTGATGGTGAGGTGATCCGAATGGCACGTCCATCGAAGCGCGAGGAGATCGCGCAGGCGGCACTGGAGCAGTTCCGCACCCGGGGCTTCAACGCCACCGGTATCAGCGACATCACCTCGGCCGCGGGCGCCCCGAAGGGTTCTTTCTACAACCACTTCGCCAGCAAGGAGGAGAGCGCCCTGGAGGCGCTCGACCGCTATGCCGCGGGTCTGCGCTTCGACATGCTCGACACGGCCGGGCGCCCCCCGCTGGAACGCCTCCGGGCGCACTTCGAGTTCATGGGCTCGGACACGGTGGACAGCGGCTTCGTCCGCGGCTGCCTGGTCGGCAATTTCGGCGCCGAGGTGGCCGACCACTCCGAGGAGATACGCTCGGCGGTCCAGCGCGGCTTCCGGCAGTGGGCCTCGCACATCGAGCGCGTACTCGCCGAGGCCCAGGAATCGGGCGAGGTGAGCGCCTCGCTCGACGTGCCGGCGACGGCGCTGTTCGTCCTCAGCGCCTGGGAGGGCGCCCTGATCGCGGCCCGCGCCGACAAGTCCGCCGCCCCCGTCGACGCGTTCTTCCACATGGTGTTCGACGTCGTCCTGCGCTGAGCCGCACGCAGCGCCGAGGGCGGCGTTGAAACATGCCGTCACGCTTACGAGTTGCACGGTCACGCGCCGATGGACAGTACCCCTGGCAGTGTCGCGGCTGTCCCCCGGCGAGATCTGCCGGGCCCCGCGCAGCTGGGCGTCCCGCGCTCACCACGGCATCTTCTGCCACCACCGTGCCCGCAGCGGGGGCCACTTCGCGGCCCGGGAAGTCCCGGGCATCTTCACGGACGAACTCCGGGCCGCGTTCTCACCGCTGCACAGCGCCCGGCAGTGCGCGGGCAAGCAGGTACTCCCCCGGCAGGTGCCGGGGCTTTGATGCTCGCGGCCGGCGGAAAGTTCGGCCGGAGCCGAGAGTTGGCGGGAGGTTCGCGCAACGGGCGGAGAGCCCACCGGGATGGTCATCTGACACACCCGGAACGGATACCTGCGGTCTGCCGGGCAGGTGTGCGGTGGTCGTTGCGCGCCGGGAGCACCGGCGCGTACGACTGCAAGGACAGAATCCACATGACACTTCGCGAGAAGAGACCCTCGCCCGCCGGCCACCGCCGCGCGGCGGTGGCCGCGGTGACTCTGGCGCTCATCGGCTCCGTGACCGGAGCGGGTATCGCCTTCGGTTCCGACGCCGTCACGGCCGGCGGCGGCCACGGGCACGGGCACACGGCACCGGGCGACTGGCTTCCGGACACCCCGGAGAACTGGCCGCTGGTGGTGGACCGCACCCGTACCCCGGCCGAGACCGTCACCCGCGGCCTGAAGCACTACAGCGAGACCTACGACACGGTCGGCGGCCGGCAGCACATCCAGGTGCTCCAGGCCGACCTGACCGACCCGAACCTGCGGGTGGGCATGGTCGAGGCCGGCGACACCCTCACCGACCCGGCGGACGAGACGCCGTCGTCGATGGCCCACCGGACCCACGCGGTGGCCGGTGTCAACGGCGACTACTTCGAGATCCACGCCAGCGGACGCCCCGTCGGCGGCATCATGACCGACGGCCGGCTGCTGAAGAGCCCCAAGGCGGGCTTCGCCTCCCAGCTCGCCGTCAAGGCCGACGGCACCCTGGTCATGGGCCCCGAGACCTTCTCGGGCACCGTCACCGCCGGGACCGAGACCCGCGCGCTCACCTCGGTGAACACCGTCAACGACGTGGCCGGCGGCGGGATCACGGAGGTCACCTCCGACCTCGGCGAGACCCCCGGCCTGACGAAGGCGTCCACCCTGGTCTCCGGTCACGGCACCGACGGCGGCTTCGTCGTCGACCGGGTGCAGACCGGCCTCACGACGGTGCCCCGCCTGGACACGGACGAGACCGGCCTGCTCGGCGCGGGTGACGGCGGGCAGTGGCTCACCGACACGCTGCACACCGGCGACACCGTCCAGCTCGCCACCCGGCTGTCCCCCGATAACGATGTCACCCAGCTGATCAGCGGTGTCGACACGCTCGTCAAGGACGGCAAGGTCTACCAGGACCCGACCGGCACCCCGCCGAGCGGCGCCAACCCGGAGACCGCCGTCGGCATCACCCGGGACGGCAAGCACGCCGTCGTCGTCGCCATCGACGGCCACGGCGGCGCCGACACCGCCTTCGGCGTGACCCCGGAGCAGGCCGCGGGCTACCTGGTCGCGCACGGCGCGTACACCGGCATGCTCTTCGACGGCGGCGGCTCCACCGGCATGGTCAGCCGCGCCCCCGGCGCCGACCGGGCCGAGGTCGTCAACACGCCCTCCGACCTGCCCGGCAACACCGAACGCCCGGTCGCGAACGGCATCTTCTTCTACTCGACGGCCCAGCAGGCGCAGGCCGCCCGCAAGGTGGTCGTGAACGACGGGAAGACGGTCACCACCGTCACCGGCGGTTCCATCCCGCTGCCGGTGCACGCCGTCGACCGGTTCGCCAACCCGGCGGCCGGCGAGACCCACGTCCGCGTGGAGCCCGCGAGTCTCGCCACCTACGAGGACGGCAGGCTGACCCCGCACCGCTCGGGCACCGGCCGGATCATCGCCTGGAACGGCGGCGCGTCCACGTCCGAGAAGCTGGAGGTCGTCAGCGGGCTGAAGACCCTCACCGTCTCCCCGGACCAGGCCGACCTCGACAACGGCGCCACCCAGCAGCTGACCCTGTCCGGCACCGACCAGGACGGCGACAAGGTACAGATCCCCGCCGAGGCGGCCACCTGGAAGACGGACCCGGCGAACCTCGGCAGCGTGGACGCCCACGGCCTGTTCACCGCGGGCGCCGACGACGGCGGCCTCGCCGACGTGACCGCGAGCGTCGCGGGCGCCACCGGCACCGCGTCGATCGCGGTCGGCAGCGTCAGCAAGGTCATCGACCCGATGAACAGCCTCGACCACTGGCGCCTCAGCAACAACACGACCGGCAAGCCGGCCACGCTGTCCGCCGACGCCGGGGTCGTACCGCCCGGCTCCACCGAGTCCGGATCGCTGAAGCTCGCCTACTCGATGCCGGCCGGCTCCGGCGTCAAGCAGCTCGTCCTCACCCCGAACGTCACCCTCAAGACAGACACCGCGGGCGGCCGCGTCCCCACCGCGATCGGCATGTGGATCAAGGGCGACGGCAACGGCATCGAGCTGGCCGAGCGGTATATCGGCGTCAACGGTTCGGCGACCACGCTGTATCCGACGTACGTCACCTGGAAGGACTGGCACCTCGCCGTCGCGCAGCTGCCGGCGGGCATGCAGTTCCCGCTGACCATCAGCTTCGTCGACTTCCTGGCCATCAGCCCGAGCACCGCCTACAGCGGCTCGCTCGACGTGGCGGGCCTGCAGGCGCTGTACTCGCCCCGGCCGGTGACCGAGCCCGAGTACCACGCCGTACCGGACAACCCGAAGTGGCTGTCCTACGAGGAGGACTCGGCGGACTTCGCGCGGCACGGCAGCACGCTGCTCGCCGGTGACGACGCCCACCTGCTCGCCTCCGACCCCGGGTCGGTGAGCAGCAACGTGATGGACTCCGTCGCCGGGCGGCTGCCCACGCTGAGCCCGCAGGGCCGGCCGGACGCCGCGCAGTTCCTCGGCGACATGGCCGACGACGGCAAGCTCGCCGACCTGCAGTTCGCCAAGTCGAAGATGGAGGCGCTCGGTGTCCCCGAGCGGGACATCGTCGGCAACCACGAGATCACCCAGGGCGCGGACGCCGAGAACGGCAACTACAGCGACACCTTCGGCGACACCCACTACGCCTACGGCCAGGGTGCGGCGCGGCTGATCGTCACCGACAACTCGCACGGCAGCCTGCAGTCCTCGGACCCCTTCCAGGACCCCGCGGGCGCCCAGTACCCGTGGCTGGTCCAGCAGCTGACGGAGACCACCGCCAAGGACGTCCTGGTCATCACGCACATGCCCGCCTACGACCCGCACCCGGCCGCGAACAGCCAGTTCACGGACCGCTGGGAGGCGCGCATGTACCTGCGGCTGGTGCAGCGCTTCCAGCAGACGCACCCGAAGCAGCACGTGATCATGATGTACGGCCACGCCCGCGGCTTCGCCGAGCAGATCCTCGACCCCGAGGGCCACGCCACCACGGTGGCGAAGGGCGGCATCCCGCAGTTCACCTTCGCCGACCTGGGCATGCCCGCGTACGCGCCCGCGGACCAGGGCGGCTTCTACCACTTCGGGCTGATCCGCATCGGTGACGACGGCGACCTCCAGTACACCGTCGAGCCCGCGCTCGCCTCGATCACGGTGCAGGGCCCGAAGGACCCGATCACCAAGGGCGACCACGTCACCCTGACCGCGAACGGCGACCAGGTCGCCGGCGACAACATCGCACCGCTCACCGTCCCGATCGCGGACCCCGCGTCGCACGTGTGGTCCTCGGCCGACCCGAGGACCGCCTCGGTGGACCCGTCCACCGGAACCCTCACCGCCCACCGCCCCGGCACCGTCACCGTCTCGGTGACCTCGGGCGGCGTCACGGGCAGCACGCAGGTCGTCGTACAGTGACCCGCTGACCGGTGAAGGGGTGCCCGGCACGACCGGGCACCCCTTCACCCGGCGGGACCGCCCCGGCCTACGATGACGCGGTGAAGTTCCTCATGGTGCCGGGTGGTTGGCAAGGCGGGTGGGTGTTCGACTCGGTGGCCGCCGAGTTGCACCGGGGCGGTCACGAGGCCGAGGCGGTGACCCTGTCGGGTCTGGAGCCGGACGCCCCGGCCGACGTGGACCGTCCGCCGAATCTCGACGTCCACATCGCCCAGGTGGCCGAGCTGGTCGAGCGGAACGACGGACCGCCCCTCGCCCTGTGCGGGCACAGTTACGCCGGGATGGTGATCGCCGGTGTCGCGGACCGGCTCGGGGACCGGCTCGCCCAGCTCGTCTTCATCGACGCCTACGTTCCCGACGACGGGGATTCGTGCTGGTCGCTGACCAGCGACGGTTTCCGGGAGCTGTTCATCGCCGGCGCGCGGGGCGACGGTCGCTGGGTCGCCGTCCCGGGCGGCCTCGACCCCCGCGCGCGCCCGCACCCGATGGCGAGCTTCGTCCAGTCGATCAGGCTGGAAGGCGGCCGCGGCGGCACGTTCGGCCGGACGTACATCAGCGGTGGCGCGTGGGCGGGCAGCCCGTTCGTCGCCCTGGCCGAACGGCTGCGCGCCGACCCGGGATGGCGGGTCCACGAGATTCCGGTCGGCCACAACATCGCCCGCCGCGACCCGCACGGCCTCGCGGCCGTTCTCGGCGCACTGCCTCCGGGTCCCGCCTGAACAGCGGGCGTTCAGTCCAGGGTCCGCATGCGCAGACGCGTCGCCGTCGTGTCCTCCGGGATCACCGGCCGACGGTGAAACGCCCGCCGATGTGCCGGGGCCGTTCGACCTCGGCGAGCGGGGCGACCGCGCAGCCCTCGGCGGGGATGCGGCTGCTGCCGTCCTCGGCCACGATCGGTTCCGGCCGTGCCCGGCTACGGGCGAGTGCTCCAGACGACGGTGCGGTCCCCGGGTCCGGCGCCGGATCCGAAGAGGTCTTCGCCGCCGCGCTCGGCGGTCACGCGCAGGCACACCACGAACCCGGATCCGCTTGCGGACCGAAGGACCACGGGCAGGTGGCGCTCCCTGCGGGACGGACTGATCCCTGCGAAATCGAGGATCTCCCCGGCCTCGGTCCCGGTCGCGGAGCAGAGTTCGATCGCCTTGTAGTGCTGGACCAGCTGGACGGCACTCACGCCCTCGAAGCGCAGGTCCAGGCATACGGTGTGCACGCTGTCCGGAACGGCCCGGAGGAGCAGCTGGGAGTGTCCGATGCCATAACGCCAGACCCGGAAGGACCGATCGGATGCGAACAGGACAGCAGAACCTGCGTCATTACGTGAACGGATCAGCACGGATTCTGTCCCCCTTGCGTCAGCTGATGCTATCCGCCTCTCCGCCCCGGACTTGCGGGCAGCAGATGACCGCCGTCGGTGCCGGTGCACGGACGGGACTTGTGTACGCGACGGCCGTGGCAGCGTGGATGCTCCGCGGGGGCATGGTGATCGTCAGCGCGCGGGTGCCGGCGTCCCAGTGCCAGGCCGAGGTCGCCAACCGGGCGCCGTCCGCGGTCACTCGGCTCGGTGGCGTGTCGACACCGAGGAAGGACACGGTCCAGGTGCGGCGGCTGACCTGTCCGGGGAAGGCGCCCCTGGCGGGCGCGATCTGCAGCAGGTGGGTGCCCCTGTGTTCGGTGTAGCGGAGCCGGGTGGTTGCCGTACGGGCCGGTTGCGCGGTGGTGCCGTCGTCCTCGTAGAGGGAGGAGGCGCCCGATGATCCCGGGGCCACCGTGACGCTGACCTTGTCGAGCGGGCTCCGGCTGTCGTTCGGCACGTTGTCGGAGCGGGTGGTGACGATGCCGCCGGCCCGGACGAAGACCGGCATCGTGTCCAGGGTGGTCGTGATGTCGTGGGTGGCTCCGCCGGTGGGTGCGGTGTAGGTGCGGCCGGTGAAGTAGTCCGTCCACCGGCCCGGCGGGAACCAGACCGGAGTGGTCGTGTCGGTGCCGGGGGTGGTCACGGGGGCGACCAGCAGGTCGGGGCCGTAGAGGTACTCGCTCGCCGCCTCGGTGTAGGCGTTCTCCTCCTCCGGGTACTGGAGGTAGAGCGGGCGGACGATCGGGGTGCCGGTGGTGGCGGCCTCGTGCGCCTGGGTGTACGTGTACGGCACGAGGGCCTCGCGCAGCCGGAGGAACTTCTCGGCGGACTTCTGCGCTTCGGGGCCGTACTGCCACGGCAGGCGGTCGCTGTGGTTGCTGTGCAGCCGGTCGACGGGCTGGAAGGTGCCGAACTGCACCCAGCGCGCGTACAGGTCGTCGGGCAGTCTGGTGGTGCGGTGGGTCTGGCCGTCCGTGGTGTACGTCTCGGCTCCGGGGATGCCGTACCCGTCGTTGTGGCCGCCGATGTCGTGGCTGACGGCGGCGAGGCCGGTGGCGGCCGACTCCCCCGGCGTGTAGCCGACCTCGGCGCGCAGGGTGCCCCAGTTCGAGGTGGTGTCACCGGTGAAGTGGAGGGTGCTGCGCTTGTCGGCCCAGGGCCCGGTGGGCAGGCCGACGCCGCCGCTGTAGCCGCCGGCCTGGAGGGAGCCGTAGGCACGGGACAGGACGAAGCCCCGGTCGCCGGTCTCCGCGGCGGTGAGGCCGGCGTACTGCTGGTTGATCCATGCGTCGGGGGTGGTGCCGGACCGGGAGGAGCGGGAGGCGTCGCAGCACCAGTCGAGCCACCAGAAGTCGTTGCCTGCCTGGTCCATCGGCCGGTGCAGGTCGAGGTAGGCCGTGAGCTGGTCGGGGTCGCCGAAGTCGAAGGTGTAGCAGTCCGGGCCCGCGCCGCCCGCGCAACCGCCCTTGCGGAGCTTGCCCTTGGCCGTGCTCTGGGTCTGCGCGAACTGCGGGTCGGTGCCGAGGATGCTCGGGTGCACGTTCAGGGTGTTGTGCAGTCCTTGGCCGGTGGACCAGTCGAAGAAGGCCTTGGGGTCGGGGAACTTGGCCGGGTCGAAGTTCCAGCCGCTCCAGGTGTTGGGCGACTTGAAGTCGGTGTCCGTGACCAGCACGTCCAGGGGGACGTCCGCGGCGCGGAACGCGGGCAGGATCGTGTTCTCGTAGTCGCTCGCGGTGCGGTCGATGTATTCGGAGTACCAGACGCCGTAGGCCCAGCGGGGCAGCAGTTGTGACGGGCCGGTCAGGGTGGCGAGGTCGGACAGGCCCTGCCGGTAGTCGTGGCCGAAGGCGAACAGGTAGCCGTCCTGGTAGGGCCGGCCGCCGTGGGCGGGGCGTGCGGTGGCCTCCTCGGTGCCGGTGTCGTAGACGGCGGAGGGGGTGTCGTCGAGGAGGTACCAGCCGTCGCGGTGCAGGAGTCCGGGCGTGGTCCAGGGGGTGGGGTCGGTGTCGCCGTTGAGTCCGTCGAGGCTGCGGCGGTAGCCGCCCAGGGCGAGGTGGGGTGCGGGGGCGGGCTCGCCCGGCCGGCTCAGGGCCAGGGTGTCCAGGTTGACATGGCAGCTGGCGGACTTCGGGCAGCTCAGGGTGACCTGGTCGGTGCCCGCCTTCAACTCGACGGGAACGGATGCCGTCTGCCAGGTGTCCCAGTTGTCGGTGGCCGGGAGCGTGAGGGTGGTGGGGGAGGTCCCGTCGCCGGTGCCGACGTCGATCGTGCGGGGCTGGTGCAGGCCGTCGCCGCCGGTGCCGTTGGCGTAGCGCAGGTCGAGCAGGTAGGTGCCGTCGGCGGGCACGCCGGTGATCCGGTCCGAGACGCCGGACCCCTGGTCGAGTTCGGCGGTGAAGCCGTAGCCGGCATGGCCCCGGTGATCCATGGCGATGACGGCGGAGCCCGACAGCACGGTGTCCTCGGCCTCGCAACTGGTCCCGAAACGGCAGCCGTTGACCATGGTCCCGGCCCGGTCGGGATATGTGGCACCGGAGTCGAGGAGGGCGAGGCTGTCGATGTTGACGCTGCCGGAGTCGGCGGCGGCACGGTGCAGCCGGACGGTGTGGGGGCCGGCGCCGAATGTCAGTGGCAGGCGGGCCACGCCCCAGGTGTTCCAGTCCGGGGTCGTGGGAAGCGTGAACGTCCTGTCGGCGCCGCCGTCCACGCCGAGGCTGAGGGTGCGTGCCTCGTGGCGGCCGTCGCTGCCCACCGCGTTGGAGTAGCGCACGGCGAGGTCGTAGGTGCCGGCGGACGGGGCCCGTACGTCCGCGGTGAGGGAGTTGCCGTCCACCTCGAAACCGGCGAGGAAGCCCTTGCCGGTGAAGCCGCCGTGGTCCGTGGCCAGACCGGGGCCGTCGTACTGCTGGTCCTCCGCCTCGCACAGGGCACCGACGGTGCACACGTCGTGGCGCCAGGGTGCCGCGAGCACCGGTGTGGGCCCGGCTTTGAAGGAGGTCGTCAGGTTGTCGGCGTCGAAGGGGCCGGAGCCGACGCGGTAGCGCAGGGTCATGGCGCTGGTGGTGATGGTCAGTTCGCCGCCGCTGACGGACGAGGTGTAGGGGGGTGGGGTGAAGGAGTCCCGGCCCACGGCGTTGAAGGTGGGGCTGTCCTCGAAGTGGCCGTCTCCCGCGTATTCCGTCCGGATCAACGTCGGTGACAGGACTTCGAAGCGGGCGTCCCGCACGGTCACGGCCAAGGGGTGGGGCGACCGGCCACCCGTGTCCGCCGCCCCGGCTCCGGGGGTGCCCAGGCAGAGTCCCAGTACCGCCATGTGGGCCACGGCGAGGATGCCCAGTCCACGGCGGGCTCTCGGCAGGGAAGGTCTCACAGCACACTCCGTCTCCGGCCCAGCCAGGTCTGGGCGACCACCACCACGGCCAGGAACGCCCCGCTGACGACCTGCTGGTAGGCGGAGTCGAGCGAGCCGATCTGGTTGATCACGTTCTGGATGACCTTGAGCAGCAGCACTCCGACGAGGGAGCCGCTGACGAAGCCGGAACCGCCGCTGAGCAGGGTGCCCCCGATGACCACGGCCGAGATGGCGTCCAGTTCCATGCCGTTGCCGAGGATGGTCACGCCGGACAGCAGCCAGGCCGCGTTGAGCGCGCCGGCCAGCCCGGCGCACAGGCCGGAAAGCGTGTAGACGGAGATCTTCGTACGGGCCACCGGCACGCCCATCAGGGCTCCCGCGTCCTCGTTGCCGCCGACCGCGTACACGTACTGCCCGAATCTGGTCCGGCGCATCACGACGGCGCCGAGCACGAACAGCGCCACGGTGATCCACACGGGCACTCCGACGCCGGCCGGGGAACCCTGTCCGAGGGTGGCGAGGAAGGAGTCCTTGTCGACGAGATACGTCGTCGAGCCCTCGTCGGTGACGGCCAGCAGGATGCCCCGGGCGCCCAGCATCGCGGCCAGGGTGACGATGAACGGTGCGAGCCGGACCCGTGCGATCAGCACGCCGTTGACCAGGCCGATCAGTCCGCAGACGGCGAGCGGCAGCAGCAGGGCCACCGCCGTGCCGTACCGCGAGCCCCAGGCGGCGAGGACACCGCCGAGGGCGAACAGCGAGCCCACCGACAGGTCGATGCCGCCGGTGACGATCACGAACGTCATGCCGAGGGCGACCACGGCGAGGAACGCCGAGGACAGCGCCATGTTCGCGAGGTTGTCGCCCGTCAGGAAGGTGTCGAAACCCAGCGACGCCACGGCCATGGCGATCACGAGGGTGACCAGGGCGCCGTGCTGCTGCGCGAGCCCGCTCAGCCGCTCGGCGCGGTTGGTGCGCCCGGCACCGGCACCCCTGCGGCTCGTGGTGTCGGCCGGCATTCCGGCCTCCTCGGTCTGCGCGGTCATCGCCTGCCTCGTTCCCGGGCCGCGTAGACGGCGAGGACGATCACCACGGCCTGGGCGATCTGGGTCCACGACGGCGGCAGATCGTGCTTGATGAGGGTGGTGGTGAGCAGCTGGATGAGCACGGCACCGGCGACGGTGCCGCCGATGCGCACCCGGCCGCCGCTGAGCGGGGTGCCGCCGACGACCACGGCGGTGATGGCGGACAGCTCCATCAGGGTGCCGAGGGAGGTGGGGTCGCTCGCGGCGAGCCGGGCGGTGGCGAGCACGCCCGCGACCGCGGCGAGAGCGCCGGAGCAGACGTAGACCACGACCAGGACCCGGCGCACCGGGAGTCCGGCGAGCCGGGCCGCGGCCCGGCTGTCGCCGGTGGCCAGGACCTGGCGTCCGAAGGTGGTGCGGCGCATCACGAACGCGACCAGCAGGGCGAGCACCGCGGCGATGAGGACCAGGTAGGGCACGCCCAGCACGTCGCCGGAGCCGAGTGCCGCCAGGCCGGGGTCGTGTACGTCCTTCAGCTGGGGCAGCAGGACCAGCGCCAGGCCGCGGCCGGCGACCATCAGGGCGAGGGTGGCGACGATGGGCTGGACGCCGACGAACGCGATGAGGGCGCCGTTCGCGGCGCCGACCACGGCACCCGCGATCACCGCGATCAGGGTGGCGATCCACGGCCCGTAGCCGAGGTAGAGCGAGAGCAGGGAGGTGGCCAGGGCCATCACCGAACCCACCGACAGGTCGACGCCCTCGGTGCCGATGGCCAGCGCCATGCCCAGGGCGACGATCAAAACGGGGGCGACCTGGACGGCCTGGGTGCGGAAGTTCTCCGCGGACGCGAAGTGCGGGGTGAAGGCGAAGTTGAACAGCAGCAGCACCAGGACGCCGGTGTACACGCCGTAGTCCTGGAGCAGGCGCAGCAGCCGGGCGCGGTCCGGCGTGCCGCGGGCCAGGGTGAGTTCAGTCATCGCTCCCTCCAGCGGGTACGGCGGCGATGGCGCGCATCAGCTCGCCCTCGGTGACGGCGTCGCCGGTCAGTTCGCGGACCACGGCGCCGTCCTTGAGGACGACCACCCGGTCGCTGCCCTCGATCAGTTCCTCGGTGTCGGAGGAGATCAGCAGTACGGCCAGGCCGTCGTCGGCGAGTTCGTCGATGAGTGCCTGCACCTCGGCCTTGGCGCCGACGTCGATGCCGCGGGTCGGCTCGTCCAGGAGCAGCACCTTGGGGTGCAGGGCGAGCCAGCGGGCCAGCAGGACCTTCTGCTGGTTGCCGCCGGACAGTTCGCCGACCTTCTGGTGCGGGCCCGCGGCCTTGATGCGGAGCCGTTTCATGAACGCCGCCACGATCCGGTCGACGCGGGCGTCGTCGACCAGGCCGAAGCGGGACAGGCCCGGCAGGGCGGCGAGCGCGATGTTCTCGCGGACCGACAGACCCGGCAGGATGCCCTCGCTCTTGCGGTCCTCCGGCAGCAGGCTGATGCCGGCGCGGATCGCGGCGGTGGTCGAGCCCGGCCGTACCGGGACGCCGGCGACTGCGACCCGGCCGGTGTCGGTGGGCAGGGCGCCGGCGATGGCCTTCGCGGTCTCGCTGCGGCCGGAGCCGAGCAGTCCGCCCAGGCCGACGACCTCACCCGGGCGGAGAGACAGCGACACCTCGCGCAGTCGATGACGAACTGTCAGATCGGTGGCGGTCAGCACCGGTTCGGCGTCGGTCTCGTGCGAGCCGGAGAACTTGGTCAGGCCCTCGGCGCGTATCTCGCCGGTCTCCCGGCCGAGCATCATGGCCACCAGCCGCAGCCGGCCGAGCTCGGCGAGCGGGCCGGTGTGCACGACACGGCCGTCGCGCAGGACGGTGATGGTGTCGCAGAGTTCGTACAGCTCGTCCAGGCGGTGGCTGACGTAGACGACCGCGACGCCGCGTTCGCGGAGCATGCGGATCACCTCGAACAGGGTCTGCACCTCGCGTGGTTCGAGAGAGGAGGTCGGTTCGTCCATGATGACGACGCGGGCGTCGACGGCGACGGCGCGGGCGAGTGCGACCATCTGCTGGGCGCCGACGCCGAGTTCGCGCAACGGCCGGTGGACGTCGACCCGGATGCCGAGTCCGCGCAGCGCCTGGTCGGCCTCGCGGTGCATGCGCCGGAAGTCGATCAGGCCCAGTCGGCTCAGCGGTTCGCGGCCGAGGAACAGGTTGCGGGCCACGCTCATCAGCGGGACGAGGTTGACCTCCTGGTAGATGGTGGAGATACCGGCCCGCTGGGCCTGCAGCGGTGTGGTGAAGCGGACCGGCTCGCCGTCGTAGGCCACCTCGCCGTGGTCGGGCCGGTACACGCCGGTGAGCACCTTGATGAGCGTCGACTTGCCCGCGCCGTTCTCGCCGACGAGCGCGTGCACGTGTCCGGCGCGCGCGGTGAAGTCCACGTCGGACAGCGCACGCACACCGGGGAAGGTCTTGGACAGCCGGGTGACCGAGAGCACGTCAGTAGGCCTTGCCGAGGTCCGACCGGGCGTTGCTGCTGTCGTAGGCGCTGTCCTTGATAACGATGTCCTGGCCGACCTTCCCGCCCTTGGTGAAGGTGTCGAGGGTCTGGAAGGCGAGCGGCCCGAAGCGCGGGTTGGACTCGATGACCGCGTAGATCCAGCCGTCCACGATGCCCTGTACGGCGTTGCGGGTGCCGTCGATGGTGACGATCTTGACGTCGCCGGGCTTCTTGCCCGCACCCTTGAGTGCGTTGACGGCGCCGAGGCCCATCTCGTCGTTCTCGGCGTAGATCCCGGTGATGCCGGGCTTGGACTGGATGAGGTTCTCGGTGACCGACTGGCCCTTCTCGCGGGCGAATTCGCCGGTCTGGCGGAACACGATCTTCAGGCCGGGTGCCTTCTCCTTGATGCGGTCCTCGAACCCCTTGGTGCGCTCGGTGGTCACGTTGTTGCCGGCCGAGCCGAGGAGGACGGCGATCTCGCCCTTGCCGCCGGTCGCCGCGATCATCTGGTCCGCGGCCCGTCTGCCCTGCTCGGTGAAGTCGGAGCCGATGAAGCTCACGTAGTCCTTGCAGGCCGTCGCGTTGATCTTGCGGTCGATGGTCACGATCGGGATGTGCCGGGCGGCCGCGGCGCGCAGCACCGGCTCCCAGCCGTCGGAGTTGAGCGGGGCGATGACCAGCAGGTTCGCGCCCTTGGCGATGAGGTCCTGGACGTCGCTGATCTGCTTGGAGAACTGTGACTGGGCGTTGGCGGTGAGCAGTTCGACGCCCTGTGCTGCGGCTTCGGCCTTGATGGAGGCGGTCTCCGCGATCCGGAAGGGGTTGGCCTCCTTCTCGGACTGGGAGAAGCCGACGGTGGCGCTCTTCAGATCGAGTTTCTGTCCGCCGTAGGCGTCGATGGTGCAGGTCGGGCCGGAGGCGGTGCCGGGCGAGGCGACCACCTGGCCGGCGTCGTCCTGCTTCGAGGTGGCGGGCTTCGTGTCCGAGTCGTCCTCGGACTTGGTGCATCCGGTCGCGAGCGCGAGGCTCGTCACGAGGCCGGCGGCGAGAAGTGTGCGAGCGGAGGTGCGACGGGCAAGTGCGGTGGGCTTCATGAGTGTCCCCAAACGGCACGGCCCCGGAGCTGAGAGCGCTCTCGGGGAGGCTTGCTCTTGCGTCAACTCGGCGTGCTCGTCGTTCAGGGGAGGTTTTTACATCGTTGGAAGGGTCGTGTAAAGCCTTCCGTCCGAAATCTCGTCAGCGTCGGCCCACGGTGCTCTCGCGCTCCACCAGCTCGAATTTCGCGGTCAGTTCGCGGCCGCCCGGCTCCGCGCGGCCCGACAGGCTGCGCAGCAGCGAGGCCACGGCCATCTTCGCGATGGCCTGCTTGTCCGGTGACACCGTCGTCAGGGTGACGGCGCCGAAGCGCCCCTCCGCGATGTCGTCGAAGCCCACCACCGCCACGTCCCAGGGCACCCGCAGTCCCCGCTCGTGCAGCACCCGCATCGCGCCGATCGCGATCAGGTCGTTGAAGGCGAAGACGGCGTCCGGGCGCACGCCGGAGTCCAGCAGCTCGGCCATGGCCCCCGCGCCGTCGTCCCGGTCCCAGCCGCCGACCGGCACCACCAGGCTGTCCGGCGCGGGCACCCCGGCGGCCGCCAGCTCCGCGCGCCAGCCGTCCAGACGCAGGTGGGCGGGCCGGTTCACGGAGTCGGTGCGCACGCCGAGGTAGGCGATCCGGGTCCGGCCGCGGCCCAGCAGATGGCGTACCGCGCACCGGGCCGCCGCCACGTTGTCGATCGCGATGTGGTCGAAGGGCAGGCCGTACTCGCGCTCCCCGAGCAGCACCAGCGGCACGTCGCCCGGCCGCCCCCGCAGGTCCTCGGCCTCCAGGGTCAGCGGGCTGAGGATCAGCCCGTCGATCACCCCGCCCCGGAAGCCCTGGCTGACCAGGATCTCCTGTTCGCGCTCGCCCCGCGTGTGGTCGAGCAGGACGGTGAACTCGTGCTCCGCGGCCGCGTCGATCACCGCGCCGGCCAGCTCCGCGAAGTACGGGTTGCCGAGCTCGGGAACGGCGAGCGCGATGATCCCCGTCCGGCCCTTGCGCAGATGACGCGCGGTCAGATTGGGCCGGTAGCCGAGCTCGTCGATCGCCGCCTGCACCCGGGCGCGCATGGCAGGGGTGACGTGCGGATAGTTGTTCACCACGTTGGACACGGTCTTGATCGAAACGCCCGCGCGTTCCGCCACGTCCCTCAGGCTGACCCGCAAGGGATCTCCTCAGCGTCGATGAGTGCCCCGCGCCCCCGGGATTGTCATGTCCCTGGACACAGGCCGAGAGCCGTGCTCTCATGCCAACTGCCGTTCCTTCCAACGTTGTACAGACAGAAGCAACGAGCCGCCACCCTTCCTCACCCAAGGAGGATTCGTGCGCATCAGACCTCTCGGGCAACGCCTCGCCCTGCTGCTCGCCGCGGCACTGGGCCTGGCCGGCCTCACCGCGCCACCCGCCGCCACCGCCGCCTCCGCGGCCGGCGACCCCGTCGAAGTCCACGGACTCAGGGGCGACTACTACACCCAGTCCGCCCCCGGCGCCTTCGACTTCCACGAGCTCAAGGCCACCGGGTTCGACCCGAACCTCGACTTCGACACCCTGGAGCCGCGCCTGAACTTCGCCACCGGCCAGTCGGACGACGTCAGCGTCCGCTGGACCGGGAAGATCGTCCCGGAGCGGACCGGCCCCACCACCTTCTCGATCATCGGCGACAACGGCTTCCGCCTGTGGGTGGACGGCCGACTGGTCATCGACCACTGGGTGGACGACTGGGACATCGAACAGACCGGCCAGCCGATCGAGTTGACGGCGAACCAGGCCTACGACATCAAGGTCGAGTACTTCGAGCACTACGGCGGCTCCAACCTCCACCTGCGCTGGACCCCGCCCGGCGGGACCAAGACAGCCGTACCGCAGTCCGCGTTCCGGCTGCCCGACGGCTTCGACTACGATGGCGCCGTCTCGACCGCCGTCCTGGCGAGCGGCCGTACCCTCGCCCTCGACTTCGCCCAGCCGCTCGGCGCGCCGCCGGCCGGTCTCGGCGAGCACCTCGACGCGGTGATCGGCGGCGCCGCCTGGCCCCTGGGCGATGCCCGGCTGGACTCCGCCGACCCCCGGAAGCTGCTGATCACGCTGAAGGAGCCCGTGGTCGGCAACAAGACCGGTACCGCGTCCGGTCTCGCCGACGTGCGCTACGACGGTCAAGGCGGCCTGACCGGCACGGATGGCAACGTTGTCAGCTCCTTCTGGAGCAGCGGTGCCAACAGGTCGACGTACGAGTTGCGCACCAGGTGGGCCGACCAGGTCGGGCCGGGCAACGCCCATCCGGAGTACCCGAGGCCCCAACTCACGCGCGATGCCTGGCAGAACCTGAACGGCACCTGGCAGTTCGCGGCGGCCACGGCGGGAGAACAACCGCCGGTGGGCAAGCGGCTCGGCGAGAAGATCCTCGTCCCGTACCCCGTCGAGTCGCAGCTGTCCGGGCTCGAACGGCACGAGGACCGCATGTGGTATCGGCGCACCTTCACCGTCCCGGCCGGCTGGAAGATCGGCTCCGGCAAGCGGCTGCAACTGAACTTCGGCGCGGTCGACTGGCGCGCCGAGGTGTACGTGAACGGCACCAAGGTCGCCGAACACCAGGGCGGATACGACAAGTTCGGCGCTGACATCACCGACGCGCTGAAGCCCGGCCGCACGCAGGAGCTGATCGTCGGCGTCTACGACCCCACCGACGCCGCCGACGGCGAGAACCCACCGGTCGGCAAGCAGCGCCTGGACCCCAGCGGCATCTGGTACACGCCGACCTCCGGCATCTGGCAGACGGTGTGGATGGAACCGGTGGCCGCCGACCACGTCGACCAGCTCAAGCTCACCCCGGACGTCGACGCCGGCACGCTCACCGTCGAGCCGCAGGGCGTCCGCGACGGCCTGCCGGTCACGGCGACCGCCTACGCGGGCAAACGCAAGGTGGCCACGGTCACCGGGCGCAGCGGCGAGCCTCTGACCCTGCGCATCCGCAACCCGCGCCTGTGGTCGCCCGACGACCCGTACCTCTACGACCTGAGGGTGAGCGTCGGAGCCGACCGCGTCGGCAGCTACTTCGGGATGCGGTCGGTGAAGGTGGAGAAGGTGAACGGCGTTCCGCGCACCCTCCTCAACGGCAAGCCGGTCTTCATGATGGCCACCCTGGACCAGGGCTTCTGGCCGGACGGCCTCTACACCGCCCCGACGGACGAGGCACTCGCCTACGACCTGAAGATGCACAAGAGCATGGGCTTCAACGCGGTGCGCAAGCACATCAAGGTCGAGCCCGACCGCTGGTTCTACTGGGCCGACCGGCTCGGACTGATGGTGTGGCAGGACATGCCCGCGATGACGGCCGGGGTGAACCCGTCCGCGCAGGCGCGCGCCGAGTACGAGCGCGAGATGAAACAGATGATCGACGAGCACTACAGCAGCCCGTCGGTCGTCATGTGGGTCACCTTCAACGAGGGCTGGGGCCAGTACGACATGGCCCGCATCGCCGACCAGGCCAAGTCCTGGGACCCGACCCGGCTGGTCGATTCCATGTCCGGGCTCAACCTCGGCGGGGACGGCGGCACCGGCGACATCATGGACGAGCACGGCTATCCCAGTCCGGCCCTGCCGCCCCACCCCGACGGCCGACGTGCCCTGGTCAGCGGTGAGTACGGCGGCCTCGGCCTCGCGGTACCCGGACATGCCTGGTCCGTGCAGCAGTCGTACGTCGACGTCGACCCGGCGGCCTACACCGACGACTACCTGGCCAAGCTCGCCGAGGTCCACGCGCTGGCCTGCCAGGGCGGCAACGGCGCGGTGTACACCCAGATCTCGGACGTCGAGGGTGAGCTCAACGGCCTGCTGACGTACGACCGCAGGGTCGTCAAACCCGACGTCCAGCGGCTCAGGACGGCCCAGCGGGCGCTGATCTCCGACGCCTCACGGGCCACCCCGGCCGGGTGCACCGCCTGACGCCCGCCCGGAGTCGGCGAACGCCTCCCCGCGCCACGCCGAGTCTCCTGCGCCATCCATGAAGGAGTGCGGTCCGCCGCCGCCCGAACGGCGGCGGACCGCCCCGGTGCTCCTGCGCACCCCCTGGACACGGTCTCCGGTCCGTGCTGTCATGCCGATTGGTCTCTACCTTCCAACGTTGAAATGCCCCAGGTGCCTCGGCGATCGACTCGCGGCCCCTGGTCCCCACACGTCCGGATCGTGCCAGGAGGCTCCCCCGTGCCCCTGAACCGCAGACACTTCGTCGTCGGCGCGCTCACCGCGGCCGGGGCGAGCAGTCTTCCGCTCGTCATGTCCGGCCCCGCCCAGGCGGCACGCGGTACCGGCACCGCGCACACCGCAGCGTCGTCGCGGGTAGCGCCTGCTCCCGGCGGGCTCTACCCGCCCAACGCGGCGCCCCTCTCCCCCACCGCCTTTCTGCGCCTGCCGCCGGGCGCGGTCACCGCGCGCGGCTGGCTCGACAACCGGCTGCGGCAGCAACTCGCCGGTCTGTGCGGCCAGTACGCCGCGATCTCGCACTTCCTGGTGATGTCCGACTCGGGCTGGGTGCACCCCGAGCGCACCGGCTGGGAGGAGGTCCCGTACTGGCTGCGCGGTTACGTCGACCTGGCGATCCTCACGAAGGACGCCGCCGCACTGGCCGCCGTCCGCCAGTGGATCGACGCGATCGTGGCCACCCGGCAGTCCGACGGCTGGTTCGGTCCGGCCGCCCTGCGCACGTCGCTCGGCGGCGGCCCCGACTTCTGGCCCTTCCTGCCGCTCACCTGGGCTCTGCGCAACTGGCAGGAGTACAGCGGGGACAGCAGGATCATCCCCCTGCTCACCGGCTTCTTCCGCTTCATGGACGCGCAGGGTCCCTCGGCGTTCGACCAGAGCTGGGTGTCGGTGCGCTGGGGTGACGGCCTGGACAGCGTCTTCTGGCTCTACAACCGCACGGGCGACTCGTTCCTGCTCGACCTCGCCGACAAGATCCATGCCAACGGCGCCGACTGGGTCGACAACCTGCCCTCGCTGCACAACGTCAACATCGCGCAGGGGTTCCGCGAGCCCGCCCAGTACGCGCTGCGTTCGCCGTCCGCCGCGCTCACCCAGGCCGCATACCGGAACTACACCTCGGTGATGACCTCGTACGGCCGGTTCCCGGGCGGCGGGTTCGCGGGCGACGAGAACGCGCGGCCCGGCTTCGGCGACCCCCGGCAGGGCTTCGAGACCTGCGGCATCGTCGAGTTCATGGCCAGCCATCAGCTGCTGACCCGGATCACCGGCGACGCGGTGTGGGCCGACCGCTGCGAGGACCTGGCCTTCAACTCGCTTCCCGCGGCGCTCGATCCGTCCGGAAAGGCCATCCACTACATCACCGGCGCGAACAGCGTCGATCTCGACGACAGCGCGAAGACCCAGGGGCAGTTCCAGAACGGCTTCGCCATGCAGGCGTTCATGCCGGGGGTCGACCAGTACCGCTGCTGCCCGCACAACTACGGAATGGGCTGGCCCTACTTCACCGAGGAGCTGTGGCTCGCCACCCCCGACCAGGGGCTGGCGGCCGCTATGTACGCGCCCAGCCAGGTCACCGCGAAGGTCGCCGACGGCACGGCGGTGACCGTCACCGAGACCACCGACTACCCCTTCGGCGACACGGTCACCCTGACCGTGTCCGCGCCGAAACCGCTCGCCTTCCCGCTGTACCTGCGGATACCCGGCTGGTGCGGATCTCCGCAGGTCACCGTCGCCGGCGCGGCGGTCTCCGCGGCGGCCGGCCCGTCCTGGACCGTGGTCCGGCGCACCTGGCACGACGGCGACACCGTCACGCTGCGCTTCCCGCAGTCGACGGTGCTGCGCACCTGGACCGGCAACCACGCGGTCACCGCGGTCGACCGCGGACCGCTCACGTACTCGCTGGGCATCGGCGAGAACTACGTGCGGTACGGCGGCACTTCCGAGTTCCCCGAATACGAGGTGCACGCCACCACGGCGTGGAACTACGGACTCGCGCCGGACGACGGTCCCTGGACGTTCAGTCGCAGCGACGGCCCGCTGCCGGACGACCCGTTCAGCCGCGACACGGCGCCCGTTCGGATCACCGCGCCCGCGCGGCGGATCGCCGAATGGCAGGCGGACGACCAGCACGTGGTGTCCCCGGTACAGGACGCGCCGGCACGCAGCACGGCTGCCGTGGAGACCGTGACGCTGATCCCGATGGGCGCCGCCCGGCTGCGGATCTCCGCGTTCCCCACCGCCTCACCGACCGGCCACCCGTGGCAGCCGGTCGCCGTGTACCGGCTGATCCGCAACAAGAACTCCGGCAAGGTCCTCGGCGTCGACCTCATGTCCACCGCCAACAGCGCACACGCCGTCCAATTCGACGACAACGGCACCGCCGACCACCTCTGGCAACTCATCGACAACGGCGACGGCTGGTACCGCATCCGCAACAAGAACTCCGGCAAGGTCCTCGGCATCGACCTCATGTCCACCGCCAACAGCGCACACGCCGTCCAATTCGACGACAACGGCACCGCCGACCACCTCTGGCAACTCATCGACAACGGCGACGGCTGGTACCGCATCCGCAACAAGAACTCCGGCAAGGTCCTCGGCATCGACCTCATGTCCACCGCCAACAGCGCACACGCCGTCCAGTACGACGACAACGGGACCGCCGACCACCTGTGGCAGTTCGGGTAGGGCCGAGTGTCCGCCGCCCTGCTTCGCTGCCGTCATTTCACCTACTCGGAGGTCAGGTACATGTCATTGCGTTCCGCACGACCGCTGCGCGGCAGATGGAGAAGAACCCTCAGTCTGATTCCCGTGGTCGCGCTGACGGTGGCGGCCACCGTCACCGCGTCGCTCACCGCCCAGGCGGCCGTTCCGCCGACGCCGGCGGGCTTCTCGCTCACCTGGAGCGACGACTTCAACGGCGCGTCCGGTACCGGCATCGACCAGAGCCTGTGGAAGTACGACACCGGGCCGGGCAGCGGTTTCGGCACCGGTGAGATCGAGACCATGACCAGCAACACCTCGAACGTCTACTACGACGGACAGGGCCATCTCGTGCTCCAGGCCCTGCACTCCGGTTCCGACCCGCGCAGCGGGTGGACCTCGGGGCGGGTGGAGACCCAGTCGGCGTCCTTCGGCGCCCCGGCCGGCGGAGTCGTCCGCATCGAGTCCGTCCTGCAGCAGCCCGACGTCACCACCGCCAACGGCGCCGGCTACTGGCCGGCGTTCTGGATGCTCGGCGCACCGCTGCGCTCCGGTGTGACCTGGCCGAAGTCCGGCGAGGTCGACGTCATGGAGGACATCAACGGCCGCGGCTCCGTCTTCAGCACCATCCACTGCGGGGTGAACCCGGGCGGGCCGTGCAACGAGTCGACCGGCATAGGTTCGGGTGAACGCGCCTGCGCCGGCTGCCAGACCGGCTTCCACGACTACGCGGTGGAGATCGACCGTTCGGTGTCGCCGGAACAGATCCGGTTCTACCTCGACGGGAACAACTTCTTCACCGTCAACGCCGGCCAGGTGGACGCGACGACCTGGTCCGACGCGATCGACCACCCCTTCTTCATCATCTACGACCTGGCGATCGGCGGCGGGTTCCCGGACGCGTTCGGCGGGGGCCCGAACGCGGCCACTGTCTCCGGCGGCAAGCTGGTGATCGACTCGGTGGCTGTGTACAACAAGGGTCCCGGCTCCGGCGGTGGCGGCGGTTCGGTGACCGGCCAGACGATCACCGGCCCTGGCGGCAAGTGCGTGGACGTGTCCGGTGACGACACCGGCGGCGACGGCACCGCGGTCCAGCTGTGGGACTGCCAGTCCGCGGCCGTCGACCAGCACTGGACCTGGAGCGGCCAGACCCTGCAGACCCTCGGCAAGTGCCTGGACATCGCCGGCGGCAACAGTGCCGTGGGGACCAAGCTGCAGCTCGCCACGTGCAACAGCGGCGGCTACCAGTCATGGGTGCGGCAGACCGACGGTACGCTGCGGAACCCGGCCACCGGCCGGTGCATCGACTCGCCGTCGGGTGCCACGGCCAACGGCACCCGGCTGCAGATCTGGGACTGCAACGGCTCCGGCGCCCAGCAGTTCGCCATCGGTACCCCCATCTACGGTCCGGGCGGCAAGTGCGTGGACGTGGCGGGCGACGACACCGGCGGCGACGGCACCGCGGTCCAGCTGTGGGACTGCCAGCAGGCGACGTCGCTCGACCAGAAGTGGACCTGGAACGGCCAGACCCTGCGCACGCTGGGCAGGTGCCTGGACATAGCGGGCGGGGTCAGCGCGGCCGGCACGAAGCTGCAACTCGCCACGTGCAACGGCGGGGGCTACCAGAACTGGGTCGCCAACGCCGACGGCTCGCTGTACAACCCGACCACCGGCCGCTGCGTCGACTCGCCCTCGGGCGCGACCGCCAACGGCACCCGCCTGCAGATCTGGGACTGCAACGGCTCCGGCGCCCAGCAGTTCGCCCTGGCCTGATCCGTGGGTGCGTGATCCCCGCGGTCGCCGGGGATCACGCATCCGTCCGCCCGGTCCTGTGTCCTGCGCGGCGCCGGTCGCGGCGCTGCCGCCGGCCGCACGCGCGGTGTCACGGAGCGATCCGCAGGCTCGCGATCAGCCCGTCGCGCAGCCGGAAGGTCATCGGGCCGGTGCCGTTGTAACCGTTCCCGGTCACCGTCAGGGTCGCGACGTAGGTGCCGGCCGACGGGCCGGGCTCGATCGCGTCCAGCGTGAAATGCGCCTGCACCCCGATGTTGTCGGTCCGGTCCCAGGCGCGCACACCGTCGCGGCCGCGGAATTCGCGTCCCCAGTCGTCGAGTTCGGCGTCGTCGGTGAACGCGGCGGCGAACGCCTCGGCGTCGCCGCGGTTGGTCGCCTCGACGAAGGTCCGGATGGCTGCGGGGACTTCGATGGCACTCATGGCGGCCTCCTCAGCTCTGGACGGTGAGCAGGTCGCCGAGGCCGATGCGGGTGAGGAAGCCGCGGCGGATGCGGTCTGCGGTCACCGAGACCTCCTCGGATCCGTCGTCGACGGGGTCGACGTGCACGCGGTAGGGGCGCTTCCCGGCGGGCAGGGCGACGATGCGGGCGATCTCCTCGGAGACGAGCGACGCGGGTGTGTCCTCGGGGGCGAGCGCGGCGAGCTTGGTCGCCATCTGCTTCACCAGGCCGGGGTACCGGCTCTCGTACTCGGCCTCGACGGCGGTGTCGTCGGGGTGGCCGGAGTGGGCGAAGTGGTTGGTGCCGCTGGTGAACGAGCCGGGCACGACGATCGAGGTCTCCACGCCCCAGCGGGCGAGTTCGCCGGCGTAGGACACCGCGAGGGAGTCCATGGCGGCCTTGGCCGCGAAGTAGGGGGCGAGGTAGGGCGGGGTGCCGCCCTTGACGCTGCTGCTGGACACCCAGAGCACCAGTCCTCGCCGGCGCCGGCGCATGCCCGGCAGCACGGCGCGGTTCACGCGCTGGGTGGACAGGACGTTCACGTTGTAGAGCTCGGCCAGCTGGTCGGGGGTGAAGGCCTCGGCCGGCCCGGTCACCATGTGCCCGGCGTTGTGGACCAGCACGTCGACGCGGCCGTGCTCGGCCTCGATCCGTGCGACGGCGGTGTCGACCGAGGGCTGGGAGTTCACGTCGAGTTCGACGGACCGCAGGTCGACGTGGTGCTCGTCGGCGTACCGGGCGGCGGCCCTGACCTGGGGCGCGTTGCGGTCGGCGGTCTGGCGCATGCCGGCGTAGACGATGTGGCCGGCGTCCGCCAGCGCACGGGCGGTGAGTGCTCCGAAACCGCTGGAGGCGCCGGTGATGACGACGACGTTGCCGGTGGTGGACATGGACGTGGTTCCTTTCCGGGATGACGGTGCTGGGGCGGGGCGGTGCAGTGCGTGTGCGGCGGGGTCAGGCGAGTCCGCCGTTGGCGTAGAGGACCTGTCCGTTGACCCAGCGGGCGGGACCGGCCAGGAACGAGACGACCTCGGCGATGTCCCCGGGCTCGCCGAGCCGCTCCAGCGGGGTCACCTTGGCGAAGTTCGCGATGGTGGCGTCGTCCTTGCCGTCCAGGAACAGCGGTGTGGCGGTGGGGCCGGGCGCGACGGCGTTGACGGTGATGTCCCGCCCGCGCAGCTCACGGGCGAGGATGAGGGTCAGGCCCTCGACCGCGGCCTTGCTGGCGACGTAGGCGCCGTAGCCCGGCAGCTGGGTGCGGACCACCGAGGTCGAGACGTTGACGATGGCGCCACCCGGGCGGACCCTGCGTGCCGCCTGCTGGGAGACGACGAAGGTGCCGCGGATGTTCGTGCGGTGCATCCGGTCCAGGTCGGCGAGGTCGAACGTCGCGATCGGGGCCAGGATCATGATGCCGGCGGTGTTCACGACCACGTCGATGCCGCCGAAGGCCGACTCGACCGTGTCGAAGGCCGCGCTCATCGCGCTCTCGTCGGCGACGTCGCCGCCCACTGCCAGGGCCCTGCCGCCGGCGGCGGTGATCGCGGCCACGGTGTCCTCGGCACGGGCCTTGTTGCCCGCGTACTGCACGGCGACCGCGAAACCGTCCCGGGCGAGCCGTTCGGCCGCGACGCGGCCGATGCCGCCCGACCCTCCGGTGACCAGTGCGACACGGTCGGTGGTGGGGGTGCTCATGGGGGTCTCCTCTTCAGATGCGTCGATATGAACGACACGTTCATATAACCATGAAATGAACTGCGCGTCCATATCTCGGGCCAAGTCTCGGCCCGAGTCCCGGTCCGGATGTCGTACAGGCTTCTCCACCAGGTGTCCGCCGCTTCACGCAGGGGTCTTGGCGTCGGCCTGGGATGGCGGGGCGGTGCGGGTGGGACGGGTGGCGCCGCGCACGCCGAGTCGTACGTCAGGAGAGACATGTCCGTCAGAGCCGGGACGTTCGGGTACGCGGTACGGGGTGGGCGCCGGAGGGCGGGACGGGGGTTCGTGCTGGGGACCGTGCTGGCCCTGGTCGCGTTCGTTCCGCCGGCGGGCGCGAGCACGTGGACCGGGGACGCAGCGGCGGATGCCGTCGCGTGGACCACCCGGTACGTGGCGCCCGGGGTCGAGGTCCGTACCGGGGTGCTCGCCGACCCGCGGGCCGCCGGTGTGTGGACGGTCACCGTCCAGGCTCCGGCCGTCAACCGCCTCACGGGTGCCGCCACCTGGGCCCCGCTGGGTGACCGTGACTGGGCCGACGCCACCGCCGGGCAGTTGCGGGCCGCCGGGTTCGCGCCGCGCGTGGAGCGGGTGGCCTGGGACCGGTACGCGGACACGCCGCACGGCACGATGGGCTGGCAGGTCAGGGCCGGCGAGTACGCCACGCAGGCCGAGGCGGGGACGCTGGGCTCGGCGATGTCGGCCGCCGGGTTCCGTACCTCAGTCGAGTGGACGGGCTACGACGGACGCCGGCCCGCCGACGCGGAACGCATCCACGTCGCCGTCGTCGACCCGGCCCGGCTGCACGGCACGGTCGAGGTGAGCGACGGCGGGGACGCCGCCGACCGCGAGAAGACCTCGACGGTGGCCGCCCGCCTGGGCTCCCTGGTCGGCGTCAACGGGGGATTCTTCGTCACCTCCGACGCGGACGGCGTCCAGGGCACCTCGGCCGGACTGTCCGTGGTGCGCGGCGAGTTGCAGTCCATGGCGGCCGGATCCCGGGCCGCGCTGATCCTCGCCGACGGCGGACGGCACGTCCGGGTCGCGGACCTGTCCACCACCGTGACCGTCCGTTCCGGTTCCTCCGTGCACGCGGTGCAGGGCGTCAACCGGGTCCCGGGCAAGGTGCGCAACTGCGGCCGCCCCGGCACCGTACCCACCGAACTCCCCCGCCAGGACCTCACCTGCTCGCTCGCGGACGACCTGGTGAAGTTCGCCTCCGAGTTCGGGGCGCCCCTGCCGACCGGCCCCGGTGTCCAGGTGGTCCTCGACCGGCACGGTGCCGTCGTCTCCCAGGGCGACCGCGGCGGCTCCGTGCCCGCCGGCGGCTCGGTCCTCCAGGGCACCGGAGCCGCAGCCGCCTGGCTCACCGGACACGCCGCGACGGGCAGCCGGCTGGAGTTGCGGGAGACGGTCCGGGACGCCTCGGGCAGGCAGGTCCGGCTCGGCCCCGACGACAGCGTCGTCAGCGCGGCCCCCACCCTGGTCGAGGACGGCCGCGTCCACATCGACGCCACCGCCGAGGGCACGCTCGACCCGCTCGACCTCTCCTTCGGGTTCGCCTGGTCCAACGTGCGCCAGCCGCGCACCCTGGCCGGCGTCGACGGTCACGGGCGGCTGCTCCTCGTCACCGTCGACGGCCGGCAGCCCGGTGTCAGCGAGGGCTTCACGCTCGCCGAGGCCGCCCGGTTCATGCGTTCACTGGGCGCGGTCCAGGCGCTCAACCTCGACGGCGGCGGCTCCACCGCCATGGCCGTCGACGGCAGCCTCGTCAACGTCACATCCGACGCCACCGGCGAGCGGGCCGTCGGCGACACGGTCCAGGTCCTGCCGCACGCCGGACGGGACTGACCACCCGCGCACGGCGCCCCGGCAATCCGGTGCCGGCGCGCCGTGCACCCGCGTTCTCCCGGGGGCTCACACGCCGTCCTGACCAGTTCGGCAGGGTCCTGGCATGCGGCCTCCGGGAAGGCAATGCCATCCTGATCACGAAACCGTACTGGTGTCCGGGGCTACGGGTCGGGCGTCGTGTCCCCGGCCGGCGGCAGCCGGAGGGCGAACACGGCGCCGCCCTCCGGGCCCCGGGCCCGGACGGTCAGGGTGCCATTGAGCCGGACGGCCAGACGGTGTGCGATGGCGAGGCCGAGGCCGGTGCCGACCGGGCGCAGCCCCCGGTACCGCTCGTGGAGCGCGCCGCGTTCGAACGCGACCGCCAGGTCGTCCTCCGTCAGGCCGGGGCCTCCGTCGCGCACCTCGACCTCCACCGCACCGTCGTCCCCGGGCCGTACGGCAAGCACGACGGGAGCACCCGCCGGGGTGAGCCGCAGGGCGTTGCCGAGCAGGCAGTCCGTCAGCTGCCGGACCCGGAAGCCGTCGGTGCGCACCGGCACGGGGCGGCCGGGGTGCTCCAGCCGGAAGTCGACGCCGTGCCGGGCGCACCGCTCCCGCCAGGCCGTCGCGGCCTCGCGGACGAGCGCGTCGAGGTCGGTGTCCGCCACGTCGAGCCGGAAGTCGTCGGTTTCGAGGGCTGCCAGGTCGAGGAGGTCGGCGAGGAAGCGGTCGAGGCGCCGGGCCTCGGCGTGCAGGATGCGGCCCACCTCGGGCAGCCGCTCGGCCGGTACGACATCGTCGGCGAGGGCTTCCGCGTAGCCGAGGACGCTGGTCAGCGGAGTGCGGATCTCGTGGGAGACGGACAGCAGGAAGTCCCGCTGCCGGCGTTCGCCGTCCGCCAGTGCGGTGTCGAGGACGCCGAGGGCCTGGCCCAGTTCGACCGCCTCGGCCGGGCCGCACGCGGCGGCCGGACCTGGGTCGGCCACGCCCCGTTCCCCCGCGGCGAGCCGGGCGGCGACGTCCACGGCGTGCCCGAGCGGACGGGCGAGCCGCCGGGCCAGCAGTACGCCGGCCGCGACCGCGCCGGCCAGCCCGGCGCCGAGTGGAAGCAGCAGGTCACGGCGCATCCGGGCGGCCGCGGAGTCCACGTCGGTGAGTGGTCGGGTGAGGACGACGGCTCCGCCCTTGCGGGCCGGGATGCCCTCGACGAGCACTTCGGTGCCCCGGAGCTGCCCGGTCGACGACAGGGTCCTGCCGGAGAGCAGGACGTCACGCTGCGCGGTGTCCAGCGCCGGGGCCGCCGGGCCGCGGACGACACCCGCCGCGTCCAGGACGGCGATCTCGACGCCGTTCGCGCCGGCGATCCGCTGCTCCCCCTCGTACAGGAGTGCCGACAGGGCGGGCACCCGGCTGAGCACCTTGGCCTGCCGGGCGAGCTGGTCGCGTTCCTGGGCCTCGGCGGTACCCCGCACCGTGTGCCAGGCGACCAGTCCGGTCAGCAGGACGGCCACCGTGGTCACGGCACCGGCCAGCAGCACGAGTTCGCCGGCGAGCCCGGTGCGCCGGCGCGGCCGGCCGGTGGCACGGGACCCGGTCATCCGGCCGGGTCCGTGGCGCCGTACCCGACCCCGCGCACGGTGCGGATGGGGCTCGCGTCGCCGAGTTTGCCGCGCAGCTGGGACACGTAGACGTCGACCACGCGCGGATCGCGGTACGACGACTCCTCGCCCCACACCTGGGCCAGCAGCTCGCGCCGGGTGAAGACGCGACCGCGCCGGTCGAGGAGGTGGACGAGCAGGTTGAACTCGGTCGCGGTCAGCTCGATCTCCGCGCCGTCCCGGTGCACGGTGCGCCGGGCCGTGTCGACGCGCAGGCCGCCGACCGCGTGGATACGGCCGCCGGGTGCCCAACGGCTGCGGCGCAGCACGGTGTTGACCCTGGCGACGAGTTCGCCCGGGGAGAAGGGCTTCGTGATGTAGTCGTCGGCGCCGAGTTCCAGGCCGAGGATGCGGTCGGACTCGTCGGCGCGCGCGGTGACCATCAGGACGGGGGTCCAGTCGTCGCGTTCCCGCAGCCGCCGGCAGAAGCTCACGCCGTCCAGTCCGGGCAGCGCCACGTCCAGCACGATCGCCACCGGGCGAAGGCGGGCGACGGCGTCCAGGCCGCGCAGGCCGTCGGTCTCGACGTGGGTGCCGAAGCCGTTGCGGGCCAGGTACAGCTCCTGGAGGGAGGCGATGTTCCGGTCGTCCTCGACGATCAGCACCAGTCCGTTCCCGGTGTTCACGCCCGCCTCCGTCCGCCGCTCGGATGTCCGGCCCCCGCGTGCCGGTGGGCCTGCGGTGATCCTAAGCAGCGCGGACGGCATGTCCGCGTCCCGGCCCTGTCCGACGGGGCGGCCTAACAGTCCCCTAACACAACACCGATGGTCCCCTCGTGCCCTCCGGGACATGATCGGGGCCGGACTCCGGGGCGGCCTGCCCGCGCCGGGTGCGGGGGCGTCGTGCGCCGTCCTGCGCCCGGTCGCGGGTGGCCCTCCCCTTCCTCGACCTCGGGAAGAAGGCATGCGACTCTCCGGCCGGCCCAGCGTGGCACCCCTGAAGGACACCGGCCCACCCTGGCGCGGACTGCTGTACGGCGTGGGCCGTGCCTGCGCGTCCCGCCCCTGGCGGGTGATCTGCGTGTGGCTCCTCGTGCTGCTCGCCGCAGTGGCCGCCGACCATGCCTGGGGCGGCTCGTACGCCGACGACTTCGACCTGTCCGGCACCCCGTCCCGGACCGGTTCCGACCTGCTGAACACCCATGGCGCGGTGGCCTCGCGGGGAGTCGCCGCGCAGATCGTCGTCCGCTCGGACGACGGACCGCTCACCGCACACCGCGACGCCCTCACGGCGACCGGGGAACGGCTGACCGCGCTGCCCGAGGTGATCTCGGTGGCGAACCCGCTCGACACGGCGGGCGCGGTCGCGGCCGACGGCCGTACCGGCTACTACACCCTCAGGTTCCGGGAGAATCCCGCCCAGTTCGAGAAATCGTACGTCGACCGGGTGGACGGCGCCGTGCGCGCGCTGCGCGCCGACGACGTCACCGTGGAGTACGGCGGGCCGCTCGGCCAGCTGGCCCGCCCGGCGGCGGCCGACCGCGCGTCGGAGGCCATCGGCATCGGCACGGCCGTGCTGGTGCTGCTGCTGGGTTTCGGCAGTCTGGCGGCGGCCGGTTTCCCGCTGCTCACCGCGGTCATCGGGCTGCTGGCCGGGCTGAGCGCCCTCGGGCTGCTCGCGGCCCGGTACTCGTTCGCGGCGGCCTCTCCGACGCTGGCGACGATGATGGGCCTGGGTGTCGGCCTTGACTACTCGCTGTTCCTCGTCACCCGGCACCGCAAGCTGCTGCACTCCGCCGGGGATCCCGTGGCGGCGGCCGCGCGGACCGTGGCCACCAGCGGGCGGGCCGTGCTGGTGGCCGCACTCACCGTGACCGCGGCGCTCGCCGGGCTGTTCGCCTCCGGGGTCGACTTCATCGGCATGCTCGGTGTGGCCGCCGGCACCACCGTGCTGGTCGGCGCCCTGGCCGCGCTCACCCTGACCCCCGCGCTGCTGGGACTGGCCGGGCGTCGCATCGACCGCTGGCACGTCCGCACCCCGGTGGACGAGCCCGACGACCGTGGTGACATCTGGCACCGCTGGGCCGCGACGGTCCGTCGGCGCCCCTGGACGTTCCTGCTGCTGGGCCTCGTGCTGCTCGGTGTGCTGGGGGTACCCGCGGCGTCGCTGCGGCTCGGACACGTCGACGCGGGTGCCTCACCGGCGTCGTACACGGAGCGCCGCGCCTACGACCTGGTCGCCAAGGGGTTCGGGCCGGGCACGAACGGGCCGCTGACCGTCGTCGTCACCCTCGACAAGGACCACGCCACGACGGGCGCGGAGCGGGACGCGCTCGCCGACAGCCTGCGCGACGCGCTCACCGGTACCCCCGGGGTCGCCTCCGCCACGCGGCCGACGCCCACCCGGGACGGCGCGCTGCTCGTCTCGACGGTCACGCCGGTCAGCGGGCCGCAGGAGCGGGCGACCACCGGCCTGGTGCACCGGCTGCAGGACGACGTGCTGCCCGGTGTCCTCTCCGCCAAGGGCGCGACCGGCTATCTGACCGGCACCACCGCCGCCCAGCAGGACTTCCGGGACATCCTGGCCGACCGGCTGCCGGTGGTCGTCGGCGTGGTGGTCGCGGCGGCGTTCGTGCTGCTGCTGGCGGTGTTCCGCAGTCCGCTGGTGGCGCTCAAGGCCGCGGTGCTGAACCTGCTGTCGATCACCGCGTCGTTCGGGGTGGTGGTCGCGGTCTTCCAATGGGGCTGGGGCGCGAAGCTGTTCGGCATCGACGAGACCGTGCCGGTGGAGTCGTACGTGCCGATGATGATGTTCGCGATCGTCTTCGGGCTCTCGATGGACTACGAGATCTTCCTGCTGTCCCGGGTGCGGGAGACCTGGCTGGAGACGCGCGACAACCACCGCAGTGTGGCCGTCGGGCTGGCCGGCACGGCGCGGGTCATCACCTGCGCCGCCCTGATCATGACCAGTGTGTTCCTCGCCTTCCTGCTGTCGACCAGCGTCGTCATCAAGATGCTGGCGCTGGGGCTGGGCGTCAGCGTGGTCCTGGACGCCACGGTGGTACGGCTGTTGCTGGTGCCCGCCGCCATGTACCTGCTCGGCGAGGCCAACTGGTGGATCCCGCGGTGGCTTGACCGGATGCTGCCGCGCCTGGACCCGGAGGGCTCCGGGATTGCGCACGGGCCGGCGGACCCCGCGGAGCCGGCCGTGTCCTCGCGCCCGGTGGGCCGGTGAGGGCCCGACCGGCCGGAGCGGCCTCGCCGACCGTCCGTGGCACGCCGGCCGGACGGACCTCCGTGCCCGCGCCACGTCGGCGTCGGCGCGCCCGACGGGTGACAGCGGCCGCCGTGGTCCTGGTGGTGCTGCTCGCCGGAACCGCCGAACTCGTCGTGCGCGGACTGGTCGGCGAGCGGCTCTCCGGCCGGTTGCGGGCCCGGATCGGCGTCAACCAGGTGCATCTCGGCGGGTCCGCGCTGCTGGGTCTGGCCCGGGGCCGGTTCGACCGGATGACGGTCACGGGCGAGGACGCGCGGCTCGGCCGGCTCACCGGGGCCGCGGTGGACCTCCGGCTGACGGACGTGGACGTGCGCGGCACGCCGCGCGTCGGACGGCTGCGCGGCCGGATCACGGTGTCTGCCGACGCCCTCGCGCGGTCCCTGGGACAGGGCGCGCAGGGGCTGGCCGTCTCGGGGGTGAGCACCGATCCGGCGCACGGCACCCTCGTCCTCTCGGTGCACGGCGGCCTGGGAACGGTCACGGTCCGGCCGCTTCTCCGGGACGGGTGGGCGGCGTTCGGGCTCGTGGACGCCCGTGTCCTGGGGCAGCCGGCGCCCGCCGGAGTCGTCGGCGCGATCGAGGAGGCGTTGCGCGAGCAGTCCGCGCGGCAGCCCGCCCCGGGGCCGGTGAAGGTGACGGCACTGGACGTCACCTCGGCGGGGCTGGTGGGCACGGTCCGGGCCGACGACGTGAGGTTCGGCCGGACCGCGAACTGACGTGACGTGAAGTTCGGACGGGAGACCAGCTCGGCGGAAAAGGCCGATCGCCCGCCTCGGGCGTCGCCGCCGCGATCGGTGTCCGGACGCCCCGGGACGTCGAACGGAGTCCGCCGCTCAGCGCAGGCCCGCTTCCTCGCCCGGTCCGCCGGGCTCGGAGCGCTGCCGTCCCGGGCCGGGCAGGACCCGCTGCCCGGGGCCGGCGCCGCCGGGCCGGCCCGGTCCCGCCGTGAGCACCAGCACCTCGTCCTCGGCCTGCCACACCCGCCGTTCGGACTTTGCCGGAGACAGCCGGACGGCTCCGTACCGGCGGGCCGCCCGCGGTGTGTGCGCGTGATAGCCGATCGCGCACTCGCCGCGTGCCAGTGCCGCCGCGGCCACCGTGGCGAACGCGGCCTCGCGGCCCGGCAGTACGTAGTGGTCGGCGCTGTACAGGGCGAGCGCTCCGCCGCGCACCGTGAAGATCTCCTCGAACACGGCCGCGAGTTCGGGGGCGTGCGCGATCTGGGCCATGACCAGGGCGGTGAGTTCCCCTCGGACGACGATGTCGGAGGTATGGCCGAGCGGGGCGACCCTGCCGCTGCGGCGGTCGTGCAACTCCGCCACCACCGGCAGCACCCGGCCCGTCCGTTCCTCCCATGAGCGCAGGGTCAGCAGGGCGAGGAGGGTCGGGGAGTCGGAGCCATCGGGCGAGGTCCCGTGGTCCTCGCCGAGGGCGATCACGCTGTCGTAGGCGGAGAGTTCGAGGCCGTGCAGGGCCTCGGGGGCGGCCAGGTCGAGGGTGTGGTGCGTGACGGCGAGCGCCGGGGCGGCGGCTCCGGGTCCGGGGCCGGGGGCTTCCTGTCGCGGGAGGGCGCGTCCGAGGTCGGTACCCGGGTCCGTGACGATGTCGAGCGAGGAGCCCGGCCCGGCGGTTCGCGACAGGGTGTCCACGATCATCGGCGCGCGCCGGTTCCAGCCCAGCAGCAGGAGCCGGGAGGGCGGTTCGGGCACGGTTCCGGGCGGGGCGACGGCCGTCGTGTCGACCGCCGCCCAGCGGTCCGGCAGCGGGGTGGCCCGGTCGTCGTGGGCGACGGTGACGAGCCGGTCGCCCGGTTCCAGAACGGTTCGGGCCGCCGGGGTGAGCAAGGGCCGGCCGTCCCGCAGCAGCCCGACGGCGCAGGACGCCTCAAGGCGGAGGGCCACCTCCTCGAAGGTCAGTCCGACCGCCTCCGGCATGTCGGTCACATGGAACTCGGCCCCGGAGAAGTCGAGGAGGTCGCGCAGGACCGCGGGCATCCCCGGGCGTCGCGCCGACTGGACGAGCAGCCGTGCGGCGGTCCGGTCGGTTTCCAGGACGGTGCCGCGCGGCCCGACGGCCAGCCGTGCGGCGGGCAGACAGCGGCCGTCGTGCACCGCTGCCACCACCCGCGGCCCGGGTCCGTCGGCCAGCAGGGTGCGCAGCGCCAGCAGTGTCCGTACGGTCGTCGGGTCGCCGTGGGCGTCCTCGGCGGGCAGCACCACCACCGCCCTGGCCGCGGCCGGTGTGACCAGTGCCAGGTCGTCGGGGTCGGTGAGGTTGCCGCTGCGGCAGACCAGCCGGGCGCCGTGGGCGGCACCCAGGGCGGCCGTGAGCGCCGTCTCCGTCTGGGCCGGGTCCCGGTCGGCGAGCACGGTGATCACATGCCGTCCGCCGCCGGCCCGTCCGGCGATCAGTTCGCGGATCACGGTGACGATCTGGTCGTTCCAGCCGAGGACCACGTCGTGGTCGCGCTCCAGCACCCGGGAACGGCCGCGCCGCAGCTCGGTGAGCTGTTCGCCGAGGCCCGTGGTGACGACTCCGACGACGGTCGACACGCACAGCAGGGCGATCAGGCCGAGCAGGACGGACAGCAGCATCCGCGTCGGCGCGCCCGTCACCGCCCCGAGCCGCAGGGTCTCCGCGCTGGTGCGCCACACCTGGGCGAGGCGGCCGGAGAAGGAGTGCGGCGCATCGGGATCGGTCCACACCAGCAGGGTGCTGACGGGGACGACGACGGCCAGACAGCATGCGGCGAGCCAGCCGAGCAGCGTTCCCGTGCTGCGGGCGAGTGTCCTGTCGAACAGGTACCGCACCCGGTGCCGTAACGGAGTCCGCTCCTGCCCTCGGCCCACATCTGCCCCCTGGTCTCCTGCGCTCCGCGCACGCCTCCGAGAGTCGAAGCGTGCCGGGCGGGGACACCGTGACACGCCGTCCGACCGGGACCTTCACACTTTCGGGCAGCGTGGGGCGGCTCAAACCCGGGGCGGGTGCGGTCGGGGTCGTCCTCGGCCGGGGCGACGCGCATCCCGGAGCCGAGGGCGAGCGCCCATCCGCCGAGCGCCTGTGCGTCGAGGGATACGCGGAGGAGCAAGTCCGCATGGCACTGCGGCAGTTGGGAGAACAGGTCAAGGGAGCGGCAGCAATGCTTAGTTCATGACTTGATTTAACTAATGAGTTCCAACGTTCGGCAAGCCTCCGGGAGTTGAAATCTTTCCGGACCCGCTTCTGCCGGATCCCTTGACACCTCGATGACATGCCCTCAACACTCCTCGGCGGGAGAGCGCTCTCCCGAACGTTTCCCGGCGCCCCTCGCGTCAGCCCGTCTGACGTCTCGTCATGGGGACGCCCGGCGACGGCCCCTGTCACCCCCACCGTTCAGGAGGAGGTCTCCATGCCACGGAGATCGAAAGGCCTGTCAGCCACGCTGATCACCGGCGCGCTCCTGCTCACCTCGCTCGGCCTCGGCGGCATCGCCGTCAGCGCCGGGCTGCCCGCACCGCACAGCGCCGCCGCGCGGTCGTTCGCGGCCACCCACTCCGGTCACGCGATGGCCGCGTCCACGGTCACCTCCCCGGAGGATCCGGACGGCGACGGCTACATCCCGGCTAACCCGCCGGTCACCGGCGTGACGCCGTCCACCCAGGACCCGCCGCACCGCTATTTCCACGAGTTCCAGGCCAACTGCTCGGTCACCCACACCCGGCCGGACGACCCCATCGTCTACCCGCAGCAGCCGGGCAAGTCCCACGACCACACCTTCCTGGGCAACACGACGACCGACGCGTACAGCACGACCGCCTCGCTGTCGGCCGGCGGCACCACGTGCAAGGCTCCCGGCGACCTGTCCGGCTACTGGATGCCCACCCTGTACAACGGCGACCAGCAGATCCTGCCCGTCGGCCCGCAGGTCGTCTACTACAAGGCCGGCGTCACCGACTACACCAGCGTCCGGCCCTTCCCCAAGGGCCTGCGCTTCGTCGTCGGCAACCCCGTGCAGAGCGCCGACGAGTTCCGCAACCACCCCGGCTTTGTCGAGGGCTGGGAGTGCGGTGACAGCTACTTCAACACCGAGTTCCCCGCGACCTGCCCCAGCCGTGCGGACGTCCAGCTCAACATCCGCTTCCAGGCGCCCAGTTGCTGGGACGGCATGTACCTCGACACCCCCGACCACAAGAGCCACATGGCCTATCCCGTGGTCAAGCCCGGCACGAACGACAACATCTGCCCGGCCGACCACCCGGTGGCCCTGCCGATGATCGAGTTCAAGATGGCCTTCCCCGTCAACGGCGACATGTCGAAGGTGCGGCTCTCCAGCGGGACGGGCCACAGCTTCCACTACGACTTCTTCAACGCCTGGGACGACCGCACCCTCAAGGCGCTGGTCGACCACTGCATCGTGGGCGGGCTCCAGTGCGACGCGCGCGGCTACGACGAGACCCACCCGGAAGCGGGCGCAGCGCTCGACGTGAACTACCGACTGCCGTGAGGAGTTCGCGCATGACCCCACGCCCCCGCACCCGTAGCCGTTCCCGCACCCGCCGCGTCGCGGCACCCCTGGCCGCAGGCGTGCTGGCCGCCGGAATCCTCGCCGCGCTGCCCGCGGCCCAGGCGCACGCCGCGGGCAGCGTCGTCAAGGTCACCGGCAGCCAGGGCGCCTGGCAACTGACGGTGGACGGGCAGCCGTACCAGATCAAGGGCCTGACCTGGGGCCCGAGCGTCGCGGACGCCGAGAGGTACCTGCCGGACCTCGCGTCCATGGGCGTCAACACGATCCGCACCTGGGGCACCGACGCCACCAGCAAACCGCTGTTCGACTCGGCGGCCGCGCACGGCGTCAAGGTGATCGCGGGCTTCTGGCTCCAGCCGGGCGGCGGTCCGGGCAGCGGCGGCTGCGTCAACTACCTGACGGACACCGCCTACAAGAACCAGGTGCTCGACGAGTTCCCCCAGTGGGTCCAGACCTACAAGGACAACCCCGGTGTCCTCATGTGGGACGTCGGCAACGAGTCCGTCCTCGGCCTCCAGAACTGCTACAGCGGTGACGAGTTGGAGAGGCAGCGCGACGCCTACACCACCCTCGTCAACGACATCACCAAGAAGATCCACGCCATCGACCCGAACCACCCGGTCACGTCCACCGACGCCTGGGTCGGCGCCTGGCCGTACTTCAGGAAGAACGCACCCGACCTCGACCTGTACGCCGTCAACTCCTACAACGCGGTCTGCGACGTCAAGGCCGCCTGGCAGCAAGGGGGTTACACCAAGCCCTACATCGTCACCGAGACCGGGCCGGCCGGCGAGTGGGAGGTTCCCGACGACGCCAACGGCGTCCCGCTGGAGCCCTCCGACCAGGCCAAGGCCGACGGCTACAGCCGGGCCTGGGGCTGCGTCACCGGGCACCAGGGGGTCGCCCTGGGCGCCACGATGTTCCACTACGGCACCGAGTACGACTTCGGCGGCATCTGGTTCAACCTGCTGCCCGCAGGACAGAAGCGCCTGTCGTACTACGCCGTGAAGAGGGCCTACGGCGGTGACACCAGCCACGACAACACCCCGCCCGTCATCTCCGGCCTGACCGTGGAGGGCGGCGCGGGCCAGGTGCAGGCCGGACGGGACCTCGTCCTGGGCGTGCAGGCGACCGACCCCGACGGCGACCGGATCTCCTACGAGGTCCTCGACAACAGCATGTACATCGACCAGAGCAAGAACCTGGCCTCGCTGCCCTTCACCGACCTCGGCGGCGGCCGCCTGAGGCTCACCGCGCCCGACCGTCCTGGCGTCTGGAAGGTCTACGTCAAGGCGACGGACGGGCACGGCAACGTCGGTGTCGAGACCCGTTCGATCCGGGTCGTCCCGCCGGTGCCGTCCGGCACCGACGTGGCACGCGGCAAACCCGCCACCGCCTCGTCGTACCAGGCGAGTTACGGTGACTGCCCGTGCACGGCGGCCAACGCGGTCGACGGCAACCAGGCCACGCGCTGGGCCAGTGACTGGAGCGACCCGCAGTGGCTCCAGGTCGACCTCGGCACCCGTACCGCGTTCCGGCACGTGCAGCTGTCCTGGGAGGCCTCGTACGCGAAGGCGTACACCATCCAGACCTCCGACGACGGCCAGAACTGGCAGACCGTGCACACCGTGACCGACGGCAACGGCGGGATCGACGACTTCGACGTCACCGGGACCGGCCGCTACGTCCGCGTCAACGGCACGGCGCGGGGCACCGGTTGGGGCTACTCGCTGTACGAGTTCGGCGTCTACGCCTGACGGACGCGTCTCTCCCGGAGCGGCGGACCCCGCTCCGGGAGAGCGCTCTACTGCCGGATTCGCAGGTCCGTTAGGGTGCCTGCATGAGCAGACGGGCCCCGACGCTGGAGGACGTCGCCCGGGAGGCCGGTGTCTCCCGGGCGACCGTGTCCCGGGTCGTCAACGGCATCCGCAACGTGGATCCCGAGATACAGGAGCTGGTCCGCGGAGCCATCGAGCGGACGGGTTACGCGCCGAACCGGGCCGCCCGTTCCCTGGTGATCCGGCGGGCCGAGACCGTCGCCCTGGTGGTGTCCGGGGCCGGAGACACCACGGACGCCGGCCAGAACGCCTTCGCCACGTCGGTGTTCGCGGATCCCTTCTTCGGACGGGTCGTCAGCGGGATCGTCGGGTTCCTGCGCCCGCGTTCGATGCACCCCGTCCTGATGTTCGCCGAGTCCGCCGCGGCGCGCGAGGAGGTGGTGACCTATCTGCGTCAGGGCCGCGCCGACGGCGCCCTCGTGGTCTCCACCCACGCGGACGACCCGCTGCCGGCCCTGCTCGCCGACGCCCGGCTTCCCGCGGTGCTCTTCGCCCGCCCCTCCCGTCCGGTCCCGCTCAGCTACGTGGACCTGGCGCACCGGGACGGCGGGCGCCTCGCGGCGGAGCACCTCCTCGCGCGCGGCTGCCGCCGTCCCGCCACGGTCTGCGGGCCGCTGGACGTGGAGGCGAGCCAGGAGCGGCTCGCGGGCTTCCGTGACACTCTCGCCCGCCACGGCCACCCCTACGTCCCGGTCGCCGAGGGCGGGTTCACCCTGGACAGCGGTCTCGCGGCCATGTCGGACCTGCTGGCCCGGCACCCGGACACGGACGGCGTGTTCGCCGCGAACGACCTCATGGCGCAGGGCGCCTGCCAGGTCGTACGGGAGCAGGGACGCCGGGTGCCCGAGGACGTCGCGGTCGTCGGCTTCGACGACTCCCCCATCGCCGAGACCTGCCGGCCCCGGCTGACCACGGTCCGCCAGCCGGTCGAGGAGATGGCGGCCGAGATGGCCCGCCTGCTCGACGAGCACATCCACGGCGCACGCACCGCCGCGACGTCGGTCGTCTTCGACCCGGAACTCGTGGTGCGCGACTCGGCCTGACGACCTCGCGCACGGTTGGCCGTGGCCCGGCGTCCGGGTCGCTCGTCGAACTGTGCATGGTGCGGGCCGGGGCGCGTGCGTTGGCCGTGGCGGAGTACCGGGTCACCGGGCTGTCGCCGCCGGTGACCGGTGAACTCGTCGCCGGGGTAGGGCCGTTGTGGCACAAACGGCATCTGGCACGACCCGGCGTCCGTCCAACTCGCGCAGTGGGACCTGGCTGACAATCAGGCAGGAGGTCACCGCACCGTCGCTGCCCACCGCGATGTCCGGGAGCAGCACCAAGTGTTGGCATGTCTGAGGTACTCCATGCAGGCGATCGGACCGATACCCAGGGTCCCGTCGACCAGCAGACGGCTCAGCCGGTCCGGAGTGTCCTTGGTCGACTCCATGTCGAGCAAGGTTCGGTGCGGGCCAGTCCCCGGCAGATCGGCAGGCGGTTGAGGGTTCATCGGCACAGGGTTCATCGTCGTCGCGTTCTTCTGCTTCATCGCTGCCCTGACGATCCGGCACACTGCACGCACAGACCAGACCTACCCGCGAAAGCCGAAGCACGTTGCGATGCGGAGCGGCATCGGAGTCGTCTGCCTGGGACCCGTGCTCTGCTTCTACTCTCTTTGACCGTGAAACCGTGAGGACTGAAGTGACTGGGTGCCGCAGCGGTTCTCCCGTTGCTCCACTGAACCCACCTGCTCCATGCGCCGGATCTCGCGCTCGGCCGCTTCCATGTGCCCGAGGTCGAGGGCCATCGCGGCGCGTCCGGCCACATAGAAGATGTCCTGTCGGGTCCGGCAGTCCAACCCCGGTTGACGGCACAAGGCCAGGAACCGCACTTCGAGACTGAGTTCGATGCCGCCCATCTCGTCCCGGACGCCGACGGGGAGTGCGGCGTGCCGGAGATCCTTGGCGTAGTCACGCGTCTGCCGGTCGGCCTCGTCCGGCCGGGCTTCGACGGGACGGTAGGGGTGATCAGCCCACTCCGTGTCAGCCCACCGGACGAGTTCGTCCAGGTGCTCCCAGGCGACCACCAAATCCGGCGGCAAGGCGGACAGGGCCGCGTCCGCGTCCGCAACCAGCTGGGCGAGACGGCTCCGCCCGCCGTCGTCCCCCGCCACGCACATCGCGATGAAGCCCGACAACACATCGAGCCGGCGCGACACCTCCGCCCGCTGCCAGATCTCGTACAGTCTCGCCATCCGCTGTTCCCCCTCCGCCGACCGCACCTCCGCGCCCCGAACCCTATGACGCACCCCCCGGTGCGGTGGACGGTCGCCACTCCCAGCTCGTGTGTCCGCGAACGGGGCTCTTGATCATTACGGGACGGCCCTTGGCCAGCCGATTTCACCTGCGGCATCGGCCCCGGCATGCGCCTTCCTGAGCATCCGTGCAAAAGTGCCGTCCTTGGCCCAGCGGCGGAAACGTGTGTGCAAGGTGCCCGTCGTTTGACGACACCCCCTCGCGCCGACGCCTGCACACGGACCCGGCGCCCTATTCGTCCAGGAAGCCGTACGCCCCGCTCACGGCCTGGATCACCACGGTGCCGTCGCGGACCTGCCACTCGCTCATGCCGTCGACCTCGTGGCCGACGATGAACAGGCCGCGGACCAGGTCGTTGTCCTCGTCGGAGGCCGGAATGCACGCCAGGCTCCGCAGCCGCTCCAGGAACCAGTCGACGGACTGGGCGCGCATACGGGCCCCGAAGAAGGCCCAGTTGGCGGCGTTGTACTGCCGCGGCGGAAAGGTCCAGCCGCCGCTGTACGTGCGGTCGGGATCGTCCGCTTCGACGATCCTTCCGACCTGGGCGAGCTGCCGGTCATCGCACTCCAGCCAACCCCTGACGGACACGAAGACACCCACGGCGATCCCTCCCCCTGCGGGCGCCGTACGTGAACGCCCGCGCTGACCACCGGCACGGTAGACGTGACCGGATCGTCCGGGCAAAGCATTTCGGGATTGCAGACCGTTCCTAATCAGTGGGCAGAAGTGAGTCTTGGAACCATTTCTGGTCACTGCGGACATCCCGAACGGTTTTGGATGTCCGATGCAGACCCCCTAGGCGTACCGACCAGTCGGTACTACCCTCTGGCCACGCTGTCGGAGCCGGGCCGACGCAGGGCCCAGCCGTGCCGACGCGCAGCGCCCGGAATCCGGGTATCCCTGGGAGGAGCCGTATGTCCGCCGCCACGACACCGTCCGACGCCCACAGACCCGCGCCCGATCGGCCCGCCGCGGCCGTCCGCGGACCGCTTGCCCGGCTGTACCGCCGTGAACTGGCGGACTACCCGCCCACCGGCCGCCGCATGGCGTACCTCGCGATCGTGGTCGTCACCACTGTCGTCCTGTACTACATGCTGTACATCCAGTACGCGGTGGCGACGTCGATCATCACGCACTTCGGCATGACGTACCGCTACTTCATCTGGGTCTCGGTGATCGGCAACGCGGTCGGGGCCTTCGCCTCGCTCGTGGCGGGTCTGGCGGACCGCTGGGGCCGGGCGAATCTGGTGGTGTACGGGCTGCTGGTCGCGGCGCTGCTGGTCTGCTTCGGGTTGCCGAACTCGGCGAACAAGACGACCTACCTGGTGCTCTTCGCGCTCGTCAGCTTCATCGAGGGCATCGTGCTGGTCGCCACCCCCGCGCTGATCAGGGACTTCTCCCCGCAGCTCGGCCGGGCCACCGCGATGGGGTACTGGACGATGGGTCCGGTCATCGGCTCCCTGGTGGTCACCACCGTCACCAGCAACACCCTCGACAGCGCGACCTGGCAGGACGAACTGCGCTACTCGGCGATCGCCGGCTTCGTCGTCTTCGTCGTCGCGATCGTCGCGCTGCGCGAGCTGTCCCCGGCGCTGCGGGACCAGATCATGGTGACGCTGCGGGACCGGGCCCTGGTCGAGGCACGCGCCAAGGGGCTGGACACCGAGGCGCTGCGGCGTGGCGAGTGGCGGCAGATGATGCGCCTGGACGTGCTGGGCTCGGCCTTCGCCATCGCCGTGTTCCTGCTGCTCTACTACGCGGCGGTCGGCAACTTCGTCGTCTACTTCTCGACCGTCTTCGGCTACAGCGAGCAGCGCACCAACGCGCTGGCGAACTGGTACTGGGCGGCGAACGCCGTCGCCCTGGTCCTGGTGGGCCTGGTCTCGGACCGGCTGAAGGTGCGCAAACCCTTCATGATCGTCGGCGCGGTCGGGTCCATCGTGGTGACCGCGGTCTTCGCCACCCGCGCCACCCACCTCACGACCGACTACTACACGTTCGCCTGGCTGTTCGTCGGCATCGGCGTCTTCAGCGGCATCGCCTACGCGCCCTGGATGGCGAGCTTCACCGAGACGGTGGAGAAGCACAACCCGGCGGCCACCGCGGCGGGTCTGGCGGTGTGGGGCTGGACGGTGCGCATCGTGGTCGCCGTCTCCGCGGCCTTCATCCCGGTACTGGTCACCTCGGTGACCCCGCTCGTGGAGCACGGCGCCGAGGTCAAGGCCGCCTCGGCGCAGGCGGCGCCCGCGCTGGCGATCGTCGATGCGCATCCGGATCTCTTCGCCGAGCTCGACAAGTACACCCCGGCCACCACCCCTCCCGCGCTGAGCGCCCGCGCCGTCAAGGAGGTCGGCGCGCAGGACCTCGCCGTCGTACAGAAGGCGGGGCCGCAGCTGAAGCTGCTCAAGGAGTACGGCGCCAAGGTCCAGAAGGCGTCGAAGGACGGGCCCGGCGAGTGGCGCACCTGGTGGTGGATCTGCGTCGGCGGCCAAGTGGTCTTCCTGCCCTTCGTCTTCGTGATGGCGGGCCGGTGGAGCCCGAAGCGGGCGCGCATGGACGCCGAGGCACACGAACTCGCCGTCAACCGCGAGCTGACCGCCCTGGCCGCCGCCAAGGAGTGATCGGACGCGGACACCGGGACGGCGGGCGGGAATCCCCTGCCCGCCGTCCCTGGTGACGTGGCGAGTCTCAGATGTGGACGTGCGGCCTCACATCCGGGACCTCAGGACGTCGACCTCGCAGCCCGGCGCGGACGGGTCGAAGCCGTGCTCGACCAGCCAGCGGACTCCCAGCAGGCTTCGCAACGACCACCACGCGCGGATGACGTCGAGGTCGACGTCGGTGCCGTAACCGGTGACGACGTCGTCGAGGTGCTCCTCGTGTCCGAGCGTCAGGGTGGCGAGGTCGAACAGGGCATCGCCCCGGCCCGCCTCGGACCAGTCGATGATGCCGGTGACTCTGTCGTCGTCGACGAAGACGTGCTCGACCTGCAGATCGCCGTGCGTGAACACCGGAGTCCACGGCCGGATCGCGGCCTCGGCGACCCGGTGGTTGCGGGTGACCAGGTCCGCGGGCAGGACGCCGTTCGCCACGAGCAACTCGCACTCGCCGTCGAGTTCCGCCGCCAACTCGCCGGGACCCCGGCGGCGGCGGCCGGACCAGGGCGGCAGCGGCGCCTCGTGCAACTGCCGGACGGCGGCGCCCGCCGCGGCCCAGGCCGCCGGCGAAGCGGTCGACGGCCGGCCGAGATGGCCGAGCACCGTCCCCGGGACGGCGGCGATCGCGAGCACGGGCGGCCTGCGCCACAGGATCTCCGGAGTCGGGACCGGCGCCAGGGCCATCGCCTCGACCTCGACGTCGATGCGTGCCTGATCGGCGTCCACCTTGAGGAACACATCGCCGACGCGCAGGGTCGCACGCTCGCTGTGAGCGACGACGACTTCGACCTCGTCCATGGGCGACGAGTATCCCGGGGACGATCGCCCGTGTCGCGGGAATTGTGGCGTGCGACGACGCGGCGGGCCGCGAACCGGGCCGTAGGGGCGGGGCGCAAGGGCGGAATTCATGTGTGCGGCGCGACGCCCGCCGGCCTGGGACGCCGGCGGGGGCCGGACGGCGGCTGCGACGCCGTGGGAGCGCGTCAGTCACGGCGGTGGGGCCGGGTACGGCAGGAAGGGGCGGCCCTTGCGGGGCGCCCCTTCCCTTCACCGCCGTTCGGGAGCTACTCGATGTTGATCTTGAAGGTGCTGGTGGTGTTCTTGATGTCCTGGGCGTTGCCGGTCATCCGCAGGTTGCGGAAGGTGGCCTCGCCGACGGCGGGACCCTGGCCGGGTTCGGGCAGTTCGTTGGCCCAGATGCCGAAGCCGGACTTGGCGTCGAAGGCGTCTCCGCTCTTCTTGGAGTTGGTGATGGAGATGTCGGTGAAGATGGTGTCCTTCACCGGGAACTGCGGCTGGCCGCCGACGTAGTTGGTCTGGAACATGACGCCCCCGTAGGTGGAGTCGTCGATGTCGACGTCGTTGACCCGGATGCCCTGGAAGACCTTCGAGGCGGAGAACGCCCAGATGGCGGGGAAGACCTGGGAGCCCCAGAAGTGGCCGCCGGTTCTGTCCAGGGAGACGTTCTCGATCGTCGTGGGATCGGTGCCGAAGCCGTTCATCGGGTAGCCGAAGTCCAGCGAGGAGATCGTGATGCCGGAGTAGACGAGAGTGTCGGCGACGCGGATGTTGCGGAAGGTGTTGTCGTAGCCGCCGTAGACGGCGATGCCGGCCGCGCGCCAGGTGAGGGTGGAGGTCAGGTTCTCGTAGAGGTTGTTCTTCTCGTCGGCGCCGCCGGCGTCGATGGCCGAGAAGAGCGCGAAGCTGTCGTCGCCCGTGGCGCGGGCGTCGTTGTTGACGACGTGGTTGTCCGTGGAGCCGTTCGTCATGTTGATGCCGTCGGCGAACGTGTCACGGATGCGGGAGTTCGAGATGGTCATGTTGTCGGTGTTGGCGCCCCAGTAGAGGCACACCATGTGCTCGGCCCAGATGTTGTCGATGGTGATGTTCGAGACGTTGGAGAAGTCGAACACCTTGCCCGGGCCGTCGATCCGGGACGTGTAGTTGCCGAAGTAGGCGAAGCCGGCGAACGTCGAGCCGTTGGCCGTGGACTCGGCGCGGAAGCCGATGTCGGTGTTCTCCTGCGAGGCGGGCGCGTGGAAGCGGGTGAACCAGGGGCCCGCTCCGACGACCTTGACCGCCTTGCCGTAGACCTGGAACTTGCTGGAGGTGTCGTAGTCACCGGCGGGCAGGTAGACGCCGACGAGCTTGCCCGTGGTGTCCATGCGGACCTTGTCGAGGGCGTTCTGCACGTCCTGCTGGGTGAAGCCGGCCGGGACCGTGTAGGCGGCCGGGTCGGGGTTCGCGATCGCGGTGGCCTGTTCGGTGTTGATGAAGTCGATGGCGTAGTAACTGGCGGTGTTCGCCGCGTCCTTCTGGAGGCGGATCTTGGAACCGGCGGGCACGGTCGTGCCGAGCAGCAGGTTCGCCTCGTCGTAGATGTGGCGCGGGGCGCCGGAGCCGGGCGAGTTGCCGGGCGCGGTCTCGCTGCCGTAGAGCCAGGCGTACTTCGAGGTCAGGTCGATCGCCTTGAGGAACTGGCCGTCGACGTAGACGTCGAGGGTGGTGTTGGTGCCGTCGGGGATCGCGAAGCGGGTGACCAGGGTGTTGGTCGCGGCGCGGGTGGTCCACTCGACGTACTCGCCGGTGGCGTCGAGGGTGACCGCCTTGCGGCCGCTCGCCTCGCCCGCGAAGTCGCCGATGGTGCGGTTGGGTCCGACGACCTTGGCGCCGCCGCCGACCGTGCCGTCCTCGGCCTCGTACATGTCGTACGGCATGTCGGCGCCGCGGCCGACGAACAGGTTCTGTGTGGTGGTGTTGTTGGTGCGCTTGACCGGCAGTTCGTTGGTGTCGTCGGCGATGACCGTCTTGACGGTGTACTTGCCGTTGACGGCCGTCCAGGAGCCGAGGCTGATCGGTGCGGTCGTCTGTCCGGAGGCGATGGTGCCGTTGTAGGAGCCGGTCAGGGTCTTGACGGTGGCGCCGTTCGCGTCCTGGACGGTCAGCGTGACGCCGTGGGCGCCGGAGGCGGAGTCCACGGTCCCCTGGTTCTTCAGGGCGACGGTGAAGGCGACGGTGTCGCCGGCCGAGGCGCTGGAGGGCGTCCAGGCGACCGGTGCGGCGACCAGGTCGGAGCTGGAGACGGGCTTGACGACCAGGGCGTCGGAGCGGGTGAAGGTGTTGTTGCCCTCGTTCTGCTCGATGACCTTGTTGGACGGGTCCACCTCGGCGCCGACCGGGTAACTGCCCGCGTCCCGGGTGCCGATGCTCGCGGTGACCGTCGCCGAGGCGCCCGCCGCGAGGGCCGGGACGTCGGCCGTGGCGGCCTTGGTGCCGCCGAGCGTGAAGTTCAGGTCGGTGGCCTTGGCCGCCTTGCTGCCGCTGTTGGTGACGGTCGCGGAGAGGCTGATGGCGTCCGACTCCACGGGAGCCGCGGGTGAGTTGGTGATGCCGGTGACCTTGAGGTCCGGGTTGGCGGCCGGGGTGCCGATCACCTGGAGCTCGCCGACCTGTCCGCCGGGTGCGCCGGTGTTGGAGGCGAACTTGAGCTGGATGTCGGCGGCGGCGCCGGAGACCGGGATGGTCACGGTGTTGCCGGTGGCGGGGTCGAACGTGTAGTCCTTCGCCGCGACGAGGCTGGTGAAGGTGGTCGCGTCCTGGTCTCGGCCGAGCACCTGGATGTTCTGGGTGCGGGTGGACCAGGCCGGGTCCGGGTTGAGTTTGACGACGACCTGGCTGAGGTCGGCGTTGCCGCCCAGCTTGGTGGTGAGGGTGGCCGGGTAGGCGCCGCCCGCACTCTCCCAGTAGGTGCCGATCTGGCCGTCGTTGGCGTTCGCGGCGACATAGGTGAAGGTGTAGGAGGAGGCCTCGATGGGCTTGCCCTGGGCGAGGTCGGAGCCGCCGCCGGATCCGGGCCGGGTGACGCTGTTGCTCGCCACGGACACGTTCCCGGCGGCGTCCTTCGCCTTCACGGAGTAGGTGACGGTGGCCGTCGCCGACGGGGTGTCGGTGTACGTCGTCACGTCGCCCGCCACGCTCTTGACGAGCTGGTCGTTGGCGTAGACGTCGTAGCCGGTGACCGCCACGTTGTCGCTGGACGCCTGCCAGGTGAGCTTCACGTCGCTGCCGGACTGCGTGTAGGCGAGGTTGCCGGGCGCGGTGGGGGCCTGGGTGTCGCCGGTCGCTCCCTTGCGGGTGACGCTGTTGCTGTTGGCGGAGACGTTGCCCGCGGCGTCCTTGGCCCGCACGAAGTACGTGACGTCGGTGCCGGCCGGCTGGGTGTCGGTGTAGGTCAGGACGTTGCCCGCGACGCTCGCCCGCAGCTGGCCGTTGGCGTAGACGTCGTAGCCGGTCACGCCCGTGTCGTCGGTGGCCGCGCTCCAGGTCAGCTTGATCTGCCCGGAGGCCGGCTCGGTGTAGGCCAGGTTGGCCGGTGCGGTGGGTGCCTGGGTGTCGCCGGTGGCCGGTCCGTAGACCTCCAGCTCGGACGCCTGCCCGGCGGGCCAGCCGTCGTTGGCGGTGAACAGCGCCCGCACGTACCGCGTGGTGGTCGCGTCGAAGGAGATCGTCGCCGTCTGGTCGTTGGAGCTGTTGAAGGCGTACGCCTGGGACGCCGTCAGGTCGGTGAAGTTCTGGTTGTCCGTGGAGCCCTGGATCTTGAGGGTCTGGTTGCGGCTCGGCCAGCCGCTGGGCAGCCGCAGCGTCACCTGGTTCACCTGGACCGAGGAGCCGAGGTCGACCTTGAGCCACTGCGGGAAGGCGTTGTTGGTGCTCTCCCAGTAGGTGTTGCGGTTGCCGTCACCGGCGTTGGCCGCACCGTAGACGTCGGCGTGCCCGCTCTCGCTGAAGGGCTTGCCCAGGGCGAGGTTCGGCGTCGAGGCGGCGGCCGTGAGGACCTGCAGCTCGGCGAGCTGGGCGGTGCCGGCGACCGAGTTGGCGCTGAAGTCGGCCCGCACGTACCGGGCGAGGGTCGCGGGGAAGGAGACCTTCACCGTGTTGTCGTTGCCCGGACTGAAGACGTACTGCGCCGTCGACTTGAGCGTGGCGAAGCTCTTGCCGTCGGCGCTGCCCTGGAGCGCCAGCGTCTGCTTGCGGGTCTGCCACTGCTCGGGCAGCCGCAGCACGACCTCGCGGACGCGCTTGGTCCGCCCGAGGTCGGTCTGGACCCACTGGGCCGACTTCTTCCCGGCCTGCCAGTAGGTGTCGGTGTCGCCGTCGGTGACGTTGACGGCCGCGTGTGCGGTGCGGGCGCTGCCTGCCGCGGTCTTGGCGTCCGCGGCGGCGTTCGGGCCGCCGGCCGCGTGTGCGCCGACGGCCGGCAGGCCCAGAACCATGACGGTGGAGGCGAGCACAGCGGTCGCTGCGCGGCGTCTCCAGGATCTCGGCTTGTGTCGAGTCATGCGGGGTCACTTCCTGCGGAGGCTCGCGCGCCGGTGGGGCGGCGAGGGCGGCTCGTTCCTGGCGGAGTGGTGCGGCGACTCAATACGCAGACTTTTGCATTGTTTCATCGAAATATTGCAGAGCGATGTGAACCCGTCTACTGCCAGGACTGCACAAATTTCACCAGAAGCGCCCACGCATCAGCGAGGACTCGAAGGGCGGGCTGGAAAGTCGCACGCCGCACTTGCGGGCCTCCGCGCAAGTGGACGCAAGGAGCGCAAATTATTGCGCTCTGGTGTGCCGTGGCCCGATGGTCAAGAGCGGCTCAGAGTGAACGGCGCGGCGCCGCTGACACCGCGTCATCCGACGGGCAAAGTGCCGGCACGCTCGCGTTCCTGTCGGTGCGGGCCGGGTGGTCGGCGGCGGCCACGGGCCTGGACGATCATCACGTCGTCTTTCGGCCGCTTGCGGGAGGACGGCGAACGCCCCCGGACCTCGGCGGGTCCGGGGGCGTTCGGTCTGCTGCCGGCTGCGTCGCGATCAGCCGCGCGGGCGCTCGAAGGTCAGGAGCAGGCCCTCGACGGCTCCGGGACCTATGCGGCCCTTGACGTCGGCGGAGGTGATGGCCTTGAGGGCCCAGCCGTCCTCGGCGTGCTTGTTGAGGACCTTCTCCAGCTTGTCGCTGTCCAGCGCGTCGCCGATCAGCGACTCCCGGAACGTGACGACCTTGTACTCGTAGGCGTAGGCACTGCTCATGACTGCGGGGTCCTCCTGCCGGCAGAGCCGGGTCGGGGTTGGAATCGGCCAGGGTCAGCCAATCATCCCCGGGTGGCGTGGCGCAGCTCAGGGCCCAGGATTCTCGCCTTCAGGGGCGGTCCACGCGGAAGTGGTAGCAGCCGTACTCGACGGCGCGCACGTGCACTTGGGCGGTCCCGGGGTCGGCGAAGGCCTCGGCCAGCGCACGGGCGAACGCCGCCTGGGCGTCGTCGGGAAGCTCCAGGAGGCGACCGCCCGTGATGTGCCCCCGGCTGTCGTAGCGGCGCAGGACGCGCAGTGCGCCGGGGCGGGCCCACGGGTAGCCGGGGTGCTCGCCGGCCGGGCCGCCCCAGTCCTCGGCGTGGACGAAGACCGGCCCCTGCTCGTCGTAGGCCCCGGGGTCGGCGCCGGTCCGTGCCGCCCAACGGCGCAGCGGGGCGTAGGAGAGCAGGGCGATCCGGTCTCCCACGCTGCTGGACTGCAGGCAACAGCGCAATGGCGCACCGCCTTCGCCGTCCGCGTACGGGCTCGGCGGCCGCCCGGCGTCGTCACGGACGCGGAGTTCCTCAAGGGTCGCGGAGGGGATGGGGACGGGCGGGAAGGTCGTGGTCATGCCCTTCAGCGTGGCGCGCGCCGACACGGGCCGCTGGCGGGAATCGGACTCGGATGTCCGTCCGGCGCGGCCGCCCGTTGCAGGTCACCGCGGAGGCGGGCCGGAGCGGGCCGGCCCGCCTCCGCGAGGGAGAACTTCACGCTTCGGGATCGGTGCTCGTCAGAGCAGCTTGACCAGCGAGTAGTCGTCGCAGTAACCGGCCGCCGAACCGGAGTTCTTGTAGCAGTAGACACCGGCGGAGGTGGTGGAGACACCCGTGGTGAAGGAGAGGGGCTGCTGGGCGTAGGACGTGGTCGAGGCCCGCAGGTACGTCTCCGTACCGCCGAAGCTCTTCACGCCCACCGCGACCTCCTCACCGGCCGTGGCCACCTTGGCCCAGCCGACCAGCAGATAGGTGCCGCTGGAGGTGAGACCGCTGACGGTCTGGATGGCGCCGCTGGCACTGGCCGCGGTCTGGAGCGCGTAGGTGCCGGAGCAGGCGTTGGAGGCGACCACGCCGGCCGCCGTACCGGTGGACTGGACCCACGGGGTCAGCGCGCCGGTCTCGTAGCCGGGGTTGGTGACGGCGTTGGTGGCGGAGGACAGGGGTTCCACCGCGAGGTCGTCGCAGTAACCGGCCCCGCTGCCGCCGGCGTTCTTCCAGCAGTAGACCGTGGCCGTGGTGCTCGCGGCCGTGGTCAGCGCGTCGCTGCCGGTACGGGCGTTGGCCGCGGTCACCGACGAGGAGTTGCCGCTCGCCTGGGTCCAGGGGCTCAGCGCACCCGTCTCGAAGCCCGCGTTGGAGAGCAGGTTGCCGCCGGTGCCGTTGTACGCGCCGATGTTGGGGGCGGCCGTCGCGGAGACGGCGTTGCCGAAGGCGTCCTGGCCGCCGTTGGAGCTGATCACCGTGCCGGCCCGGATCGCCGGGGAGGAGGCGTGCACCTGGTAGGCGTTCTTGCCGGTGCACGAGGACGAGGTGCTGGCGTTGCCCGGGTTGCGGAACTCGGGGTCGGCGGTCACTTCGCGGCGTCGGCGGGCTCGCGGGACGGGTGGTTGCCGTAGAAGAGGTTGTTGGAGTACGTCGACGTGCCGGTGGTGGTGAAGTCGTTGCCGGAGCCGTAGTTGAAGACGGCGTTGTTCTGGAAGGACAGGGCGCCGCTGATGGAGGTGCCGGAGCGGGAGTACAGGATCGGGGTGCTCAGGCCGTCCCGGACGGAGAAGGTGTTGTTGTAGAACAGCGGCACGGCGCTGGAGCTGCCGCTCTGGTTCGGGACGCCGCCCACGAAGTGCAGGACGCCGCCGCCGTGGGTCTGGGTGCCGGAGGTGGGGCAGCCGGAGTTGCTGCCGTCGTTCTCGCTGATGTTGTAGCGGACCACCGTGCCGTCGCTGGGCACCGTGGAGGTGGGCTCGTTGTCGATGGTGAACGGGGGCATCACCAGCAGGAAGCCGCCGAGGTTCTGGTGGCTGTAGTTGTACTGGAACGTGGTGTTGTGGTTGCCCCGGTCCACGTCGAAGCCGGTGCCGTCGGCGCCGTTGACGTGGCAGTAGACCTCGTTGTTCTGGACGACGGTGTTGCTGCTGCCGGACGTCCCTCCGGCAGGAGGTGGACAGGTACGCGGCGGCCGGGCCGGCGCTTCATGCCTGCAGGCGCCGGTGGATATCCCCCTGCGGAGGAGGCGGGGGATACGAAAGTCGGGGGTCGGGTTCGCCGTGCAGGGCGACGATCGGCGCGAGCTGCCGGAACAGACTGCTTGGGCGACGTCAAGGGACGTCGATAGCCCCGTCACCAAGGAGTCCTGCCATGGGCGTTGTCGGAAAGATCCTGATCGGAATCGTGGGAGTCGTCGTGCTCGCCGGAGTCGGTCTCTGGTTCGGCATCAGGCACGTCGCGAGCGACATCGGCTCACACATGATCACCTCGGCCCAGTTCGAGAGCGTTCACGTGGGCGAGAGCCGGGACGCCGTACGCGACCGCCTCGGTGCGCCCGGTGGTCTTCAGCCGGGCGACAAGCCCAAGCCGCCGGCCGGCACCACCTGTGACTACTACCTGCAGAAGGACGTGTCCCTGGAGAAGAAGCAGACGTTTCAGATCTGCTACCGGGACGAAAAGGTCGCGGCCACCAAGGCCCTGCCGTCCGCCGCGGACGAAGCCGCCCACGACAAGGGCAGCAGCACTGCGAGCGCCAAGCCCTGAGCCGCCCGCAGGCCGGCGGCGGATTCCGGAACGATCACCGAAGGGCCCCCTATCTTGGAACGCATGTCCGTTTCCTCTGTGCCGGCCTCGGCGGCGGCCCGCCTTGCCCTGGTCCGGTGGCCCTCCGAGCCGGTCGTCTGGGTGCTGGCAGGGCTGATCGCCTCCGGAGGGCTGCTGTCGACCGGTGCCTCGCGGTCCCTGCTGCCGCTGCCGTTCGGCGTGTCGAACGTCCTGGGTTGCGCCACCGGGCTCCTGCTGGCCTGGCGGCGCGACCGCCCCACCCTGGTGGCGGGCGTGATCGCCGGGGTGAGCCTGCTGATCGTTCAGCCTGCCCTGCCGTTCTCGATGTACTCGCTGGCCAGGCGGCGAGCGGCGAGCCCCCTGCGGTACGGCGTCTACGCCGTCGCGGTGCTCAGCCAGTTCACCACGGGCGCCCCGGTGGCGGGCGCCCTGACGGCGGCCCTGCTGGTGGGGGCGCCCGCCTGGCGCGGCACGGTTCTCCGCTACCGGCACACCAGGCTGGAACAGCTGGCCGAGCGTGCCGAGCAGGCCGAGCGGGAGGCCCTGCTGATCGCCCGCCGGGTCCGTGCGGAGGAACGGGCCGCGCTGGCACGGGAGATGCACGACGTGGTGGCGCACGAGGTCAGCCTGATCACGCTGCACGCGGGCGCACTGAGCGTGGACCCGCAGGAGTCCGAGCGGGCCCGCGAGACCGGCGAGCTGGTCAGGGTCACGGGCAGGCGTGCGCTGGCCCAACTGCGCCAGATCCTCGACGTGCTGCGCGACCCGGAGACCGTCGAGAACTCCTTCCGGCCCGGCCCGGCGCTGCGGGAGCTGCCGCAACTGCTGGCCGACTCGGCGGCGGCCGGCGTACCCGTGGACTGGGCGCCGTGGTCCGCGACGGTGGCGGAACTCCGGGCGGGCGCACACCCGTTGCCGCCGGCGGTGGAACACACCGTCTACCGTGTCGTCCAGGAGGCGCTGACCAACATCCGCAAACACGCGCACGGCGCCCGCGCCACGCTGGGGATGGGGGTGGACGGGGAGTTCGTCGAGTGCGAGGTGACCAATCCGGTGACCGGCCGTCCCGGCGAGGCGGCCCGCGAGGGTGCGGGCCTGGGCCTGCGCGGACTGCGGGAGCGGGCCACGCTCCTCGACGGCACCCTGGAGACCGGGCACCGGGACGGCGTCTTCCGCCTCCTGCTCCGGCTGCCCGTCGCGCCGCCCGCGCCGGACCAGGAGCAGGCGATGACAGGAGCGGAACCCGCCGGGGAGGGCCGGTGATCCGGATCCTGCTCGTCGACGACGAGGCCCTGGTCCGCACCGGGTTGCGGCTGCTGCTGCAGACCGCCCCGGACATCGCGGTGGTCGCCGAGGCCGACGACGGGCGGGCCGCGGTCGAGGTGTGTGCCCGGCTCACCCCCGACGTGGTCCTGCTGGACGTGCAGATGCCCGGCCTGGACGGGGTGGACGCGGCCCGGGAGCTGTCCGCGCTGCCCGTGCCGCCGCGGATTCTGATGCTGACCACGTTCGACGCCGAGACCTATCTGCTACCGGCGCTCCGGGCCGGGGCCCATGGCTTCCTGCTCAAGGACGCCCAGCCGGGCCAGGTCCTCGACGCGGTACGGGACACCGCGGCCGGCCGCCACGCCCTCGCCCCCGAGGCGGTGGACCACCTCGTGGCCCGCGCTGCCGCCGAGCCACCGCCGGCCGTACCGCCCCGGCTGTCCTCACTCACCCCCCGGGAGCGGGAGGTGCTGGCCGCGATGGCGGACGGGCTGAGCAACGCCCAGATCGGTCGGCGGCTGGACCTGCGCGTGCCGACCGTGAAGGCCCATGTCTCGCGGATCATGGAGAAACTGCACTGCGCGAGCCGGGTCCAGGCCGGGCTGCTCGCCCAGCGCGCGGGACTGGGCGAAGGGGCGGGTCGCCGACAGACGGATGCATGCTGACCACAGTGCCGCCAGTGAGATCGGCTTGTGGCGGCAGTCGTCGTTCCGCGCGGGTGGGCGCGCATCAGGCACGGGTGGTCAGGGCCCTCTGACGCAGGTGGCCGACGACGGAGAGCCCCAGGGCCGGACCGCCGGTGAAGTACGGCTGCACACGGGTGTCGCCCTGGCGTTCCATGAGGGCCAGCATGGCCACCACTCCGGCCGACGCCACCCGGTCAGGGCCGGGGAGGCCCGCCTCGGGGGCAGGTCGTGAGGCCCGCTTCCTCAGTCCGCCGGCCCGACGGCGGTGGACGTCGGACGCGCGGGCCGGAGTGTCCCGGAGGGCAGTACCCACACCAGGCCGAGCAGTGCGCCCACGGTGGCGATCCACAGGGTGGGGCGCAGACCGATCGCCGAACCGAGCCAGCCGCCTGCCAGTGCGCCGACTGGGCGGATGCCGTAGCCGAAGAGGCGGGCGGCTCCCGCGGTGCGGGATCGCAGGGTGTCGGGGATCAGTGACGCGGTCAGGGATCCGCCGGCGATGTCCAGGAGCATGACGCCGAATCCGGAGCCGAACTCCGCCAGCAGCAGGCATGCCGCCGTGACGGGAACGGGGCCCTGCGCCAGCGGGACCAGCGCGAGTGGCGCCGGGAAGGCGAAGAGGCCGAGGAGAGCCGCCCGCCCGGTTCCGAGCCTGCGTACGATCCCGCCCGTCAGCACGGCTCCGAGCAGCGAGCCGACGGCACCGCAGCCGAGCACGGCGCCCAGGAGGCCGGGGCCGAGACCGAGTTCGGTGGTGGCGTAGAGGACGAAGACGGCCTGGAAGGCGAAGTTGAACAGGTTGAGCGTGGTCACCGCCGCGTAGTAGCCGCGCAGGATCCGGGACCGGCCGAGGTGGCGGAAACCGGCCGTGAGGCCGCCTTCGGCGTGGGTGGCGGCCGGTGGTTCGGTGGGGTGGATCCGGGACAGCTGCCAGGCAGATGCCAGGTAGGAGGCGGTGTCGGCGAGCAGTGCGACCGGGGCGGACAGGAGTTGCACCAGCAGCCCTGCGGCGCTGGTGCCGCCCACGTAGGACATGGCCCGGCTGCCGTTGAGCAGGGAGTTTCCCTCGACGTAGCGGTCGGCGGGCACCAGGGAGACGAACAGCGCGGCATTGCACACGTCGAACAGCATGCTCAGGGTGCCGGTGGTGAACGCGACCGCGTAGAGCTGGCCCAGGCCGAGCAGGCTCAGCGCCCAGGCGGCCGGGACCGAGGCCAGTGTCAGCGCCCGCCCGAGGTCGGCGGCGATCATCATGTGCCGCCGTCGCCCGCTGCGGTCCGCCCGGACTCCGGCGTGCACCGAGAAGAGCAGGTTCGGCAGGAGCCCGGCGGCTGTCAGCCAGCCCATCTGGGCCGGGCCCGCGTCCAGGGTCAGGACGGCGAGCAGGGGCAGGGCGATCTGGGTGATCTGGTCGCCGAAGAGCGAGACGGTCTGCCCGGTCCAGTAACGGCGGAAGGCCGGTTCGCGCAGCAGGGCGGGTAACCGCCCGGCCGCGTTCACGTGTGCGGTTCTTCCGCCTCGCGCTGGGCCGGCGTGTCGAACTCCCGTGCCGGGTGCCCGAAGTGGACGTACGACACGCGGCGGGCCGCGGCGGGGCGCCGGCCCGGGTCCTCGGTGCGGCGGATGTAGGGACGGAGCAGTTCCCACACCTTCTCGTCGAGTTCCCTGAGCTCGGCGGCGGTGACGAAGATCGTGGCGTCCCCCAGCGGCGCCGCCTCCTGCCAGTCCGCGGGCTCGGTGTGCCGGTTCTCCAGCCAGCGGGTCGCCTCGGTGAAGTACCGCTCGACGAGTGCGAGGCTGAGAGCGGTGGCGGCCTCCCGCACCTCGGGGTCCGCCGAGTGGCCGGGCCAGGAGGTGGACGACGCCGTCGCCCGCCAGGGTTTCTCCCGGCCCTGGCCCTGCCCTGTCTCCTCCGCGAGCCCGTACTTGGCCAGCATCCGCAGGTGATAGGAGCAGCCGGCCACCGACTCCCCCGTCAGCTCGGCCGCCCGGGTGGCGGTCATCGCGCCTTCCCTGCGCAGCAGCCCGATGAGTGTCAGGCGGAACGGATGGGCGTACGCGCGGAGGGCGCGCGGGTCGGTGAGCTGTCGTCGGTCCATGATGTAAAGATATCTTTCTAAAGAAACCCTTACAACAGCTCCCCAGCGGCGTTACACGCCTCCTGTGTTGTTTTGATCACTTTTATCCCTTCGATGAGCAGGGTATTTGTGCTACCCATGAGATGTGCGGGAGAGGGTTGTCCGGACCTGCCCGCATGGACTCGGGAAGATCTGCCGGTACGCGCCGGAGTCAGCGAGCTGTGTGAGCTGCATGGACCCCACACCCTCCTCTGCTTCGCCGTTCGACACGGTCAGCGGCGCCCTGGCGGATTACATCCCGAAGGGCGGAGCGAAGGCGGTGTACGAGGAGCGCGCCTCAGGGGCCGGCGGTGAGACCGACGGCGGGGAACGGATCCTCGGGGTGGTCGGTCTCGGCCGGGATCTGCGGATCAGCGGTTCCAACCTGGACGCCGCCCCGTTCGCGGGGGTGAGCGCCACACCGGGGGCCGCCTTCGCCGATCTGCTCCCGCCGGGGGACGTACCGACGGTCACCAAACGGCTGCTGCGCGTCCTCGAGACGGGTGAGGCGCATGTCGCCCGGGTGCAGCGCCTGCGGCGGGCCGACGGGTCGGAGCTGGTGGTCTCGATGAGCATCCTGCCGGCCGCACCGCCGCAGGAGGGCCTGACGGTCTCGCTGATCGCCATGGCCAAACGGCTGCACCTGTACGCCTCGGCCACCGCGATCGGCACCTCCCTGGACATCGGGGAGACCGCACAGTCCCTGGCCCAGTCCCTGCTGGCCTGGGGGGACGTGGCCGCCGTCAACCTCGACTACGCCGTGTGGACCGGCGAGGCCGTCACCGAGCAGGCGCAGGACCGCATCCGGCTGCGGCGGGCGGCCCTGGTGCCGGACCGGGCCTGGCCCGAGGGATACCTGACGCCCGGGGACAACCTCCCCCGTGAGGCGAGCCGCCTGCTGGCCGGTGCGGTCATGCGCGACGACGTTCCGCACGCCGTCGTCATCCCGGACCGTGCGGCGATCGAGCAGGCGCTGGACGATCCGCAGCTGGTGCGCGCCCTGGTGCCCGGCAACCGGCCGGTGAGTGTCGCCTGCATCCCGCTGGTCGTGGAGGGACCGGAGGGCACGCCGGGGCCCATCGTGCTGGGCGTGACGGAGGTCTGGCGGCGGCCGGAGTGCCTCTTCGGCGACGGTGAACTGCTCGACCTTCAGGAGCTCGTGGCGAAGACAGCCCGGCACGTGGACCTGGCCCGCCAGCACCAGCGTGAGCACGCCCAGGTCCTAGCGTTGCAGCGCCGGCTGCTGCCGCGGGCGGGCAGCGACACCATCGAGGTCGCCAGTGTCTACGAACCCACCACCCCGGACAGCGCGGGCGTCGGCGGTGACTGGGTGAACAGCTTTCCGCTGCCTGGTGACCGCACCGCGCTGGTGGTCGGCGACGTCGTGGGCCACGGTCTGGGGGCCGCGGCGGCCATGGGCCAGCTGAGCATGGAGGCACGGGCGCTGCTGTCGGCGGGGCTGGGTCCCGGGGAGGTACTGGAGCGGCTGGACGAGACCGTCACGCTGCTGGACGACACCGACGCGGGCCTGGCGGCCGGCTACAGCGCGCTGGGTTCGACGTGCTGCATCGCGGTCTACGATCCGGTCGACCACCGGGTGCTGATCTCCAACGCCGGTCACCTGCCCCCGGTCCTCGTGCTTCCCGACGGCTCCGCCGATACCGTCGCGGCGCAGCCGCACCCGGCCCTCGGCGCGGAGTTCGTCGTACGGGAGCCGTTCGAGGTGCACGAGTTCGCCGCGCCGCCCGGCTCGCTTCTCGTCCTCTACACCGACGGTCTGGTGGAGGATCCGGCGGCCTCGATCGACGACGGCATCGGCCGGCTGACGGACGTGGTGCGCGAGGTGCATCCCTGGGACGACCTGCAGCGGGCCGCGCGTCGGGTGGTCGCCCGGCTGGGCCCGCAGGAGCCGCTGCGCGACGACGTCACCCTGCTGCTGGCCCGGATGGCCGGGCGGCGCAGCCGGGACACCGCCACCTGGCGGCTGCCCGCCCGTGACGACACCGCCGCCCGCGCCCGCGCCCTGGCCGCTCCCCTGCTGCGGCGTTGGCACCTGGGCGAACCGGCCCGGGACGGTGCGCTGCTGGTGCTGAGCGAACTGGTCACCAACGCCGTCCGGTTCGGCACCGGGCCCGTCACGGTCCGGCTGGTGCGGGCCGGAAGCCGGCTGACCTGCGAGGTCGGCGACACCGGCAACGGCCGGCCGCGGCTGCGCCGCGGTGACCTGCTCGACGACGGCGGGCGGGGTCTGCACGTCGTCCACAAGCTGACCACGCGCTGGGGGGTGCGGTGGACCGACACCGGCAAGGCCGTCTGGGCGGAACTGGAGGGATAGCGCCGGTGCCGCGATGAGGGCGGCGGGCCTCCGCTACAGCCACTCGCCTTCCAGTGCCGTGGCCGTCAGCCCGGGGGCGGCCGCGTACAGCACCGTACGGCTGCCCGGCTTCTGTCCCGCGTCGTGTGCACGGCACAGGATGTCGAGTACGGCGGCACCTCCGCGGTTGCCCGAGGTGTAGCTGTCCCGGCTGTAGGCGAGCAGCCCCTCCGGCCAGCTGTCGGGCATCGTCTGTTCCATGTACTCCAGCACCCGCGTCCCGCCGGGATGCGCGAGCAGCAGATCGGGATGCCAGGAGTCCGCGTCGTCCTGGTGACGTGCGCGCAACCACTGCCACATCGCGGCCACCGTCGCCTGGACGGCGCGTGGCCCCCGGCGGTCCATCACGAAGTGGGTGCCGTCCTCCCGGGTCTCCAGCCGGTGCAGGTCGGTGGTGTCGGGCAGGGTGTGGTGCCAGGCCGCGTCCAGGCGCAGGACCGACTCCGGCCGGGGGCGGCCGGTGACCACCACGGCGACGGCGGTGTCCGCGAAGAGCAGCCGCACGATCAGCGACTCCAGCGTGTCGTCGGCGGGCTGGTAGGTGGTGCTCAGCGCCTCCGATATCACGACCAGAACCACCCGGTCGGGGTCCGCGGCGACCAGGTCGGCCGCCAGCGCGAGCGACCGGGTACCGGCGATGCAGGCCCACTGGGTGGCCGGCAGCAGCAGTACGTCGTCGCGCAGTTCGAGGCTGTTGCGGAGGGAGAGGTCAAGTCCCGGCAGGGCCGGGGTGGTGGAGTGACTGGTGATCAGGCAGTCGACGTCGGCGGTGTCCAGTCCGGCGGCCCGGAGTGCGTCACGGGCGGCGCGTTCCCCGTACGCCTGCACGGCCGCCCAGGCCGGAGCGGTGCGTTCCTGGATGGTCTGCGGCGCCGGTATCGCCTCCAGCGCGGCGATCGCGCGGTCCACCTGGGGCTCGGTGAACCCGCTGCCGGCCAGTGCCGTACGGGCCGGTCCCGCGCCCGGAGTTCGCAGGCCCGAGCCGCTGCCGGGGGCCACGGCCGTCTCCAGCGGCAGCATCCACCCGCGGGAGTCGATCCCCGTGCTCGCGGCGATGCCGTCGATCCGGGACAGCCACGGGGCCTGCGGATGCCGGCCGCGCACCTCCGCGAGGATCTCGCCGGTCCTCACGGCATGTTCGCCTTGTACTACGGCTGGAGGAGTCAGATAGGCGCCCATAGCATGCATCTTTCACAGAAAGACATTAAATGACTGAAGTGTCCGAAACGCTCCTGATTGCACAGGCTTGGGGTCAAGACACTGTCATTGCAATGTACTTCGCATTCGACAACTCCCCGGCGGCTTCATGTCCCCATAACACCCGGAAAGTTCCGTCCGTCCATTGCCCGGCGGGGACCCCGGGGCCACACCGACGAGATCGTTGCCGAGCAAAGCCCGTACGTCTTATGGAAGTTGAAGGACGTACGGAACGGACCACCGCGCGAGACCCACGCCACCCATGAAGTGCGTCACAGCCGCGCCCCGAGCGGGGCGGCCAACCGCCGGGCGGCCCGGGGCTCGTGAGGTGTGCGACGGCGCACTTCGGGAAACAATCGCGCCACCGCGCGCTCCGCCCATGCTTCATCACCTCCTGGCGGAGATCCCGACGTCAGCCCCGCGCCCCGCGGGCCGCCCCCGCCGACTCCGGCCGCACCCCTGGCGGTCAGCGCCCACGCCGGGGACCATGGCGCTTTGCCCACCCGGCCACTCCCCCACGAGACGACACCCCGGACGGCCGGCGCACACGGCTTCCCACCAGCTCCCGGCCGCACGGCGTACGGCCGGCCGAACCGCCCTCCCCGCTCGCGGCCCGCCACGACCGGACCCGGTCCCCACCGAGGAGTTGCCGAAATGTCCTATGATGTGCCCGATTTACCCTCGGACCGGTCCCCGTACGGCCGCCCGTCCCCGCACGACCGCCCGTCCCCGGCCTGGTCGACCGGTGAGGAGCCGTACGACCCTGCGGCGCATCCCCGCTCCGGTGCCCACCGCACCCTGCGCCTGCTGCGGCGGGCGTACCGCTGGCAGCGGCGGGTGGCCACCGTCACCGCGCTCGGGTACTTCGCCGCGTTCCTCGTCCTGACCGTCAAGGCGCCTGCCCTGATGACCCGCCCGGGTCCCGGCGGCCTGCCGACCGGACTGGTCCTGGCCCTCGTCCAGATCCCGGTGACCTGGCTGGCGGTCCTTCTCCACGAGGCGGCCGCACACCGCTTCGTGGATCCTCTGGCGCGGCGCGCCCGGCGTCAGGCGGACGTGGCCGTCGCGGACCGGGAGCAGGCACCGTGACCGGGTTGCAGGGCTCCGCCCAGTCCTGGTCCCTCGTCGCGTTCTGCTCGGTCGTCGCTTTCACCCTGCTGCTGTGCGTACTCACCGGCCCGGAGGCGGACGACCTCGCCGAGTTCTACACCGGCTACCGGTCCCTGTCGCCGTTGCGCAACGGGCTGGCGATCGCCGGGGACTACATCTCCGCCGCCACCGTCCTCACCATCGGCGGGATCATCGCCCTGTGCGGCTACGACGGCATCGTCCTCGCCCTCAGCGCCCTGCTGTCCCTGCTGCTGCTGATGTTCCTGCTGGCCGAACCCCTGCACAACACCGGCCGCTACACCATGGGCGACGCGCTGGCCCGCCGCCACCCGGCCCGGTCGGTCCGCGTCACGGCCTGCCTGGTCACCCTGGCCGCACTCGTCCCGATGATGGTCGTCCAGCTCGCCGGTGTCGGTGAACTCCTCGCGTACGTCCTCGGGTTCTCCGACACCGGCATGCAGAACGGGTGCGTGGCCGGGGCCGGTGTCCTCATGATCAGTTACGCGGCGCTCGGCGGGATGCCCGGCACCGCGCTGGTCCAGATCATCAAGACCGTGGCACTGCTCGGCTCGGGGCTGGTCGTGAGCGTGCTGATCCTGCGCGCGTTCGACTGGCAGCCCCAGGCGCTGTTCCACGCGGCGGCCGGACGCAGCGGAGCGGGTGACGCCTATCTGACCTGGGGGCTGCAGTACTCCAGCAGCCCGCATCCCGCACTCGACATGGCCAGTACCCAGAGCGCCATCGTGCTGGGCGGCGCCAGCCTGCCGCACGTCACCATGCGGATGTACACGGCGGGCACGCCACGCCAGGTCCGCCGGGCGATGTCCTGGGCGGTCTCCGCGGTGACCCTGTTCATCCTGATGCTCACCCTGATCTGCACCGGCGCGACCGCGCTGGTCGGTCGCGACCGCATCGCCGCCGCCGACGCGCACGGCACGACCGCCTACCTGCTGGGTGCCCGCGCCGCGTTCGGAACCGGTCTGTCCCGGCCGGAGAGCCTGCTCTTCGCCACTGTCACCACCGCCGTCTTCCTCACCCTGCTCGCCTCCGTCGCGAGCATGACGCTGGCCTGTGCCAACACCCTCGCCCACGACCTGGCGGCGTCCCGCGCCACTCCCCCGGCACCGGCCCGGGAGCTCGCCCTCGCCCGGTGCTGCGCCCTCGCCGTGGGCATCCCCACCATCCTGCTGGCCGTCCTCGCCCAGCACCGCAGCCTTCAGCCCCTGGCGACCGTCTCCTTCACCCTCGGCGCCTCCGCCATCGCCCCCGCACTCCTCTACACCCTCTTCTGGCGCCGTTTCACGCGCACAGCGCTCCTCGCCACCCTCGTCGTGGGCTCACTGACCGTGCTCGCCCTGACCCCCGGCACCACCCTGGTCTCGGGAACACCGCTGTCCGCGTTCCCGGACGCGGACTTCGCCTGGTTCCCCTACAACACGCCCGCGCTCGTCTCGGTACCCGCGGGCTTCCTCACCGGCTGGCTGACCACCGTCCTGGCGGGCAGGAGGTCCGCAGACCGTGAACGCGGCCGCTACGAGTCCCACGAGCGCCACCTGCTGACCGGCTCGCCCCCGGGCCCCTCGCCCCGGTAGGGGGGAGGGGTCGGGTGCCAAGGTTCGGGCGGGACAGGTCGTTCCCCGACCCGGGCCGCGAGGAACGAACCGGACCGGGGTCGGACGGACCTGTACGACGGACGGGTCTGACGGGCCTGGCAGGCCTGGCGGACCCGACGACCCGACGGACCGGCCCCGGCCTACTTGGCCGGGGGCCGGTCCTGCATGCCGGTGGTCATGGACGCGGCAGCCGCGTTGAGACCCGCCACCGCGGCCTTGGGCAGCGCCCCGGCGACCTTGGTGGCGAGGTCACGGGAGGGGCCGGGGGAGGTTCCGTCCGCGTGGGCCGGGGCGGCGAGAGCCACGCCCGTCAGGGCGAGCGCGGCGGCAGTGATGATCCTCTTCATGCCCTGAGGAACGACCGTCCCGGCCCGGGGACACGACCGACGGACGGCTCCTGCCGAAAACGTCCCCGACCCCCCGAGTGGCGGCACCGGCCCGCTGGGACCACGCTGGATCACGGAGAGCCGGGCCGGGCCGCCGTCGGCACGCGGCTCGGGCGGCGGATGCCGGGCGAGCGGTGTTTGCCTCGCTCGGGCCGGGTCACCCGCCACTGCGGGGCCGCGGCCGCGGGTGTCCCGGCCGGCCGCCGGCTCCCGGACACCGCAAGGACCCCGTCCCCGCAAGGACCACCGTCCCCGCAGGGACCGGCACGCACTGCTCCGCGCGGAGAAAGGCAGAGTCATGACGCAGAAGCCACCCCTCACCACGACCGACTCCGGTGCCCCCGTCGAGAGCGACGAGCACTCGCTGACCGTGGGGCCCGGGGGACCGGTCCTGCTGCAGGACGCCTATCTGATCGAGCAGATGGCACAGTTCAACCGCGAGCGGATCCCCGAGCGCCAGCCGCACGCCAAGGGGAGCGGCGCGTTCGGCCACTTCGAGGTGACCGAGGACGTCAGCGCCTACACCATGGCCGGCCTCTTCCAGCCCGGCACCCGCACCGAACTGGTCGTACGCTTCTCGACGGTCGCCGGTGAGCGCGGCAGCCCGGACACCTGGCGCGACCCCCGCGGCTTCGCGGTGAAGTTCTACACCAGCCAGGGCAACTACGACATGGTCGGCAACAACACGCCGGTGTTCTTCGTCAAGGACCCGATGAAGTTCCAGCACTTCATCCGGTCCCAGAAGCGGCGTGCGGACAGCAACCTGCGCGACCACGACATGCAGTGGGACTTCTGGACGCTCTCCCCGGAGTCCGCCCACCAGGTGACCTGGCTGATGGGCGACCGCGGCATCCCCCGGACCTGGCGGCACATGAACGGCTACACCTCGCACACGTACATGTGGATCAATGCCAAGGGCGAGCGGTTCTGGGTGAAGTACCACTTCAAGACCGACCAGGGCATCGAGTTCTTCACCCAGCACGATGCCGACCAGATGGCGGCCGTCGACACGGACTACCACATGCGCGACCTGTTCGAGCACATCCGTGACGGCCAGTACCCCAGCTGGACCCTGTACGTGCAGCTCATGCCGTACGCGGACGCCGCGGGTTACCGCTTCAACCCGTTCGACCTCACCAAGGTGTGGCCGCACGGCGACTATCCGCTCGTCCCGGTCGGTCGGATGACCCTGGACCGCAATCCGACCGACAACCACGCCGAGATCGAACAGGCGGCGTTCCAGCCGAACAACTTCGTTCCCGGGATCGGGCCCAGCCCCGACCGGATGCTGCTGGCCCGGCTGTTCTCCTACGCGGACGCCCACCGGCACCGGATCGGCGCCAACTACCAGCAGCTCCCGGTGAACGCCCCCGTCGTCGACGTGCACACGTACTCCAAGGACGGGGCGATGGCCTTCCGCAAGACCTCCGACCCGGTGTACGCCCCGAACTCCAAGGGCGGCCCCGTCGCCGACCCCACCGCCTTCGGCCCGCCGCCCACCTGGGAGGCGGACGGCGAGATCGTCCGCGCCGCGTACGTCTCCCACCCCGAGGACGACGACTGGGGCCAGCCCGGCACCCTGGTCCGGGAGGTGCTGGACGACGCCGCCCGCGACCGTCTGGTCTCCAACGTCGTGGGGCATCTGCTCGACGGCGTCAGCGACCCGGTCCTGCAGCGCGCGTTCACGTACTGGTCGAACATCGACGAGACGATCGGCAAGCGCATCGCCGACGGCGTCCGCGCCAAGGGCGACTAGCGGGACCTCACAGCCGCCGAACCGGAGAGGTGGGGGGGGGGGGGGGGGGGGGGGGCGGGGCCCGCCCCCCCCCCCCCCCCCCCCCCCCCCCCCCCCCCCCCCCCACAAAAAAAAAAAAACCCCCCCCCCCCCCCCGGGGGGGCCCGGGGGGGGGGGGGGGCCCCCCCCACACCCCCCCCCCCGGGCCCCCGGCC
>NZ_JBIVXP010000025.1:0-118599 GCF_044769305.1 Streptomyces sp. NPDC090499
GCGGCCTGGAGCGCGTCGACCTTCGGGACGACCAGGTAGTCGGCGTACTCGGACGCGTCGTGGGTGAGGACCTTGACCGCGCCGTGCTCGGCGAGCGCGGCGGCGGTGTCGGCGGCACCGGCACCGAGCGCGACGGCGACGGGCTCGCCGATGCGGCGGGCCAGGGTCAGCAGCTCCAGGGTGGGCTTGCGGACGGCACCGTCCACGTGGTCGACGTAGACGAGGACTTCAGCCATGGGAATGCTCTCCTGCTTGGATCAGTTGAGGGGCGGTCGGCGACTGCGGGGCTCAGATGAACTTCTGGCCCGCGAGGAACTCGGCGAGCTGCTTGCCGCCCTCGCCCTCGTCCTTGACGATCGTGCCCGCGGTACGGGCCGGACGCGCGGTGGCGTCCTGGACCGCGGTCCAGGCACCCTCCAGGCCGACCTCCTCCGCCTCCAGGTCGAGGTCGGACAGGTCCCAGGACTGAACCGGCTTCTTCTTCGCGGCCATGATGCCCTTGAAGGACGGGTAACGCGCCTCACCCGACTGGTCGGTCACCGACACGACCGCCGGCAGCGAGGCCTCCAGCTGCTCGGACGCGGCGTCGCCGTCGCGGCGGCCCTTGACCGTGCCGTCCTCGACCGAGACCTCGGAGAGCAGGGTGACCTGCGGGACGCCCAGCCGCTCCGCGAGCAGGGCCGGCACGATGCCGGCGGTGCCGTCGGTGGAGGCCATGCCGGAGACCACCAGGTCGAAGCCGGCCTTCTCGATCGCCTTCGCGAGCACCAGCGAGGTGCCGATCGCGTCGGTGCCGTGCAGGTCGTCGTCCTCGACGTGGATCGCCTTGTCCGCACCCATGGAGAGCGCCTTGCGCAGCGCGTCCTTGGCGTCCTCCGGACCCACCGTCAAAACGGTGACCTCGACGTCGTCGTCGGAGTTCTCCGAGATCTGCAGCGCCTGCTCGACCGCGTACTCGTCCAGCTCGGAGAGGAGACCGTCCACGTCGTCACGGTCGACGGTCAGGTCATCGGCGAAGTGCCGGTCGCCAGTGGCGTCGGGCACGTACTTCACAGTGACAACGATCCTCAGGCTCACGCCGGCTCTCCTACTGCATCGTCTTTTCTGGGCTGCCTCTTGAAGGCAGCATAGGCGCCTCAAGCGGCTCATCCCGGTCGGGGCGGCCGCGCGCTCCGAACGAAATATTACTCACCAGTACACTCAGTTCGTTCCCGCTAAGCAAGCGCTTTGAACTGTGACCTTCGCAACGCAGCGTAACCGGAACTCGACGCGTCCGCAGAACCAAGGGCGTGTGATCCGTGGAACCAGGGGCGTGTGATCAGTCCCGCAGCCCGTTGAAGGCGCCCTGGTGGTACAGCAGCGGCCGTCCGGCGCGGGAGGGATCGCCGACGAGCACCTCGGCGAGCACGATCCGGTGGTCACCGGCCGGCACGCGCGCCACCACCCGGCACACGAGCCACACCAGCACGTCGTCGAGGACCGGGACGCCCGCATGACCGTCGCGCCAGCTGGTGGGAGTCCCGAACCGGTCGGCGCCGCTGCGCGCGAAGGTGGCCGCGAGCTCGGCCTGGTGCTCGCCGAGGATGTGGACGCCGATGTGCTCGGCGGTGGATATCGCGGGCCAGCTGGAGGCGCCCGTACCGACGCCGAAGGAGAGCATCGGCGGCTCGGCGGAGACCGAGGTGAGCGAGGTGGCGGTGAAGCCGACCGGGCCGTGGGCGCCGCGCGCCGTGATCACCGCCACACCGGCCGCGTGCCGCCGGAAGGCGGAGCGGAGCAGGTCGGGAGAGGCGAGCCGAGGGGCGCCGAGGTCGGGCGTGGCCGTCATGGAATTGTCCTTCTGCGGGAGGCGGGCGTCGGGTCCGGGGCTGCTCAACAGCCCGGACAGCGCGCGCTCGCGGTGCGGGCCAGGTCCACGTGGACCCGGCCGAAGAGAAGGAGTTCCTGAGCCATACGGTCAGGCTGACGATAGGTGGTGTGCCCAGTCAAGTACGTTCCGGGATATGGGAGGTGCCTCACCGTCATCGGCATGGCCGTCAGACCGCCTCGCCGAGCGCCGCGATGACGTCCGCCTTGCGGGGCTGCCCGGTGGCCCGGCGCACCACCCGGCCGGCCGCGTCGAGCACCAGCACCGTGGGGGTCTTGAGGATCTCCAGCTCGCGTACGAGGTCCAGGCGGGCTTCGGCGTCGATCTCGACGTGGGTGACGCCGGGGACCATCCCGGCGACCTCGCCCAGCACCCGCCGGGTGGCCCGGCAGGGGGCGCAGAAGGCGCTGGAGAACTGCACCAGCGTGGCCCGTTCGCCCAGTTCGCCGCCGAGTTCGGCCGCCCCGAGCCGCTTGCCGTCGTCGCGCCCGCGCACCCGTACCCTCCCGCTCCGCCGCCTGTGCAGCACTCCGTAGACACTCGCCGCCGCGAGCACCGCCACGCACACCACCAGTCCGGTCATCACCGGACAAGGATCCACGAGACGGCTCACCGCAGGGAAAAGCGTTCACGAGACTGCAAAGATTCCCGGCTCCCCTACCGGCCCGCGGGGCGGAATCCTTGGTTCATGGACATCGACGCACGCGGGCCGCGGTTCGCGGCGACCGTGACGACGGTCGTACTGGCCGTCGCACTCATCACCCGGAGCCCCTGGCTCCTCGCCTGGCAGACGCTGGCGTTCGCGCTCGGCGCGGCCGGCGGCGTGACCAGATCGCCGTACGGCTGGGCGTTCCGGACACTCCTGCGACCGCGCCTCGGCGCCCCGACGGAGTTCGAGCCGCCGGAGCCCCCGCGGTTCGCGCAGGCGGTCGGACTGGTCTTCGCGGGGCTCGGTCTGGCCGGATTCGCGCTGGGGCCCGCCTGGTTGGGCCTCGCGGCGACCGGGCTCGCGCTCGCCGCGGCCTTCCTCAATGCGGCGTTCGGGTACTGCCTGGGGTGCGAGATGTTCCTGCTCATGCGGCGGTTGACGGCAGGACCGGAGTAAAGGCGCGTTAAAAGCGCGAGGTGGATCAAGGGGCCCAACGTGACGAGGATCTCGCCACGCCCGGGCACCAGGGCTGGCTCCCCGTCCGTTCTTCGGGCACGATCTGCGAGACGCCGTAAACCTACGGCTCCGTAACTTCCCGCCGGGAGCCCCTTTCCCAGGCAGAGCAGAAAGGGTCCGCCCCGCCCATGCCAGAGCTGGTCTACCGTCCCGTCATCGGTTTCGCCAAGACGCTGTTCAAGGTCTGGGACCTCAAGATCGACTGCCAGGGTTCGGAGAACATCCCGCGCTCGGGCGGCGCCGTGCTGGTGAGCAATCACATCAGCTACCTGGACTTCGTCTTCGACGGCCTCGCGGCGCTGCCGCAGAAGCGCCTGGTGCGGTTCATGGCGAAGGAGTCGGTGTTCCGGCACCGCATCTCCGGTCCGCTGATGCGCGGCATGAAGCACATCCCGGTGGACCGCAAGCAGGGCGAGGCCGCCTACCAGCACGCGCTGGACTCGCTGAAGTCCGGTGAGATCGTGGGCGTCTTCCCCGAGGCCACGATCTCCCAGTCCTTCACCCTGAAGAGCTTCAAGTCGGGTGCCGCACGCCTCGCGCAGGAGGCCGGCGTCCCGCTCGTGCCGATGGCCCTGTGGGGCACCCAGCGCATCTGGACCAAGGGCCAGCCGCGCAACTTCAAGCGGAACCACCTGCCCATCACCATCCGGGTCGGCGAGCCGGTCGACGCACCCCGGGACCAGTACGCGGGCGCCATCACCCGCCGGCTGCGCGAGCGCGTCCAGGAACTCCTCGACGCCGCCCAGCGCGCCTACCCCGCCAGGCCGAAGGACTCGGCCGACACCTGGTGGCTCCCGGCGCACCTGGGCGGTACGGCCCCCACACTGGACCAGCTGAAGGCCGCCGAGGCGGTCTGATCCTCAGCCCGCCGACTCGGGCGAGCGCACCTCGATACGGGCGCCCGGACTGAACTTCGCCAGCAGTTCCGCGAGTTCGGCGCCCGCCGCCGCCACCTGCGGCACCGGGGCGAGGCTCTCCAGCAGGAAGACGGCCGAGGTCGTGCGTTCGGTGAGCCGGGTGCGCGGGCCCTGGCGCCAGTTCCAGCGGCGGCAGGTCACTCCGGCGTCGTCGCACCACACGACCTCGCCGGCATCGGGGTGCTCGACGGTCTCCTCGCCCCCGGCCACGGTGACGAAGTCCTCCCCGCCCGTGGCGCGCACCAGGCGCATCCCGCCCTGGACGAGGTCGAGGTCCTCGCCGCCGACCGGGATCAGGTGGGCGACGCTGATGGCGTTGTAGAGGTCCACGAGCAGGTTGATCCGGGGCAGGCCGCCGTCCGCGAGGGCCCGCTTGGCCAGCGCCTCGGCCGAGTTGCGGGTGCGGGACGGCTTGGAGCCGAAGGCCGTGTAGGCGGCCCGCCAGGCCGCCATGTGCGGGTCCTCGTGCGGGGCACGCCCGTCCAGGCGTACGGCCAGACGGCGGGACGCGTCGTCGAGGAGCGCCGAACTCGCCTCCGTGCTGGGCCCGTTGACCAGGCCGTGGGCCTCGATGACGAGGTGCGTGAAGCCGGGCGCGAGGGCGCGCACCTCGTCGGACACGGTGAGCGTGAGAGTCATGGGCTTGCCTCAGAGTGCGGTGGGGAGCGTCTTCCAGAGGTACGGGCGGTCGGGCGCCGCTCGGAGCGCGCCGAGCACGGCCGGATGAGGTTCAGCGTACAGGACCGGATAGTCCATCTCATTGGACTGCGGGTCGGGGACCCAGGCCAGCCGTTCGCCGTCGAGGGAGAACTGTGCGTCCACCCCCGGCTTGTTGCCGCGCGGGTCCTGCCGGTGCCAGGCGCCGTGGAAGCGGACGGCGACCAGGCCGTGCACGACGTGGCCGCCGGCGTCGTCGTGCGCCAGGCGCTGGTAGCACAGGGCCGCCGGGATGTCCTCGGCACGCAGCAGGGCGGCCAGGGCGTGGGCCTTGGCATGGCAGATGCCGGTGCGCCACTCCAGCACGTCCGAGGCCCGCCAGGTCACGCGCAGGTCGCCGGAGTCCTGGGAGTGCGGGATGGCGTCCCGTACGAACTCGTATGCGGCGCGCGCATAGTCATACGAGTCGTCGACTTCCGCAGCCAGCCGGGCGGCGGTCTCCCTGATCCGAGGATGGTGGTGGTCGATGACCTCGTCAGCGGCCAGGTAGGCGGAGAGGTCGGCGGTGTTCTGGATCAGCTCCATGTCCGCAGAGCATAGGAATGCGATCACCCGAGCGTCAATGACTTTTCAGATGACCGCATATCTATGCAGCGAGTGGGGCTAGCGCGCCATCTCTTCCTTGAGGGCGGCCACGAACGCGTCCACGTCCTCCTCGGTCGTGTCGAAGGCGCACATCCAGCGCACGTCCCCGGCGGCCTCGTCCCAGAAGTAGAACCGGAAGCGCTTCTGCAGGCGCAGGCTCACGTCGTGCGGGAGCCGTGCGAAGACGCCGTTGGCCTGCACCGGGTGGAGGATCTCCACGCCGTGCACGGCCCGGACGCCCTCGGCGAGCCGCTGGGCCATCTCGTTGGCGTGCCGGGCGTTGCGCAGCCACAGGTCCTTGGCGAGCAGGGCCTCCAGCTGGACCGACACGAAGCGCATCTTGGAGGCGAGCTGCATGGACAGCTTGCGCAGGTGCTTCATGTGGCTGACGGCGTCCTGGTTGATCACCACGACCGCCTCGCCGAAGATCGCGCCGTTCTTGGTGCCGCCCAGCGAGAGGATGTCCACGCCGACGGCGTTGGTGAAGGTGCGCATCGGGACGTCCAGGGAGGCCGCCGCGTTGGCTATCCGGGAGCCGTCCAGGTGCACCTTCATGCCGTGCGCGTGGGCGTGCTCGCAGATCGCGCGGATCTCGTCCGGTGTGTAGAGGGTGCCCAGCTCGGTGCTCTGGGTGAGGGAGACCACCTGGGGCATGGCGCGGTGCTCGTCGTCCCAGCCGTACGCCTGCCGGTCGATGAGGTCGGGGGTGAGCTTGCCGTCGGGGGTGGGCACGGTGAGCAGCTTGAGGCCGCCCATGCGCTCGGGGGCACCGCCCTCGTCGACGTTGATGTGCGCGCTCTCGGCGCAGATCACCGCGCCCCAGCGGTCGGTGACCGCCTGGAGCGCGACGACGTTCGCGCCGGTGCCGTTGAAGACCGGGAAGGCCTCCGCCGTGGCCCCGAAGTGGCTGCGGACGAGCCGCTGGAGGTGCTCGGTGTACTCGTCCTCGCCGTACGCCACCTGGTGGCCGCCGTTGGCGAGGGCCAGGGCGGCCAGCACCTCGGGGTGGGCTCCTGCGTAGTTGTCACTGGCGAAACCGCGGACCTGCGGGTCGTGGTGGCGACGCGCGTCGGTCCTGGGAGGGTTCACGGCTTCTCGGTCAGCCACAGACGGTTTCCGTTCACTTCGGCGGCGGACCTGCTCCAGACGCCCTCGACGGCCTCGGCGAGGTCCCTGACGTCCGTGAAGCCCGCGAACTTCGCGTTGGGGCGCTCGGCGCGCATCGCGTCGTGCACCAACGCCTTCACCACCAGGATGGCAGCAGCGGAGGTGGGGCCCGCCTCGCCTCCGGCCTTGCGGAAGCCGTCGGCCATGGCGAGCGTCCAGGCCTCGGCGGCCGCCTTGGCCGCGGAGTAGGCGGCGTTGCCGGCGGTCGGCTTCGACGCGCCCGAGGCGCTGATCAGCACGTACCGGCCGCGCTCGCTGCGCTGCAGGCCGTCGAAGAAGGCCAGGGAGGTGTGCTGGACGGTGCGGATCAGCAGCTTCTCCAGCAGGTCCCAGTCGGCGAGGTCGGTCTCGGCGAAGTTGGCGCTGCCGCGCCAGCCGCCGACCAGGTGGACCAGGCCGTCGATCCGGCCGTGGTCCTTCTCGATGCGGTCGGCCCAGGCCCGGGTCGAGTCCGGGTCGAGCAGGTCGACCGTCTCACCGGTGACCACGGCGCCGCCGCCCGCGTACCTGGCCGCGTCCACGGCCTCCGCCAGGCGCTCGGGATTGTTGTCGGCGCCGACGACGGTCGCGCCCGCCTCCGCCAGCCTGACCAGCGTCGCGTGCCCGGCGGGCCCGCCCGCCCCGGCCACCGCGATCACCGCACCACTGAGAGACCCGTTGCCCGCCATGTGCTTCCCCTCTTGAGCCGTGTTCCGCAGATCCTGACCAGTGTTCCGCAGCAGGTCGCTCACGCGGCGACCGGCTCGGCGCTGTCCGCGGTGATGCCCTTGGTCTCGGCGATCACGTTCTTCAGCTTCTTGGACAGGGCCTCGTAGAACATGCTCAGCGGAAACTCGTCGGGAAGCACGTCGTCCACCAGCTTGCGCGGCGGCAGGGTCAGGTCCAGGGCGTCGGGACCCTTGGCCCACTTGGAGCCCGGGTGCGGCGCGAGGTAGGTGGCGACCAGTTCGTACCCGGCGAACCAGTGGACGAGCTTCGGGCGGTCGATGCCGTCCTTGTACAGCCTCTCGATCTCGGCGCACAGCTGGTTGGTGACCTGCGGGGCGCGCTCCCAGTCGATGGCGAGCTTGTTGTCGGTCCAGCGGACCACGTCGTGCTTGTGCAGGTAGGCGAAGAGCAGCTGGCCGCCGAGCCCGTCGTAGTTGCGGACCCGGTCGCCGGTGACCGGGAACCGGAACATGCGGTCGAAGAGCACCGCGTACTGCACGTCACGAGCCTGCGGGACACCGTCGGCCGCCAGCTTCACGGCCTCCTTGAAGGCGGTGAGGTCGCAGCGCAGCTCCTCCAGGCCGTACATCCAGAACGGCTGGCGCTGCTTGATCATGAACGGGTCGAACGGCAGGTCGCCGTGGCTGTGGGTGCGGTCGTGGACCATGTCCCACAGGACGAAGGCCTCCTCGCAGCGCTTCTGGTCGTGGACCATCGCGGCGATGTCCTCGGGGAGTTCGAGGCCCAGGATGCCGACGGCGGCGTCGGTGACCCGGCGGAAGCGGGCGGCCTCGCGGTCGCAGAAGATGCCGCCCCAGGAGAATCGTTCCGGCGCCTCGCGCACGGCGATGGTCTCGGGGAAGAGGACGGCGGAGTTGGTGTCGTAGCCGGCCGTGAAGTCCTCGAAGGTGATGCCGCAGAACAGCGGGTTGTCGTACCGGGTGCGCTCCAGCTCGGCCAGCCAGTCCGGCCAGACCATGCGGAGCACGACCGCCTCCAGGTTGCGGTCCGGGTTGCCGTTCTGCGTGTACATCGGGAAGACGACCAGGTGCTGGAGGCCGTCCGCGCGGCCCGCGGCGGGCTGGAAGGCGAGCAGCGAGTCGAGGAAGTCGGGCACCTGGAAGCCGCCGACGGCCCAGCGCCGCAGGTCCGTCACCAGCGCGTGGTGGTAGTCGGCGTCGTGCGGGAGCAGCGGGGACAGCTCTTCCACGGCCTCGACGACACGCCGTACGGCCGCCTCCGCGTCGGCCCGTGCGGGCGCACCCACGGCCTCGAAGTCGATCGCCCCGTCCTTCGACTGCCATGGCCGGATCTGCTCCACGGCATCCTTGAGCACGGGCCACGCCGGGTGCTCGACCACCCTGGTCACGGGAAGGACCTGTCCCTCCGAACCCGCCTGCACAAGAATTTCCGTCATGACCCATCCTCCACGGGAGAAGCTTCCGTAAGGACACCGTATGCGTACGAGGTTTCTTCCAGCAAGGGGCCTCTCGGGAGATTATCCTGCGGCACCCCTTCTTCGCCGCGCTTTTTCCTGTCCGAAACCGTGAAGACGCTCACATTCACTACGACCCGTGACGAGGCGTCAGCTTCGGCGGACCGCACGGATCCGGCCGGTCAATGCGCGAGGGGACGCGCCCACCACCGGGTGACCGCCGACCGGGACACAGGCCAGGTGTCGCGCGCCCGGCACACCAATCCCCCCGTGTACGTACGGGTTCATCGCGACGGGCGGCCATTAGGCTGCGCCCAGCCGCGTGGACAGCGACGTCCGTCGTACGGTTCGCGCGCCTGCACCCATCGCCGCCGTCGACGGAAGCGAGTTGAATCTTGAACTTCCTTACCATCGGTCACCGCGGAGTCATGGGCGTCGAGCCCGAGAACACCCTCCGTTCCTTCGTCGCCGCCCAGCTGGCCGGCCTCGACCTGATCGAACTCGATCTCCACCTGAGCAAGGACGGCGCCCTGGTCGTCATGCACGACGCGGAGGTGGACCGCACGACCGACGGCACCGGACCGATCGCCGAGAAGACCCTGGAGGAGCTGCGCGGTCTCGACGCCGGCCGGGGCGAGCGGGTGCCGGTGTTCGAGGAGGTCCTGGACGCCGTACGGTCGCCGCTGCAGGCCGAGATCAAGGACGTGGCCGCGGCCAGAGCGCTGGCCGAGGTCATGCAGCGGCGGGACCTGGTGTCCCGGGTGGAGGTGTCCTCGTTCCACGACGAGGCGGTCGCCGAGATCGCCCGGCTGGTGCCGGGGGTGCGCACCGCGCTGATCGCCAGCCGCTACGGCACCGACGTGGTGGAACGCGCCCAGGAGGCGGGGGCGGCCACCCTCTGCCTCAACATCCGGCGGCTGACCCTGGAAGTGGTCGAGCACGCCCGCAAGGCGGACCTGCGGGTGATCGGCTGGGTGGTGAACACCCAGGACGATCTGCGGCTGGTGCGCGCGCTCCAGCTGGACGGTGCGACGACCGACTACCCGGAGATCAAACGCACCGCCCGCTTCACGGCCTGAACACCGGCCCGCGCCTCACACCAGCGGCTTGACCAGCAGCTCGAACTGCAGGTCGGCGCGCTGCGGAATGCCGAAGCGCTCCTCGCCGTACGGGAACGGCGTCATCCGTCCCGTACGGCGGTAGCCGCGCCGCTCGTACCAGGCGATGAGGTCGTCGCGCACCGAGATCACCGTCATGTGCATCTCGGTCACGCCCCAGTCCTCGCGGGCCTGGCGCTCCGCCTCGGCGATGACGACCTTGCCGAGGCCGGCGCCCTGCAGGGCGGGGCTCACCGCGAACATGCCGAAGTAGGCGTGGTCGCCGCGGTGTTCGAGCTGGCAGCAGGCGACGACCCCGCCGTCCCGTTCGACGACGAGCAGCTTGCCGTCCGGTGCCTTGATCACTTCGAGGACGCCCTCGGGATCGGTGCGCTGCCCCTCCAGGATGTCCGCCTCGGTGGTCCAGCCGGCCCGGCTGTCGTCGCCCCGGTAGGCCGACTCGACCAACGCGACCAGGACGTCCACGTCGGCGTCGGTGGCGTCGCGGAAGGTCGGTGCGGCGGCGACGTTCTCCATGGGCGGGTTCTCCGATCTCAAGTGCTGCCGATCTCACGTGCTGCTGAGCCGCCACGAGCCTATCCCCGCTCCCCCGCTTCCCCGGTCCCCTGCCCGGCTCCCGTGGTGGCCTGCCACTACGCTCCGGTCGCATGGTGCATGTACTGAGCAGCCGTACGCTGATCCACCCCACCGACCCCGAGCGGTCCCGCGCCTTCTACGGCGAGCAGCTCGGCCTGCCTGTCTACCGCGAGTTCGGTGAGGGCCCGGAGCGCGGCACGGTCTACTTCCTCGGCGGCGGGTTCCTGGAGGTCTCCGGCCGGTCGGACACGCCGCCCTCGCCGGCCGTGCAGCTGTGGCTGCAGGTCGCGGACCTCGCGGCGGCACACGCGGAGCTGGTGGCGAAGGGCGTCGCGATCGTGCGCCCGCCTGTGAAGGAGCCGTGGGGACTGGTCGAGATGTGGACCGCCGATCCCGACGGGATCCGGATCGTGCTGGTGGAGGTACCGGCCGACCACCCGCTGCGGTACCGGCCGGGGATCTGAGCAGGTCCGGCGGCGGCAGTGCCCCCGCGGGGGCACTGGGGGCACCCCGGCCGAAGGCTGCGGGAGAAACCGCGCGACCGGCCACGACGGCGCCGTGGACCAACGACGGCGCACCGCCGCGGTTCCAGCGGGTCAGGCCAGGCCGGCCGCGATGGCGCGGCGCACGGCGTCGGCCCGGTCCCGGATGTCGGCCTTGGCGAAGAGGTTGTTGATGTGCGTCTTGACGGTCGCCTCGCTCACGAAGAGCTTCTCGGCGATCGCGCGGTTGGGCAGACCCTGGCCGATCAGGGTGAGTACTTCGCGTTCGCGGGGTGTCAGATCCGCGGGCAGCTGCTGTCCGGACGCCGTCGGCCTGGCGCGGACGGTGGCCAGCAGCCGGTCCTGGACCTCCCGGTCCAGGACGGACTGGCCCGCGGCGGCGGCGCGGATCGCGCGGACGATGTCCTGGCGTCCGGCGTTCTTCGTCAGATAGCCGCGGGCGCCCGCGCTGAGGGCCGCCAGGATCGAGTCGTCGTCGGCGAACGTGGTGAGCACGACGACGGCCACCCCGGGGTGTTCGTCGCTCAGCCTGCGGGTGGTCTCGATTCCGTCGAGCACGGGCATGCGCAGGTCCATCAGCACGACGTCCACCGGACCGGCGGCGACCGCGTCCAGTACGCCGTTGCCGTCCGCGGCCGCCGCGACGACGTCGATGTCCTCGGCCAGGCCCAGCACCGCGGCGAGGGGTTCGCGGACGGCGGCCTGGTCGTCGGCGACGACCACGCGCAACGGCCGGGAGCTCTCGGTGGGTTCACTCATCGCGGGATCACTGCCTCCACTTGCCAGCCGCCTTGGTCCGGTCCCTCGGTGACCGGTCCCGCGGTGAGGGTGCCGCCCAGCAGGGCGACGCGTTCGCGCATTCCGATCAGCCCCATTCCGCTGCCGACCCCCGCGTCCACCGTACGGGTGGCCTGTCGGTTCCGGATCGTCAGCGCCGTCGAGGAAGCCGCGAAGGCCAGCTCCACCCGCACCGCACCGCCCGGAGCGTGCCGCGCGGCGTTGGTCAGGGACTCCTGGGCGATCCGCAGCAGATTCTGGGTCACCCGGGCCGGTACCTCCACGGGGGTGCCGCGGACGGTCAGGGCGTCGCGGTGACCTGACGACTCGACCATCGCGGTGAGGGTCTCCACCAGCGGCAGCGAGTCCTCGCGGAGTGCGTGGACGGTCCACTGCGCCTGCTTCAGGCTCTCCTTCACGAGGCTGTGGGCCTTGTCGTTGACCGCCCTGACCTTCTCCAGGTCGCCGGTGTCGAGCAGCGCGTCGGCCAGTTCCAGCTGCATGTTGATCCCGGCCAGCGTGTGGGCCAGGACGTCGTGCACGTCCCGGGCGATCCGGCCGCGTTCGGTGAGCACGGCGGCCTGCGCCTCGGCCCGGGCGGCGCGCTCCGCGCTCTCGGCCGCCGACAGCGCGGCCTCCACGGCCTGGTGCTGGATGCGGTTGAGTATTCCGATCAGGACCGGTGCGCCGGTGGTGAGGCCGACGGCCCAGGGCAGCAGGTGGTGACCCGGTCCGACCTGGAAGTACAGGACGCCGCCGCAGAGCAGGCTGCAGGCCAGGGCCAGGACGAGGGCCTGTCTGGTCGGCAGCCGGTATCCGATGTGACCGGAGAGGAAGAAGGCGAAGAGGTAACCCGTTCCGCTGCGGCCGGCGCCGATCAGCGCGGCCGCCGCGAGGACGCCCAGCGACAGCCAGACGACGGCGGCACGCGGCGGGACGCTGCCCGGGGGCAGGCCCCGGGCCAGCAGCGCCGCACAGTTCAGTACGAACAGGGCCGCGACCACCAGCCCCGGCCCGCTGACGCCCATCGGCCGGATCGTCAGGGCCCCGCTGACGATGACCGCCAGGGTGAGGGCCCACTGCATCCAGGGGTGCCGGCCCGGGATCGGCCGGGGCGCGGCCGATGGGGGCGGGACCTGTCCGGGTGCGGAGGCGGTCTCGTCGGTGGGCACGGCCAGACCATAACTCACGGTCGGACCGCGACGCGGTTCGAGGCAGGGGCGGTCTGCCCGGCGGTCAGCATCCGGCCCCGGACGAAGATCGTGGCCAGCCGGGTGACGACCTCGGTGAGCGCCATCAGCACGAAGGCCGCCACCCATGCCTGGTCGCTGGTGATGTGGTGGGCGAGGCTGAACCGGGCGACGTCGTCGGCGCCGCCGTGCTCGGTCCACAGCTGGAAGCCCATCCGGGCACCCATGCCGAGCACCCACAGGATGGCGGAGACCGCGCCCGCCTTGATCAGGATGTGCTCGCCTGCGGTCCTGACCCGGGTGTAGACGCCGCCGGCGATGCCGAGGACGGCGCCCGCGCCCACGAGCGCGCCGACCAGTATCAGGTCGTTGCCCCCGGTGGGCACGGAGTCCAGGTACGTGTGGGCCACGTAGGCCACGATCCCCAGCGGGATCAGGAAGGTCTTGAGGTCCAGCCGGCCTTCCCGCAACTGCCGGAAGACGACGAGGATGAGAGCGATGTCGGTGATCCACTCGGTCGTTGTCATGCCCCCTAGCCTGCTGTCGCAGGGCCCGCGACGCCTGGACCCACGGGTGGAACCCGGGGTGGAGAAGCACGCGGCCGGTCGCGGCCGGCCGCGCCGCTCCGCGGGTCCCGGGCGGTGGCCGTACCGGCGGGATCAGGCCCGCAGCGCGCCCGTCCGGCCCTCCAGACGGCCCAGCAACTCGGCCAGGAGTCCCGCCAGTTCGCCCTGGCCGTCGGGGGCGAGGACGGAGAGCACGGCGGTCTCGTAGGCGAGTTGCTCGGGCAGGATGCCGTCGACGAGGTCGCGGCCCGCGGTGGTGAGGCGGAGGTGGGCGACCCTGCGGTCACGGGCGTCGCCGCGCCGCTCGACCAGGCCGCGTTCGGTGAGCTGCTTGAGGCGTTTGGTGACGGCGGCGCCGGAGGAGAAGGTCTCCTTGGCGAGCTCGCTCGGCGTCAGCTCGTGGCCGGTGCGGCGGAGCGCGCCGAGCAGGTCGAACTCGGGGCGGCTGAGGCCGGCCCGGCGCAGCGGGGCGTCCTCGGCCTGCTGGAGGAGGGCGGCGCAGCGGTTGATCCGGCCGATGACCTCCATGGGCCCCGTGTCCAGGGCGGGATGGACGCTCCGCCACTGCCGGACGACGGCCGCGACCGTGTCGTCCCGGCCGGCCCCCCGGCCCGCACCGCCGCCCACGCCTCCTCCCACGCCTCTGTCCGCGTCGCTCCCGGCCGCCGGTCGTCCGTTGGTCGCCGTCATGGCCGTACGTCCTCCGTAGTCCTCGCGCCGTCCCAGGAGTGCGTTCCCTGGCGTCGTACCGTCGCGGCGAGCGTACGGTGTCCGGACTGCTCGGCGAGCACGACCCGCTCCTGGGGCAGCGCGCGCTGCCACCACTCGCCGGACGCGGCGTCGGCCGTGGCGCGCAGGTCCGCCAGGGCGGCGGACAGGGTGCGCCGGGCGGCCTCCAGGGCGCGCGGGGCCGGCTGCGGCCCGGCGAGCAGGCGGGCGGCCTGTTCGCGGGCCTGTTCGACGGCGGTCAGGGCGTGTTCGATCCGGTCACCGGCCCGGCGGTTGGTGACGACGACGGCGGTGGCGAAGCCGACGAGCGCGCCGACCAGGGTGTCCACGACCCGCTCGGTGATCAGCTGCCCCGCGTCCTGGGTGCGGGCGAACTCGGTGACGAGCAGGGCCATCGGGGTGACGCAGACGCTGCCGAGCCAGTAGTTGCGGCCGATCAGCGCCTCGGCACCGAAGTTGAAGGCGAGGCAGCACAGCACCAGGACGGCCGGGTGGAGGTGGGCGAGCGGGACGACGGCGGCGAAGACAAGGACGCCGAGGAGGTTGCCGACGACGCGCTGGACGCCCCGGCTCCAGGTCAGGGTGACGTTGGCCTGGTAGAGGGAGGCGGCGGTGACCAGCGCCCAGTAGGGGCGGCCGACGCCGAGGGCGAGGGAGGCGTAGCCGGCCAGGGCGCAGCCGAGCGCGGTGCGGACGGCGAAGGGGGCGAGCGGACCGAGCCGGCCCCACAACGGGCGCTGCGGGAGGGAGAGTTCGGCGGCGATGCCGATGAGGTCGTCGTCGGCGCCGGCGACGCGCGGGACGCGTCCGGTACCGCGCAGCGCGCGGGCCCAGCCGCGCAGCAGCGCCGGGTCGGCGTCGGCGGGAGCGGCGAGGGCGACCTCGGCGCGGACGACGAGGTGTTCGAGGGCACGGCGGGTGCGGTCGGTGCGGGCGCCGGTGGCGAGCAGGGACTGCCAGGCGGCCTGTACGGCGGCGGCCGCGGCGGCGCGGGCCCGGTCGTGGCCGACGCCGGTGGAGCCGGTGCCGGTGCCGTGGGTGTCGGCGTGGGCGGCGGTGGCGGTCAGGGCGTGGGCGGTGGCCCGGCGCTCGGGGCCGTGCGGGCGCAGCAGCCCGGGGGCCATGCCGACCAGCCAGGCCCAGGCGCCCGCAGCGAGGGCGAGGCCGAGGTGGCCGGGGACCTGGCCGAGGGTCTGCGGGGCGAAGAGGGAGGCGGAGCTGATGAAGGTGAGGACCACGTTCCCGGGCGGACCGACGCGGGTGGCGTCGCAGAGGGCCTTCTGCACCGCGGCCATGAGCGCGCCGACGGTGACCAGGACGACGGCGTTCGTGGTGAGCGAGGCCGCGGTCAGGGCGACGGCGAGGCCGCCGGCCATGCCGAGGATCACCCACGCCAGGGTGCGGGCGCGGGCGGGGTAGGGGCGGTTGTGGCCGTAGAGGGCGCACAGCGATCCGGCCATCGTGTACATCGCCAGGTCGAGGCGGCCGAGGGCCAGCAGGACCAGGTTGGGCGGGGCGACCGCGGCGACCACGCTGCAGGCGGGCTTGAACCAGATGTCGGAGGGCCGGCCGAGGCGCAGCACCCCGGCGAGGGGCAGACGGCGGGTGGTGGCAGGGGTCGCGGTGCTCATACCCATCAATTTAGCATGTGTTTTACTCGTAAAACATTCTCGAACGGCCCTGCTCACAGGCTGTGCTCCGGCGAATGCTCCCCGTGTACACCCTTGCGCTCGCGTGCGCGCCGTACAGCCGGGGCATCGCATCCATCGACGCGACGTCGAGCGGGGAGGTGCGCCGTGCACGGACCGGCTTCGCCCGGCTGGCTGCTGGTCGCGCTGTGCGCGGCGACCGGGGCCTACTGCCTGCTGCGGATGCGCAGCACTGTCCGGGAACAGCGGCGCGCCGCGGGCGGCGAGGCGCTGATGGGATTCGGGATGGCCGTCATGGCCGTGCCCGCGACGGTGTTCACACCGCCGGTGTGGGCGTGGCCGCTGTACGCGGCGGTGTTCGGCGCGGCCGCGCTGCGCGCCCTGTGGAGTGCCCGCAGCAGCCCGCACCATCTGCACCATCTGGTGGGGGCGGCGGCGATGGTCTACATGGCGGTGGCGATGGCGGCGGCCCCCGGCGCCCACCATCACGGCGGGGCCGGAGTCCCGCTGGTGACCGGGCTGTTGCTGCTCTACTTCACCGGCTACGTGCTGCTGTCCGGTGCGCGGCTCGTCCCGGTCGCGGTCACCGCCGGGACGACGGCCCTGGGGTGGGGCGACCGGCCCGAGCTGGCGCGGGCGTGCCGGCTGACGATGGGGATCGGCATGGTGGCGATGCTGCTGGCGCTGTGAGGGGGACCGGGACGGCATGGGCGGCGCAGACGTTGCCTGCGTCACTTTGGCGTAATGGCCTGTACCCGTGAACGGTCCCCCGCTCATAGGGTGCTGGCCATGATGGTCCCCGTGGCACTGCTGCTGCTCGGCGTCCTGGCCGCCGTGGTCGGCCCCCGGCTGCTCGCCCGGGCCGACTGGACGGACCGGGAGCCGGTGGTCGCGCTGTGGGTGTGGCAGTGCGTGGTGGCGGCCGTTCTGCTGTGCTGCGCACTGTCGATGACGCTGAGCGCGGCGGCGGCCTGGCAGGCGGTGCGCGGGCACGTGTTCGCGTCCGCCCCGAGCGGGGTGGTGGACGCCTACGCGCTGGGTACGACCGGCCCGTGGGCGGCGGTGACGGCGGTGGCCCTCGCCTGCGCCGGGCTGTGGAGCGGGGCGATGCTGGTGCGGGAGATCGCACGGGCCAGGGCCAGGCGCAACCGGCAGCAGGCCGAACTGCTGGTCCGGTCACCGCTGTTGCCCGGCGAGGGGCCGGCCGACGGCCGACTCGTCGTCCTGGAGGGCGAGCGCCCGGATGCCTGGTGGCTGCCGGGGGCGGCGCCCCAACTCGTCGTCACCACAGCAGCGTTGCGTCGCCTGAAGGGGCGTCAGCTGGACGCGGTCCTCGCCCACGAACAAGGTCACGCGCAGGCCCGGCACGACTGGCTGCTGCACTGCTCGTCGGCGCTGGCGGGCGGGTTCCCGCAGATCCCGGTGTTCGCCGCGTTCCGCGACGAGATGCACCGGCTGGTCGAACTGGCCGCCGACGACGTGGCCTCGCGGCGCCACGGCCGCCTCACCACCGCGCTCGCCCTCGTCGAACTCAACGAGGACCGGGGGGTGTTCGGCCCCGGACCGACCCCGCAGGCCCATGTCCCGCAGCGGGTCGACCGGTTGCTCACCGCCCCGGACCGACTCCCCGCCCGGCACCGGCTGCGACTGACCGCGACGGCCGCCCTGATCCCGGTCGTCCCGGTACTGGTGGCGCTCGTACCGAGCCTGCGCGCCCTCGGGTAAGGCCGTAATCGTCAGGGGAATTGCCCCGCGGGCAATGATTCGGCAAAGATCGCGTCATGCGCCCCCCGCCCGACGACCGCCCGGCCCCCCTTCTCACGACCGCTGTTCTCGCCCTCGCCTCGGCGCTGCTGCTGGCCCTCGTCGCGGGCGAGTGGCCTCCGCTGGTCGCGGCGGACGAGGGCATCGCCGACGCCACCCACCGCTGGGCGGTGGCGGACCACGGCACCACGCAGGTGCTGCGGGTCCTGGCGGACTGGGTCTGGGACCCGCTGACCATGCGCCTGCTGTGCGCCGCGGTCGCGGTGTGGCTGGTGTGGCGGCACTCGGCGTGGCGGACCGCGCTGTGGCTGACCCTGACCTGCGCGCTCGGGACGCTCGCCCAGCAGTCGCTCAAGGCCGCCGTGGGCCGCCCGCGCCCGGTGTGGCCGGACCCGGTCGACTCCGCCCGTTACCCGGCCTTCCCGTCCGGGCACGCGATGACGGCGACGGTGGTCTGCGGCCTGCTGCTGTGGCTGCTGCACCGCTGCGGCGCCGGTCGCGCGATACGGCGTACGGCCCTGGCCGCGGCCGGCTTCTCGGTCGTGGGCGTCGGCCTGACCCGGGTGTGGCTCGGCGTCCACTGGCCCTCGGACGTGCTCGGCGGCTGGCTGCTCGGCGCCCTGGTGGTGGCGCTGGCGGTGCTGGCGTACGAGTGGGAGCGCGACGGCCGGGGACGCCCTCGCCCGTAGCCCGCGCCGCGACCGCCGTCGGTAGAGTCCGGCACATGACTGCCGTGCTCTTCGACTTCTCCGGGACCCTCTTCCGCATCGAGTCCGCCGAATCCTGGCTCCGGGCGGTGCTCGCCGAGGCCGGAGTACCGCTCTCCGAGGCCGAGTCGGCGGAGGCCGCGCGGGCGCTGGAGGTGGCCGGGGCACAGCCCGGCGGGGCCTTCCCGGCCGCACTGCCCGAGGAACTGTCCGGCGTGTGGGCGGTGCGGGACGAGAGCGCGGAGCTGCACCGGGCCGCGTACACCGGCCTGTCCCGTCGGGTGACGCTGCCGGACCCGGCCCTGCACGACGCGCTGTACGAGCGGCACATGGACCCGCGGGCCTGGACGCCGTACCCGGACGCGGCGCGGGTCCTGCGCACGCTGCGCGAGCACGGCATCGGGGTCGGCGTGGTCAGCAACATCGGCTGGGACCTGCGCCCGGTCTTCCGCGAGCACGGGCTCGACGCCTATGTGGACACGTACGTCCTGTCGTACGAACACGGCGTCCAGAAGCCGGATCCGCGGCTCTTCACGGTCGCCCTCGAGGCGCTCGGGGCCGAGGCGGGCGAGACGGTCATGGTCGGGGACAGCAGGCCAGCCGACGGCGGGGCGGCGGCGCTCGGCTGCCGGGTGCACTTCGTGGACCATCTGCCGGTGGCCGAACGGCCGGACGCGCTGCTGCCGGTCCTGGACCTGGTGGGCGTGGCCCGCCGACCGGTCACGCCCACCCAGGCCTGACCTGTCGCGCCGTCCGCCCGAGACGCTCCCCCGTGTCGCCCCGGACGGACGGCAGCCCTGAACAGGCCCCGCACAGGGCGGTGCCCACTGCGTCGATTATAGTTGGCTGGCAGCCAGTCAACGCAGGAGTTCCAGGATGTCCCCCCGCAGCCCCTCGGTCAATGAAGAATTGCGCAGGCGTTCGCGCGAGCGGCTGCTGCAGGCCGCGGTGGAGCTGGTCGACGAGCACGGTTTCGAAGCGACCACGCTGGGCGCGATCGCGGACCGGGCGGGGTCGGCGCGCGGACTGGTGTCGTACTACTTCCCCGGCAAGCGCCAGCTGGTCCAGTCCGCCGTGCACCGGCTGATGCACCGCACGCTGGAGGAGGCGCTGGAGCACGAGCCGCACACCGAGGACGGGCGGGAGCGGCTGGCCCGGGCCATCGACGCGATCCTGGGGCTCGCCCAGGACCGGCCGGTGCTGATGCGCCAGCACATGGCGGGCCTGCTCCAGGCCGAGGGCTTCGTGCAGTGCCCCGAGCAGCGGCGGCTGGCGGAGCTGCTGGGCGACACCGTCGCCCGCTACGGCTCGCACCACGTCGAGGCCGACTACCCCATGCTGCGCGCCATGCTGATGGGCGCGGTGTACGCGGCGCTGGTGCCGGGTGTGCCGATGCCGATCCCGGCGCTGCGGGCGGAGCTGTTCGAGCGCTACGGGCTCGACCGGGAGCTGGGCCTGCCTGCCGAGTCGGCGCCCGCGGCCGAACGGCGGGACCTGTCGCGGTTCTTCGCCACCGAGGACCGGTCCGAACCCGAAGCCGGGTCCGGACCCGAATCGGAGTCCCCACGCCGAGGTCTGCCGCCTCTGGACGACGGGAGGCATTCATGATCGGCTTGGCGCATGGGTTCTCTGATACGCCATGTCACCGTCGACGCCGCCGACCCGTTCGCTCTTGCGGGCTTCTGGGCTCAGGCCCTGGACGGCTCGTTGGCCGATGACGACTTTCCCGGCGACCCGGAAGCCGTGGTCACGACTGCTGCCGCCACCTTGCTGTTCATCAGGGTCGACGACCGCAAGGCGGTGAAGAACCGCGTGCACCTGGATCTCCGGCCCCAGGACCGCACCCGGGACGAGGAGGTCGAGCGCCTGCTCGCGCTCGGCGCCACGCTCCAGGGGGACCACCGACGGCCCGACGGAACCGGGTGGGTGACGCTGTACGACCCCGAGGGCAACGAATTCTGTGTGGAGCGCAGCGCGGCGGAACGGGCGAACCACTGACCCCGAAGGCCGACCGGACTTCTGCCCTTGCGCCCTTCCGCCCTCCTGGCACATGCGCACCGTAATCACTTGATCACACGCATGGCACCCGGACGCGCATCCACGTCACCCCAGCGGCCCCTGTCTGGAGGACCGGGCCGGTGGGATGCTGGAAGGACCAGCCCCTCGGGCAAGGAGTCCCCCTGTGTTGCGTGTCGCCGTCGTCGGCTCCGGGCCGAGCGGGTGCTACACCGCCCAGAACCTCGTCCAGCTCGACCCCACGGTGTGCGTGGACGTCCTGGACCGGTTGCCGTGCCCGTACGGACTGGTGCGGTACGGAGTGGCCCCTGACCACGAGAAGATCAAGTCCCTCCAGGGGAACCTGCGCACCGTGCTGGAGCACGAGCGGGTGCGGTTCCTCGGCGGGGTCCGGGTCGGGGGCACGGGCGGACTGCCGGTGGAGCGGCTGCGGGAGCTGTACCACGCGGTGGTGTACTGCGTGGGCGCCGCGACCGACCGGCGGCTCGGGATTCCCGGCGAGGAGCTGCCGGGCAGCTGGTCGGCGACCGAGTTCGTGTCCTGGTACAGCGCGCATCCGGACGCGATCGACGCCGGGTTCGTGCGGGACGCCCGGTCCGCGGTGGTCATCGGGGTCGGCAACGTCGCGGTGGACGTGGCCCGGATGCTGGCCCGGGGCGTGGCGGAGCTGAGCCCCACCGACATGCCGCAGGCGGCCCTGACGGCGCTGGCGGCGAGCCGGATAAGAGACGTGCACGTCGTGGGCCGGCGCGGGCCCTCGCAGGCCCGGTTCACGACCAAGGAGCTGCGCGAGCTGGGCGGCCTGCCGGGCACCGAAGTCCTGCTGGATCCGGACGAGTTGGAGCGCGACCCGGCCTACGCCGACCCGTCCGCGCTGCCCGCCGCCCAGCGGCGCAACATCGAGGTGCTGCGGAACTGGGGCGGCGCCGGCGGCCGGGGCGCGGAGCGCAGTATCTGGCTCCGCTTCTTCCTGCGCCCGGTCGAGTTCCTCGACGACGGCGGGCGGGTGGGCGCGGTGCTGTTCGAGCGGACGGAACTCGACGCGCGCGGCAGGGTGCGGGGAACCGGGCAGTACGAGACCGTCGAGGCGCAGCTGGTGCTGCGTTCGGTGGGCTATCGCGGAGTCCCGCTGGACGGCCTCCCGTTCGACGAGGAGAGCGGCACCGTGCCGCACGAGGCGGGCCGGGTCCTGGACGGCTGTTTCAGTGTGCCGGGCGACTACGTGGCCGGCTGGATCAAACGGGGGCCCACCGGTGTCATCGGCACCAACCGGCCGGACGCCAAGGAGACGGTGACGTCCCTGCTCGAAGACGCACCGCTGCTGCTGCGCCGGGAGGTGGCCGGGGACCCGGTCGCCGCGCTGCGCTCGGCCGGCATCGAGCCGGTCCCGTGGACGGGATGGCAGGCGATCGAGCAGGCCGAGGCGGCGCTCGGCGCCCGGCTCGGCCGGAGCGTGGTCAAGCTGGCCGACTGGAACTCCCTGCTGGCGGCGGCACGGACCGGGGCGTAGCGGAACGGGGGATCCACCCGCATCCAGGTGGGCATGACACGTATCGGCAACAGACCGGAAATCAACAAACTGTTCAAACCGCCTACGGTCTCGTGCTGTCCGGATGTCGTCCCCGCTCTGGAGTCCCCATGGCCACCACCAGCGCCTCCGTCCATCCCGTCGACGAGGTCCCGCCCGTACGGCAGTTGACCGCGTTCGGCCTCCAGCACGTGCTCGCGATGTACGCGGGTGCGGTCGCCGTCCCGCTGATCGTGGGCGGCGCGATGAAGCTGTCGCCCGCCGACCTGGCGTACCTGATCACCGCCGACCTGCTGGTGTGCGGCATCGCCACGCTCATCCAGTGCGTCGGCTTCTGGCGCTTCGGCGTCCGGCTGCCGATCATGCAGGGCTGCACGTTCGCCGCGGTCTCGCCGATGGTCCTCATCGGTACGACGGGCGGCGGACTCCCCGCGATCTACGGCTCGGTGATCGTCGCGGGCCTGGCGATCATGCTCCTTGCGCCCGTCTTCGGAAGGCTGCTGCGCTTCTTCCCGCCCCTGGTCACCGGCACGGTGATCCTGGTCATCGGGGTCTCGCTGCTGCCGGTCGCCGGCAACTGGGCGGCGGGCGGCGCCGGTGCGAAGGACTTCGGGGAGCCGAAGAACCTGGCGCTGGCGGCCTTCGTGCTCGCGGTGGTGCTCGGCGTGCAGCGGTTCGCCCCCGCCTACCTCGCCCGGATCGCGGTCCTGATCGGCATCGCGGTGGGCCTGGCGGTGGCGGTGCCCTTCGGGTTCACGGACTTCGGCGGGGTCGGGGACGCCGACTGGCTCGGCATCAGCACGCCGTTCCACTTCGGGGCGCCGACGTTCCGGGCCTCGGCGATCGTCTCCATGCTGGTGGTGGCACTGGTCACGATGACCGAGACGACCGGTGACCTGCTCGCGGTCGGCGAGCTGACCGGCCGCCGCGTCGAGGCGCGCTCCCTCGCCGACGGCCTGCGCGCCGACGGCCTCTCGACCGTCCTCGGCGGTGTCTTCAACACCTTCCCGTACACGGCGTTCGCACAGAACGTGGGCCTGGTCGGGATGACCCGGGTGCGCAGCCGCTGGGTGGTCGCGGCGGCCGGCGGCATCCTGGTGCTGCTCGGCCTGCTGCCGAAGCTGGGCGCGGTGGTCGCGGCGATTCCGGCTCCGGTGCTGGGCGGTGCGGGCCTGGTGATGTTCGGCACGGTCGCGGCGAGCGGCCTGCGCACGCTGGCGGCCGTCGACTTCACGGGCAACCACAATCTGACGGTGGTCGCCGTCTCGGTGGCGGTCGGCGTGCTGCCGGTGGGCGTGCCGACGGTCTACGCGAAGTTCCCGGACTGGTTCCAGACGGTGATGAACAGCGGCATCAGCGCGGGCTGCCTGACCGCGATCGTCCTGAACCTGCTCTTCAACCACCTGCCGTCGCGGGCGGATTCGGCCCTGGGCACGGTGGCCGGCGGAGCCGAGTCCGCCTAGCTCACCGCGAGTCAACCGTGCGGGCGGGGGCGCCTCCGGCCGGGCGGCGGCCCCGCCCGCACGCGCCCGTCTCAGACCTCGACGAGGCCGAGCTGGCGCAGCATGCCGAGTTCGTCGCTGCTGCCCCAGCGTTCGACGAGTTTGCCGTCGCGGTCGAAGCGGCTGATCTGCATGCCCCGGTAGCTGGCCTTCCTGCCGGTCGCCGGATGCCCCATCAGCGGTCCCAGGTTCGTGCCGGAGATGACGTAGGCGAAGGCCAACTCGTCGTCGGTGGCGACCAGATGCTCCACCTGGAGGCTCAGGTCGGGAAAGGCCGTCCGCAGTTCGCCGAACATGGTCTTGTACCCTCCGGGCCCGGGGGCCTGTCCCGGGGCGGGGTCGTGGTCGGTCGAGTCGGCCGCGACGATCCCGTCGAGGGCATCGAGGTCGCCGGCGACGACGGCCTCTCCGAAAGCGGTCTGCGCGGCGATGTTCGTCTGCTGAGCCATGGGCACTCCCGGAGCGTCTGGGCCACTGGCCTGGGGGCGGCTGCGAAGCGCATGCACACGGTGGATCGACCGTACACCGCTCCCCCCTCGCCGGCATGTCCGCGCGACAGGCCTCCGGGGCAGCGGCTTTCCACCGGGTCTCACGCGTCGAGCCGGAGCCGCCGCAGTACGTCGGCGACCTGCCTGTGGTCGTCACCCGACAGGCTGCGCAGCGGGCGGGGCAGGCTGTGCTGCGGCGTGAGGCCGAGTTCGGCGGCCACTGCCGCGATGACCCGCAGCGATCCGTGCCGGGCGAAGAGGTCCCACAGCGGCTGGAGCCGCTCCGACTCCTCGCTGGCCCGGTCCGCCCGCCCCTCCCTGGCCGCCGCGGTGATGGCGAGGACCGGTCCGGGGAGGGTACCGGCGGTCACCGAGTACCAGGCGTCGCAGCCGGCGATCAGCCCGGCCGCTCCCGACGCGTCCCCGCTCACCCCCACGGTCACGTGCGGCGGCAGGATCTCCCGCAGCCGCGCCACCCGGGCCCGGGCCGCGGCGGGGTCGGCGGGGACCCCGGGAATCTTGACCGACGCCACGCGGGGCAGCCGGCCCACCCGCGCGTACAGCTCGTCGGTGAAGGTGAACCCGGTGGTGCGCGGGTTGTCGTAGACCACCAGCGGGACGGAGAGGTTCGCGGTGGCGTCCTCGTACAGCCCGAACACCTCCTCCTCGGTCAGCGGCTGGTACGACACCGGAGCGAGCAGCACGCCCGCGGCCCCGGCGCGCTGCGCGTCCTCGGCCGCCGCCAACACGTCCCGGGTGCGCACTGCGCCGATGCCCACGACGACCGGGACGCCGTCGGCGTGCTCCACCGCGACACGGGCGGCACGGGCCCGTTCCGGGAGGGTGAGGTAGGCGTAGGACCCCGTGGAGCCCAACGCGCCGATCGAGTCGACGCCGGCTGCGGCGAGGCGCCGGACCAGACGGGCGAACGCTTCCTCGTCGATGTCTCCGTCGGCGGCGATCGGGGTCAGCGGAAAGGCGCTCAGGCCGGTGAACATGGGGGGCTCCAAGGGTCGTTCGTCCTATCGGGGGTTGGCGCGCAGCCAGGTCAGCACCTGGCCCGCGTGCTCGTCCGGCGGGAAGACCGGGTAGAAGACGTGCTCGATCACACCGTCCCGGACGATCAGCGTGAGCCGCTTGTAGAGCGTGAGTCCGGCGGTGTCGAACGTCGGCAGACCGAGGGTGCGGGCGAGGCCGTGCGCGGGGTCGGAGAGCATCCGGAACGGCAGGCCGAGCCGTTCGACGACCTCCTGCTGGTAGTCGGTGTCCTGGCTGGAGAGGCCGAACACGCCGGCCGCTCCGGCGGCCAGCAGTTCCTGGTGGTGGTCGCGGAAGCCGCACGTCTCCGGGGTGCAGCCACGTGCCCCGGGGATCGCGTTCCACCCCTCGGGCAGGTCGGTGCCCGGCCGCCCGGTGAGCGGGTAGACGTAGAGCACCGTCCGGCCCGCGCCGAGCCCGTCGAGAAGGACCGCCTCTCCGTCGGTGGCCCGCAGTTCCAGGTTCGGCATCTTCGTACCCGGCAGATGGGCGGTCGCGCCGTCGTCCTCGGGGACGGGCAGGTCGGCGGGCAGACTCAGGTAGTCGGTCATCGGGTCGTCTCCTTCGGCAGGGCAGGCCGGTGCGATCCGGCTGTTGCGGTGCGCGGCCTCGTGCAGGTGCGCGATCAGAGCCGTCCGGCGGGCGGTGAGCCCGTCGATGCGCCGGGTGATCTCGTCGATCGCCTCCCGGTACTCGGCCAGCGAGGCGGGACAGTCGTCGGCGTGCTGGTGTCCGACCACGAGACAGTCCAGGAACGGACGGGTGCGCTCCACCGGGATGCCCAGCCTGCCGAGCGACCTGATCTCCCGGGCGAGCCGTACGTCGCCCTCGCCGTAGTCCCGGTAGCCGTTGGCCAGCCGGTCGGGCGCGAGCAGTCCCAGCGATTCGTAGTAGCGCACCGCCTTGACCGTCACGCCCGCCCGGCGGGCGAGTTCACTGATCCGCATGTCTCTCACCTCGACGAACGCTAAACCCTGCCCCCGAGGGTAAGGTCAAGCCGCCTCCCGGGAAGCTGTCGCCGGGGTCAGCCGGCCGGGTTCTCCGCGGGCCCGCTCAGTTCCGCGCGGTACTGCGCGTACGCGGCGCGCAGGTCGTCGCCCGGCCAGTCGGCGGGCAGGAGTTCCGGCGGCAGGACGGGGTCGGTCAGCAGGTGGCGTACCGCTGCCGCGAAGACCGTGAAGCGGTCGGCCGGGAGCCGGGCCCCGGACGCCCGGGTCAGGAGGGCGCGGGCGGTGCCGGACCAGGCGGCCAGCGGCCAGAGTTCGGCGGCCAGTTCGAGTGCGGGCCGGTCGGGGCGGGCGGTGTAGGACTGGGCGGTCTCCGCGAGGCCTGCGGGCAGGCGCCTCGCCAGGTTCGCCGGGCGGAGCCAGACGCCCTCGCGGAGTTCGGCCAGGCGCAGCGAGGTCAGGCGGGTGCGCAGGTCGGCCCGTGCGGCGGGGTCGCGGCCCGTGGCCGTGACGACCAGCATCTCCCACTCGCCGCGCCACGCGCGCGTGCGGGGCCGTACCGCCTCGTCCTGGCGGCGCTGGCGGGCCAGCAGCCGGTCGCTGAGGCCGTAGCCGGCGTCGCCGGTGCGGCGCAGGTCACCGGCGGCCGTCATGCGGCTGAGCGCGGCACGGAGCGTGGAGCCGCCGACCCCGAAGGGCTCGACGAACCGGATCAGGTCCTTCACCGGCAGCTCCGGCGGATGCGTGCCCAGCAGCAGGCTCAGCACGACCGACCGGGCGGACAGGGGCGGCAGGCCGACGTCGGCGGGCTCGGCGGACACGTCCTTCATGTGCATGGTCACGACTGTACGTGCGGCACTTTGTTGCACTATTGCTGCGACCGCAGAATTCCTGCAACATGACGGTCATGGACCCGACCGCCGCGCTCCCGCAGCCGCAGTACGCCAACCACGACGTCACCAACCAGCCGCCCCCGCTCGCCCCGTACGACGCCTCCGACGACCCGGCCCTGATCGAGGGGCTGCGCCGGGAGGGGGCGGAGTGGGCCGAGGCGGGGATCCGGCGGCTCGGGGCGCGGGCCGGGAGCGCGGAGGCGCAGGAGTGGGGTGAGCTGGCCAACCGGCACGAGCCGGAGCTGCGCACCCACGACCGGTACGGCAACCGGATCGACGAGGTCGACTTCCACCCCAGCTGGCACCACCTGATGCGGACGGCGGTGGCGGAGGGCCTGGCCGGGGCCGCCTGGGCGGACGACCGGGCGGGGGCCCACGTCGCGCGGACGGCCGGCGGACTGGTGTGGGGGCACACCGAGTCCGGGCACGGGTGTCCCACGTCGATGACGTACGCCGCCGTTCCGGCGTTGCGCGCCCAGCCCGAGCTGGCCAAGGTGTACGAGCCGCTGCTGACGAGCCGCGAGTACGAGCCGGGGCTGCGCGTGCCGACGGAGAAGCCGGGGCTGCTCGCCGGGATGGGCATGACCGAGAAGCAGGGCGGTTCGGACGTACGGACGAACACGACGGCCGCCACGCCCACCGCCGAGCCGGGCGTCTACACCCTGCGCGGGCACAAGTGGTTCACCTCGGCGCCGATGTGCGACGTCTTCCTGGTGCTGGCCCAGGCACCGGGCGGCCTGTCCTGCTTCCTGGTGCCGCGCGTGCTGCCGGACGGCAGTCGCAACGCGTTCCGCATCCAGCGGTTGAAGGACAAGCTCGGCAACCGCTCCAACGCGTCCTCCGAGCCGGAGTTCGACGGGACGGTGGCCTGGCTGGTCGGGGCCGAGGGGCGGGGGGTGAAGACCATCATCGAGATGGTCAACTGCACCCGGCTCGACTGCGTGATGAACTCGGCGACCCTGATGCGCAAGACCCTGGTCGAGGCCGGTCACCATGCGCGCCATCGCAGCGCGTTCGGGGCGCGGCTCGCCGACCAGCCGCTGATGCGCAACGTCCTGGCCGACCTGGCGGTGGAGTCGGAGGCGGCGACCACGCTGACCCTGCGCCTTGCGGGGGCCGCGGACCGGGCGGTGCGCGGGGACGAGCAGGAGCGGGCCTTCCGGCGGATCGCGACGGCCGTCGGCAAGTACTGGGTCACCAAGCGCGGCCCGGCCTTCACCGCGGAGGCGCTGGAGTGCCTGGGCGGCAACGGCTACGTCGAGGACTCCGGCATGCCCCGGCACTACCGCGAGGCGCCGCTGCTGTCGATCTGGGAGGGCTCGGGGAACGTCAACGCGCTCGACGTGCTGAGGGCGCTGTCCCGCGAACCCGGCGCCGCCGACGCGCTGTTCGGCGAACTCGCGCTCGCGCGCGGCGCGGACGCCCGGCTGGACACGGCCGTGACCCGGCTGAAGAGCGAATTGGCCGAGACCGGCCAGGTGTCGGCGCGCCGGCTGGTCGAGCGGATGGCACTGGCGCTGCAGGGCTCGCTGCTGGTCCGGTACGCCCCGGCCGCCGTCGCGGACGCCTTCTGCGCGACCCGGCTCGGCGGCGACTGGGGGCACGCGTTCGGCACCCTGCCGGCCGACACCGGGTTCGACGCGATCCTGGAGCGGGCGCTGCCTGGCCGGAACTGATCCCCGCGCGCTCCGCCGGCGGCCGGTGACCGCCGGCGGATCGCACACCGTTGCCGTCCGATTCCGCATTGTTGTCAGTGCCGTGGTGCACACTCCGGAACAGGTGGTACTCGCCTGGGGAGGACAACGGTGTTCACGGGGATCGACGAGGTCGACTGGGCCTCGCTGCGGCACGCGTACGGCAGCGCGGCGGACGTGCCCGGTCTGCTGCGCGGACTGGCCTCGGCGGACGCGGCCGAGCGGGAGGCCGCGCTCGACGGGATGTACGGCTCGGTGCACCACCAGGGGAACGTGTACGACTCGACGCTCGCCTGCGTCCCGTTCCTCTTCACGCTCGCGTCCCGGCCGGAGGTGCAGGACCGGGGTGCCATAGTGGAACTGCTGGTCAGCATCGGCGCGGAGAGCGCCGGTTCGCGGGCCGGGGCCGCCGTCCGCGCCGGCGCCGAGGCGCTCGTGCCGCTGGCCGACGACCCGTGCCCCGGGGTGCGCCGTGCGGTGCCCGGGGCGCTGGTCCGGTTCCTCGACGAACCGGAGCGGGTGCTGGCGCTGCTACGGCGGCGGAGCACGGTCGAGCGCGACGAACAGGTGCTGCTCGCCCTGACCGAGGCCCTCGGGCTGTTCGTCCGGTGCCGTCCCGAACGGGCCGCCGGGGCAGTGGAGTTGCTGGCCGCGCAGAGCGGGCCGTCGTACGCCCCGGCGGCGCGGCTGGCCGCCCTCGGGCAGCTGGGCCTCGGCGCGCCGGAGCGGCTGCCCGCCGACCTGGTGCCGACCGCGGTCCGGCTGCTCAGGGAGCGGTCGGAGCGGCGGACGGCCGGCCCGGCCCGGGTGGACACGGACACCCTGGTCGGCCGGATCCGGCGGCTGCGGCCCTCGGACGAGGAGGGCTCGTATCTGCTGCGCACCCTGCACCGGGCGCTGGAGGACCGGGTGGCGGACCGGATCGCGCTGCTCGTCGGCCAGTTGAGCAGCCCGGATCCGATGGACCGGTGCAACGCGGTGTGGATGTCGGCCGGTCTGTTCCGCGGCTGGCGGGCGGACTTCGCGGCGCCGGTCTCGCTGATAGGCAGGCAACTGGGGCGTGAACAGGACCAGTTGCGGGACGCGGCGGTAACGGTGCTCGTGGAGCTGTTCGGGCTGGCCGCGCCGGCCGCCGACGAGCTGCACGCGCTGGTGACCGTGCGGCCCGACCTGTGGGTGCACACCTGGGAGCGCGGCAGACCCTCGCTGGGTGGTCCGCTGAAGGCACTGGCCAGAAGCGGCGATCCGCGCGCGGTGCCGGCCCTGTCCCAGCTGCTGGCGCGACCGGTGGTGCCCGGTGGGCTGGGTTTCGAGATCGTGCATCTGGGCCCGGCGGCCGCCCCGCTCGGGCCCGCGCTGCGGCGCCGCCTCGGCCGGGTCGACCCGGACTCGCCCGAGGCCGCCGAACTGGCCGCACCGCTGCTGGCGGCGGTCACCGCCCTCAAGGACCCGGCGGCGGTGCCCGAGGTGCTGCGGCTGCTGCGCGGCGCACCGGACGGGCTGGGGGCGCGGGAGGCCCTGGTCGGGCAGGCGGTCCGGGCGCTCGACGTGCTGGGTACGGCCGCCCGGGCGGCGGCGCCGGTCCTGCGCGGGCTCCTGGACACCCGGCACGCAGCCCTGGCGGCCGGAGCGCTGTGGTCGGCGGAGGGGGACGAGGCCGCCGTACTCCCCGTGCTGCTGCGGGAGCTGGCGCACGGCCGCAGCCGCAGCGCGCGGACGGCCGCCGAGCAGCTGGGCCGGCTGGGGGTGGCCGCCCGTGGTGCGCTGCCCGCGCTGCGCCGGCTGGCCGGGTCCGGCAGGGTCTGGGAACGGGCGGCGGCGGCCGAGGCGGTGTGGCGGATCGGCGGGGATCCGGAACCCGTACTTCCGGTGTTCCGGGCCGCGTGGTCGGAGAACCCCTACACCCGGGGCACGATCGCCGCGTGTCTGGCGGAGATGGGCCCGGCGGGTGCCCCGTTGCGCGACCTGGTGGCGGCCGAACTCGCCTGCGCCCGGCGGCACACGACGCGGCCCGGCGGGTACGGCAGCCACGACATCGCCCAGGACGAGCGGCTGCTCGCCGACTGCCGCCGGGCGCTGGACCGGCAGGCCCAGTGACCGGCGGCCGGTGACCGGCGGCCGGGCAGCGGGCGCCGATGCCGCCGGGCTCCGGCGTCAGCCGGTCACCCGGTCATCCGGCCCCACTGCGGTCCGAGCCGGGCCCATTCCGCGTCCCAGCGGTCCATCCGCCGCCGCTCCAGCCTGCCGCGCGCCACCAGACCTGCGACGAACGGGACGGCGGCCGCGCTCAGGCCGACCAGGCCGCCGATCAGCGCGGAGCGCAGATGGGCCTCGGAGACGGTGGCGGGCCGGGTGACGAGGTGACCCTGGGGATCCGTCCAGACGGTGACCGGCGTGCCGACCTTGCTGCCGGCCGGGACCCGCGCCTGTCCAGTGTGCGCGGAGCCGTCGGCCACGGTCCAGCCCACGCGCGCCCAGACCCGTTCGCCGTTCGACGAGCCGGAGGACTCGGAGGAGTCCGAGGAGCCGGATTTCGAGCCTGCCGAGCCGGATCTCGAGTCTGCCGAGCCAGGAGCCTTGTCCATGACATGGGCCACGACCGGGTGCCACTGGACGCGCTCGCGGGCCAGGCCGTCCTCGACCGACCGGGCCGCCGCGAGCCCGGCGAGCACCCCGGCCAGCAGGGTCAGAAGCCAGGCGCCGAGCAGCACCCAGGCCTCCATCGTGTCGGCACGGCGCTTCAGCGGGTTGCGCCGCCAGCGCCACAGCCAGACCTTCGGACCACGGAACGCCTTCAAAGGCATCCTCCTCACGCGCGCACGGACAGCCCGGACCGCCCTCCCATACGGGAGCGGCCGCCCTGTTGCTCACGGGCGAACTCCGAGTCGACGGTCGCACGACTGACCCCGCTCGCGCAGGCGTCTCCCGGAACGTGTTCCGCCGGCTTGTTCGACCGGCCGACACGGCGGCTCCGACCTGCACCGACGCCGGGTCTCGGGTGGCTGTCAGTGGTGGGGTGCACACTGGCCGATGTCCGAGTGCCGGCTGTGCCGGGGACGGTGCGCCGGACTGCGAACCGGACTGCGGCCAGGACTGTGACAAGGACGTCATGGAGGTGATCGGCATGACCGAGGTACTGCTCACCGTGGGGACCCGCAAGGGGCTCTTCCTCGGGAGGCGGCGAGGTGGCGCCTGGGAGTTCGACGAGCGTCCCTGCTTCAACGCGCAGGCGATCTACTCGGTCGCCATCGACACCCGGGGCGCGCGGCCCCGGCTCCTGGCGGGCGGTGACAGCGCGCACTGGGGACCCTCCGTCTTCCACTCCGACGACCTGGGCCGCACCTGGACCGAACCGGCCCGGCCCGCCGTGCAGTTCCCCAAGGACACCGGTGCCTCGCTGGAGCGGGTCTGGCAGCTCCACCCGGCCGCCGCCGAACCGGACGTGGTCTACGCGGGCACCGAACCGGCCGCGCTGTACCGGTCCGAGGACCGCGGGGAGAGCTTCGAGCTGGTCCGGCCGCTGTGGGAGCACCCGACCCGCGACAGGTGGGTACCGGGCGGGGGCGGTGAGGGCCTGCACACCGTGGTCACCGACCGGCGCGACCCGAAGGCGGTGACGGTCGCCGTCTCGACGGCCGGCGTGTTCCGCACCGGCGACGGCGGCGCGAGCTGGACGCCGTCCAACTCCGGTGTCTCCGCGGTCTTCCTCCCGGACCCCGACCCGGAGTTCGGCCAGTGCGTGCACAAGATCGCGCAGGACGCCGGGGATCCGGACCGGCTGTACCTGCAGAACCACTGGGGCGTGTACCGGAGCGACGACGCGGGGGCGCACTGGACCGACATCGGCGCGGGACTGCCGTCCACGTTCGGTTTCGCGGCGGCCGCCCACCCGCACCGCGGGGAGACGGCGTACGTCTTCCCGATCAACGCGGACGCCGACCGGGTGCCCGCCCGGCACCGCTGCCGGGTCTTCCGCACGGCCGACGCGGGCAACACCTGGGAGCCGCTGTCGGCGGGGCTGCCCCCGGAGGACCACTACGGCACGGTGCTGCGCGACGCACTGTGCACGGACGACGCGGATCCGGCCGGCGTGTACTTCGGCAACCGCAACGGCGAGGTGTTCGCCTCGGCCGACGACGGCGACAGCTGGCGCCAGTTGGCCTCCCACCTGCCGGACGTGCTGTGCGTGCGGGCGGCGGTCGTCGCCTGAGGCCCGCCCCCCGGAAGGAGGATGGTTTCTGTCATCCGGGGCGCCGGTCCGGTCGTCCGCGGTCGTCCCGCGACCACGACGGCCTCGGCTTGATCGTCGACCCGTGTACGGCAGTAGGGTGACGCCGTGGCACCACGACCCTTGCATGAAATCGTCGAACCGGGCTGGGCGAAGGCCCTGGAACCAGTGGCCGGGAGGATCGCCGCGATGGGTGACTTCCTGCGCGCGGAGATCGGCGCGGGACGCACCTACCTCCCGGCCGGCCCGAACGTCCTGCGGGCCTTCCAGCAGCCCTTCGACGACGTCCGCGTCCTGATCGTCGGCCAGGACCCGTACCCGACCCCGGGACACGCGGTGGGGCTGTCGTTCTCGGTCGCGCCCGAGGTGCGCCCGCTGCCGGGCAGTCTGATCAACATCTACCGGGAGCTCAACACCGACCTGGGGCTGCCGCAGCCGTCCAACGGCGACCTCACCCCGTGGACCCAGCAGGGCGTGCTGCTGCTCAACAGGGCGCTCACCACGGCCCCGCGCACCCCGGCCGCGCACCGGGGCAAGGGCTGGGAGGAGGTCACCGAGCAGGCGATCCGGGCGCTGGCCGGCCGCGGCAAGCCGCTGGTGTCCGTCCTGTGGGGCCGCGACGCCCGCAATCTCCGCCCGCTGCTCGGCCAGTTGCCGGCGGTGGAGTCCGCACATCCCTCGCCCATGTCTGCGGACCGCGGCTTCTTCGGCTCCCGCCCGTTCAGCCGCGCCAACGACCTGCTGATCCAGCAGGGGGGACAGCCGGTGGACTGGCGTCTGCCGTGAGCGCCGGGGGCGGCGCGCCCCGGGAGGCGGGTTTCCTCGCCGTCGACTCCGGCGGCTCCGGGTTACGGGCCGTCGTGGGCGTGCCGGGGCGCGAGCCGTCGGCACCCCTGGAGTCCCGGGAACCGGTGCGGACCGGGACGCGGGGCATCGACCCCGGGCACCTGCTGGAACAACTCCTGCCCATGGCACGGGCGCTGGCCGGCTCCTACGGACCGGGTCAGGTGACGACAGCCGTCGTCGGCGCCGCCGGGCTGGCCAGTCTCGGCGACGCGCTGCGCGCCGAGCTGCCGGGCGCGCTGGCCCGCGAGCTCGGGGTGCGCACGGTCGCGCTGGCCGCCGACGCCGTGACCGCGTACGTCGGCGCCCTCGGCCCGCGCCCCGGCGCGGTCGTCGCCGCCGGGACCGGGCTGATCGCGACCGGTACCGATCTCACCCGGTGGCGGCGGGCGGACGGCTGGGGGCACCTGCTCGGCGACTGCGGCGGCGGCGCCTGGATCGGCCGGGCCGGGCTGGAGGCGGCGCTGCGCGCGTTCGACGGGCGGGACGGCGGCTCGGCCGCACTGCGGGCCGCCGCCGAGGACCGGTTCGGGCCGCTGCCCGGACTACCGGGACAGCTCTACCCGCGCACCGACCGGCCCGCCGTACTGGCCTCCTTCGCCCCGTGCGTCGCGGACTGCGCCGGTGCGGGCGACCCGGTCGCGACCGCGATCCTGGGTGCCGCCGCCCGGCACATGGCCGAGTCGGCCGCCGCCGTCTGCCCCGCCGAAGGGGAACCCCTGGTCACCGGCACCGGCGGCCTGTTCAAGCTGGGCGACCCGCTTCTCGTACCGCTGGCCGGGGAATTGGCGCGGCTGCTCCCGCGGGCGCGGCAGGTGCCGGCGGAGGGCGATCCGCTGCACGGAGCGGTACGCGTCGCGAGTGACCTGGTCACCGGGCGGCTCACTCTGCCGAGTGATGAGAAACTGCTGTCCGTTGTACACACAAAACTTGTACACACAAAAGGGTATTGATCCCACTGGGGCACGAAGTGTCCGACAGGTGTCGGGATCACCTCTGAATCATGCGTAACTCATCAGACAAAAGCGGACGGATACCGCTCACCTGCACCCTCCCCGAACAAGGGAGCCCAGATAGCCAGTAACATGCGGCGCCATGAGCTCCCCCACTGGGCCCGCCGGCCTGCCTGTACGAATGCCGCGCCCCCGCCAGCCCGGACGGCACCGCCGCCCCGAGCCGCTGGTGGCTCCCGAGGACGCGCCCGCGCTCGTCCTCGCGGTGCCGGGTACGCCCAGCGCGGCCACGCGCGGCCTCGCCGAGGAGGTCGTCAGCATCGCCCGCTCCGAGCTGCCCGGCCTGGACGCCCGCATCGGGTACCTGGACGGGGGCGACACCGAGTTCCCCACCCTCCAGTCCGTGCTCGCCCGTGCCGCCGAGGAGCGCACCGCCCGCTACGAGCAGGCCGTCGCCGCCGGCGTCGAGGGGATCAAGGCCCCGGACGGTCCGGTCGCCGTCGTCGTGCCGCTGCTGGCCGGTCCGGACAGCGCGCTGCTGCGCCAGGTCCGCCACGCGGTCATGGAGAGCCGGGTCGCCGCCGACCTGACCGACGTCCTCGGGCCGCACCCGCTGCTCGCCGAGGCGCTGCACGTGCGCCTCTCCGAGGCGGGCCTTGCCCGTGCCGACCGGGCCCGGCTGTTCACCGTGGCGACGGCCGCGGACGGCATCATCCTCGCGTCCGTGGGCGGCGACGAGGCCGTGCAGGCCGCGGGGATCACCGGCATGCTGCTCGCCGCGCGCCTGGCCGTGCCGGTGATGGCCGCCGCGCTGGACCAGGAGGGCTCGATCGCCTCCGTCGCGGAGCAGCTGCGGGGTTCGGGGTCGCAGCAGCTGGCGCTGGCGCCGTACCTGATAGGGCCGGAGATCGACCCGGCGCTGCTGGCCGCGGCCGCGGAGGAGGCGGGGTGCGCCACCGCCGAGCCGCTGGGGGCGTACCCGGCGATCGGGAAGCTGGCGCTGGCCAAGTACACGACGGCGCTGGGGATCGCTCCGCAGCAGCCGCAGGGTGCGCCGGTGCGGTGATGCGCGACGCGCGTCGGCCGACGTGCGTCGAGGGCCCGTTCCCTGAGGGGAGCGGGTCCCTTTGTGTCGGGGGGCTCGGGTTCGTGTCTCGCTGTGGGCCGGTGGGGGTTGAGCGCGCAGTTCCCCGCGCCCCTGACGGGGCGCTTCAGCCGAAGACGATGCAGGACGGGGCCGGGATCTCCACCGAGCCGTCGTAGCGGGGCTGGCCGGTCTGCTGGTCGACGGTGAACCAGGTGATGTTGCCGGAGCGTTCGTTGGCCGCGTAGAGGAAGCCGCCCGACTCGGTGATCGCGCGGGGCCAGTGGCCTCCGCAGGGGACCGTCGCCGTGAGGTGGAGCTGGTCGCCGTCGACCGTGAAGGTGGTCAGGACGTCCTCGCCCCTGGTCGCCGTCCAGACGAAGCGGCCGTCGGGCGAGACGGCGATGCCGGACGGGTAGGCGTCGCCGGCCGGGGCGCCGGGCAGGACCGGGGTCTCGGTCAGCGGCTTGAGGGTGCCGGTGGCGGCGTCCCAGCGGCAGACGGTCACGGTCGGGGTGAGTTCGTTGACGACGTAGGCGTACCGGCCGTCGGGGTGGAAGGCCAGGTGGCGGGGGCCGGAGCCGGGGCGCAGGGCGAACTCTCGGTGCAGGGCGGGGGCGCCCCGGTCCAGGGTGCAGACGCGGACCGAGTCGGTGCCCAGGTCGACGCTGACCGCCCAGCTGCCACTGGGGTCGGGCTGCACCTGGTGGGCGTGCGGGCCGCGCTGGCGCCGTTCGTGCGGGCCCGAGCCGGTGTGCTGGAGCAGCCCGGACGGGGCGGGCGCGAGGGTGCCGTCGGGACGGACGGGGACCGCGGTGACACTGCCCGAGCCGTAGTTCGCGGTCAGGACGTGCCCCTCGAAGACGCTGAGGTGGGTGGGGCCGCTGGCGTCGACCGGGACCGGTGGGCCGGCCAGGCGCGGCTTGTCGTCGTGGACGTGGTACGCGGCCACCGCGCCGTCGGCGGTCTCGCTCACCGCGTACAGGGTGCGCCCGCCGGGTGCGAGGGCGAGATACGAGGGGTCGGGGACGCCGTCGACGCCCTCCAGGAGGGCCAGGGCGCCGCTGTCCGGGCGGACCGCCGCCGTGACGACCCCGGGGCCGCCCGCGGCCGTGAACGACCCGATGAACGCCCTGCGCCGCCTGCCGCCGTCTGTCACCGCTGTCCCCTGTCGCTTGTCGTCGCGAGCCACCACGAGCCGGTACGTGTCGGAACGGGTCGGTTCGAGCCCGCCCGGGGCCGACGGTAGCAGCTTGCGGTCTAGACCAGGGCGTGCGGGGCGGCGCGTCTCAGGCGCCGACCAGGGGCGAGCCCGCGGGGGTGCGCGGCGGCTCGGCGCGTTCGGACGGGGCGCGCTCCAGGCCGTGCGGATGGGCCGGGGCGGGTTCGGCGGGCGGCTCGGTGGGGACGGTGATGTGCAGTACGGCGCCCAACGTGCGGATCGGTGGCGGAAGTCCGACGACCATGGACGCCATCGACGCCCAGCCGGCCATCGCTCTGCGCAGCGCGTAACCAGGGCCTGGTGGCGGTCCCGGTCCGGGACGCCCGGGTCCGGGCCGCCACCCCGGTCTCCTCGCCGGCTCGCCCACCACACCGCTCTCTCGGCGTGGCACGGCGGGGAGCGGTTACTTCAGACCGATCGCGGCGCAGTCCGCCGCGTACGTCGGGGTGCAGATGTCCTTGACGGTGTAGACGCCGTCCGCGATCACCGTGTCCTTGATGTTGTCCTTGGTGAGGGAGACGACCGGTACCAGCATCGTGGGTATCTCCTTCTCGGTCGGGCTGTCGACCGAGTCCTGGGTCAGTGCGTCGAACTGGATGTCACGGCCCTGCACCTTGTACACCGCCATCTCCGCGGCACGGGTGGCCTCCTCCAGGAAGGGCTTGTACACGGTCATGTACTGCTCGCCCGAGACGACCCGCTGCACCGCGTCCAGGTTCGCGTCCTGCCCGGTCACCGGCGGGATCCTGGTGACGCCCGCCTCCCTCAGTGCCTTGATGACGGCGCCCGCCAGGCCGTCGTTGGCCGCGTAGACGGCGGCGATGTCGCCGACGCCGACGATCTGGATCGCCTTCTTCATGGTGGCCTCGGCGACCGTGGGCGACCACTTGTCGGTGTCGTACTCCTCGGCGATCTGCACCTTGCCCTTGAGTTCGCTGTGGGCGCCCTCCTTGTACTTCGCGTAGTTCGTGTCCGCGGGGTCGCCGTTCATCATGACGATCTTGCTGGTGGCGGCTTTGCTGCCGAGCGCCTCGACGATGGCGCGGGCCTGCACCTCGCCGACGAGTTCGTTGTCGTGCGAGACGTAGGCGTCGATCGGGCCCTGCGCGAGCCGGTCGTAGGCGATGACGGGGATGCCGGCGTCCTTGGCCTTCTGCACGTCCGGCGCGATGGCCCTGGCGTCCAGCGCGTCCACCACGATGATGTCGACCTTCTCGGACACCATCTCCTGGAACTGCTGACTCTGCTTGTCCTGGCCGGCCTCGGCGTTGGCGTAGACGACCTTGCCCTCGCCGTGCGTGAGGGCGGCGACCTCCTTCTTGAAGACGGGGTGGTCGAAGGCCTCGAAACGTGCGGTGTCCTTGTCGGGCAGCAGCAGCCCCACCGTGATGTCGTCACCCTTCGTCGGGGACGCCGAGTTGCCGCTTGCGCCGGCGCCGTCGATGACGCCGCACGCGGTGAGCGCGAGAGCCGACGCGGAGGCGGTCAGGGCGGTCGCGAGACAACGCGCGGGGGTGCTGCCAAGAGTAGGAGCGCTCACTTGAGGCGCCTTCCGCTCGGGAGGGGAACAGGGTGACTGTCGCGCGGCACACCGTGTCGGCCGCGTCCTTGAGCGCGTCCCGCCTGCGGAACGCGGGCGGACAGGTCGAAGCGTCCGGGACCGCGTTCCTGTGGCAAGACGTGGTGATGCTTGATGTGAGGCGAGAAACGGCCGCCGTGCGGCGGGTCAGGGGGCCGTTCGGACGGCCGGTGTCGGGGACAGGGCCCGACACGTCACCGGCGCACTTCCTCGACGCGGACCGGGCGGTGCTCGCGGAGGGAGGTGGTGGCGGCTTCGGCGACCCAGCTGGATTCGACCGCGTCCGTGAGGGTGCAGGGCGAGGGGCGGTCGCCGCGGACGACCTCGGTGAAGGCGGCGAGTTCGGCGCGGAAGGCGTCGGCGAAGCGGTCCATGAAGAAGGTGTGCGGGACGCCCGAGGGGAAGGCGGTGCCCGGTTCGACGGAGCGGAGCGGCAGCTTGTCCTCCAGGCCGGCGGCGACGCTGTCGCGGGAGCCGTGGAGCTCCAGGCGTACGTCGTAACCGCGGGCGTTGTAGCGGGTGTTGGAGACGACGGCGAGGGTGCCGTCGTCCATGGTGAGGACGGTGGCCGCCGAGTCGGCGTCGCCGAGGTCGCGGATCCACTCCTCGCCGCGGTTCCCGCCGGTGGCGTAGACCTCGACCACCTCGCGGCCGGTCACCCAGCGCACGGCGTCGAAGTCGTGGACGCCGCAGTCACGGAAGATGCCGCCGGAGACGGCCGCGTAGTCGCGGGGCGGCGGGGCCGGGTCGAGGGTGGTGGAGCGGACGGTGTGCAGCCAGCCGAGGGCACCGCTGCGCAGCGCCTCGCGGGCGGCGACGAATCCGGCGTCGAAGCGGCGCGGGTAGCCGATCTGGACGGGGACGCCCCGGTCGGCGAGGTGCCGGGCCGTCCGCGCGGCCTCGGCGGTGTCCGCGGCGACCGGCTTCTCGCAGAAGACGGGCAGTCCCGCCTCGACGGCGGCCTCCAGCAGGGCGGGGTGGGCGTCGGTGGCGGCGGCGATGACGACGCCGTCCAGGCCCGCGCCCAGCAGTTCGGCCACGGAGTCGACGGCGTGGGCGTCGAGTTTCCCGGCGATGTCGGCGGCGCGGCCGGGCACGGCGTCCGTGACCACCAGGGTGTCCACCGCCGGCAGGCCGCTGAGCGTCTGGGCGTGGAACGCTCCGATGCGCCCCAGCCCGATGAGTCCGATTCTCATGGCGCGTACGTCCTTTCAGTCGATGGCGCCGATGACGTTCTGGTCCCAGTCGATGACGGAGCCGGTGACCACTCCGCTGCGCTCCGAGAGCAGGAGGACGACGAAGCCGGCGATCTCGTCCGCCCGGCCCAGCCGACCCATCGGCAGGCTCTTCCCGGCCTGTGCCCGCCAGTCGTCGCCGGCGCCGTGGAAGGCGCGCTGGGTGGCGTCCTCGCCCTCGGTGTCCGTCCAGCCGATGTTCAGCCCGTTGACGCGGATGCGGTCGAAGCGGTGCGCGTGCGCGGCGTTGCGGGTGAGCCCGGCCAGGCCCGCCTTGGCGGTCGAGTACGGCGTCAGGAAGGACTGGCCGCAGTGCGCCGACGTCGAGATGATGTTGACGATCGTCCCGGGGGCCTGCCGGGAGAGCATGTCGGCGACGGCGCCCTGCATGAGGAAGAACGGCGCGCGCAGGTTGACGGCGATGTGCGCGTCGAACAGCTCCGGTGTGGTGTCCAGGAGCGAGCCGCGTGTGGTCAGGCCCGCGGAGTTGACCAGGCAGTCCACCCGCCCGAACCGGCTGACCGTGGCGGCCACCGACGCCTTGGCCTGCGCCACGTCGGCGACGTCGGTCCTGACGAAGGCGGCCTGGACGCCCGTGGCGGTGAGTTCGGCGGCCAGCGCCTCGCCGGGCTCGGCACGGCGACCGGTGAAGACCACCGACGCGCCCTCCCGGGCGGCTGCCCGCACGACGGCGGCGCCGACTCCCTGACTGCCCCCGCTGACCAGCACGACCTTGTCGTCCAGCAGTGTCATCTCGTTCTCTCCTTGGCACGACCGGTGGGCATCCACTCGGGGTTGGCAAGCGCGGCGGGACGGCGTCCGGCCAGCACGTCGGCGACGCCCTGGGCCGCGTCGGCGTAGGTCGCGGCCTCGGCGCGGATGCTCATGCCCATCAGGTGCGGGGTGAGCAGGACGTCGGGGTGGTCGAAGAGCGGGTGGTGGACGGCCGGTTCGGGGTCGTAGACGTCCAGGCCGACGCCGGACAGCCGGCCCACGACGAGTGCGTCCCGTACGGCGTCGAGGTCCACCAGGCCGCCGCGACCGCAGTTCACCAGTACCGCGCCCGGCTTGACCGCCGCCAGGAACCGGCGGTCCACCAGGTGGCGGGTGGCGTCCGAGAGCGGCACGTGCAGGGTGATGACGCCGCTGTGCGCGACCAGTTCGCCCAGGTCGGGGCAGTTGACCGCGTCCGGGGGTGCGGTGAACGGGTCGTGGGCGAGCACCCGCATCCCGAAGGCGTCCGCGAGCGCGCCGACCCGGCGCCCGATGCGGCCGTAGCCGATGATGCCGAGGACCGCGCCGCTCAGGTCGCCGACGGGGATCTCCGCGCGGCGCGCCCACTGCCCGTCCCGTACCAGCCGGTGCAGCGGTCCGAAGCGTTTGACAAGGTACAGCGCCATGCCCAGGACGCCCTCGGCGACCGCCTGGGAGCCGCTGTCCGGGGTGACGACCACCGCGATGCCGCGCCGGGTCGCCTCGGCCACGTCCACCAGGTCCACGCCGACCCCGGTACGGGCCAGCACCCGGCAGTGGGGCATCCGGTCCAGCGCGTCCCGGTCGACCACGGCGTCGGCCCGGACGATCGCGCCGACGGCCGCGGCCAGGTCGTCCGGCCCCGGCTGGGCCACGAAGGCGGCCTTCCCCCGCAGCGGTTCCTCGACCAGTGCGGGGTCGACCCTGCCGAGGGCGACGACGGTGGGCTCAGGCATGGGTCGCCTCGGCGTGCGGCTTGCGTCCGTAGGCGGCGTCCGGGACGGTGCTGACGGGGTGCCAGCGTCCGTCCTCGGCCGAGGCGGCGACGGCGGCGAGGACCTCGGCGTCCTGGTGGGCGTCGTAGATGGTCGCGTTGCGCCGTTCGCCGCGGGTCAGCGCGGTGAGGAACTTCCTGGCCTCGATCACCTTGAGGTCGTCGAACCCCATGCTGTTGGCCGGTCCGGGCTGGAAGCGCGCGTAGTCGCCCATGGAGCCGTTGGCGAGGACCGTGGTGTATCCGACGTCGGGTCCGCCGCGCCCGAGGCACAGCCGCAACTCGTTGAGCTGCTCGAAGTTCCAGGACGCGGAGCCTTCGGTGCCGTAGACCTCGATGGCGAGTCCGCACTGCGGGCCGACGATGACGCGGGAGGCCTCCAGGGTGCCGACCGTGCCTGTGGTGTGCGGGCCGTCGGCGAAGCGGACCAGGGCCGCGACGTGGTCGTCGTTCTCGACGGGCGCCATCTCACCGTCCTCGATGACGGCGAAGTGCGTGCCGGAGCCCATGGGCAGGACGGGCCGCTCGGTGTACACGGTGGACAGCAGCGAGCTGGCCTCGCGGATCGGTCCGACGACGTACTGGACGAGGTCGACGACATGGCTGAGCAGGTCGCCGAGTGCGCCGCTGCCGGCGAACTCGCGGCGGAAGCGCCAGGAGAGCGCGCCCTTGGGCTCGGCCGCGTAACCGCAGTAGAAGACGGAGCGGACGTTGGTGATCCGGCCGAGGGTGCCGTCCGCGACCAGTTCGCGGATGCGCTCGACGGCCGGTGCGCCGCGGTAGTTGTAGCCGACCGAGGTCTCGACGCCGGCCGTCCGTGCGGCGGCGGCGACCGCGGCGGTCTCGGCGACGTTCCGCCCGACGGGCTTCTCGATCCAGAACGGCTTGCCCGCCTCGGCGGCGGCGACCGCGATCTCGCGGTGCACGTGGTTGGGCCCGCAGATGGAGACCACGTCGACCTCGGGGTCGGCGAGGACCTCGCGGTAGTCGGTGGAGGAGCGGGCGTAGCCGAGCACGTCGCGGGCGTAGGCCGCGCGGTCGGGGGCGGTGTCGGCGGCGTGCACGAGTCTGGGCCGCAGACCGAGCTCGGGGTAGACGACCGGTATGGCCTGGTAGGCGCGGGTGTGCAGCCGCCCCATCCAGCCCACGCTGATGAGGCCCACACCGAGCGTTGCCGCGTCCTCGGAACCGTCGGATCCGTTGCCGTTGATCATGGTTGTGCTCCAGGGGGGTCAGGGTCAGGACGCGGTGCGTGCCTGGCTCAGGTGGGCGGTGACGGCCGCGGCGAGCAGGGTGGAGTCGGAGCCGATGGCGACGAAGGTCCAGCCTTCGGCGATCCGGGCCGCCGCCCCGGCTCCGTCGTTCACCAGCAGGCCGCACGCCTTGCCGTGGGCCGCGGCGGCGGCGCGGACCTTGTCCAGCGCGGCCGTGTAGACGGGTGCGGTGAACCGGCCGGGGACGCCGAGGTCGTGGCTGAGGTCGCGGGGGCCGACGAAGAGGACGTCGGCGCCGTCCAGCGCGGCGATCTTGTCGACGTCGTCCAGGGCGGCGGCCGACTCGATCTGCACCACGCCGAGGGGCCGGTCCTCCTCGCGGTCCAGTGCCGCGGGGTCGAGGCCGAAGCGGCAGGCCCGGTTGTAGGTGGCCACGCCCCGGTCGCCGGCCGGCGGATAGCGCAGGTGCCGCAGTGCGGCGGCGACCTCGTCCGCGCTGTCCAGGCGGGGCAGCATCACGCCGGCCGCGCCCAGGTCGAGCACCCGCCCGACGCGGATGCGGGCCGCGGACTCGACGCGGACGACGGTCGGTACCCCGTACGCCGCGGCGGCCGGGACGAGGGCGCGGACCTGCTCCTCGCCGCCCGCGCCGTGCTCCAGGTCGAGCAGCAGCCAGTCGACCCCGGCGGCGGCGCAGACCTCCCCGGCGAGGGGGGCGGCGGCGCCGACGAAGGTGCCCACGGTCGGCTCCCCGGCGGTCAGCCGCCGGTGCAGACGGCCGTGGTCGAGCGGTGAGGAGATCATCCGTACCGTCCCGTGTTCCAGTGGCGAGGAGGTCATCCGAACCACCTCTGTCCGGCGAGCCCGGCCTCGTACTCGGCGCGCAGCGCGGCCACGGCCGGCTGTTCGGCGACCTCGGCGGGGGCGACGTCCCACCAGACGCCCGCGCCGGGAAGGTCGGCGTGCGGGACGACGGGGACGACGACGACCACCGGGCCCTGGTGCCCCCGGGTGGCGTCGAGGGCTTCGGCGACCTCGTCGGCGGTGGTGGCCCGGATCGCGTGCGCGCCCAGCCCGGCCGCGACGCTCACGAGGTCGACGTCGAGGTAGTCGCTCTCCAGCCGGGCTGGTTTGCCGTCGGCGAGGTCCAGGGCGCCGTCGCGGTAGCGGAACTCGTTGCCGAACTCGGCGCCGTTGCGGCCCATCTGGAGTCGGTGGATGACCTGGTAGCCGTGGTTCTCGGCGACGACGATCGTGACGGCGGCGCGTTCCTGTGCGGCGGTGACCAGTTCGGTGGGTGCCATAAGGAAGGTGCCGTCGCCGATGAAGGCGGTGACGCGGGCCTCCGGCCGGGGTTCGGCGAGCCGGACGCCGATCGCGGCGGGCAGCTCGTAGCCCATGCAGGAGAAGCCGAACTCCAGGTGGCAGTTGCGTCCCTCGGTGGCGTCCCAGACCTTCTGCAGGTCGCCGGGCGGTCCGCCGGCGGCGGCCACGACGGTGTCGCCCGGCCGGGCGTGTTCCTGCAGCAGGCCGATGAGCTGACCCTGGGTCAGTACCGCGTCGGTGTCGGTGACCACGTCGGAGCCGGCGGGCACCGCGTTCTTGTCGAACGGCACGCGCGGGTCGATGGCCTCGGCGCGGACCGGGACCCACCGGGCGTGCGCGGCTTCGACGCGCTCCCGCCAGGCGGCGGGTGCGGCGGTCCGCCGGGCCTCGACCTCGTCGGCGAGCGCGGCGAGGGCGCGCTTGGCGTCGGCGACGATGCCGGTGGCGCCCAGCCTGCCCGCGTCCTGGACGTCCAGGTTGATGCTGGCGAAGCGTACGCCGGGGTGCTGGAAGAGCGAGTGCGAGGCGGTGGCGAAGTCCGTCAGGCGGGAGCCCACGGTGAGCACGAAGTCGGCGTCGCGCGCCAACTCGTTGACCGCGGGGGTGCCTTCGAGACCGATGCCGCCGAGCTGCCACCAGGCGCGCCGCTGCACCGCGCCCTTGCCTCCGAAGGTCTCGGTGACCGGGACGCCCGCCAGTTCGGCCAGCCGCTCCAGCTCGGGCGTGGCACCGGAGTAGACGACGCCCCCGCCCGCGATGATCAGCGGTCGCTCGGCATGGGCGAGCAGCGACGCGACCTGTGCCACCTCGTCGGGGTCGACGGCCGGGCGGCGGATCCGCCAGACCGTGTCGTGGAAGAGCGCGGTGGGGAAGTCGTACGCGTGCGACTGCACGTCCTGGGGGAGCGAGAGGACTACGGCGCCGGTCTGGGCGGGGTCGGTGAGCACCCGCATCGCCGCCGGGAGGGCCGTCAGCAGCTGCTCGGGCCGGGTGATGCGGTCGAAGAAGCGGGCCACCGGCCGGAACGCGTCGTTGACGGAGGTGTCGGCCTCGCTGGGGTGCTGCAGCTGTTGGAGCACCGGGCCCTGACGGCGGGTCGCGTAGCTGTCGCCGGGCAGCAGCAGCACCGGCAGCCGGTTGACGGTGGCCAGGCCGGCGCCGGTGACCATGTTCAGGGCGCCGGGCCCGATCGAGGCGGTGACGGCGAGGGTGGCGTGGCGCCGGGCGTGCTTGGCGTAGCCGGTGGCCAGGTGGACGAGGGCCTGTTCGTTGCGGCCCTGGACGAACGGCATCCGGTCCGAGAACTGGTCGAGCGCCTGGCCGAGTCCCGCGACGTTGCCGTGGCCGAAGATGCCGAGGGTGGCCGGGATCAGCCGGCGCCGTTCACCGTCGGCGTCGCTGTACTGGTGGGAGAGGTAGGCGACGACGGCCTGGGCCACGGTCAGCCGAGTGGTGGGCTCGGGGTGGGACGCACTCACGGGGAGTTTCCTTCCTTGCTTACGACGGACACGAAACAGGGGTGTTCACCAGGGACGGCCGTGCAGGACGACGGTCTTGGCCTCGGTCATCTCCTCGACCGCGGCGCGCGGGCCCTCCTTGCCGATGCCGCTGCCCTTGAGCCCGCCGTAGGGCATCAGGTCGGCGCGCCACAGGGGGGTCCAGTTGATGTGCACGGTGCCCGCGTCGATCTCCCGGACCGCCCGGACGGCGCCGCTGACGTCGCTGGTGAAGATGCCCGCGCCCAGCCCGTACGCGGTGCCGTTGGCCTGGTCGATCGCCGACCGCCAGTCCTCGGCGGTGCTGACGGCGACGGCGGGGCCGAACAGCTCGTCCTGGCTGAACGGCGAGCCGGGTGCCACGTCGGCGACCACCGCGGGCGTGACGACCGCGCCGTCCCGCTCGCCGCCGGTCAGCAGCCGGGCGCCGTCCGAGACGGCGTCGGCTATGGACGCGCGGACACGTTCCGCCTCCTGTGCGGTGATCAGCGTGCCGATCCCGGTCTCCGCCGACGCGGGGTCGCCGGTGCGGATGGCCTCGACCTTGGGCACCAGCGCGTCCAGGAAGTCGGCGCTGATCGCGGGGTGGGTGATGACGCGTTGTACGGAGATGCAGACCTGGCCGGCGTTGATGTAGCCGCCGAGGGCGACCGCCGAGGCCGCGGCCTCCAGATCGGCGTCCGGCAGGACCACGACCGGGCAGGACGCCCCCAGTTCCAGCGACAGTTTCTTCACGCCCGCCATGCGGGTGATGTGCTCGCCGGTCCTGGTCGAACCGGTGAAGGAGATCTTGCGCACCCGGGGGTCCGAGACCAGCGCGTCGCCGAGTACCCCGCCCGGTCCGGTCAGGACGGAGAGCACGCCGTCGGGGAGGCCGGCGTCGACGAAGCAGGCGGCGAGCGCGAGCGCGGTCAGCGGGGTCGTCCGGGCGGGCTTGAGGACGACCGCGTTGCCGGCGGCGAGCGCGGGGGCGAGCTTGTGGAGGACCAGGAGCGCCGGGTAGTTGAACGGAGTGATGGCGACGACCACCCCGCAGGGCTGGCGGAGGGTGAACCCGATCTTGTCGTGGCCGGTGCCCCGGTTGGCGTCCAGCGGCAGGGTGTCGCCGTAGAGGTGCGCGCCCTCGAACGCGGCCAGTCGGATGATGTCGCCGGAGCGGCCCGCCTCGCCGGTCGCCTCGGTGATGGTCTTCCCGGTCTCGGCACTGATGAGCCGTGCCGTCTCCGCCGCTCTCTCGTCGGCGAGTTCGGCGGCGCGGAAGAGGATCCGCATCCGCTCGTGGGCGGGTGTCGCGCGCCAGACGGCCGCGCCCGCCTCGGCCGCCGCCAGCGCGGCCTCCACGTCCTTCGGTCCGGCCACGGGTACGGCCCCCACGGCCGCGCCGTCGAACGGCGAGGTCACTTCCTCGGCCGCGCCCGAGAGCGCGGGCGTCCAGGTACCGCCGATCAGCATGTCCACCATGACAACTACCAATCCACAGGGGTTGTTTACGAGAGGTGAGGGCTCAGCGCGAGGTGCTGAACGCGGCGTCGAACTGCCGGTCGGAGGCCTCCGCGGCCGCCGAGCGGACGAAGCGCAGCGCCTCCGGCGCGGCGGTCTCCCGGTCGAGGCCGACGTCCTCCCACTCGACGGAGAGCGGGCCGTCGTAGCCGAGGCGGTTGAGCGCGCGCATGATCTCCTCCCAGTCGATGCCGCCGCGGCCGACGGTGCGGAAGTCCCAGCCGCGCCGGGGGTCGCCGAAGGGGAGGTGGGAGGCGATGATGCCGTTGCGGCCGTTGAGGCGGCGGGTGGCGTCCTTGCAGTGGACGTGGGTCACGCGGTCGCCGTGGCCCTCCAGGAAGGCGACCGGGTCGACCTGCTGCCAGTGCAGATGGCTGGGGTCGAAGTTGATGCCGAACGCCGGATGCCGCATGGCGGCGAGGGTGCGTTCGGTGGTCCAGTAGTCGTAGGCGATCTCGGCGGGGTGGATCTCCAGGCCGAAGACGACGCCCTCGGCCTGGAAGACGTCCAGGATCGGGGTCCAGCGCTCCACGAAGTCGTCGTAGCCCGCGTCGATGGTCTCGGCCGAGACGGGCGGGAAGCCGGCCAGCATGTACCAGATGCTGGAGCCGGTGAAGCCGTTCACCCGGGTGACGCCCAGTGCGGCGGCGGCCCGCGCGGTGTCGGCCATCTCGGCGGCCGCCCGGGCCCGCACCCCCTCGGGCTCGCCGTCGCCCCACACGTGGGCCGGCAGCACGTCGCGGTGCCGGTGGTCGAGGGGGACGTCGCAGACGGCCTGGCCGGTCAGGTGGTTGGAGATCGCCCAGACCCCGAGGCCGTGGCGCTCCAGAAGTGCGCGCCGGCGCTTGACGTAGCCGGGGTCGGTGACGGCTTGACGGACATTGAAGTGGTCGCCCCAGCAGGCGAGTTCGAGGCCGTCGTAGCCCCACTCCCCTGCCTTGCGGACGAGTTCGTCGATCGGCATGTCGGCCCACTGGCCGGTGAAGAGCGTGACAGGGCGTCGGCTCATGGTGGCGGCTCCGATTCAGGCGTCTCCGGTCCGCAGCCGCAGCTGCTCCGGACGATCAGGTCGAGTGGCACCCGCGTCGCGGTCGGGTGCTCGGTCTTCGGTGCGGCGCCGGACTTGCGCGTCTCCAGCGCGGCCAGCAGCATCCGCGCGCTGATCTCACCGAGTTCGCGGTCGTGCCGGGCCAGGGCGGTCATCGGCGGGTCGAGCAGGTCGCTGGCGACCGGGTCGTCGAAGGAGACCAGGGCGATCTCCGTGCCGACCTTGTACCGGTCGGCGCGCAGTTGACGGAGCGCGCCGAGGGCGAGGGTGTCGCCCGCCGCGATGACGGCGGTCGGCGGCTCGGCCACCCGCATCAGCCCGGCCACGGCCCGCTCCGCGCTGGCCTCGGTCCACTCGTGGTCGCCGTAGACCAGGTACTCCGGGGGCACCGGCAGCCGCCGCCCGCCCATGACGTTGCGGAAGGCCTCCAGCCGTTCGGTGGCCGGTGCGTTCTCCAGGCGCAGGATCCGGTCGGTCGGACCGGGCGGCACTCCCAGAAAGGCGATCTTGGTGTGGCCGTGGACGGCCGACAGGTGCTCCACGAGGGCGGCCATGCCGCCGGCGTTGTCCGGGCTGACGTAGCCGAGGCCGGTGTCCCGGATGACGTGGTCGAAGAAGACGACGGGTCCCCGGTCCGGGATGTAGCCGCCGCTGGTGGCCACCAGTAGTCCGTCGACCTGGCGGTCCTGCAGGGTGCGCAGGGCGGCGGTCTCACGCTGGGCGTCACGTTCGGTGTTCATCACGACGACCTGGTAGCCGGCGGCTTCCAGCACGTTCTGGGCCGCCTTCAGGACCGCGGCGTAGAAGGCGATGGCGATGTCGGGGACGACGACGCCGACGAGCATGGAGGACTGGGTGCGCAGGGACCGCGCCGAGATGTTGCGCCGGAAGCCCAGCGCGGTTGCCGCCTCGACGACCTTCCGCTGGGTGTCCCCCGGGATGCGGGGGTTGCCGTCCAGAGCCCGACTCACCGTGGACACGGACACGCCGGCCATCGCGGCGACGTCGGCCAGGGTGGGACGGCGTCGGCGGGACGGATCGACCGGACCGGGGGTCTGGTCCTGGCTGGAAGGCATCGGGGCTCCTTACAAGGGCGGTCTCTGCGGCGGACCTGCGTTACTTGGTCGCTCGGGCGAAGACACTGCCACGGGTGAGGATCGAATCCACAGTCGCCGCGAGGACGAGGATGGATCCCTCGGCGACGTACTTGACCACGGTCTCCGCACCGATCAGGTCCAGGCCGTTGGAGATGGACCCGATGACGAGAGCACCGAGCAGGGCGTCCCAGACGCTGCCGCGTCCGCCGAACAGGCTCGTCCCGCCGATCACGGCCGCGGCGATGGACTCCAGCAGCACCGTGCCGGTGCCGGAGGAGGCCGACACCCCGAGCAGCCGGGAGGCGGCGAGGATGCCGCCGAGCGCGGCCAGCGCACCCGCCAGGCTGAAGGCGATCATCTTGGCCCGGGCCACCGGGATGCCCGCCCGGCGGGCGGCGTCCGGGTTGGCTCCGACGGCATAGAGGTGCAGGCCGAAGCGGGTCTGGGTGGTGAGGTAGCTGAACACGGCCAGCAGCGCGAAGAGGATCACCACGGGGAGCGGCACACCGAGATAGCTGTTGAGCACCCCCACGGCCGTGGCGCTGGCGGCGCCGACCAGGATGCCGGGGACGACGACCTCGCGCACCACGCTCATCTCGATGCCCCGGCGCCGGGCCTCCCCCACGGCCAGCAGGCGCAGCAGGACGAACGCGATGATGCCTACGGCCGTGAACGTCCATCCCAGGGCGGGTGGCAGGTAGGTGCTGGACAGGGTGGCGATGCCGGTGCCGAAGAGGCTGACCTGTCCGGTGCCGCCGGGCAGCAGGACCAGGATCGCGCCGAGCAGCATCAGCTGGGCGCCCAGGGTGACGACGAAGGACGGCACCCCGAACTGGGTGACGACGGCTCCCTGGATCAGGCCGATCGCCGCGCCGGCCGCGATCCCGGCCAGCAGGCCGAGCCAGGCGGGCCAGCTGTGGTTGACCACGAGGATCGCGGTGAGTGCCGCCGCCGCCCCGCTGTTGGCGGCGACCGAGAGGTCGATCTCGGCGAGCAGCAGGACGAAGACGATGCCCAGGGCGATCGTCGCCGTGACGACGATCTGCACGAGCAGGTTGGTGATGTTGCGGTTGCCCATGAACGCGCTGTCCTGGGCGGTGAAGAAGGCCCAGATCACGGCCAGCATGAGGACGACGGGCACGAATCGGTACCGTCCGGCGATGGCGTCGAGCACCGTGCGGCGGCGGGACTGGCGGCCTTCCACACGCACGACGGGCGGCGGGGAGGGCGTGGCGGCGACGGCCGTGGGCGAGGGGTTCGATGTGGTCATGGGGCCGAGATTCCTGTGATGGCGGCGACGAGTTGGTCCGAGCTGGTGGTGCGATCGCTGTTGTCGAACTCGGCGACCTTGTTGCCCAGGCGCAGTACGACGATGCGGTCGGCGATCTCCAGGACGTCGCGCAGGGCGTGCGAGATCAGCACGATCGCGCAGCCGTGCTCGGAGCGCAGCCGGCGGATCAGGTCGAGTACGCCGGTGCTCTGCTCGACGCCGAGCGCCGCCGTCGGTTCGTCCATCAGGACGAGCCGTGGATCGGAGAGGGTGGAGCGGCAGACGGCGATGGACTGCCGCTGGCCGCCCGAGAGACGGCCGACCGGGGTGCGCAGGGAGGGGATCTTCGCACCCAGGCGGCGGATGGTCTCCTGCGCCCGGTGCTCCATGTCCGCCCGGCGCAGCCGCGCGCCGCGCAGCAGGGAGCTGGTCTCCTCCCGGCCGAGGAAGAGGTTCTGGACGGTGTCGAGGTTGTCGCAGAGCGCGAGGTCCTGGTATACGGTCTCGATGCCGAGCGCCGTGGAGTCGACCGGGCGGCGCAGCTCGACCGGCCGGCCGTCGAAACGTATCTCGCCGCCGTCGGCGGGCTGCAGCCCGGAGATGATCTTCATGAGGGTCGACTTGCCCGCTCCGTTGTCGCCGACCACGGCCACGATCTCGCCGTGGCCGACGGTGAGGTCGATGCCCTCCAGGGCGTGCACGCCGCCGAAGAGCTTGACCACCTGGCGGAGTTCGAGGAGCGGGGCCGCGGTGGTCACGGCGGCCGTTGCCTTGCTCATCCCATTTCCTTCTTGCAGGTCGCCGTGGCGGCGGCGGGACCGGTGCAGATCTGCTTCCAGGTCCAGACCCCGTCCTTGACGAGCGTGGAGACGGTGTCGGCGTGCAGGTCCTGTACGGGCAGGAAGGACGCGGGGACGCCGGGCTTCATGAAGCCGTTGTCCACGTAGCCGTCGATGTCGCTCTTGCTGATCTTGCCGGTCTTGAGCAACTGCACCGTCAGGTCGGCGGCCTTGGAGGCCTGCAGCTTGAACGGCTTGTAGACGGTGCTGTACTGGTAGCCGAGCAGGATGTACTGGACCGCCTGCAGGTCGGCGTCCTGACCGCCGATCACCGGCACCTTGCCGGTCAGGCCCTGGGCCTTGAGTGCGGCGATGGAGCCGCCGGCGGTGCCGTCGTTCATCACCACCACGGCGTCGATCTTGTTGCCGGTCTTGGTCAGGCACTGCTCCACCTCGGACTGCGCCTTGGCCGGGTCCCAGTTGGGCGTGTAGGTCTCGCAGGCGACCTTGACCTTCCCGGCCTTCACCAGCGGCTCGATGTACTGGTCCTGGCCCTTCTTGTACTGGGTCGTGCCGTAGTCGCCCTGGTTGCCGTAGATGCGGGCGATGACCTTGGGCTTGGCGGTGGTGCCGCCCGCGAGCAGCTTGACGGCGTCCTGGCCCTGGTTCTGGCCGACCGACAGCGAGTTGAAGACGACCTGCGCCGCCGCCTCGCCGCCACGGGCGTCGTGGTCGTAGAGCAGCACCGGGACCTTGGCGGTGGACGCCTTCTGGAGGGCGCCGCCGGCGATGTAGGGGTCGGCGGCGATCAGCACGATCGCGGACGCGCCGCCCGAGATGGCGGTCTCGACCTGTTGGACCTGCTTCTGCGGGTCGTTCTCGGCGTTCTGGATGACGACCTTGGCGTCCGGCATGGCCTTCTTCATCGCGGCCTTGAAGTCCGGGCCGTCCTGAGTGGTGAAGCGCACGGTCGTGGTGTTCGGCAGCAGCATGTAGACGGTCTTGCCACCTCCACCGGCGGTGTCGCTGCCGCCGCCGGAACCGCACGCGGCGAGGAGAAGGGCCGCCGCAGGCAGGGCGGCAAGACGTACAGAGATTCTTCGCGAAAAGGGTGAACAGCGCATGGATGGCACTCCTTCGTGAATCCGGCCCGCAGAGTGCGCAAACCTTTGCACTGAGGTTTCCGTCAGGTCAATACTTTGAGCCAAAGAAGATGACAGCTTCGAGATATCGTTTGCACAACGGCGGTCGCGGCAGCAGCGGTCCAGCGGAAGAAGCGCAGGACCGCTGCCATTTACCGGCGAGTAGGCTGCTGGGCGCCCCGCCCGGCAGTCCATGGCACGGGCGTCTCACGTCGGACATCCGCCGGGAGCGTGCCGGACCACCGAGCCCTGAGCCCTCGGCGTCGGTCCCCGGCGACGGCTCAAGAGTGCGACGCCCTCTCGTGAACCGATGACACAGCCAAGTGGGCGTCCCGCGATCACGGGACGCCCAGGGACTCACCAACGAAGGTTTCCGCCGAGTCGGCTCGCGGAGTGATCCGGACGTTTGCTTTCTGAACTTCAGGAGCGACCTACGCCACCGCCGCACCACGTCGGCAGCCACGCTCTCTCATCAGGGACAGCAGCTCGCTGCGACCTGCAGAGCCACCCCGGGCCCTGGCACGTCTCCCGGTATCCCGGCCCGCTACTTCACTCCCCTCGGCGATGAAACGCCGGGCGGGCCGGCGCGAAGCCGATACCGCCGGCGCCACCGGTGACGACCGCCACGCGGCTCCGGAGGTCCTTCAACACGCCCGTCACACCGTTCCCTTCACCGTGCGGCCGTCATCCGACCCGGGACCTGCCCGCCACCAGCGCCTTCGCCACGACCGTGCGCAGGACGTCGTTGGTGCCCTCGCCGATGCTCATCAGCGGTGCGTCGCGGTAGAGGCGCTCGATCTCGTACTCGGTGGAGTAGCCGTAGGCGCCGTGCACCTTCATCGAGTCGATGGCGTTGTCCAGGGCCATCTCCGAGGCGAAGATCTTGGCCATCCCGGTCTCCGCGTCCGCCCGGCCGTTCCGTACGGCGGTCGCGGCCCAGTAGGTCATGAGCCGGGCGGCCTGGAGGTTGGTGGCCATGGTGGCGAGCTTGAGCTGGATGGCCTGGAACTCGGCGATGGGGCGGTCGAAGGCGATGCGCTGCTTGGCGTAGGCGAGCGCCTCCTCGTAGGCCCGCTGGCCGACGCCCACTCCCCTGGCGGCGATGTTGACCCGGCCCCACTCCAGCCCCGACAGGGTCTGCTGCATGCCACGTCCCTCGACGCCGCCCAGCAGGTTCGCGGCCGGGACCCGGGCGTCCGTGAGCAGGACCTCGCTGGTCTCGGGTCCCTTGTAGCCGAGCTTGGGGATGTCCTTGAGGACCTCGAAGCCCGGGGTGTGCTTGTCGACGAGGAGGACGCTCATGCCCGCGTGCTTCGGCGAGGCGGATGGGTCGGTCTTCACGATCACCGGCAGCGGGTCCGCGAAACGGGCGTTGGTGATCCACAACTTCGTGCCGTTGACCACGTAGTGGTCGCCGTCGAGGCGGGCGGTGGTGCTGATGCTCTGCATGTCGGTGCCGGCGCCGGGCTCGGTGAGGCCGAGGCCCGTGCGCCGCTCGCCGGTCGCGAGGCCGGGCAGGTAGCGGCGCTTCTGCTCCTCCGTGCCGTGCACGGCGATCATGCGGCAGGACGGGGAGTGACTGCCGAGCACACCGGCGATGCCCATCCAGCCGCGGGCCAGTTCCTCGAAGACCAGCGCGAAGGAGACCGGGTCGAGGTCGAGGCCGCCGTACTCCTCGGGGACGGTGATGCCGAAGAGGCCGAGGTGCTTGAGGCCCTCGACGATCTCGGTGGGGTAGCGGCCCGCCTGCTCCCACTCCCGGGCGACCGGGATGATCTCCTTCTCCACGAACGACCGCAGTACGGCCTTGAAGTCCTGCTGTTCCTCGGTGAGTTCGAAGTCCATGGGGTGGTGTCCTCAGTCAGGAGGGAGTTCGCCGAAGGCACCCTCGGCGGTCAACTCGTCGACCTCGTCGGCCGTGTGGCCGGCGAGGGAGCAGCACACGACGGCCGGGTTGAGGTGCTTGAGGCCGTCGTGGGTGAGGCCGGGCCTGGCCGGTACGTCGCCGCGCAGGTTGGAGCAGACGGCGTCGGGCTCACGGACCAGGCGCTCGAACACCTCGCGGCCGACGTCGACGCCGGAGCGCGGCTCCTCGATCTTGAGAGCTCGGCGCCCGGGTCGGCGAGGTGCAGGCTGCCCCACGGGCCGGCGCCGTACTGCTCGACGGCGAGGATGCGCACGCCCTCCAGGGGCGGTCGGCGGATCACCGTTCCTCCGGGAGGGTCAGCGGTACTTCGCCCGTTGGAAAGATGTCCTGGAGCTGTTCGGCGCCGCGCCGGTGGACCAGGAAGGTGCGCAGGAAGGAGCACACCTCCTTGCCGTCCTGGTTGAGGGTCCGCGTCTTGACGGTGACGATGCCCGCGGTGGGCCGGCTCGCGCTCTCCCGCCTGCTCACGACGATCGACTCGCTCCACAGCGTGTCGCCCGCGAACACCGGGTGGGTCATGCGGATGTCGTCCCAGCCCAGGTTGGCCACCGCGTTCTGGGTCAGGTCGGTGACGCTCTGGCCGACCGCGATGGCCACGGTGAGGGTGGAGACGACCAGCGGCCGTTCGAACTCGGACCGTGCCGCGTACTGGCTGTTGAAGTGCAGCTGGTTCGTGTTCATGGTCAGCAGGGTGAACCAGGTGTTGTCGGCCTCGCTGACCGTACGGCCCAGGGGGTGCCGGTAGATCGCCCCCACCTCGAAGTCCTCGAAGAAGCGGCCCTGCCATCCGGGTTGGACACTCACGTCGTTCATGTCGTTCCTCGCCTTCAGACGGTTGCGACCGGGCGGACCGGCGGCGGGGTCTCCGACTGCTTGGTGAACATGAAGATCTTGCGCTGCGCCTCCTCGTCCGCGGCGGGCGGGGACCCGTCGCGGACGCGCCTCACCCCTGGCCGTCGGCGGGGGCCAGGACGATGTCGAACCGTACCCGCGTCCAGGTTCCGTCGACGACCCGCCCGTCGGGCGTCGGCGTGCCGGCCGGTTGCAGCTCGAACGTCTTGACCAGGGAATCCTTGACGCCGAAGACGGAGTCGGAGGCGAGCAGTTGGTCGCCCTCCACGAAGATGTGGGTCACGAGCGTCCGGCACCCCGGCGCCTCGACCTTGAAGTGGAGGTGCGAGGCCCGCATCGGCGAGCGGCCGGTCGCCGCGAGCATCCTCCCCACCGGGCCGTCGTACGGGATCGGGTACGGCGTCGGCGTGACGCCCCAGAAGCGGTAGTTCCCGTCGGCGTCGGAGAACAGGTGTCCCCGGGCCGCCACCCGGTCGTCGTCGTACTGCACGTCGTAGAAGCCGTCCTCGTCGGCCTCCCAGACCTCGATCCTGGCCCCGGGAACCGGGGTGCCGTCGGCGGCGGAGACGGTCCCCTCCACCCAGCACGGCTCGCCGGCCGCCCCGAAGGACACGTCCCCGCCGTGCTCGATCCTCGGGGATCCCTCGACGAAGAAGGGGCCGAAGACGGTGGCCTCGGTGGCGTCGCCGTAGGCCTCGTTGTTGATCGCGATGGTCTGCATCGACGCCCCGAGGGTGTCGGAGAGCAGGATGAACTCCTGGCGTTTGTCGTCGGTGAGGTGTCCGACGGCGGTGAGGAACTCGATGCCCTTGGTCCACTCCTCCTCGGTGAGGCGGACCTCGCGCAGGAAGCCGTGCAGGTGCTTGACGACCGCCCGCATCAGCTCCTTGAGGCGGGGGTCCTCGCAGGCGTCGAAGGAGGCCTGGACGCGCGCGATCAGTTCCTCCTCGCGGGCCGTCTGCTCCGGCGAGACGTCACGGGGGGACGGGAGGGTCATGCGGGGTCACTTCCTTCCCAGGCCGCGCGCAGCAGCGCGGTGAGGTTCTCCTCGGTCAGCGGAGTGGGGTTGTCGGCGGGGACCGCGGCGAGGACGGGGGCCACCGCGCGGGCGATGCCGTCCTCGGGCATGCCGTAGTCGCGCAGCGCGCGCGGCGCGTCGAGGCTCGCACGCAGCGCCGCGAGTCCTTCCACCGCGGTCGGGCTGCCGAAGCCCTGCGCGATGCGCCGCTCGGCCTCCGGCGCGGCCGGGGCGTTGAAGGCCAGTACGTGCGGCAGCACCACCGCGTGGGTCTGGGCGTGCGGCAGGTTGAACATCCCGCCGAGCACATGGCAGATCTTGTGGTGCATGCCCGAGCCGGCCGAGGCGAACGCGACGGCGGCCAGGTAGGCGCCGTACAGGGTCTGTTCGCGTCCTTCCAGGCCGGCCGGGTCGGCGGCCACGGCGGGCAGGCCGAGGGCGAGGCCCCGGATGCCCTCGCCGGCCAGGGCCCGGTCGATGGGGTCGGTACGGGGGGCCCACATCGAGTCGACGCAGTGGGCCAGGGCGTTGAGGCCGCTGGCCACGGACATCTCCACCGGCAGGCTCAGCAGGAGTGAGGCGTCGTAGACGATGGAGCGCGGCAGGACCCGCGGGTCGACACCCGTGGTCTTCACCTCGCCCTCCGTGAGGCCCCAGACGTTCGTGGCCTCGGAACCGGCATACGTGGTGGGGACCGCCACGATCGGCAGGCCGGTCGTCAGCGCCACCGCCTTGGCCAGGCCGGTCGTGGAGCCGCCGCCGACGCACACCAGCGCGTCCACGGAGCCCTCCGTCGCGGCCTTCCTGGCGCGCTCGGCCACGTCGACCGGCACGTGCATGACGACCTCGTCGTGGCGTACCGCGACCGGCAGATCCGCGCCGACCCGCTCGGCGAGCGCCGCCTCCCCCGGACCGGCGATGAGCATCACCCTCGTCGCCGACAGCGCGGCCACCTCGGCCGCCACCGCGGCCGAGGCCTCACCCGGGGCGAAGACGACCCGCTGCGGGAGCGTCTCGTGGGCAAACCGCATGGTTCAGGCCTTTCCGAGGATCTGGGTGAGGGCGCCGCGCAGCGCCGCCTCCGGGTCGTCGGCGAGGCTCATCGACCGCCAGCCGACGTGCTTGTCGGGCCGGACCAGGATCGCACCGGACTCCTCGACCTCCCGGAGCTTTGCCCAGTCGTAGTAGAGGTCGGTCACCTCGCGGCCGGGGCCGATCACCACGGTGTCGAGGGGGATCCCGAGGTCCTGCGCGACCTTGTCGGCCGCACCGGCCCAGTCCTCGCCGGCGACGCCCGTGATCAGGGTCCAGCGGGTGTACGGGGCCAGGTCCATCAGGGCGAGCTTGGTGACGTTGTCGCCGACCCAGGCGTGCGGGAGGTGGGCGCCGGGGCTGGTCGACATGGAGTAGTAGAGGTCCTCGTCCCGGCTCGGGGCGGGGCGGGTGCCGTCGGAGACCACGGCGGTGGACTCGTAGAACTGGCCGAGTTCGACTCCGTGGGCGTTGAACTCGTAGTTCTTGGTCTCCATCGCCGCCACGAGCGCGGCCCGCTTGGCGGCGCCCTCGGGGGTGTTGGCCTTCCGCTCCTCGATGCGGGCCTGCATCTCCGCCTCGTCCTTCGCGCCGAGGACGCCGAGGGCCTCGAAGATGTCGGCGAACTCGCGGCTGGACCTGTTGGCCCGCGTGACGATCCGCCGGGCCACCGGCGCCCGCTCCGCCGAGTACGTCTCCAGCAGCGAGGGGGCCGCCTGCCCGCGCAGCACGGCCGCGAGCTTCCAGGCCAGGTTGTAGGAGTCCTGGATGCTGGTGTTCGAGCCCAGGCCGTTGCTCGGCGGGTGCCGGTGGATCGCGTCGCCCGCGCAGAAGACCCGGCCCTTCTGCAGGTGGGTCGCGTACATCTCGTTGTTGCCCCAGAGGCTGGTGCCGGTGATCTCCACTTCGAGTTCCGGAGTCCCCAGCAGCTGCCGCACGATGCGGATCGCCTCGGCCTCGTCGACCACCGGGGGCTCGGAGTCGATGTCGTAGCCCCACACGATGAGCCACTCGTTCCAGGGGCGGACCATCCGGACCAGGCCGGCGCCGATGCCGCCGACGTTGGCGCCCGGCTGGATCACCCAGTACAGGACGGAGGGCCGGTGGCCGACGTAGGACTCGATGTCGGCCTTGAACGTGATGTTCATCGAACCGGCTATGTCCATCGCGCCCTCGTAGGGCAGCCCGATGTCCTCGGCGACCCGCGACCGGGCGCCGTCGGCGCCGATCAGGTACTTCGCCCGGATGTCGTACTCGTGGCCGGTGAGCCGGTCGCGCACCTGGACCGTGACGCCCGCTTCGTCCTGCGTGTGCGAGACGTACTCGGTGGAGAAGCGGGTCTGGGTCCCGCGCACGGTGGCGTTCTTGACCAGGATGGGTTCGAGGTAGGTCTGCGGGATGTCGACGGTGAGGCAGGGGGACGCCAGCCGGTAGTCCGCCTCCCGGTCCGGCCGGGTGCCCCAGGTGTGGATGCGGCCGATCTCCTCGCCCGCTATGGAGGTGCAGAAGACGGTGTCGCCGACGAGGTCGTGGGCGGTGGCGTCGGCCAGCACCTGGTCCTCGATGCCCATGTCGCGGAAGATCTCCATGGCCCGCTGGTTGGTGATGTGCGCCCGGGGGGTGTTCGCGGTCCACCGGTACTTGGTGATCACAATGTTGTCGATCCCCAGAGCCGACAGGAACAGTGCCGCGGAGGCGCCGGCCGGACCGGAACCGACGATCAGGACATCCGTCTCCACCTGCGACGATGCCGGCAGCTCGGTCACTCGCTGACCGTCGTTGAAGTCGGGCATGTGAGGTCTCGCCTTCTGCTCGCGGTGTTCTGAAGGCAGAGTGCCCGCGGTCCCGGCCCCACTTCGCGGGATGGGGGGCAGGAGGGCCGAAATCCGTATGTCGCGGCGGTGTCGGTCCCGTTTCGGGTCTGCCCGGTCGCATCTCGCGGCCCTGCGCGTTCGCTCTCAGGCGCGGCGCGCGGCCGTGCGCGTCGGCTCTCAGGCGCGGCGCGCGGCCGTGCGGCGGACCTCGCCGGCGGTGACGCCGAAGCGGGCGTGGAAGGTCTGCGAGAAGTGCGGGGCCGAGGTGAATCCGCACTGGGCCGCCACCGTCGCCGTGTTCGACACGGCGGCGGCCGGTCCGGTCAGCAGCCCGTGGGCGAGTTCGAGGCGCCGTCCGAGCACGTAGCGCGGAAACGTCGTTCCCACGTCCGCGAAGACGCGGGTGAGCTGCCGGACGCTGATGCCGATCGCGTCGGCGACCTCGGGTGCCGACAGGCGTGGATCACGCAGTCGTTCCTCGATGTGGGCGCAGGCGAGCGCACGGTGGACGACCTGCGGGCGGGTGGCGCCGGCGCTCACGAGCGCGGACACCAGGTCCACGAGCGCCTGCTCGTCGGGGCGCGTCGCGTTCTCCACCCCGACCGCGCGTCCGACGAGGCGGGCGATCGCGCGGCCGTACGGGTTCGTCTCGCCGCCGCGGACGATGAGCGGTTCGCCGGGCGCGGGGGCGCCGGCCGCGCCCGAGAGCAGGTGGCGGTCCACTCGTACCGCCAGCTCCTCCAGCCCGTTCCCGAAGCCCCGGGCGAAGTGACCGTCCGCGTCACAGGCCAGCAGGTCACCGGCGCGGAGGATCTGCCGTCTGCCCGCCTGCTCGAAGACCGAGTCCCCGCGCAGGGACAGGTAGACCGCGACGGAACCCGTGGGCCGGCTTTCGATGAGGTCGGCCGGGCGCTCGACCATGTGTGCCGTGGTGCGCACGCGAGCCAGGTGAACCTGTCCGAGCTGCAGGTTGTCCTCGCGTGCGCGGAAGTCCTCACCCTCTGGTGTGCGGCACTTCAGGGCGATCAGGGCGGCGGCGTTGTGCTCCTCCCAGGCCCGCAGTCGGTCCGCCGACGGCACATGTGCCGTCGAGAACGCGTGCGCCGGGCGGGGCGCTGCTGCGGGAGCCGGGTGCATGGTCCTCAGCGTAGAACCGTCGGGTCGAAGGGGGCGAGGGCCGGTACGGCATCGGGCGACGGCCCGTCACTCGAAGAAGGCGATGAACCGGGCCTCGATGCCGCGTCGCGGGAACCGCAGGTCCGGTCGGCCCGGCTCAGAACATCCTGCGGACGACCTCGACCGTCCGGCGCAGGTGCGGCTCCGTCCGGTCGGACCGGTACGCGACCGACAGGTCGACGGTGGCGGCGGGGCCGACCAGCGGCCGGTAGACGACGCCCGCCAGCGCGAGCGCGGTCACCGGCTCGGGCACGACCGCGACCCCGAGCCCGCCGGCCACCAGGGTGACCAGGGTGGAGGTCTCGCCGACCTCGTGCCGGATGTGCGGATCGATGCCGGCGTCCCGGAGCAGCCCGAGCACCACGCCGTACATGACCGAGCGCCGGTCGGCGGAGTGGACGATGAGGTCGCAGCGTCCCAGATCCGCCACCCGGACCTGCTGCCGCCGCGCCAGCCGGTGGTCGGCGGGCAGCGCGACCACCAGCCGGTCGCGCCGCAGCGCCGTGACCGTGAGCGACAGGTCGGCGACCGGAGGCCGCAGCAGCGCGATGTCGATCCCGCCCGACCGGAGTGCCTCGATCTGGTCGGGCACCAGCAGCTCGCCGCGGAAGGCGAAGTCCACGCCGGGCAGCTCGGTCGCGAGCCGGCGGGACAGCGCGGGAAGCAGGCTGTAGGTCGCCGAGCCGACGCAGCCGATCGCGAGGTGGCCGACCGCCCCCGCCGCGACCCGACGGGCCTCGTGCGCGGCCTCGTCCACGCCGGCGAGGATCGCGCGGGCACGGGCCAGGTAGGCGGCGCCGGCGTCGGTGAGGTCGACCCGGCGCGTGGTGCGGTGCAGGAGCTCGACCCCCAGCTCGGACTCCAGCTGACGGATCGCCTGGGAGAGCGGCGGCTGCGCCATGTGGAGCCGGTCGGCGGCACGGCCGAAGTGCCGCTCCTCGGCGACGGCGACGAAGTACCTGAGGTGACGCAGGTCCACGATTAAGACTTTCGGCATCTCAATTGGGTCGGATATCGATACTTCACCGTATCAAGGACCGTGCTTAGCGTGGTCGGTATGACTGCTTACGTCTATGCCGCCGCCCGCACACCGTTCGGACGGTTCAACGGCGCCCTCGCCGGTGTCCGCCCCGACGACCTCGCGGCGTCCGCGATCAACGGAGTGCTCGCGAAGACTCCCGGTCTCGACCCCGCCGCGATCGGGGAGGTCGTGTGGGGCAACGCCAACCAGGCGGGCGAGGACAACCGCAACGTCGGCCGGATGGCCGCCCTGCTCGCCGGGCTCCCCGTCTCCGTGCCCGCAACGACGGTGAACCGGCTGTGCGGCTCCTCGCTCGACGCCGCCATCATCGGGTCGCGGACCATCGAGGTGGGCGACGCCGACGTCGTCCTGGTCGGCGGGGTGGAGTCGATGACCCGGGCGCCGTGGGTGCTCCCCAAGCCCGACCGGGCGTTCCCCGCCGGCAACGTCACCGCGGTCTCCACCACGCTGGGCTGGCGACTGGTGAACCCCCGGATGCCGGCGGAGTGGACGGTCTCGCTGGGCGAGTGCAACGAGCAGCTGCGGGAGCGGTTCGGCATCCCCCGCGAGCGGCAGGACGAGTTCTCCGTCCGCTCCCACCTGCTGGCCGCCGAGGCCTGGGACAAGGGCTTCTACGACGACCTCGTCACGCCCGTCGCCGGGGTGGACCTCGCCCGCGACGAGGGCATCCGGGCCGGCTCGACCATGGAGAAGCTGGCGGCGCTGAAGCCGTCGTTCCGCGGGGACGGCACGATCACCGCCGGCAACTCGTCGCCGCTCAACGACGGCGCCTCCGCCGTGCTGCTGGGCTCCGAGGCGGCGGCGGACGCCATCGGCGTGGCGCCGCTCGCCAGGATCGCGGGCCGGGGCGCCTCCGCGCTGGAGCCGCAGGCCTTCGGGTTCGCCCCGGTCGAGGCCGCCGAGCGCGCGCTCGCGCGGGCCGGCATCGGCTGGGACCAGGTCGGCGCGGTGGAGCTCAACGAGGCGTTCGCGGTGCAGTCCCTCGCCTGCGTGGACGCCTGGGGCATCGACCCCGGCATCGTGAACACCAAGGGCGGCGCCATCGCGATCGGCCACCCCCTCGGCGCATCCGGCGCCCGCCTCCTCGGCACGCTCACGAAGGTGCTGGCCGAACGGGGCGAGCGGTACGGCGTGGCGGCGATCTGCATCGGGGTCGGCCAGGCGCTGGCCGTCGTGCTGGAGAACGTGGAGGTGGGGCGATGAGCCGCGCCGAGGTGCTGGAGAACAGGGAGGCCGTCCGATGAGCCGGGCCGAGGTGCTGGAGACCGTGGACGCGGCGGTGGCCGGGATCGAGGACGGCAGCACCGTCCTGGTGGGCGGTTTCGGGCTCGCCGGCATGCCCTTCGACCTCGTCGACGGGCTCATCCGGCAGGGCGCGAAGGACCTGACGGTCGTCAGCAACAACGCGGGCAACGGGGAGGTCGGCCTGGCGGCGCTGCTCAAGGCCGGGCGGGTGCGGAAGGTGGTCTGCTCCTTCCCGCGGCAGAGCGACTCCTACGTCTTCGACGAGCTCTACCGCGCCGGAAAGGTCGAGCTGGAGGTCGTCCCGCAGGGCAACCTGGCCGAGCGGCTGCGCGCGGCCGGTGCGGGCATCGGCGCGTTCTACTGCCCGACGGCGGTGGGCACCCCGCTGGCCGAGGGCAAGGAGGTCCGCACCATCGACGGGCGCGAGCACGTGCTGGAGTACCCGATCAAGGGCGACGTCGCCCTCGTCGGCGCCCACCGCGCCGACACGATGGGCAACCTGGTCTACCGCAAAACCGCCCGCAACTTCGGTCCCGTCATGGCCACGGCCGCTGCCCTGACGATCGTCCAGGTCGCCGAGGTCGTGCCGGTCGGCTCCCTCGACCCCGAGGCCGTCGTGACACCGGGTATCTACGTCGACCGGATCGTGCGGGTCGAGCCCCGCCGGTACACCTCCCAGGGAGCCCGCTGATGGCACTCACCCCCGACGAGCTCGCCGCCGTCGTCGCCCGCGACATCCCGGCCGGTTCCTACGTCAATCTCGGCATCGGCCACCCGACCAAGGTCGCCGACCATCTGCCCGAGGGCTCCGGCGTCGTCCTGCACACCGAGAACGGCATGCTCAACATGGGCCGCGCCGCCGTCGGCGACGAGATCGACCCGGACCTGACCAACGCCGGCAAGGTGCCGGTGACGGAGCTGCCGGGCGCGTCGTACTTCCACCACGCCGACTCCTTCGCGATGATGCGCGGCGGCCATCTCGACGTGTGCGTGCTGGGCGCCTACCAGGTCGCCTTCAACGGGGACCTGGCCAACTGGCACACCGGCCGCCCCGACGACATCCCGGCCGTCGGCGGTGCGATGGACCTGGCGATCGGCGCCAAGGACGTCTACGTGATGATGACGCTCTTCGCCAAGAACGGCTCCCCCAAGCTCGTGCCGGCCTGCACCTACCCCCTCACCGGGCGGGCCTGCGTGAGCCGGGTCTACACCGACCACGGGATCTTCGACCTGGCCGGCGGCGAGGTGAGGATCCTCGAGACCTTCGGCACCACCACCGCCGACCTGTCGTCCCGGCTGGGGCTCTAGGGGCTCTGGCTACGGCCGTTCGGCCCGCGCATCGGCACCCGAACCGCCGGGCCACACGCCGTAACGGCCCGGCGAGAGGATGCCGTTGGGGCCGACCGCGTCCTTGATCTTCGGCAGGAACCGGTGGTGGACGCCGTCGTCGAACGACAGCGGTTCCGCCACGTCCTGCATCGGGTCGAGGTGGCGACGGCCGCCGAACGGGCGCGAACGGCGGGGATCGCGATCTGCGGGAGGAGGGCGTTCGCCACGAGGATCTCCTGGATGAAGCCGGACCACCGGTGCGGAGATCGTCGCCGACGGCGCCCGGACCTCCCACGGCGGTGCTGGTGGAGCCCGTCGGCCGGGCCGCCCGCACGGAACGGCATCCTGTTCCCATGAGCGATCTCGGCAACCTCGCGGTCATCTTCGACCTCGACGGAACACTGGTGGACAGCGAGCCGAACTACTACGAGGCGACGCGGCAGATGCTGGCCGGGCACGGCGTCACGGACTTCACCTGGGCGGAGCACGAGAGGTTCGTCGGCATCAGCACGCTGGAGACGGTGACCCTGCTGCGCGACCGCCACGGACTGCGGCCACCGGTGGCCGAGTTGCTCGCGGAGACGAACCGGCACTATCTGGAGCTGGCCCGGACCCGCACGCGCGTGTACCCGGAGATGCGGAAGATCGTGGAACTGCTGGCGGCCGGAGGCGTCCCGACGGCGGTGGCCTCCGGCTCCTCCCCCGAGGCGATCGAGGCGGTCCTGGCCGGCACGGGACTGGACACCTCGCTGCGCACGACCGTCTCGGCCGACGAGGTGGCGCACGGCAAGCCCGCCCCCGACGTGTTCCTGGAGGCGGCCCGCCGTCTCGGGGCCGCCCCGGCCCAGTGCGTGGTCCTGGAGGACGCGGCGCCGGGCGCGGCGGCGGCGCACGCCGCCGGGATGCGCTGCATCGCGATCCCGTACGTCGCCGCGCAGTCCGACGCCCCCGAGTTCGCCACGGCCGACGTGCTGCTGCGCGGCGGACAGGCGGAGTTCACCGCCCGCTCGGCCTACGACCTGCTGGCTCGGCGGGCCCGGTCCCGGTGACGGCCCGGCCGGTCAACCGCGCCGCTCAGCCGGCCGAGCGGAGACCGCATCGACGGCATCGACGTCGGCGTCGGAGTCCGTCGGTACAGGCCCGGCCCTGTTCCACCAGCCTGTCGGTCCGGTCGGCCGCAACCCGGCCGTCGTACGCGCCCTGGCACGGGAGGCGGCGGGCTGAGTCGGCGCGGGCGAGCGGGCTGCCACCCGGAAGGAGCAGTTCGGCCATCCGTTCGCTCCGCCGGTCGTGCGATGCCCGGAATGCCTGCATAGCGTGGCCACATGACCACGACCTGCTCAAAGCCGCAGCAGCCGGCCACCGACAACCGGCGGTGGAAGGCGCTCGGGGTCTGTCTCGCAGCCGGCTTCATCTCGCTGCTCGACACCTCGATCGTCAACGTGGCGCTGCCCTCGATGGAGCGCGGACTGGGCGCCACGGAGGCCGCCCAGTCCTGGGTGGTCTCCGGGTACGCGCTGACCTTCGGGCTGGCGCTCGTCCCGGCGGGCCGGCTCGGTGACATGCGCGGACGGCGCCAGGCCTTCCTGATCGGGCTCGCCGTGTTCACGGTGGCCTCGGCGGCCTGCGGGCTCGCGGCGAGTCCCGACCGGCTGGTGGTGTTCCGGCTGATCCAGGGCGCGGCGGCGGGCATGGTCGCGCCGCAGACCTCGGGGCTGATCCAGCAGATGTTCCGGGGCTCCGAACGCGCCAAGGCCTTCGGGCTGCTCGGCAGCGTCATCGGGGTCTCGACGGCGGTCGGCCCGCTGGCCGGCGGTGTGATCATCGACGCCGTGGGCACCGACGACGGCTGGCGCTGGGTGTTCTTCGTCAACCTGCCCATCGGTGTCGCCGCGTTCGCCGCGGGCCTGCGGCTGCTGCCCCGGTATCCGGCGTCGGCGGACCGGCGGGAGCGCTTCGACCCGCTCGGGGTGCTCCTCCTCGGCAGCGGCGTGCTCGCGCTGATGCTGCCGCTGGTGCAGGAGCAGCAGTGGACCGGACGGGACAAGTGGGCGCTGCTGCCGCTGGGCGGGGTGCTGCTCGGCCTGTTCTGGGTGTGGGAGCGGCGCCAGGGCCGGCTCGGACGGGCGCCCCTGCTCGATCTGAACCTGTTCTCGATGCGGTCCTTCACCCTCGGCGCGCTGATCAGCCTGTCCTACTTCGCGGGTTTCACCACGGTCTTCTTCGTCCTCGCCCTCTTCCTGCAGAACGCGGCGGGGTACAGCGCCCTGGCGGCCGGGGTCGCGGTGCTGCCGTTCGCGGTCGCCTCGGCGATCGGTGCCGCCCTGGGCGGCCGGCTGGTGGTGCGCCACGGACGCAAGGTGGTCGTCCTCGGTCTCACCGCGGTGGCGGTGGGGCTGATCGGCATCATCGCGGTGGTGCGGCTGATGCCGATGGAGAGCTTCGGGTGGGCCGCCGCGGTGCCGATGTTCATCGGCGGCATCGGCTCCGGCATCACGGTCTCCCCCAACACCACGCTCACCCTGACCCGGATCCCGGTGCAGCGGGCCGGCGCGGCCGGCGGGGTGCTGCAGACCGGCCAGCGCGTCGGCTCGGCGGCCGGTATCGCGGTGGTGGGCTCGGTGTACTTCGCCCACCTCGCGCACCACGGCCCGGCCTCCGAGGCGCTGCAGCTGGGTCTGCTCACCTCCGTGGGGTTCATCCTGGTGGCGCTGGGCCTGGCGGTGGCCGATCTGGGGGAACGGGCGAAGGAGCCGGAGAAGCCGGAAGCGCAGGGGATGCCGGAGGCCGAGAGCCTGACTCCCTGACCGGGAGGGCGGACCCACGCTGCCTGACCGGGAGGGGGACCCAACCTGCCCGACCGGGAGGGTGGGTCCCCCTGCTTTCCGACGGAACGCTCAGGCCGCCACCGCCTCCACCACCGAGAGCACCGTCGGCGTCGGCACGACCCGCGACAGCTTCAGGCCGGCGGACTCGAACAGGGTCGCGAACTCCGCCTCGGTGCGTTCCCGGCCCACCAGGCACGCCATGAGCAGCAGGTCGAGTGCCTTGGCCTGATGGGGTGCGTTGCCCGGCGGGACCACCGCGTCGACGACCAGGATCCGCCCGCCCGGCGCCAGCGCGGCACGGCAGCGGTCCAGGAGGGTCACGCACCGGTCGTCCTCCCAGTCGTGCGTGATCCGCTTGAGCACGAGGACGTCGCCGTCCGGCACGCGGGTGAAGAAGTCGCCGGACTCCACGGACCAGCGTCCGGCGGTCCCGGGCGTGTCCAGCCGGTGTCCGGCCACCACGTGCGGACGGTCGTACAGGACGCCGTGCAGACCGGGGTGGCGGCCGAGCACGGCCAGCAGCAGTCCGCCGTGGCCGCCGCCGACGTCGACGACCGTCCCGGTGGGCGGGAAGTCGCAGGCGGCGGCGATGGGCCCGTTCTCGGCGTCGGACATCGCGGCCATGCCGCAGTGGAAGACGTCGGCGGTGTCCTCGTCCTGCCCGAAGTAGTCGAAGAACGGCAGCCCGAAGAGGTGCTCGAAGGCGGAGGTCCCCTCGCTGACGCAGCGGCTCAGGTCGGCGACGGGCAGCCACATGCTGCGGTCGGTGTTCATCAGTACGGCCGGTCGCGCCGAACAGGGTGCGTCGGTGCGCAGCGCGTCGCCGAGTGCGGTGAGCCGGAAGCGGCCGCGGGCGTCCTCCTCGAAGACGCCGCGCGTGGCGAGCAGCCGGAGCACGCGGTGGAGGTTGCGCGGGTCCGTGCGGGTGGCCTCGGCCAGCTCGGCCGGGGTGCGCGGTCCGTCGGCCAGGTGGTCGGCCACCCCGACGACCGCGGCGGCGCGCAGGGCGGCCGGGAAGAGGTAGCCGAGCGACTGGTCGACGAGGAACGCGGACGACGCGCGGGGGTCGACGACTTCGTCCGGGGCTGCTTGCGGGCTCACGGGCGCCTCCAGCGGTGGATGTCCGGGATGTCCGCAGGCATCGTGACACTGCGCGGACCCCGGATCACGGAAAGCGATCGGGGCGCGCGGGAGCAGACCGGGAGCGGGTGCGAGGCAGGATGAGGCAGGGTGGGGCCGCCCGGCCGCGGCTACGAGCGGCGGCGGGGCTTGCCGCGCTTCGCGGGCTTGGCGGACTTCGCGCCGGCGGCACGCGCGCGTGCGGTGCGGGCGCCCGGCGTCGCCTTGGCCGCGGCGGCCGGCTTCTGCGAGCGCTTGGCCTTCTCCGGCGCGGCCTGCGCCGTCTTCGAGGCCGGTGCGGTCTGGCGGCCACGGGTGCTGTTGACGGTGCGGCCGCGGACGATGCCGATGAAGTCGTCGACCAGGTCCGTGGTGGCCTCCTCGGGCCAGGACAGGGCGACGGTCGACTCCGGTCCGTCGGTGAGCGGCCGGTAGGTGAGGTCCCGGCGGTGGTACAGGCGGGCCAGGGACTGCGGGACGACCAGGAGACCGACCCCGGCGGCGACCAGTTCCACCGCGTCCTCGGTGGTCGCGGGGCGCTCGAAGGCCGGCTCGCCGGGCGGGGCGTCCCAGTCGAAGACGTCGTCGAGGGGGTGGCAGAGGACCTCGTCGGCGAGGTCGGCGACGGTGACCTCCTCGGCCGCCGTGATCACGTGGTCCCGGGGCACGACGACCACCGTGGTCTCGGTGTAGAGGGGGATCGCGCTGAAGAACGTACGGTCGACCGGGAGCCGTACGAGACCTGCATCCGCGTCGCCCGCGCGCAGCACGGCGGACGCCTCGGCGGCGGACACCTGGAGGAGGGTGAGGGGGGTGCCGGGCCGGCGCTCGTGCCAGATCCGAACCCACTTGGCGGGCGTCACGCCGGGGACGTACGCGAGCCGGAACGACGGTGTTTCCTCCGAGCCTGTCACCAGCCCAGGTTAACCGGCCGCGGCCGGCCGCCCGGCACCGGCCACGGACAGTTCCCGGCAGCGACCGCGGCGGGCTGCCCTCCGGCGGCGGTCCAAGGGCCGGCGCCCTCGGCCGTGGTCGGGGCCCGCGCGCCCGGCCGATACCCTTGACCTCATGAGTTCGCACCAGACCGCCCAGACGATGAAGCCCGCGACCGCGGCCAAGAAGCTGGGCGTGTACCTGCCCGCCACACCGGCCGCCTTCCAGGAGGGCGTCGTCTCGCGCGCCGAGCTGACCGAGCTCCAGGCGAATCCGTCCGAGTGGCTGCGCGAGCTGCAGGCCAACGGGCCGCACCCGCGTCCGGTGGTCGCGGCCAAGCTGGGCGTTTCCATCGCGGGGCTGGCGCGCGGCGGGGTGACGGAACCGCTCACCACCGAGCAGATCGAGGAGCTCAAGCGCGAGCTGCCCGAGTGGCTGGCCAAGGAGCGCGCCACGCAGGCCGAGGTCCGCAAGGAGAGCGTGCGGCTGAAGAACCTGAAGCGGGAGAAGGAGTCGGGGCAGGGCTGAGGCCACTCCCGCCGCGACTCTCCACGGCCCCGGTCCAGGCACCTCCGCCTGCACCGGGGCCGTTGCCGTACCGACCGCGCCCGTGCACCGGTCCAGCGGTCCCCGGCCCGGCGGTCCCCCCGTCCCGCCGTGCAGCCACCCGCCACCCGCCACGGCCTTCCAACTCCCCGCCCCGATCCCCTCAACCGGCCTCCGCCTCCGTCTCGGCGCGCGCCTGCGCGGGCCCCTGCCACCTCCGCTGAGCTGCGGTTTCCCCATTCGGGCACAGCCCGCGACGGGCGTTGTCAGTGGCCTCCCCTACAGTCGCCATCACTTGATCACTGCGGTGCGGGGAGGCACGCATGGGGTGGGTGACGGCCGGGGACTACGAGGTGGCCCTGGACGACGGGAAGGTGGTCTGCCGCAACGCGGCGGGGCGGCGGCTGAAGTCCGTGCCCGCAAAGCTGGCGGACGATCCGGCCGTGCTGGGGCTGCGGCAGCTCGCCGAGTGGCTGGAGCGGCACGAACGGCAGTGCCTGACCGACGTGGAGCGGTGGCTGACCCGCTCGCTTCCGGTGCCGCTCCCCGTCCTTGCGCGGGTCTGGCCGGACCCCGCCTGGCAGGCGGCACTGCGCGACCTGGTGGTCACCGGCGCCGACGGCGAGGTCGCCGGGTTCCTGCGGGACGCCGACGCCGAACGCGGGCTCGGCCTGGTCGACCTCGACGGCGACACCGTGCGCATCGCACCCGAACTGGTCCGGCTGCCGCACCCGGTCCTCCTCGAAGACCTGGAAGAGCTGCGGGAGTTCGCCGTCGAACTCGGCGTCGAGCAGAGGGCCCAGCAGCTCTTCCGCGAGGTCTGGCACCGCCCGGCCGCGCTCGACGCCGAGGGCACCCAGGTCGAGGAGTACGCGGGCGGGGTCTTCAAGGAGCTGCGGTTCCTGCACGGCAGGGCCACGCAGCTGGGGTACCGCGTGCGCGGCGGATACGCGGTGTGCTCGGTGCTGGAGGAGGGCCGCGGGGTCGAGGCCCGGGTCTGGATCGGCGACTACGACAGCTACTTCGAGACCGAGACCGGCCCGCTGGCGTGGACCGATCCCGCGGGCCGCACGCTGAGGCTGGGTCAGGTCGGCCCGGTCGCCTGGTCGGAGGGCATGCGGATGGCGGCGGCGCTGTACGCCGGGCGGGACATCGAGGACGAGGAGCGGGCGGCATGACCACGTACGACGACACCACGGCCGCGCTGCTCGACGCCGGCGCGATCCTGCCCCCCGGCACGAGCGCGCGGGAGGACGCCGACGTCCTGACGGCACGCTCGTACACGCACCCCGCCCTGGACGGGCGGACGGTGGTGCGGCTGGTGCCGGGGACCCTCGGTGAGGCCGAGGACCTGGCCCTGGAGTTCCTCGGGCTGGCCCGGGAGCCGGAGGCACCCGAGGTCGGCCAGGTGCGCCGGGAGACCCTGGGCTTCCCGGCCTGGGCGCTGGTGCACGACCCGGCCAACGGCCATCACGCCCTCGCCCTGGTCAAGGACGTGGAGCGGCTGGCCCGGCAGGCCAAGTCGAAGCCGGGCAACGCGAAGGAAGGCTTCGAGGCGCTCGGCGAGCGGCTGGGCCGCGCGGTCCCGCACTTCCTGCCGACCTACTACGAGCAGGCCGCCCGGATCTTCCTCCAGCACGAGAACACGACCTACGCGGGCGCCTTCTTCGGCAAGGCCCGCGAGGCCGAGCGGGTGCACGCGCTGGCCGTGGACGAGGAACGGCAGCGGGCGGTGTTCCTGGAGTTCGCCTTCGCCGGGGCGCTCACCGTAAAGGCGCTGAAGGAATACGTGAAGGACCTCGCGCGCCGGCTCGAACCGGCCACCGCCTGGGCGCAGTTCCGGCAGCTGACGGTGGAGCGGTGCGCGGCCGGCATGCCGCCGTACGCCTCGCTGCCGCAGGACGCACGCGGGCTGATCAAGGCGGCCGGGCTCGACCGGGTCACCGAGGAGTGCGCACTGGTCGCCGACCTGCTCGCGTCCCCGGCCGCCGTACGAGCGCCCGCCTCTTTCTGGAACGCCTACCGGAGCGTGCTGCCGGTCCTCGCCGAGCGGCGGCCCGCCATCCGGGTACGGCTGCTGGAGATCATGCCGGCCGGTCTCGGCCGGGAGGTGGAGGACGACGAGTTCTGGCTGGCGCTGCTGGCGGAGTGCGGGGCCGACCTGCTGCTCACCGAGGACGGCGGCGGGGAGGTCGACGCGGCGGACTGGCTCGGCCGGTGGGCCCAGCACCGCAAGCACGGGGCGGCGTACTCGCACCGCTCCCCCGTGACGCTGGCGCTGGCCGAGCGGATGGCGCCCCGGCTGCGGGCGGGTGCCCGCCCCGTCGACCTGTTCACCGGACGCTGGCAGGCGGGGGCGGACCTCGATCTGCTGGACCTGTGCGTGGCGGAGGGCATCGCGCTGGCCGTGCCCGACGCGGACACGCAGGTGCATCTGCCGCTGGCCCTCTGGCTGCGCGACAAGCGGCCCGGACAGCGGGACCTGAAGGCCGTGGCCGCCGAGTCCCGTTACCGCACGGTGCTGTTCGAGGCCGTCGAGGGCCTCGGCCGTGGGCAGGGGCCCGCGGTCCTGCCCACGGTGGCCGCGCATCCGGTGCTCGGCGACGTGCTGCGCGAGTGGCTGCAGGAGGCCACCACGGAGTTCGCCGCCACGGCCGGACTGCCCGGCGTCGACGCGGGGCTGGAGCGGCTCCGGCCCTTCCGGGCGGTGGTACAGGAGAGCCCCGGGGCGGTGGGCCGGCTCACCGGGTACGACATCGTCCCCGTTCTCGGCCGTACGCTACGCGCCGGGATCCTGGACGAACTGGGCTGGCCCGCGCTGGACGAGGCGCTGGACCTGCTCGACGCAGAGGTGCGCAACGACCGGGACAGCACGCTGTCGGTGACGGAGGCGTGGCCCGCGCTGATCCTGCTGCGCGGTCACCGGGCGGTCGTCGTCGGCCCCGACGGGATCCTGCTCGACCACGGCCTGCGGCTGCCCGCCGGCCTGGACCGCTGGCAGCGCCCTCGGCTCCGGTACACCGACGGCGAGTTGCTGGTGATGTGGCGGGACGGCGCGAAGCAGCACGGCTACTGGTCGAACCGCCCGGCGGAGGTGTTCCCGCTCGGCGGGGAGCAGATCCCCCACTGGTGGTCCGCCATGGACGCGGCCAACGCCTCGATCCCGCTGCCCGCCGGCGGCCGGGCCACGGGCGGCCGCACCCTGCACGCCGGGGACACCGTCCTGCCGCCGAGCCGCCCGGTCATGGGCGACGGCGCCACGTACTGGCGTCAGGGCAGGCAGGGCCGGCAGTCGCTGTGGCTGGAGTACGACCCGGCGACCGGCGAGCACGGGCGGGCCTCGCTGCCCGCGCTGCTGGCGTCGGCCGTCCGCGAGGACGCCTCGCTGCTGCACGGCTCCTGCGAGGTGCTGCCGCTGCAACCCGGCCTTGAGCACAGCCCGTTCGGCACCGACGGCACGGTCCTCGGGCGCTGGGTGCGCACCGAGGGCGAGGGAGCGGAGGCACGGACGACCGCGGGTACGCCCGACGGGCGGACGGCGACCCTGCGGGCGGCCCGCAACGGCCGGGTGCCGGGGGTGCCGCTGGGAGCCCTGCGGCTGCCCGGCGGGGCCGAGCCGGTCGCCGCCCAGATGTACCAGAGCGTCGCCCTGCACGCGGGCGACGGCACCGAGCTCGGGCGGGTGTCCTTCGGTGAGTCCGGCGGGGCGTACGCGGCCGGTACCCGGCTGGTGCCGCCGGTCGCGTTCTGGCACGCGCTGCGCCCGCGTGACGAACGCGGGTCGGGCGTGCTGCGCGCCCTGACCGACGACTCGGCCGGGGCGCTGATGCGGGCGACGGCGACCGCGCTGGACGAACGGCAGCAGGCGCTCGCCGAGGCCGGGAAGGACGAACGGGCCAGGGCCGCGGTGCCGAGTACGGACGAGGCCGCCGTGACCGCGTTGGCACGGACGCTGCCCGCGCTGACCGACCGGCGGCTGCTGACCGGTGTCGCCTCCCTGGTCCTCGCCGCGCTGCGGATCGCCGAGGCGGCCGCGTCCCTGGCCAGGCCCGCGCAGGAGCGGCCGCGGCAGCCCCGGCAGCGGACCGAGGGCATGTTCGCCGACTACTCCCCGGACCACGGTGGCGACCGGACACTGCACGACGCCACGGCCGGAGTCGTGTCCCTGCAGAGCGCGTGGCACGGCGGCTGGGCCACGCTCCGTCAGATCCGCGCGGTCAACCACGTGCTGTCCGGCAAGCCCGCCGACGGCAGGCCGCTGCCGGAATCCGAGCGGCTCACCACCATCGGATCGGGCTGGCAGAGCGACGAACACACCATTCCCACCATCGGCGCGGTGTGGCCGCCCGTCCTGGGCGCCCTGCGGCCCCTCGCCTACCGCGCCGCATCGCCCGCCCTCACCGACACACAACGCGAGCCGCTGCTCCTGCTGTTCGAGGCGCTGACCGAGGGGCCGCTCCCCGGGCTCGGGAGCACGCTGCGCGAGGTCGTGCTGAGCGAGCCGCACGACAAGCAGCAGCGGGTGGGCCAGGTGCTCCGCCGGGACGGGCGTACGGTGGTGGTGCTCGGCTGCCAGAGCGTCGACGTCCAGTCCGGGGCGGTCGAGTGGCTGGCGCTGGACCACGACCCGTCCGGGGCGTTCGGTGCCGTCGGGCACTTCACGCTGGTCCGGGAGACGCGGTACACCACCGGGATCCCGACGGACCGGCTGGCCGAACTGACCCGGCTGGTCCGGGAGAGGGGTCCCGCACCCTGGCGGCCCTCGGCCCCGGAGGCGCTGGTCACCGCGACGAACGGCGCCCTCGGCCCCCTCCAGGCCGCCGTGCTGCTGGCCGGGCACCCGCACGCACCCGTCGCCGAGGGGCTCGCCGCCGTCGGTCTGAAGCCCGGACAGCGGGCCTTCGGCGCACAGCTGCTGAACTCCCTGGGCCAGGACGAGCAGCGGGCGCTCCTCGCCGCGCTGCTGCCGGACGACCCCGGCGAGCTGTGGACGACCGGCCCCGACACGGCGGCCGCGGGCCGGCTGTGGGCCGAGCGCCTCGGCACCCTGGTGCGTCTGCCGGAGGACCTGAGCTCCGATCTCGCCGGCGTGGCGGCCGGTCATGCCGAGGCGGTGCTCAACCCCGCGCGCACCCCCTGGCTCGCCCGCACCACGGTGTTCCGGCCGGACAAGGACGGCGACTTCGCACCCGTCGACCCGGCGGCGGTGCCCGGCTCGTACACGCTGGCGGGGGCCGTGGAGAGCCTGGCCGCGCTGGCGTACGTGCTGCCGTACGGGCATCCGCTGCGGGCCGGGCTGCCGGACGGGCTCGGTGCGGTGCGCCGGCGGCTGGCCGATCCCGAGCTGCTGCTCGACCTGGATCTGGAGTGGACCGAGAAGGGCGGCCCGACCTGCGTGCAGCTGCGCAAGGTCTTCGGCCTGCCCGAGACCGGCGGCGGCGACGCGCACGGGCTGACGAGGGCCGGTGACACGCTGGTGCTGCGCCCCTGGTACGCGGACACGGAGCACGTGCTGCTCCGGCCGGGCGCGCTGAACGGGGCCGACGACCCCGTCTTCGGACTGCTGGAAGGGCTGCTCGGTGAGGGGCGTTCGTCCCGGCTGCGGGCCGTCCGCACGCTCCTCGGCGACGATCTCGCCCGTGCCGTCGCGGCCGACGGCCCGGCCGGTCACGCCCAGGACCCCACGGTCTCCGTGCCCGCCCTGGTCACGGAGGCCGCCGAGGCGCGCGGTCTCGGCGCGGATGCCGCGGCGCTCTACCTCCAGTTGCTGGCGCTGCCCGACCCCACCGACCGCAACTGCGCGCGCTGGACCGGCTGGAAGCCCGCCCGGCTCAGGAAGGCGCGCGCCGAACTGGCGGCGACCGGCCTGGTCGTCGAGGCGAAGCGCCCGCGGGCCGGCCGCACCCTCTTCCTGCCCGGCGGCTGGCGCGAACTCAGGACTCCGGCCCTGCCGTCGGAGACCTGGAAGGAAGCCCTCTACCCCGTCTCCGACGGCCACCGGACCCTCCCGCTGGTCCCGGTGCCGGAGCTGTTCGCGCGTGCCTGGGAGCGCGTGCGCACCGGGGACGCCCCCGCGTACGAGCAGCTGACCACCCGGGCCGGCCGCGCAGGCCGCCGCCGATGACCCCGATCCGCACCACCGCCCGCACCGCCCCGGAGGACCACCGCCGATGACCGCCAGCACCGCGCCCCTGCGCCAGATCGTCCCGCCCGAGGACCGGTACGCCACCGAACTGGCCTTCCTCGCCGCGCACGACGCCGGTCCGCGGCCGCCCGCCTGGCGGCTCACCCCCCGGGCCGTCGTCACCTTCGTCATGGGCAGCGGCGGCCGGGCGCTGCGGCTGCCCGACGACGCCGAGGCGCCGGAGGGGGTGCCGCGCCGGCTGGTCGTGGAGGGCAAGTTCGTCGGCGACCGGGCCCTCGTCGAGCGCTGCGTGGTGACCCTCGCCGGTGAGCGCGGGCTGCTGCTGGTCGGCGAGCCCGGCACCGCCAAGTCGATGCTGTCCGAGCTGCTGTCGGCCGCGGTGTGCGGCACCAGCGGCCTGGTCGTGCAGGGCACCGCGGGCACGACGGAGGACCAGCTCAAGTACGGCTGGAACTACGCCCTGTTGCTCGCCCAGGGGCCGAGCCGCCAGGCGCTCGTGCCCTCGCCGGTCCTCACCGCGATGTCCCGGGGTGCCGTCGCCCGCGTGGAGGAGGTCACCCGCTGCCTTCCCGAGGTACAGGACTCCCTGGTCTCGCTGCTGTCCGAGCGGCGCATCGCGGTGCCCGAACTGGCGGGTACGGACGACGCGTTGGCGCATGCCGCCCCCGGTTTCACCCTGATCGCCACGGCCAACCTGCGGGACCGGGGCGTCTCCGAGATGTCCGCCGCGCTCAAGCGGCGCTTCAACTTCGAGACCGTGGGCCCGATCGCGGACCTCGACGCCGAGACCGCGCTGGTACGCGGGCAGGCCCGGACGTCGGTGGAGCGCGCCGGGGCGCCCTTCCAGGTCGACGACGCGGTCCTGGAGGCCCTGGTCACCGCGTTCCGCGACCTGCGTGAGGGACGGTCGGCGGAGGGCTGGGAGGTGGAGCGCCCGTCCACCGTGATGAGCACCGCGGAGGCGGTGTCGGTGGCCGGCGCGCTGGCCCTGGCGGCGGCCTACTTCCCCGGTGACCGCGACGTCCTCGGCCTGCTCCCGGGCCATCTGCTCGGCGTCGTACGCAAGGACGACCCCGCCGACGCGGCCCGGCTGCGCGGCTACTGGGACGGTCCGGTGCGGCGGCGGGCGGAACAGGGCTCGGCGACCTGGCGCACGCTGTGGGACCTGCGCGCGGTCCTGGAGGCGTGACCCGGTGCCCGACTCCCCCGAGGCGGCCCTCGCCGCGCTCACCGACCCGGCGGGGCCGTACCTGATCGGGGTACGGCACCACGCGCCGTCCCTGGCCGCCGCCGTCCCGGCCCTGCTGGACGCGGCGAACCCCGACGTACTGCTCGTCGAACTGCCCGCGGAGCTGCAGGAGTGGCTGCCGTGGCTGGCCCACGAGGAGACCCGGGCCCCGGTCGCCCTCGCCGCGGCACCGGCCGACGGCAGCGGGGGCCCGGCGTTCTACCCGTTCGCCGACTTCTCCCCCGAACTGGCGGCGGTGCGGTGGGCCGGGCGGAGCGGGGTGCCGGTGGTCGCCTGCGATCTGCCGCTCGCGGATCGGGGGTGGCGGGGCGGAGAGCGCGCCGCCCAGGGGCCGGGCCGGCTGTCGGACACCCTGCGTTCCCAGCTCTCCGGCCGGCCTGGCGACGACCTCTGGGACCGGCTGGTCGAGGCGGTCGCGCCCGGTTCGACACCGGAGGCTCTCCGGCGGGCCGCACTGCTGACGGGGTGGGCGCTGCGGGCGGAGTCGGCCGTGTCGGAGGTGGATCTGCGGCGGGAGGAGTGGATGCGGTCCCGGCTGGCCGAGGCGACGGCGAACGGCGAACGGGCTGCCGTGGTGGTCGGCGCCTTCCACACGCCGGCACTGGTACGCCCCGTCAGGGGCGCGGCACCGTATGTGATGTGCGGCTACCGCCGCGTGGGCGCGACCGGCCCCCACCGGCCCGCACCCGAATGGACCACCTCCCTCATCCCCTACACCTACGCCCTCCTGGACGAGCGCTCCGGCTACCCGGCCGGCATCCGCGACCCCGAGTGGCAGCACATGGTCCTGGCGGCAGCAGGAGACCCCCTCGCTCTGGAGCATGCCCTGACCAGCGCGGCCGTCCGCATCTGCGCCGAACTCCGTGGTCTCGGCCACCCCTCGGGCCCCGCCGACGCCCGCGAGATCACCCGCCTCGCCGGAGACCTCGCCCGCCTCCGCAACCTCCCCGCCGCGGGCCGCGGCGAGTTGGTCGAGGCCGTCCAGACCGTACTGGCGCAGGGCGAGCCGTACGGCCGGGGCCGAGCCGTCGCCAGGGCGATGGAGAACGTCCTGGTCGGCACCCGCGTCGGCCGTCCCGCGCCGAAGGCACCCCGCAGCGGTCTCGGCCCCGCCGTCGAGGCCGAACTCGCCGCGCTCGGCCTGCCCGGTCCGGCGGAGACCGGGTCCGCCGCCCGGGACCTGCGGCTCGATCCCCTCCGCTCGGACCTCGACCGGCGCCGCGAACTGCTGCTGCGCCGCCTGGCGTTGTGCTCCGTGCCGTACGCCGAAGCCAGGGCGGTGACCGGGACCGGCGGGGCCGACCCGCTCACCTCGCGCTGGGAGGTGCGCTGGACCCCGGCGACCGCCGCGATGCTGACGGCGGCCGGGGTCCGCGGGGTCACCCTCGGCCAGGCGGCCGAGGGCCTGCTGCGCGAGCGGAGCCGCCGGGAGCGGGACGCGGGTGGGCCGACGGCGGCGCAGGTGCTCGACGGCCTGGAGCAGGCGGCGCTCTGCGGCCTGCCCGGTCTCGTCGAGGAGCGGCTCGACGACACCGCCGAGGTGCTCCCGGAGGCCGGTACGCTGCCCGAACTCCTGTCGGGTCTGGCCCTGTTGGACCGGCTGCGGACCGGACACATCGCCGGTCCGGACGCAGACGGGGACAGGGACGCGGACCGTGACGGTGACGCAGACGGGGACGGGGAGGCGGACCGTGACGGTGACGGTGACGCAGACGGGGACGCGGATGCGGATGCGAACGGGGACGCGAACGCGGACGGGGACGGGGACCGTACGGCCAGGTCCGTCGCGGTGACGGAGCTGCTGACGGCGGCCGCGGTCCGCCAGGTCGACGGCCTGACCGGTTCCGAGGACCCGGCCGACGCCCGCGCCCTGCTCGAACTCGCGCACCGCGCCGACCTGTCGGGCGGCATCCGGCTCGCCGACGCCCTGGCCCGGCTGGCCACCGACGGCTCCCCGTTGATGCGGGGCGCCGCCGGAGCCGTCCGCGTACTGCTCGGCCAGGAGGATCCGGGCGCGTTCGGCGACCGGGTGGCCTCCTGGGTGGACGGGGCGGTCGACGCAGGGTCGCGGTCCGCGCTCACCGTGCGGCTGACGGGGTTGCTGACGGCGGCCGGACGGTTGCCCGCGGCGGCCGTTCCGGTGCTGGAACCTCTGGCCGAGCGGGTGTCGGAGCTGTCCGACCAGGACTTCCTGGACCGGCTGCCGGCCCTGCGCGGCGGTTTCGACACCCTGAGCCCGGCCGACCGGGAGCGTCTGCTGTCCGTGGTCGAGGAACGGCTGGGCGTCGGCCGGGTGGCCGACACCGGAACGGTCGACCCGGCCGCGCTGGCCACCTGGACCCGCGCGGACCTCGTCGCTCGCGAGACCCTCCGCGTGCTCGGCCTGCTGCCGCCGCCACGGACGGATCGCGAGGCCGAACCGGCCCCGGCCGCGGCGGTCCCGCCGGAGCGTCGGCTGGCCGCCGCCGACCGCTGGCGTCTGCTGCTCGGCCGCCGCGCCGACCGGCTCCCGAAGCCGGCCCGTGCCTTGGCGACCGCCCTCGACGAGCTGTACGGCTGCGGACACGGCGAGGGCAGCCGGGGCGGCTTCGGCGGCACGGGCGGCGGGCGCGAGGCGTCGTACCCCGGGGTGCGGGAGTGGTCGGAGGAGCTGACGGTGCTGTTCGGTCCGGGCGTCCGGGAGGAGGTGCTGGCGGCGGCCGCATCGGGACGGCAGGACGTGCTGGCCGAGCTGGACCCGGACAGCGTGCGGCCCTCGGTGGACCTGCTGCGGTCGGTGCTGCGGCACGCGGGAGGACTGCCCGAGGCGCGGCTCGCCGCGCTGCGCCCGCTGGTCCGGCGTCTGGTGGACGCGCTGACCCGGGAGCTGGCGACCCGGCTGCGCCCCGCGCTGCACGGAAGCGTCCTGCCGCGGCCGAGCCGGCGGCCGGGCGGCGGCCTCGACCTGCCGCGCACCCTGCGGGCCAACCTGGCGACCGCCCGCCGGGCGGCCGACGGCACGGTCCGGGTGATCCCGGAGCGCCCGGTCTTCCGGACCCGGGCCCGGCGCGCCGCCGACTGGCGGCTGATCCTGGTCACGGACGTGTCCGGGTCCATGGAGGCGTCGACGATCTGGGCGGCGCTGACCGCCTCGGTGCTGGCCGGGGTGCCGACCCTGTCCACGCACTTCCTCGCGTTCTCCACCGAGGTCGTCGACCTCACCGGGCACGTCGACGACCCGTTGTCGCTGCTCCTGGAGGTGAGCGTCGGCGGCGGCACCCATATCGCGGCCGGGCTGCGGCACGCCCGCGAGCTGGTCACCGTGCCGTCCCGCACGCTCGTGGTGGTGGTGAGCGACTTCGAGGAGGGCTATCCGGTCGGCGGACTGCTCGCCGAGGTCAGGGCGCTGGTCGGGGCGGGCTGTCAGGTCCTGGGCTGCGCGAGCCTGGACGACTCGGGGCGGCCCCGCTACTCCACCGGCATCGCGGGGCAGCTGGTCGGCGCCGGGATGCCGGTCGCCGCCCTCAGTCCGCTCGAACTCGCCCGCTGGGTAGGGGAGAAGATCGCATGAGTACGGAACGGGAGCTGCCCGCCGTCGCCCCGGCCGTGACGGCCGAGCTGGTCGCGGCCCTCTCACCCCGGTTGCGCAAGCGGCTGGACGCGGGCATCGCCAAGCTGGCGGACCGGCCGGTCGTGCGCGACGGCGACACCGTGCGCGTCACCGTCGACGACGAGGGCTCCGAGCTCGAACTGCACGCCCCCGGGGGCGTCGTGGCCGACGTCACCGACGTCCGCTGCGGCTGCCTGCTGGCCCCGGACTGCCTGCACCGCGCGGCGGCGGCTTCGGCGGCACCGGTGGCGGACGCCTCCGCGAACACGGGGAGCACGGGGGCCACGGGGAGCGCAGAAGGCTCGCACGGTACCGCGGGCACGGGGGCCACTGGGGCCGCCGGGCAGCCGGCGCCCCTCGCGGGTGCCCGGGAGATCCCGGCCCCCGACGAGTCGGCGACGCCCCCGCAACTCGTCGCCTCCCACGCCGTTTTCGACGCGGTGGCCGCCGTGCTCGACGCCGGTACGGACGGCTCCGGTGCCGTGCTCCAGGCCGAGTTGCTGCGGGCCGCGCACACCGCGCGCCTCGCGGGTCTGCCCCGGGCGGCCGCGGCCGCGGTCTCCGTGGTCACGGCGGTGCGCGCGGCCCGCGCGGCCGACCCGGCGTTCCGGCTCGCCGAACTCGTCGGCGCCGTGTCGGAGGCCCTGTTCGTGGCCCACCGGGTGCCGCATGCCGCCGGGGCCGAGCTGGCCGGGCTGCGCGGCACGGTACGGCAGCCGTACGCACCGGACGGTTCGCTGCGGCTGTACGGCCTGTTCTCGGAGCCGGTGCTCACCGCGAGCGGCTACGCGGGGGCCGTCACCTGGACCGCCGACGCCGAGGGGCGGCTGTACACGGTCTCGGACGTGGCGCCGGGCGGCACCGGCCGGGCGGTGGGCGCCGCCGACCGGGCCGTACGCATCGGGGACACGGCGCTCACCCACCGCGAGCTGGCGCGGGCGGGGCTCGCGGTGTCGGGGGCGACCGTGTCGCCGACCGGGCGGCTGGGCGCCGGCGCGGGGGTGCGGGCGGTGCGCGCGTCCGGGGTCGGGTGGCGAGCCGAGCCGCTGGACCGGTTGTGGGCGGTGCCGGTGGCCGAGCAGGTCGGGCGGGCCCTGGGCGGCGGCCACGATCTGCTCTTCCTGGAGGTGACGTCGGTCGGCGCGGTGCGCGAGGCGGCGGGCGACTGCCTGCTGGCCGACTGCGGCGGGGTGCCGCTGCGGCTGACGGCGGCGCACGACCATCCGGCGCTGCCGCACCGGGACAACCTGCGGCTGCTGGCCGCCGCGCGGGGCAGCCGGCTGCGGGTGATCGCACGCCTCGCCGCGGCCCCGCACGCCCGTGCCCAACTCCTCGCGACGGAGCACCCCATGCGTCCCGGGAGCCGGGTCGACGTGGGGCTGGACCGGCTTCAGCACGCGGACCTGCCGGCTTCGGCGTCGCCGTCCGCCGCACCGGCCGCGCCGGTCCACGGGGCGGGCACGCCCGACGAGGCGCCCCTGCACCTGCTGGGCCGTCGGATCGGGCAGGCGGCTTCGGGCGGGCGGCGCATGCTGGCCTTCCCGGGTGGCTCCGCGGCCGACGCGCGCCGGCTGCACCGGCACGGTCTGGGCACGGCCGGCGATATCCTCGACGAGTTGCTCGCCGCGGCCGCGGAACGCTCGCGCGACGCCTTCGGCCGTCTCCTTCCGGCGGACACCGGCCGCTTCGCGCGGGCCTGGCTGACCGCGGCGCGCTACACGGACGAGGTCGACCGGGTGCTCTGTACGGCCGCCTGGGGCGGCTGACCGGGCACGGCGACGACCGGAAGCGGGCCGCCGCTCCCCCGTGCCGGCGGCCCGCGTGACCGGAGTCGTCCCATCCGGTGGCGGTGCCCGGTTGAAGCATGCGGCACCCGGCCGTCGCCTGGGTATGCGTAGAACTGCGTAGGGGCACGAGTGGAGAGGAACAAGTGGTACACGGGCTGGACAGGGCCTATGAACGCCTCACCGAACTGGCCGTGGCCGCGCTCAACGAACGCGAGCCCGAGCGGCTCTGGCCACTGCTGGCCGACGCCGTGACCGGCCTGTGCGGCGGGGAGACGCTGATCTACAAGCTGGACGACTGGAGCGAGGGCGAGGGCACGCTCGGCCTGTCGCCCGCCGCCGCCGACGCGTTGGGCCGGCTCGGCGACGAGGCGCTGGGGTTGCTGCGCTCCGGCTACCCCTTCGCCCACCACTACGCGGCCGGCATCGGCCGTGCGCCGGTGACGGCCCGTCGGCTGGCCGGCCGGGCCTGGCCGGTGAGCGAGACCGCGCGGGTGCTCGGCGACGGCCTGGACCTCAACCAGGTACTGGCGCTCCCGCTGCCCGGCACCGTCGCTCCGATCACGGGCTGCCTGGTCTACCGCTCCGGTGCGGACTTCACCGACGACCACCTGCGGATCGCCGAGCGCGCACAGCCGGTGCTGGCCGCCGTCGAGCAGCAGCGCAAGCTCCTGGAGCAGTGGCGGCGGTCCTCGGCGCCGGCCGGTGCGGCTGAGGAGAGTGCGGCGGAGTGCGCGCTGACGCCCCGCGAGCTCGCCGTCCTCCTCCTGCTCACCGACGCCCTGACCGCCGACGCGATCGGCCGTCGGCTGGGTATCTCGGTGCGCACGGTGCACAAGCACGTCGAGAACATCTACCGCAAGCTCGGCACCCGCGACCGCCTCGGCACCGTCCTGCACGCGCAGCGGCTGGGGCTGGTTCCGGCGCCCGGTCCGGCCCGGTCCGGAAGGCGGCCGACGGCCGGGAAATCCGGTGGACAGCGCCGTCGGCCGCCCGGCACAGTGGCCGCCCGTGACGACCAGTGAGCTGTGGGGCAGGGCCGAAGCCGACCGCTACGACGGCGAGGAGACCGCGATGTCCTCGGCCGCGGTGCTCGGCCCGACCGTCGACTTCCTGGCCGAACTCGCCGCAGGCGGGCGGGCGCTGGAGTTCGCCGTCGGCACCGGACGGGTCGGTGTCCCGCTGCGGGCGCGCGGGGTGCCGGTGGCGGGCATCGAGTTCTCCGAGCACATGGTGGCGGTCCTGCGGCGGAAGGCCGACGAGGAGACCCTGCCGGTCGTGGTCGGGGACATGGCCACGGCCACCGTGCCCGGTGAGTTCGCGCTGGTCTATCTCGTCTACAACACGATCTCGAACCTGCTCACCCAGGACGAGCAGGTCGAGTGCTTCCGCAACGCGGCCCGGCATCTGCGGCCCGGTGGCCGGTTCGTGATCGAACTGGGGGTGCCGCCGCTGCGGATGCTGCCGCCGGGCCAGGCCGCGGTGCCGTTCGACGTCTCCGTGGGGCACCTCGGCTTCGACACCTTCGACCTGGTCGAGCAGATCCTCGTCTCGCACCACCTCACCCGCGACGGCGCGGACGGCCGCTACCGCAGGGACGCCTCCCGGCACCGGTACGCGTGGCCTGCGGAACTGGACCTGATGGCCCGGATCGCGGGCCTCGCGCTGGAGCGCCGGGTGGCCGACTGGGACGGTTCGCCGTTCACCCAGGAGGCCAGCAAGCACATCTCGGTGTGGCGCAAACCGGAGTGACCGGCCCGGCCGCCCGCCGCGCGGTCAGCCGCTCACCGGTGTCCACTGGATGCGCGTACTGCACAGGGACACCACGACGGCCGCCGCGGCGACGAGTGCGAGGCCCCACACCAGGCTGCTCGAACCCGCGACGAAACCGATGAGCGGCGGTCCGGCCAGCAGGCCCGTGGTGCCCATGGCCGCGACCAGGGCCAGCGCCTCAGAGCCCTGTTTGGCCGCGGCGACGTAGACGCACGGGGTCACGGCGGCACAGCCCAGTCCGACGCAGGCGAACCCGATGAGCGCCGCCACCACTCCCCCGGTCAGCAGGGCGAAGGCAAGCCCGGCGGCGGCCAGGGCGCTGCCGAACAGCACGACACGGCCGTCGCCCCAGCGGCTGCGCCAGCCGTCCGCGAAGAGGCGGGCCAGGACCATCATGCCGGAGAACACGGCGATGCCCATCGGCGCCAACTCGGCGGTGGCCTTGGCGACTTCCCTCAGGTAGAGGGCGGACCAGTCGTTCATGGCGCCCTCGGTCACCGTGCCGAACGCCATGGCACAGCACATCCAGAGCGTGACCCGCGACGGCAGGGTCCATCCGGCCCGGCTCCTGCGCTCCTTCGCGCCCTCCGTCTCCTGCTCCGCCGCGGGTGCCTCGTCCTGGAGCAGACCGGTACGGGCCAGGGCCGCCAGCAGGACGAGGACGACCGCGGCCACGCCGAAGTGCGCCGCGACGGAGGAGGTGGCCGCGTTCATGCCGGAGGCGAGCAGCGCGGCGAGCAGGGAGCCGGCGCTGAACGTCGCGTGCAGTCGGGCCATGGTGTTGCGGGTGTACCGGGTCTCCAGGGCCGTTCCCTGTGCGTTCATGGCCACGTTCAGGCACCCGACGAACACGCCGTCGGCGACCATGACCAGCAGGGCGACCGGATAGTCCGGGGCGAGCGCGAGGGCCAGGAGCAGCAGGGTCAGGCAGAGGGCCGACAGCAGTGCCAGCCGTGCCGAGCCGAGCCGTTTCATGAGCAGCGGCACCAGGGGGAACGACGCGACGGCGCCGATACCGGCCGCCATCAGCAGTACTCCCACCTCGGCGGCGGTCAGCCCGAGGTCGGCCTTGATGGCGGGGATCCTGGACGCCCAGGTGGCGTACTGGAAGCCGAGGGCGCAGAACAGTGCGGCGATCGCCACCTGGCTGCGCTGGAAGGGGTCACGGACAGGGAACACGCGCATCAACTCGCTTCGTCGGCTCGGCCGTCGCCCGGGACGTGTTCGTCCCGGAGGTGCGCGCCCGGGGTGTTCGGGCGGGACATGTAGACGGCGTTCGCGCCGTATCCGCCGGGGGCGATCCCCGGGTGGGCGGTGAACCCGCGGGTCGACCAGAAGGGCTCGCTGCGGCCGACGGCGATCAGCGAGATCCGTTCGAACCCGCGGGCACCGGCGGTTCGGGTGAGGTGGGTCAGGAGACGCTGTCCCAGTCCCCTGCCGCGCTGCCGCTCCGTGACGACGATGTCGTGCAGATGCAGGTTGCGTGGCGGGTGCGGGGGGCCGGCAGCGGGTTCCTCCGGCCGTTCGAGGTCCGGGTATCCGAGCACCGGATACGGCAGTGCCAGCACGTATCCGGCCGGCTCGGAGCCGACGTCGAGGACGAAACAGGTCTCCGGCGAGGCGTCCGCCCTGGACCGCAGGGCGGCACGCCCCTCCGAGAGGCCGAGTTCCGCGTAGGCGCGGGCCTCCATCGCGGTGATGGCGTCCCAGTCGGCGTCGGCGATGTGCCGTATGCGTACTCCGTCGCCGCTCACGGGTGTCCTCCGCCGACACAGGTGTACGGGAGCGGGGCGAAGCCGTTGAAGCCCTGGGTCGTGTAGCTGATCGCGTAGGCGCCGCTGGAGAGCACCCACACCGGGTCGCCGGAGGCCAGGTCCCGGGGGACGTGCACGAGGGCGTGACCCCGGGGGTAGGCGTCGTCGCTGTCGCAGGTGGGCCCGGCCAGGACGGCGGGGACGTCCCCGGGCCCGGCGTCGGGGTGGGTGGGGAAGACGAGCGGGTACTGGAGCGCGTCCATCTCGTAGAGGCCGTTGAACTTGCCGCAGCTCAGGTAGAGCCAGTGCTGCCGCTCGCCGTCCGGCCGGCGCCGTTCGGACAAGCGGGCCACGTGGGCGCGGATGGCCCCGTGGTCGGCGACGAGGTGGCGGCCCGGTTCCATGACGAACGAGAGGTGCTCGCCGTGGACCTTCCTGAGGTGGCGCATCCCCTCCCGGATGACGGCGAAGATCTTGTCCAGCGGCGGTTCCAGGGGGAGGCCGTGCCGGTCGAGGTAGCCCAGGGCCGGCAGCCCGCCGCCGAGGTTGACGTGGTCCAGGACGATGCCGCGGCGGCCCAGGACGGTCAGGACGTCCGCCAGGCACTCGACGGCGTTGTGCCAGGCGTCGGCCGTCATCTGCTGGGAGCCGACGTGCACGGACAGGCCGGAGGGTGTCAGGCCCATCCCCCTGGCCGCCGCCAGGATGCGCACCGCGTCGGCGGGCGAGCAGCCGAACTTGTTGCTCAGTCCCCACAGCGCGCCGTCGCCGCTGGTGGCCAGCCGGCAGAACACCCGGGCTCCCGGGGCGTGGGCCGCGACGGCCGCCAGGTCCTCGATGCTGTCGGTGGCGAAGTCCCGGACGCCGAGCCGGTGGGCCTCGGCGATGTCCCGGTCGGACTTGACGGTGTTGCCGTAGTGGGTCCGGCCGGCCGGCACGCCCGCGCGCAGCGCCTGCTCCAGTTCGTGCGGGCTCGCCCCGTCGACCCCGGCGCCCTCGGCCGCGAGGCAGCCGAGCACCTCGTCCACCGGGCAGGACTTCAGGGCGAACCGGATGTCGACGCCGGGCAGTTCACGCCGCAGGGTGGCGTAGCCGCGCCGGATTCCGGCCAGATCGAAGAAGATCCCGTCCTCGGTGGCGCCCGCCAGTGCGGCGAGCAGCGGCGCGGAGGCACGGGCCGTGGCCGCCGTCACCGCTGCGGCCCGGGTGTCCGGGGCACGGAAGTGCGGCGGGCCGCACCGACCAGCGGCTCCCACGCCTCCGTGAGCAGGGCGAAGTCCTCGATGTCGCCGCGCGCTTCGTCCAGGAGTCGGTCGCGTCGCCCGGCCAGCAGGTCGGCGAACCCGGCGTACCGGCCGCCGAGTTTCCGGTACGCGGTGTCGAGGACGTCAAGGCGGTGCACGTTCTCGCTCCGGTCGAGCCCCGCGCTGTCCCTGGCGAGCCGGGCCACGACGGACGCGCGCACCTGCCCCTGCCCGTCGAGCAGTGACTCGCCCGCCCGGCCCATCCGGTCGTAGACGGAGTTGAAGTAGAGCATCGACAGCAGGAACTTGACGAAGCGCAGCTGGTACGCGACGAACCCGGAGTCGGTCCGGCGTTCGCCGGTGTAGAAGTTGACGATGTTCCGGTTGTGCAGGACGCCGGGCAGCGCGGCGTCGTGGACCAGGTGGATCAGGAAGTAGTCGCTGCCGATCGTGTCGGTCGCGGGTGGCAGGGGCACGTGTTCGTGCACGCCGTGGAAGGCGATGTTGCACATGTCCACGCGCATGGGGTCGACCACGGTCAGGGTGGAGTCGTCGGTGGTGAAGGCGTCCGTGCCCGCGCCCCGGAAGGACTCCTCGACGAGTTCCGACTTCTGCTCGGGCGTCCAGTGCGGGGGCGCCCACAGGCCGACCATGTCGTGGTAGACGTCCGGGTCGATCCGGAGTATCTCGCCGATGTCCACGGACAGTTCGCCGACGAAGGAGCTGCCGACCATCGCCACCCGCCGGTCCATGCGGTCGGCGGCGAGTGCGGTCCGGGTGACGTGGCGGGCGGCGTCGGCCGCGCGGCTGCCGAGCGAGAGCAGTTCGTGGTGGACGGGGAAGACGGGCTCACCGTCCGCGAGCTGGTAGTGGCTGTCGGAGTCCCTGCGGTGCACGGACTCGCAGCCGAGTGCGGCGGCCAGGAGGAAGGCGCGGTTGGTGCAGGCGCCGTAGGAGACGCCGTCGGGAAGCATCAGGTCCAGCAGCAGGTCGGGCTTCGTGGCCGCGGACCGGTCGATCACGGTCCGCAGGAAGTCCCGCTGCCGTGCCTCGTCGAGATGGTGGACGACGATCCGCGGATCGTCGGGTATCCGGCGCACGGTCTCGGCGTGTTCGGCGAAGGCCGGTGCCGCGCAGGAGTCAAGGATCAGGAGGTGCACCTCGGCGTCGAAGTGCCGGACGGCGTAGGCCGCTTCCTCGGCCAGGGCCGTGATCGTCGCCGCGCAGGGCCTGTTGGTCGGCAGGGTCAGGCAGATTCGGCGCATGTCTCTTCTCCGGCCGGCCGCTCCGCACCGTCGAGGTCCGCCCCGGTCCAGGACGTGAGGCCCAGCAGCCTGGCCCCGAGGTCGTCGAGCGTGGCCCTGCCGTACCGCAGGGACTCGTGGCGCGCGGCGTCGCCCAGCAGTGTCGGGTTCCAGTCGGGCGTGGCGAGGGTGCGCCAGGACTCGACCCGGGCGCGCCTGAGCGTGTCGTGGGACTCCAGCGCCGGCATCATCGACAGGTACTGGACCGCGCGCACCGTCTGCTCGGAGGTGTTGGGGGCCACGCCGTGCGCCAGCAGGCCGTTGAAGATCAGCAGGTCGCCGGCTTCGAGCTGCGGGCGCACCACGGGGAACTCGGTGCGGTCGATCCGGGGCCGGATCGGGTCGCGGTCCGCCGGCTGGAACGCCTTCCACTGGTCGAAGCGTTTGAACAGTTCGGGGCAGCACTGGAAGCCGCCCAGTTCCGGCCTGGTGTCGGTGAGGGCGATGATCCCCTGGACCCGTTGCGGCAGCACGCCGAGCGTGGTGTCGACGTCCCAGTGCAGTTCGATGTCGAAGCCCTCGGCGGTGCCCGGGATCAGGGCCCGGTCGCGGTTCCTGATGTTGGGCGGGTTCAGGTTGAGCCGGTCGAGGGTCACCCAGAGCTCTTCGCAGTCCCAGACGTCGACGAAGGCGTCGTAGACCCGGCGGGTCTGCCGGCTGTCCCAGATGAGCTGGTGGTGGTAGGCCTCGACGAAGCCGTAGATGTGCAGGTCCCGGTCGAGGTCGGAGCGGTACTCGCGCTCCTCGTACCAGGTGTCCGGGCGTTCGGGGTCCAGTCCCTGGAACTCCCAGGCGAAGTCGAGCAGTTCGCGGGCCGCGGCGGTGGGGATGGCCTGCTTGACCACCACGTAGCCGTACGTCTGCCAGTGGGCGAGGTCCTCCTCGGAGAGGACTCGCAGCGGGCGGCTCTTGGCCAGGTCCCGCAGGGGTGTCTGGGCGAGGTAGGTCTCGCCGTCCGAGCTGAAGTAGGGGATGTCCGAGGGGGCTCGATGGAGATAACGGTCAGTCGTGGGCATGCGGTGCTCCACACCTCGATATCAGGTACCGGCGGCCCGTCCGGGTCGCCAACTGCGCGGCGTGAGGGGCGGGGACCGTGCCTGCAGGGTCACTGCACCACGGGCCACACCAGCCCCTCTTCGAACTCGCGTGCCTCCAACTTGGACTAGACCAACTCATCCTGTCAAACACCCCAGTTGAGGGCGCGTTGCGCCAACAGGGCACACCCCGGGCCCCCTTGACACGTGCCGTTAGCCTGACGGAGACGCATTGGTCTGTACCAACAGGAGGGCGTACGCCATGGTCTCCAGCAAGCACAGCCAGGAGTTGCGACGACTGGCGCGCTCCGTCCTGCAGCCGGGATTCGTGGGCACCGAGGCCCCCGACTGGGTGCTGCGCGAGATCGGGGACGGGCTGGCATCGGTCGTGCTCTTCTCCCGCAACATCGTCACGCCCGACCAGGTCGCCCGCCTCACCGGGCAACTACGCGCGGAGAACCCCGAGTTGATCATCGCGATCGACGAGGAGGCCGGTGATGTCACCCGGATCGAGTCGGCGACCGGCTCCACCCGGCCGGGAAACTTCGCACTCGGAACCGTCGACGACACCGAACTCACCGAGGCCGTCGCCGCCGACCTGGGCCGGCAGCTGCGCACGGCCGGGGTGAGCCTCGACTACGCGCCGAGTGCGGACGTGAACTCCAACCCCGACAACCCGATCATCGGGGTCAGGTCCTTCGGCGTCGACGCCAAGGTGGTGGCACGGCACACCGGCGCCTGGATCCGCGGACTCCAGTCGGCCGGAGTCGCCGCCTGCGCCAAGCACTTCCCCGGCCACGGCGACGTGGCCGTCGACTCCCACCACGGACTGCCCGTCTACGAGGCCGACCGCGACCGGATCGCCGAGCAGGCCCTGCCGCCGTTCCGGGCCGCCCTCGACGCGGGCGTCCGTGCGGTGATGAGCGGCCATCTGCTGGTCCCCGCCTACGACCCCGAGCTGCCCGCCACGCTGAGCCGCCGCATCCTGGAGGAACTGCTGCGCCAGGAGCTCGGGTTCGACGGCATCATCGTCACCGACGCCATCGAGATGGGCGCCGTGACCGGCCGGTACGGGATCGGCGGGGCCACGGTCCGAGCCGTCGCCGCCGGTGCCGACGCCGTCTGCGTCGGCGGCGAGAACGCCGACGAGGCCACCGCCGCCCTGCTCGTGAACGCCCTCACGGACGCCGTCCTGGCGGGCGGCCTGCCGGAGGAGCGGCTCGCCGAGGCGAGCCTTCGCGTCCGCGAGTTCGCGGCCTGGTCGGCGGGGCTGAACCCGGCCGGCGCCGCCGTCTGGGACGCCGACGGCATCGGCTTCACGGCGGCCCGCCGCGCCATCCGGCTGACCGGAGCCGTCCGGCACACCCTGCCCCTGGTCAACGCGCCGCACGTGGTCGAACTGGTGCCCACCACCAACCTGGCCATCGGCAAGGAGACCCCCTGGGGCGTGGCCGCCCCGCTGGGCGAACGGCTGCCGGGGACGACGTCGGTCCGGGTGGGCCGCGAGGAACTGCTGTCCCGCGCCGGCACGCTGGAGACGCGGGCGCTCGCCCCCGCCGCGGGACGGCCCCTGGTCGTGGTGGTGCGCGACGCCGCCCGGCACACGTGGATGGCGCAGGCCCTCACGGAACTCGTCGCCGCCCGGCCCGACGCGATCGTCGTGGAGATGGGCCTGCCGGGCACCGTCGTCCCCTCCGCCGCCCAGATCTTCACGCACGGCGCCACGGCCGCCTCCGGGGTGGCCGCCGCAGAGGTGCTGGCGGGTGCCCTTTAGTGCAGACCTGAGTGCACATTGGTACGGACCTGAGCGCAACAACCGTACCCGTGCACGACATTGACGCCTCCCCTTCCCTTCCCTACGTTCCGAGAGCGCTCTCACATCCGTCCCCGAAGCAGGGAGGTCCCCATGCCCTCCGTGCGCAGACCGAGCAGCCGCCCCCTTCGCCGACTGGCGGCGGCACTCGCTCCGGCACTCTTCACCGCCCTCGTCCCCCTCACACCCCCGGCAGCCGCGGCCGACACCGGCGCGGCGGCGGCCGTCTGCAACAAGTACTGCGACGCCCGGGACCCCGCGCTCTCCCCGGGCGACCGCACCCCGGTCACGGCGAGCATCTACGCACGGTCGATCGTCCTGCACTTCGACGACTCCGACGCGATGGGCTGGGCCTCCATCGACAACGGCAACCCGGGCGACGAGGTGTGGCTCGACCGCTCCTTCGACGGCGGCCGCACCTGGAGCTCGGGCAGCAAGCTCGGCGACACCACCGTGCCCACCGGGCAGCGCGGCTGGCGCACCCTCATGTACAACGTCGACGACTGGAACAACCTCGGCGTCGGTGCGCTGCGCGCCTGCGGAAAGGCCGGGGACCGCGCCGAGATCGCGTGCACCCCCTGGGCCCGCACCACCTGGAACGCGGGCGAGCCGCGCACCGCGGCGGCCACCGGCCTGATGACCTTCTACGACTACGGCACCGGCCTGTTCGACACCACCGGCTGGTGGAACTCGGCCAACGCCCTGACCGCCGTCATCGACAACATCCGCGTGACGGGCATGGGCAGCTACCGCTACGCGATCGCCCGCACCTACGACCTCAACGTCAACGCGCAGGGCGGGCAGTTCCGCAACGACTACATCGACGACACCGGCTGGTGGGGCCTCGCCTGGATCGCCGCCTACGACCTGACCGGCGACAGCCGCTACCTGGAAACGGCCCGCGCGGACGCCGACCACATGGCCGCCTACTGGGACTCCACCTGCGGCGGCGGAGTGTGGTGGAGCACGGCGCGGACGTACAAGAACGCGATCGCCAACTCCCTCTACATCCAGCTCAACGCAGCCCTCCACAACCGCGTCCCGGGCGACACGACGTATCTCGGCCGGGCCCGGGCCGGCTGGACCTGGTTCCAGGGCACCGGCATGGTCAACGGCTCGCACCTGGTCAACGACGGCATCGACCTGTCCACCTGCGGCAACAACGGGCAGGCCGTCTGGTCGTACAACCAGGGCGTGCTCCTCGGCGCGCTCGCCGAGCTGTACCGGGCCACGGGTGACGGCCAACTTCTCACCAGCGCACGGCAGATCGCCGACGCCGCCACCACGACCTCCGTGCTCCACACCTCGGACGGCATCCTGCGCGATCCGTGCGAGAGCGGCGACTGCGGAGCCGACGGCCCGTCCTTCAAGGGCGCCGACGTACGCGGCCTCGGCAAGCTCAACTCGGTGCTGCCCGACCACCCTTACACCGCCTATCTCAAACGCCAGGCCGACCGCGCCCACGCGAGCGACCGCAACGCCCTCGACCAGTACGGCCTGCGCTGGTACGGACCACTTGACCAGGTGGACGCCGCCCGCCAGCAGAGCGCCGTCGACCTGCTCGACGCGGCGTCCTGACCGTCCGACGACACTGCCGGCCGGCTTGGCGGCCCGCCGGTCCGTCGCCCGGACCCTCAGCGCCGGAGCCGTCCGCATCACCTCATCGGCGAGCCGGTGAGTCAGGAGCCCGCCAGGAACGTGACACGAACCTTTCGCTGCGGATTGTCCCGGTTCGTGTCGACCAGGCACACCGACTGCCAGGTACCCAGGGCCAGGCGGCCGTTGATCACCGGAAGGGTGGCGTGCGGGGGGACGATCGCCGGGAGGACGTGGTCGCGGCCGTGGCCGGGGCTGCCGTGCCGGTGCTGCCAGCGGTCGTCGGCGGGGAGCAGGGTGTGCAGGGCGGCGAGCAGGTCGTCGTCGCTGCCGGCACCGGTCTCCAGGACCGCGACTCCGGCCGTCGCGTGCGGGACGAAGATGTTCAGCAGTCCGTCGCGGCCGGCGGCGGCCTCGCGGAGGAAGGCCTCGCAGTCGCCGGTCAGGTCGACGACCCGCTCCCGGCTACCGGTGGCGACATCGAGCTCTCGTGTGGTGAAGGCATCCGACATGCCCCCATCCTGGCCCATGCGCCGGAGGGGACGACGGGCAGCCGGGCCGGGAAGATCCACGGCCACCCGCGCTGTTGGTAGAAGCGTGAACGAAACGCGTGAGGTCGAGGCAGTCGTCATCGGCGCCGGTCAGGCGGGCCTGTCCAGCGCCTACCACCTGCGGCGCACCGGCTTCGAGCCGGACCGCGACTTCGTGGTGCTCGACCACTCCCCCGCGCCCGGCGGCGCCTGGCAGTTCCGGTGGCCGTCCCTGACCTACGGCAAGGTGCACGGGATGCACGCGCTCCCGGGCATGGAGCTGACCGGGGCGGACCCGGCACGGCCGTCCGCGGACGTCATCGGGGAGTACTTCGCCGACTACGAGCGCACCTTCGGCCTGCGGGTGCGGCGGCCGGTCGACGTCCGCGCGGTGCGCGAGGGCGCGGGCGGGCGGCTGCTCGTGGAGACCGACCACGGCGACTGGTCGACACGTGCGCTGATCAACGCCACCGGCACCTGGGACCGGCCGTTCTGGCCGCACTACCCGGGCCAGGAGACCTTCCGCGGACGCCAGTTGCACACCGCGCAGTACGCCGGGCCCGAGGAGTTCGCCGGGAAACGGGTCGTGGTCGTCGGCGGCGGCGCCTCCGGCACCCAGCACCTGCTGGAACTCGCCCCGTACGCGGCCGCCACGACCTGGGTCACCCGGCGCCCCCCGGTCTTCCGCGAGGGCCCTTTCGACGAGGGCGCGGGCCGGACCGCGGTGGCGCTGGTGGAGGAGCGGGTACGGCAGGGGCTGCCGCCGCGGAGCGTGGTCTCGGTCACCGGGCTCCCGCTGAACGACGCGATCCGGCAGGGCCTGAAGGACGGGGTCCTGGACCGGCAGCCGATGTTCGACCGCGTCACGCCCGACGGGGTGGCGTGGCGCGACGGACGGCACGTCGACGCGGACGTCATCCTGTGGGCCACCGGTTTCCGGGCGGCCCTGGACCATCTGACCCCGCTGCGGCTGCGCGAGCCGGGCGGCGGGATCAGGGTCGAGGGGACCCGCGCGGTCGCCGACCCGCGCGTCCACCTCGTCGGCTACGGCCCGTCCGCTAGCACCATCGGCGCCAACCGCGCGGGGCGCGAGGCCGTGCGGGACATCAGGCGGCTGCTGGCCGGGGAGCCGGTCGCCGCGTGACGCACCGGCCGCTCACCGCGGCGGCAGCGACACCTGCGGCGACCGCTGGGTCCTGGCCTTCTGCTCGGCGTTGAAGTCGGCGACGTTGCGCTGGTGCTCGGCGAAGTCGGCGGTGAACCGCGTGTCCCCCGGCTTGACCGTGACGAAGTACAGCCAGTTGCCCGGCGGCGGGTTGAGCGCGGCACGCATCGCGTCCGTGCCCGGGTTGTCGATCGGGGTGGGCGGCAGGCCCATGCGCTGGTAGGAGTTGTACGGGTTCTCGACACGGGTGTCGTTCACCGTGGTGTTGAGGGTGCTGCGGTTGAGGGCGTAGTTCAGGGTGGAGTCCATCTGGAGCGGCATGCCCCGCTGCAGCCGGTTGAGGACGACGCGCGCCACCTTTCCCATGTCGGCCTTGTCGGCGGCCTCGGCCTGGGCGATGCTGGCGATGGTCACCGCCTGGTAGACGTTCATCGCGTCGCGCTGCGCGCCGGCCGCGACGGGCGCCCAGCCGAACCGCTGGTTGGCGGTGTCGACCATGAACCGCAGCACCGACTGCGGAGTCGCGTCCTTGTCCAGGGGGTAGGTGGCCGGGAAGAGATAGCCCTCCGGGTTGCCGCCTGCCTCGCCGGGGAGCTTCAGGCCCGCGGTGCCGACGGAGTTCCTGGTGCTTCCGGACGGGAGGGCGAGGGCCTTGTCGACGGCGTCGTAGACCTGGGACGCGCGCCAGCCCTCCGGAATGACCAGGGTGGCGGGTCCGGCCGTGAGGCCGGCCAGGGACAGCAGGGGCACCGCCACGGCGGCACCGGCGACGACGGCGCCGGTCACGACGAGGACGAGCCTGCCCCGGCGGGTCAACCGGACCGACTTGCCGCGCGTCGAGGCGCCACGGCCGGCGCGGGTCCGCCGGCCCGGGGTCCGTGACGGAGTGTTCGTCTGCATGCGGGCACGTTAGCTCGCACAACGCCACAAACCCGGCATATCTTCAGCTTGTCGGCTGCGATTTGTCGGCTGCCGTTTGTCAGCTCCGGCGGGCCGACGCAGGGGGCCGGCCGACATGAGGCGACCGGCCGGGCGGGGGCGACCACGGCCGGTCGGCACCACCCGTCGGCACCACCTGTCAGCGCCGCTCGTCGGCACCACCCGTCGGCACCACCCCTCGGCTTCAGCCTGCCGGCGGTGTCGCGTGCCTGCGTCCCCGGGTGCCCCGCCCGCGCACCGGGTGCAGGGCCGTCTCCCGCTGGGCCGGCTCGCCGGTTCCGGGCTGCTCCGGTGCCGGCTGCTCCCCCGCCGTCTCCAGGCGGGCGTCCCGGCGCACCAGTGCCGCGTACCGGCCGTCGAGTTCCAGCAGCTCCTGGTGCGTGCCGCGTTCGGCCACCTGCCCGGAGTCGAGGACGACGATCTGGTCGGCGCCCTGGACCGTGGAGAGCCGGTGGGCGATGGTGATGGTCGTCCGGTTGGCCGACAGGGCGTCGATGGCGTCCTGGACCGCGTGTTCGGTGCGGGTGTCCAGGGCACTGGTCGCCTCGTCCAGGATGAGGACCGGCGGGTCGCGCAGGATGGTGCGGGCGATGGCCAGACGCTGCTTCTCGCCACCCGAGAAGCGGTGCCCGCGTTCGCCGACGACGGTGTCGTAGCCGTCGGGCAGCCCGGCGATGTGGTCGTGTATCTGGGCCGCGCGGGCCGCCGCGTGCAGCTCCTCGTCGGTGGCGTCCGGCTTGGCGAAGCGCAGGTTGTCGGCGACCGAGGCGTGGAAGAGGTACGTCTCCTGGGAGACCACCCCGACCGCGCGGGCGAGGGTGTCGAAGTCGAGGTCGCGGATGTCGACGCCGTCCAGGGTGACCCGGCCGCCGGTGACGTCGTAGAGCCGGGGCACCAGGTAGCCGAGGGTGGACTTGCCGGCGCCGGTGGGGCCGACGACGGCCAGGCCGGTGCCGGCCGGGACGGTGATGTCGATGCCGTCGAGGACGGGAGCCGCCTTGTCGTCGTGCCTGTCGTACCGGAACTCGACCTTCTCGAAGCGGACCTCGCCCTTCACGCGGTCGAGGTGGACCGGCTCGTCGCGCTCGGTGATGTCGATGGGCAGGTCGAGGTACTCGAAGATGCGCTGGAAGAGGGCGAGGGAGGTCTGGATCTGGACGCCGGTCGCCAGCAGGCTCACGGCGGGGCGGAACAGGCCCTGCTGGAGGGAGACGAAGGCGACGATGGTGCCGAGCGAGATCTGCGGGCCGCCCAGCTGGAGGGCCATGCCTGCGGTCCAGTAGATGACGGCGGGCATCGCGGCCATCACGATGGTGATCACGGCCATCCGCCAGCGCCCTGCCATGTTCGACCGGACTTCGAGGTCGACCAGTTGCTCGGACTCGTCGGCGAAGGAGGCGGTGAGCGAGTCGGCGCGGCCCATGGTGCGGCCGAGCAGGATGCCGCTGACCGAGAGGGACTCGGTGACCGTCGCGGCCATCGCGGCCATCTGCTTCTGGCGCTCGGTGGTGATCTTCTTGCGCTCGTTGCCGACCCGGCGGCTGATCCACACGAAGAGCGGGAGCAGGACCATCGAGACGATGGTGAGCCGCCAGTCGAGGGCGAGCATCGCGACGACGGTGGCGACGACGCTGGTCAGGTTGGAGACCAGGGAGGTGGCCGTCGAGGTGACGGTGGCCTGCATCCCGCCGATGTCGTTGGCGATGCGGGACTGCACCTCGCCGGTACGGGTGCGGGTGAAGAAGGCGAGCGACATGCGCTGCAGCCGGCCGTAGACGGCGGTGCGCAGGTCGTGCATGACGCGCTGGCCGACGGTGGTGGATATCAGCGTCTGCAGGACGCCGAAGACACTGGTGAGGACGGCACTGAGGATCATGCCCAGCGTCAGCAGGCTGAGCAGTCCGGTGCGGCCCTGCGGGATCGCGGTGTCGAGGGTCGCCTTGAGCAGGAACGGGGTGGCGACCGAGACCAGCGAGGCGGCGCCGACCAGCAGGCCGACGATCGCGAGCCGGCCGCGGTAGGGGCGGAAGAGCCTGAGGATGCGGCGCACCTGGCGGGGCTGTCCGGCCGAGGTGGCGTCAGGGGTCCAGTTGATCTCGTCTCGGGGCATGGCTCCTACGGATGGGTGTGTTGTGTACGGACTCACGGAGCATAGCTCACTGTTACCTATGCTCACAATGAACAGAGTCCTGTTATTATTCCCGCATGAGCACCCCCGACCCCGACGGCCCGCTCGCCGAGCAGTTGCTGCGCCTCACCCGCCGGGTGTGGCGCATCCAGAAGCGCCATCTCGCGGCGCGCGATCTGGGCGTCACCCCCGCCCAGTCTCGACTGCTGCGCACGCTCGCGCACTACGAGGCGCCCCCGCGCATGGCCGACCTCGCCGAGCGCCTGGAGGTGGTGCCGCGTGCGGTGACGACGCTGGTCGACGGCCTGGAGGCGAGCGGGAAGGTGTGCCGGGTGCCCGATCCGACGAACCGCCGGGTGACCCGGATCGAGATCACGGACGAGGGGCACGAGACCCTGCGCGAGCTGCGGGCGGCACGGCGGTCGGCGGCCGCGGAGATCCTGGCCCCGCTCTCGCCGGAGCAGCGCGAGATGCTGGCCGGACTCCTGGACACGCTGGTCGACGGCCCGGTGGCGGCGAAGCACTGCTGAGGCACGGCGAAGCGGCTCCCGGTCGGTGAGGGGAGCCGCTTCGCCGTACGGTCTCAGCCCTCGGGCACCAACTCCTCGGCCGGCTCCTCCGCCACGACCGCGGCCTCACCGCCCAGCACCCGCTTCGCCCGCTCCACGTCCAGCGCACCCTCCCAGCGGGAGACCGCGAAGACGGCCACGCAGTTGCCGAGCAGGTTGGTGACGACGCGCATCGAGTCCATGATGCGGTCCACGCCGAGCAGCAGGGCGACGGCACCGGCCGGGATCGCCCCGAGCGAGGAGGCGGTCGCGGACAGGGCGAGGAAGGCCGAACCGGGGATGCCGGCCATGCCCTTGCTGGTGAGCATCAGCACCAGGACCACGGTGATCTGCTGACCGAGGCTCAGGTCGACGCCCACGGCCTGGGCGATGAACAGGGTGCCGATGGAGAGGTAGAGCGAGGCGCCGTCCAGGTTGAAGGAGTAGCCGGTGGGCAGCACCAGGCCCACCGCGTCGTCCCGGGCACCGGCCCTGCGCAGCTTCTGCATCACGCGCGGCAGCACGGACTCCGTGGAGGCGGTGCCCAGCGCGAGCAGCAGCTCCTCGCGGATGTAGCGGACGAACCTCCAGAGGCTGAGCCCGGTGAGGGCCTTCAGGGCGAGTGCGAGCAGGGCGACGAAGAGCGCGGCGGCCGCGTAGCAGAGGACGATCAGCTTGGCGTAGGTCTCGATGACACCGAGGCCGTACTGGCCGATCAGGACGGCCATCGCGCCGAAGACGGCGATCGGGGCGAGGCGCATCACGAAGCCGACGATCGCGAAGATGATCTCCTGGGCCTGCTCGACGGCCGGCAGCACCTGCGGCACCTTGGTGGTCCCGAGGTGGAGCAGCGCCGCGCCCACCAGGCAGGCCAGGACGAGCACCTGCAGCAGGGAGTTCTCGGCGAAGGCGCCTATGAAACTGGTGGGCAGCGCGTCGAGGACGAACCCGGTCGTCGTGGGCAGCGAGCCGCCGCCCGTCTTCGCGTCGACCGCCTTGGCGCTCAGCGTGGCCGGATCGACGTGCATCCCGGCACCGGGCTGGACGACGTTGGCGGCCACGAGTCCGATGACGAGCGCCAGCGTACTGGCCACCTCGAACCAGATCAGCGCCTTGAGCCCGATCCGCCCGAAGGCCTTCAGGTCACCGGCCTTGGCGATGCCGGTGACGACCACGCAGAACACCAGCGGCGAGATGATCGTCTTGATGAGCCGGGTGAAACCGTCGCCGAGCGGCTGAAGGTCCGAGGCGAACCCGGGCCACAGCCGCCCGACGACGATGCCGAGCACGAGCGCGCAGGCGACCTGCGCGAAGAGAGAGGTACGCAGTGTGCGTGCGACGCGACGCGACAGGGACGGCGGGGACAGCGGCACGGGCACTCCTGGTGGGGGGATCGACTCGCCGAAGCCGAGCGGGACTTCTGCGATACGGAAAGCGATTTCCGTGCCGATCACTCTGGAGGTGTTCTTGATCCCGTTCGAGACCGCCGTGTCACAGCCGTGTAAAAAGCGCGCCGGGTGACGCGTCACGCACCACCCGGCTCGACGGCCCCGCTCAGCAGCGCCTGCGATCGACCGTCAGCACCCCCTGTTCGGTGGCCAGCGAGCGGTCGTAGCAGCCGTCCGAGCCGTACAGCCGATAGCGCTCGCTCGACGTGCCGACCGCGTGCCGCTGGTCGCGCGGCACGTTCAGGGTGTAGGTCGCGTCCCCGCGGTAGGTGTCGTCGAGCCGTGACCAGCCGCCGCCGGACCGGCTGACCGCCGCCCGGTCGCCGAGAGTGAGTTCGGTGCGCAGCCGGTCGTCGGTGCCGATGACGGTGGCGCCGCCCATGGTGTACGTCCGGTCGGTGCGGGTCGTCCGGGGCACACCGTCCGCCCGGACCGTGACGCTCTGGTCGTCCGTCCAGGTCGCGTCGAGCGCGTCCGTCGTCTCGCCGTCGTTCCAACGGTGCACGGAGGTGTTGGCCAGTGTGCGGCTGACAGTGGTGGTCACCCGGCCGTGCGAGGTGTCGACGTATCCGGAGACGGTGAGCCGGTGCCCGGCGTCGGTGTCGACCCGGTACTCCCCCGAACCGGGCGTGTACACGGAGGAGTTGACGGGCTCGGAGGCCGTGGCCCCGGTGAGCGCTCCGGTGAGCTGGGCCCGGTGCGCGTCCTGCCAGACCAGCACGTTCACGGGGGCGCTCCAGCCGGCCTGGCCCGCGGGCACGCCGGCGACGGAGACCTCGACCTGGTGCGGGCGGCCGTCGTCGAGGATCCCCGCGAACGGCGTCAGGTCGTATTCGATGGGCTTGACGTCGAAGGCGCGCGGGCCCGGCACGACGTACCAGAGGAACGGGTTGGACCAGCCGCCCGTCCACACGTTCGGGAACGGCGCGGCGATCCCGGCCGGCCGGCCGTCGACCTTGATCTGCACCTCCCGGTAGGGCCCCTTGTCCGCCTTGCAGGAGTACGGCGCCGGGTCGGCCACGGTCAGGTACCAGAACTCCTCGCAGCCGCCGCCGGATCCGGTGGCGTACACCTCGGCGACGACGCGTTCGCTGTTGCGGGGGGTGGTGAGGGTGGTGCCGTCGTCGGCCAGGGTGAGCACCTTGTCGGGTACCGAGGCCTCGGGACGTCCCGCGTAGAAGGTGAGGGTGGCCCTGACGTCGATGACCCCGGTGTAGGTGTCGTCGACAACGTTGCCGATGAGCATCTCGACGTCCTGCGTGGAGCGGAAGGTGTCGCTGTAGCGGGTGACGTCCTTCTCCACGTGCCACTCGATGCCGTCCGGCGAGGGCTCGGGGGTGGAGGTGCGCAGTACCTCGATCCCGCCGACGTGCAGGTAGCCCAGGCGGTCGTACTGACGGCCCTTCACCTTCCCGTCCAGGCGCAGCACGACCCTGCTCCAGCGGTCGCCGCAGCCCCGCGGGGGCGTGTACGTTCCCCGGTACGGCGTGAAGTCGCGGAACTGGGCCTCGGCCAGGGTGACTTGGCAGGACCTGGCGCCCTTGGGCACGGAGACCGGCGGAGCCGCGGTCACCGGGTCGTGCCAGTCGGTGCCGAACTCGGCCGGGACGTCGGCGGCACGGACGGCGGGCGCTCCGGTACCGAGGAGCGCGCTCGCCAGGAGGGTCGCCCCCGCGAGCATGGACATGACGATCCGTCTTCTCATGGCCGGTGTTCTACGGGGAGTTGGCGGCCGGCCGCAACGGTGGGGGCGACGGACAGGGGCCGTTCGGCCACCCGGCCCGGCCGGGTGCACACCATTGCCGCAAATAGTGCTATAAGCGGATGAGGCTGCCACAGTGCTGCCATGGAGATCACGACCGCTCGCGCCCTGCGCGCCGCCCTCGCCCTCACCGGCGCCGTCGCCCTCACCGGCACCGGCTGTTCGGGCGGCGTCCCGCACCGGGGCCACGGCTCCGCCGCCCCCGGCGCCTCGGCGGCCTCGTCCGGCGCCGCCCCCGCCCCCGGCGCACCCGGCATCGGCGACCCGCTCATGCCGCTGGACGGCAACGGCGGCTACACCGTCCGCCGTTACACGCTCGACCTCGACTGGCGGGCCCCCCGGACGCCGTTCCCGGCCGGTACCACCATCAGCGCCACCGCCACCCAGGCCCTGTCCCGCTTCGACCTGGACTTCGCGGGCAACACGCTGCACCGGGTCACCGTCGACGGCGCGCCGGCCGGCGCCGTGCGCGACGGCGACGAACTCGTCGTCACGCCCGCGCGGCCGATCCCGCGCGGCAGCACGTTCACGGTCCACGTCGCCTACACGGCCGACCCGACCCAGCGACGGCAGCGGAGCGACGCGATCCGCGAGTACGGCTGGGTGCCCACCCCCGACGGCACGCTGATCTGCGCTCAGCCGGACGGCGCCAAGATGGTCTTCCCGGTCGACGACCATCCCAGCCTGCGGGCCCCCATGACGTTCCGGATCACCACCCCGCCGGATGTCAGCGCGGTGGCCAACGGCCGGCTCGTCGAACGCGTCCGGCAGCCCGACGGGCGGATGCAGTGGACGTACGACTCCGAGGATCCCATCGCGGCGCAGCTGGTCCAGCTGGCGATCGGGAAGTTCACGTTCGTCGCCGGCCGGGGGCCGGGCGGGCTGGCCGTGCGGGACGTGGTGCCGGACGACCTGGTCGCGGACACCGAGGCCGAACGCTCGCTCACCCCGGAGCACCTCGCCTGGCTGGAACAGCGGCTCGGCCCGTACCCGTTCCGCCGCTACGGCGTGCTGGTGGGAGACACCGAGCTGCCGGTGGCGCTGGAGACGCAGTCGCTGTCCCTCGTACCGAAGAACGACCTGCTGGGCGACCGGGTCGACGCCGAGCGCAATCTGGTGCACGAGCTGACACACCATTGGACGGGCGACAGCGTGGCCGTCAGACGCTGGTCCGACCTGTGGCTGAGCGAGGGTCATGCCCGTTTCTACGAACGGCTGTACTCCGCCGAGCACGGCGGCGTCGACATGGAGGACGCCATGCGGGCGGCGTACGAGCACTACGACCAGTGGCGCCACGACGACGGCGCCCCGGCGGAGCCCACGGAGCCGACGCTGTTCAAGGTGATGCGTTACGACGGCGCGGCGCTGGTGCTGTATGCCCTGCGGGAGAAGGTCGGTGACGCGACGTTCGACCGGATCGAACACACCTGGGTGACCCGGTACCGGGGGCGCGCGGCAGGTACGAAGGACTTCGTCGCGCTCGCCTCCCGGGTCGCGGGCGAGGATCTGACGCCGTTTCTGACGCCTTGGCTGTACGGGCCCGACACGCCGCCGATGCCGGGGCATCCCGACTGGCGGGTGGACCCCGTCGAGGACTGACCCCGCGCGCCGCGCGGCCGGCCGTGGCCGCCGGGCCGTTGCCCGCCGACCGGGTGGCCTCTGCCGGAGCGCTGGGCCACCCGGTCGACGCTCGGCGCGCCGGGTCGCGCCGGGCACGGAAACGTACGAGGGGTGACGTGAAGGGCAACCCCCTTGCCCTGGTTGCGACGAGCGTGCTTGGAGACCCTCAGCAAGCGGTTGGAGACCCTCTGGTATGAGAAGAACTGACGCTCCACGCGGGCCCAGCGCCCTCCGGACGTGCACCCTGACGGCCTGCCTGATCGCGACGGCCGCGCTGCTGCCACCGCTGCTGATCCTCCCGGTGTCCGGCACCGACGACTCGGAGGACCAGCGTCTGCAACACGCCTTCACCGACGCCGCAAGGGAATTCCACGTACCGCGCAGCGTGCTGATGGGCGTGTCCTACATGCAGTCGCGCTGGGACACCCACCCCGGCGCCCCGAGCATCGCCGGGGGCTACGGCCCGATGCACCTGGTGGACGGCACCCTTGCCCGCACCCCGGACCGGTCACCCGCACCGGGCGCGCCGGCGGCGGACGGCGGCCGGGCCGACCCGCTCACCGGCACGGCGTCCGCCGCGGGCGGCCACGCCGTGCGCCCCGCCGACCTGGAACGCGCCGCGCGGCTGATCAAGGTCCCCGCCAAACAGCTGCGGACGGACGCCGTCGCCAACGTACGCGGCGGCGCGGCGCTGCTGGCCGCCGCCCAACGGCGTCTCGGAAAGCCGCTCAGCGCCGACCCGGACGACTGGTGGCAGGCGGTGGAACGTTTCCCCGGTACCCGTGACATCACGTCGGCGAGGACGTACGCCAACGACGTCTTCGGTCTGATCCGCCGGGGCGCGCACCGCACCACCGCCGAGGGACAGGAGGTCACCCTCCCCGCCACCCCCGGCGTCAGTCCGCACCCCGGCCCGCAGGCCCCCAAGCGGCCGAAGGAGGTCGAGTGCCCGGCCGACCTGGCGTGCGACTGGCTCGCCGCGCCCTACGAGGAGATCGACGAGGACGGCGACTACGGCAACCACGACCTCGCCGACCGGCCCCGGGACCAGCGGATCGAGTACATCGTCATCCATGACACCGAGTCGACGCTGCCGAACATGTTCAAGACCGTGCAGGACCCGACCGAGGCGTCCTGGCACTACTCGATCCGCTCCAGCGACGGCCACATCACCCAGCACGTCAGGACCAAGGACGAGGCCTGGCACTCCGGCAGCCAGTTCGTGAACGCCCGCTCGATCGGCATCGAGCACGAGGGTTTCCTCGCCCACCCCGGGACCTGGTACACGGAGCAGATGTACCGGTCCTCGGCCCGGCTGGTGCGCTACCTGGCCAAGAAGTACGACGTCCCGATGGACCGGCAGCACATCTTCGGCCACGACAACGTGCCGTCCCCGACCGGTGACAGCATCCCCGACATGCACGAGGACCCCGGGCCGTTCTGGGACTGGCGGCACTACTTCGACCTCCTCGGCGCACCGCTGAAGGCCACCGCCGGACCGGACAGCCCCATGGTGATGATCCTGCCGGACTACGCCACCCACAAACCGCGGTACACGGGGTGCGAGGGCGACGGCAAGCGGTGCCTGCCGCACGGCTCCAGCGCCGTGCGCCTGTACACCCGGCCGGACGAGAACGCTCCGCTGATCCAGGACCCGGGCCGCAGGCCGGACGGCGACCCGTCCACGGAGGACGTGAGCGACCTGGGATCGCGGGCCTCCACCGGCCAGACCTTCGCCGTGGCCGACCGCAGGGGCGAGTGGACGGCGATCTGGTACCAGGGCAACAAGGCGTGGTTCAGGAATCCCGCGGTGCACCCGACGGCCGTCGGTGCGAGCGGCCGCATGGTGACGCCGAAGGAGGGCCTGGACGAGATCCCGGTGTTCGGGCGGGCCCTCCCGGAGGAGGAGGCCTACCCGGACGGGATGGAGGAGGAGGACGAGGCTCCGCTGCCGTACAGCCTGCGGGCGGGCCAGCGGTACGTGACGCAGTCCGACCTGGGCGGCTCCTACGTCGAACGGTCCACCATCTCCGCCACGCCCCAGCCCGTGGTGGTGGGTCAGGAGCGGTACTACGAGATCCAGTTCGGTCACCGGCTGGCCTACGTCCGGGCGGACGACGTGGACGTGCTGGACTCGCACGCCGACGGCACGGCGGGCCCGGCCGGGAGCGAGGCCGTCCCGGACGGCCGGTGACCGCCGCCGGACCGCGGACCTCACCGGCCCCGCTCAGGACAGCAGACTCGGCCTGTCCCCCATCACCACGACGGGGTCACGGGCCGGGTCGAGGGTGCGCAGCAGGTACTCCATGGCCTCCCTGGGCAGGCCGATGCAGGCCGAGGTGCCGCTGCCGTGGTCGAGGTGCAGCCAGATGGCGCCGCCCCGGGCGGCGCCCAGGGGGCGGGTGGTGTCGTGCGGCGGGGTGCCCCGCAGGCGGTTGTAGTCGATGGCGATGACGTAGTCGAAGTCGTGCCGGTACGCCGGGCTCCAGTAGTGCGGGGGTGCGTAGAGGTCCCGGCCCTGGGCGTAGGAGAGCCGGGTGCCCGGGTCGGGGAGCACACCGCCGGCGTCGGTGACGGTGAACACGCCGACCGGGCTGCGTCCGTCACCCGCGTGGTGGTCGGTGGTCCAGCCGGACCGCCCGTTGTGGGCGGGCCAGCTGCCGGCCGGTTGCCAGCCGCGGTCCTCCCGGGTGTACAGCACGACCGTGGAGTCGGCCGAGTCCGCGCCCTCGCCGTACACGGCGACGACCTGGCGGGTGTCCGCGGGGATCGCCGCCCGCAGCAACCCGCCGACTCCCGGCAGCCGGCCCGGATCCCCGACGGGCACGGACCCGTCCGGCTGCCGCCAGTCCGGGCCCGCCGCAGCTGCCCGCGGGGCCGGCAGGACTCCTGAGGCCTTCGGGACTCTCGGGACTCTCGGGACTCTCGGATCTCTCGGTGCTCTGGCGTGCGGCCCCGGCAGGCCGTTCTTCGAACCACCGCCCGGTGCCACCTCGCAGGCGCTCAGGGTCACCAGGAAGGCCCCGATCACCGCCGCCACGACGGTCGTCCGCCGGACACTCTTGATCTGCACCCGGTCATCCTGGCATCACATACCGGTCAATTAATTGAATTTCATGTCATTCAGCGCGTTCGGGACGGCAAGCCCTGGCCTGAAGGCAGCGGATTTCGACCGTCGGCGCGGAAAACCGTTTGATTTCGACGACGCTCCGACGCGAACCTTTCACGGCTTGTCGCCACCTCCCCCGACCCGAACCGCTGGGACGCCATGCAGATTCAAGATCTTCCGTATTCCGATCCAGGCGTGCCGGACGCGCGTTCGGGCCCCCGGTTCCTGTGGTGGCTGGGGCGGAACCAGCTGGGCGGTCAGCTCAAGGCACTGGCCTGGGGGCTGCTGCACTTCGTGTCCGTCTCCGCGCTCCCATTCTGCGTGGGCCTCGCCGTCCAGGCCGTGGTCGACCGCTCCGGCACCCGGCTGGCCCTGACGGGTGGTCTGCTGGTGCTGTGCGGCACGGCGATCGCCGTCGGCGACACCTTCCTGCACCGGGCCGCCGTCACCAACTGGATCACCGCGGCCGCCCGGGTCCAGCAACTGCTCGCCCGCAAGGCCGCCCTGCTGGGGTCCGCGCTGACCCGGCGGGTGGCGGCCGGTGAGGTGGTGGCCGTCTCCACCGGCGACGTCGAGAAGATCGGCTGGTTCGTCGAGGCGGTCTCCCGGTTCACCGCCGCCGCGCTGACGGTCGTCGTGGTCGGCGTCTCCCTGGTCCTCTACCAGCCGGCCCTCGGCTGGGTCGTCGCCGCCGGGCTGCCGCTGGTCGCGCTGTCCGTGCTGCCGCTGCTGCCCCGGGCCACCCGGCGCGCCGACCTCCAGCGCGCCAAGGCCGGCCGGGCCACCGAGCTGGCCTCCGACACCGTCGCGGGACTGCGGGTGCTGCGCGGCATCGGCGGCGAGGACCTCTTCCTCGACCGCTACCGCCGCGCCTCCCAGGAGGTACGGCACGCCGCCGTGCGCAGCGCCCGGATGTGGTCGCTGATCTCCGCGATCCAGGTGCTGCTGCCCGGACTGCTGCTGATCGCGGTCGTCTGGCACGGCGTCCACCTGGCCCGGCAGGGCCGCGTCACCGTCGGCGAACTGGTCACCGTCTACAGCGCGGTCATGATCCTCAACTACCCGTTGCAGCACTTCACCGAGATCGCCATGGCCTACTCGTTCTCCCGCCCCTCGGCGAAACGGGCGGCCCGGGTGCTCTCCCTGGAGCGGGCCACGGACACCGGCGGTTCGCATGCGGACACGGTGCCGGAGGGCGACCTGTACGACCCGGCCACCGGCCTGCTCGCACCCGCGGGCCGGCTGACCGCCGTGGTCTGCGGCGACCCCGACGCGGCCGGACGCCTCGCCGAACGGCTCGGCGGCCACCCCGCCGACGCCGGCACCTCGGTGCTGCTCGGCGGCGTACCGCTCGACGAACTGTCCCTGGAGGCCGCCCGCACCGCGGTGCTCGTCCAGGACAAGGACCCGGTACTGCTGTCCGGTTCGCTGCGCGAGCTGCTCGACGTACCGGCCTCCGGGGCCGTGCGGGCCCGTGACGCGCTGGCCGCCGCCCAGTGCGACGACGTCCTGGAGGCCCTGGTCCAGGGCTCGCTGGACGTCGCCGACCCGCTGGACACCCGGATCACCGAGCGGGGCCGGTCGCTGTCCGGCGGGCAGCGCCAGCGGCTCGCGCTGGCCCGGTCTCTGATCACCGACCCCGGGGTGCTCGTCCTCGACGAACCGACCTCCGCGGTCGACTCGCACACCGAGGCCCGGATCGCGGAGGGCGTCCGCGCGCTGCGGTCCGGCCGCACGACCGTCGTGTTCACCTCGTCGCCGCTGCTCCTCGACCGGGCCGACCGGGTGGTCCTCGTCCACGAGGGCGAGGTCGCCGCGGTCGGCGTGCACCGCGAACTGGTGCGCACCGAGCGGCGGTACCGGGCGGTGGTGACACGTGAGACGGACGAGGAGGCCGCGCTGCGGGGCGCGGCACCCGAGGAGAACGCATCCGCGCTGCGCGGCAGGACAGGCGAGGCCGAAGCCGCGCCGCGAGGCAGGGCGGACGAGAGCGGAGGCGCGCTGCGAGGCCGCAGGGCGCTGGAAGAGATCGAGGAGAGCGCATGATCGGCGTCGCACCGCCGGCGTACGACCCGGCAGCCCCGACGACGGCCACCACCCTGCCCGTCGGCGCCACCGCGACCGTACGGGCCTACGTGGCCGAACTGTTCCGCCGGCACCGCCGGGCCTTCGTCCTCCTGATCGCGGTCAACACGGTGGCCGTGGTCGCCTCCATGGCCGGCCCCTACCTGCTGGGCGGGCTCGTCGAGCGGGTCTCCGACGGCGCCCGCGAACTCCATCTGGGCCTGACCATCGGCCTGTTCGTGCTCGCGCTCGCCGTGCAGTCCGTCTTCGTGCGGGAGGTGCGGCTGCGGGGTGCCGTGCTCGGCGAGCGGATGCTGGCCGATCTGCGCGAGGACTTCCTGGTCCGGTCGGTCGGGCTGCCGCCGGGCGTCCTGGAGCGGGCGGGCACGGGCGACCTGCTGTCCCGGATCACCACGGACATCGACCGGCTCGCCAACGCCATGCGGGAGGCGGTGCCGCAGCTGTCGATCGGCGTGGTCTGGGTCGTGCTGCTGATCGGCGGGCTCACGGTCACGGCTCCCCCGCTGGCCGCCACCGTGCTGCTCGCCCTGCCGCTCCTGGTGGTCGTCTGCCGCTGGTACTTCCGGCGGGCGCCCTCCGGCTACCGCTCCGAGGCCGCCGGGTACGCGTCCGTGGCCGCCGCCCTCGCGGAGTCCGTGGACGCCGGGCACACCATCGAGGCGCACCGGCTCGCCGCCCGCCGCATCGCCCTGTCCGAGCGCCGGGTCAAGGAGTGGACGGCGTGGGAGCGCTACACCCTGTGGCTGCGGTCGGTGCTGTTCCCGGCCGTCAACGCCACCCACATCACGATCCTCGGCTCGGTGCTGATGATCGGCGGCGTCTTCGTCCTGAAGGGCTGGATCGACGTCGGCCAGCTCACCACGGGCGCGCTCATCGCCCAGATGCTCGTCGATCCGGTGAACCTGATCCTGCGCTGGTACGACGAGGTCCAGGTCGCCCAGGTGTCGCTGGCCCGGCTGGTCGGCGTCCGGGACATCGAGCCGGACGCCGGGGACGCGGCGCTGGCGCCGGCCGGCCGGGAGGTGCACGCGGACGAGGTCCGCTTCGGCTACCTCCAGGGCGTCGACGTGCTGCACCAGGTCTCCCTGGAGGTGGCGCCCGGCACCCGGCTGGCCCTGGTCGGCCCCTCCGGCGCGGGCAAGTCGACGCTCGGCCGGCTGCTCGCCGGGATCTACGCGCCCCGGGACGGCCGGATCACCCTGGGCGGCGCGGAACTCTCCCGGATGACGGCCGAGCGGGTCCGTTCCCACGTCGCCCTCGTCAACCAGGAGCACCACGTCTTCGTGGGCTCGCTGCGCGACAACCTGCTGCTCGCCCGGACCGACGCGGCGGACGCCGAGCTGTGGGCGGCGCTCGGGGCGGTCGACGCGGACGGCTGGGCACGGGCCCTGGAGGAGGGCCTGGACACCGAGGTCGGCTCCGGCGGGCTCGGCCTGACCCCGGCGCAGGCGCAGCAGATCGCGCTGGCCCGGCTGGTGCTGGCCGACCCGCACACGCTGGTCCTGGACGAGGCGACCTCGCTCCTGGATCCGCGCGCGGCCCGCCACCTGGAGCGGTCCCTGGCCCGGGTCCTGGACGGCCGCACGGTGGTCGCCATCGCGCACCGGCTGCACACCGCCCACGACGCGGACGTCATCGCCGTGGTCGAGAACGGCCGGATCAGCGAACTCGGCAGCCACGACACGCTGGTGGCTGCCGATGGCGCCTACGCCGCGCTGTGGCGGTCGTGGCACGGGTGACGGGTCCACGGGGCGCCCCGGGCACGGTGACGCAAGGCCGATACCCGTGCCTATGCCGATGCCGGCCGCGGCACTCCCCGGCGCGATCATGGGGTGCACCGGGACCGGCACGCGGGCACGGAGACGAAGGGGTTGTCGCATGGGCACGTCACGCGAGGAGCACCGCAAGGTCACCCTGGCCTCCTGGCCGACACCGCTCGAACCCGCACCCCGGCTGGCACGGGCGCTGGGACTGGGGCCGGACGACCTGTGGATCAAACGGGACGACCTGATCGGGCTCGGCGGCGGCGGAAACAAGGTGCGCAAGCTCGAGTGGACCTGCGGACAGGCCCTCGCCGAGGGTGCGCGGACCCTGGTCACCAGCGGGGCCCCGCAGAGCAACCACGCCCGCCTCACCGCGGCGGCCGGAGCCCGGCTCGGCATGGACGTGGTGCTCGTCCTCGCGGGCGAGCCCACCGGCACGGCCGCGGGCAACCTGGCGCTCGACGCCCTCCTCGGCGCACGGATCGTGTGGGCCGGCGCGGTGGACGGGGCCGGACTCGCCGCCGTCCTCGACCGTGTCGTCGCGGAACTGCGCGAGCGGAACGCGGCTCCGGCGCTCATCCCCTTCGGCGGATCGAGTCCCGTCGGGGCCCTCGGTTACGTCGACGGCGGGCACGAGCTCCTCGCGCAGGCTCCCGACCTGGCCACCGCCGTGGTCGCGCTGGGCAGCGGTGGCACGATGGCCGGGCTGGTGCGTGCCCTGGGCGAGGACCGCGTCCTGGGCGTGCACTGCGGGGCCGTGGCGGATCCGGGACACACGCTCGACCTGCTGCTGACGGAGCTGTACGCGCCCTCCCCCGCCCCTCGGCGGCCACGGCTGCGGCTCGACCAGGTCGGGGCCGGCTACTCCCGCCTCACCGAGCCGGTGACGGAGGCGGTCCTGCTCGCCGCCCGGACCGAGGGGCTCGTCCTGGATCCCGTCTACACCGGGCGGGCCATGGCCGGTCTCGTCGCGGCCGTACGCGAGGGGGACATCCGCCCGGGTGACCGCACCGTCTTCGTCCACACCGGAGGACTCCCCGGGCTCTTCGGCCACCAGGAGGCACTACGACGGGCCGGAGAGGTCCTCCCGGACCGCACCGTGTGACCGGGGCGGCCCGCCGAGCGCCGCCGCCCCGGACGCCCCGGCGCGCGGAAGGGAGCGCTCGACCTCGACCGTCGTGGTGACCCGGGTGAGGGCGGGGCGGCACGGGACCGAGCCGAACCCGAACCGCACGGGAGGTGCGACGGGGGCGAGCGCGCCCAGGTCCGCACCGTCGTAGGAGCCCGACAGTGCACGGATCGCGAGCAGATCCCGCGCGCCGTACCACTCCCTGCGGCCGTTGCCCGCGGTGCCGCGGGTGCGTACCCCGGGCAGCAGCACGCGGGCGGCCACGTCGGTGATCGCGGACCAGGCCGGGCGGCCGGCGAGCGGGCCGGGGACGGCGCGCAGCAGGTGGCCGAGGAGCGTGCGGCGCCCGGTGGTGAAGCGCAGCCGGAGCGGTCCGGCCGTGACGGTCCAGGTGTCCGCGCGGACGGCGACGTCGACCGCTACGACGTGTACCGCGTCAAAGCGGTAGGTGCCGCTGACGAACTCGGCCGTCCGCCGGGTCGGAGCCAGCAGCAGCCGCTCCCCGTCCTCCCGTTCCAGCATCACGTCGCTGAACGGGCCGAACGGCGACCGGGGCCAGTGGCCGAGCACGACACGGGTGCCGGAGGCGGTGCCGAGGCCCGCGATCCAGCCGTCGAAACGCAGCCGGGGGCACCGGGCGCCCGGTCGCAGCACCCGCCTCATGCGTCCGCCCTTCCCCTCGTGGTCCCGGCGGATATGTACCCGGCGGAGGCCGTCGGGTACCCGACGGCCTCCGCCTACAGCCGCTGGTCACCCCGCCAGCCGACCCACGTGATGGCGGACAGGCCGCCGTTGGCCAGACCCTTGTAGGTCACCGTCCTGGACGGTCCCAGCTCGTGGGCGAGGCGTTGCGCCAGTGCCTCACCGGTGTGGAAGAGCTCTTGCCACCGGCCGTCGTACCTGCCGTCCTCCCGGTCCCGCAGGTACAGGTTCAGGGTGTCGTCGATGTTCTTCGCCCACGTGTACAGATCGGCGACGAGGCCCTCGGACAGGTCCAGCGCCGCGGCCGGGTCGTCGGGGAAGAAGTCCCCGAACCCGTCGGAACGCAGCGGACCGTACTTGAACTCCCCCTCGACCGTGATGTCGAGCGGGTGCGGCGGCGTGCCGTGGCTGTCGCGTTCCCAGTGGAGGCGGTCGCAGCCCCAGCACAGCCACTTCGCCGAGCGGCGGGCCTCGTCCCGGTACCGGACCGCCCACGACGGGCCCAGGTGCCGGGCCAGCCGCCGGGCGAGCGCGAGCCCCTGTGCGGCGTGCCGGCGCAGGCCGGGACGGGAGGCGAAGCCCTCTGTGGGCCGGGACAGTGTCCAGGAGCGCAGGGCGTCCGCCAACTCCGCGGGCAGGGCCAGCCGGTCGTCGTCGAGCGGGACGTCGCGGGTGAAGGCCTCGGCGTCGTCCGGGGCGGCCCGGGAGTCCTCCGGCTCGTACAGCGGCGACGGCTTGCCCCGGGCGTGCACGAGCAGGTGCCGGGGTTCTTCGGGGGTCATACGGGGGCGGCTCCGATCACGTGTCCGTTGCCGGGCACGCTAATACACACATCACATGGTGTGACGGCTCATATGCACGCCCCGCACGGGCCTGCGCGCCGTCCCTGGACGAGCGGTCCGAATCCGCTGGTTGCGCCCGCAGTGCCTGCGTGCCGTTGCGCGGGTGCGAGCAGGGGTGGAAGGGTGGAGAGCGGCACCGGTTCGGGGGCCGGCCGGGAACCGTCCGGTTCTCGGCGCACGCGCCCCCTGACCGGGATGCCGGCGGCCCGCCGTACGGACCGCGTCCTCACTCCCTGGAGGTAGCCGTGACCACCGCCGACGGATGGGGGGACGACGTCTACCAGCCCGACGGATCCGAGATCCGTGAGGACACGGGGCTGCTCGACGTGGAGGACACGCTGGAGTCCGACGGCGTCAGCGATCCCCTGGACCGCGGCTGGTCCCCGCCCGAGCGGCCGTGGGCGGTGGAGCACACCGGGGTGACCGCGGCGGAGCGCCACCGGGGCGAGACCCTGGAGCAGCGGCTCGCCGAGGAGCTGCCCGACCCGCCCGTCCCCGACGGCGACGGCATCGGCGACTGCCAGGGCAGCGACGGCGAACTCCTGGACAACGAGGTGGGCGACCTGCGCTCCGGCCGGCTCGTGGCCCCGAACGAGGGGGCGCACGAGGACGACGAGAACGGCCTCGTCGCGACCGACATCGGCATCGACGGCGCCGGGGCCTCCGCGGAGGAGGCCGCGATGCACATCGTCGACGAGGACACCGCCTACGGCTGACCCCGCCCGCCCCTGCCCGCCCGCCCCGTCCTTCGAGGAGCCGCCATGCAGCAGGACAAGCACCCCGACTACCACCCCGTGGTCTTCCGCGACCGCGCCGCCGGATACGCCTTCCTGACCCGGTCCACCGCGACCAGCGACCAGACCATCGAGTGGGACGACGGCGAGACCTACCCGGTGGTCGACGTGGAGATCTCGTCCGAGAGCCACCCCTTCTACACCGGGAAGGCCCGGACGGTGGACACCGAGGGCCGCGTCGCCGCGTTCGAGCGCCGCTACGGGGGCGGCTCCGGGACGACGGGCTGACCCTCGGGGCACACCGGGCCCGGCGTCGGCCGGGCCACGGGTCAGATCACGTTGAGAGCGGCCGCGCAGCCTATGCCGCCCAGCACCATGAACACCGGCATGAGCACCTTCAGCTCGACCCAGCTGCCCGCGCGGAACCGCATCACCTTCGGCGGGCCCAGCGGGTACCAGCGCTTGCGGCCGATCGGGATGGGCCACAGGATCGGGCAGCCGGAGACGGTCAGCGCGTCCCCGATGTCGTGCACCAGTGCCCCCAGCACCACCGGCAGCCCCAGCCACAGGTACTCCTGGCCGGGCTGGGTGAACAGCCAGTCCGAGCCGTTGCCCGGCTTGTCCAGGATCTCCGCCAGGATCCAGGCGCTGGTCGCCGCCAGCAGCCACACCAGGATGTCGCTGCTGGAGCCGCGCGCCGCCCGCCACAGCAGGCCCTCGATCGCGAGCACCATGTGCGCGAAGAGGATCGCCAGCACCGCCCAGCGGCCGCCGAGGATCGCCGCCGCCGAGCAGCCGCCACCGATCAGCGCCGCCCACACCCAGGTGTGCGTCAGCGTCCGGTGCCCGCCGTTGCGGCGCGGGTCGCCGGCCATCCTGGTCGCCTTGTAGACGGCGTAGGACAGCTTGTCGACGATCTCGCAGACCCAGCGCGACAGCGGTCCGAAGGCCCGCGAGATGGTCGCCGCCTTGTGGTCGAGGTCCGGGGCGAGCGCGGCGCCGGCGCAGATCAGCGCCCCCACCAGCAGCACCGGCCAGGGCATCGTATGCCCGGTCGCCGCCGCTGCGGCTCCTACGCCGAGCCAGGCGGCGGCCCCCGACAGTGAGTGTGCTGGTCCCATCATGGCCGTTGCCCGCCCCATTCCTCGTATGCCGCTGTCCAGTTGACCGGGTGCGATGACGCTCCGTCGGCGACACAGCGTAGCGGCCATGATCTTCGTGCTCGAAGCCGATTCCCCCCTGGGCGGGTGGGCCAGGCAAGATGGGGGCGTGACCCTCATCGATCAGCTGCCGCCGACCGCCGACCCCGACGCCCTGTACGAAGCCTTCGAGGCCTGGGCGCAGGAGCGCGGTCTCACGCTCTACCCCCATCAGGAGGAGGCGCTGATCGAGGCGGTCTCCGGGGCGAACGTGATCGTGTCGACGCCGACCGGCTCCGGCAAGAGCATGATCGCCGCGGGCGCGCACTTCGCCGCGCTGGCCCGGGACGAGGTCACCTTCTACACGGCGCCGATCAAGGCGCTCGTGTCCGAGAAGTTCTTCGAGCTGTGCAAGCTCTTCGGCACCGAGAACGTCGGCATGCTCACCGGCGACGCCTCCGTGAACTCCGACGCGCCCGTCATCTGCTGCACCGCCGAGGTCCTCGCCTCCATCGCGCTGCGCGACGGCAAGCGGGCGGACGTCGGCCAGGTCGTCATGGACGAGTTCCACTTCTACGCCGAGGGCGACCGCGGCTGGGCCTGGCAGATCCCGCTCCTCGAACTGCCCCAGGCGCAGTTCATCCTCATGTCGGCCACCCTCGGCGACGTCTCCTTCTTCGAGAAGGACCTCACCCGCCGCACCGGCCGCCCCACCGCGGTGGTCCGCTCGGCGACCCGCCCGGTGCCGCTCTCCTACGAGTACCAGTTCACCCCGATGACCGAGACGCTCACCGAGCTCCTGGAGAGCAGGCAGGCGCCGGTGTACATCGTGCACTTCACGCAGGCGCAGGCGGTGGAGCGGGCGCAGGCGCTGATGAGCATCAACATGTCCTCGAAGGAGGAGAAGGAGCAGATCGCCGCGCTGATCGGCAACTTCCGCTTCACCACCAAGTTCGGCCAGAACCTCTCCCGGTACGTCCGGCACGGCATCGGCGTGCACCACGCGGGCATGCTCCCCAAGTACCGGCGCCTGGTGGAGAAGCTCGCCCAGGCCGGTCTGCTGAAGGTCATCTGCGGCACCGACACCCTGGGCGTGGGCGTCAACGTGCCCATCCGCACGGTGCTGTTCACCGCCCTCACCAAGTACGACGGCAACCGGGTGCGCACCCTGCGCGCCCGTGAGTTCCACCAGATCGCCGGCCGCGCGGGCCGGGCCGGTTTCGACACGGCCGGTCTTGTGGTCGCGCAGGCGCCCGAGCACGTCATCGAGAACGAGAAGGCGCTGGCGAAGGCGGGCGACGACCCGAAGAAGCGGCGCAAGGTGGTGCGCAAGAAGGCGCCGGAGGGCTTCGTCGGCTGGACGGAGACCACCTTCGAGAAACTGATCGCGTCCGAGCCGGAGCCGCTGACGTCGCGGTTCCGGGTGACGCACACGATGCTGCTGTCGGTGATCGCCCGGCCGGGCAACGCCTTCGACGCGATGCGCCATCTGCTGGAGGACAACCACGAGCCGCGCAAGCAGCAGCTGCGGCACATCCGCCGGGCGATCGCCATCTACCGCTCGCTGCTCGACGGCGGCATCGTCGAGAAGCTCGACGAGCCCGACGCCACCGGCCGCATCGTCCGTCTCACGGTCGATCTGCAGCAGGACTTCGCGCTCAACCAGCCGCTGTCGACCTTCGCCCTGGCCGCGTTCGAACTCCTCGACCCCGAATCGCCGTCCTACGCCCTCGACATGGTGTCCGTGGTCGAGTCCACCCTGGACGACCCGCGCCAGATCCTGGCCGCCCAGATGAACAAGGCGAAGGGCGAGGCCGTGGCCGCCATGAAGGCGGACGGCATCGAGTACGAGGAGCGCATGGAGCGCCTCCAGGACGTCACCTACCCCAAGCCCCTGGAAGAGCTGCTCTTCCACGCGTACAACACGTACCGCAAGAGCCACCCCTGGGTCGGCGACCATCCGCTGTCGCCGAAGTCGGTCATCCGGGACATGTACGAACGGGCGCTGACCTTCACCGAGTTGGTGTCGGTCTACGAACTGGCCCGGACCGAGGGCATCGTGCTCCGCTACCTCGCGAGCGCCTACAAGGCCCTCGACCACAACATCCCGGACGACCTGAAGTCCGAGGACCTGCAGGACCTGATCGAGTGGCTGGGCGAGATGGTCCGCCAGGTCGACTCCAGCCTGCTGGACGAGTGGGAGCAGCTCGCCAACCCGGAGGAGATGACCGCCGAGGAGGCCCAGGAGAAGGCCGACGAGGTCAAGCCGGTCACCGCCAACGCGCGCGCCTTCCGGGTGCTGGTGCGCAACGCGATGTTCCGGCGGGTGGAGCTCGCCGCCCTCGACAAGGTCGACGAACTGGGCGAGATGGACGCGGACTCCGGCTGGGACGCCGAGGCCTGGGGCGAGGCGATGGACAGGTACTGGGACGAGTACGAGGACCTGGGCACCGGCCCCGACGCCCGCGGTCCCAAGCTGCTCGTGATCCAGGAGGAACCGCAGAACGCGCTGTGGCGGGTCCGCCAGATCTTCGACGACCCGAACGACGACCACGACTGGGGCATCAGCGCGGAGATCGACCTGACGGCCTCCGACGCCGAGGGCCGCGCGGTCGTCCGCGTCACCGAGGTCGGCCAGCTCTGAGCGAGAGCCCCCGAACAGGGTCGAGCACAAGTTCGATCGCAGGCCCGCGCACACGTCCCAGCACAGGAGAACCCAACCGATGACCAACCCGGCCGAGAGACTGGTCGACCTGCTCGACCTGGAGCAGATCGAGGTCAACATCTTCCGTGGCCGCAGCCCCCAGGAATCCCTCCAGCGGGTCTTCGGCGGCCAGGTGGCAGGCCAGGCGCTGGTCGCCGCCAGCCGCACCGTGGAGGGCGACCGTCCGGTGCACTCGCTGCACGCGTACTTCCTGCGCCCTGGCCGGCCGGGCGTGCCGATCGTGTACCAGGTGGAACGGGTCCGGGACGGACGGTCGTTCACGACGCGCCGGGTCACCGCCGTGCAGCAGGGCCGCACGATCTTCAATCTGACCGCCTCCTTCCACAAGCCTGAGGTGGGAGCTTTCGAGCACCAGCTGCCGCAGTTGCGCGAGGTGCCGCACCCGGAGTCGCTGCCGACGCTCGCGGAGGAGATCCGCAAGCACCTGGGAGAGCTGCCCGAGCAGCTGGAGCGGATGGCGCGCCGCCAGCCCTTCGACATCCGTTACGTCGACCGGCTGCGCTGGCACCCCGAGGAGATAACCGGCGCCGAGCCGCGCAGTGCCGTGTGGATGCGCGCGGTCGGTCCGCTGGGCGACGATCCGCTGGTGCACACCTGCGCACTGACCTACGCCAGCGACATGACGCTCCTGGACGCCGTCCGGGTCCCCGTCGAACCGCTGTGGGGGCCGCGGAACTTCGACATCGCCTCGCTGGACCACGCCATGTGGTTCCACCGGCCGTTCCGCGCCGACGAGTGGTTCCTGTACGAGCAGGAGTCCCCCATCGCCACGGGCGGCCTCGGCCTGGCCCGCGGGCGCGTCTACGACCTCGAAGGGCGGCTGCTGGTGTCGGTCGTCCAGGAGGGGCTGTTCCGCGCGCTCTAGCGGACGCGGATGCCGACACGGGCATGGGTGCGGGTGCCGGCACGGGCACGGGTGCCGGCACGGGCACGGATTCCGGCACGGGCACGGATTCCGGCACCGATGCGGTCCGGGCCGCCGGTCGGTGGGGTGGTCAGTGGGCGGGCCTCGGGTTTCTGCGCAGCAGCCACCCGCGCAGGCCTCGGGCGAGTGCGGGCCGGCCGGGCGCAGGCGACCGGGACGGTGCGGTGGGACGGGGTACCGGCCGGTGTGCGCGGGCCTGCGCCGCTTCCCGGGCCAGGTCGTGCCTGAACCAGTCGATCTCGTCCGGGTCTGCCGCCGTCATGAGCTCCTCGGCGAGCTGTGCCGCCGGCGAACCCGGTGCGCCGTGGGCGGGCGGGGCCGGCCGCAGGGCCGTCACGCGGGCGCGCTCGTGCGGGTCGGTGAGCACCTCGTCGATCTGGCCGGAGGCCAGAAAGCCGGCCACCACCCCGGCCCGCTCCCACGGTCCGTCCGCCTGCCTGAGCAGGAAGCCGCAGTGGCGTCCGCGCCAGTTCCGCGCCCGCTGGTCCGCACCGGCCCGCAGCCGGTCGCTCAGTTCCGCGGGCGTACGGCCGGTGAGCAGCCGCGTGTTCGCCTCGTCGGCCGCGAACCGCCGCAGCTCCTCCGCCAGGTAGAGCCAGACCACGGCTCGGTAGCGATTCGGGTACCACTTCACCGGCGTCACCAGGCCGAGCTTCGCGACGCGGGTGAACCTGCCCGCGGGGATCCCCATCACGGCCGCGGCCTCGGCCGTCCCCACGATTCGCACGCTCTCGCTGAGGGATTCGGACCGGCCCCGGAGCCGGTCGATCTCGGTCCGTGGGACGCGGCGGCCTCCACCGCCTCCCTCGTCGGGCACGGTGCGGATCCGTCCGAGGTGTACCGCGAGGTCGAACTCGCCCCGCCTGAGGCCCAGTTCGCGGGCGGCGCGGCTCGGTGTGCAGGTGAGCGGGCGGTTGTGGACAAGGGTGGTGCCGGACATGGCCGTTCTCCCCCGTGGAGTGGCTCGCGCCGGGTGCGCTCGCCGTGAAAAAAACCGTAGCCGGTTCGGCGAGACTCGTGGCGGACCTGTGGATAACTCCACGGCGGGGATGAATGCGCAGGTCAGCGACCCAGCGCACCTTCGGTGCGCGCCGGGGGCGTGGTAAATGTCGTGGCGTGCGCCGAGGTGCTTCTTGTCTGCCCTGCCGTGT
>NZ_JBIVXP010000026.1:0-106348 GCF_044769305.1 Streptomyces sp. NPDC090499
ACCTCGCAAAGCGCATAACAGACGAAACGACACCAACCTGGCGAGGGACCTACTAGCATAGAAAGGGCAATTCGCCTAGATCAAATGCCCTCTCATAACAGTGAAGGTTGCGCAGGTGACCAGGGTCACCGGCCAGTGACCATAGTCGCAGGGAACCGTCACTGTCTGCCCCCGTCTGCCGACGTTGGTGTCAGTCGCAGATGTCAGCTCCGTCGAGCCCGCAATGCTGGCTGCATGCCTGGATCAAGGTGCGGCGACTGATCTGCCATGATCCTAAGAACTGATGGAGGAACGGCATGGCCCTGGACGACCGCACCGATCCCGCTCAGATCATCGCCAAGGTAGGCGACTTCGCGGATCGGGAGCGAGCCATTGAGGTGTGGATGTACCTCGCTAGCCAGGCTGGTTGGCAGGTAGACCTGAGCCCCGCCAAGCCGGAGAACCCCGATGACGGCGACTGCGGCATCGTCGAGGTGGAGGGCCTGCGTTACCGAATCCGCCTTACGCCTCGCACTCGGACAAAACTTGCTGACGACACCGGCGGCAAGCTCACGTGGCGCACGGTGTTCTCACACGCTGCATGGGCCGAGCCGGTACTGGAGCCGGACAACCACGTCCCCTACCTCGACTGACGTGTTCGTGACTCTCCTCAGCCCACCACTCTCCCCAGCTCCCATCCCGTCTGCCGTCGGCCCACACACCGTGGAGCGGGCGTGGTTCATGGCGTCCAGGTGGAGCGCGCCACTGTACGAACGACCTGGACGCCATGGGCCGCGTCTGCTCGGCTCTGCCTGGGTCGATGGCAGACGGGATGGGAGCACCCCGCGCACGCCACTGACTCGCCGGCACTCGCGAACGGCGCCCCCGCCATCTCGGAGCCTGAGCGCCCCCGCCGGAGGCTGTTCTGACCGTGGCTGCCTCTCTACGGTGATCGACTCATGACCCGGCCGCGTGCACGTGGGCGCGCGTCGGCGCAGCGCGGGCGGAGCGGGCCGAAGGCAGGAGCGGCGCCCGGAGCGGAGCCGGGAGCGCGCCCGGCGGAGCGGAGCGCAGCCGGCTTGATCACGTGAAGAAAGTCTGAGCCATCAGGGGTCTGGCTACAGCCTGAACGACAGCTCCAACTCGTCGCCCGGTAGGTGGAACTCCTCCAAGGCCAAGGGCTTGTTTTCCGCTGTGAGTGTCACGCGCAGGACATGCAGGAGGGGCACCCCGTCCGTGAGCCGGAGAGCCTGGGCCTGGTCTGGTAGAGGCATGCGGGTGCGGACGTACTCCGTGAAGTGGAGTTCGTGGCCCAGGTCGGCGAGGGCGGCGTAGAGCTCCGGGGCCGGCGGTGGGGCTTCCTCCTCGTACTTGGTGTCGATAAGGACGGAGAACGGCACGTATGTCCGGTGAAGTTGGCGGAGATGGCCGTTGTCGGCCGTCTGTAGGGCGTCGTAGGTGAACATCGGCTCGCCCGGCGGGATGCGGAGTAGGTCCGCCAGGGCCAATGGGGCGTCGGTTCGGGTGGCTACCGGCGGCTCGGCGTCGGTCCAGCGGATGCCGTCGGCCTCGATGTAGCGGCCGTCCGAGGCTCGGCGTACGCCGCGCGGGCGGGTGAGGCCGGGGCGGCTGTGGGGGGAGCGGGCGAAGGTGCCGCGGCCCATGATGGCCTCGACGAGACCGGATGCCCGCAGCTCGGCCAGGCCTTGGCGGACTGTGGGGCGCGTCACGCCGAACTGTTTCGCCAACGCCTCCTCGGACGGGAGTGGCTGGCCGGCCGGGAAGGTGCCGTGCAGGATGCCATCGCGCAGGTAGTCGGCGATTTGCCGGTACTTCGGCTGCGTGTTCTTCGGCGGCATGTGGGCCCTCCGTGGCGGTGGCTTCTGCGGCTGTCCGTCGCCGTGGACGGCTTGCCCACGATCGTGGGCAGTTTCTCGTATCGCTAGGTCGGTTGACAACCCGTACTACGGGTCGGCAGTCTGGTCTGCATCACCCGTACTACGGGTGGTCTAGCAACCCGCAGGATCGGCCTGTGGGTGTCAGTGACGAGGAGAGACGAACAGTGGCAAGCCTTCCGATCGACACCGCGAAGTTCACGGGGATCATCTGCGCCGTGCCCCCGGCTCCGCGGATCGCCAACCGAGAGACCGGTCAGTTGCGGGTCGACCGCGAGACCGGCAAGACCATGTACCAGGTCGGCCTGTGCCTGATGGCCGGGGCGTCGGCCGACGTCGTAACCGTGAGCGTGGCCGGTGAGCCGGCCGGTGTGCAGCTCGGCATGCCGGTGGCCGTGCGGGACCTGGTCGCCACGCCGTGGGAGAACGAGGGGCGGCACGGGATCGCGTTCCGTGCGGCTGAGATCCGGCCCCTGAGCGCTCCCGCTCCGGCGGGCAAGGGGGCCGGGCAGTGATGAAACTGGCCTCCACCACCACATCGGCCGGTGCGACCGGGCCGAGTTGGGTGCTGTTGGTGGCCGCAGTGCTGGTGTCGGGCCTGCTTCTGGTGGGCCCGGCCCTGCGCCGCCGTCATCCCGTCGCCTGGTGGCTGTTACTCGGCTTTCCGGTCGCCGCCTTCCGGGTCGTGCGGACGTGGCGGCCGCTGATGGCCGGGTGCGGGCTCGCTGTGAGTCGGCGACCGGCGCTTACGGTCGTCTCCGGGCTCGTCGGCAACGGCGCGCCTCCGCCACAGCCGCGTGTGCCGCACCGCGGTCTCATACGGCCGACTGCCGGCGGCTTCGTGTTGCTGGTCCGGCTGTTACCAGGGCAGGTGCCCGAGGACTTCGTCAAGGCGGCACCGGCCATGGCGGAGGACTGGCAGGTTCACGGGGTGCGGGTCACCTCCTGGAAGCCGGGGGTCGTACGGGTCGTCGCGTCGGCGTCCGATCCGTTGGCTGCTCCGCGGGTGCCGAAGCGGTGGGGACCTGGCCATCTGCTCCGGGTGGCCGTGGGTGTGCTGGAGACCGGGGCCACTTGGGTGGTTGACCTGCGGAGCGTGCCGCACTGGCTGATCGTGGGGGCTACCCGTTCCGGTAAGTCGACACTGATCAACGCTCTCGTGGCGGGCCTCGCCCCGCAGCATGTCGCCTTGGTCGGGATCGACTGCAAGGGCGGCATGGAGCTGTCCCTCTACGGGCCGCGGTTGTCCGCCCTCGCGACCAACCGTGAACAAGCGGTCAGGCTGCTGGGCGCGCTCGTTGATCTGACCCTCGACCGCATGAGCGTGTGCCGGGCGGCACGGGTCCGAAACGTCTGGGGTCTGCCGGACAAGGAACGTCCCGTCCCCGTGGTCGTGATCGTCGACGAGATCGCGGAACTGTTCCTCGTCGCGAGCCGCAGCGAGAAGGACGAAGCGCAGGCGGCCGGTACGGCGCTCATCCGGCTCGCTCAGCTCGGTGCGGCACTGGGGGTGTTCCTCGTCGTCGCCGGCCAACGCGTCGGCTCCGACCTCGGGCCCGGGGTGACCGCCCTGCGAGCGCAGCTCGGCGGCCGGGTCTGTCACCGCGTGGCCGACCCCGGAACAGCCGAAATGGCGCTCGGCGACCTCAACCCCGATGCGCTGAAGGCGGCGCAGGCCATCACACCGGAACAGGCCGGTACGGCCGTACTCGCCTCCGGCGACGGCTGGGAACGCGCCCGCTCGCACCTGATCACCGAGGCGGAGGCGGAAGCCGTTGCCGCCGAGTACGCGCACCTGACTCCCGTCCTGTCCGAGCTGCACGTCACAGCGCCGTGAAAGGGGCCTGCCGTGCTGGTGTCCATGTCCGCCGTTCTCCTGCTGGGCCTGCTGATCTGGTTCCTGCTGCGCATCCGGTACCTGCGGTGGGCCGACGCGCTGCTCTGCGGAGCCTTCGGCTTCCTGCTCTCCAAGACCGTGGCCGCGCCGTTCGCTCAGGCCTTCCTCGACGGCGTGAACGGCTTCCTCGGCCAACTCCGCTTCTGAAAGCACCCGTTGGGAAGGGAAAGGGACTTCCTGTGTCCGAGTACGTCATCCGCTCCGGCGACCGGGCCGCGTTCATCGCCGGTCTTCGAGAGCTGGCGGACTTCCTGACCGCCAACCCCGCTGTCCTCGTCCCGCGCAACGCGTCCTTCGGCGTCTTTGTCGACGCGTCCGACGCCGCAGCGCGAAGGGAGGGCGCGGAGCATGTCGCCGCGTCCCTCGGCGTGCCCGTCGAGGACATCGGCGAGGGCTACTACGACGCACGCCGTGACTTCGGTCCGATCGCCTACAGCGTCATTGCGATCCCGCCCAAGGACCGGCAGTGATCGCCCGTACAACGGGCTCCCGACGGGGCGCGAAGTCGCCAAACCCGACCCCGTCAGGAACCCACTCCATTCGCCACGTGAGCAGTGAAAGGAGCACTCACACTTTGTCCACCGCGCATCATTCGCGCAAATCTCCGCTGCCCGACTGCGACCTCAAGGGAGACGGTCCCGAGGTCTCGACCTGTGAGGGATCCGAACGTGTCGTCCTCGTCGGGCTCGACGACACCGAGCAGCACCTGTGCCCGGCGCACGCTGCCGCGGTCTGGCTCACGGATCCGACGTTCCGGTTCAGCGCCAAGACTCGGCCGGAGGCAATCTCGGCCGTGATGCGGCACGCGTTCGGTGGGGGCGGTGGTCGCCGATGACCACAACCCTCGTACCGGGCAGCGCTGCCGCTCTGGTCGCCAGGGCATCGGAACCCGACTTCGACGCCTGGCGCCGGAACATCGTCCGCCTCGGCGGTTGCACCAACCCGATTCACCTGGTCGGCACGGCGACCGTCTTCGACACGACCACGGGTGCGGCCCTGCTCTCGTACGGCTCGGACGTCTACGGCGGTCGCCTGCTCACCGCATGCGGCAACCGACGGGCGACGGTCTGCCCGGCCTGCTCGGCGCTGTACCGGGCGGACACGTACCAACTGGTTCGGGCCGGACTCGTCGGCGGCAAGAACGTCACGGAGGCGGTGAGCGGGCACCCGCGCGTGTTCGCCACGCTCACCGCTCCCGGCTTTGGGCCGGTCCACACCCGGCGGGAACACGATGGGCTCGTACGGGTCTGTCGTCCCCGCCGGCCGGGGGAGTGCTGTCCGCACGGGCGGCCGGTCGGATGCCGTACGCGTCACGCGGCCGATGATCCTCGCCTCGGCGAACCGCTCTGCCCGCGCTGCTACGACTACGCGGGCGCCGTTCTCTGGCACGCGTTCGCCGGTCGGCTCTGGCATCGGTTCGGGCTGGAGCTGCGGCGGGAGGTCGCCCGGCGGGCCGGGCTGTCGCGTACGGAGTTCGGGGAGGTCGCCCGACTCTCGTACGCGAAGGTCGCCGAGTATCAGCGGCGGGGCCTGGTCCACTTCCATGGTGTGATCCGCCTCGACGGACCGGACGGGCCCGACTCACCTCCGCCGGGCTGGGCGACTACGGCACTGCTGGCGGAGGCCGTTCCGGTGGTGGCTGGTCGGGTGCGGCTTACGGCGCCAGGCGCGAGCATCGTCGGTCCGCGGGAGCTGCGATTCGGCGGGCAGGTCGACGTACGACCCGTCACCTCGTACCGCCGGGACGCGGGGGAGCAGCCAGCCTCTGCCGGGGCCGTGGCGGGCTACATCGCCAAGTACGCGACGAAGGGGGCGGAAACCGCTGGCGCGGTGGACGGCCGGATCTACGACGCGCGAGACATGGTCATGCTGCCCGTTCGGGCGCACGTGCTGCGGATGATCGGCACGTGTTGGTGGCTGGGCAGCCTGGCGGAGTTCGAGCCGCTCGGGCTTCGTCGCTGGGCGCACATGCTCGGGTACGGCGGCCACTTCTCCAGCAAGTCGCGGCGCTACTCGACCACGCTGACCGCTCTTCGGCAGGCCCGTGCCGATCATCGTGCGGAGCAGCAACGGGCGTCGCTGGGCCTGGCTGACGTCCCGACCGTCGTGGTTGGCCAGTGGCGTTATGCGGGGCGCGGCTACTCGCCGGCGGGGGAGCTCCTGGCCGCTTCGGTGCGGGAGGGCGGTGGTCGTCGTGGGGCGTGACAGCCGTGCGAAGTCGGCCGAGCTGCTCACCGTTCGGCAGGTGCTCGACGAACTGGGCGGTATCTCCCGGCGCACCTTCTACCGCTGGCGGGAACTGCGCATCGCCCCCGCCTGCATCCGGCTGCCGAATGGGGAGCTCCGAGTTCGGCGGGATGTGCTCAACGACTGGTTGGAGGAGCGGGCGGAGAGGGCGGCGTCGTGAAGTCGTACAAGGTCGTCATCTGGAAGCTCAGCATCAACCGCTCCGCGAAGAAACCGACGTATCTCGTCCGCTGGTCCGTGGACGGGGAGCCGTTCCACGAGTCGCACAAGACCAAGGCGCTCGCCGACCGCTTCCGGGCGAAGCTGCTTCGGGCGGCGGACAAGGGCGAGCCCTTCGACACGGTGACCGGTCTGCCCGACTCCCTCCGCGGGGGCAAGGCTGCTCTGTCCCTGCTCGAACTGGCGCTGAAGTACATCGATGCCCGGTGGCCCGAGGCGTCGGCGAAGCAGCGGGACAGCATGACCGATGCCCTGGCTACGGTCATGCCCGCGCTGGTCAAGTCGGTTCGTGGGCGTCCGGCCCCGGCCGATCTACGGCGGGCACTGCGCTCGTACGTCCTGCCTCCGCCTCGGAGGGAGCGCGAGCGGCCCGAGGAGATCGCGGCGGCAGCGAAATGGGTCGAGAAGGCGTCGCTGCCGGTGGCCGAGCTTCAGGAGATCACCCGCGTGCATGACCTGATCGACGCGCTCACGCGGAAGCTCGACGGCAAGCCTGCGGCGACGCAGACGTACCGTCGGCGGCGTGCGGTGGTCTTCAACGTCCTCGAATACGGGGTTGAGCTGGAGGCGTTGCCCTCGAATCCGCTGAGCCGAGTGCGGCGTAAGCGGGGGAAGCGAGCGGTGCAGGAGGTTGATCGTCGGGTGGTGGTCAACCCTCGGCAGGCGCGGGAGCTGCTGACCGCGATCACGTACGTCGGCGGCTACGACCGGGCGAGCGGCCGACGGTTACGGGCGTTCTTCGGCTGCCTGTACTACGCGGCCATGCGTCCCGGTGAGGCGCTCGGGCTGCGGCTCTCGGACTGCACGCTTCCGGAGAGGGGCTGGGGCCGGATTGATCTGGCAGAGACCAGGCCCACCGCCGGTAAGGCGTGGACCGACTCCGGCGAGGCACACGATCGGCGCGGCCTGAAGCAGCGGGCGGACGGTGAGGTACGCATCGTGCCGATACCGCCCCCGCTCGTGCGACTGCTTCAGGACCACATCAAGGAGTTCGGTACGGCCGACGACGGCCGGCTGTTCTCCAGCGAGCGGGGCAACGTGATCGCCGCCTCGTCGTACTCGCGCGCGTGGAAGCAGGCCCGAGCCTTGGCGTTCCCACCCGAACAGGTCGGCTCCGTCCTGGCGGCTCGTCCGTACGACCTCCGGCACGCGGGCGTCTCCCAGTGGCTCAACTCGGGCGTTCCCGCCCCAGAGGTGGCGGCTCGCGCAGGCCACTCGGTGGACGTCCTCCTGAAGATCTACGCCAAGTGCATCGATGGCCAGGAGCAGGAGATGAACGACCGGATCCTGAAGGGTCTGGGGGAGGAGGACGACACCGAGAACGAGACGTGAAACGGCCCGCAGGACTGCGATGAACGCGAGCTCCGGAGAGATCCGGAGCTCGCGCTCATCTTGGGACAGGTAGTTCATACCGGTGTGCTGAGCAGTTGATCAGTAGTGGCTGGCCAAGGGCCGTCGAGGTCGACACCGGCTGTGCCACGCTGTCCGTCATGGAGTACGCGACGGTCCGGGGGCTGACCTTGCCCGCACAGCTGACGTTCCTGCTCGATCAGGGCCGGTGGCGCCATCCGGGCGACGTCGAGATGGCGAGACTGATCCCGTGGTTCGAGAGTCCACTTGACTTCCTGAGAAGCACGGAGCAGATGGAATCCGAGTCCAGGTCACTGGACACCTTCGACGACGAGCCGTACTCCGCCTTTCTGCACGTGGCGTGGGGCAGTAGCCAGGAGACGCCGGTCGAACTGCCCTGGCTGGACGTCGAGCAGGCGTTCTTCATCGCGGTGAACCGCGTGCTGGGCGATGATGTCGCCCTGGCCCTCGACTACCGCACCGACCCCGCGGACCCACGGGTTGTGGGCAGCTACGTCCGGACGGACCCCGTGTCATACGAGTGGCGCGTCGTGGCGCCCACATTCTCTGCCTTCGTTGCTGCTTTGGATCTTTAGGAGGTTGCCTCGGAGGGCCTGAAAGATGCCATTGACCTGCCTGAAAGCCTGCCAAGATCATTACGTCGTCATTACGTGATCACTGTCATGAGGCTGCGTCGAGCCGCATCCCCCTGCACAAACAACAAGACCCCGCACCCAGCAAACGCGCTGGCGGCGGGGTCTTTAGGCACCTCATGCGAAGTGCCCCCGGCAGGATTCGAACCTGCGCACACGGCTCCGGAGGCCGTTGCTCTATCCCCTGAGCTACGGGGGCGTCTGGCGTTGAGCTGTTGCTCGCGGCGACGGGTAGAACACTACCAGCTCGGTCGGGGTGATCAGGAACGGGTTTCCCGGGGGTGCTCGCTCGCACGGGGTGGAAGTCGGGAAAACCCGGACGCGGTGGCCGGTCCGGACCTACTCTCGAGTTGTGCCAGGGGTGTCGGGCCGGGTGCTTGTTGTGGACGACAACAAGGTCATCCGGCAGCTGATCAGGGTCAATCTCGAACTGGAGGGTATCGAGGTCGTGACCGCGGCCGATGGTGCCGAGTGTCTGGATGTCGTTCATCGGGTGCGTCCCGACGTGATCACCCTCGACGTCGTCATGCCTCGGCTCGACGGGCTGCGGACCGCCGCCCAGCTGCGTGCCGATCCGCGGACCCACGATCTTCCGCTCGCCATCGTCAGTGCCTGCACGCAGCACGAGGTCGAGACCGGTCTTGACGTCGGCGTCGACGCGTTTCTCGCCAAGCCCTTCGAACCCGCCGAACTCGTCCAGGTGGTGCGGGAGTTGATCGAACGGCGGCATGGCGGGGAGACCGGGGGCGAGGTCCGGTTCTCGGGGGAGCGGGCCGGGGGCAACCCCGTCTGTCCCTGATCCCCGTCACCCCCACCGCCCCCGCTGCCCTTCCGGCACCGTCCACATGCCGGAAGCCTGTCCGAACCGGCTCGCATACCCACCCCCCTCCTCCCCTACGCTTGTCCCGTGACCCCCGTCGAGCTCTCCCGTACCGTCCTGCGCGCGGTGCGCCGTGCCGTGGACGCGGGGGAGCTCAGTGTGGCCGTGCCGGAGCGGGTCGTGGTGACGCCGCCCGGACCCGGCGGGTGCGGGGACTACGCCACCAACGTCGCGCTGCAGCTCGCCGGGCCCGCCGGGCAGCCGCCGGTGCGGGTCGCCGAGATCCTGGTGCCGCTGCTCGCGGAGTGCGCCGGCGTCGAGGACGTCGTCGTCACCGGGGTCGGGTTCCTCAACATCTCCCTCAGTTCCGGCTCCTCGCCGACCGCCACCCTGGTCGGGGAGATCCAGCGCCTCGGGGCCTGCTACGGGCACGGCGACGCCCTCGACGGGCAGGTGGTCGCCCTGCGGGTGCCGTACGACGTCCGCGCCGAGGTCGTTGCCGACGCCGTGGTCAGGATCGTTGCGACGCAGGGCGGCCGCGGTGAGGTCGAGCACGGGGAACCCGTCAGTCTCCGGCCCGTTCCGGCGCCCGAGGACCCGGCGCCGCTCGGGCCCGACGCCGCCCAGTGGGCCCTGCTGCATCCCGCCGCCCACGACCGGCCCCGGATCACCGCCGACCACCTCGTGCAGCGGGAGAGCAACCCGCTGTTCCGGGTGCGGTACGCGCACGCCCGGGTGCGGGCCGCCGGGCGGGGAGCGGGGCGGCTCGGGTTCGATGCCGTGCCCGGCGACGTCCCCGACGCCCCGGACGGTCTCGTCACCGCCCTCGCCGACTACCCCCGCATCCTCATCGGCGCGGCCATCCGTCGCGCCCCCGACAGGCTCGCCCGGCACCTCGTCACCGTCGCCGACGCCGCGCTGCCGTTCCTGCCGACCGTGCTGCCCCGGGGCGACGAGAAACCCTCGGCCGCCCACCGTGCCCGGCTCGCCCTCGCCGAAGCCGCCGGGACGGTGCTCGCCGGCGGCCTGTTCCTGCTCGGCATCGACGCACCCGATCACCTCTGAGAGAGCCCAAGAGCAATGAGCCGTTCCGCGCACCCCGCCGGGCCCCGGCACGCCGATGTCCTGCCCGAGGGGCACTACGCCGCCCCGCCCACCGATCTCAACGCCCTCGACGCCAAGGTGTGGGCCCAGACCGTCACCCGGAACGCCGACGGCGCCGTCGCCGTCGGCGGTGTCGACGTGAAGACCCTCGCCGAGGAGTTCGGCACCCCCGCCTACGTCCTCGACGAGGACGACTTCCGGGCCCGTGCGCGCGCCTGGCGCACCGCGTTCGGACCGGACGCCGACGTGTTCTACGCCGGCAAGGCGTTCCTGTCGCGGGCCGTCGTGCGCTGGCTGCACGAGGAAGGGCTCAACCTCGACGTGTGTTCGGGTGGTGAGCTGGCCACCGCGCTGTCTGCCGGGATGCCCGCCGAGCGGATCGCCTTCCACGGGAACAACAAGTCGGAGGGGGAGATCCGGCGGGCCGTCGAGGCCGGTGTCGGGCGGATCGTCCTCGACTCCTTCCAGGAGATCGTGCGGGTCGCCCACATCGCCCGGGAGCTCGGCACGCGGCAGCGCGTGCAGATCCGTGTCACCGTGGGCGTCGAGGCGCACACGCACGAGTTCATCGCCACCGCCCACGAGGACCAGAAGTTCGGGATCCCGCTGGCCGGCGGGCAGGCCGCGGAGGCCGTACGGCGGGCGCTGCAGCTCGACGGACTCGAGGTCATCGGGATCCACTCGCACATCGGCTCGCAGATCTTCGACATGTCGGGGTTCGAGGTCGCCGCGCACCGCGTGGTCGGGCTGCTCAAGGACATCAGGGACGAGCACGGGGTGGAGCTGCCCGAGATCGACCTCGGGGGCGGGCTCGGCATCGCGTACACGAGCGACGACGACCCGCGGGAGCCGCACGAGATCGCCAAGGCGCTCACCGAGATCGTGACGAGGGAGTGCGAGGCCGCCAGGCTGCGGACGCCCAGGATCTCCGTGGAGCCGGGGCGGGCCATCGTCGGGCCTACCGCATTCACCCTCTACGAGGTCGGCACCATCAAGCCGCTGGACAACCTCCGTACCTACGTCTCCGTGGACGGCGGCATGTCCGACAACATCCGGACCGCGCTCTACGACGCCGAGTACAGCGTCGCCCTGGTCTCCCGGACCAGCGACGCCGAGCCGATGCTCGCCCGTGTCGTCGGCAAGCACTGCGAGAGCGGGGACATCGTGGTGAAGGACGCCTTCCTGCCGGGCGACCTGGCACCCGGTGACCTGATCGCCGTACCGGCCACCGGTGCCTACTGCCGTTCCATGGCCAGCAACTACAACCACGTGCTCCGGCCGCCCGTCGTCGCGGTGCGGGACGGCGCGGCCCGGGTGATCGTCCGGCGGGAGACGGAGGAGGATCTGCTCCGGCTCGACGTCGGATGACAGCGCCGGCAGGCAGGGGGATCAGGCAGGCGGAAGATCTCCTGTCTGGCATCCCCGCACAATGAAATAGATGTCTCACGATCCGGACGAAGGGTAGAAACTCCCGTCCGGTGAGTGAGACTGGTCCAACCGTAGACGGTATGAGGAAACGAGGTCGGATGATGCGTACGCGTCCGCTGAAGGTGGCGCTGCTGGGCTGTGGGGTCGTCGGCTCAGAGGTGGCACGCATCATGACGACGCACGCCGACGACCTCGCCCAGCGGATCGGCGCCCCGGTCGAACTGGCCGGTGTCGCCGTCCGGCGGCCCTCCAAGGTCCGTGCGGGCATCGATCCGGAGCTGGTCACCACCGACGCCACCGCCCTCGTCAAGCGCGGCGACATCGACGTCGTGGTGGAGGTCATCGGCGGGATCGAACCCGCCCGCACCCTCATCACCACCGCCTTCGAGCACGGCGCGTCGGTCGTGTCGGCCAACAAGGCGCTGCTCGCCCAGGACGGCGCCGCCCTGCACGCGGCCGCCGAGCAGCACGGCAAGGACCTCTACTACGAGGCCGCCGTCGCCGGTGCCATCCCGCTGATCCGGCCGCTGCGCGAGTCCCTGGCCGGCGACAAGGTCAACCGGGTGCTCGGCATCGTCAACGGGACGACCAACTTCATCCTCGACAAGATGGACTCCACGGGGGCGGGCTACCAGGAGGCCCTCGACGAGGCCACCGCGCTGGGCTACGCGGAGGCCGACCCGACCGCCGACGTCGAGGGCTTCGACGCCGCCGCCAAGGCCGCGATCCTCGCCGGCATCGCCTTCCACTCGCGCGTCCGGCTCGACGACGTCTACCGCGAGGGCATGACCGAGGTCACCGCCGCCGACTTCGCCTCCGCCAGGAACATGGGCTGCACCATCAAGCTGCTCGCCATCTGCGAGCGCGCCCGGGACGGCGGCTCGGTGACCGCCCGCGTGCACCCCGCCATGATTCCGCTGACCCATCCGCTCGCCTCCGTGCGCGGCGCGTACAACGCCGTCTTCGTGGAGTCCGACGCCAGCGGACAGCTCATGTTCTACGGTCCCGGCGCCGGCGGCGCCCCGACCGCCTCCGCGGTCCTCGGCGACCTCGTCGCCGTCTGCCGCAACCGGCTCAGCGGGGCAACGGGGCCCGGCGAGTCGGCGTACGCCGGTCTGCCCGTGTCGCCCATGGGCGATGTCGTCACGCGTTACCACATCAGCCTCGACGTCGCCGACAAACCGGGTGTTCTCGCCCAGGTCGCCACCGTCTTCGCCGAGCACGGGGTTTCCATCGATACGGTTCGGCAGACCGGCAAGGACGGCGAGGCCTCCCTCGTCGTCGTCACCCACCGGGCCTCCGACGCCTCCCTCTCCGGGACCGTCGAGGCGCTGCGCAAGCTCGACACCGTGCGGGGTGTCGCCAGCATCATGCGGGTTGAAGGAGAGTAACCAGCAATGACCCACCAGTGGCGCGGAATCATCGAGGAGTACCGGGACCGGCTGCCCGTCTCCGACACCACGCCGGTCGTGACGCTCCGCGAGGGCGGCACGCCCCTCGTGCCCGCGCAGGTGCTCTCCGAGCGCACGGGCTGCGAGGTCCACCTGAAGGTGGAGGGCGCGAACCCGACCGGGTCCTTCAAGGACCGCGGCATGACCATGGCCATCAGCAAGGCCAAGGAGGAGGGCGCGCAGGCCGTCATCTGCGCCTCCACCGGAAACACCTCCGCCTCCGCCGCCGCGTACGCCGTGCGCGCGGGCATGGTCTCCGCCGTGCTCGTACCGCAGGGCAAGATCGCGCTCGGCAAGATGGGCCAGGCCCTCGTGCACGGCGCGAAGATCCTCCAGGTCGACGGCAACTTCGACGACTGCCTCACCCTCGCCCGCAAGCTGAGCGAGAACTACCCGGTGGCGCTGGTCAATTCGGTCAACCCGGTGCGCATCGAGGGCCAGAAGACGGCCTCCTTCGAGATCGTGGACATGCTCGGCGACGCGCCGGACATCCACGTCCTCCCGGTCGGCAACGCGGGCAACATCACCGCGTACTGGAAGGGGTACAAGGAGTACGCCGCCGACGGCATCTCCACCCGGACGCCCCGCATGTGGGGTTTCCAGGCCTCCGGCAGCGCCCCGATCGTGCGCGGCGAGATCGTCAAGGACCCCTCGACCATCGCCACCGCGATCCGCATCGGCAACCCCGCCTCCTGGCAGTTCGCGCTCGCGGCCCGGGACGAGTCCGGGGGCCTCATCGACGAGGTGACGGACCGTGAGATCCTGCGCGCCTACCGGCTGTTGGCCGCCCAGGAGGGCGTTTTCGTGGAGCCCGCCTCCGCCGCCTCCGTCGCCGGTCTGCTGAAGGCCGCCGAGCAGGGCAAGGTCGACCCCGGCCAGCGCATCGTCTGCACGGTCACCGGCAACGGCCTGAAGGACCCCGACTGGGCCGTCGCCGGCGCCCCGCAGCCGGTCACCGTGCCGGTCGACGCGGCCGCCGCGGCCGAGCGGCTGGGCCTCGCCTAGGGAATCACCGAGGGGTCCCGGACAGGGAACTCCCTACGGAGGGGGCACAGGGGGCTTACGACACGCATCGTGCGCCTCCTGTGCGCCCTATGTCGCCACAGAACCTTCCTTCGATAGGCTGTACCGAACCCGCCCGCTGCATATGCCTCCGCATACGGCGCGGTGCCGCGCCGTCTCCACGGCCACGGCCCGAGGGTCCCCCACGTACCTATCGAATGTCATTCGACCATCACGCAGCTCAAGGAGAGTCATCGAGCGATGGCCGGTCCAGCGTTCCGCGCCGCCGCCGTCCGGGTGCGCACCCCTGCCACCAGCGCCAACCTCGGTCCGGGCTTCGACGCCCTGGGCCTCGCGCTGGGGCTCTACGACGACGTCGTCGTCCGGGTGGCCGACTCCGGGCTGCACATCGACATCGCGGGGGAGGGCAGCGAGACGCTGCCGCGCGACGAGAGCCACCTTCTCGTACGCTCCCTGCGCACCGCCTTCGACCTGCTGGGCGGACAGCCCCGCGGCCTGGAGATCGTGTGCGCCAACCGCATCCCGCACGGCCGCGGCCTCGGCTCCTCCTCCGCCGCCATCTGCGCCGGCATCGTCGCCGCGCGTGCCGTGACCATAGGCGGCGAGGCCCGCCTCGACGACGCGGCCCTCCTCGAGCTCGCGACCGAGATCGAGGGCCACCCCGACAACGTCGCGGCCTGCCTGCTCGGCGGCTTCACGCTCTCCTGGATGGAGTCCGGCGCCGCGCGGGCGATCAGGATGGAGCCCAGCGATTCCATCGTTCCGGTGGTTTTCGTGCCCGGGAAGCCGGTCCTCACCGAGACCGCGCGCGGACTGCTCCCGCGCACCGTGCCGCACGTCGACGCCGCCACCAACGCGGGCCGCGCGGCCCTGCTCGTCGAGGCCCTCACCCGGCGTCCCGAGCTGCTGCTGCCCGCCACCGAGGACCGTCTGCACCAGGAGTACCGCGCTCCCGCGATGCCGGAGAGCGCCGCCCTGGTGGAGCGGCTGCGCGCCGACGGCGTGCCGGCCGTGATCTCCGGCGCCGGACCCACCGTGATGGCGCTCGCCGATGCCGGCAGCGCCGAAAAGGTGCAGGCCCTGGCCGGCCGGGACTGGGCCGCCAACCGGCTCGACCTGGACCTTCAGGGAGCGAGCGTGCTGCCGCTCGCGCCTTCCAGTGACATGTGACGCGCACGATTGCCGGATTTGGAGAGGGGGAATGTTTGTTGGATCCGGTAGTGTTAACCTCAAGTCTGCACCCGACCCCACCATGGCGAGGTGCTTCGTGTCCCCGTCCGGGACAGACATTCTTCCGGGAGTCTCCCAAGCCATTCAGCGTTCTGTATGACGTACCTGGGCAGTACGCCGTACCCGGGCACTGAGAGGGCCGCTGGGCACGCTCCGGAACAGGTGCTACCACGCCACGTGACACCGGGTGCCACGGCTCGTCGGAAGCGCCGTCACCAGATATCTCTTCCGCCGCACTGGCGGACCACCGCCCCGGCACGGTCCACACAAGCAAGGACCGAAAGCCGGACAGCACAACCGGTCGCCGAGCCAGACAGGCCGACGTCCGCTCCAGGGAAGGACCCTTCGTGAGCGACACCACCGATCTGATGGGCGCACGTGTCGAGGAGACCGCTGCCGCGCCCGCCACGGACGCCTCCGCGCCTGCCTCGGGTGCCGGCTCCCGGCGGCGCCGCGGTACCGGCCTCGAGGGCATGGTGCTGGCCGAGCTTCAGCAGGTCGCATCCGGCCTCGGCATCAGGGGCACCGCGCGGATGCGCAAGAGCCAGCTGATCGAGGTCATCAAGGAGGCGCAGGCCGGCGGCGGAACTTCCGCCAAGGCCGAGACCGCCACCGAGACCAAGCCCAAGCGCCGCGCGACCTCCAAGGCCCGCACGGGTGACGAGGCCGCCGAGAAGAAGGCGGAGCAGGCCGCCGAGGCCCCCGCCGAGAAGGCCGTGGCCCAGCAGCAGATCGAGATCCCCGGACAGCCGGCCGGCCGCGTCGGCGAGGCCGAGCGCGACGGGGACGACGCCCCGGCCGAGCGCCGCCGTCGCCGGGCCACCGCCGAGGTCGGCAGCCCCACCGCCACCGGCGCCGAGACCGCCGCCGCCGAGGCGCGGACCGAGCCGAAGGCCGAGACGCCCGCACAGTCCCCGCAGCAGGGCGACGCCGGTGACGAGGGCCGTGGCCGTCGTGACCGCCGTGACCGCGGCCGGGACCGCGACCGCCGCAACAAGGGCGACGAGCAGCAGGGCGGCGGCCAGGGCGGCCGCCAGGACCGTCAGCAGCAGCCGCAGCAGCAGGGCGGCGGCCGTCAGGACCGGAACGCCGGCCCGCAGGACGACGACGACTTCGGTGACGGCCGTCGTGGCCGTCGTGGCCGCTACCGCGACCGCCGTGGCCGCCGTGGCCGTGACGAGATCGGCGGCGCCGAGCCGCAGGTCGCCGACGACGACGTCCTGATCCCCGTCGCGGGCATCCTCGACATCCTCGACAACTACGCGTTCATCCGGACCTCCGGCTACCTGCCCGGCCCGAACGACGTGTACGTCTCCCTCGCCCAGGTCCGCAAGAACGGCCTGCGCAAGGGCGACCACGTCACCGGCGCGGTCCGCCAGCCCAAGGAGGGCGAGCGCCGCGAGAAGTTCAACGCGCTGGTCCGCCTGGACTCCGTCAACGGCATGGCGCCCGAACACGGCCGCGGCCGCCCGGAGTTCAACAAGCTGACCCCGCTCTACCCGCAGGACCGCCTCCGCCTGGAGACGGACCCCGGCGTGCTGACGACCCGGATCATCGACCTCGTGTCGCCGATCGGCAAGGGCCAGCGCGGTCTGATCGTGGCCCCGCCGAAGACCGGCAAGACCATGATCATGCAGGCCGTCGCCAACGCGATCACGCACAACAACCCCGAGTGCCACCTGATGGTCGTCCTCGTCGACGAGCGTCCGGAAGAGGTCACCGACATGCAGCGGTCGGTGAAGGGCGAGGTCATCTCCTCGACCTTCGACCGCCCGGCCGAGGACCACACCACGGTCGCCGAGCTGGCGATCGAGCGCGCCAAGCGCCTGGTGGAGCTGGGCCACGACGTCGTCGTGCTGCTCGACTCGATCACGCGTCTGGGCCGTGCCTACAACCTGGCGGCGCCGGCCTCCGGCCGCATCCTGTCCGGTGGTGTCGACTCGACCGCCCTGTACCCGCCGAAGCGCTTCTTCGGTGCGGCCCGCAACATCGAGGACGGCGGCTCGCTGACCATCCTCGCCACCGCGCTGGTGGACACCGGGTCCCGCATGGACGAGGTGATCTTCGAGGAGTTCAAGGGCACCGGCAACATGGAGCTCAAGCTCGACCGGAAGCTCGCCGACAAGCGCATCTTCCCGGCGGTGGACGTCGACGCGTCCGGCACCCGCAAGGAAGAGATCCTGCTCGGCAACGAGGAGCTGGCGGTCGTCTGGAAGCTGCGGCGCGTGCTGCACGCGCTGGACCAGCAGCAGGCGATCGAGCTGCTGCTCGACAAGATGAAGCAGACGAAGTCGAACGTCGAGTTCCTGATGCAGATCCAGAAGACGACGCCCACCCCCGGTAACGGGGACTAGCCGACAAAAGGCGGAGCCGCGGACCGGTTGTCGGCTGCGGGTTCGCCGTGGCTGGTCGCGCAGTTCCCCGCGCCCCCTCGGGGCGCGTCCAGGAACCGCCTCCTGCAATGCGCAGGGGGCGGTTCCTTGCGTTTTCCTCCCCAGGGTACGATCGCGCGTCGGTCAATTGACCGAATCACGAACTCCTGATCCCGAGGGGGGACTTAGGTGGGTACACCCACGTCCGGGAGCGGTCGTCACAGACGCCGGATGCGTTTCGCACTGCCCGTGGCCGCGGCCGGAATCGCCGCCGCCGTCACGGCCGCACTGATCTCGACCTCCGCCAGCGCGGCCACCCAGCCGGTGCCCACGGCCAAGCCGGTCGTCAGTGCGCCGTCACAGGCCGTCCTGAACAAGCGGATCGCCCGTGCGATCACCGCCGACAGCGGTACGACGGCCACGAAGAACTCCACGGCCACCGCGAGCGGTTCGGCCGTCTCGCCGAAGATCATCGGTGGCGGTACGACCACCATCACCGCGGCGCCGTGGATGGCCCAGCTCTGGTACTACGACGACAAGGGCACCACCAGCACCAGCGACGACGTCGGCTTCTTCTGCGGCGGCTCGGTCATCTCGCCCACGAAGATCCTCACGGCCGCGCACTGCGTCAAGGGCTTCAAGTGGAGCACCACGGACTCCGCGGTCGTCACCGGCACCGCCTCGCTGCCCACCACCAACAGCGACGGCACCGCCAACCTGCACGGCGGCACCGCCACCGGTGTGTTGCGCCAGTGGAACCACCCGTCGTACAGCGTGTCCACCGACGGAGCCCCGAACAACGACATCGCGGTGCTCACCCTCGCGGCCCCCGTCAAGGCGACCCCGATCCGCATGACGACGAACACCGACACCGCGTCGTACACGGGCACGGCGGCCACGACCGCCAAGGCCTACGGCTGGGGCCGGACCAGCTCCACCTCGGACGACATCTCCGACACGCTGAAGACGGCCACGCTGCCGATCGACACGGACGCCACCTGCACCGCCGCCTACGGCAGCACCGACTTCGTCAAGGGCCACATGGTCTGCGCGGGCACGGCCGCCACCGGCAGCGACACCGGCACGACGACCACCTGCAACGGCGACTCCGGCGGTCCGCTCGTCGTCGGCGGCAGGATCGTCGGCGTGGTCTCCTGGGGCGTCGAGGACTGCGTCGCCAAGGGCGCCTACGCCGTCTTCACGAAGGTCAGCACCTATGTCGGTGCCGCCTACGCGCAGATCGCCGACACGAACCTGAGCTACACCGACGGCAAGGCCGACCTGTTCGCCCGCAAGTCGTCGAACAAGGTCGGCTACGAGCTGGACTCCAAGGGCACCTCGTTCGCCGCCCGCCAGTCCTGGGGCGACTGGAGCGGCGTCAACGTCATCCTCCAGGCCGACCTCGACCGGGACGGTTTCCAGGACCTCGTCTACCGGGTGTCCTCCACCGGTGACATCTACTGGGACCACTTCGTGCTGAACAGCGCCCAGACCAGCGGTTCCTGGGCCACGAAGAAGATCTTCACCAACTGGAAGACCCGCAAGGCCATGGTGATCCCCGGTGACCTCACCGGCGACTACCTGCCCGACGTGCTCTCCGAGGACTCCAGCGGCGTGCTGTGGCTGTACCCCGGCAAGGGCAACGGCACCTTCGCGGCCCGCGTCAAGATCGGCGGCGGCTGGAGCCAGTACAACCAGCTGCGCGGCGTCGGCGACTTCAACGGCGACGGCAAGGCCGACCTGCTGGCCCGCAAGAGCAGCGGCGGCGACCTGTACCTGTACAAGGGCACCGGCAAGTCCGGCACCGGCCTCTTCTCGGCCCGGGTGAAGGTCCGCGCCGGCTGGACCGGCTTCAACACCCTCGCCGCGGTCGGCGACCTGACCGGCGACGGCAAGGCCGACCTCGTGGCCCGGACGACCGGCGGCACGCTCTACCTGTACCCGGGCACCGGCAAGGCGACCAGTGAGATCTTCGGCACAAGGAAGTCGCTCGGTACCGGTTTCCAGCAGTACGACATCTTCGGCTGACATGGCTGGTGAGCGGGGTTTCGCCCCGCTTGCCCGGTGACTGCCGGTCACTCGGTGTGCCCATCGCTCCACGCGGTGGGCACACTGCGTTGTGCAACCCTTTCCCGAGTTTCGCCGTCTGACCTGGCGGAGCGACGATGGTCCGGATACGTGCCGATGATCCCGGTACGCCGGGCCTGACCCTGAAAGCAGGGGGTAACCGACCAGTCGTACGAGAACAGAGGAGCCCATGACCGCCGAGAGCACGCCCGGTCCGGGCATACCCGGGCCCGGTACGAAGGCCACGAGCCACCGCAGGTCCCGAGGGGCGGGCCGCAGGGCGCTCCATGCCACGGCCTGGACGGCGGCCGGCATCCTCGTCCTCGGCGGCGCCGGCGTCGGCTACCTGTACTTCAAGCTCAACGGCAACCTCAAGACCGTCGACATCAACCAGATGCTCGGCTCCGACCGGCCCGCCAAGGTCGACAACGGTTCCGAGAACATCCTGGTCCTCGGCTCGGACACGCGTTCCGGCGCCAACAAGAAGCTCGGCGGCGGCGCGGACGACGGCAGCGCCCGCTCCGACACGGCGATGATCGTCCACGTCTACAAGGGCCACAAGAAGGCCGCCGTGGTCTCCGTCCCCCGGGACACCCTGGTCGACCGCCCCGCCTGCACCGACGCGCACGGCACCACGCACTCCGCCGCGACCGGCGTGATGTTCAACTCCGCGTACTCCACGGGCGGCGCGGCCTGCGCGGTCAAGACCGTCGAGGCGATGTCCGGCATCCGGATGGACCACTACCTGGAGGTCGACTTCTCCGGCTTCCAGAAGCTCATCGACGAGCTCGGCGGCGTCGAGGTCACCACGACGAAGGCCATCGAGGACCGGGAGAGCCACCTCGACCTCAAGGCCGGCACCCACACGCTGAACGGCAAGCAGGCCCTCGGCCTCGTCCGCACCCGGCACGGCGTCGGCGACGGCTCCGACCTGGGCCGCATCCAGCTCCAGCAGGCCTTCATCAAGGCCCTCGTCAACCAGGTCAAGCAGGTGGGCGTCTTCACCAGCCCCAAGAAGCTGTACGACCTGTCCGACACCGCGACGAAGGCGGTCACCACCGACTCCGACCTCGGCTCGGTGAACTCCCTCGTCGACTTCGCGAACGGCCTGAAGTCCATCGACTCCAAGAACATGCACATGGTCACGATGCCGGTCGAGTACGACCCGTCGAACCCGAACCGGGTGATCGTGGCGAAGGCGAAGGCGAAGCTGGTCTGGAACGCCCTGAAGAACGACCGGCCGATCCCGGCCTCCGCCACGAAGGGGACGGCGACGGGGCAGGCCAAGGGGGTCGTGACCTCGTAGTCCGGGTGCGGGTGCGTGGCGGCTTGCCGCGCGGTTCCCCGCGCCCCCGAGAAGGCGGGTCCACCGGACCGCCCCGAGAGGGGCGCGGGGAACCGCGCGCTCAGCCCCCAGGCACCCGCAGGGAATAGATCACCTGAGCCCCCGGTTTTGGGGGATGCGGCCAGTGCTGGCAGACTGGTACGTCGGCCCCGGTTCACGCCCCGCAAGCCCGCGAAGGCGACCCGGTGCCCTCCCGAAATCTAGGAGAATCCCTTGAAGCGCGACATCCACCCCGAGTACGTCGAGACGCAGGTCAGCTGCACCTGTGGCGCGTCGTTCACGACTCGTAGCACCATCACCAGCGGCACCATCCGCGCCGAGGTCTGCTCCGAGTGCCACCCGTTCTACACGGGCAAGCAGAAGATCCTCGACACCGGTGGCCGCGTGGCCCGCTTCGAGGCCCGCTTCGGCAAGGCTGCCGCCGGCTCCAAGAAGTAGCGAGCCCCATTTCGCCGGTCCACGGCCACGCCCCTGCGAGGGTGTGCCCGGGACCGGCGTTTTTGGTCGCCCGCCTTCCCCTCCCCACGCCGTAGCAGTATCAGGAGCCAAAAATGTTCGAGGCCGTCGAGGAACTCGTCGTCGAGCACGCAGACCTGGAGAAGAAGCTCGCCGACCCGTCGGTCCACGCCGACCAGGCCAACGCGCGCAGGCTGAACAAGCGCTACGCCGAACTCACCCCGATCGTCGCCACGTTCCGCTCCTGGAAGCAGACCGGCGACGACATCGAGACCGCGCGTGAACTGGCCGCCGACGACCCCGACTTCGCCGCCGAGGTCAAGGAGCTGGACAAGCAGCGCGACGAGCTCACCGAGAAGCTGCGCCTGCTGCTCGTCCCCCGGGACCCGTCCGACGACAAGGACGTCATCCTGGAGATCAAGGCCGGCGCGGGCGGCGACGAGTCCGCCCTCTTCGCCGGTGACCTGCTACGCATGTACCTGCGGTACGCGGAGCGCGTCGGCTGGAAGACCGAGGTCATCGACTCCACCGAGTCCGAGCTCGGCGGCTACAAGGACGTCCAGGTCGCCGTGAAGACCAAGGGCGGCAACGGCGCGACCGAGCCCGGCCAGGGCGTCTGGGCGCGGCTCAAGTACGAGGGCGGCGTGCACCGCGTGCAGCGCGTGCCGGCCACCGAGTCGCAGGGCCGTATCCACACCTCCGCCGCGGGTGTCCTCGTCACGCCGGAGGCGGAGGAGGTCGACGTCGAGATCAACCCGAACGACCTCCGGATCGACGTCTACCGGTCCTCCGGGCCCGGCGGGCAGTCCGTCAACACCACCGACTCCGCCGTGCGCATCACGCACCTGCCCACCGGAGTCGTCGCCTCCTGCCAGAACGAGAAGAGCCAGCTGCAGAACAAGGAGCAGGCCTTGCGTATCCTGCGCTCCAGGCTGCTCGCAGCGGCGCAGGAGGAGGCGGAGAAGGAGGCCGCCGACGCCCGCCGCAGCCAGGTCCGCACCGTCGACCGCTCCGAGAAGATCCGCACGTACAACTTCCCGGAGAACCGCATCTCGGACCACCGCGTGGGCTTCAAGGCGTACAACCTGGACCAGGTCCTGGACGGCGACCTCGACGCGGTGATCCAGGCCTGCGTCGACGCGGACTCGGCGGCCAAGCTCGCGGCCGCGTAAGGCACGTACGCACGACGACCGAGTACGACACGGAGGACCAGCGTGAACCTGCTGCTCGCGGAGGTGGCCCAGGCCACCCAGCGGCTGGCCGACGCCGGCGTGCCCTCGCCGCGCAACGACGCGGAGGAGCTCGCCGCGTTCGTGCACGGCGTGAAGCGGGGCGCGCTGCACTCCGTCAAGGACTCCGACTTCGACGCCCGCTACTGGGAGGTCGTCGGCCGCCGGGAGCAGCGCGAGCCGCTCCAGCACATCACCGGGCGGGCGTACTTCCGCTACCTCGAACTCCAGGTGGGTCCCGGCGTGTTCGTGCCGCGCCCGGAGACCGAGTCCGTCGTCGGCTGGGCCATAGACGCCGTGCGCGCCATGGACGTGGTCGAGCCCCGCATCGTCGACCTGTGCACCGGTTCCGGCGCCATCGCGCTCGCCCTCGCCCAGGAGGTCCCGCGCTCGCGCGTGCACGCCGTGGAGCTGTCCGAGGAGGCGCTCCAGTGGACCCGCAAGAACATGGCGGGCTCCAGGGTCGACCTGCGCCAGGGAGACGCCCTGGACGCCTTCCACGACCTCGACGGCCATGTCGACCTGGTCATCTCCAACCCTCCGTACATCCCGCTCACCGAGTGGGAGTACGTCGCCCCCGAGGCCCGCGACTACGACCCGGAGCTGGCCCTGTTCTCCGGCGAGGACGGCCTGGACCTGATCCGGGGCATCGAACGCACCGCGCACCGGCTGCTGCGCCCCGGCGGTGTCGTCGTCATCGAGCACGCCGACACCCAGGGCGGCCAGGTGCCGTGGATCTTCACCGAGGAGCGGGGCTGGGCCGACGCGGCCGACCACCCGGACCTCAACCGGCGCCCCCGCTTCGCGACCGCCCGCAAGGCGCTGCCGTGAGCACCCCGCAGGCAGTGTTTTCCGACGTCCAGATGTACGTGTACGAGGAGGCCCGCTAGACATGGCACGGCGATACGACACCAACGACGCGACCGACCGCGTGACGGGTCTGCGCGAGGCCGCGTCCGCCGTCCGCCGGGGCGAACTGGTGGTGCTGCCGACCGACACGGTGTACGGCATCGGCGCCGACGCGTTCACCTCGGAGGCGGTCGCCGACCTCCTCGACGCCAAGGGCCGGGGCCGCAACATGCCCACCCCCGTGCTGATCGGGTCCCCGAACACGCTGCACGGTCTCGTCACCGACTTCTCCGAGCTGGCCTGGGAGCTGGTCGACGCGTTCTGGCCGGGCGCCCTCACGCTGGTCGCCAGGCACCAGCCGTCCCTCCAGTGGGACCTGGGGGACACCAGGGGCACGGTGGCCGTCCGGATGCCCCTGCACCCGGTCGCCATCGAGCTGCTCACCGAGGTCGGTCCGATGGCCGTCTCCTCCGCCAACCTCACCGGCCACCCGTCCCCGGAGACCTGCGACGCCGCGCAGGAGATGCTCGGCGACTCCGTCTCCGTGTACCTCGACGGTGGCCCGACCCCCGGCAACGTCCCCTCGTCGATCGTCGACGTCACCCGCGAAGTTCCGTTGCTGCTGCGTGCGGGCGCGATCTCGGCGGAGGAGCTGCGGAAGGTCGTACCCGACCTTGAGGTGGCGAATTGACAGCCCCTGACGCGGGGCGTGGCATAGGCAACGGGGAAAGCGCGGCGGAGATCACGACGACGTTCGTGGGGCTGCCGCGTGACAGCTTCCGCATCCTCCACGTCAGCACCGGCAACGTGTGCCGCTCGCCGATCACCGAGCGGCTGACCCGCCATCTCGTGACGGACCGGCTCGGCGCCTTCCTCGGCGGCGGGCTGGTCGTGGAGAGCGCGGGTACCTGGGGCCACGAGGGCGCGCCCATGGAGGCCAACGCGGAGGCCGTCCTCGCCGACTTCGGCGCGGACGCCTCCGGTTTCGTGGGCCGCGAACTGCTCGACGAGCACGTGATCCGGGCCGACCTGGTCCTGACCGCGACCCGCGACCACCGCCAGCAGGTCATCTCCATGGGCCACTCCGCGGGCCTGCGCACCTTCACGCTGAAGGAGTTCACCCGGCTGGTCCGCGCGATAGACCCGGCGACCCTGCCGCCGACGTCGGAAGGCGTGGTCGTCCGGGCGCGTGCGCTGGTCCGTGCGGCGGCGGCCCTCCGCGGCTGGCTCCTGGCACCGACCGCGGAGGCGGACGAGGTCTACGACCCGTACGGCGCCCCGCTGCCCTTCTTCCAGTCCATCGGCGACGAGATACACGAGGCCCTGGACCCGGTGGTCACGGCACTGACAGGCGTTGCGGCGCGAATGTAGCCCGCATCCCTCACACCGCCCTGCGGAACGCCTGCCCACGGCGGTGGCGGTTGCCGGGGCTGGGTGCCTGGTGAGACGCGTGGGGTGCGGCGCCCCGTAAGGGGCGCGGGGAACTGCGCGGGCAACCCCCACGCACCCGCGGCCGCGGGACCGGCCGCAACCGCCCCTCCGGCAGCGCGACGGCCCGGCTCCCACGACCGTACGTACAAACCGCGCGTCCGCCCCACACCCGACCTACATTGGACATACGTCACCGTCGACCGCCCGGAGCACGTCATGTCGGTCACCCCTGCCCTCCTCGAGGGCGATCTCCTGCGACGGCAGGATCCTGAGCTGGCCGAGATCCTGCTGGGTGAGGTGGCCCGGCAGTCGACGTCGTTGCAGCTGATCGCCGCCGAGAACTTCACCTCGCCGGCCGTGCTGGCCGCGCTCGGGTCGCCGCTCGCCAACAAGTACGCCGAGGGATATCCAGGCACCCGCTACCACGGCGGCTGCGAGATCGTGGACGTCGCCGAGCGGCTCGCCGTCGACCGGGCCAAGGCGCTGTTCGGCGCCGCGCACGCCAACGTGCAGTCCCACTCCGGGTCGTCGGCCGTCCTGGCCGCGTACGCGGCCCTGCTGCGCCCCGGCGACACCGTGCTGGCCCTGGGGCTGCCCTACGGCGGCCATCTCACGCACGGCTCGCCGGCCAACTTCTCCGGCCGCTGGTTCGACTTCGTCGGGTACGGCGTGGACGCCGAGAGCGGGCTGATCGACCACGACCAGGTGCGGGCGCTGGCCCGCAGCCACCGGCCCAAGGCGATCGTGTGCGGGTCCATCGCCTACCCCCGGCACATCGACTACGCCTTCTTCCGCGAGGTCGCCGACGAGGTGGGCGCCTATCTGATCGCCGACGCCGCCCATCCCATCGGGCTCGTCGCCGGGGGAGCGGCACCGAACCCGGTGCCGTACGCCGACGTGGTGTGCGCGACCACGCACAAGGTGCTGCGCGGGCCGCGCGGCGGGATGCTGCTGTGCGGTGCGCCCGAGCTGGCCGAGCGGCTCGACCGGGCGGTGTTCCCGTTCACGCAGGGCGGTGCGCAGATGAACGCCGTCGCCGCGAAGGCGGTCGCGTTCGGGGAGGCGGCAACACCGGCGTTCACCGCGTACGCCCATCAGGTGGTCGCCAATGCGAGGGTTCTCGCGGCCGGGCTGGCGCAGGCGGGACTGGCCGTCACGACCGGGGGCACCGACACGCATCTGATCACCGTCGACACCGCACCGCTCGGCGTCGCGGGGAAGACCGCCCGGGGGCGGCTCGCGGCCGCCGGGATCGTGCTGGACTGCTGCGCCCTGCCGTACGGCGACGTGCGGGGGCTGCGGCTGGGCACGGCCGCCGTCACCACGCAGGGCATGGGCGAGGCGGAGATGACCCGGATCGCGGCGCTGCTGGCGGGCGTGGTGAGCGGTGTCACTGACGTGGGGAGGGCGCGTGCCGAGGTGCGCGAGCTCACCGGTAGATTTCCGCCGTATCCCGGGTGAGACGGGGTAGGCGCAGCGTCGGACGCCCGGTTGTGAGTCCGGCTCACAGCGTTGCGTGCAACCATCGTCGCTACCCGGAAGTCCCCATACATATGCGTCCCTCGCTAGGGTGTGGGGCTGTGATGGCCAGCGAGACATGTGGGGAAGCCTGTGCGTGAATACCTGCTGACGCTCTGCATCACGGCCGCGGTGACGTACCTGCTGACAGGGCCGGTGCGGAAGTTCGCGATCGTGGCGGGGGCCATGCCGGAGATCCGGGCACGTGACGTGCACCGGGAGCCCACTCCGCGGCTCGGCGGGATCGCGATGTTCTTCGGCCTGTGCGCGGGTCTGCTGGTCGCCGACCACATGTCCAACCTCAACGAGGTCTTCGAGAAGTCGAACGAGCCGCGGGCGCTGCTCTCCGGCGCGGCGCTGATCTGGCTGATCGGCGTGCTCGACGACAAGTTCGAGATCGACGCGCTGATCAAGCTGGGCGGTCAGATGATCGCCGCGGGCGTCATGGTCATGCAGGGTCTGACGATCCTGTGGCTGCCCATCCCGGGTGTCGGTCTGGTCGCACTGACCCCGTGGCAGGGCACCCTGCTGACGGTGGCCCTGGTGGTCATCACCATCAACGCGGTCAACTTCGTCGACGGCCTGGACGGCCTCGCCTCCGGCATGGTCTGCATCGCGGCCGCGGCGTTCTTCATGTACGCCTACCGGATCTGGTACTCGTACGGCATCGAGGCCGCCGCCCCGGCGACCCTCTTCTCGGCGATCCTCATGGGCATGTGCCTGGGCTTCCTGCCGCACAACATGCATCCCGCCCGGATCTTCATGGGCGACTCCGGGTCGATGCTGATCGGCCTGGTGCTGGCCGCCGGTGCGATCTCGGTCACGGGGCAGGTCGACCCGGACGCGATGAACCTGTTCGCGGGGTCCGAGCGCAGCACCGTGCACCAGATGGTCCCGGTCTACATCCCGCTGCTGCTGCCGCTGACGATCATCGCGGTGCCGGCCGCCGACCTGGTGCTGGCGATCGTGCGCCGCACCTGGCGCGGCCAGTCGCCGTTCGCGGCGGACCGGGGGCACCTGCACCACCGGCTCCTGGAGGTCGGCCACTCGCACAGCAGGGCCGTGCTGATCATGTACTTCTGGGCGGCGCTGATCGGCTTCGGGGCGCTGGCCTACTCGGTGAACTCGGCGTCCATGTGGATCGTGCTCGGCGTGGTGTTCCTCAGCGCGATCGGCCTGGGGCTGCTCCTGCTGCCGCGGTTCACGCCGCGGGCGCCGCTGTGGGCGCAGGCCTTCGTGCCGCCCCGCTACCGGAGTCGTGGGGTGGTCGAGCCGGTCGAGTCGGCCGAGGAGCCGGCGGTGGCAACGGCCCAGGTCGCGGCCTGCGTCGAGCAGGAGGAGCCGGAGGAACCGGAGAAGCCGAGCGACGAGCACCGCTCCCCGGTGACGGCCGGTTCGACCGCCATCGGCACCCGCTCGCGCTTCCTGGACCGGCGGGCTTCCGAGACCTCCCGCTGACCCTGCCAAGGTAAGAATCTGACTAGAGCATTGCCAAGTCGTGGGGGTCCAAAGGCCCCCAATACCAGACACAACGGCCCGGTTTTCGCTCAGACGCGCAGGTTCACTCTCATGTGTGACAGCGAGCACACCTACCAGGTAAAGACCTCATCAAATAGTTTGTGATACGGTTCACGAGAACCCCGGACAGAGTCGATGGACCCGACTGCGACGGTCCGTCAGCGTGAGGTCTTCGACCCTCCGACCGGGACTACGCTCGTCCATGACGACACCTGCCCCCCTGTGAAAGCGGAGTTGCCGCCATGCCGTCCAATGACGCCCGGAACCTGGCCCAGGCCGCCGTACCCACGGCTGCCGTCGGCGTGCTCGCCGCCGTCGTCAGCGGCGTGGTCGCGGGCGGCAAGGGGGCGATCGGTGCGCTCGTCGCGACGGTGATCGTGATCCTCTTCATGGGGATCGGTCTGTACGTCCTGCAGCGCACCGCGAAGTCGTTTCCCCAGCTGTTCCAGATGATGGGCCTGATGCTCTACGCGGCCCAGCTTCTGCTGCTGTTCATCTTCATGGCCGCGTTCAAGAACACGACGCTGTTCAACCCCCGGGCGTTCGCCATCACGCTCGTGGCCGCCACGCTCACGTGGATCGCGGCCCAGACCCGCGCCCACATGAAGGCCAAGATCCTCTACGTCGAACCCGACAAGACCGACAAGGTCGAGAAGACCGGGCATTCCTCGTGAGAGGTAGGGCCGGGATAAAGGCGCACGAGAGATGCTGCTATCGTCCGGTGCCAACTGCGGCATCGCGGGCGCGGGCATCTGAGCTGACGCCTGCTCAATCGCGAGGCGAGATGCCCCCCAGCCGCCCCCACATCCGTAACACCAGTCCCGTGCCGAACCGCGGCCCTGTGCCGCGCCGACACAACGAGGTTGCCGTATCCATGCGCCACGATGAAGGAGCCCGCGGTGAGTGCTGACCCGACGCAGACGCTCGCTTTCGACACGAGCTGTCACCTGTTCGACGGGTGTGGCTTCCCGGCTCCGGGCCTGCACTCGTTCCTGTTCAAGCCGCTCTTCGGCGACGCGGACAGCAACCTGTACTTCAACAAGACGATGCTGCTGGCGCTGCTCGGGTCGATCATCATCGTGGGCTTCTTCTGGGCCGCCTTCGCCCGCCCGAAGGTCGTCCCGGGCAAGCTCCAGATGATCGCCGAGTCCGGCTACGACTTCGTCCGGCGCGGCGTCGTCTACGAGACCATCGGCAAGAAGGAAGGCGAGAAGTACGTTCCGTTCGTCGTCTCGCTGTTCTTCTTCGTCTGGATGATGAACCTCTGGTCCATCATCCCGCTCGCCCAGTTCCCGGTCACCGCGATCATCTCGTACCCCGCGGTCCTGGCCGGCCTGGTCTACATCACCTGGGTCTCGCTGACCTTCAAGCGTCACGGCTTCGTCGGCGCCTTCAAGAACTTCACCGGCTACGACAAGTCGCTCGGCGCGGTCCTGCCGCTGTCGATGACGATCGAGCTCTTCTCGAACCTGCTCGTGCGGCCCTTCACCCACGCCGTCCGACTCTTCGCGAACATGTTCGCCGGCCACACCCTGCTGCTGCTCTTCACGATCGCCAGCTGGTACATGCTGAACGGCATCGGTATCGCCTACTCCGCCGTGTCGTTCGTGATGGTCATCGTGATGACCGCCTTCGAACTCTTCATCCAGGCTGTTCAGGCCTACGTCTTCGTACTGCTGACCTGCAGCTTCATCCAGGGCGCGCTCGCCGAGTCGCACTGAGCGCCAACCCGCCCCACCACCCATGGCATCCGGTGGCCAACCCCCACCGGTCATTGAAAGAGAAGGAAGAACCGGCATGTCCGTTCTGCACGAGACCCTGGCCGCTGTCCAGATCAAGGGCAACCTCGGCTCCATCGGTTACGGCCTCGCCGCGATCGGCCCGGGCGTCGGCGTCGGCATCATCTTCGGTAACGGCACGCAGGCCCTCGCCCGCCAGCCCGAGGCGGCCGGCCTGATCCGCGCCAACCAGATCCTCGGCTTCGCCTTCTGTGAGGCGCTCGCCCTGATCGGTCTGGTCATGCCGTTCGTCTACCCGGCCTCCTGACCCGACCGTCGCGCACCATTAGACGAAAGGCACTGATATGAGCCCCCTGGTTCAGCTGGCGGCGGAGGAGGCCGAGAACCCCCTCATCCCGCCGATCCCAGAGCTCGTCATCGGCCTCATCGCCTTCGTCATCGTCTTCGGCTTCCTCGCCAAGAGGCTCCTTCCGAACATCAACAAGGTTCTGGAGCAGCGCCGCGAGGCGATCGAGGGCGGTATCGAGAAGGCCGAGGCCGCGCAGACCGAGGCCCAGAGCGTCCTTGAGCAGTACAAGGCGCAGCTGGCCGAGGCCCGGCACGAGGCCGCGCGCCTGCGCCAGGAGGCTCAGGAGCAGGGCGCCACGCTCATCGCCGAGATGCGCGCCGAGGGCCAGCGGCAGCGTGAGGAGATCGTCGCCGCCGGTCACGCCCAGATCGAGGCCGACCGCAAGTCCGCCGCGCAGGCGCTCCGTCAGGACGTCGGCCACCTGGCCACCGACCTGGCCGGCAAGCTCGTCGGCGAGTCCCTCGAGGACCACGCCCGGCAGAGCCGTGTGATCGACCGCTTCCTCGACGAGCTTGAGGAGAAGGCCGAGGCGGCTCGATGACAGCGCACGGAGCGAGCCGCGAGGCCCTGGCAGCCGCACGCGAGCGTCTCGACGCGCTGACGGACGCCACGTCCGTGGACGCGACGCGGCTCGCCGACGAGCTGGCGGCCGTCACCGCGCTGCTCGACCGCGAGGGCGGCCTGCGCCGGGTCCTCACCGACCCGGCGCAGTCCGGCGAGGCCAAGGCCGAGCTGATCCGGCGCCTGATCGGCGGCCAGGTCTCCGAGACCACCGCCGACCTGGTGTCCGGGCTGGTCCGGTCCCGCTGGTCGCAGCCCCGTGACCTGGTGGACGCGCTGGAGGAGCTGGCGAACACCGCCGACCTCACCGCCGCGGAGCGGTCCGGCACGCTGGACGACGCCGAGGACGAGCTGTTCCGGTTCGGCCGGATCGTCTCCTCGAACACCGGACTGCGCGCCGCGCTCACCGACCGCAAGGCCGGCGCCGCCGCGAAGACCGAGCTGCTGCACCGGCTGCTCGGCGGCCGCGCCAAGCCGGTCACCGAGCGTCTGGTCACGCGCCTTGTGACCGTGCCGCGTGGACGTAGCCTGGAAGCGGGCCTGGAGGCCCTGTCCAAGCTCGCCGCGGACCGCCGCAGCCGCGTCGTCGCCGTGGTCACCTCGGCGGTGCCGCTGAGCGAGCCGCAGAAGCAGCGCCTGGGCGCCGCCCTCGCGAAGCTCTACGGCCGCACGATGCACCTCAACCTCGACGTCGACCCCGCGGTCGTCGGCGGGATCCGGGTGCAGGTCGGTGACGAGGTCATCAACGGTTCCATCGCGGACCGGCTCGAGGACGCGGCCCGCCGCATGGCGAGCTAGTACCAACTCAAGAGTCAGTACGTACTTACGGCCCTGGTTGGGCCGGTGTGCAGAAGAATCCTGGGGGTCGCCCCCAGACCCCCCAAGTGAAACTTCGGGCCCAACAAGGAGAGCAGGGAACCCAGATGGCGGAGCTCACGATCCGGCCGGAGGAGATCCGGGACGCACTGGAGAACTTCGTCCAGTCGTACAAGCCGGACGCGGCCTCGCGCGAGGAGGTCGGTACGGTCACCCTTGCCGGCGACGGCATCGCGAAGGTCGAGGGTCTTCCCTCGGCCATGGCCAACGAACTGCTGAAGTTCGAGGACGGCACCCTCGGCCTCGCGCTCAACCTGGAAGAGCGCGAGATCGGCGCCATCGTCCTCGGTGAGTTCAGCGGCATCGAGGAGGGTCAGCCGGTGCAGCGCACCGGTGAGGTCCTCTCCGTCGCGGTGGGCGAGGGCTACCTCGGCCGCGTCGTCGACCCGCTCGGCAACCCGATCGACGGCCTCGGCGAGATCGAGACGTCCGGCCGCCGCGCCCTGGAGCTGCAGGCTCCCGGCGTCATGGCCCGTAAGTCGGTGCACGAGCCGATGGAGACCGGCTACAAGGCCGTCGACGCCATGACCCCGGTCGGCCGCGGCCAGCGTCAGCTGATCATCGGCGACCGCCAGACGGGCAAGACCGCCCTGGCCGTCGACACGATCATCAACCAGCGCGACAACTGGCGCTCGGGCGACCCGAAGAAGCAGGTCCGCTGCGTCTACGTCGCCATCGGCCAGAAGGGCTCGACCATCGCCTCCGTGCGTGGCGCCCTGGAAGAGGCCGGCGCGCTGGAGTACACGACCATCGTCGCCGCCCCGGCGTCCGACCCGGCCGGCTTCAAGTACCTGGCGCCGTACACCGGCTCGGCCATCGGCCAGCACTGGATGTACGACGGCAAGCACGTCCTCATCATCTTCGACGACCTCTCGAAGCAGGCCGACGCCTACCGCGCCGTCTCCCTGCTGCTGCGCCGCCCGCCGGGCCGTGAGGCCTACCCGGGTGACGTCTTCTACCTGCACTCCCGTCTCCTGGAGCGCTGCGCGAAGCTCTCCGACGAGATGGGTGCCGGCTCGATGACCGGTCTGCCGATCGTCGAGACCAAGGCCAACGACGTCTCGGCGTTCATCCCGACCAACGTCATCTCCATCACCGACGGCCAGTGCTTCCTGGAGTCGGACCTGTTCAACGCCGGTCAGCGCCCCGCGCTGAACGTCGGTATCTCCGTCTCCCGAGTCGGTGGTTCCGCGCAGCACAAGGCGATGAAGCAGGTCTCCGGCCGTCTGCGTCTGGACCTGGCCCAGTACCGCGAGCTGGAGGCGTTCGCCGCCTTCGGTTCCGACCTGGACGCCGCGTCGAAGTCGCAGCTGGAGCGTGGTCAGCGCCTGGTCGAGCTGCTCAAGCAGGCCCAGTACCAGCCGATGTCCACCGAGGACCAGGTCGTCTCCGTGTGGGCCGGCACCACCGGCAAGATGGACGACGTCCCGGTCTCCGACATCCGCCGCTTCGAGAAGGAGCTGCTTGAGTACCTGCACCGCAAGGAGCAGGGCCTCATGACCTCCATCAAGGAGGGCGGCAAGATGTCGGACGACACCCTCACCGCTGTTGCCGACGCGATCGCCGACTTCAAGAAGCAGTTCGAGACCTCGGACGGCAAGCTTCTCGGCGAGGACGTTCCGGCCGCGGCCAAGTGACGTAAGGAAGGGACCTGACTCATGGGAGCCCAGCTCCGGGTCTACAAGCGTCGCATCCGATCCGTCACCGCGACCAAGAAGATCACCAAGGCGATGGAGATGATCGCCGCCTCGCGTGTCGTCAAGGCGCAGCGCAAGGTGCGGGCCTCCGCGCCGTACGCGACCGAGCTCACCCGCGCGGTCACGGCGGTCGGCACCGGCTCCAACACCAAGCACCCGCTGACCACCGAGGCGGAGACGCCGACGCGTTCCGCGGTGCTGCTCCTCACGAGCGACCGCGGTCTCGCCGGTGCCTTCAACTCGAACGCCATCAAGTCCGCCGAGCAGCTGACGGCGCGCCTTGAGGCGGAGGGCAAGGAGGTCGACACCTACATCGTCGGCCGCCGCGGTCTGTCCCACTACAACTTCCGCGAGCGCAAGGTCGTGGATTCGTGGTCGGGCTTCACCGACGAGCCCACGTACGCGGACGCCAAGAAGGTCGCGGCGCCGCTGATCGAGGCCATCGAGACCGAGACGGCGGACGGCGGCGTGGACGAACTCCACATCGTCTACACCGAGTTCGTGTCGATGATGACGCAGACGGCGCTCGACGACCGGCTGCTGCCGCTGAGCCTCGACGAGGTCGCGGAGGAAGGCGCCGCCAAGGGCGACGAGATCCTCCCGCTGTACGACTTCGAGCCCTCGGCGGAGGACGTCCTCGACGCCCTGCTGCCGCGCTACGTGGAGAGCCGCATCTACAACGCGCTGCTCCAGTCGGCGGCTTCGAAGCACGCCGCCACGCGGCGCGCGATGAAGTCGGCCACCGACAACGCGGGCGAGCTGATCAACACGCTCTCCCGTCTTGCCAACGCGGCCCGCCAGGCCGAAATCACCCAGGAAATCAGCGAGATCGTCGGTGGCGCCAGCGCCCTGGCCGACGCGACCGCGGGGAGTGACCGATAATGACCACCACTGTTGAGACCGCGACGGCCACGGGCCGCGTCGCCCGGGTCATCGGCCCGGTCGTCGACGTGGAGTTCCCCGTCGACGCGATGCCCGACATCTACAACGCCCTTCACGTCGAGGTGGCCGACCCGGCCAACGCCGGCGAGAAGAAGACGCTGACCCTGGAGGTCGCCCAGCACCTGGGTGACGGCCTGGTCCGCACCATCTCCATGCAGCCCACCGACGGTCTGGTCCGCCAGGCGCCGGTCACCGACACCGGCGACGGCATCACCGTCCCGGTCGGCGACTTCACCAAGGGCAAGGTGTTCAACACCCTCGGTGAGGTGCTGAACGTCGACGAGCAGTACACGGGCGAGCGCTGGTCCATCCACCGCAAGGCCCCGAACTTCGACGAGCTCGAGTCGAAGACCGAGATGTTCGAGACCGGCGTCAAGGTCATCGACCTTCTCACCCCGTACGTCAAGGGTGGAAAGATCGGTCTGTTCGGCGGTGCCGGCGTCGGCAAGACGGTGCTCATCCAGGAGATGATCTACCGCGTCGCCAACAACCACGACGGTGTCTCCGTGTTCGCCGGTGTCGGCGAGCGCACCCGTGAGGGCAACGACCTCATCGAGGAAATGGCCGACTCGGGCGTCATCGACAAGACCGCCCTGGTCTTCGGCCAGATGGACGAGCCCCCGGGCACCCGTCTGCGCGTCGCGCTGGCCGGCCTCACCATGGCCGAGTACTTCCGTGACGTCCAGAAGCAGGACGTGCTGTTCTTCATCGACAACATCTTCCGCTTCACGCAGGCCGGTTCCGAGGTCTCGACCCTGCTCGGCCGGATGCCCTCCGCGGTGGGCTACCAGCCGAACCTGGCCGACGAGATGGGTCTCCTCCAGGAGCGCATCACCTCGACCCGTGGTCACTCGATCACCTCGATGCAGGCGATCTACGTCCCCGCGGACGACCTGACCGACCCGGCCCCGGCCACCACCTTCGCCCACCTCGACGCGACGACGGTGCTCTCCCGTCCGATCTCGGAGAAGGGCATCTACCCGGCCGTGGACCCGCTGGACTCCACGTCCCGGATCCTGGACCCGCGCTACATCGCGGCGGACCACTACAACACCGCGATGCGCGTGAAGACGGTCCTCCAGAAGTACAAGGACCTCCAGGACATCATCGCGATCCTCGGTATCGACGAACTGGGCGAGGAGGACAAGCTCACCGTCCACCGTGCCCGTCGCGTGGAGCGCTTCCTGTCCCAGAACACCCACGTCGCCAAGCAGTTCACCGGCGTCGACGGGTCGGACGTCCCGCTGGACGAGTCGATCGCGGCCTTCAACGCGATCATCGACGGCGAGTACGACCACTTCCCGGAGCAGGCGTTCTTCCTGTGCGGTGGCATCGAGGACCTGAAGGCCAACGCCAAGGAGCTGGGCGTCTCCTGAACACCCTGAGTTCTCCGGAACTCCTTGTGTTCTTCGTGTGAGGGGGCGGGCGCGTCCCGCCCCCTCACGCACGCCTACTAGAATTGACCCCAACACCCGGCGCCCCTGCCGGGTGGTGACCCGAGGAGCCACCCTTGGCTGCTGAGCTGCACGTCGAGCTCGTCGCCGCGGACCGCCAGGTCTGGTCCGGCGAGGCCACCCTGGTCGTCGCGCGCACCACGTCCGGCGACATCGGCGTCATGCCCGGTCACCAGCCGCTGCTCGGTGTGCTGGAGTCGGGCCCGGTGACCATCCGTACGAGTGATGGTGGAACGGTCGTCGCCGCGGTGCACGGCGGTTTCATCTCGTTCGCGGACAACAAGCTCTCGCTGCTCGCCGAGACCGCCGAGCTGTCGGACGAGATCGACGTCCAGCGCGAGGAGCGTGAGCTGGAGCGCGCGAAGGCGGCGGGCGACGCCACTGCCGAGCGACGCGCCGACGTCCGTCTGCGGGCGGCGACCGCGCGCTGACACACTGCGTTCATGCGTTGACGTAACCCAGCCGCGGCTGGGACCGGAGCCACTCCGGTCCCAGCCGCGGCTGAGGTAGATCTGGGTCTTTTTACGTTCCATTACCTAGGAGACGGGGAGGTCGGTGCCGATGGTCCTCGCTCTGACTGTGGCCGGAGTCGTGGTCGTGCTGGTGGTGGTGGGACTCTTCCTGTTCGGCCTGCGCCGCAGACTGATCCAGCGCTCCGGCGGCACCTTCGACTGTTCCCTGCGCTGGGACGTCCCCGAGAAGACGGACACCAGCGGCAAGGGCTGGAGCTACGGCGTCGCCCGCTACAACGGCGACAGCGTCGAGTGGTACCGCGTCTTCTCCTACGCCTACCGCCCCCGCCGGGTCCTGGCGCGCGACCGGATCGAGGTGGCCGGCCGCCGCCTCCCCGAGGGCGAGGAGGAACTGGCCCTGCTCTCCGACGCGGTCATCCTCGCCTGCACCCACCGCGGCACCCGCCTCGAACTCGCGATGAGCGAAGACGCGCTGACCGGTTTCCTCGCGTGGCTGGAGGCGGCACCGCCCGGGCAACGGGTGAACGTCGCCTAGTTCATTGCCTGACATATGGGGTTGGGTACGTCGACCTGACTGACGATCACGACGGGACGGGACGTGGAGTCGCCGAGCGTCACCGTGACGTCGAGGGGGAGGGCGGCCAGCAGGGCCGCGAGTGTGGTCCCGGCGAACATCCCGAAGGATGCGGCCCTGGACTTGACGGGCCGTCCGGCCGTGATGGGCCTGTTGGGCCTGTGGTGCGTCATTTCTTCCCCCGAAGGACTTGCGCTGCTTTCCGGTTGAGATATCGATTCTGCCCGGTCAGCGGATGCTTCCCGGTGGCCGATCGGATCTCCGCGAGGGCCGGATGGCCCCTTCCGCGCACGCGGGGGGCGTGCGGGGCGTGAAACGCGTCCGTCGCGGACGACCCGGAGGCCGCCCGCGACGGTGTGGGGCGGGCGGAGGTTCAGCTCAGCCCGGAGTTGATGGCGCTCACCAGCTCGCCGTTGCTGGTGTCGCCGCTGAACTCCCAGAAGAACGCGCCGCCGAGGCCCTGGGTCTTGGCCCAGCTCATCTTCCCGGCGATCGTCGACGGGGTGTCGTAGGACCACCAGTTGGTGCCGCAGTGGGCGTATGCCGTGCCCGCGACGGTGCCGGTGACCGGGCAGGACGTCTTGAGGACCTTGTAGTCCTCGATGCCCGCTTCGTACGTTCCGGTCGCCGCGCCCGTGGCCGTGCCGCCCGGCGCGTCCTGGGTGACGCCGGTCCAGCCTCTGCCGTAGAAGCCGATGCCGATCAGCAGCTTGCTCGCCGGTACGCCCTGCGCCTTGAACTTGGCCATCGCGTCGGCGGTGTCGAAACCGGCGGTCGGGATGCCCGTGTACGAGGTGAGCGGGGAGTGCGGGGCGGTCGGGCCGGTGGTCGCCCAGGCGCCGAAGAAGTCGTACGACATCACGTTGTACCAGTCGACGTACTGCGAGGCGCCCGCGTAGTCGGTGGCGTCGATCTTGCCGCCGGCCGAGCCGTCGGCCGTGGTGGCCGCGGTGACCAGGTTGTTCGAGCCGAACTTGGCGCGCAGTGCGGACATCAGGTTCTTGAAGGCCGCCGAGCCGCTGGTGTCGCAGCTCAGCCCGCAGGCGTTCGGGTACTCCCAGTCGATGTCGATGCCGTCGAAGACATCGGCCCAGCGCGGGTCCTCGACCAGGTTGTAGCAGGAGTTCGCGAACGCGGTCGGGTTGGCCGCCGCCTGCGCGAAGCCGCCGGACCAGGTCCAGCCGCCGAAGGACCACAGGATCTTGATGTTCGGGTACTTGGCCTTCAGCTCGCGCAGCTGGTTGAAGTTGCCGGCCAGCGGCTGGTCCCAGGTGTCGGCGACGCCGCTGACCGACTGGTCGGCGGTGAACGTCTTCTGGTAGTCCGCGTAGGCGTCGCCGATCGCGCACTGGCCGTTCGTCACGTTGCCGAAGGCGTAGTTGATGTGCGTGATCTTCGCGGCGGAGCCGGACGTCACCAGGTTCTTGACCTGGTAGTTGCGGCCGTAGATGCCCCACTCGGTGAAGTAGCCGAGCTTGACCTTGGAGCCGGTGGTCGGGGGAGTGGTCGTACCGCCAGTGGTGTGGACGGCGGCCGCGCCGCTGACCGGTCCGGTCTGGTTCGCGGTGTCGCGGGCCTGGACCGTGTACGAGTAGTCGGTACCGGCCGTGAGACCCGAGTCGGTGTACGACGTGGAGGTCACCGTGGAGACCACCCTGCCGTCACGCAGGACGTCGTAGTTCTTGACGCCGTTGTCATCGGTGGCGGCGGACCAGTTCAGGGTCACCGAGGTGTCGGTGACGCCGGACGCGGTCGGGGTGCCGGGCGCGGACGGGGCCGAGTCACCGGGGACGGTGGTGCCGCCGTCACAACTGGCGCCGTTGAGCAGACAGTTGCTCGGCGATCCCGAACCCGCTCCGTTGAAGCCGAAGGAGACGGAGGCGCCGGGGGCGATGGAGCCGTTGTAGGACTTGTTCTTGGCGGTCCAGTGGGTGCCGGAGGAGGTGACGTCCGCGTCCCACGCGGAGGTGACCGAGGTTCCGGAGGGGTAGTCCCACTCGACGGTCCACGAACTGATGGCCGTGGTACCGGTGTTCTTGACGGTCCACTGGCCGCCGAAGCCGGTACCCCAGTCCTGGGTCTTGGTGTAGGTCGCGGTGGCGGACGTCGCGGCCTGGGCGGGGCTCGCGATGCCGACCAGGCCGGCCAGGGGGAGCACCAGTGTCGCGAGCCCTGCTGCGACTCTGTGTCTGAAGCGCATGCTGCGCCTCCCTCTTGATCGGGGGTGACGTGGGCATGACTGAGCCTTCATGCCCATGGTGCGGCGAGAATAGAAAGGTCTGGACCACCGGTCAATAGGTCTGGACCACTTTCCCTGCGACTCTGTATACGACCCCTCGGATCCCCAACTCCTGCGCCGGCACCGCCGCTTGCGCCCGGCTGCGCAGCTCCGGCTGCGCCGGCAAACGGCTGACGTGGGTCTTCGCCGTGGCCCCGGCGATGTCGAGGCGGCCCCGCGGTCTCGGCGTCGGACAGCCCGCCGCCGAGACAGGACAGCACCTCGCGCTCGCGCCGGGTGAGCCTCTCCACCACACGATCCGCCGGCTCGGCGGTCACGCCGCCCACCGCCCGGCCGGCGCCCCCGCACGCCCCGGCGCAGGAGAGCCGTACCCTGACCGGACGGTGAGGGGAGGGCGCATGGGTGGGACGGGCGGTCCCGGATCGGTCCTGGTCGTGGACGACGATCCGGCCATCCGGCGTTCGCTGGAGCGCGGACTGCGGCTGAGCGGCTTCCGGGTGCGGACGGCGGACGACGGCCACGCGGCGCTCGCGGCGGTCGAGCGGACCCCGCCGGACGTCCTCGTCCTCGACGTGTCGATGCCCGGCCTGACCGGCATCGAGGTGTGCCGGCGGCTCCGCGGCGACGGCCGGGACCTCCCGGTGCTGATGCTCTCGGCGCTCGACGAGACCGCCGACCGTATCGCCGGTCTCCAGGCGGGCGGCGACGACTACCTCGTCAAGCCGTTCGCCCTGCAGGAACTGGTGCTGCGGCTGCACGCGCTGCTGCGGCGCCGGCCGCCCGCGGGCGAGGTGCTGCGGACCGCGGGCCTGGTGATCGACCCGGCGGCCCGTACCGCCGCACGGGACGGCCGGCCGCTGGAACTGACCCGGCGCGAGTTCGAGCTCCTTGAGGTGCTCGCCCGCAACGCCGGACTGGTTCTCACCAGGGACCAGCTCCTGGAACGGGTGTGGGGCTACGACTTCGACGTGCGCACCGACGCCGTCGACACCTTCGTCAGCTATCTGCGGCGCAAGCTGGAGGCCGGCGGCCGGTCCCGGCTCGTGCACACCGTCCGCGGCGTGGGATTCGTCCTGCGGGACGAACCATGAGGCTGTCCACCCGCATCGGACTCGCGGTCGGGGTCACCGTGCCGCTCCTGGTGCTGGCCTCCGGATGGCTGCTGCTGCAGCTGGTCAGGCAGGACCTGCACAGCGCCGAGGACGACCACCTGCGGACCCGCGCCGCCGCCGTCACCCCGGACGCCCGTGCCCTGCTGCGGGCCAGTGCCGGCGGCCGGCCCAAGGCGGCCGACAACCGGGAACGCCTGCTGTACAGCGCCGCCCTCGACGTCGGCGTCCGCGTCGTCGGACCCGACGCCACCTTCAGCGGCGGCCCCCAACCGGACGCCGCGGTGCGGCTCCCGGCGCGGGCGGACACTCCGGTCACCGTCCGGGACGGCGCCACCGGCTGGCGCGCGCTGTCCGTGCCGATCCGGACGGCCCGCGGTCCCGGGACGCTGTGGGTCTTCTCGACCGACGCCGCCGACCAGGCCCAACTCCGGCTCGTGCGGCGCCGGGTGGCGGTGACGACGTTGCTCGCCGCACCGCTGTCCGGCCTGCTCGCCTGGGGCATCGCCACCGGCGCGACCGGCCCGCTGCGCCGCCTGGGACGTCGTACCGCCGGACTCGACCCGCGCGCCAGCACCGCCCGGCTGCACCACGAGCCGACCGGGGTGACCGAGGTCGACGAGCTGGCCGCGACCCTCCGGAAGGTCCTCGCCCGCTACGACGAACAGGCCGCCCGCACCGCCGAGGCCCTGGACACCGCCCGCTCCTTCTCCGCCGCCGCCGCCCACGAACTGCGCACCCCGCTCATGAGCATGGGCACCAACCTCGACATCCTCGTCGGCCACCCCGACCTGCCCGAACCGGACCGCACGGAGGTCCTCGCCGATCTGGGCCACGAGCACGCCCGGCTGCTCGGCCTGCTGGTGATGCTCCGCGAACTGGGGCGCGGTGACCTGGTCGAGGCGGAGGCCCTGGTGACCGTGGACCTCGCCGAGACCGCGGACGCGGCGGCCGCCGAGGCCCGGCGGGGTGCCCCGGACGCCCGGATCACCGTCGAGGCGGCACCGGGGCTCACGGTCCACGGCTGGGAGCCGGGACTGCGGCTGCTCCTGGACAACCTGCTCGCCAACGCGCTGGCGCACGGCCGGGAGCCGGACGGCCGGGCGACCGTCACGGTCGGGCTGCGCGGTGCGGACGGGCAGGCCGTGATCACCGTCGACGACCGCGGGCCGGGCGTGCCGCCCGCCGAACGGAGCCGGATCTTCGAGCGGTTCCGGCGCGGCCCCGGCAGCTCCGGCTCGGGGCTCGGCCTGACCCTCGTCGCCCAGCAGACCGCACTGCACGGGGGCCGGGTCACGGTCACGGCCGGTCCGGACGGCAGCGGCGCACGCTTCGAGGTACGGCTGCCCCGGGCGGGTGGTGCGCTGCCGGCCCACCGGGACTGGCTGATCGCCACAGCCCGGACAAACCAGTCACAGAGTTTTCCCAAAGACGGTTCCTAGCCTCCGTCGCGTCGGACGGACGACGGGGCCGTCCGCGGAACGGAGAACGCGATGCACGCACGACACCACCGGCGCACCCTGCTCGTGGGGCTCGCCACCGCGGCCCTGCTGGCCGCCGGTACCGGCGCGGCCGTCGCCGACGGCACGCCCGCGCCGGCGGCGACCCCCACCGGAGACGGGGCGCGGGCACTGTGCAAGCGGGTCCCCAGGATCGACCGCCGCATCGACCGCGCACTGCAGCGGCTGAACGCGGGGGCGGACGAGCGGGGTTCGGTCGCCCGGCTGCAGCGGCGGCTGGACAACGCGAAGGCTGCGGGGCACGACGAGGTCGCCACGTACCTCCAGGACCGGCTCACCTTCCGCAAGTCCCTGGTGCCGACCCTGGAGCAGCGCAAGCAGGATCTGGCCGACGTGCGGACCTGGTGCCAGGACAACGCCGAAGGCGCCGCCGGGAGCGCGAGTTGAGGGGCCTGAAGCTCGCGGCCGTCGCGCTCACCGTTCTCGCGTCACTCGCCGCGGGCTGCGCCCATGACGCCGGAACACCGCAGAAGGCGGCGGCCACGCCCACCGGCGTCCCGGCCGGCGCACCCTCCGGCTACCCGGAGATGCAGCAGAAGGCGGACGCGGCCGAGTCGGCGCTCACGCAGGCGGACAAGGACGCGGCCCGGGACGACACGGACCGCTGAGACCCGAGACGGGGGAGCGGGCGAACGTGCCGGGCGGGTCAGCGCTCCCCGCCCGGCACCCACAGCACGTCCCCGACCTCCTTGTTGGCCGTCCGGGCCAGGATGAACAGCAGGTCCGACAGCCGGTTGAGATAGGTCGCCGTCAGCGGGTTCATCACCTCGCCGTGCACCTCCAGCGCGGCCCACGTCGACCGCTCGGCCCGCCGTACGACCGTGCAGGCCTGGTGGAGCAGGGCCGCGCCCGGGGTGCCGCCCGGCAGGATGAACGAGCGCAGCTTCTCCAGCCGCTCGTTGAAGCGGTCGCAGTCCGCCTCCAGCTTGTCGATGTAGAACTGCTCGACGCGCAGGGGCGGGAACTCGGGGTTCTGCGCCACGGGGGTCGACAGGTCCGCGCCGACGTCGAAGAGGTCGTTCTGCACCCGGGTGAGCACCTTGACGACCTCCTCCGGCAGGCCGCCCAGCGCGATCGCCGTCCCGATGACCGCGTTCGCCTCGTTGGCGTCGGCGTAGGCGGAGATCCGCAGATCGGTCTTGGCGACCCGGCTCATGTCCCCGAGCGCGGTGGTGCCCCGGTCGCCGGTCCTGGTGTAGATGCGCGTCAGATTGACCATGCGGCCAGCGTAAGGGTGTCCCCGTACCAGTGGACCGCGCCGTACGTGGCGCGAAACGGACGCTGCCGCCGCGGCCGCCTGACGGGACGTGACGGTTGTCTCACGTCCTGAGACCGTGACACGCATTACTTACCGGGTTTCCCGGCCCCCGACGAGCGCTAGGGTCCCGCCCAAGAGGCATACCTCAACAGCGTGTAAGGGGAGCGGAGTGGCACGGAAGCTTGCCGTCATCGGGGCCGGCCTGATGGGTTCGGGCATCGCCCAGGTCGCCGCGCAGGCCGGCTGGGACGTGGTCCTGCGAGACGTCACCGACGAGGCACTGGACCGTGCCGTGGGCGGGATCCAGGCCTCGTACGGCAAGTTCGTGAGCAAGGGGAGGCTGGAGGCGCACGACGCCGACGCCGCCCTGGCCCGCATCACCACGACCACCGACCTGGACGCGGTCGCCGACGCGGACCTCGTGGTCGAGGCCGTCTTCGAGAAGCTGGAGGTCAAGCACGAGATCTTCCGCGCGCTCGACAAGATCGTCCGCCCGGAAGCCGTGCTCGCCTCCAACACCTCCGCCATCCCGATCACCAAGATCGCGGCCGCCACCGAGCACCCGGAACGGGTCGTCGGCGTCCACTTCTTCTCGCCGGTGCCGATGATGCAGCTCGTCGAGCTGGTCCGCGGCTACAAGACCAGCGACGAAACCCTCGCCACCGCGCGGGAGTTCGCCGAGTCCACCGGCAAGACCTGCATCGTCGTCAACCGGGACGTCGCCGGCTTCGTGACGACCCGGCTGATCTCGGCGCTCGTCGTCGAGGCCGCCAAGCTGTACGAGTCGGGCGTCGCCACCGCCGAGGACATCGACCTGGCCTGCAAGCTGGGCTTCGGTCACGCCATGGGCCCGCTGGCCACGGCCGACCTCACCGGTGTCGACATCCTGCTGCACGCCACCAGCAACATCTACACCGAGTCGCAGGACGAGAAGTTCGCCCCGCCGGAGCTGATGCGCCGGATGGTTGACGCCGGTGACATCGGGCGCAAGAGCGGGCAGGGCTTCTACACGTACTGAAACATCAGTACGTAGCCTCTCTGACCGCCTGTCAAAACGCACAAACCCCGGAGGTTTCACCCTCTGGGGTGAATTCGGTATCGGTTCGCTTACAGATGGCAACCTCTGACCGGCGAACGCAGTCAGACGTTGCAATACCGGACAACACTTTCACGGAGTAGGACACGCACTCTCGGGGAGCGCATATGTACATCAGGGGCGACCACGCCGAGCTGGTCGTCGGGGGCCGCCTCGACGTCCGCAGCGCGGCGGACGCCCGTACGGTCCTGCACTCGGCCGTCGACGACGGAGTCGGCGATCTGGTGCTGGACCTGTCCGAGCTGGACTCCTGGGACGCCACCGGACTCGGGGTGATCATGGGGGCCCACCGGCGGGCCGGCCGCTGCGGCCGCCGTCTGGTGCTGCGCGGCGTGCCGCCGCAGATGCAGCGCCTGCTGGTGGCCACCAGGCTGCACCGGATCCTGGCGATCGAGGGGGGTATCGGGGCGGAGTCGCTGCCACGGGTGTGACACCGGGACCGGCCGCCGTGCCACGGTGACCGGCGGGCTGCTGTGCCACTGTGGCCGGCTGTGCGGAGGCGAACCTTCGGGACACGGCCATCCGGTGTGAATCGGGCGACGGGGGTGACCCGGTCGGACGGTGCGCATGCGCACGTCAGACGCAATCCTCACGAGACCGTGATGTCTCGGACGGCGCGGTACCCCGGACTGTCGTAGATACTGTGCGAAGGTTTAAGGTTCGGTCGCCCGCCGCCCTTGCCACCCTTCGAGCGCGGGCCCGGACCAGAAGCGACAGCGCGGTGTGCAACAGGCCGGGAGGGGCCGGTATTCACGGCACACGACGCTTTTGGGGGGCTAGGAACCTATGGACCCGATCAACCCGGGACCCGAGGGGTACGGCCAGGACGGTGACGGCAGCACGCCGCGCCAGCAGCGCCCGCCCAGGGATTCCCTCACGACCGACTTCGGCCAGAGCGCGCCGGCGACGGCCCGCACCACGCGGCTGGTCGCCGGCGACTTCCTGCTGACCGTCAATCCGGTCGACGGCAGCGAGATAGAACCCTGCCCGCCGACCGACCGCCCCGCCGGACCGGAGAAGCGGACCGCCGCCGAGCGCGCCGAGTACGAGCGCGCCGTCCGGCCGCCGGTTCCACCCGGCCCCGCCCAGCCCGAGCTGCCGCTCCTGGAACGTCAGGACGACCGCGAGCGGCTCGTCCGGCTGCTGGCCCGCGGCCGCTCCGTGCGCCTCACCGGCCCCGCGGGCTCCGGCCGCACCGCCCTCCTGGACCTGGTCGCCGACGACTGCTCCGACCTCGCCCCCGACGGCGTGGTCCGCCTCAACGGCTTCCACCGCACCCACGAGGACCTGCTCCACGACCTCTTCCACGCCGTCTACAAGGCCCCCGAGCACCGCCCCGACCACGACGAGCTCCTCGGCCTGGTCCGGGACATCGGCGCGGTCGTCGTCCTCGACGACGTCGAGTTCGGCGGGACCGGGCTCGACGAACTGATCGACGCCACCCCCGAGTGCGCCTTCCTGATCGGCGCCACCCCGGAGGTGCCGGCGCCCTCCGCCGACTCCGCCGTCGAGGAGGTCTTCCTCGACGGCCTGGACCGGGCCGGCGGCGTCGACATCCTGGAGCGCGCGGTCGGCCGCGTCCTCACCGAGGAGGAGGCCAACTGGGCCGGCGACCTCTGGTTCGAGTCCGAGGGCCTGCCCCTGCGGTTCGTCCAGGCGGGCGCCCTGCTGCGCCAGCGCGACCAGGTGCGGGCCAGCACGGGCGCCGTCGACGAGTACGGCGTCTTCGCGGCCGACCTGCCCGAACTGTCCGACATCGCCGCGCTCTCCGACCTTCCGGTCGAGGCGTCCTTCGACACCGAGGCGACCGACGAGGTCCCGCTCCCGTCCCTCGGCGAGGCCGCCGCACCCGCCCCGCTGCTCGCCTCCCGGCTCAGCGCCTCCGCCCGCGCCACCCTGCGCTTCGCGGTCGCCCTCGGCGGCGAGGTGCCGCACCAGGCGCATCTGCCGGCCCTCGTCGGCGACACCCACGCGGACGCGGCCCTCGGCGAACTGGCGGGCTGCGGACTGGTCTCCCCGGTGGGCTCCCGCTACCGGCTCGCCGCGGGCGTCCTGCAGCAGCTGGAGGCCGCCGGATACGCCGACGACGCGACGGCCCAGGCCCTCACCGCCGCCCAGCACTACGGCTGGTGGGCAGGGCACCCCTCGGTCACCCCGGAGCGGGTCTGCGCCGAGTCCGACGCGATCCTCGCCGCCCTGACGGTGGTCGTCCCCGAGACGGTGCCGCCGGCGCAGGACGAGGAGAGCACGCCGGTACGACTGGCCCGCACGGCCGCGCCCGCGTTCGCGGCGGGGCTGCACTGGAGCGCCTGGGAACGCGCCCTGCGGGCCGGCGCCGAGGCCTCCCGCCTCGCCGGTGAGGTCGGCGAACAGGCCTACTTCCACCACGAACTCGGCGTGTTCGCCCTCTGCGGCGGCTGGCTGGACCGGGCGCGGGCCGAACTGGAGGCCTCGATCGGGCTGCGCGGGGCGCTCTCCGACAAGCGGGGTACGACGGCCGGCCGACGGGCCCTCGCCCTGGTCGCCGACCGCTCGGGCGAGGTCATCCCGGCCGCCGCGATGGCGGGCGACGAGATTCCCGACGCCCGCCACGAGGAGTCCATATCCCCGGCCGGCGGCGTCACCACGCCCTTCCCCGCGGTGCACTCGCCGGTCTCCGACACGCTGGTGACGCACCGCGTCCCGGGGCAGCCGACGCCGTCCCGGGGCGGCGGGGGCGGCCTGATCCGCATGGCCCGCCGCAACCTGGTCGCGGTGGGCGCGGGCGTGCTCCTGACGGCCGTCCTGGGCACCGTGGTCACCCTCGGCATGACCTCCAACAACAACGCCGACGACCCGTCCAACAACGTGAGCGTCAACCCCTCGGCGAGCGAGGACCCGGGCGACGGCAGCCTGGGCGCCGACCCCGGCCAGACCCCGGGCACGGGCAACACCGGCACGACGACGGCCAAGCCGACAGACCCGGGCCCCGACGGCACCCTGGGCACGTCGGACGACCCGACCCCGCCCTCCGACACACAGACGCCTTCGGCCTCGGCTTCGGGGACGAAGGGGTCCTCCGGGGGCGGTACGACACACTCACCGTCGGCGTCGCCCTCGAAGTCCCCCTCGCCTTCGAAGTCGGCATCACCGAGCCCGTCGAAGTCGTCCGGGTCGCCGACTCCGAGCGTTTCGACGTCGGTCACGCCGACGGGCCCGTCCGACACGCCGACCACCTCCAACTCGGCGAGCGGCCCGGCATCCGACTCCCCGAGCGTCGCGACGAGCGCCTCCGGATCGGAGGGCATCAGCCCCGGAACATCGACCGGCACCCTGATCTGACCCTCACCCCACCCCGCCGCGACGGCGCGCAACCACGATGACGCGAACCGGCGGTGCCGAACCCGGCTCAGGCCGGTCCGGTGCCGCCGGTCGCCGTCGTAGGGGGCTTGGCGCCGTCGCGGCGGTTCGGGGCGGGCGGCGCGCAACTGGCCCGCTCGGGGCAGCTAGGGCCTGATGTGTCGGCCTCGTCCAGGGGCGTCGGCCCTCGCTCGACCCCGCCGCGACGGTGCGCGTCCACGACGGCGTGAACCGGCGGTGCCGAACCCGGCTCAGGCCGGTCCGGTGCCGCCGGTCGCCGTTGTAGGGGGCTTGGCGCCGTCGCGGCGGTTCGGGGCGGGCGGCGCGCAACTGGCCCGCTCGGGGTAGGAAAGGCCTGGTGTATCGGCCTCGTTCAGGGGCGTCGGCTCTCTCTCGACCCCGCCGCGACGGTGCGCGTCCACGACGGCGTGAACCGGCGGTGCCGGGCCCGGCTCGGGCCGGTCCGGTGCCGCCGGTCGCCGTTGTAGGGGGCTGGGTGCTGTTGCGGCGGTTCGGGGTGGGCGGCGCGCAACTGGCCCGCTCGGGGCAGCTAGGGCCTGATGTGTCGGCCTCGTTCAGGGGCGTCGGCCCTCGACCCCGCCGCGACGGTGCGCGTCCACGACGGCGTGAACCGGCGGTGCCGAACCCGGCTCAGGCCGGTCCGGTGCCGCCGGTCGCCGTCGTAGGGGCTGGGTGCTGTTGCGGCGGTTCGGGGGTGGGCGGCGCGCAACTGGTCGGCTCGGGGGAGGAAGGGCCTGGTGTGCCGGCCTCGTTCAGGGGCGTCGGTCCCCGGTCAGAACAGTCGCAGCTTGTCGTCCGCGATGCCGCGCAGGGCGTCGTAGTCGAGGATGGTGCAGCCGATGCCGCGGTCGGTGGCGAGGACCTTGGCCTGGGGCTTGATCTCCTGGGCGGCGAAGATGCCCCGGACCGGGGCGAGGTGGGGGTCGCGGTTCAGGAGTTCGAGGTAGCGGGTGAGCTGTTCGACGCCGTCGATCTCGCCACGGCGCTTGATCTCGATCGCCACGGTCTGGCCCTCGGCGTCGCGGCAGAGGATGTCCACCGGGCCGATCGCCGTCATGTACTCGCGCCGGATGAGCGTGTAGCCGTCGCCGAGCGTCTCGATACGGTCGGCCAGCAACTCCTGCAGGTGCGCTTCCACGCCGTCCTTGATCAGGCCCGGGTCGACGCCCAGCTCGTGCGAGGAGTCGTGCAGGACCTCCTCCATCGTGATGATGAGCTTCTCGCCGGCCTTGTTGATGACGGTCCAGACGCCGGCCTCGTCACCCGTCCCCTCCTTGAGGGTGCACGGCGGCGACATCCAGTTCAGGGGCTTGTAGGCCCGGTCGTCGGCGTGGATCGAGACGCTGCCGTCCGCCTTGACCAGGATCAGACGGGGGGCGGACGGGAGGTGGGCGGTGAGCCGGCCGGCGTAGTCGACGGAGCACCGGGCGATGACGAGACGCATGGTCGGCAACGCTACTCGACGCGCCGCCCTCCACGCGATTCGCCCGGATCCGAGTGACGTCCCAGCGGCATCCGGGCGGTGGCCGAACCGGCCTGCGGACCGCCCCTGCGACCGGTCCTGGAGAGTCGTCTGCACACGCCTGTTCAAACCTGGCCGATTGTGTGCCTAAAGGGACCGTCGCATATACGCAATCTCCTGGTGGGGTCACCGCCCGTTGCCTACCGTAGTAACCGGGAGGTCGCGGATTGTGTACTCAGCGTGTTCGGTATCGCGAACTCCCTTACCTGTCCGCCAACCCCTGCTGTCCGGGGGTGCGAGAGGAGTACCCATGTCGCTCGACGTCTCACCGGCCCTACTCGAACAGGCCGAGCGAGGCGAGGTCGACGAAGCAGATTTCGTCGACTGCGTCCGGACCTCCCTGCCTTACGCATGGGAGATGATCAGCTCCCTGGTGGCCCAGCTGAAGGTGGACGGCGGAGAGTTCGCCGACAACCAGACGCCCCCGCCGGACGAGCGGGCGCGCGGCCAGCTGCTGCGTGCGCTCGCGAGTGACGCCATACGCGGCGCCCTGCAGCGGCACTTCGGTGTGCGGCTGGCCTTCCAGAACTGCCACCGTGTGGCGGTGTTCCCGCTGGATGCCTCGGTCGACGAGACGCTGGCCCGCTTCACCTCTGTGCGCAACCAGCTGCTGAACCAGTCCCCGGAACTGCGGGACTGCTGACGCCGTGCGTCGGTCCTGCTGACGCAGTGAGCCGCTTGCTTGCCGCTCCACACGCGGGAGGTGCATCAGTCACTGGGGCGGCAAGCTCCCCGCGGCGGTGAGGTCACCGGAGGTGCGGCAGTACCTCGGCACCCAGCCGTCGTACGTTCTCCTCCGTGGCCGCCAGGTCCCCCGAGCCCTCGGTCAGCAGGGCGAAACGGGAGATGCCGGTCCGCTCGGAGGTCGCCGCGAGCCGGTCGGCGCACAGCCGCGGGGTGCCCACCGGGTGGAGTCCGCAGAGCAGTTCGGTGTACGCGAGCGGGTCCCGCATGGAGCGGAACCGGCCGTCCACCGTCACATGCGCCTCCAGACCCTGTTTCAGCCAGCCCGGCATCGCCTTGGTCAGGGTCTCCGCGGCGTCGGTGCGGCTGTCCGCGATCTGGCAGACGCCGGCCGAGACATGGGCCGCCGCGGTGATCTCGTCGCCCGGCCGCCCGGCCGCCCGCGCATGCTGCCGCCACAACGCGACCATCTCGGCCTTCTCCTCGTCGCCGACGTGCATCCCGAGCAGCATCGGCAGCCCCCGCTCGGCGGCCAGCCGGATGCTCGCCGCGGAGGTGCAGGCGACCACCACCTCCGGCCCCGGCGCCTCCGTCAGCGCCTCCGACGGGCGTGGTACGACGGGGACTTCACGGAACGAGAAGCGAGGCCCGGAGGCCGACACGGCCGGCTCGCGCAGCCAGCGCATCAGCAGATCGAGTGATTCGGGGAAGCCCTGCTCGTACGCCTCCAGGCCCGATCCGAAGACCTCCAGATCCACCCAGGGCCCGCCCCGCCCCACGCCGAGCGTGAAGCGGCCGCCGCTCGTCACGTGCAGCAGTGCGGCCTGCTCGCCGAGGGCGACCGGATGGACGGTCGGCAGTACGCTCACCGCCGTACCGACCCGCAGACGCCGGGTGCGACCCAGCAGTAAAGCCGCCAGCGTGACCGCCGACGGGCAGGTGCCGTACGGCACGAAGTGGTGCTCGGCCAGCCAGACCGCGTCCAGACCGGACTCCTCGGCCACCTCCGCCGTGCGCACCGCCCGGTGCAGGGCTTCCCCCTGACCCTGGCCCGGGAACTGGGCGGCCAGCACAAAACTACCTACGCGCATCGTTTCTTCCTGCTTTCCTGGCTCCGACCCGGAGCTCCCCCACCGGGCATAACCGTCTGACACGTGCCGAGGACACGGCCTGGCGGAGAGATTTGCGGATTGTCTGGAGAATGGGTCGCCCTGGAGGGGGACTTGTGCGGGTTCGTGCCCTACGCGTACCCCCGTGCGCGCGTCGTAGGCTGGACACAGCCCATGCTTCCTGTATAGCCCCGAGAGGTGTCCCGTGTCCCCGCGTCGCAACCGACCCAAGGGCCCGAACGGAGCGGCTTCGTCCGGCCGGAGCGCCGAGGACGACCGCGCGGACCGCTACGGCGGCTGGCAGTCCACCGAGAGCTGGCAGGGCGAGGAGTGGAGCGTCCGGCACGTGGCCGGCGCCAGCGCGGTCGGCAAGACGTACCGCTGTCCGGGCTGCGACCAGGTGATCGCCTCCGGCGTCCCGCACGTCGTGGCCTGGCCCGAGCACTCGGGCGTGGACGAGCGCCGGCACTGGCACAAGGCCTGCTGGAACGCGAAGGACCGCCGCACCACGCGGGTGCAGCGGTCCCGTAACGCGCCGAAGTTCTAGAGCCGAGGTTCTTCTGGAGCCGAGGTTCTGGAGCCGAGGTTCTGGAGCCGAGGTTCTGGAGCGCCGTCAGACGTCCCGCTTCTCCAGCAGGGCGTAGGCGCCGGCGAACGCGACGGCCGTCACGCCCAGGATGATCCACAGCGGGTCCCAGCCCGAAGGGCCGGAATCGCTGAGCGAGTTGGAGTAGAAGATGCTCAGCTGGTTCGGGATCGAGTACTCGAACAGGGCCGTGCGCACCTTCTCCAGCGACGACGAGAACATGAACAGCGCGATCACCAGCGGGGCCAGCACCGCGCCGATCATGATGGTGATGGCACCCGCCGAGTGCCGGATGATCGAGCCGATGACCAGCGAGAGCAGCCCGAGCAGCGCGATGTAGAGGCTGACGCCGACGGTTCCCTTCAGCCATTCCCCGGCGGTCGGCGTCCGGGCGACGTCGCTCAGCATCGACACCTGCGTCATGGCCACGAACGCGCTGGCCGCGAGGGTGATCACGAACGCGACCGCGAAGAAGACGATCGCCTTCGCCGCGAGCACACGCGCGCGGGAGGGGCAGGCCACCATCGTCGTACGGATCATTCCCGTGCCGTACTCCGAGGCGGTCGTCAGGACGCCGAGCGTCATGATGCACATGCTGCCGAGCAGCAGGCCGAAGAAGCCGAGCGACAGCGCGCTCTCGCTGGACAGGTCGTCGGACGACGAGGAGTTGCTGACCACCGCGCCGGCCAGGAGGCCGATGCCGACGACCAGGAGGACGAAGACGCCGAGGGTCCAGATCGTCGACCGCACGGACCTGATCTTCGTCCACTCCGAGGCGATGGCGTGCCCGAGGTGGGTGCGCACCACCGGGATCGGCGAGACGTAGCCGGGGTACGGGCCGCCGGGCGCCGCCTGCCAGTCGGGCGCGGACGGGGCGGCCTGCGGCAGCGGAGGCTGGTGGGTGCTCATCGGGCGTCCTCGGGCTTGGTCAGGTCGGCGGGGGCGGAGGCGGGGGCAGGAGTGGCGGCAGGGGCCGGGGCGGGAGGAGCGGCCGCCGGGGCCGGCGTCGGCGGCGCGTAGGGGTTCGGAGCGGCCTGCGGCGGCCCGTAGGGACCCTGCGGGGCGCCGTACCCGCTCCCGGGCGCGGCGGGCGCCCCCGGTGCCGCGTACGGCCCCGCGAACGGCCGGCCGCCCTGCTGGGGCGGCGGCGGGGCGTACCAGCCGGGCTGGCCCTGTCCGGGCACCGGCATCGGCGGCTGGGCGCCCGGCGGCAGCGGCTGCTGGAGGCCCACCTTCTGGTCGATGGAGGACCGGTAGTCCACGGCGCCCTGCGTCATCCGCATGTACGCCTCTTCCAGCGAGGCCTGGTGCGGGGACAGCTCCCACAGCCGTACGTCCGCCTCGTGCGCGAGGTCGCTGATCCGGGGCAGCGGCAGCCCGGTCACCCTGAGCGCCCCGTCCTGCTCGGGCAGGACGTGGCCGCCGGCCTCGGTCAGCGCCGAGCTGAGCTTCTCGCGCAGCTGCGGCTCGGTGTCCGGGGTGCGCACCCGTGCGAAGTCGGCGGAGTTGGCCGAAATGAAGTCCGTCACACTCATGTCGGCGAGCAGCTGGCCCCGGCCGATGACGATGAGGTGGTCGGCGGTCAGCGCCATCTCGCTCATCAGGTGGGACGAGACGAAGACCGTACGGCCCTCCGCGGCGAGGGACTTCATCAGGTTGCGCACCCAGAGGATGCCCTCGGGGTCGAGGCCGTTGACCGGCTCGTCGAAGAGCAGCACCTGGGGGTCGCCGAGCAGCGCGGCGGCGATGCCGAGGCGCTGGCCCATGCCGAGCGAGAAGCCCTTGGAGCGCTTTCCGGCCACGTCCTGGAGGCCCACCACGCCGAGTACCTCGTCGACCCGGCGGGCCGGGATGGCGGACAGCTGGGCCAGCGACAGCAGGTGGTTGCGGGCGGACCGGCCGCCGTGCACCGCCTTGGCGTCGAGCAGCGCGCCGACCTGGCGGGCGGCGTTCGGGAGCTTGCGGTAGGGGAAGCCGCCGATCGTCACCGAGCCGGCGGTCGGGTTGTCCAGGCCCAGGATCATCCGCATGGTCGTCGACTTGCCCGAGCCGTTCGGCCCGAGAAAGCCGGTCACGGCTCCGGGTCGTACCTGGAAGGAAAGGTTGTACACGGCGGTCTTGTCGCCGTAGCGCTTGGTCAGGCCGACAGCCTCGATCATGCTCCGCACCCATCGAAAGGATCAGGACAGCGGGGCAGACGCCCCCCGTAAGGGTTAGGAGGATATCGGGGAGCTGACGGTTCCGGCCAAGAGCAAGCAAAGTCTCGGCCGGGCGGGACCGGTCACTGGGCGTCGCGCCGCTTCAGCAGGACGTACCCGCCCGCCAGCGCGGCGATCACCCACAGGCCCATGATCCCGAGCCCGCCCCAGGGGCCGTAGGGGACGTCGTCGCCGACCCTCGGCACCACCTGCATGATGTGGCTGCCCGCCTGGTCCGGCAGGAACCGGCCGATCTTCTTGGTCGCGTCGACGTTGCCGAGGATGTTGGAGATCAGGAAGAAGAACGGCATCAGGATGCCCAGCGACAGCATCGGCGAGCGCAGCATCGCGGCCACGCCCATGGAGAACATCGCGATCAGCGTCATGTAGAGCCCGCCGCCGACGACCGCGCGCAGCACCCCGGGGTCGCCGAGGTGGGCCCGGTGCGAGCCGAGCATGGCCTGCCCGAGGAAAAAGGCGGCGAAGCTGGTCACCATGCCGACCACCAGCACCAGGCCGGCCGCCACCGCGACCTTGCTGAACAGGAAGGTGGCCCGCTGCGGGACCGCGGCCAGCGAGACCCTGATCATGCCGGTGCTGTACTCGTTCGACACGACGAGCACCCCGAACACGATCATCGCCAGTTGGCCGAGGGTCATCCCGGCGAAGCTGATGTTCGTCGGGTCGAAGGAGAGCCGTTCACGGGCGGGCATGTTGGAGAACTGGCTGTTCGCGAGCCCGGAGAGCAGCATCCCGAGGGCCACCGTGACCACCACGGCCAGCGACAGCGTCCACACCGTCGAGGCGACGGACCGGATCTTGGTCCACTCGGACCGTACGACCTGGGTGACGACGGCCATCTCACGCTCCCTTTTCCCAGCCGGTGCCCCAGGCCTGCGGCACCGGGGGCGAGTCGGCGTGCGCGTGGTACTCCACGGACTCCGCCGTCAGTTGCATGAACGCCTCCTCGAGCGAGGCCTGCTGGATGCTCAGCTCGTGCAGCACGATCCCGTTCTGCGCCGCCAGCTCCCCGATCGGCTCGGCCTTCCCGCCCTCCACCTCCAGGGTGCCGGTCCCCGTCTCGACGACGGTGATCCCGGCCCCGTGCAGCACGTCGAGCAGCCGCTCGCGCTGCGGGGAGCGGACCCGTACGTACGACCGAGAGTTCGTCCGGATGAAGTCCGCCATGGAGGTGTCGGCGAGCAGCCGCCCCTGCCCGATGACCACCAGATGGTCGGCGGTCAGCGCCATCTCGCTCATCAGATGGGACGACACGAACACGGTCCGGCCCTGGGCGGCCAGGGTCTTCATCAGGGTCCGGATCCAGTGGATGCCCTCGGGGTCGAGCCCGTTGACCGGCTCGTCGAACATCAGGATCCGCGGATCGCCGAGCAGCGCCCCCGCGATCCCGAGCCGCTGCCCCATCCCGAGCGAGAACCCCTTGGCCTTCTTCCGCGCCACCGCCGTCAGCCCGACGGTGTCGAGGACCTCGGCCACCCGCGCCCGCGGGATCCCGTTGCTCTGCGCGAGGCAGAGCAGGTGGTTGAAGGCGCTGCGCCCGCCGTGCACGGCCTTCGCATCGAGCAGCGCCCCGATGTACGTCAGCGGGTCCTTCAGCTGCTCGTACCGCTTGCCGTCGATCCGCACCCGGCCCGCCGTGGGGTGGTCGAGCCCGAGGATCATCCGCATGGTCGTGGACTTCCCGGCACCGTTGGGCCCGAGGAACCCGGTCACGATGCCGGGTCTGACGGTGAACGTGAGGTCGTCGACCGCCGTCTTGTCGCCGTAGCGCTTGGTCAGGCCCGCCAGCTCGATCATGCGGCCACGCTAGGGCGGGCTCACCGGGGGTGCCACCCGAGCGGCGTGGCCGGGTGCAGCGCCGTGGGGGCTGGTCGCGCAGTTCCCCGCGCCCCTGAAGGGGCGCTCGCTGCAGCGTCCCTCTTCTTTTAGGGGCGCGGGGAACTGCGCGAACAACCCCCACCGGGCCCGCGGCCGAACGACGAAGGCCCGCACCCCGAAAGGATGCGGACCCTCGTTATGGCAACCGGCGCTTACCGGGACTGCTGCGCCGGAACCCCACGGGAGATCGGCTCGTCCTCGGTCGGCGAGCTGGCGGCAGCCACCGCCGCCCCCGTCAGCGTCGCCAGCATCTCGCGGACGTTGGTCAGCTGGGCGTTGATGCTGTCGCGGCGGTTGGTCAGCGCGGCCAGCTCACGCTCGGATTCCGAGCGGATCCGGTCGGCCTTGGCGTTCGCGTCCGCAACGATGTCCTCGGCCTGGCGCTGCGCCGTCTCGACGGTCTGGCGGGCACGGCGCTCCGCGTCGGTGCGCAGCTTCTCGGCCTCGAGACGCAGCTGCTCCGCACGGTGCTCGATCTCCGCGAGGCGCTTCTCGGCCTTCTGCTGGCGGGACGCCAGGTCACGCTCGGACTGCTCGCGGCGCTTCGCGAGGTTCGTCTCGAAGTCGGCAGCGGCCTGGGCGGCCTTCGCGCGGGTCTCCTCGAAGAGGGCGTCCGCCTCCTCGCGCTTGGACTGCGCGTCCTTCTGGGCCTCGGAGCGCAGCTGCGAGGCGTCACTCTTGGCCTTCTCGACGATCCGGACGCCCTCGTCCTCGGCCTTGGCCTTGCGCTCCGCAGCGAACGATTCTGCGTCGTTGCGCACCTGCTGGGCCGCCGACTCGGCGAGCTCGCGGTGCTGCTCGGCCGCGCGCCGGGCCTCCTCGCGCAGGTCCTTCGCCTCCTCCTCGGCGAGGCGGAGGATCTTCTCGACACGCGCGCCGAGGCCGGCGTACGACGGCTCCGCGTCGGTTACCTGAGCCTGGGCGTTCTGCGTCTCGAGGTGGAGCTCCTCGATGCGCTTTTCCAGAGCGGTGATGCGGGCGAGAGCGCTGTCACGGTCGGAGACGAGCTTGGAGATCCGTTCGTCCACCTGAGCGCGGTCGTACCCACGCCGCACTAGCTCGAAGCCGTAGGGGGAAGTGTCGCTCATGGGGTTCCTGTCGAAAGAGACCGGTGAGGTGATAGGGGGAATCCTAGGGGCCGAAGCGGTGTGTCATCGAGCGGATACGTGTTTGATCTGGAGAATGACACCCCTTTTGAGTGGCTAGCTGTGAGATCGCTTGCCAAAGCCTCTGCCGCAGATTTAATCAAAAGCCTCAGAACACTACAGAACCGGCCCCGGTCTCTAGCCCTCTGACGCCTTGCCACCCGAACGGGGCGCACCCACCGTACTGCCCGCCTTGACCCCGCCGTCCTTGCCGGCCGACGGCGTTTCGAAGGATTCCAACGCCTCCAGGACGTCCTGGACACGGGAGATCTCGCCGTTGATGTTCTCCCGCCGGCGCTCCAGGATCTCCAGTTCGCGCTTTCCCTCCTCGACCGTGCGGCGGGCCTCGCGGATCGCCTCGGCCTTGAGTTCCTCGGCCTCCCGGACCAGCGTGGCCTTTTTCTGCTCGGCCTCCTTGAGCAGCCCCTCGGCCTTCTTGACGGCGGCGATCCGGACCTTGCCCGCCTCCGAGTTCGCCTCCGAGACCAGGTCCTTGGCCTTGGCCTGGGCCTTGGCGAGCTGCTCCTCGGCGGCCTTGATGAGTGCGTCACAGCGGTCGCCGGTCGACTTCATGGTCTCGGCGGCCTCGCGGCGGGCCCGCTCGTGCAGCTCCTCGATCTCGGTGGTGATGCGCTCGTGCAGCTCCTCCGCCCGCTCCCTTATGGCGGTGGCGTCCCGGCGGGCGCCGACCAGCAGCTCGTCCGCGTCCGTACGGGACTTCTCCACCCGCGCGTTGCCCTCGACCGTGGCCTCGGACACCAGCCGGTCGGCCTCCTTGCGGGCCGCGCCCACCATGGTGTCGGCCTGCGACTCGGCGTCCGCGGTGGTCTTCATCGCCTGCTGCTGCGCCTCGGTGAGCAGCTTGTCGGCCTCGGCGGTCGTCTCGTTGATGAGCGTGTCGACCTGCTCGGCCACGTCCTGACGGCGCCTGTTGGCATCCTGGCGGGCCTCGTCGAGGGTGCGGTCGGCCTCCTCGCGGGCGGCGTTCAGCATCCGCTCGGCCTCGGCCTCCGCGTCCGCCTTGAGCCGCTCGGAATCGGCCCGCGTCCGGTCGGCGTGCAGCTGGGCGGAGCCGACCGTCTCGGCGGCCTCGGCCCGCAGCCGCTCCGCGTCGCCGGTGGCGTCCGAGATCAGCTTCTCCGCCTTGGCGATGGCGTCGGCGCGGACCCGGTCGGCCTCGGCGATGGTCTCGCTCTGCAGCCGCTCGGCCTCGTTGCGCGCCTCGGTGATGAGGGCGTCGGCCTGGCCCGCCGCGTCCGAACGCATCCGGTTGGCGTCCTCACGCGCCTCGGCACGCGTGCGCGTGGCGTCCTGGTCCGCCTGGGCGACGGCGTCGGAGGCCTCGGTGCGCACCCGCTGGGCGTGCGCCGCCGCCTCGGACCGCAGCCGCTCCGACTCGGTCATCGCGTCGGCGACGGTCCGCTCGGCGAGCGACTTCGCCGCCTCGGACGCCTCGGCCGCCTCGCGCCGGATCCGGCTGGCGTCCTCGCTGGCCCGCTCCCGCTCGGAGTAGGCGTCGGCGCGGACCCGGTCGGACTCCTCCTCGGCCTCCCGCCGGGTGCGGTCCGCGGCGTGCTCGGCGGCCGAGCGCAGCCCGGTGATCTCCTCCTGCGCCTGCTCGTGCAGCCCGGAGACGGAGTCCCGCACCTGCTGGGCGTGGAGCTCGGCGGCCGACACCATCTCGGTGGCCCGCCGGTCCGCCTCCTCGACCAGCCGTACCGCCTCGGCCTGCGCCTCCTCGACCCGGTTGCGGGCCTGGGCCAGCAGGTCCTCGCTCTGCTCGCGGGCCCGCTCGCGCTCCTGGTCGGCCTCCTGGCGGGCGGAACCGAGCAGCTCCTCGGCCTCCCGGCGCCGCCGGGTGGCCTCCTCCTGGGCGGCGGCCAGCGTCTCGGACGCCTCGGTGGACAGCCGCTCGGCCGCCGCCTGCGCCTCGGCGCGGACCCGGTCGGCGGTGTCCTGGGCCTCCTGCTTGAGCCGCTCCGCCTCGGCCGCGGCCTCGGACCGCAGCCGTACGGCGATGGTCTCGCCCTCCGCGCGGGACGCGGAGGCGTCGGCGGCGGCCTCGTCACGCAGCCGCTCCGCCTCGGTCTCGGCCTGCTGCTGGAGGGTACGGATCCGCTCGGCGGCCTCGCCGCGCAGTCGGTCGGTCTCCTCGGCGGCCTCCCGGCGGATCCGGCCGGACTCCTCACGCGCCTCGGTCAGCGCCTGGTCGGCGCCGGCGAGCCGGTCCTCGGCCTCGGTGTGCAGACGGGTCAGCTCGTCGGCGGCCTCCGCGCGCCGGGCCTCGACGCCCCGTTCGGTCTCCGCGCGCATCTCGGCCGCGGCCCGCTCGGCGTCGGCCTGCATCTGCTCGGACTGCTCCTGGGCCTCCGCGCGGAGCCGTTCGGCCTCCTGGCGGGTGCGCTCCAGGGTCTCCTCGGCCTGCCGGCGCAGCGTGGTGGCGCGCTCGATGGCCTCGGTGCGGACCTTCTCGCTGTCCGTGGTCGCGGTCTGCCGCAGCTCGTCGGCGTCGGCCTTGGCCTTGGCGAGCAGCTCCTCGGCGGACTTGGCCGCCTCCTCGATCTGCTGCACGGCCTCGCGCCGGGCCTCGGCGCGGATCGACTCGCCCTCGGCGACCGCGTCGGACCGCAGCTGCTCGGCCTCGCCGCGCAGCCGACGGGCCTCCTCCTGCAGCTCGACCGTCTTGGCGCGGTACTCCTTGGTGTCGTCCTTCGCCGTGCCCTTCAGCTGCTCGGCGATGTCGTGCGCCTCGGCGCGCAGCCGGTCGGCCTCGGTCTCCGCCTCGGTGCGGATCCGCTCGGCCTCCTCGGCGGCGGCCTTGGTGGTCTGCTTGGCCTCCTCGGACGCCCGGTTCAGGACGTCCTCGGCGGTCTTGGCGGCCTTCGCCAGCTGGGAGGCGCTCTCCTCGGCGGTGAGGCTGCGGGCCTTCTCGGAGGCCTCCGCGATGATCTTCTCGGCCTCGGCGCGGGCGTCCGCGACGACCTGCTCGGCGCTCGCCTTGGTGGCCTCGGCCTCCTTGGTGGCCTCGCTGACCAGCCGGGCGACCTGCTCCTTGGCCGTCTGGGTGCGCTGCTGGTTGGTGGCCTCGGCGCTGGAGAGGGCCTTCGTGGCGTTCGCCTCGGCCTCGGTGACCAGCTTCTCCGCCTCGGACTGCGCCTTGCGCAGCGCCTCCTCGGCCTCCGCCATCCGCTGCTCGGCGGCCCGGCTCAGCTCACCGGCCTGCCGGCGGGCGCTGTCCGACTCCGTCGCGGTGGAGCTGCGCAGCTGCTCCGCGTGGTCGGTGGCCTCCTGCGCCTGCGTGGACGCGGCGTTCAGCAGCCGCTCGGCGTCCCGGCGGGCGCGCAGCAGCAGCTGCTCGGCCTCTGCGCGGGCCGCCTCGGCGTCGCTGGTCACCCGCTGGCGGGCCTCGGTGGCGATCCGCTCGGCCTCGGCGCGGGCGGCGCTCATGGCCTGCTCGGCCTCGGCGCGGGACTCGTCCAGCAGCCTGCGGGCCTGCGACTCGGTGCGGGCGCGCAGCTGCTCGGCCCACGACACGTTCTCGTTGACGTGCGACTCGACGGTCTGCCGGCGCTCGGCCAGCTCCTGGTCCAGCTGCTGGCGGCGGGTCACCGCCTCCTGGTGCAGCTCGGCCTGGAGCCGCGCGGCCTGCTCGGCGTGCTCCTGGAGGATGCGCTGCGTCTGCGCGCGGGCCTCCGCGGCCACCCGCTCCGCCTCCTGGCGGATCTGGTCGGCCTGCACCTGGGCGTTCCGCAGCAGCTGCTCGGCGTGGTAGCCGATGTCACCGCCGTCGAACGCGGGCCGGGACATGATGGTGCGCCGCGCCTCGTGCAGCTTGGCGCGCAGCACCTCGACCTGGTAGCCGAGGTCCTCGGCATGCTGGATCGCCTTTTCCCGCTCGGTCTTCAGCCGTTTCATCTCGGCCTCGAACCGAGAGAGGTGGTCGACGTCAGCCGCCGGCTCTCGCTCCTGGCTCTCGTAGCCCCGCACTGCGCGGTCCCATCCGTCCCCTGGTCGCAACCTTCTCCGAACGAGCTCCGTCCATCCGCCGAACGGGGCCCCCGGGGAATGGTGTCAGATCAACGGCGGAGCACGGGCTGCTGCCCCGACGCTCGTCCCCCGAAACCCGGACCCCGGCATGCGGCCGCCCCGGCCCTGCGAACGTGCGAAGGGACGACCGCCCCCAACCCTACCGGCCCATATGTACGAGGGTCAGTGCTCAGGTGACTCAACAGCCGCCGAAGTGACCAGTTCTGTCAGTACGCCGTGGCAATCCTTGGGGTGCAGGAAGGTGATCCGCGACCCCATGGAGCCGATCCGTGGCTCCTCGTACAGAACGCGTACGCCCTTGGACCGGATGTCGGCCGCGTCCCCGTCCACATCCGCCGTACCGAAGGCGATGTGGTGGACCCCCTCGCCGTTCTTCGCGAGCCACTTGCCGACCGCCGAGTCCTCCCGGGTCGGTTCGAGAAGCTGCAGGTAGGAGGCGCCGCCGTCGGACGTCTCGTTGATCTTGAGCATGGCCTCGCGCACGCCCTGCTCCTCGTTGACCTCGGTGTGGAACACCTCGAAGCCGTACGTGGCCCGGTAGAACTCGACGGTCGCGTCGAGGTCGTGGCAGGCGATCCCGATGTGGTCGATTCGCGTCAGCATGGATTCAGTGCAGCGCCACGGCGATGGTTACGCAACGTGCCAGCGATCACACTGACGGCCCGATGACGGCACGGAGTGCCACGCAATACATTCGAAGTAAACCCTCGTTCACTCCTCGGCAGTGCAGCCGGTAAGGGGATTCGCAGCTCATGACTTCTGGAACCTCTGGAACCACCTCGGTGATCGTCGCGGGCGCGCGGACGCCCATGGGACGACTGCTGGGCTCGCTGAAGTCCTTCTCCGGAGCCGACCTCGGCGGCTTCGCGATCAAGGCCGCCCTCGACCGTGCGGGGATCGGGGGCGACCAGGTGCAGTACGTGATCATGGGGCAGGTGCTCCAGGCCGGCACCGGGCAGATCCCGGCCCGCCAGGCCGCCGTGAAGGCCGGCATCCCGATGAGCGTCCCGGCGCTCACGGTCAACAAGGTGTGCCTCTCCGGTCTCGACGCCATCGCGCTGGCGGACCAGCTGATCCGCGCCGGCGAGTTCGACATCGTGGTCGCGGGCGGCCAGGAGTCCATGACCAACGCCCCGCACCTGCTCCCGAAGTCCCGTGAGGGCTTCAAGTACGGCTCGATCGAGATGCTCGACGCGATGGCGTACGACGGCCTGACCGACGCCTGGGAGAACATCCCGATGGGCGAGTCGACCGAGAAGCACAACACCCGCCTCGGCCTCGGCCGCGAGGAGCAGGACGCGGTGGCCGCGCTGTCCCACCAGCGGGCCGCCGCCGCCCAGAAGAACGGGATCTTCGAGGCCGAGATCACCCCGGTCGAGATCCCGCAGCGCAAGGGCGAGCCGGTCGTCTTCAGCAAGGACGAGGGCATCCGCGGCGACACCACGGTGGAGTCGCTGGGCAGGCTCCGCCCGGCGTTCACGAAGGACGGCACGATCACCGCCGGCAGCTCCTCGCAGATCTCCGACGGTGCGGCGGCCGTGGTCGTGATGAGCAAGGCCAAGGCCGAGGAGCTGGGCCTGCAGTGGCTCGCCGAGATCGGCGCCCACGGCAACGTGGCCGGACCGGACAACTCGCTCCAGTCCCAGCCGTCGAACGCCATCAACCACGCCCTGAAGAAGGAGGGCCTGGAGGTCGGCGACCTGGACCTCATCGAGATCAACGAGGCCTTCGCCGCCGTCGCCGTCCAGTCAATGAAGGACCTCGGGGTGACCACCGAAAAGGTGAACGTGAACGGCGGAGCCATCGCCCTGGGCCACCCCATCGGCATGTCCGGCGCCCGGCTCGTCCTGCACCTGGCCCTGGAGCTCAGGCGCCGGGGCGGCGGGGTCGGCGCGGCCGCGCTGTGCGGTGGCGGCGGTCAGGGTGACGCGCTGATCGTGCGGGTACCGAAGGCCTGAGTACCTTTCGCCGAGCGAACGCAAGCGAACGGCAGCGAACGGAGTGAACGGAGCTGTGATGCAGGACGTCTCCTCACTGGTGGCCCAGGCCAGGGAGGGCCGACCGCGTGCGGTGGCCCGCCTGATCTCCCTGGTGGAGGGGGCGTCCCCGCAGCTCAGGGAGGTCATGGCGGCACTCGCGCCGCTGACGGGCAACGCCTACGTGGTGGGCCTGACCGGCTCTCCCGGCGTCGGCAAGTCGACCTCCACCTCGGCGCTCGTGACCGCCTATCGCAAACAGGGCAAACGGGTCGGCGTGCTGGCCGTCGACCCGTCGTCCCCCTTCTCGGGGGGCGCCCTGCTCGGCGACCGGGTCCGGATGTCCGACCACGCGTCCGACGCCGGCGTCTACATCCGCTCGATGGCGACGCGGGGCCACCTGGGCGGCCTCGCCTGGTCGGCCCCCCAGGCCATCCGCGTCCTGGACGCGGCCGGCTGCGACGTGATCCTCGTCGAGACCGTCGGGGTGGGCCAGTCGGAGGTGGAGATCGCCTCCCAGGCGGACACCAGCGTGGTGCTGCTGGCCCCCGGCATGGGCGACGGCATCCAGGCGGCCAAGGCCGGCATCCTGGAGATCGGCGACGTCTACGTCGTCAACAAGGCGGACCGGGACGGTGCCGACGCCACGGCCCGCGAGCTGAACCACATGCTGGGCCTCGGCGAGTCCCGCGGCCCCGGCGACTGGCGGCCCCCGATCGTCAAGACGGTCGCCGCGCGCGCGGAGGGCATCGACGAACTGGTGGAAGCCCTGGAGAAGCACCGCGCCTGGATGGAGGAACGGGGTGTCCTGGCGGAGCGCCGCCTGGCCCGCGCCTCCCGCGAGGTCGAGACCATCGCGGTCACGGCCCTGCGTGCACGCATCGCCGACCTCCACGGCGACCGGCATCTCGGCGCGCTCGCGGAGCGCATCGTGGCCGGCGAGCTGGATCCCTACCGCGCGGCGGACGAGCTGGTCTCGGGCCTGACGGAGGGCTAGTCGCCGTAGGGGCGTGGGCCGTCGCCCGCCCACGGGCCGGTGGGGGTTGCTCGCGCAGTTCCCCGCGCCCCTTGCGGGGCACGACTCAGCTGCGGGCAGTCGCGCCGCTGGGGCGGCACGGGTGGGCGCGGCGGCACCCGGCCGGCGCCGGTGAGCGTCCCCACCCCCGTGCGGCAACCGGTGCTGCTACCTTGACCGGCATGTTCCTCTCCTTGGCGTAAGAGCGCACCCGGCGCCGCCGGCACGTGAACACCCCGTGCCGTGGCGCCCTCAGGTGTCCCCTCTTCCGCCTCTGCCCGAGGAACTCACTCATGTCCGCGTTGACTTCGTCGCGCCCTTCGCGTGCCCGGCGGCCCTCCTACGCCGCCGTCCTGCGCGTTCCGCACGCGCGTCGCACCTTCCTGGCCGCGCTCGCGGCCCGTCTCTCCTACGGCACGGTCTCGCTGTCCGTGCTGCTCTCCGTGACCAGGGCGGCCGGCTCCTACGCCGTGTCCGGTCTGGTGATGGCGCTCTTCGGCGGCACGATGGTCGTCCTGCTGCCCGTCCGGGCGAGCCTGGTGGACCGGTACGGTCCCCGGCGCGCCCTGCCGCCGCTGGCGGCCGTCTACAGCGCTCTGCTCTGCCTTCTGGCCGCCCTGACCTGGCGACCTGGCACACCGCCCGCGGCCCTCGCCACGGCCGCCGCGCTCACCGGCTGCTTCGCGCCGCCGCTCGGCCCCACGATGCGGGCGGTGTGGGGCCGCCTGGCCGACGACCCGGCGCTGCTGCGGCGGGCGTACAGCCTGGACGGGGTCGCCGAGGAACTGCTGTTCGTGTCCGGCCCGGCGCTGGTGGGCCTGCTGCTGCGGTTCGGCCCGCCGCCGGCGGGGCTGCTGCTGAGCGCGGTGCTGATGCTGGGCGGCACCTGTGCGTTCGTGATGTCTCCGCCGGTGCGGGGAGCGGTCCCGCCGAAGCGGGAGAAGGGCCGCACGCCCGGACGCTTCCCGGCGGCGCCGGTCCTCGCGGCCGTCGGCCTCGGTCTGGCGCTGAGCGCGGTGGACCTGCTGGTGATGGCGTTCGCCGAGCAGCGGTCGTACGGCGACGGAGCCGTCCCCTGGGTGCTCGCCGCGGTCTCGGCGGGCAGCGCGGTGGGCGGGCTGCTGAACGGGGCGGTGGAGTGGCGCCGGCCGGCGGGGGAGCGGCTGGCGTGGCTGGCGGTGGGGCTGGCGGTGGTCCTGGTGGCCGCCGGGTTCGCGCCGGGGATGTGGACGCTGGCCGCGGCCATGGCGGCGACCGGGATGTTCGTGGCCCCGACCCTGACGACGGCGTATCTGCTGGCCGACGAGACGGCGGCGGAGGAGGAGCGGACGCGGGCCGGGGCGTGGGTGAACGCGGCGGTGAACGCCGGCACCGCGGCAGGGTCCATGGCGGCCGGCCTGCTGGTCGCGCGGTTGTCGGTCGAGGCTTGCTTCGCACTCGCGGGAAGTGTCGCGTTGGCCTCCGCCGCAGCGGTGCGGGCAGTGAGGCCGCGGGCGAACGGGGGAACGAACGGGGGAACGGGGGCTGATCGCAGCTAGCGTCCCGCGGCCCCGAAGGGGGCTACGGCAGACGGCGGACGAGACCTGAACCCTCGTCCGCCGTCTTCAGGTGCCGTTCCTCGTCAGGGGCGCCCGCGCTGCCCCCGCAGGTGTTCCGCGATGGGCTTCAGGCCCTTGTCCAGCTCTATGAGGGCCTCCGGCGACAGCAGGTCGATGAAGTGCCGTCGCACGGAGGCGACATGATGTGGCGCCACCTTCTTCATCGTCTCCATGCCGTGCTCGGTGAGGACGGCGAACAGGCCGCGGCGGTCGGACTCGCAGTTCTCGCGGCGGACCAGGTTCGCGTTCTCCATGCGGGTGATCTGGTGGGACAGCCGGCTCTTGGACTGGAGGGTGGCGGAGGCGAGGTCGCTCATCCGCATCCGGTCGTCCTCCGACTCGGACAGGTTCACCAGGATCTCGTAGTCGTTCATTGTCAGGCCGAACGGCTGCAGGTCCTTTTCGAGCTGGTACGTCAACAGCCTGTTGACCTCCAGGTGGGTGCGCCAGGCGCACTGCTCCGCATCGGTCAGCCAGCGCGTGGCCGTCTCGGTCTCCATGAATGAAGTCTACCTAAAATGTTGAAAGGCGAACTAGTGAGGGTGGTGTGACTGTGCGCACGCGTTCGATGTCACACTCCGCAGACTACCGCTCACAGCCCGAAGCGACGCTGGAGGTCCCCCAGCTGTCCGGGAAGGCGCGGTGCGCCCGGCTGCTGTGAATGTCCTGTGGAGGGGACGCCTCCGCCGGGCACTCCGGGCTCGTGCGGAACCGCTCCCGCGGCCTGCTCGGCCATCAGGGTCTCGGTGGACTGGAGCAGGACCGTGCCGGCTCCCACGAACTCGAACTGATGCTCCTCTCCGGAGGCCCCGCCGAGGCCTGTCAGTGCACGTAGACCGCCCAGTACGCCGGTCATGTACCCATGGTCGTAGTGGTGGCAGGGGGAGGGGCAGTCGGCCCACCCCACCAGCGCCTGCGGGTCCACCCGGATGGGGGGTTCCATGAACACCACCGGTCCGTTGGACGCCGCCACAAACTTTCCGGTTCCGATAAGGGTCAGAAAACCGGGAACGATTGATTGCTTCAGCGCGAGACTTGGCTGAAAAGCGAGCAGGTTGCCGGAGCGAATGGTCAGGTTGCCGTCTTCCAGGTCGTACGAGTTCACATCGAACGCCCGGTCGGCGAGGAGCATCCTCCCCGAGCCCTCCGCCACCACCCAGTCGCTCGCGTGCAGAGGCGAATGGAAAGACGTACGGACAAGTCGGTCCAAACGGCCGTGCCCGATGCCGTTGAAGTCGATCGAGCCGTAGTAGGCGATCATCTTCCCCTTCTGCAGGAACCACTGGCTGCTCTTGAGCTCCACGCAGAAGGTGTACTTGTTGACGTTGTCGTCGACGGGGAGGGTCATCGGGTCGTACACGACCGGCCCGGCCGCTCCGGCGGCTCCGTATCCGCTCACAGCTTCTCCTCCGACGCCTGCACGTACACCATGCCGTTGCCGCTGAGCTCCAGCTGGAACGCCTCACCGGAGCCGCGGCCCACCATCTCCCGCCAGCCGAGCGCGGACGACAGCTTGTTGCGCACGTCGCCGTGGTGGGCGACGTAGGCCTGGGGGTCGACGTGGACCGGGCGCTGCGGGGTGACCGGGATCTCGAAGACCCCGCCGTGGGCCATCACGGCGACCGCACCGTGGCCCTTGAGGGTGGTGGTGAACAGGCCCTGGCCGGTGACCTGGCCGCGCACCATGCCCATCACGCCGCCCTGGGAGCCCATGAACATCGTCCCCTGCTGCAGCGTGCCCTCGAAGGCGAGCAGCCGGTCCGCCTCGACGTAGAGGGTGTCGCCGGTGAGGGTGATGACGTGGACGTGGTGGCCGCCGTGCCCGAAGAAGACCGTGCCGCTGCCCTCGACGGTCATGAGGGGGGTCGCCTCGCCGGCGACCCGGCGGCCGAGCATCGACATCAGCCCGCCCTGCCCGCCCTGGATGTTGGGCGTGAAGGACACCTCGCCCTTGTAGGCGAGCATCGCGCCGCGCTGGCTGAACAGCCGCTGACCGGGCACGACGGTCGCCTCGACCATCTTGGAGTTCACCTCGCGCAGGGCCATGTCAGACGTCCCCCGCGATCGTGTTGCGCTCGCTCGGCTGCACGTACACCAGGCCGTCCCCCTCGAACCGGATCTGGAAGGCCTCCCCGCCGCCCTCTCCCAGGAACGTGCGGAAGGTCACACCCGACTGGAAGGACTGGCGGAGGTTGCCCTGGTGGGCGATGTAGGCACCCGGGTCGACGGTCAGCGGGTACTGCGGGCTGACCCTGAGCACCACCGCCGGGCCGTCCGACATGATCGCGGCCTGGCCGTGGCCCTCGACCGTGGTGGTGAACAGGCCGTTGCCCTGGGAGGCGCCGCGCAGCCCGGTGAACGTCGTGCCGGTGCGCAGGCCCGCGTCGGTCGCGAGCAGGTTGCTGGACTCGACGTACAGCTTGTCGCCCTGGAGCCCGACCAGGTTGATCTCGGACGCCCGGTCCGCGAACCAGCACGTCCCGTGCCCCTTCACCTCCATCACCGTCATCTGCTCACCGGTGAGCCGCCGGGTCACCATCCCGCGCAGCCCCTCGCCGCCGCCGCTCAGCTTCTTGAACGCCATCTGCCCGTCGTACGCGACCATCGAGCCGTTCTTCGCCTTCACGGCGTCCCCGGTCATCTCGACGGCGAGCACCTTGCTGCCCTGGAGTCGGAACATCGCCACGCTGCGAAGGTAGCCGCAGGCAGACGGCGGCGACAGGTCCCGTGGGTGGACATCACCCCCGATCCGTCCCCTAGGGGTGCGGCCGTCAGGGGCGCCGTCGCTCACCGGGGAGGCGTATCACGGCCGTTCCCGCCGTGAGATCGACCGTGGACCTGCGCGGCGCGCCGTCCTCCTCGTCGTCGCGCAGCACCAGCGCGCTCTGCCGCTCCTTGAGCTCGTGCTGCTTGCCGGGGGAGAGCGCCGCGTGCAGCTGCTCGAAGCCGGTCGCGGAGACCTGGCCCTGCCGGGCGGCGTTCCGCCAGGGCAGCACCCCCGCCCGGCCGGCCCGTAGCAGCAGCTGGTCCACGAAGGCCACCACGGTGAGCAGCACCACCAGCCCCGGCAGGGTCATGAAGAACACCAACCGCATACCCGCGCCCCCTTCGTCGCCCGGCCCGGCCTGCCACCCCCGCGCCGGGGCGGCACCACCCCTTTGCCACAATGGCAGAACGTTTGTGCTCGCGTTCACAAAGAGTGGACGTCTCTCCCACCGAAGGTGACTCGTGGACATCAAGACCGCCACCGCCATCCGCCGCCTCCGCCTGGTCTCCGCCCCGGAGGCCGTTTCCTTCCTGATCCTGCTCGTCTGCTCGGTGCTCAAGCGGACCACGGACTTCAACGCGGTGCCCGTGATGGGCGCGGTCCACGGTGTCCTGTTCATCCTGTACGTGATCTTCTGGGCCGACGCCTGGAACCGCACCAAGTGGTCCCTGAAGACCGGCCTCTTCTACTTCGTCCTCTCCGTCCTGCCGACCGGCGGCTTCTTCGCCGAGCGCAGGCTCAAGCGCGCCGCCGAGGACGAGGTCATCGCCGCCCGCGCCCGCAAGGAAGGGGTCGTGAACGCATGATCGTCGCCTTCTCCGTCACGCCGCTCGGTGTCGGCGAGGACGTCGGGGAGTACGTCGCCGACGCCGTCCGGGTGGTCCGCGAGTCCGGGCTGCCCAACCGCACCGACGCCATGTTCACCTCGGTCGAAGGTGAGTGGGACGAGGTCATGGACGTCGTCAGGCGCGCCGTCGCCGCCGTCGAGGAGCGCGCCCCGCGCGTCTCCCTGGTCCTCAAGGCGGACATCCGGCCCGGTGTCACCGACGGCCTCACCAGCAAGGTGGCGACGGTCGAGCAGTACCTCGCCCAGTAGCCGCAGCGGGAGCAGCAGAAAACCAACCAGGCGGACGGAAGCCCCGGCCCAGCGCGGCCGGGGTTTTCCTGTGCCCGGTGATTGAGCAGTTGCTCAAAACCCGGTACCGTCATCGCCGAGGGTTTGAGCGATCGCTCAAAAGGTCCTCGTAGGACCTCGAAGGACCTTGAAGGACCAGGTGACGGGGGTACACCACCAATGGGTCTCTACATAGAGGCGCACATCCGAGCCGACCTCGACGAGCTGTGGGCCCGCACCCAGGACCCGGCCCGGCACCAGCGCTGGGACCTGAGGTTCACCGAGATCGACCACCTGCCGCGCGCGGCGGGCGAGCCGCAGCGCTTCCGCTACGCCACCCGCGTGCTCCCGTTCCTGACGATCGCCGGCACCGGCGTCTCGGCGGGGGAGAAGGAGCGCCCCGACGGCACCCGCACCTCGGCCCTGCGCTTCGCCACCCCGCACCCGCTCTCGCTGCTCGCCGAGGGCAGCGGCTACTGGCGCTACATCCCGGTCGGCGACGGCGTCCGCTTCCTCACCGGCTACGACTACCGGCCCCGCTGGGGCGCCTTCGGCGCGCTCGCCGACCGGCTCGTGCTCCGCCCGCTGATGGGCTGGGCGACCGCCTGGTCCTTCGACCGGCTGCGGCTGTGGCTGGAACGCGGGATCACCCCGGAACGGGCCCGGCGGAACTGGCTGGCCGAGCTGGCGGCCCGCGCGCTGACGGTCGCCGGCTGCGCGGCCGGCCTGGCCCGGGGCCCGGTCCTCGGCGTCCTCTCGCCCGCCGTCGCCTTCCTGGTCCCGCTCCTTCTCGTGGTCGCACTCTCCCTGGCCCTCTTCGCGGCCCCGCTCGCGACCACCCCCGCCGCCCGCCGCTGCCTGCGCACCCCGTCGGCGAAGGTCACCGCCCCACGCGTCCTGAACACCCTGGAGAAGCAGTCGTGACCTCGATGTTCCGCACGGTCATGGGCCCGGACTTCGACCGGCTGCACCCGCAGCTCCGACGCCGCTTCTCGATCGGCCTGGAGAGCGGCGAGGCCTGCACCGGCCACGGCGTGATGGAGCGCATCTGGCACGGGCCGGCGTTCGTGAAGCCGTTCCTGGCGCTGGGCGCCACCCGCAACATCCTGGTCCCGGAGGCCGCCGGCAGCGTGCCCTTCAAGATCGAGAATGTTCCCTACGCGGACACCTACGGCCGTGAGACGGTGACCTTCGTGCGCACCTTCGACCTGCCCGGCCGCCCCCGCCGCTTCGACGCCCAGATGGTGCTCAGTCCCAAGGGCGACCGCATCCTCGACTACCTCGGCACGCACCAGCACCTCGCCAGCGAGCTGCACTTCCGTGCCGAGCCGGACGGCTCCCTGCTGATCCGCTCCGGCGAACACCGGTTCAGGGAGGGCCCGGTGGACGTCCGGGTCCCCGAACTCATCGGCGCCACCGCGGAGGTGCGCGAGTCCTACGACGACCGGGCCGGCCGTTTCCGGATCCGGGTGCGGGTCGCGAACCGGTACTTCGGGCCGCTCTTCGGCTACCAGGGCTCCTTCGCGGTGTCGTACACCGGCATCGGCGGCCGCGGGGTACGGCCGGGACTGCGGCCGGTCCGTGAGGAGTCGCGCGGGTGAGCCCGGAGACCGCCAAGTCCCTGGAGACCAAGAACAAGCTCCTGGAGGGTGCGCTGCGGACGCTCACCGAGCAGGGGATCGCCAAGACCTCGGCCCGTACCGTGGCGGCGGCGGCCGGGGTCAACCAGGCGCTGGTCTTCTACCACTTCGGATCCGTGGACGAACTCCTCGCCGCCGCCTGCCGCTACGGCGCCGAACAGGCCGTCGCCCGCTTCCGCCCCCGCCTTGCCGAGGTCCGTTCGCTCTCCGAACTCCTCACCGTGGGGCGGCAGATCCACGAAGAGGCACGTGCGGGCGGCCATGTCGCCCTGCTCGGCCAGCTGCTGGCCGGTGCCCAGACCCACGAGGCGCTGGGGCCCGCCACGGCGGCCGGGCTCGACCTGTGGATCGCCGAGATGGAGGAGGTACTCGGCCGGGTCCTCGCGGCCACCCCGTTCGGCGAGTTCGCCGACCCGGCCGGGCTCGCCCGCGCGGTCGCCGCGTCCTTCGTCGGCATCGAGCTGTACGAGGGCGTCGACACGGCCGGCGCCCACGCGGCCCTGGACGCCCTGGAACAACTCGGCGCGATGGTCGCCGCGCTGGACGAACTCGGCCCGGTGGCCCAGCGCGCGGTCCGGCACCACCTGCGACGGGTCGGCCGTAAATAGGCGCTCCACTGGGTGTGCGGCGATGTGCCGTCTGCAGACTGCGACTCGGACGGACCCGCTCACGGGTCGTCGACAGCGCCCCGCTGCAGCCGTCGCGGCCCCGACGCCAGCGCGATGCCCAGCGGGGTCCGCTCGTACAGCACCTGGTGGCCGTAGCGGCGCGAGGCCAGCAGGCCCGCGTCGCGCAGGGCCGTCAGGTGTGCGGAGACCGAGGAGGGGGCGAGGCGCAGCCGGTGGGCGAGGGCGGTGGTGGTGGCCGGTTCGGCGAGGGCGGCCAGGACCGTGGCGCGGCCCCGGCCCAGCAGCCGTACCAGGGCGTCGGGGGTGACCGCGGCCGGGTCGGTCCACAGGCCGCCGATGCCCCGGGCCGGGTAGACCAGCGTGGGCCGGGCCGGCGGCTCGAAGGTGCTGATCACGTCCGGCCAGGTGAAGACGCTCGGCATCAGCACCAGGCCCTGCCCGCCGAGGCGCCGCTCGTACGCGCCGCCGGGCGCGGCCACCGTCAGCGTGCCGGTCCGCCAGCCGAACCGGTGGTGGAGCTCCGGCAGCAGCCCGCCCAGGCCGACCTCAGCGAGCCGCCGGGAGTGGAAGGCGATGTCCGCCTCCAGCAGGACGCGCAGCCGGGGCCAGTCCGGGGCCACCAGAACCCGCCAGGCCTCCTCCAGCGCGTCCGTCACCTCCCGGACCAGGCGCGGCGGATCGGCCAGCCAGGCCCGGCCGGTCGCCGACCCCAGCGCGCCCGGCGTGTCCGCGAGCGAGCGCGCGGTGTCCGCCCGCGCCGTCTCCGGGTCCGCCGCCCGCAGGGCCGCGAGCTCCTCCTCGACGGAGGCGGCCGGACCCGTCGGCGGTGCCACCAGCCAGTCCGGCGAGTGGCCGCGACGGGGCATCAGCAGCCACAGCGGGGCCAGGTCGAGACCGGCCGCCACCGCCCTGATCCGCCGCAGCCAGGGCGCGTGATAGCCGTGCCGGTCCGGCCGCCGCAGCGTGCGCACCGCCTCCTGCGTCTCCCACAGCGGCGACACGGCGAACCGGCAGCGCAGGAAGTCGTCCTCGTCGAAGTGGAGGTGGGAGGGCATGGCGGGACCGTTCCGGGGCGAAGGGGCGAAGGGGCGAAGGGGCGAAGGGGCGAAGGGGCGAAGGGGCGAAGAGGTGGCGGGGCCAGGGGCGAAGAGGTGGCGGGGCCAGGGACGAAGAGGTGGCGGGGCCAGGGACGAGTGGCGGGGCCAGGGACGAAGAGGTGGCGGGGCCAGGGACGAAGAGGTGGCGGGGCCAGGGACGAGTGGCGGGGCCAGGGACGAAGAGGTGGCGGGGCCAGGGGCGAAGATTCGGCTGGTGACGAAACTCTAAGCGCCGGGCCGGAGCGCGGGCACGCTGCCGTCCATGTCCGCGCCTGCCCTCCAGAGAACCGCCGGCTACGGCCGGGTCCTCGCCGTGCCCGAGTTCCGTGCCGTCTTCGCCGCCCACGTGCTGTCCATGCTCGGCGTGATCGTCAGCGAGATCGCGCTGTCCGTGCTGGTGTACGACCTCACCGGATCACCCCTGCTCAGCGCCCTGACCTTCGCGCTGGGCTTCCTGCCCTACCTGGTCGGCGGCACCCTCCTGGCCCCGGTCGCCGACCGGTTCCCGGCCCGCCGGGTGCTGGTGGTCTGCGACCTGGTGTGCGCGGGGTGCGTCGCCGTGATGGCGGTGCCCGGAACGGGCATCGGAGTGCTGCTCGGGCTGCGCTGCGCTCTGGCCGTCGTCTCGCCGGTGTTCGCCGGCACCCGGATGGCGACCCTCTCCGACATCCTCGGCGGCGGCGACCTGTTCGTGCTCGGCCGCTCGCTGCTGCGGATCGTCGCGCAGAGCGCCCTGCTGGTCGGCTACGGCCTCGGCGGACTGCTCCTCGCCGTCCTCACCCCGCGGCACGCCCTGCTGATCACCGTCGGTACCTTCCTCGCCTCGGCCGCCCTGCTCCGCCTCGGCACCCGGCGCCGCCCCGCCCGCGCGCGGGCCCGGGAACGCGGTGGTACCCGGCAGCTGCTCGCCGACCGCCGCATCCGGCTGCTGCTCCTGCTCTTCTGGATCCCGGCGATGTTCGCCGTCGTCCCCGAGGCGCTCGCCGCCCCCTACGCCGACGCGCTCGGCACCGGGTCCCCGGGGCTCGGCCTGCTGATGTGCGCGCTGCCGGTCGGCACCGTCGCCGGGGAGCTGTACGCCGGTGCCCGGCTCGGCCCCGCCGCCCGGGAGCGGATCGCCCTCCCGCTGGTCTGCCTCACCCTGCTGCCGTACCTGGGGTACGCCCTGCACCCGTCCCTCGCCCTCTCGCTGCTGCTCCTGCTGACGGCGGGGGCCGGGTCGGCGTACACACTGGGGCTGGACCAGTGGTTCGTGCGGGCCGTGCCCGAGGAGCTGCGCGGGCGGGCCATGACCGTGCTCAGCGCCGGGCTGATGACCCTGCAGGGGGTCGGCATGACGCTGGCGGGGCTGGCGGCGCAGACCGTGGGGGTGCGGGCGGCCGTGGCGGGCGCCGGGGCGGTGGGCGTGGTGTGCTGCTGCGGCCTGGCGGCGGCGGCCCGGCGATGCCCGGCCGGCCCGGCCGGAGGCGACCGGGAGCGGGCGGGTGACCGAAAGCCGAGACAGGGCTGACCGCTATATGACCGGCCGGTAGGGTCGGTGACGTGCCCAAGCCTCTCAGTCTCCCCTTCGACCCCATCGCCCGTGCCGACGACCTCTGGAAGCAGCGCTGGGGAAGCGTCCCGTCGATGGCCGCGATCACGTCGATCATGCGGGCCCAGCAGATCCTGCTGGCCGAGGTCGACGCGGTGGTCAAGCCGTACGGGCTGACGTTCGCGCGTTACGAGGCGCTGGTGCTGCTCACCTTCTCCAAGGCCGGCGAGCTGCCGATGTCGAAGATCGGCGAGCGGCTGATGGTGCACCCGACCTCGGTGACGAACACCGTGGACCGGCTGGTGAGGTCCGGTCTGGTCGACAAGCGGCCCAACCCCAACGACGGGCGCGGCACGCTCGCCACCATCACCGAGAAGGGCCGTGAGGTCGTCGAGGCGGCCACCCGCGACCTGATGGCGATGGACTTCGGGCTCGGGGTGTACGACGCCGAGGAGTGCGGGGAGATCTTCGCGATGCTGCGGCCGCTGCGGGTCGCCGCGAGCGACTTCGACGAGGACTGAACGCACCCTGCGCAGAGGAGTGACCCGGGACAAGATCTCCCGGAACGGGTGGTTACGCTCGTGCCCATGAAAAAGAGCGTGCTGACCCGCTACCGCGTCCTGGCCTACGTCACCGGTGTGCTGCTGGTGCTGCTGTGCCTGAGCATGATCGCCAAGTACGGGCTGGACATCGACGGTGCGGCCGACGTCACGCGCGTCGTCGCCATCGCGCACGGCTGGCTCTACGTCGTCTACCTGGTCTTCGCCTTCGACCTGGGCTCCAAGGCGAAGTGGCCGGTCGGCAAGCAGCTGTGGGTGCTGCTGGCGGGCACGATCCCGACCGCGGCCTTCTTCGTGGAGCGCAGGGTCACCCGCGAGCTGGACGCCAAGGTCACCGAGGGTTCTCCGGTGGCCGCGAAGGTCCAGGCCTAGTCCGCAGCTCCGGGGGACCCCGGGGCGTACCGCCGTACGGACACCCGTGCGGCGGTTTCCCATCGACATTTACTAGGACGTCCTAGTAAATTCGAAGCATGGACGCTGACGCCATCGAGGAGGGCCGCCGACGCTGGCAGGCCCGTTACGACGCGGCCCGCAAGCGGGACGCAGACTTCACCACGCTCTCCGGGGACCCCGTGGAGCCGGTGTACGGGCCCCGACCGGGGGACACTTACGAGGGATTCGAGCGGATCGGCTGGCCGGGGGAGTACCCCTTCACACGCGGCCTGTATCCGACCGGCTACCGCGGGCGGACCTGGACCATCCGCCAGTTCGCCGGGTTCGGCAACGCCGAGCAGACCAACGAGCGCTACAAGATGATCCTCGCCAACGGCGGCGGCGGTCTCTCCGTGGCCTTCGACATGCCGACCCTCATGGGCCGGGACTCGGACGACGGGCGCTCGCTCGGCGAGGTCGGGCACTGCGGGGTCGCCATCGACTCCGCCGCCGACATGGAGGTCCTCTTCAAGGACATCCCGCTCGGCGACGTCACGACGTCCATGACGATCAGCGGGCCCGCCGTGCCCGTCTTCTGCATGTACCTCGTCGCCGCCGAACGGCAGGGCGTCGACCCGTCGGTCCTCAACGGCACGCTCCAGACCGACATCTTCAAGGAGTACATCGCCCAGAAGGAGTGGCTGTTCCAGCCCGAACCCCATCTGCGGCTGATCGGCGACCTGATGGAGTACTGCGCCGCCGGCATCCCCGCGTACAAGCCGCTCTCCGTCTCCGGCTACCACATCCGGGAGGCGGGCGCGACGGCCGCGCAGGAGCTGGCCTACACGCTCGCGGACGGCTTCGGCTACGTCGAACTGGGCCTCTCCCGCGGCCTCGACGTGGACGTCTTCGCCCCGGGCCTCTCCTTCTTCTTCGACGCGCACGTCGACTTCTTCGAGGAGATCGCCAAGTTCCGTGCCGCGCGCCGGATCTGGGCCCGGTGGATGCGGGACGTGTACGGTTCCCGGTCGGAGAAGGCGCAGTGGCTGCGCTTCCACACCCAGACCGCCGGAGTCTCGCTGACCGCCCAGCAGCCGTACAACAACGTGGTGCGTACGGCAGTGGAGGCGCTGGCGGCCGTGCTCGGTGGCACCAACTCGCTGCACACCAACGCCCTCGACGAGACCCTCGCCCTGCCGAGCGAGCAGGCCGCCGAGATCGCGCTGCGCACCCAGCAGGTGCTCATGGAGGAGACCGGCGTCGCCAACGTGGCGGACCCGCTGGGTGGTTCCTGGTACATCGAGCAGCTCACCGACCGGATCGAGGCCGACGCCGAGAAGATCTTCGACCAGATCAAGGAGCGGGGGCTGCGCGCCCACCCGGACGGGCGGCACCCGATCGGGCCGGTCACCTCGGGCATCCTGCGCGGGATCGAGGACGGCTGGTTCACCGGCGAGATCGCCGAGTCCGCCTTCCAGTACCAGCGGTCACTGGAGAAGGGCGACAAGAGGGTCGTCGGCGTCAACGTCCACACCGGGTCCGTCACCGGGGACCTGGAGATCCTCCGCGTCTCGCACGAGGTCGAGCGGGAGCAGGTACGGGTGCTGGGCGTACGGCGGGCGGCGCGGGACGAGAGCGCGGTGCGTGCCGCCCTGGACGCGATGCTGGGCGCCGCCCGTTCCGGCGCCAACATGATCGAGCCGATGCTGGACGCCGTACGGGCCGAGGCGACCCTGGGTGAGATCTGCGGGGTGCTGCGGGACGAGTGGGGCGTGTACACCGAGCCGGCGGGGTTCTAGCCACGTACCAGGGGGCTCCGCCCCTGGACCCCCGGAGCCTGCACCCACCCACCACCCGACTCGGTCGGCCGAGAAGGCGCCGCCCGGGTCGGCTCGGGCGGGTGGCCGAGAAGTGGCTGCCCCGGCCGACTCGGTGGGCCGGGGCGACGGTCGGCCGGCCAGCGGCCCGTCGGGCAGCGGTCGGCCTGGTCGGCTCCGTGGGTCGAGGAGTGGCCGCTTCCGACGGCCCGGTGGGCCGGGGAGCTGCTGCTCAGGGCTGTTCGGCCGTCGGCTGGGCGGCGAGGCCCAGCAGCAGGACGCGGGTGAAGTCGCGGACCCACTCCTCGTCCGCCGGCTTGCCGCTCATCAGGGTGCGGTGCACCACCGCGCCCGCCACCATGTCGAAGATCAGGTCCACCGTGCGGGCGGCCTCCTCCGGGTCCGGCTCGGTGGGCAGTTCGCCCCGGCACTGCGCCCGGGCCCGGCCCTCCAGGACCAACCGTTTCTGCCGGTCCACGATGGACCCGCGGATACGTTCCCGCAGCGCGTCGTCGCGGGTCGACTCGGCGACCGCCGCCATCAGGCCGCTGCGGGCCTCCGGGCGGTCCAGGATCGCCGCGAACTGCAGCACGACGCCCTCGATGTCGCTCGCCAGGCTGCCGCGGTCGGGGAGTTCGAGTTCGTCGAACAGCTCCGCCACCGCGTCGACGACGAGTTCGTTCTTGCCCGCCCAGCGGCGATAGAGGGTCGTCTTTGCAACCCCGGCCCGCGTTGCCACGTCTCCCAGGGTGAGCTTGGACCAGCCCAGTTCGACCAGCGCCCGCCGCGTCGCGTCCAGGATCGCCGCGTCCGCGGCGGCGCTGCGCGGGCGGCCGGTACGTCCGGCGGGGGTGCGGCTCTGCATCCCACGACCATAACCGGCGGTTCATGTGATGCCGTGAGGGAGATCACCGGAATGTGGTGTCGCGCGGGTCTCCGATGGCATTACGCTACGGGTCGTAGCGAAAGCTCGTGGGTGACCGCACGGGCGACGACCATGGCGTGGGGTGGGGACCCGGCGCCGCTGAGAGACATACGTTCGGCCCGGCTTTCACAACGCTTTTCACACACGCGCGGGAACGGGGGAGGATAGACGCATGCAGCCACGGAACATGTCCATGAGCGGCGTCGTCGACCTCGCCGCGGTCAAGGCGGCCCAGGAGGCCAAGACCAAAGCCGAGCAGGCGCGCGCCGAAGCGGCCCGGCAGGGTGGTGCCGGTGCCGTCTCCCCGGCCGATCTGATCATCGACGTCGACGAAGCCGGCTTCGAGCGCGATGTCCTGCAGCGGTCCGCCGAAGTCCCCGTCGTCATCGACTTCTGGGCCGAGTGGTGTCAGCCCTGCAAGCAGCTGAGCCCGGTCCTGGAGCGCCTCGCCGTCGAGTACAACGGCCGCTTCCTGCTGGCGAAGATCGATGTCGACGCCAACCAGATGCTGATGCAGCAGTTCGGGGTCCAGGGGATCCCGGCGGTGTTCGCCGTCGTCGCCGGGCAGGCGCTGCCGCTCTTCCAGGGCGCGGCCGGCGAGGAGCAGATCCGCGGGACGCTGGACCAGCTGGTGCAGGTCGCCGAGCAGCGGTTCGGGCTGACCGGCCTCGTCGTCGACCCCGACGCGGAGCCGGGTGCCCAGGACGGGCCCGCCGCGATGCCCGCGGGCCCGTACGACGCGCTCCTGGAGGCGGCCGTCCAGGCGCTGGACGCGGGTGACTTCGGCGGTGCGGTCCAGGCGTACAAGAACGTGCTGAGCGACGACCCGGCCAACAGCGAGGCCAAGCTGGGGCTCGCGCAGGCCGAGTTGCTCCAGCGGGTGCAGGGGATGGACCCCCAGCAGGTGCGCAGGGACGCGGCCGAGAAGCCGGCCGACGCCGGGGCGCAGATCGCGGCCGCCGACCTGGATCTGGTGGGCGGGCATGTCGAGGACGCCTTCGGGCGGCTGATCGAGACCGTGCAGCGGACGGCCGGGGACGACCGGGATGCCGTACGGCGGCGGCTTCTTGAGCTCTTCGAGGTCGTGGGCACCGACGACCCGCGGGTTGTGGGAGCGCGCAGGGCGTTGGCGCGCGCGCTCTTCTAGGCAACGATCTGAACACAGGGCTGACCAGTCGCTAAACGTCACGTCCTGTGATGCCCGAGTGAAAGATTTGCCGAGGCGGGGCCGCAGCGGCCGCTCTTTACCAAATCTTGGTAATAGCGGTCGCTGTTACTCGGAGTAAATCCGGGCTGTTGGTCTGTCTGGTTTCGTCCACTGATCAACTGTTTTGCTCTGCCCCTGGAAGCCACCCAGAGTCGCTCTCCGAGACCGGTGGGTCTTCCTTCGGTTATCCGGCCGTTACTACCCAGTAACGAAGCCCCTTGTGCGGGCGGCGAGAATGCACCACGATCGGCGACGCTCGGTCCATTCCCGTACCCGACAGCCGGTCGGGCCGCGGGTTCATCTGGGTCCCCACCGAGCAGAGTCGGCGGCAGTGACGCCGGCTCTTGGGCAGGGGGGTCTTCGCCTCACCGCGAAGCCTGTCCAGCAAGGTTGTGCGTGATGCGTGTCAGGCGCGACCAGTGGTTGTCGCTCGGGGGTGATCGCCGGTGATCGAGGTGCGTTCGTGCCTCCGAGTACGGGCGCTCCCCTTCCGAGGACGTAGCACTTCTCCCATCCCTGCCCGGCCGAGCCGCCGTCGGTGGCGATACCGGGCCAGGAGATGTACGTCCGAGAAGGAGGAAATATGGAGTCCCAGGTGCGTGGCGGGACCAGATGGAAGCGGTTCGCTGTGGTCATGGTGCCCAGCGTCGCCGCCACGGCGTGTATAGGTGTCGCCCTCGCGCAGGGTGCTCTCGCCGCGTCGTTCAGTGTGTCGGGCCAGCAGTTCAAGGTCACGGCCGACCAGCTCGAAGGCGACGGCTTCGTTCAGTACGGTGCTGTCGACTCGGGTGTCACCCTCGCCGGTGACAAGACGATCCACCCGGTGGCGGTCTCGGCGTTCAACACCGCGACCATCACCAACCTGTGCCAGTCCGTGGTCACGCCGAACGTCCCGATCTTCGGGAACGTCAGCCTGATCCTGCACGCGGGCACCGACGCGAAGAAGCCGGTCGAGGCCAGCAAGCTCTACATCGACCTCGACGACCTGAGCGCCGACGCGACGTTCACCAACATCAACATCGGTGTCGCGGCCGGCAGCTCGACCAAGGGCCCCGGCATCAAGTCGGACGAGGCCAAGGCCGGCCAGACGAACCCGAACGGGTTCGCGCAGGAGGCGGACCACGCCTCGCTGTCCGGCGTGAAGCAGACGGCGTGGGCGACCACTGCCGGAACCTTCAAGCTGAGCGGTCTGCACATGTCGATCTCGACGAAGGGAGCGGAGTGCTACTAAGCACTCCGTGACGGGCGGGGGAGCCGACGGCACCCCCGCCCTCCCCCTTCTTCCCATGGTCTTCACACGCGGTACAAGGAACCACCACCGCACCACACAACATCACCACCACAGCAACGCCGCACCAGGGAGCTGTTTTCCATGAGCGCCGAGACTCCTGCCGCACCCGGCCAGTTCACCCGCCGGAGGCTGCAGTTCCGCTCCTGGCGGGGCACGCGGCCGTTCTGGGCCGGTCTGTACATCCTGCTCGCCGGTTTCCCGATCATGTACTTCCCGTACGCGCACCTCCAGATCGGCAACCTCACGGTGGCGATGGCGACCACCGCGGGCGCCGGGTCCCTGATCATCGGCGTGCTGCTCGTCGTCCTGGGCATCAGCCTCTGGTACCAGAAGCACATCCGCACGTTCGCGGGAGTCGCCGCGATCCTGCTGGCGCTGGTGTCCCTCCCCGTGTCCAACTTCGGCGGCTTCGTCATGGGCTTCCTGCTCGCTCTCGTGGGCGGCGCGATGGCCGTGGCCTGGTCCCCGGGCGCGCCCCCGAAGCCGCAGCCGGAGGGCGAGATCCCGCCGGCCGGGGACGACGCGCCGGAGAAGGCCGCCTACTACCCGGGGCCGGACGGCGTGAGCGATGGGGGTACCTCCCAGGGCCTTGCGCCGCTGGGGGAGAACGACCTGTCAGGAACGAGCCCGGTGAACGGGGCGAACGGGAGGCACAGTGCCGGCTGACGAGGTGACCCACGGGACTGATGTGGACGAGTCCCGTGTGAGAACCGGGCCGCGGCATGCGGCGCCCAAGAAGCCGTTGTTCACCAGGTTCCACATGCCGGCGGGCAAGGCGATAGCGTCCGTGGCGATGCCGACGGCCGTGCTCATGGGCTTCGGGTTCACGTCCTCGCTCGCGATCGCCGACACCAACAGCACGTCGTCGGCGTCGTCGAAGAGCCTTGCCGAGGACTACAAGGACTGCGTCTCCGCCCTGGACTCCGCGTCGCCCTCGGCGTCGGCGAGCGACAAGGCCACGGACACGGCCACGCCGTCGGCGACCGCGTCGGACGACGCCAAGGACTCGACGTCGTCGTCGGACAAGTCGTCCTCGTCGGATTCAGGTTCCGACGACGCGGCCACGCCGACCCCGTCCGCGTCCAAGTCGTCCTCGTCCTCGGGCGATTCGGGTTCCTCGGACTCGTCCGGGTCCTCCGGCTCGTCGGACTCCGGCAGCACGGCGACCCCGTCGCCGTCGGCTTCCGCGAGCAGCAGCGGCAGTGGTCTGCTGGACTCGATCGGCGACGCGATCGGCAGCATCCTCGGCGGCGGCAGCACGACGAGCTCGTCCTCGTCGGACTCCACCGCGAGCGCCACCCCCTCGCCGTCGGCGTCCGCTTCCTCGGACTCGTCGTCCTCGGACTCGTCGTCCTCGACGAGCAAGGACAGCGGCTCCGACACCGTGTCCAAGACCGTCAAGAAGGTCACGGACACCGTGAAGGACACCACCGACACGGCGACCAAGGCGGCCGACGAGGTCACCAAGGACGCCACCAAGGCGGCCGAGGACGCCACGTCCAGCGCCTCGCCGAGCCCGTCCGCGAGCTCCAGCACGTCGGCCGACGACTGCGACGCCGCCACCGACGACGTGAGCGGTGTCGACAACAAGGTCGCCGTCGCGGACGACCCCTGGTACCTGAACGCCAGCTCGTTGACGCTGAAGAGCGCCGACTACCAGGGCATCGTCGAGGTGAAGACGGCCAGCGGCAAGACGAAGAAGGTGCTGAAGTACGTCATCTCGGGCGGCACCGACATCGGTGACCTGCACCAGACGGTCAAGGACACCCAGATCGGCAAGACGTACCACGTCCAGGCCGCGTCCGGTTCGACGTCCACGATCACCGGCGGCGCCACCACGATGTACACGGAGTCCATCTCCGGCAACCTCTTCGGCCTGATCCCGATCACGTTCGACCCGGACAATCCGCCGCCGTTGAACATCCCGCTGATCTACTTCACCAACGTGAAGGTCGTCCAGGCGGCCCAGTTCGGCGGCACCCTGCACGTGCCCGGGATGCACGTCTACACGACCGACGGAACCAGCTGAGCGTCACCACAGACCCGTCCGGGAGCCGCAAGAGGGCTGTGCCCCGCCGAGTACCGACTCGGCGGGGCACAGCCGTGTCGGGCGCCCGCCGGGGAGTACGGTTGATCACCGCCGCCCATCCGGAACTGGGCGGCAACGCAGAGGGCGCCCCCCTGTCGCAGGGAGCGCCCTCGGTGTCGTGCAAGGCCCTTCAGGAGGCCGTCACTTGTTGATGCCGCCGATGTGGTGGACCCGGAGCATGTTGGTGGTGCCGGAGACGCCGGGGGGCGAGCCGGCCGTGATGATGACGGTGTCGCCCGCGTTGAAGCGGTTGATCTTGGCGAGCTCCATGTCCACCATGTCCACCATCGCGTCCGTGCTGTTCACCAACGGCACGACGTGCGACTCTACGCCCCAGCTGAGGGTGAGCTGGTTGCGGGTGTTCTCGTCGGTGGTGAAGGCGATGATCGGCTGCTGCGCGCGGTAGCGCGAGAGGCGGCGGGCGGTGTCGCCGGACTGGGTGAAGGCGACCAGGCCGCGGCCGCCGAGGAAGTCGGCGATCTCGCAGGCCGCACGGGCCACCGAACCGCCCTGCGTGCGCGGCTTCTTGCCCGGCACCAGAGGCTGCAGGCCCTTGCTGAGCAGCTCCTGCTCGGCCGCCTTGACGATCTTCGACATCGTCTTCACGGTCTCGACCGGGTACGCGCCGACCGAGGACTCCGCCGAGAGCATCACCGCGTCCGCGCCGTCCAGGATCGCGTTGGCGACGTCGGAGGCCTCGGCGCGGGTCGGGCGGGAGTTGGTGATCATCGACTCCATCATCTGGGTCGCCACGATCACCGGCTTGGCGTTGCGCCGGCACAGCTCGATCAGGCGCTTCTGCACCATGGGGACCTTCTCGAGCGGGTACTCGACGGCCAGGTCGCCACGGGCCACCATGACGGCGTCGAACGCCATCACGACGCCCTCCATGTTCTCCACCGCCTGCGGCTTCTCCACCTTGGCGATGACGGGGACCCGGCGGCCCTCCTCGTCCATCACCTTGTGGACGTCGTCGACGTCCTTGGCGTCCCGCACGAAGGACAGCGCGACCATGTCGCAGCCCATGCGCAGCGCGAACCGGAGGTCCTCGACGTCCTTCTCGGAGAGCGCGGGCACGTTGACGGCCGTGCCGGGCAGGTTGATGCCCTTGTGGTCGGAGACGACACCGCCCTCGATGACGATCGTCCTCACCCGCGGACCCTCGACGTCCAGGACCTTCAGCTCGACGTTGCCGTCGTTGATGAGGATCTGGTCGCCGCGCGAGACGTCGCCCGGCAGGCCCTTGTAGGTCGTACCGCAGATGGTCTTGTCGCCCGGGACGTCCTCGGTCGTGATGACGAACTCGTCACCGCGCTCCAGCTCCACCGGTCCCTCGGCGAAGGTCTCCAGACGGATCTTCGGGCCCTGCAGGTCGGCGAGGACGCCGATGGCCCGGCCGGTCTCCTTGGCGGCGGCCCGGACGCGGTCGTACCGCCCCTGGTGCTCGGCGTGGGAGCCGTGGCTGAAATTGAACCGGGCCACGTTCATGCCCGCCTCGATCATGGCGACGAGCTTCTCGTGGGTGTCGACCGCGGGGCCGAGAGTACAGACGATTTTCGAACGGCGCATGGGGGCGATCCTATCGGTTTGTTTCGCTACGGAATATTCCGTCTGGTGGAAGATACAAATGGGCGCTAATGTGCTCAGCTGTTATTTCCGACCGGCGTCGATCCGGTGCCGACGAGCGCGTACGTCTGGGTCGCGATCTCCAGCTCCTCGTCCGTCGGGACGACCGCGACGGCGACGCGCGCGCCGGCGGGGGATATCAGCCGCGGCTCGTCCGCCCGTACGGCGTTCAGCCCCGGGTCGACCGCGAGCCCCAGCCCCTCCAGGCCCGCCATGGCCGCCTCCCGCACCGGGGCCGCGTTCTCGCCGACGCCCGCGGTGAAGGCCACCGCGTCGACCCGGCCGAGGACCGCGCAGTACGCGCCGATGTACTTCTTCAGGCGGTGAATGTAGATGTCGAAGGCGAGTTGTGCCTCTTCGTCGCCCTCGTCGATCCGGCGCCGGATCTCCCGCATGTCGTTGTCACCGCACAGACCGAACAAACCACTCCTCTTGTTGAGAAGAGTGTCGATCTCGTCCATGGACATTCCGCCAACTCGTGCCAAATGGAAAATGACGGCCGGGTCCAGATCGCCGGAACGGGTTCCCATCACCAGCCCCTCCAAAGGTGTCAGGCCCATCGAGGTGTCCACGCACCGGCCGCCTCGGACGGCCGACGCGGACGCCCCGTTGCCGAGGTGCAGCACGATGACGTTCACCTCTTCCGGTGTCTTTCCCAGCAGCCGCGCGGTCGCCCGGGACACGTACGCGTGCGAGGTGCCGTGGAAGCCGTAGCGGCGGATCCGGTACCGGTCGGCGAGCTTCGGGTCGATCGCGTACCGCGCCGCGGACTCCGGCATCGTCGTGTGGAACGCGGTGTCGAAGACGGCGACCTGCGGCAGGTCCGGGCGCAGCGCCCGCGCGGTGCGGATGCCGGTCAGGTTGGCCGGGTTGTGCAGCGGGGCGACCGGGATCAGCCGCTCGATCTCGGCGAGCACCGCGTCGTCGATCACCGTCGGCTCGGTGAAGAACATCCCGCCGTGCACCACCCGGTGCCCGATCGCGGCCAGTTCCGGCGAGTCGAGCCCGAGCCCGTCCCTCGCCAGCTCCTCCGCCACGGCCTTCAGCGCGGCCTCGTGGTCGGCGATCGGCCCGAGCGCCTCGCGGGTGTCCCCGCCGTCCAGGCAGGTGTGCCTGAGCCGTGAGGTCTGCTCGCCGATCCGCTCGACGAGACCCACCGCGAGCCGGCTGCTGTCCCGCATGTCCAGCAGCTGGTACTTCACCGACGAGGAGCCGGAGTTGAGGACGAGGACACGGGTGCGGCTCACTGCTCGGACGCCTTCTCACTGGGGTTCTGGGCCTGGATCGCCGTGATGGCGACGGTGTTGACGATGTCCTGGACGAGGGCGCCCCGGGACAGGTCGTTGACGGGCTTGCGCAGCCCCTGCAGCACCGGCCCGACGGCGATCGCGCCGGCCGACCGCTGCACGGCCTTGTAGGTGTTGTTGCCGGTGTTGAGGTCCGGGAAGATCAGCACGCTGGCCTGCCCCGCGACCTCCGAGCCGGGCAGCTTCGTGGCGGCGACCGACGGTTCCACGGCCGCGTCGTACTGGATCGGCCCCTCGATCAACAGGTCGGGCCTGCGCGAGCGCGCCAGCTCGGTCGCCTCCCGCACCTTGTCCACGTCCGCCCCCGAACCCGACGTGCCCGTCGAGTACGACAGCATCGCGATCCGCGGCGCCACGCCGAACTGGGCGGCCGTACCCGCCGACTGGACGGCGATGTCGGCGAGTTGCTCCGCGTTCGGGTCCGGGTTCACCGCGCAGTCGCCGTAGACCAGCACCTTGTCGGCGAGGCACATGAAGAAGACGGACGAGACGATCGACGAACCCGGCTTGGTCTTGATGATCTCGAACGCCGGGCGGATGGTGGCCGCCGTGGAGTGCACGGACCCGGAGACCATGCCGTCCGCGAGGCCCTCCTGCACCATCAGGGTGCCGAAGTAGTTGACGTCGGCGACCACGTCGTACGCCAGCTCCACCGTCACGCCCTTGTGGGCGCGGAGCACGGCGTACTGCTCGGCGAAGGCGTCGCGCAGTTCGGAGGTGGCCGGGTCGATCAGCTGGGCGTCGCCGAGGTCGATGCCGAGGTCGGCGGCCTTCTTGCGGATCTGGTCGACGGGTCCGAGCAGTGATATGTCACATACCCCCCGGCGCAGCAGCACCTCCGCCGCATGCAGCACCCGCGGCTCGGTGCCCTCCGGCAGCACCACCCGCCGCTTGTCGGACCGGGCCTGCTCCAGGAGCTTGTGCTCGAACATCATCGGGGTGAGCCGGCCGGTGCTCGGCGCCGAGACCCGCTTGTTGAGGCCGGCGGTGTCGACGTACCGCTCGAACAGGCCGAGCGCGGTCTCCGCCTTGCGCGGGGTGGCCGCGTTCAGCTTGCCCTCCAGGGAGAACAGCTGGGCCGCGGTCGGGAAGCTGTTGCCGGGCACGGACAGCACCGGCGTGCCGGGGGCCAGCCGGGCGGCGAGGGTGAGGATCCCGTCGGTGGGCCGCTCCCCGAGGGTGAGCAGCACGCCGGCTATCGGCGGGGTGCCGGCGCTGTGCGCGGCCAGCGAGCCGACGACCAGGTCCGCGCGGTCGCCCGGGGTCACCACCAGGCAGCCCGGGGTCAGGGCGGGCAGGAAGCTCGGCAGCATCGCCCCGCCGAAGACGAAGTCCAGCGCGTCCCTGGCCAGCCCCGAGTCGTCGCCGAGCAGCACCTTCGCGTCGAGCGCGTGGGCGATCTGGGCGACCGTCGGCGCGGACAGCGCCGGCTCGTCCGGCAGCACGTACACCGGCACCGGCAGCCGTCCGTCGATCCGCCGCGCTATCTCGTCCCGGTCCTCGCGGACCACCCGGTTGGCGATCATCGCCAGCACGTCGCAGCCGAGACCGTCGTACGCCCGGAACGCGTTGCGGACCTCCGCCGGCACCGACTCCGCGTTCTGGTCACGGCCGCCGACCACCGGGATCACCGAGGCACCGAACTCGTTGGCGAGCCGGGCGTTGAGGGACAGTTCGTCCGGGAACTGGGTGTCGGCGTAGTCGGTGCCGAGGACGAGGACGACGTCGTAGTCGCGGGCGACCAGGTGGAAGCGGTCGACGAGGGTGGAGACCAGTTCGTCGGCGCCGCGCTCGGCCTGCAGGGCGGAGGCCGCGTGGTAGTCCATGCCGTAGACGGTCGCCGGGTCCTGGGAGAGGCGGTACCGGGCACGCAGCAGCTCGAACAGGCGGTCGGGACCGTCGTGGACGAGGGGGCGGAAGACACCGACCCGGTCGACCTGCCGGGTCAGCAGCTCCATCACGCCCAGCTCGACCACCTGGCGGCCGTCGCCGCGGTCGATCCCGGTCACGTACACGCTGCGCGTCACGTGGGCACTCCGTCTCTGTAGCCGTTTCCGTGGCCGTCTCTGTGGCCGCACAAAAATCGCCCACCGGGGTGAGCGGAACGCTCTTGACAATACCCCTGACGCCGGATAAGGCGCCCGTCAGGAGTTCGCCCGCCCGTCCGGCATGAAACAATCGGATCGGCTCACCGGCAACGACAGCGAGCAGGAGACACACCACCATGCGCATCGGAGTTCTCACCGCAGGCGGCGACTGCCCCGGCCTGAACGCCGTCATCCGATCGGTGGTGCACCGGGCTGTCGCCCAGTACGACGACGAGGTCATCGGCTTCGAGGACGGCTTCCGGGGTCTGCTCGACGGCCACTTCCGCACCCTCGACCTGGACGCCGTCAGCGGCATCCTCGCCCTCGGCGGCACGATCCTGGGCTCGTCCCGGCTGGAGCGGGACCGGCTGCGCGAGGCGTGCGACCGGGCCACCGACATGGTCGAGGAGTTCGGCATCGACGCGCTGATCCCGATCGGCGGCGAGGGCACGCTGACCGCGGCGCGCATGCTGTCCGACGCGGGCCTGCCGGTCGTCGGCGTCCCGAAGACCATCGACAACGACATCTCCTCCACCGACCGCACCTTCGGCTTCGACACCGCGGTGGGCGTCGCCACGGAGGCGATGGACCGGCTGAAGACCACCGCCGAGTCCCACCAGCGGGTGATGGTCGTCGAGGTGATGGGCCGGCACGCCGGCTGGATCGCCCTGGAGTCCGGGATGGCGGCCGGCGCCCACGGCATCTGCCTCCCCGAGCGGCCCTTCGACCCGGCCGACCTGGTCAAGATGGTCGAGGAGCGCTTCGCCCGCGGCAAGAAGTTCGCCGTGGTGTGCGTCGCGGAGGGCGCCCATCCCGCCGACGGCACGATGGACTACGGCAAGGGCGCGATCGACCAGTACGGCCACGAGCGCTTCCAGGGCATCGGCACGGCCCTGGCGTACGAGCTGGAGCGGCGGCTCGGCAAGGAGGCCAAGCCGGTCATCCTCGGCCACGTCCAGCGGGGCGGTACGCCGACGGCCTACGACCGCGTCCTCGCGACGCGGTTCGGGTGGCATGCGGTGGAGGCGGCGCACCGGGGTGACTTCGGGAGGATGACGGCGCTGCGGGGGACGGACATCGCGATGGTGCCGCTCGCGGAGGCCGTGACCGAGTTGAAGAGGGTGCCGAAGGATCGCATGGACGAGGCGGAGTCCGTCTTCTAGGGCTGGGGTTCGAGTCCCGCTGCGGGAGGGTGGGGGCTGGTCGCGCAGCTCCTCCCCCAGCCTTCGGCCGGGGGACCCCCAGCGCCTCTTACGGGGCGCCTTGGCCGGGGGCGTTCAAGAAGTTCCCTTCTCCGCCGTGTTCCAGAAGTGGGCGACGATCTGGGCCAGGAAGTCCTCGCCCAGTTTCTGGATCCGGTTCGTCGCGGTGAAGTCGCCCCATGACAGCGTTGTCGCCAGTTGCGCCTGGTACGACTCGTGCAGCTCGCCGAGTGTGTGTTCGATGAGTCGCTTGTCCAAGGGGATCAGCTTGCAGACCTGGCGGACGTAGGGCTGCCGCCGGGTGGTGGTGACCGCGCCGCGCAGCAGTTCCGCCAGCTCCCTCTCCTTCCCCGTGAGCGTGATGACGTCCGGCAGGGAGAGGTGGAGGAAATCGGCCAGGGCGGCGGTCAGCCGGTCGGTGCCCCGCCACTCCTCGTCCTCCTCCAGCTGCAGGTACGGGAGGAGCCCGAGGCCGAGGGCCGCCGCCACGTCCTCCGGGGCCAGGCCGCGGGCGATCCGGTGTTCGCGCAAGGTCCGCGGGCGGCCGATCAGGTCACCCGGGGTGCACCACAACACTCCCGCAAGGGCAGTCAGTTCAGGACTGCTGGGGACCAACTCCCCACCCTCCCACGCGAGTACGAGATCCGGGGTGGCGTGCGGCATCCCGTACGAGGCCTGTAAGTCGTACGCCACGTGTTCGGGTCCCATGCCGAGAGCGGCACGGAGTCTGCGGGCGGCGGGGGCGTTGAAGGGGGGACCTGGCTGGTTCGGCAGAGCTGGGGGTCGGCGCACAGCCGACAAGGTAGGGGTCCGCGGGGGCACTGACTACGGTCCGCTCGGCCAGGAACACGGATTGTGGGAGCGTACGGATTCACAAGCGGTGCTTACCTGTTCATCCCTTGACGGCGCCGCCCAGTGCGAACCCGCCTCCCAGCCGACGCGCGACCAGCACGTACAGCAGGATCACCGGCGTCGAGTAGATGACGGAGAAGGCGGCGAGCTGGCCGTACGCCACCATGCCGCGGTTGCCGAAGAAGTCGTTGATGGAGACCGAGGCGGGCATCTGGTCCGGCGAGAGCAGCAGCATGAACGGGACGAAGAAGTTGCCCCACATCATCACGAAGGCGAAGACGGTGACGACGGCGAGGCCGGGTCCCATGAGCGGCAGCACGATGCGGACCAGTGACTGGAGCGGGTTGGCGCCGTCCGTCCAGGCGGCCTCCTCCAGTTCCTTCGGGACGCCGTCCATGAAGTTCTTCATCAGCCAGATGGCGAAGGGGAGTTGGGAGGCGGCGAAGAACAGGATCGTGCCCTGCATGGTGTCGATGAGGTTGATCCGTACGAACAGCGCGTACACCGGCACCATGATCGCGGTGATGGGCAGACTCGTGGCGAAGAGGATGGAGAGCAGGAACGGCCGGTTGAACCGGGAGCGGTAGCGGGAGAGCGGGTAGGCGGCGAGGGCGGCGCACACGACGGTGAGCGCGGTGGCACCGCCGCACAGGATCAGGCTGTTGAGCAGCGGGGTGTAGGTGATGTCCGGGGTGAGGATCGCGTCGAAGTTCCCGAAGGTGAACCCGTCCGGGATCCTGACCCGCAGGCCGGCGTGCGGATCGACGGCGGAGAGGACCACCCAGGCGAGCGGCAGCACGAAGGCGGCGGCCACGACCAGCAGCCCGAGGTCGGCGGCGAGCCGGTGCGAACGGCGTTGACGGCGGGGCATGTCCGGGTTCACACCTCCGTGCGCAGCAGGCGCATGTAGACGACGGAGAAGAGCGAACCGACCAGGAGAAGGAGCAGGGCGACCGCCGTCCCGTACCCGATCATGCTGTTCTGGAAGGCCTGTTCGTACATGAAGAGGGGAAGCGTCTGGCTCTTGTCGCCGGGGCCGCCCCGGGTCATCACCCAGATCAGCCCGAAGACGGAGAGCGTCTGGAGGGTGTTGAGCATCAGGTTCGTCCCGATGGACCGCCGGATCATCGGCAGCGTGATGTGCCACATCCGCCGCCAGCCGCCGGCGCCGTCCACCTCCGCCGACTCCTCGATCTCGTTGGGTATCTCGTCGAGGGCGGCGGAGTAGACCAGCATCGAGAAGGCCGTGCCCCGCCACACGTTGGCGAAGGACACGGCCAGGATGGGGAGGGTGAACAGCCAGTTCTGCGACGGCAGATGAAGGAAGTCGAGGATGGCGTTGAGGGTGCCCTCCCTGCGGAAGAAGGCGTAGAGCAGAAATCCGGCGACGACCTCCGGCAGCACCCATGCCGTGACCACGATCCCCCCGGTGACGGTCCGCACCGGCTTCGACGCCCGCCGCATCAGCGCGGCGAGCGCGAGCCCCAGCGTGTTCTGCCCGACGAGCGAGGACAGCACGGTGAAGACGAGGGTCAGCCAGACGGCGTTCAGGAAGGCGTCGTCGTGGAACGCCCTGCGGAAGTTGGCGAAACCCACGAAGGACGAGTGTGCCTGCCCGGTGAGCTGGAGGTCGGTGAAGGCGATCCAGGCGCAGTAGACGATCGGCCCGCCCAGGAAGAGGAGGAGCAGGACCAGGGCGGGGGCGAGCGGGAGGGTGCGGGCGAGACGACGGGTGATCACCGGGTGACCACTTGGCCGTCGGTGACGTCCTTGAGGTTCGAGTCGTACTGGCTCGCCGCCTTGTCGACCGACGCGTCCCCGGTGGTCACGCTCTCCATGGCCTCCTGGATGGCGGTGGAGACCTTCGGGTAGGCCGTGTAGGCGGGCCGGTAGTGCGTGCTGGCGACGAGATCGGTGAAGAACCTGATGCCGGGCTGGGCGGACGTGTACGACGGGTCGCTCGCGACGTCCTTGCGCACCGCGATCCCCGAGTTGGCGATGTACCACTTCTCGGCGTTCGCCTTGGTCTGCATGGTCTTGATGAAGTCGAAGGCGAGGTCGGGGTTGCCGGCCTTGGCGGGGACCGCCCAGGTCCAGCCGCCGGACATGCTCACCTTGCCGGGGGCCTGCCCGTGCTGGGTCGGCATGTAGGCGAGCCCGAGCTGCTGGGACCAGTCGGGCCACTCGTGGCCGCTGCCCTTGCCCCACGACTGCGGCAGCCAGGACCCGTCGAGGTTGATGCCCAGCTTGCCCTGGGGCATCAGCTCACCCCAGACCGTGTTCCGGTAGTTGGGGTCGAGCGCGTCGGACACGTCCGGCCCGAGCTTGTCCTTGTACACGGTCTCGACGAAGGACAGCGCGTCCTTGAACCCCTGGCTCCCGGCGATCCACTTCTTGCTGGTCTTGTCGTAGAGCGGGTCGCCGGTCCCGTCGTTGGTGCCGTACAGCAGCATCTCGAAGCCCTGCATGCTGGCGGTCTCACCGGCGGCCTTGCCGGTGTAGACGTTGAGGGGCGTGACGCCCGGGACCTTCTTCTTGATCGTCCGGGCGGCGGCCAGCACGTCGTCCCAGCTCTTCGGCTGCCAGTCGGTGGGCAGCCCGGCCTTCGCGAACACCCGCTTGTCGAACCAGAGTCCGCGGGTGTCGGTGCCGTCCGGCACACCGTACGTCTTCCCGTCCTCGCCCCTGGCCGCCGACTTCGCGGTGTCGATGAACTGCCCCCAGTCCGGCCACTTGGCGAGGTAGGAGTCGAGGGGCTTCAGGTACCCGCTGGTGATGTCGGAGTTGATGAGGAAGGTGTCCTCGTAGACGAGGTCGGGAGCGGTCCGCGGGGACCGCAGCATCTGCTGGAGCTTGGTGTAGTAGTCCGCGTCCGAGGCCTTGATGGGGACGAGTTCGACCTTCTTCCCCGGGTACTCCTTCTCGAACTGCTTCTTGATGTCCGCGAGATAGGTGTCCGTCACCTTGACGGAGTTGTCCATCGACTGCTTGAAGGAGACCTTCACGGTGTCCGGACTGCTTCCGGACCCGCTGCCGCACGCGCTGAGCGAGGCGGCGGCGGTGACGACGGCGAGGGCAACGATGCTGACGGCGGTGGGGCGCACGGGCACGACCTCCTCGGCGGCCACTCCGCTGTGGCCTGGGGGTTCGTCTCTCTTGCCGTGTGAAGGTAAGTGGAGTGGTCTAGTCAGGTCAATGTGCGTGCAGGGGATTGGTGACCGGGGGAGGGGCCGGGGCCCGCCCGGCGGACCATGGGCGGAGCCGGAGCGGACGCGCAGGTCGCGCCGGTTATCCGGGTGCGCACCGCGGTCGGCCGTGGCAGGCTCCGCGTATGTCGGTCGTCGGTGTGTCTCCGCAGGTGTCCATCGCGTACGAGAGCTTCGGCGACCCCGGAGACCCCGCTGTGCTGCTCGTGATGGGGTTCGGCGCGCAGATGATCGCCTGGCACGAGGACTTCTGCCGGGCGCTGGCGGACCGCGGCCGGCACGTGATCCGGTACGACAACCGTGACTGCGGGCTGTCCACCAGGTTCGACGACCACCCCGTCGACATGGGCGAGTTCATCGCCGCCGTCAGCTCGGGTGACCTTCCGGCCGCCCTCGCGATGGTCCCCTACCGGCTTTCCGACATGGCCGACGACGGCCTCGGCCTGCTCACCGCCCTGGGTGTCGAACGGGCCCACGTGGTCGGTGCCTCGATGGGGGGAATGATCGCCCAGACGATGGCGATCGCCGCCCCGGAGCGGGTGCTGACCCTGACGTCGATGATGTCCTCGACCGGCGAGAGCGAGTACGGCAGGACCAGCCCCGAAGCCCAGGCGGTGCTGTTCGGTCCGAAGCCCGCGGACCGCGAGGGGTACGTCGCGGCGGCGGAGAACGAACTGGTGTGGGCCTCCAAGCGATACGGCGACGCCGCGGCGCTGCGCGAACTGGCGGCGGCCGGCTACGACCGAGCCCACTACCCCGCGGGGATCGGCCGACAGCTCGGCGCGATGGTCCTCAGCGGGTCACGCGCGGACGCACTTCGCGAACTCGTGATGCCGACGCTGGTGATCCACGGCCTGGACGACACGCTGATCGACCCGAGCGGCGGCAAACGCACCGCGGAGCTGGTGCCGGGCGCCCGGCTCCTGCTGCTCCCCGACATGGGCCACGACCGCCCACGCGAGCTGTGGCCCCAGCTCATCGACGCCGTGGTGGAGCACACCGGCTGAGCGGAGACCCGCCGCCCACCCGGCCCGTCCGGCGGCGGACGGGCAAGGGCCAGGTCGGGCGGGGTATCGTCGTCCGGCGCGAGTCGGCCCGTCGGGTGGGGGAGAGCCGCATGCCGGAACAAGGCGTCACCGTCGGGCAGTTGCTGCTCGCCGAGTACCAGACGATCAAGGACGAGCAGAAGGCGCGCATCGGGTTCCGGGACAACCTGCTGTACGTGACGCTCGGGGTGGTGGCCGCCGTCATCGCGGCTGCCGCGCAGGCGAAGCAGCCGTCGATGCTGCTGGCGTTGCCGCCGGTGTGCGTGGTGCTCGGGTGGACGTACCTGGTCAACGACGAGAAGATCTCGGCGATCGGGCTCTACGTGCGGGACGAGCTGGGGCCCCGGCTCGCTCGACTGGCGTCCGCCGAGGCGGAGTTCGCCACCTTCGGCTGGGAGGCGTACCACCGGACCGACGTCCGGCGGCGGACCCGCAAGACGATCCAGGCCGTGATCGACCTGACGGCGTTCTGCGCGGTGCCGCTGGCCGCGCTGGCGGTGTTCTGGGCGGGTGGCGACCGCGGCAGGCTGCTGGTCGGCCTGTCGGTGCTGGAGGCGCTCGCGGTGGTGGGGCTCGGGGTGCAGGTGCTGCTGTACATGAGGCCGGCGGGACCGGGACGGACCCCGGCCTGACGCCGTACCGTCGATGCTCACGCATGGAGGGCATCGGGCACCTCGCCGATGCCCGATGCCCGATGCCCGTACCCAGGGCGACAGGCTCACCGCCGGCCCCACCGATAGACCAGCTCCGGCCTCCCCACCTGCCCGTACAGCGGACTCCGCCCCGCCCGTCCCGCCTCCACCAGGTGCTCCAGGTACCGCCGGGCCGTGATGCGTGAGATCCCCACGCTCTCCGCGAGCGCCGCCGCGGTCAGGCCCTCCTCCGACTCCCGCAGCGCGATCGTCACGCGCTCCAGCGTCGGCGCGCTCAGCCCCTTCGGCAGGGCCGCGGGCGACGGCGCCCGCAGTGCCGCCAGGGCCCGGTCCACCTCGTCCTGGCCGCTGGCCTCGCCCGCCGCCGCCCGGAACTCGGCGTACCGGGTCAGCCGGTCGCGGAGGGTCGCGAAGGTGAACGGCTTCAGGACGTACTGGACCACACCCAGCGAGACGCCCTCCCGGACCACCGCCAGATCGCGGGCCGACGTGACCGCTATGACGTCCGCCTGATGCCCCGCCGCCCGCAGCGAGCGCGCGAACTGCAGGCCGTGCACGTCCGGCAGGTGCAGGTCAAGCAGGAGCAGGTCCACCGGCGTGCGGTCCAGGATGCGCCGGGCCTCCGCCCCCGTGTGCGCCTTGCCCACCGCCACGAACCCCGGCACCCGGCCGACGTACATGACGTGCGCGTCCGCGGCCACCGGGTCGTCCTCGACCACCAGGACCCTGATCGGCTCCCCGGTCATCCGGCCCCGCCCCCCGTCACCGACGACCGCAGCGGCAGCCGTACCTCGAACACCGCTCCGCCCTCCGGCGCCTCGGTCACCGTCAGGGTGCCGTCCAGCCGTACGACCGCCTGCCGCACCAGCGCCAGGCCGAGCCCCCGGCCGCCCGGTCCCGCCGGCTTCGTCGAGAAGCCGCGCTGGAAGACCAGCTCGGCGTGGGCGGGGTCGACCCCCGCGCCCGTGTCCGTCACCCGCATCACCAACTCGGCGTCCTCCGCGTACGCGGTCACCGTCACGCGTGCCCCGACCGTGCCCTGGGCCGCGTCCACCGCGTTGTCGATCAGGTTGCCGAGGATGGTGACCAGATCGCGCGCCGACAGGCTCTCCGGTAGCAAACCGTCATCCAGCCGGCTCTCGTCCGAGACCACCAGCTCCACGCCCCGCTCGTTCGCCTGCGCGGTCTTGCCCAGCAGGAGGGCGGCGAGGACCGGCTCGCTGACGGCGGCCACCACCTGGTCGGTCAGCGCCTGGGCCAGCTCCAGCTCCGCGGTCGCGAAGTCCACCGCCTCCTCCGCCCGGCCGAGTTCGATGAGCGAGACCACCGTGTGCAGTCGGTTCGCCGCCTCGTGCGCCTGCGAGCGCAGCGCCTGCGTGAAGCCGCGTTCCGAGTCCAACTCGCCCATCAGCGACTGGAGTTCGGTGACATCCCGGAGGGTGACCACCGTGCCGCGCCGCTCACCGCCCGAGACCGGGGACGTGTTCACCACCAGGACCCGGTCCGCCGTCAGGTGCACCTCGTCCACCCGGGGCTCGGAGGCCAGCAACGCGCCGGTCAGCGGGGCCGGCAGACCCAGCTCGGCCACCGAACGTCCGATCACGTCCTCCTCGGCGCCCACCCCCAGCAGTTCCCGGCCCCCGTCGTTGATGAGCGCCACCCGGTACTGGCCGTCCAGCATCAGCAGACCCTCGCGCACCGCGTGCAGCGCCGCCTGGTGGTAGTCGTGCATGTGGCTCAGTTCCGCGGCGTTCATGCCGTGGGTGTGGCGGCGCAGCCGGGCGTTGACGACGTACGTGCCCAGCGCGCCCAGCAGCAGTGCGCTCGCCGCCACCCCGAGCAGCGCCGTCACCTGTTCCTGGACCCGCTGGCTGATCGCCTCCACCCTGATGCCGGCGCTCACCAGGCCGATCACCCGGCCCTTCTCCTCCACCGGGGTCACCGTGCGTACCGAGGCGCCCAGGGTGCCCTTGTAGGTCTCGCTGTAGGTGTGGCCCTGCTGGGCCGCCTCGATGTGGCCGAGATAGTGCTTGCCGATCTGGGTCTCGTCGGGGTGGGTCCAGCGGACGCCGTCCGGAGTCATGATCGTGATGAAGTCGACGCCGGTGTCCCGCATCACCTGGAGGGCGTACGGCTGGAGCTCGGCCGTCGGGTTCGCGGTGTGGATCGCCGCGCGGACGGACGGGGAGTCGGCGACCGACCGGGCCACCGCCGTCGCCTGCCGGGTCGCCGCGTCCTCCGCCTGGTGGCGGTCGCTGACGTACGTGAACAGCGCGTAACCGGCGACCACGACCGCTATCAGCACGGCCTGCATGGCGAAGAGCTGGCCGGCCAGGCTGCGGGGGCGGGGGACGGACGGAAAACGCATGTCAGCAGTGTGCCTCCCGAGCCGGGCGTGAACTCAATGAACGGAAGGGTGACCGCCCTCACAGACCGGGAGATAGTCACGGCATCCCCCACATCGCCCGGACGTGAGCCGCACGCCGGTGGTACCGACGAAGACGTCAAGGAGGGCAGCCGTGGCCGCAGCCAGCACCCCCGATACGGCACCTGCCGCACCCGCTGTGAAGCGGGACCGCACCCATTACCTGTACATCGCCGTGATCGCCGCGGTGGCGCTCGGCATCGTCGTGGGGCTCGTCTGGCCCGACGCCGGGGTCGAGCTGAAGCCGCTCGGGACCGGCTTCGTCAACCTGATCAAGATGATGATCTCGCCGATCATCTTCTGCACGATCGTGCTCGGGATCGGGTCCGTACGGAAGGCCGCCAAGGTCGGTGCCGTCGGCGGCATCGCGCTCGGCTACTTCCTGGTGATGTCGCTGGTCGCGCTCACCATCGGCCTGGTGGTCGGCAACATCCTGCACCCCGGTGACGGGCTGCACATCACCGACGCCCTCAAGGCCACCGGTCACGCCCAGGTGGACTCCGAGGCGCTCGGCGGCGTCGACTTCGTGCTGTCGATCATCCCGACCACGTTCGTCTCCGCCTTCACCGAGGGCCAGGTGCTGCAGACGCTGCTGATCGCGCTGCTCGCCGGGTTCGCGCTGCAGGCCATGGGGTCGGCGGGGCAGCCGGTGCTGCGCGGTGTCGAGCACATCCAGCGGCTCGTCTTCCGCATTCTGGGCATGATCATGTGGGCCGCGCCGATCGGTGCGTTCGGTGCCATCGCCGCCGTCGTCGGCTCCGCCGGCATCGACGCGCTCAAGAGCCTCGCCGTGCTGATGCTCGGCTTCTACGTCACCTGCGTGCTCTTCGTCTTCGTGGTGCTGGGGACGGTGCTGCGGGTCGTCTCCGGGCTCAACATCTTCCTGCTGTTCAAGTACCTCGCCCGCGAGTTCCTGCTGATCCTGTCCACCTCCTCCTCCGAGTCCGCGCTGCCGCGGCTCATCGCGAAGATGGAGCACCTGGGCGTCAGCAAGCCGGTCGTCGGCATCACCGTCCCGACCGGGTACTCCTTCAACCTCGACGGCACCATGATCTACATGACCATGGCGTCGCTGTACATCGCGGACGCCCTCGGCACGCCGATGTCGGTCGGCGAGCAGATCCCGCTGCTGCTCTTCCTGCTGCTGGCCTCCAAGGGTGCGGCGGGTGTCAGCGGCGCCGGTCTCGCCACGCTGGCCGGCGGTCTGCAGTCGCACAAGCCCGCGCTGGTGGACGGCGTCGGTCTGATCGTCGGCATCGACCGGTTCATGAGCGAGGCCCGCGCGCTGACCAACTTCGCGGGGAACGCGGTCGCGACGGTCCTGATCGGTACCTGGACCAAGGAGATCGACAAGGACCGGGTGCAGCAGGTGCTGGCGGGTGAGCTGCCGTTCGACGAGAAGACGCTGCTGGACGAGGGGGAGCCGGGGGTTGCGCCTGACCTTCCCGAGCAGCGGGAGGAGCTGGCGAAGGCGTAGTGCGCCGTCGTCGTCGGCTGCGGGTGGGTGGGGGCTGGTCGCGCAGTTCCTCGCGCCCCTCAAGGGGCGCTGCACCGCGGCATCTGTGAAGCCGCCGGACGTCCGGCCCGGCCTGAACCCGGGCCGGGCGTCCGGTCACCGTTCGCCGGGCGGCTGGGAACTCCCCCCGTTGTCCAGCCGCCCGGTCCACCCCCTCGGTCCCGCCTGTCAGACGTATCCACTAACGTGCCGTTCCTGTCCAACGGGAACGGCACATCGGTATTTGGAGGCACGGGGGATGGCGATCGACTGGGACCGTCGGCACTGCGCACGCAAGGGGCATGTGACCTATGCCCCGGACGACCCGCGGCTGCGGGTGCGGCTGCACGCGCAGACCGCGGTCGGGGACGCCTGGCGGTGTCTGCGCTGCGGCGACTTCGCGCTCGGCGAGCCGCACGGCTCGGGGCCCGCCGACGACGCTCCGCTGGTGCCGCGCGGGAAGGTGCTGCGGGACCTGTTCATCCTGCGCTTCCTCGCGATCGAGCGGGCCGTGCGCGGGGTGTTCATCGTGCTGGTCGCGGTCGCGGTGTGGAAGTTCAGCAACAGCCAGGACGCGGTGCGCAGGCTCTTCAACGAGTACCTGGACACCTTCCGGCCGGTCTTCAAGCACTTCCACTACGACCTCGACCACTCACCGGTCGTCGGGTCCATCCAGAAGGCCTTCGGCTACAAGCACTCCACGCTGCTGCTGGTGGCCGCGCTGCTGCTGGCGTACGCGCTGATCGAGCTCGTGGAGGCGGTCGGCCTCTGGTACGCCAAGCGGTGGGCGGAGTACCTCACGGTCGTCGCCACCGCCGCCTTCCTGCCGCTGGAGATCTGGGAGCTCACCGAGAAGGTCAGCTACCTGAAGATCGCGACCCTCGTGCTCAACATCCTCGCGGTGCTCTACATCGCCCTCGCCAAGCGGCTGTTCGGGCTGCGGGGCGGGCGCAAGGCCTTCGACGAGGAGCGGCACAGCGCCTCGCTCCTGGAGGTCGAGGAGTCCGCGGGGGTCGAGCCGAGCTTGTCCTGACGTCGGCGTCAAGTCCTACCGTCGTAGGCATGCGAATCGGCGAGCTGGCCGCACGGGCCGGGACCACCACGCGGGCCCTGCGGTACTACGAGGCACGTGGGCTGCTGCCCGCGCGGCGGGCCGGGAACGGGCATCGGACGTACGACGAGAGTGACCTGAGGCTGCTCACGCAGATCCGGACGCTGCAGGACTTCGGGTTCGAGCTGGAGGAGACCCGGCCGTTCGTGGAGTGCCTGCGGGCCGGGCACCCGGAGGGCGACACCTGCCCGGCGTCGCTCGCGGTCTACCGGCGCAAGCTGGCGGAGCTGGACTCGCTGATCGGCGAGTTGCAGGCCGTGCGGGCGACGGTCGGGGCCCAGCTGGAGCGGGCCGAGCGGGCGCGGGACGTACTGGCCGCCGAGGCGTTGGCTCCGGGGGGTCCGGAGCCGGTCTGCGAACTGGGAGGGACCGGGCGATGATCAAGGCGGCTGGTGTGGCCGAGGTGACGGACGCGGACTTCGCGGCGGAGGTGATCGGGGCGGAGCTGCCGGTGCTGGTGGAGTTCACCGCCGACTGGTGCCCGCCGTGCCGGCAGATGGGCCCGGTGCTGACGGCTCTCGCGGCGGAGGCGGGCGAGTGGCTGAAGGTCGTGCAGTTGGACGTGGACACCAATCCGGAGACGACGAACGCGTACGGGGTGCTGTCCATGCCGACGTTCATGGTGTTCCGGGGCGGTGAGCCGGTGCGCTCGATGGTGGGCGCCCGGCCCAGGCGGCGGCTCCTCGAGGAGCTGGCCGACGCGCTGCCCGGCGTACTGCCCGACGTACTGCGCTGAACCGACCGCTAATACGAAGAATCCCCCGGACAATTGCGTCCGGGGGATTTCTTTGCGTATATTCAAGAGTTCGCGACTTCAGATCGAGGTGGAGTCGATGAAGTCGCGGAGAAGTTCAGTGGGCACAGTATATCCGGGCTGGAGTGGAATTGTCAAACACCGAATTTCCGGACGATGAATTGCGCCATGAGCAGGAATTCATCGACGGACTGTACGCGCGGGTGGACGCCCTGCGCGGCGACACCGAGGACTCGGTCGCGGACGCCCTCGCCCTCGGCGACAAGCCGATGCAGGCCCGCCTGGAGCGGGACATCCTGGTCGCCGAGCGCTCCGGGCTGCTCGCCGCGCTGAACGCCGTCGACGGCTCGCTGTGCTTCGGCCGCATCGACCTGACCTCCGGTACGAAGCATCACATCGGGCGGATCGGGCTGCGCCTGGACGACGCCGAGCGCACCCCGGTCCTCGTCGACTGGCGTGCCGAGGTCGCCCGCCCCTTCTACCTGGCCACCGGCCACACCCCGATGGGCCTGCGCCGCCGCCGGCACATCGCCACCGACGGCCGCCGGGTCGCCGCCCTGCACGACGAGATCCTCGACCTCGGCGACCGCGAGCGCACCGGCCACGAGGACCCGTCCGGCGACGCGGTGCTGCTCGCCGCGCTCAACTCGGCCCGCACCGGACGCATGACCGACATCGTGCAGACCATCCAGGCCGAGCAGGACGAGATCATCCGGGCGCCCCACCGCGGGGTCCTGGTGGTCGAGGGCGGTCCGGGCACCGGAAAGACGGCGGTCGCGCTGCACCGCGCCGCCTTCCTCCTCTACGAGTACCGGGAGCTGCTCGCCAAGCGCGCGGTCCTGATCGTCGGCCCGAACCCCGCCTTCCTCGGCTACATCGGCGAGGTGCTGCCCTCGCTCGGCGAGACGGGTGTGCTGCTGGCCACGGTCGGCGAGCTGTTCCCCGGCGTGAAGGCGACGGCGTCCGACACCCCCGAGGCGGCCGCCGTGAAGGGCCGCGCCGACATGGCCGACGTGCTGGCCGCCGTCGTACACGACCGGCAGGCGCTGCCCGACCCCGTCCTCACCGTCGAGCACGACCGTGAGGTGCTGATGCTCGACGACGGCCTGGTCAACATGGCCCGCGAGCGCACCCGCGCCGCCCGGCTCCCGCACAACGTGGCCCGTGAGCACTTCGAGGGTCACATCCTCAACACCCTCACCGACCTCTACGCCGAACGCGTGGGCACCGACCCCTTCGACGGCAGCAGCCTGCTCGACCCCTCCGACGTCACCCAGATCCGCGACGAACTCGCCGAGAACCCCGAGGTCTGGTCGGCCATCGACCAGCTGTGGCCGCGGCTGACCCCGCAGCGCCTGGTCGCCGACTTCCTCGCCGCCCCCGAGGGCTACCTGAGCGACGAGGACGCGGCCGCGATCCGCCGCCCGGCGACCCGGACCTGGACGGTCTCGGACGTGCCGCTGCTCGACGAGGCGGCCGAGCTGCTCGGCGTGGACGAGCGGGTCGCGCGGGCCCGCGCCGAACGCGAGCGCGAGACCCAGATCGCCTACGCCCAGGGCGTCCTCGACGTCTCCTACGCGTCCCGCACCTACGAGTTCGACGACAAGGAGGACAGCGACCCGGACTCCTCCGAGGTGCTGTCCGCGCACGACATCATCGACGCCGAGCGGTTCGCCGAGCGCCAGGAGGAGGAGGACTTCCGCAGTGCCGCCGAGCGGGCCGCGGCCGACCGCACCTGGGCGTTCGGCCACATCATCGTGGACGAGGCACAGGAACTCTCCCCGATGGCCTGGCGGCTGCTGATGCGGCGCAGCCCGACCCGCTCGATGACCCTGGTCGGCGACCCGGCCCAGACCGCGGAGGCAGCCGGCGTCGGCTCCTGGGCGGACATCCTCCAGCCCTACGTCCAGGACCGCTGGGAGCACACCCGCCTCGGCGTCAACTACCGCACCCCGTCGGAGATCATGGACCTCGCGGCGGCCGTGGTCCGCGCCGAGCACCCGGACTTCGAGCCCCCGAGCTCGGTCCGCTCGACGGGCGTACGGCCGTGGGTGCGCCCGACGGACGACCTGCCCGGCGCCGTCCAGAAGGCGGTCGCCGAACTCGCCCCCGCCGAGGGCCGGCTGGCCGTCATCGCCCCCCGCGACCTGCACCGCGCCCTCGCCGCCCGCCTGGACGGCGTCACGGCCGGTGCCGAGCCCGACCTGACGCGGACGGTCGTCCTGCTCGACCCGCGCCAGGCCAAGGGCCTCGAATTCGACTCGGTCCTCGTGGTGGAACCGGACCGCTACGGCACCAGCGACCTGTACGTGGCCCTGACCCGGGCCACCCAGCGGCTGGGCGTGCTGTACACCGGCGGCCTGCCGGACGGGCTCAGGCAGGCCGCAGCCACACCGTAGCCAGCGGCGGCAGGGTCAGCCGGATGCTCGCCGGGCGGCCGTGGCTGCCCTGCGGCTCCGGCTTGACCGGGTCGGGGTTGGTGACGTCGCTGCCGCCGTAGCGGGCCAGGTCGGTGTTGAGGGTCTCGTGCCAGGCGGGGATCTCGTCCGGGACGCCCAGGCGGTAGTCGCGGACCACGGGGGAGAGGTTGGCGACGGCGAGCAGCGGGGTGCCCTCGGCGTCCAGGCGGAGGAAGGCGAAGACGTTGTCCTCCGCCGCGTCCCCCACGATCCACTGGAAACCGTCGGGCGCCGTGTCCCGCTGCCAGAGCGCCGGGGTCGCCCGGTACACCGCGTTGAGGTCGCGGACCAGGTCCCGCACGCCCCGGTGGTCGGCCGCCGCGCCGTACTGCGGGTCGAGCAGCCACCAGTCCGGGCCGTGCGCCTCCGACCACTCCGAGCCCTGCGCGAACTCCTGCCCCATGAAGAGCAGTTGCTTGCCCGGGTGGGCCCACATGAAGGCCAGGTAGGCGCGGTCGTTGGCGCGCTGCTGCCACCAGTCACCGGGCATCTTGGAGACGAGGGAGCGCTTGCCGTGCACCACCTCGTCGTGGGAGATGGGCAGGACGTAGTTCTCGCTGTACGCGTAGACCATCGAGAAGGTCATCTCGTGGTGGTGGTACCTGCGGTGCACCGGCTCGTGGGACATGTACTCCAGCGAGTCGTGCATCCAGCCCATGTTCCACTTCAGGCCGAAGCCGAGGCCGCCGCTGTCGGTGGGCCGGGTCACGCCCTCCCAGGCCGTCGACTCCTCGGCGATCGTGACCACCCCCGGGGACCGGCGGTAGACCGTCGCGTTCATCTCCTGGAGGAACGCCACCGCGTCCAGGTTCTCCCGGCCGCCGTGCTCGTTCGGCGTCCACTGGCCCGGCTCGCGCGAGTAGTCCAGGTACAGCATGGAGGCGACCGCGTCGACCCGCAGGCCGTCGATGTGGAACTCCTCGCACCAGTACACGGCGTTCGCCACCAGGAAGTTGCGCACCTCGCGGCGGCCGAAGTCGAACTCCAGGGTGCCCCAGTCGGGATGCGCGGCCCGCAGCGGGTCCGCGTGCTCGTACAGCGGGCGGCCGTCGAACTCCGCCAGCGCCCAGTCGTCCCGCGGGAAGTGCGCCGGCACCCAGTCCATCAGCACCCCGATGCCCGCCCGGTGCAGCGCGTCGACCAGGAACCTGAAGTCGTCGGGGGTGCCGAGCCGGGCCGTCGGCGCGTAGAAGCCGGTGACCTGGTAGCCCCAGGAGCCGCCGAAGGGGTGCTCGGCGACCGGCATCAGCTCCACGTGCGTGAAGCCCAGGTCGCCGACGTAGGCGGGCAGTTCCTCGGCCAGCTGCCGGTAGGTCAGGCCGGGGCGCCAGGACGCCAGGTGCACCTCGTAGACCGAGAACGGCGCCTTGTGGACGGGGGTGTCGCCGCGGTGCGCCATCCACTCCGCGTCGTCCCACTCGTGCCGGGACCCGGTGACGATCGACGAGGTGTTCGGGGGCACCTCGGTACGCCGGGCCATCGGGTCCGCCCGCAGCGTCCGGGAGCCGTCCGGGCGGGTGATCTCGAACTTGTACAGCTCGCCCTCGCCGATGCCCGGCAGGAACACCTCCCAGACACCCGAGGAGCCGAGCGAGCGCATCGGAGCGCCGGTGCCGTCCCAGAAGTTGAAGCCGCCGGCCACCCGCACCCCCTGGGCGTTCGGCGCCCACACCGTGAACCGGGTGCCCGGCACGCCCTGCTGGACGGTCGGATGCGCACCGAGCACCTCCCACAGCCGCTCGTGCCGGCCCTCGCCGATCAGGTGCAGGTCCAGGTCGCCGAGGGTGGGCAGGAAGCGGTAGGCGTCCTCGGTCTCCCGGACCGTCCCGTCGTACTCCACCAGCAGCCGGTAGACCGGCACCTCGGAGAGGGGGAGCAGGGCGGAGAAGAACCCGTCGCCGTCGTCGTGCAGTTGGGCCCGCAGATCCCGGCCCGCGACGGCGGTCACCGCGCGGGCGAACGGGCGGAACGCGCGGACGGCGATCCCGCCCGGGACCGGATGCGCGCCCAGCACCGAGTGCGGGTCGTGGTGGGTGCCGTGCAGCAGCCGCTCACGGTCGCCGGCGGCTACGGACACGGGGGTGTTGGAGGTCACGGACGCGTCTCCCGGGGATCAGGTCGGGTCGGGGGTGGCCAGGCGGTGCACGGCCGACAGCGGGACGGGAAGCCAGTCGGGGCGGTGCCGGGCCTCGTAGACGACCTCGTAGACGGCCTTGTCGGTCTCGTAGGCCCGCAGCAGCACGGGGTCGGTGCGCGGGTCGGCGCCGGTGATCTCGGCGTAGCCGGCACAGTAGGCCGCCCGGCAGCCGCGTGCCCAGCCGAGGGCCGGCGGGGTCACCGAGTGGGCCGCGTAGTCGAAGGAGCGCAGCATCCCGGCGATGTCCCGCGCCGGCGGCTGCGGCATCCGGCGCTCGGCCAGCGGGCGGGCCGGCTCCCCCTCGAAGTCGATCAGCGACCACTGACCGGACGGCGCCCGCAGGCACTGCCCCAGGTGCAGGTCGCCGTGGACCCGCTGGGCGGTCCAGGTGCGGCCCTCGGCGGCCAGGTCGGCCAGCGCGGTGTAGGCGGACCGCAGCCCGTCCTCGTACGGCCGCAGCGCGGGCACCGCCTGCACGGCCGCCGCCAGCCGCTCGGTCATGCCGGCGACCTGCGACTCCAGCTGGCTGTGCCCGAGGGTGGCGGTCGGCAGCGCCCGGGCCAGCGCCGTGTGCACCTCGGCGGTGGCCCGCCCCAGCGCCCGCGCCTCGGCCGCGAAGTCCTCGCCCTTGCCCAGCTCGCGCAGCGCCAGCTCCCAGCCGTCGGTCGCGCCCCGCACGAAGGGCTGGAGGACCGCCAGGACGTACGGCTCCGCGGGCTCACCGTGCTCGCCGGCCAGCTCCGCCCGCAGCCAGGCCGTCGGCGCGGGCACCCGGGCGCAGCTCTCGCGGGCCAGGGCCAGGGGTATCTCCAGATCGGGGTTGACACCGGGCACGACCCGGCGCAACAGCTTCAGGATGAACGTATCTCCGTAGACGACCGAGGAGTTGGACTGCTCGGCGGTCAGCAGCCGGGCCACCAGCCCCTCGCGTATCTCCTGGCCCGGTTCGCGCTCGAAGCGCAGGTCGCCGATGCGGGCCCGGGTGCGCAGGGCCTCCAGCAGGACCTCGGCGGGCCGGGGGTCGTACAGCGCGTCGTAGACCGTGTGCCCGGCCAGCGGGCCGTCGGTCAGGTGTCCGATCAGCGCGGGCGCCAGCCTGGGCGGCAGCGCCTCGCGCACGCCTATGAGGAGCTGGTAGCAGTCGCCGGCCTCGGCGGGGGCGGGCGGCTGGTGGGCGCGGACCAGCAGGTGGTGCAGGCCCAGCCGGCCGTCCGAGGGCAGGAGTTCGGTCTCGGCCACCGCGGAGAAGCCGGTGACCGGGGTCCCCTTGCCGGCGAACCAGCGCTGCCGGGGCAGCCACTCGCGCAGCAGGGGGTCGAGCGAGGCGAGGAGAGCGGGAGTGGAGGGGCTGACCGTTTCCGCCATGGCGGTACGTCCTTTCCCCGGTCGTCGGGGGCGTTAGTGATGCGTGCCCCAGGCGGGTCGGCGGAAACCAAACGCCGCCGCCCGGGGTGGACTGTGCCTGTGCGCTCCGCTGGGTGTGCCGTTCTTCGTCTGCGGGCCGGTGGGGGCCGGTCGCGCAGTTCCCCGCGCCCCTTACGGGGCGCTGTCCGCGCGCAGCCGGAACCAGTAGAAGCCGTGCCCGGCCAGGGTGAGCAGGTACGGCAGCTCGCCGACCGCCGGGAAGCGCACCCCGCCGAACAGTTCGACCGGGTGCCGGCCGTCGAACCGCCTGAGGTCCAGCTCGGTGGGCTGGGCGAAGCGGGAGAAGTTGTGGACGCAGAGGACCAGGTCGTCCTCGTACTCGCGCAGGAACGCGATCACCGCCGGGTTGGAGGACTGCAGTTCGGTGTAGGACCCCAGTCCGAAGGCAGGATTCTGCTTGCGGATCTCGATCATGCG
>NZ_JBIVXP010000027.1:0-100370 GCF_044769305.1 Streptomyces sp. NPDC090499
GGGGCGGAGGGGCATAAAGCCCCTTTGGGAATTCCTGGCGGAATTCCTCGCCCCGGAATTTGCCTGGCGGCAAATTCTTTTGTGGTTTATGCCGGGCCGCTGGCGCGGCCCTGGTTTTAGCGTGTGAATTTGCCTGGCGGCAAATTCTGGGTTGTGGGTGGATGGAGGGGGTAATGTATTTTGCCTGGCGGCAAAATTGTTTTTGTTTTTATGTTGGCCGCTGGCGCGGCCTTTTTGGGTTCTTTGGAGGAGCGTGGTTTTTGTCGGAGCGCTGGTGCGCTCCGGTTGGTGATGGTTTGTCAGGTGTGGTGGTGTCATGTGGGTTGGTGGGGTGGGGTTTTGGAGGGCCGGGCGCCTGTCGGCGCCTTGGTGTTGTGTGTGTGGGGGGGGCGCCTGACGGCGCCGGTTTGTGCGTGGGTGTTGTCGGGGCGTGTTCCAGTTCTCGTCAGTGTGACAGTAAGGTGGGGTGTGGGAGGACCGCTGTGTGGCGGTGCTGTTCTGTCATGTCGTCATGCGTGCGGGCCTGGAGGTGTGTTGTGGAGCCGTATCTAAAGCTTGCGTTCGCCATGCGTGATACGCCGGGTGGATACGCGGTCTTGCTCGGGGCTGGCGCCTCGATTGCGGCGGGTATGCCGTCGGCGTGGGATGTCCAGCGGCGCCTCATCGAGCGTCTGGCGGCTGCTGAGGGTGTGAGCGGGATCGGAGAGCCTCATATCTGGTACCAGGAGCGCTATGGCCGTGCCGCCACCTATGACGGTCTCCTGGCTGAGCTCACGAACACGCCGTTCGAGCGGCAGGCGATGCTGCGTTCATACTTCGAGCCTGATGAACAAGAGCGTGAAGAGGGCCGTAAGCGGCCTACGGTCGCGCATCGTGCAGTCGCCCGCCTGGTCGCCGCGGGGCACGTGCGTATCGTGCTGACGACGAACTTCGACCGGCTCATAGAGACCGCCTTGCGCGAGGCGGGTGTCGAGCCCACCGTTGTCGCCGGCTCTGACGGAGCTGCCGGCCTGGCTCCGCTGCACACGATCAAGTGCCTTGTCGTGCATCTCCATGGGGACTACCTCACCCCCACGAGCATGCTCAACACTCCTGAGGAACTCGATCGCTACGCCCCCGACGTCGACGCCCTGCTGGACCGTGTCTTCGCCGACTACGGACTGGTCATCTCTGGCTGGTCGGCCACCTGGGACCCTGCCCTGCGCAATGCCCTTTCCCGGAGCACCACTCGGTTCTTCGCCTCGTATTGGACCGACCCTCGTGAGCTGTCCGAAGTCGCCCGCGAGCTCCTCATCCATCGGGGTACCACCTACGTCCAGACGGATGCCGACACCTTCTTCGCCCAGGCTGCCGACGCCGTCGACGCGCTCGTCGATACGGCCCGGCAGCACCCGGCGAGCATCGAGGTGGCCGTCGCTGTCGCCAAACGCGCTCTGTCCGGCACCGGGCAGGCCATCTCCCTGCACGACACTCTCCGGCGCGAGATCAGCCGCGTCGCGTCCCTTCCTCTGCGCACCAGCGGCCCCTGGGGGGCCTATGACACCTCCGCAGACACCCAGACCGAGCACGGCCGCCGGCTCGACACCCTGGAAGCCGAGGCGGAGCTTCTCCTCGCTCTGGTCGCCACGACGGCCTACTGGGGCACCAACAGCACCGACCGCTGGTGGCTCCCCAGCATCGAGCACCTGGGTGCGCCGCTCATCCGGGACGGAGACACCGCCCTGATCAGACTAGTCCAGGCCCCGGCCACCATGATGGTCTACGCGGCAGGCATCGCCGCCTTGGCCGCGGAACGCTGGGCCACCCTCGTCCGCGTCCTGCACGAACCCACCGCCCACAACGAGTTCAGCGGGAAGACCTACAGCGCGGCCGCACTTCTCAGCCCCCAGGAAACGTTTGGCATCGGCAAGGCCGCCTCCGAACGCCTCCACACCCAGCTGCACCCCGTCTTCACCCAGCACGTCGCTCTCAGCGAGACCGCGTACCTCGACGCCTGGGAACGCTTCGAGTACTTGCGCCTGCTCGTGCAGCACGATGCCGAGCTGGGATTCAGCCAGCCTCACATCCGTCCGAGGGGATTCTCCAACTTGCACACCCCGGCCCCCTCCACCTGGCTGAAGAAAGAGATCGACCGCTACGGCGACAACCACCCTCTGATCCTCGCGGGCCTCCTCGGCGGCGACCTTGACCGGCTCCAGCAGGCCAGGAAAGCAACCGCAACCACGCTCAGAACCAAGACGACCCAGCTGGGATCCCGGTAGCAGATGCCAGGGCCCGGGCATCTGCTACCGGGCTGGAGCGCTCGCCCTCTGGCGCTCGCAGCGGGCCCGCCAACGGGGCGGGCGCTGTCCGTGTCCCTCCCCCGCCTTACACCCTCCGTGCAGCGACCAGGCCCCCTCTTGCCGCCCTGGGACCAGCAGCTCTCCTGCTGTGAACCCCATAAAGGAGGCGTGCCTCTCCCTCGGAATCCGAGACGCCGTTCGAGGCCCGAAGCCATAGGGACAGGGGGTTATCAGCGTCTCCGTCTGCTCCGCAACGAGAACCCAACCCGCTCGACTGTCGTACTCGACATACGGTGGGTACGGTGCTTCACTCGTGACATGGCCTCAATTCGCCTTACGCGCCCAACACTTGAAGTGATCAAAGTGTTGCTGGCGTCCACTGCCGACGACCCTGCGTGGGGTCTGAAGATCTGCGAGGAAGCCGACCTCGGGTCCGGGACCGTGTATCCCATCCTTGAGCGCCTGCTCGACGCCGGGTGGGCCACCCGGTATGAGGAAACAGCTGAGCACCCAGGACGCCCGAAGCGGTACTACTACGAACTCACCGCCCTCGGCCAGCGTGCAGCCAGCCAGGCCCGGGAACGTAAGCCTCGACTCTTTGGACTGCACGCCGCAGCCGAAGGAGGCCCGACGTGAGCACAGAAGAGCAACGCACTGGTACCGCCGGCGCCGGAGCAATTGCCGTTACCGCCGTACTGGCACCAGTCCTCTTCGGCACAGCGGCAGCGGTCCTCCTGCTCGTCGGCTTCATCCTGAAGATGCTCGACCCCGCGCCGGCGTTCGCCCAGACCATGCTCACGGCCGGCTGGATATTCGGCGTCCTAACGGCTGCCGCAATCCTGATCGCCGCCGTCGGTCTGCTCTTCACTGCTCTGCGCTCCCGCTCTGCTCTGCCAGGGGCCGAGGAGGAGCCCGAGTCCCCGACAAGCACAGACGGTCCGAGCGGCAGGGCCGGACTTCAAACTCTGGCCTTCGCTTCCTTCCTCGCGGGAGAGCGGAGGGCGCACCTCCGGGAAGAGTGGGCCGCAGTCCTCGCCGGCGACCCCGGGAACGGCATCGTCCTCTCTTCACGCCGCAGGATGCACTACGCAATCGGCTTCCTCTGGGCGGCGCTGCGGATGCGGCTTCGCGACCTTGCTGCACCAGTGTGGAGGCCTGTGGACTGGCTGCTGTCAGTGGAGTCGCGCGCACACACGCTCATTGCACTGGCCGTCGGTACGCAGATCCTGTACATCCAGCACGAGGACGGTTTCCATGCCCTGGTCACCGAGGGCTGGGGATGGTGCGCCGGGTGCGGAATCACACTCCGGCTGTTTGTCAGCTGGCTCCGCAGAATTCGCGGCATCGAACTCGCACCGAGGCACGACGGCTCCCGGCACCCGTAGCCGCCCGCCGCGGCGTAGGCAAAAGCGCACATCGTCTGACGATCCTCACGCAAGACGGGTGCCCGGGGTTGAAGAGCAAGGTCGGGCAGCCGGGTCCGTTCCCGGAATCCCCTGGATCGTCCGGGCCGCGACGCTGGTCCAGCAAGGCGTCACGCTCGGGCCGGAGGCTACGGTGAGCCGGTGTCTGATCCCCTTGCCCCTGCACAGCAGGCCGGGCCGTCGCTGGCCGCGTGCGCGATACGCCCGGAGCTCGTCTCAGCCCTGCAGGCTCAAGGCGACAAGGGCCGGCGGGCCCTGAACCTGATGCGGGACGCCGCCCACGTCCTGAACAACACCGACGCGTTCCATGCGCCGTATGAAGTGGCACAGTCGTGTCTGCGGGGCGCACTGGACAGCGTCCTGAGTATCGCGGGCGAGGAATTCCCCGGACTGCGCAGTGCCACCAAGGCAGTCGCTGAGGCCGCCGGAGCCGTGACGGATGCCTGGCGCCGGCAGCACGAGGTGGAGGCTGCGGATCTGAACATCCTTGCCGCTGCGGTCGAGGAACTGCGTGCCGAGCAGGAGGACCGCGGCGGGTTCCGCACCCGGCAGATCGGGCGTCTGGTAGCCGAACAGACCCGGCAGGAGATGGGACTGGCCGAGACGGAAGCGGCCCGCAGCTGGAGCGCCTTCTACAGCTCCGCCTCCGGTGTCCTGCACGGCTCCGACAGCGGGGCCGACGGGACACGCCGCCAGTTCGACGACATCACGGCCGCCATGGAACAGCTCTTCCTCACCCTGCCCGAGCGGGCGGAGCGGCTGCGGGAGCTGGCCCGGCTGGAAAACCCGGTGCAGCAGGACGCGGACGAGGTCGAAAGAATGACCGACCCGCGGGCAGGGGTGTACTTCTTCCAGGCCGCTGTGAGCGCGCACTGGCTCGACCTGCTGCCGATGGCCCGGCTGCTGCCCGAGCAGACACGCTGGCCGGCCGGGCCATACCTGCGGCGACTGCTGGCCGAGGACCCGCAGCAGGTGTGCGCCTGGGTCAAGGAGAACCTGGAGGCGATCCGTGCACAGGGGCCCGGTGCCCTGTCGCAGGCGGTCGCCCTTCTCGGCGAGGCGGGTATGGCGGCGGCCTCCGTGCTGGCCGGTCTGGTGCGCTCCCAGCCGGAGCAGTTCGTCCGGGTCCAGGCCGCGTACTGGGCCGTCGGTGTTCCCGTCTCCGAGCGGACGGGACAGTGGGTTGCCGTGGCGGAGAACATCCTGCAAGACCGCGACTTCACCACGCGCGAGTCGTGGGAGAGCGGGCAGCTGCTACGGGAACTCCTCGCTACCGCGCACCCCGGTGGCCGGCTGCGCACAGGCCCGGACCGGCTCGGGGGAATCATCCGCTCCGCACTCGCCGGTGTTCTCGCCGGCCATCTCGGCGACCCGGACACGTCGTTGCAGGCCGAACTGGTCAACGAACTCGGCACGGTCACGGTGGCCGACCCGCCGCGTGCGATCGTCGTGACGCTGATGCGGGCCGTGCTCGATCTCGCCCTGGCCGAGGCACGGCTGGGCGTGCCTGTCGCACAACGGCTGCGGGGCGTGCACGGCAAGCTGCCCGCCACCGAACATCGGGCACGGCTGCTGGCTACGCACCTGACCGAGTCCTGGCCCCACGACAGCCTGCAGTCCGAGGCTTCGGCCGACTGGTGGCAGACCGCCATCGCTGCCGCACGGCAGGCGGGAGGCGGGAGATGGCCGAACGCCGACCTCGCCGACTTCCTCGCCCTGCTGGACGCCCACTGCCCGCCCGAGTTCCGGACGCAGATGGAGGCGGCGCTGGCAGAAACCCTGGGCGCTCCGCCCGACGCGGCGGAGATGCGTGCGTGGGCCGATGCTTTTCCCGGGCCGGTGCCCAGCCCGTGGCGGATCGTGCGGGGGCTGTCACCGGTACTGCCCGCCACGGTGCGGGCACCGTGGCAGCCGGTACTGGACCTGATGGAGGAGAAATACGGGCCGCCGCCCGGCCGGCCCGATCCGGTCGTGAAGACCAGCACCTGGGTGGAGGCCTACGGAGGGCTCCCTCTGGAGACCTTCACCGCACAGGCCCGGGCCGAGGGGACAGCTGCCGCAGTCACCGCGCTCGCCGAAGCCCCCGTCACCAACGAACACTATGCTGACGAAGATCGTGCCGGGCTGCTGGGCGAGCTCGTGGCCCAGGACCCGCAGGCCTGGGCCGCCGACCCGGCCGTGATCGCGGCGGCCGCCGCGCGCCCTGCGCTGCAGGCCTCCTACTTCAACGCCCTCCACCTCGCCGCCGGCAGCGGCCGCCTGGAATCCAGCTCGCTGGTCCCCGTCGCCGAGGCCGCCTTCGCCGTACGCCCGCAGGAAGGCGACGGGCCGGAGGCGGAACAGCTGCAGCTGGTCGTATCCAACCTCCTGCACTACGCCTGGGACAACGGCATGTCGCTGCGAAAGGTGGAGGCGGACGCCGTGACGTGGCTGCGCGGCCTGGTTACCGGCTGGAGCACACCGCGTCTGGACACCTCCTCGCCGCTGACTGCGGCCGTGACGGCGCCCGGCGCCAGCGCCCTGCTGTCCCTGGCCGCCTGGGGCTTCCACCAGGTGCGGCAGACCAGGAAAGAGCTGCCCGAACCACTGACGTCGACGCTGGAGGAACTCCTGAGCGCCGAGCCGGACGACCAGGCCCTCGCCGTCATCGGGTTCTGCCTCGCCCAGCTCCACCGCCATGCCCCTGTCTGGACCACCTGCCAGGCCGACACGCTCCTGTCCCTGGACCACGTCTGGCGCCCCGCACGCGTCTGGCTTACCCACGGGCGTCCCGATGCTGCGCTGCTGGCCCGGCTGGAGCGCACCGGCCTGTGGCATGCCCTGTGTGTGCCGCAGGCCGAAGATGCCCTCGACAAAGTCTTCCTCGCACTGTTGGACGACACCGAACCCCTCGGCCCCGCAGGGCAGTTCCTCGCCCATCTGGCCGCCTGCCCAGGCGGGGCCGAGGCCGTCAGCACGATGCTGTCCCGGCTCGCCACCTACACCGCTCACATGGCAAGCAGCGACGTGGCCGAGCAGGCCGCGGCCCTGTGGCGTGCCGTACTGGAGGCCCGTCTTGCGCCTGCGGCCCTGCGCGGGGTGGGGCGCTTCGCCTTCGCCGACATCCTCGAGGAGAGCACCTGGCTCGAGCTCACCGCCGCCACCCTCAGCCAGCAGCCCGACCTGGAAGACGCCTACCGCATCGCCGAACGCGCCGCCCGCAGCCCGCACTCCCCCGCCGCCCAGCTCATCGCCGCCGCAACCCTCGACCACGGGCCCCTGGACGGCTACCGGCGTACCCGGACCGTCCGCCATGCCACCGCGCTTTACGCCAGCTCCCCCGTCCGGGACACCCCCGAACACAACGCACTGCGCACTGCCCTGATCAACGCCGGAGCAATCGACGACGTGTATGGGAACTGACCGACCATTCTTGAGGCGAAACGCTCACGGATCTGCGTACTGTCGGCGGCCACCGGCAGCAGGGACCATCTCCGCGTATCGCACAGTCTCATCCTCGCTTGGCGGTTGAGGATACTTGTTCGCATGACTCCCTGCGACTGTGCGCCCCGGTCGGGTCTTTGAGTCTTGCGGGATTCGACCAGCTGCCGCAGTCAGGTCAGTGGCGGTGTGCATCGTTCAGCCATTCCACAAGGAGAGCGTCGCCGGACGGCATGCGGTGAAGTGCGTTCTGGTCGTCGGTGTTCTCCCGCATGCTGTGCGCGGGACGTCCCAGACGGTCGTGCTCGTTTGTAGAGTCCGCGTCTTCGCGCGCCACGTCCAGGAACTGCGCAAGATCTGACAGATTCATCCGCAGCACGATTTCGCCATCACTTCGGCTCACACGAATGCAACCGCAGGGCTCTGTTTCAACGATGGCCTCGTGGTCCGCCGCGCATGCAAGCACGAGCCCTCCCGGACCCCTCTCCTTTCCTGCGGCGAGCGGACCGGAAAAAGTCCATGCCGTCCGCTCTTTCGACACCCCCTCAATAGCAAGCACCGTGTAGGGGTGGCAGTGGCTGCAGGCAGAATCGACCGAAAAAACAGTCCGGTAACTGTCTGTCGGAAGGAGCAGTCTGCTGACTTCTTGACCCGTGGATGATTCCTGTGTTTTCCCTGCGCAGCATTTCATACCCGACTGAAGGGGAAAGGCAGTCCACAGCGGTTCCAGTGCCAGAGAGAGCGGATCAGCAGCCTGTTCTTCCAGCCTTTCGATCAGCTCGGATCGCAGAAGTTCTGCCGTGTGGGTGGCGGCGACAATTCCAGGGACGGGTCCTCGGATATTGCCGCCAAACCAGGCTTCCATACAGGCCTCCAAATCGACGGGGAACCTTCCCGGAACTCGGCGGGAAGTGGACCAGAACTCGCTGGGTTCATGAGACCAGCTGCATTGGGGGCTTGTTACTTTCGATGCCTGCCGTTCTTCCCGCGAGGCGCGCATGTCACGCCACCTTGTCTCTGCCGTCGGACAGTCGCATGGTGCAGCCGACCATCCAATCAACCGGTACACAAGCTGTTCCCATCCGCTTTCCCACCCAGCAGCTGCTCTGCCCGGTGCTCCCCGCCCGCAGGCGGCGAGAAGGTGATCTTGCCAGTGCCTTCCACTCTCGCCTTTGCTCTTCTCCTCAGCCTGGCGACTGCTTCCCTTACTGCCTTGGGTGTCATGGAGGGAGACAGCCGCCCGGAGGGCGTACGCCGCGGCAGACCCGGCCCTTGGCCCGCACGCATCACACTGCGTCCGCATGACCGCGCCGGGCACATGCCGTGCTGCCGGGGCGATGCCCCGCCGGGTCTGTGCGCTCATCACGCACGCGCAGGGGTCAAATACGTGCACCCAAGCCATGCAATACCCGGAACCAGTCAGCAAAGCCGTATCGGGGACCGTCGAAAGGTGCTGTGCCACGTCGCTGCACGCCCGCGTCCAGGCGTCATTGAAGACACTCTGTCCATACGAGTGCGGCCAACCGGATTCTACACGGGCATATTTGTTGGCATTCAGGAACTTTCCGTTCCCGAGAAGGGCTCCGGGCGTAACATCAAAATGCCAGGTATTCGCGGGAACGAGAGCTGATGCCAGGTCAAGTTTAGTTCCCACGCCATAACGCCCAAGCATGCTGCAACTGCCGCCCGGTTCAGTGAAGTAGAGTTGCGTGGACCACCCCGTTTTCATTGATGCTCCGGCAACCGTTTCCGTCGAGCGCCACAAAAGACTCTGCAGCAGCATGCGTCCGAAAAAGCTGCCCACCAGGCCAGTAATGCTTCGCTCCAGTTCAGCCACCGAAGCGCAGCCACGGCGAGAGAAAAGATCCAGTTTTCCGGTACGGGAATATCCCTTGAATTGCATAACATGGTGTGACCTGCTGCCTACTGGCAACGCGTATGGAAGATCACGTCCTTTCCTGGCCTGCGGCGACGGGGGCTGCGCGGCCTGGGTGACCCGATGCGGTGCGGGCTGCCCGGCAGTGTCCGGGGTTGTGAGGCCTCGGGCGGCGAGGCGGGAGGTGAGCAGGTCGCGGATGGCGGCGGGCGTGCGCTGGCGCACCGCCCGCGCACGCGGGGCTCCCAGGCTGGAGGCTTCCAGCAGGGCGTCGAAGGCGTCGTAGCTGCTGGCCGCCTGGTTGGCGTCCATGGCTCCTCCTGTCTGCGCGGTCATCGAGCTCCCCCTTCGGTGTGCTGGTCGCGGACCTTGGTACGTACGCGGGCGAGACGCCCCTCGAACGCCTTCACGGTCAGTCCGGCGCGCTCGGCGGCTTCCTCCTGCGTACAGCCCGCCCCGCGCCAGGCCACGGCCGCACGCAGTTCGCGGGTGGTCAGCAGCGGCAGGATGCGGTCGATCGTGTCGTGGACGACGGCGGTGTGACAGGGGTCCGCGGCGCGCTGGTCGGGAAGAGCCACCACGGGGTCGTCGTCGGACCCGGTATAGGTCTGCGCGCGCCGCGCATTGGTGTACTGCCTGCTCCATGCCTCGTAGACCTTGCGGAAGGCGAAGACGCAGGAGCCCACGTAGTAGGTCTTCAGCGAAGCGCCTTTGGCGGGACTCCATCTGCCGCCCGCCAGGGCGTTGTTGCGGAAGGTGTCCAGGCCGCCGAGGACGGAGTCGGCCACCACCTCGTAGCGGTCGTCCTGGTTCCAGTTCGGGATGATCAGGGGTTCGGGGACCGGGCACCCGGCGCGACGGGCCTTGCGGAAGATCTCTCCGGTGTAGGTCCAGTCGAGCAGGACGGGCCAGGCGTACTCCATCAACTGGCCGGCGAACCTGTCGAGCAGGGGGCCGGCAAAGTTCTGTCCGCGCAGGATCTCGACGACTTGGGCGTCCTGGGCGCGGCGGGCAGCGCGGCCGTCCTCGCTCTCGTCGGGGACTCCTGATTCGGTGAGCCCTTCCCAGCAGGCGAGTTCGCCGTCCAAGAGGAGCAGTCCGGCTTCGCCGTCCAGGGGCGAGTCGGAGTGCCGGGGAGTGCCCGCTGCCTCGTCAGACATGTGCACTCCTTCGCGCTGCGGCCGGCTCGTCGGTTTCCTGGGTTTGCCTCACACCCACCTCATAGGGCCGTGCCGCCCTTCTCCCCTCGCCTTTCCCGGGCACCACCCTTGTGACATGGATCACGCGAGGGGGTCCCGGGATGTATCAGCTACAGCATCAGCAACCAGACCCGGCAGCACCCAAGCCGCCGGCATTTCCTCCTTCCTCCACGGAGCCGATGTGCGCAACCACGACCGCGACCCGCTGCTCGACCAACGCGCCGCTCTCATCCTCCTGTTCGGCGTGCTCACCGCGATCGGCGCCGGTGTGCTGACCGTCCTGAACGACGGCACCCTTGCGGCAGCCGGCCTCGCCGGGGGCGGAGCCTTCGCGGCCTCGGTGTACTTCTTCCACAAGCTGATCCGCTGAGCAGGCTGACGGCCCACCGGGCCGAGCTGGTCACGGCCGCAGACAGGGCCGCGGCGGCGAGCGCGGCCGGTGCCAAGGCAACCCCGCGCCCCGCACGTGCCGGGCGGCCGGGCCGGGTCACCATCCTGGCCGGACTAGGCCGGGCCATGGAGCGGGTGCGCGTCACGGCCGGCACCCCGTCCCTGCGGACCCTCGTCGCCGCGCCCGAGGCAGCGGGCCGGCTGACGTGCAGCGCCCTCCACAAGGTGCTGCACGGCCGGTGGCTGCCCAGCGAGCAGCTGCTGACGGCTTTCCGCCGCCACGTCGGCGCCGGTCAGCCCACCGCCGACGCGCTGCCCGCCGCCGCATCCAGGCCGAGCCCGGCCGCCGACCGTCTACCCGTGCGAGGTCGTCGAGCGGGCCGACGAGCGGCGCCAGCAGGACGAAGCCTGCCGCCCCCGGATCGCCGCCGAACCGGGACTCGACTGGTACGAGCAGCAGTTGCACGACGAGGAAGAGGCCAAGTACCGGCGCACGACCGCCTAGGTCGACGGCCTCGGTGACGACGAACTCGCGGAGCTGCAGGCACAGGCCGCGGCCGGTGCGGGCCGCGATCTGCGCGCCGAGCTGACCGTGCAGGTTGCCCGGCCCCGGACGGGCGGCGCGTCCGGCCGCTGACGACAACGCACCGGACGGCCGCCGTCCTGGCCGACGGGCAGCGGCTTGCCAGCCTGTCCGGCAGGTCGTACGAGTCAATGCTTGCTCGGCAGCGGGGGCGCCGCGAGGGCCGACGGTCGCTGTACTTCGATCCTGCACAACTCTGTGACACCGAGTCATCCGAAGGAGTGCCTCCCCGAAGGACTCCTCCCCAGAAGGGGCCTCGTCTCCTTACCCTCCTTGAAATGGAAGTCGAGTATCTGCGCCATGGCGTGCCCCTGGCGGACTACCAACTGACCAAGGCCGATCATCGCCGCCAGCACGAGGCTGTACAGGTCCATGAGTGGGTCCAGCGTCAGCTCGCCAAGGCTCCTGCCTGGTCAGAGGAGCAGCGGAAGAAGATACGCCAGCTCCTGGGACCTCCAACTCCTCCATGGGAGCTGCAGAGGTGGCGGCTGCGCTTGTACTGCGGCCACGTCATCGAGGCGATCCGTATCCAGAACAGCCCACGACCCGATGGCGGGGTCTGCGACAAAGAGCGATGTTCAGAGTGCGGGCTGGACCCAGCCGTGATCGTCGCCTTCGAACCTCTCGGACCAGTCGCTGAACCTCCGCAAAAAGACCGCTCTCAAAGACCCGGTCATTCCGCCCGGAGGCCGCCCGCAGACAGGCGCAGCAAGGCCGAGCTGATGGCAGAGAACGCGGCGCTGCGCGCGGAGCTGGAGGCCCTGCGAGATCAGGCATAACAGTGGTAGGCAGGGGACACCCACCGGTTGGTGAGCACCGTCCCGTGCCGGGGATGATGCGGTGCATCCCGCGCATCATCGGGCCCGTCGGCCACCCGTCGGGCATCGGCGCTCGGTTGCGGACGCCGCAGCAGAACCAGGGTCTCGGTACTGCAACTCCTCACGGAGTCGAGCGAGCGCACGGTGCAGAGTGTTCCGGCGGAAAGATCGTCTGGGCGCGCATCGCCACCCCCCATGCCTGACATCCAACGAGCCAAACCTGCAAGACCGGCACAGGCGGCGCCTGGGCGACTCTTGCGGCACTCGTGAAGGCACTGCGACAACAGCCGGACACAGGACGATCGGACCAAGTGCACAACCGGCGGCTCCTCAGCGCAGGCGCGAGGCCGCCTGTCTGCGCGCTGTTGCCATGCGCCCCGAGTGCGCCAACAAGCAGGACACGATCCTGTCAACCCCCGCCCGCGATCAATGACACGCTGTCAGCATCAGCGGCCATGACTTCTCTTGAGAGGCTTGCCGCGTTCAAGCCCGACACCTGCAGCAGCGGAGCCGGCGGAATCGACTGGAGCTCCATCGGCTCCGCCAGTGCCATGAGCGCCTTCTGCGGCATCATGGCCGGCTTCGTCTTCGCCGGCATCGTCGTCGTCATAGGCGAGCGAAACCCGACCCAGGGGGACGGCCACGCCTCCCGCGCCTTAAGACTCATGCTGCCCTGCTTCGTGGGACTGGCCACCGCGTCCTACCTCTACGCACTCACCTCCGGCGAACTGGTGTGCACCCGAGGCATCACAGAACAGCTGTTCTCAGGCGCGATCCTCGCCGGAGATGCCGTCGTGGTGATCGTGGCCCTCGCCTGGCTGCTACCCGCCTACGGCCGCAACACCCACGGCACGGTCGGCTTCTTCCGCGGACTCATCCAGTTCGCAGCCCAGTTCTCCACGCTCATGGTCACCGTGTCCGCAAGCGGCTTCACCAACTCCATCCTGCGCCACAATGCCGCCGGATGGGCCGACGCCCTGATTTGGGGCAGCGGCGCCCTCGCCTGCACCGCAGTCTTCTACTTCTGGCGCAAGCCTCTGCCCACAGCTCCTTCCACACTGCCCACCGGACAGACAGCAACTCAGTGGCGCGACGAAGTCCTGCTCAACCGGCGCGTGCACATAGCATCCTGGACGACTCTCTACATAGGTGGCATCCTCGCCGTCGCAAGCGGCATCGCCGTCGGCATCCCCTACACCCACTGGGCCGCTCTGCCGGCCTGGCTGGTCTACACACTCGGCGAAGCCTCACTCCTTCTGCCCGGATCCATCATCGTCGCCGCCGTCTGGGCAGTCCCCCGCGAATAACCCTGCTCCCGCACAAGCCTCCATGCTGTCCCCGAATGTCATCCCCACCCTGCCTTCTTCACCCGGCCCCGAGCTGGTCTCGTGCGGAGCGCCGACTTGGGCAGAACCGGACGAAGTTGACGCACCCCTCCCCCGCCCGGAGATGTACGAGCTGCCTTTCGATGGCGTGCCCAGTTCGCCGTGCGGGTGCCCCCTCCGATCACCCCGCGCGCCGCCGCCTTTACAGCTAGGAAGATCACAGTCCTGTTCGTGATCTCCGAAACTGAGGCCCTGCCCTGGAAGAAGTGTGTGAGCTCCATAGATCAGCGGCGGCGGAGTTCTTCGGACCAGTTCCGCAGCGGTCTTTCGAGAGTGGGGTTGTCCCCGCGGCTCACTGTCTGGAGCAGTTGGGCGCACACCGTCGCTTCTGCGGCGAAGCCGGCCCGGCTGCCCAGGACGGGGAAGGCCGTACGGACGCGGGTGGCGGTGTCGGGCTGGAGCAGTGTGTAAGCGTAGAGGGTGGCCCCGTCGAAGCCTTCCGGTGCCAAGCCCCAGCCTTCCCAGTCCAGGATCCGTAGCGGCGGGGCGGTGAGGTTCGCCCAGTGCACGTCGCCGTGGGAGGCGGTCCAGGCGGTGACAGCCGGGGCTGGGATGCCCACGAACTCGGGGATCGCCCGGTCCATGTACCGCTGGCGTACGGCGACGCGGTCGGTGGTGGCGGCTGCCACCTTCGCCAGTGTCCCGGTGAGGTCGGTCCACCAAGCCGCCGGCAACGAGAGTTCGTGCCGGAGGATCGGGTCGTCGGACAGGACCGGCTCGTCCATGCGCGCCGACAGCTCGGCCCGGTAGGCGGTGCCGTCGTCGACGGCGTCGTGGACGGCCAGGAGGGCGGGCCGGTGCCCGTCGAGGTCGCCGAAGGCGTGCTGGGCGTCCAGGGCACCGTCCCACAGCTTCCCCGAGGCCTTGTCCTGCGGCGCGGACACCAGGCGCAGCCACGCCGGCCGGCCGTCGGCGGTGCGGGCCGGGGCGCCCAGGGTGCGCCCGGCCCACCCCCAGAACGTGATGCCCGGCTCGGTCCGCGCGTCCAGGGCATGGGCGGCATGGGCGTGGTGGGCGCGCATGCGGCGCTCGGTGTCCGGGTCAGGGGGCGGCGAGTACACCGGTGATCTCCCGCAACTTGGCCACGGTCAGGGGCGGTTGGTCGACCGCGTCGGCCGCCTCCTTCCAGTGTGACGCACCGGAGGCGGCCACCAGGACGTCCGTCACCCCTGGGCATGACGCGACCGCCAGAACGCACGCCTGTGCGGGCGTCAGGCCCGGCCGGATGAGGTCGGCGAGGTCCCGGCCGACGATGTGGGACAGCTCGCCGCCGTGCAGCGGCGCCGAGGCCATCGCCCGCAGCCCTGCGCCGGCGGCGGCCGGGAGCGGGCCACGGCCGTGCAGGGCCTGCGTGAGCGGTGTCATCATCACCAGGCTGACCGGCATCTGGACGGCGGCCAGGTGGTGACGGCCGCCGGCGGCTTCGCCGGCCAGGGCGAGCAGTTCCGCCACTGTAAACGCTTCCTGTTCCAGGCCCGTCCAGGTGGCGACGCCGTACGCGGCGATGTGTCCGGCTGCTGTCTCCTCTTCCAGGACGGCGAACGCGTCCCGGATCGCCCGGTGCAGCGCCGGGCGGTCGCCGGGGTGGGCATGTTCGGGGTTGTGCAGCAGGGCCAGGTCCAGTCGCTCGCGCCCGAGCTGTTCGCGGTTGCGGCTGGTCTGCCAGCGCACGTACTGGGGGGTGAGGCTGTGCCCGGCCGCGGCCTGGTCCTCGGTGAGGACACCGGCCTGCACCGCGTCGGTCCCGGTGGCGGCGGTGAAGTACCCGGCTTTCGTGGAGACCTGCAGGGCCGGATGAGCGGCCAGGACGGGGGCCAGGAGGGTCTGTGCCCGGCCGGCGGCGTAGTTGGGGGCGGTGTCGGTCCAGACAGAGGGGGAGGCGGCCGCTCGCCGGGCTGCGGCGGCCAGTTCCTCACCGGGAATCCGGTAGGTGCCCAGCCCGAGGGAGGCGGTCACGCGTCCTCCTTCTTGGTGCGGACGGTTGCCACCTGGGCCGCGACCAGTTCGGCGACGAGGGCGGCCGCATCGGCCAGGGGCACGTCTGCAGTGTCGGCGAGGTCGCCGAGGTGGTGCCAGCCGGTCTCCAGGAGCCGGTGGAGCAGGGGTGCGGCCGCGGATGCAGCGTCGATCTCCTGTCCTGCGCCGGTGATGCGGACCAGGTCTTCACCGGCCACGGTCACCGCGGTGACCGTGGCCCGGCCGGTCGTCAGCCGCACCCGCAGACTGGCATCGGCGGGCACGGTGGTCAGGTGCGGCAGGCAGGGCCGCATGCGGCCCATGTCGGCGGCGTCCTGGGCAGCGGCGTAGCGGTCGAGCAGGTACGGGTCCTCAAGCGCGGTGGCGGTTTCCTTGCCGAGTGCGGCGAGGAAGCGGGCCTTGGTCGCCTGGTCGGCGTGCAGGGGCAGGTCGCGGCGGAAGGTGTCGGAGGCGAGGAGCTGGTCGGCGAGCCAGTTCAGCAGGCGGGCGCCGGTGTGCGGCGGGGTGATACCGCAGGTCAGGTGCAGGGAGTGGGTGTCCTGGTCCGCGGTGACGGCGTGCCACCAGCCGCGCGGCAGATACAGCAGGTCGCCCGGCCGCATGACCAGTTCGGCGACGGGTTCGTCGGGTGGCGGTTCCGGGTCGGCGATGTCCCGGTGCAGCGGCATGTGGCGCGTGGGGCCGAACAGCCGCCACCGCTTGGCGCCCTCGGCCTGCACCACGACGACGTCGTGGTCATCCCACTGGGTGCCGAACCCTTCTGCGGCCGTCCAGGACGCGTACAGGTTGACCTGCACGGGCGCCCGCAGCCAGCTCTCGAGTTCGGCGGCGAGGTCGCCGACCGGCTCGTGCAGGTGGTCGACCTGGTCGATGACGAGGGAGGCGCCCTCGGCGAGCCGCTGGTGCAGTTCGGCCGGGTGGACGCGCTGCCACACCGTGGAGCGGCGGGTGGTGACGGCCGTCGCGTACCGGTGCGGGGCAAGCGTGTCGCCGTCGCGGGCCAGTCGAGCCGGGCGAGGAAGCCCAGATCGACTACGGCTTCCTGGGCCAGTGGACCAATCCCCGCACCGGAAAACGGCACCGCGTCTGGGCGTTCGTGATGGTGCTGCCCTGCTCACGGCACATGTTCGTGCGGCCGGTCCTGCACCTGGACCAGCACGCGTGGACCGAGGCACACGTCGCGGCCTTCCGCTACTTCGACGGCGTCCCGCGCCGTCTGGTGCCGGACAACCTGAAGACCGGCGTCGACAAGCCCGACCTCTACGACCCGAAAATCAACAAGGCGTATGCCGAACTCGCCACCCACTACGGGGCGTTGGTGGACCCGGCAAGGGCATCGAAGCCGAAGGACAAGCCCAGGGTGGAGCGGCCCATGCCCTACGTCCGCGACTCCTTCTGGCGCGGGCGGGAGTTCACCTCGATCGAGCACATGCAGACCGAGGCCGTCACCTGGAGCCAGCAGGTCGCCGGGCAACGCAAGTGCCGGCCGCTGGGCGGGGCGGCGCCGATGGCTGTGTTCGGTGCGGTCGAGGCCGCCGCCCTGCTGCCGCTGCCGCCCACCCCGTTCACCCTGGCCCGCTGGTCGACGGCCACCGTTGGCCCGGACATCCACATCAAGGTCGGCCGCACCCTCTACTCCGTGCCCTGGAAACTGATCGGCCGCAAGGTCGACGTCCGCTCCACCGCGACCATGGTGCAGGTCTTCCTCGACGGCAGTCTGGTCAAGACCCACGCGGCACTTGAGCAGGGCAAACGCACCGACAAAAGCGACTACCCACCGGAGAAGATCGCCTTCCAGATGAAGACACCCATCTGGTGCCGCACCCAGGCGTCCGAGATCGGTGACGCCTGCCGCGAGGTCGTCGACCTGCTCCTGGAGGTCAACGCCCTCTACCGGCTCCGCGCCGCCCAGGGGGTTCTCGGACTGCGGAAGAAGTACAGCGACACACGGCTGGAGGCCGCCTGCGCGAGAGCGATCACGGTCGGCGACCCGTCCTACCGCACCATCAAGGGCATCCTCATCGCCGGCACCGAGACCGATCCCGAGCCCGAGACCAGCGGAGACGCCGGAGCCGCGGCCTTCCTCCACGGCCCGCAAGGACTGTTCGGCTCCGTCACCCCATCGGACACGGCGGAGGACACCCGCGACGACCAGGTCCACGGCGAAGACGAGGTGGCGGCACGATGAGCATGATGGACACCGCCCTGCGCGAGTCCCTCAAGTCCCTGCGGCTGTCAGGGATGCTGGAGACCCTCGACGCTCGCCTCGCCCAGGCCCACGGCGGCGAGCTCGGCCACCTCGACTTCCTCCAGATCCTCTGCCAGGACGAGATCACCCGCCGCGAGACCGTCGCCTTCCAACGCAGGCTCCAGCGGGCCAAGTTCGAGCAGCAGGTCACCCTGGAGGAGTTCGACTTCACCGCCTCCTCGAAACTGCCCGCCGCCCAGATCCGCGACCTGGGCGCCCTGCGCTGGCTGCATGCGGGCGAGTCCGTCATTCTGTTCGGCCCGGTCGGGGTCGGAAAGACGCATATCGCCCAGGCGCTGGGCCACCTCGCCGTCCGGCAGGGCGCCCACGTCCGCTTCGCCAAGACCAGCCGGATCCTCGCCGAGCTCGCAGGCGGCCATGCGGACCGCACCTGGGAGAAGCGGATCCGTGAACTGGTACGGCCCGACGTGCTCATTCTCGACGACTTCGCCATGCGCCAGCTCTCCGCCGCTCACGCCGACGACCTCTACGAACTCGTCTCCGAGCGGCAGGGGCGGTCCCTGATCATCACGAGCAACCGGGCGCCCAGCGACTGGTATCCCCTCTTCCCCAACCCCGTCGTCGCCGAGTCCCTCCTCAACCGGCTCATCAACACCAGCCACCAGGTCATCATGAACGGCCCCAGCTACCGCCCCAACAAGCGCCCCAAGAACCCCACCGACAAGCCCACCAAGCCGTCAGTCAAGTAGCCGCCATCGGCGTCCGGGGCTGGGGAATTACGTGAGCTCAGCCCCGGGGAAATACGTGAACGTCCACAACCTCGTAGGTACGGATGGCGGAAGCGGCCTCCTGCAGGCCGATTAGCTTCCCGGCCCAGTCGGGCAGCACCCCGTCGAAGCGGTGCCACCAGCCGGGCTGGCGTGAGATGCGCACCATCTCCTCGAAACTGACCAGCAGTTGGGAGTCGGTGACCCCGTAGAGGGTGAGCAGGTCGCGCACATCGTCCGGCTTGCAGGTGACCAGAGCGCGTTCCATCCGGGAGATCTTGGCTTCCGAGCCGCGGATGACACGGCCCGCCGTCTCCGCGTCGATCCCGGCCCCCTTGCGCAGCGTGCGCAGCAGATGGCCCAACACCAGGCGCACCGCGACCGGGCTGCGGGCGGAGACAGCGAGGTAGTACTCCAGCATGGGGGCATCAACCAGGCGGGTGGACGCGGGCATTGGGTCTCCTGTGACGGACGGACGACGAGCGTCAGTCTCGCAGGATGCCACCGGGCATGCCCCCAATTGGGCTGTTTCTGCCTGGCGTTAGCTGGCGATTACGTCGAACTCACCTTCCTTCACCCCCGCGATGAAGGCGGCCATCTCAGCCTGCGTGTACACCAGCGCAGGTCCGTGCGGGTCCCGGGAGTTGCGCATGGCCACGTCGCCTCCCGCCAGCAGGGCCACTTCGACACAGTTGCCGTCCGCCGTACTGTGACGGCTTTTCAGCCACGTCACACCGCACAGTGCACCGACCGGGACACCGTTGACTACCCGCACCGTGACCGCCCCCTTTCGATTCTGCCCGAATTCTGCTCATCCCTGCCCCATGCCGATCCTCTTGCCAAGTACAAGAGTTCCCATCCCGTCCCGTTCGGATGCAAGTCACCGATGCAATTGCATCCGGGATGGGGCGCGGCAGATACTAACCAGTCAGGGCACAGATCCGCGGCCCTTGAACTGGACGTCTTCGGGGGGATGAACAGTGCCGGCACACGCGGCGACAACACCGGTCCGGGCGGCCGAACCAGCTATCCGCTTTTCACCTGCCACTCACGGACCGGGAAATACCCTTCTGGCATACTCCGAGCCGTTGGACTGGGGACTTGCGCTGGGTATCAGCACGGCCGATTTCGCAGCCCATGCATTCAGCCGGGACCCCGAAAGCGTCCAGGGCATCCGCCGTTTCACCCGCGAGACCATCGCCGGCTGGGGCCTGTGCGCCTACGCCGACGACCTGACGAACGTGGTCAACGAACTCACCGTCAACGCCGTGCAGCACGCGCTGCCCAAGCGCGGCGAACAGGCCAAGGCCTGGCTCGGCATGGCTCACACCGGCGGCACCGTGGTCTGCGCCGTCACCGATCCCAGCCCCGCTCCCCCTTCGTGCCTTTCACCGGAACACCTGGCCCCGACGGGCCGGGGACTGGTCATCGTCGATGCCCTGACCAGCCAGTGGGGCTACGCCAGGACCCACTCCGGCGGAAAGATCGTCTGGGCTCGCATCACCACCCCTCACTCCTGATTCCTGACTCCTCGGCCGACCAGGCCGCGAGCCCGCTCGGTCGAGGTCCTCGCGCGGCTCCAGAAGCGCGACGTAGTGGGAGACACGCCGCGTGCGTCCAGCCGCCCACGCGTCCGGGCCGAACAGTACGGCGTCCTTGAGCGGTTCTCCGTCCCGCACAGGAATCTCGACTCTTCCCCGCGGCTGTTGGGACTCAGGTACCCGTTTGGCGGCTGCCGGGTGACCTGTTGGGTGAAGGCATCCGAGCGAGGGGAGACCGGGCGCATGGAAGCATGGCCCGCGCAGCGGGACCGCAGGTGGCGGAGCCGGACCCGGTGACGGGGGATCCGCGGCTGGCCCTCTACCGCGCCCAGCACCCTCGTCTGGCCGGCTACGTGGGCCGCCGGGTCCGTGACGAGACCGTCGCGGCGGACATCTGCCAGCAAGTGTGGGCGGCCTACTTCCGCCGTTCCTGGCAGGGATACGCGGATGAGATCGCGCCTCTCTTCGTGATCGCCCGGCGCCGGATCGCCGACTGGTACGAGGAGGCCGGACGCGCGGCGGACCTGCCGGGGGACGCGTTCTTGTACGAGAGGCTCGACCAGGGCCGCGATGACGACCTGCCCGAGAGCGACCGCGCGAACGCCCGTGTCGACCTCCAGATGGCACTGGCCCGGCTGACAGAACGCCAGCGCCAGGCAGTGACCTTGCGCTACATCGACGGACTGGACCGGGGCAGTGCGGCCGCGCTGATGGGCATCGGCGTGGACGGGCTGAAGAAGCTGACCTCGGCGGCTGTACGCGAACTGAGATCCATGCCCGAGCTCCAGGGCTACCTCCTGGCCCTGGACCCTCTGCCACCCTCCTCTCCCGGCCCAGGAGCACCCGCCTCACTCGACCAAGGGGCATCCCGATGACGCACGACCCCACCGCGCCCTCCGGCGGCACCCGCCCCGCAGAGGCCCGGATCGAGGAACTCCTGACACAACTGGGCGCCCCACGTCCGGTGTTCAGCGACGCCGAGCTCCTTGCCGGCTTCCGGGCGGCGACCGAGCAACAGGACACCTGCGACGGCCCCGACGATGCGCGCGCCGACGAGGACACCCGGCGGGCGGAGATCGGGGCCGACGCCTACGCGCTCGGCATGGAGTACTCGGACAGGCAGGACTGGGAACGTGCTGCTCGATGGCTGTCGGTGGCGGCCCGCTCCGGGGTCGTCGACGCCTCCTATGAGTTGCAGGCCCTCCAGCGCCGACGCGCCACCAGCAACATCGTCGGCGCGGCGCGCTCCCCCGCCAGTGGCTGGGAGGAGCCGGCCGCCCGTCTGGCCCGTCTGCGCGGCTGCTGCGCCCGGCTTCATGAGGCCAAGAGTCTGGCGCACACCCTCAAGGCGATCTCCGACGGGGCCGTGCGCGACCTCGACTACGGGGTGGCCTGTTTCAACCTGGTGCGCCCCGACGGGGATCTGGCCGTCGTGTCGGTGGCCGGCGACGAGACCGCCGAAGCGTTCATGACCGGCCGGGTGGGACCGCGGGCAGCCTGGGACACGCGGCTGTCGATGGGCGAGCGCTGGGGAGACGTCGTGTTCGTCTCGCACCAGATCGGCTGGACCGCCGACGGGGACGGGGTACCGGCCTGGCGGGCCGGATCGGGCGGGGATCCGGCACCGGGTACCTGGCACTACGAGGACCGGCTCCTGGCCGAGGTCCGCACCGACACCGGCACCCTCATGGGCGTGCTGTCGGTGGATCTGCCGCGCAGCGGCCTGCTGCCGGGTCCCTGGGAGCGAGAGGCCCTCGCCCTGTACGCCCGTGAGGCGGGACTGGCCCTGACGGCCGCGCGGCTGCGCGCCGCCGCCGAGCGGGCGCAGGTCCGCCTGGAACAGCAGAACGACGCACTGCAGGTCAGCGAAGCCCGGGCGCGCCGGGCAATGGCACATGCGCCCTGGCCGATGGCCCTGGCAGAACTGCCGCCCGGACAACCCAGCCGTCTCCTCCACGTCAACGACTCCTTGTGCCGGCTGCTGGATCGCGCACCGAGCGCCCTGCGCGAGTTCTCACTGGAGGACCTGGTCCACCCCGACGACCTCGCCACCTGGCTGCGGGCGTCCCTGAGCCGGGACGTCTGCCGGATCAGGCTCGCCCGCCGTGACGGCTCCTATGTGACGACATCGGTGACCACGGCCCCGACCTCCGGCGACGGCGCGGCACGTCATCGCGGCCCCGGCACGCACACCACGGCTGCCGCCCGCCTGCTGATCACCTTCGGTCTGCGCCGCCCCGACCGGATCGACGGCCATCCCGGGCTGGCCCGTGACCCCCTCACCGGTGCCGTGACCGGGCCGGCTCTCCGCTCCGAACTGAACCGCCTGTACGCAACCGGGGCGGACGGTGCCACCGCGTCCCTGGCGCTGCTGTCGGTCGGCCTTGACGACTTCACCCAGCTCAACGCCGCGCACGGACCGGAGGCGGGCGACGCCGTGCTGGTGGAGGTGGTCCAGCGGCTGACCACACTGATGACGCGCCCCGGTGACCTGGTGGCGCGGGTCGGCGGAGACGAATTCGTCCTCATGGCAGTGGGACGGACGTACCAGCAGGTCGAGGAACTGGAACCACGCGTACGGGCCGTGCTCGCCCACCCGGTGCGGATCAGTGAGCTCACCCTTCAGCTGTCCGCCAGCGTAGGGCGCGGCTGGGCCCGTACCGGGATGACGGCAGAACAGCTCCTCGACACGGCCGACCAGGACATGCACTTCACCAAGACACTCCGCAAGACCGTACGGCTCTCCCGCACCGGCTGAACGCTGCAGGGAAACAGACCGCGAGGAGAACACCGGAGGGGAGCCGGTCCTCCTCGCACGGAAGGGTGCCGCCGCTTCGGGGGAGCGGCGGCACCCCTCTTCCTGGGCAACAGGAACTGGCTCTGTTCACGGGTAGCGGTTCTGGCACAGCTTCTGTGGCGTGGCCACTCTGAGTGACAGCTGGGCGTCTTGGAGCCTGGCGAGAACCCGGGGCGCTTGAAGCAGATCGGCCGCAAGCGGTCGCGCCGGGGCCCCGGCGGCGTCAGCGAAGGCGCCCGCGTCGGCCAGGGCGCCCGACGGGCAGATCAGCCCGAGCGCGGCAGGCCACACGGCGGTCGCCGCGTCCACCCGGGCCACCGCGGCGGGCAGAACATCGCCGGCGACGCGCAAGGTGCCGGCGGCCAGCGCCTGAAGAGCCGGACGTCCGCCGCCGTCCCGTCATCAAGGGAATGTGGGTGCAGAGCGTGCCGGCCCCCGTCTCCGGAGAGAACCGCACCTTGCCAGCGGGATCATTGGGCCTCGGCAACGAACTCGTAGAAGTCCATGTTGGCGATTTCCAGGTTGCACGCCATGGATCCGACCTCACGGCAGGGAAGGACGGCCTGCCGTCCCGGGCTGTCGTACAGGTCAACGACGGTCAGCGGTCGTCCGGGCTCGGCAAAGGTCCGGGCGTCGGCGAGCGCGACCAGAGTGGTGTGCTCCTCGGGCGGGACGAGTGCCGGGACCTGGCCCGGCTGGAGGCCCTCGAAGGCAGGGTCGTCGACGACCAGCGCCGTCAACGGGAAGTGCTCCACATCGATCTCGTCCGGGTCCAGGTCCGCGCCGACCCAGCCGTCCGCGTCCGTCCCGCCCAGTTCGCCGAGCAGGGCCTGCCAGCCGGCCTCGTCGTCGAAGCAGGTGCGGACCAGCAGGGCCGCGGCGGTGGAGGGAAGAGGCGGGAAGGACCGCCCCGGCGGTGTCGACGTGGGCGTGGGGAAAGCCGGCCGGCCGCCGTCGCCCTGGTACATGCCGCACCGGTCCATGTCGCGCACCAGATCGTCGAAGGCGAGTGCACCGTCCAGCAGGTCGGCGAGGATCTCGCCGAGGCGCGCCGACGGGATCCGGACGCCACGGCCGGGTATCGCCGCCAGGTCCACCAGCAGCGGGCCGTCCCCGCCGTACACCACCGGGATGTCCGCCATAACGACGACCGGCGGCACGGGACCGCTGCCGGGAACAAGCGCCGGGATGTTTCCCCCATGCAGGAAGTCCCACGCGCTGTCCTCGACCATACGCAGCCGCACCCCGCTGCCCTCGAGGACGAGCCCGTCGTCTTCCCGGCGGGCTGCGATCTCGTCGAGGAGCCCGCCCCACAGAGCTCTGCCGTCCTCGTAGCACGTGCAGACCAGCAGCACCTCGCCGGGCGCCGGCTGAGGGAGCTCGGGAAAGGACATGTCTCTCCTTGGGCGGTGTCAGATGAGGTCGCCGGCGACGGGGGCGGCGACCTCATCGGGTGTGGCGAGGCGGGCGATGAGGGTACGGCCGATGCGCTGGAGTTCCTCGTCGTGGTCGATGCTCTGGAACCTTCCGCCGCGCCGGGGCAGGGCCAGTTGCTCGCGGAGCAGGGGCAGTGCCGGTGCTGCGAGAGGACCCATGCGGTCCAGGCAGGCCACGACGTGGTTGGCCGTGGCGGGGTTCTTGGCCATGGCCTGCAGCACGGTGTCCAGGACGGCCGGTGCCTCCGCCTCGCCGCCGATCTCCCAGAGCGCGGCCGCGCAGTGGACCCGCACCCATTCGTAGTCGTGCGTCAGCAGGTTGCGCAGGCGCGGAAGGGCGGCGGAAGCGGGCGGGCCTATCTCGCCGAGCAGATCCGCCGCGTCATTGATGCGGAAGGTGATGCGGTCGTTGAGGAGGCCCAGCAGAAGTGGCATGACCTCGGCCACGTCACTGCCCACGGCCCACAGGGCGGTGAGGGCGGCGGGGCGTACGTGTGCGTCGCTGGCGGTGGTCAGCGGCCGGATCGTGTCCCGTGCGCCGGCCGCTGCCCGGCCGAACGCCGCCAGCACCTTCAGCGCTGATCGCGTGATGCCGTGCTGCTCATGGCGTATCGCAGTACCGAGGGCGTCCACCACCGCAGTGACTGCGGCCGGGTCGCCGAGCGTGGCCAGGGCGGAGAGGATCGCGTTGGCGCTCATCTCGGTCCGCTGCTGGGAGAGGTCGATCCGGCGCAGGTGGTCGCAGAGCCTGGGCACCAACTCGCTAGCAACCTGCGGCAGATGCCCGGCGACCTGGATCGCCCGCCAGGCATCGACGTCGCTGTCCAGGCCGGCCAGCAGACTCGGCAGCGCGCGAGCGTCGCCCAGCCGCGCCAGGGCCCGGACGGCGTCCTGGTGGCTCCTGCCGCAGCAGCGCATCCGGTGCGGCCCACACGGTGGGGCCGTGCACCGCGCGGTGAGCGTCGATACGCGCGGCGAGTGCCTCCCGGGCCGGGGCGGCGATCGGGTGGCAGGCTTCCAGGACGGCCGCAGCCTCGGCGGCGACCTCCTCGTCGGTTGTGGAGAGCTGGTCAGCAACGAGCAGGAGAAGGCGGGTGTGGTCCCCACGCCAGGTCCGCATCAGCTCCCCGCTCATACGCACCGCGTCCAGGCGCGAGCCGGGATCGGGGCTGCACAGCTGCTCTGCCAGCACCGCGGTGCGCTCCAGCACCCTGGCACCCAGCACTTCATGGAACGTCCACAGCAGTGTGGTGGTGGGTGCGAACACGCGCGTGCGCCGGTCCGAGATCCTCGAAGGCGGCGACGACCTGGGGCGCAATGGTGTCCGCGGATGTGACCGGACGGTTCGGGCCCGGCGCGATGGGCCGCACAGGCAGGACCCGGGCGCTCTCGCGCAGCAGGCCGACGGCGGCCGGCACGACGTCCTCGCCGATAGCATCCGGCGCGCAGCGGGCCCGCTGGATCAAGGCCGCGAGCCGGGCTACCGGGCCCCAGGCGGGGTCGGCAGCGAGACCGGCAAGCCAGTCCATCACCTCGTGCGCGGCCGCCGGCAGGCGCAGGGCCAGGATGGCCGCCGCCTCCACGATCCGCAGCCGCACCGCGCTACCCTGCTCGGCGGCCAGCCGCTCGCGCAGCACCGCGGCGGCCCGGTCAGCGTCGTCAAGGAAGAGCCCGAGGCCGGCAACCGCGGCCAGGCGTACGTCCGGGTCTGCGTCACGGGCGAGTTCGGCGAACTCCGCGCCCCGCTCACGCAGGAAAGCGACGGCCTGCCCGCAGCCCGTCGGCGGGTCGTACTCGATCTCGGTGCCGTCGTCCTCGAGGCCCCGCTCCAGGGACTCCCGGCCGATACTGACCAGCAATGCGACGACGGCGGCCCGCTCGGGCGTGGCACGGTCTACGGCCAGCTCGAACAAGAAGGGCAGGCTGGCTGCCGTGGACGGGTACACGTCGCCCTGATGGTGAACCGCACCGTAGAAGCGATCGAGGGCCGTGCTGCGCTCCCCGGCATCCGAGGAGCGCAGCGCCCGCAGCAGCGCCGGCACCTCCTCGGCCGAGCCGTACGCGTGCTCCATCGACGCCCAGTCGATGTCATGAAGTCCGTCGAACATGATCCGAACCATGCCAGGCACCACTGACAACAGCCGTTCCCCTGTAGGGCCGGTTAGAGGCAGTTCGCCAAGCTGTCGGCCGCCGTCCGAGGGTGTCGGTGGACGGGGCTAGGGTCCGCGGTGAAGTTTCCCCGTGATCCCGGACACGTTGTCGCTAGGCCGCGAGGGCCTGATCTTGGTGGCGCAGGCGTGTCTCGTTGGGTGTGAGGTAGCCCCAGTGGATGTGTTTGCGCAGGCGGCGTCTGTTGTAGAAGGTCTCGACGAAGTCGAAGATGTCGGCGCGGGCGGTGGCCCGGTCGGGCCAGAAGCGGGTGCCGATCTCCCCTTTCAGGACGGCCCAGAAGCTTTCCGCGGCCGCATTGTCGAAACAGCTCCCGGTCCTGCCCATGCTCTGCCGGCACTGCAACTGGGCTATTCGCGTGCGGAGTTGGGAGGAGGTGTATTCCGATCCGCGGTCGCTGTGGATCACACAGCCGGGTTCCAGACGTCCCAGCGCGGCGGCCATGTCAAGGGCGTCGACGACGAGTTCGGCGCGGTGGTGGTCGGCCATCGAGTAGCCGATCACCTCGCGCGTGGCCAGATCCAGCCATGACGCGAGGTAGAGCCATCCCTCGGCGGTGGGGATGTAGGTGATGTCCCCGACGATCTTCGTGCCGGGGCGGGTAGCGTTGAAGTCCCGGCCGATCAGATCCGCTGACGGTGCCGCTTTGGTGTCGGCCTTGGTCAGGCTGCGGCGCCCGGTGCGCCGGCTGTTCCCGGCGATCCGGTGCTCGCGCATGATCCGTGCGACTCGCTTGTGATTGACCACCCGGCCGTGCCGGCGCAGAGCGGCGGTCACGCGCGGGACGCCGTAGCTCTTCCGAGACGCAAGATGGATCACCGTGATCTCGTGCGCCAGGGCCCTGTCGGCCTGCCGCCGCACTTCGCGGGCCTGGTGCCCGGCCATCCACGCGTAGTACGTGGACCGGGCTGTCTTCATGGCCCTGCACAGCAGCGTGACCGGGTAGTTCGCCGTCTCCGCGTGGATGAACCGGCATATCGCGTTCACCGGTCGCTGTCCTTCGCGAAGAAGGCGGTCGCTTTTTTCAGGATCTCGATCGTCTTCGCCTGCTCGGAGGTCAGCTTCCGCAGCCGCCGAAGTTCCTCGTCCCGGTCATCCACACCTTGCCCGGCCGGCAGGGCACCGGGCCCGCCCTCCTGAGCGCGGGCCTTCTTGACCCTGCAGTTCACCCCCGACACGGACATCCGCCGCTGCAGCGAATGCGGCGGCGAGACCCTGCTGGAGATCCTTGCCTCCGCCCCGCCGAGCGAGGTCACCCACCCCGGCGCCAACTAACTGGCCTGGTGGGTGCCCCGCTGTGCCCGGCACCGTCTCACCACGGCCGTTCACGCCGCCCGGCGCACGGCCCGCCGAACGCACCTCACGAACCGCCCGGCCTCCCTCGCTGCCGGGGAGGCCACGGAAGGTCAGCAGTACGGCCAATAGATCCCCTGCCCGCGGCCCCTGATCGCACGCCACTCAAGGACAGGGACACGGCCCGCGGCGGCATGGATCCAGCCCCCATGGCAGGCACGGTTGAGGATCCCGTCGAAAACGTGCCAGTCGGCATGGTGCCCGCAAACACCGCACCGGTTCGGATTGAAGCTGCGCCCCCGCTGCCACGCGGGACGGTCGTGCAACTGTGCCGCGATATCTGCCGTGTCACCGTCCGGCGCGGCCAGGATGCGGCGCGCCATGTCGACCGCCTTGGGAAAGTCCGTGGTGGGTGAATTCCTCGCCGCGCGGCCGGTACGACGGCAGCAGCCCGAACACCCACCACAGGGAAAAGGAGCACCGCTCGCACGGCGCCTCGTACGCCAGCACGTCCACCCGCAGCGAGCTCACCAAGCCGCACCTCCTCCACGGTGATCCTGGCACACCGCATCCTGACGCCGGACTGGCCGTGGAACGCTTGCGGACCGGACAAGAGGAGCGGCGACTGCACGACCGGATCCGGCGGCTGGCGCCCGAGGAACTGCACGCGGGTACGGCTGCTACAGGCGAGCGACCCGGCCGCGGAGCAGCATGACCTCGACAACGGGGTCACCTTGAGAGGGAGACAACGTTCGCTGAGTAGGCGTCTGGCCCGTCACCACGGCGGATCGGTGAGGAGCCGGCCGGAGAAGAAGGAAAGCCAGGAGACGATGGGCTTCCCGCTTCGCGAACTCACGGCGAGGGGTCATCGGGTGGGCGGGACGAACTCGGGCTGGTCGAGCAGGCGCAGCCAGCTTCCGTCGGGCTGGCGTCGGACGACCTGCGCCCGGGCGCCGGCTCCGTCTTTCGGCGGGGTCGAGGTGAGGGCGATGTCGCCGCTGATCAGCGTCGGCAGCGGTTGTTCTGGTTCAAAGTGGGGACGGTTGGCCAGCACCTTCTCCCACAGCGCACGGATTGCCTCCCGGCCCACCGTCTGGTCGCCAGGCGGATAGGCCACGACCGCGTCTTCTTCGTAGAGTGCGGCGATCCCGGCCGCGTCACCCGCGTTGGACCGTTCGACGAACAAGCGGGTGATGTCTTCGGGGCTCATGGCCTTCTCGTACTCCGGCATGGTCTCCTCCTGATGTCGGGCTCCGGCAGTTCCCAGCGTGGCCGCCCACCAATCAGAAGTCCAACAGATGGATCTTCTGGGAGCTAGAATCTACAGACATGGAGCTGAGGCAACTGGAATACTTCGTCGCCGTCGCCGAGGAAGCCAACTTCACACGGGCGGCCGAGCGGGTGCACATCAGCCAGTCGGGGGTGAGCGCTCAGATCAAGCAGCTTGAGCGGGAACTCGGCGCACCCCTCATCGACCGGTCCGGCCGGACCGCCGGCCTCACCCCGGCCGGCGCCGCGGCCCTGCGGCACGCCCGGGCGGTCCTCGCGTCGGCCCATGCGGTGCGCCAGGCAGTGGACGAGGTGAACGGCCTGGTCCGCGGCAGGATCGTGGTCGGCATGGTGACGGCATGCACCGTCGCTCCCCTCTTCGCAGCGCTCGCCGACTTCCACCGCAGCCACCCCGGCGTGGAGATCACCCTCCTGGAGGACACCTCCGACCGACTGCTCGACCGGCTCCGGGCCGGCACGGTCGATCTCGTCCTGGTGGGCTGCCGTGAGCAGCCGCCCGAGGAGTGGGACTTCCTCGAACTCGCCAGCGAACGCCTCGTCGCCGCCGTGCCCGCAGACCATCCGCTGGCCAGGCAGCCCCGGACGACTCTGGCCGAACTCTCCGGACACCCGCTGGTGTGCCTGCCCGAAGGCACAGGCGTACGGGCGGTGTTCGACGAAGCCTGTGCCCGGCGCGGGGTGCGCTGCGCGGTGGAGTTCCAGGCCAGCGCGCCCACTGCGGTCGCTGATCTGGCGATCCGCGGTCTCGGCGTCGCGATCCTCTCGGAGTCCATGGCGGAACGCCACGCACCGTGGCTGACAGGCCGTCTCATCGACGACGTCGACGCCCCGGCTCTGCTCTGCCTGGTCTGGCCGCCTGCGAAGAACCCTGCCTTGGACCAGTTGCTCGTTCATTGCCGACAGGCCTTCGCCACGGAGTTGGAACTGTCGGCCTGAGGCGGGCCCGTACGGCTCCCTCACCGCCGTCAGCCGGCGGCCGCCCCCTCGCTGACGTCCGGCCGGGGACTGAGCTGCTCCTGGGCAGCCGCAAAGTCCCGCTCCCTGATCAACAGCAGACTGACGACACCGCCGGCCAGGGCGATACAAGCCGTGATGGTGATCAGCATGCCGATGCCGGAGACGAACCCCGAGGTGGCCATCTGGTCCACCTGAGCGTGGAACCGTTCTGGCGTCGAGGCCACCGCCGTGTCCAGGTCGCCCGCCCGCACCTGGGCCGACAGCTCGCCAGCTCGGCCGCCCAGTTCGGTGCCGGTCAGCCCGTCACGCAGCCGGTTGCTGATGATGGTCGCGAATACGGAGCCGAGAACGGCCACGCTGGCGCTGTAACCGACCTGCCGGAACGTGCTGTTGATGCCGGACGCCATGCCCGACCTGCTTTGAACGACCACCCCGACGGCGGTCGACGCGAGGGGCGGGTTCACCAGGCCCGCGCCGAGCCCCGCCACGATGGAGCCGGGGATGAAGTGCTCCCAGCCGGTGCTGATCGAGATGCCGCCCATGAGGAAGAGCCCGAGACCGACCACCACCAGACCCAGCCCGATGGGGTAACGCACCGGCACCCGGCCCGTGAGGCGTCCCCCCAGGAACGAGGAGACCAGCATGGCTGCCGACGGGATGAGCAGCCGGACGCCCGTCTCAAGTGCCGAGTAGCCGAGGACGTCCTGGAAATAGAGAGCCACGAACAGGAACATCGTGAACATCGAGCCGTTCATGGCCAGGGCCGCCACCGACCCGCCCACGAAGGTGGGAATCCGGAACAGCCGCAGGTCGAGCATTGGCTCGGCGACAACGGACTCGGTGATCAGGAAAGCGGCCAGAAGCAGCACACCACTGGTCAGGGAGGCCAGCGTCCCGGTATCTCCCCAGCTGGTCTCGCCCGCCCGGATCAGCCCGTAGACCAGACCCGTCAGCCCGACGGTGAAAAGGGCAAAACCCGCCTTGTCCTGTTTCCTGGCCCGGCCGCGCGGCAGCTCGTCCACACGCCAGATCATGATTGCCACCACAGCAGCGCCGATCGGCAAGTTGACCAGGAAGATGGCGCGCCAGCTCACCCCGCTGGTCAGCAGACCGCCCACGACGGGGCCGAGTGCCGACGCGAGGCCGGTGACCATGCCCCAGATCCCGAACGCGGTACCGCGCTGTTTCCCCTCGAAGGCCCCGCCGAGCAGAGCGAGTCCGGTGGCGAACATCACCGAGGCTCCGACGCCCTGCAGGGCCCGGGAGAGGATCAGCATCGCCGGCGTCTGGGCGAGACCGCACAACAGCGAACCCGCGGTGAACACCACCGCGCCGAGCACGTAGAACAGCCGGCGGCCGAAGCGGTCGGCCAGGGAGCCCGCTGTGAGCAGCAGCACGGCCAGGGTGAGGGCGTAAGCGTCGACGACCCACTGCACGTCGGTGAAATCGGCCCCGAGCCCCCGCTGGATGGCGGGCAGGGCCACGTTGACGATGGTTGTGTCCAGCAAGAGCATGAACGTGCCGCCGCACACGGCCAGCAGGGTCCACCACTTCTTTTCCACGGCCCGCTCCTTTCGCATCAGTCCGTCAGTCCTGCGGCGCCGACGGACCGTCGGCGGGAGGGATGTTGAGGTTGGCCCGGAAGCGGTTGCCGGGATCGTGGACCGCCTTCAGTTCGCGCAGCCGCGCGTAGGCGTCCGCGTCGTAGGCGGCGCGTACGACGCCCGGGTCCGCTGCGTAGAGGAAGTTCAGGCCACGGCCGACGGTCAGCGGCTCCAGCGCCGACAGCACCCGGTCGCGGGCGGCTTCGAGGGGCGCCGGGCTGTCGCCTTCCGGGACGCGGAACAGCACGCCCACCAGGTAAGCGGCGTCACGGTGGCCGACCGCGTTCGGCACGGCGGGTTCGGCCGAGAGGGCACCGCCGAGATGGCGGACCTCCACGATCGCCGTCCGCGGCGCGCCCGGACCGGCCAGTTCGAGCAGTCGGCCTGCGGTGTCCGCGCCGAACTCGCGCAGCAGCACGTTGGAGGCGACGTACGCCATCGGGTTCGGCGGATCGCTGTGGATGAGGCCGGACTTGGCATACGGCAGTTCGCCGACCGTGTCGAGCAGGCGCGGGCCCAGGGCGCGCAGCGGGGCGACCAGGTCCGCGCCGGATGCCGAGTCACCGCAGTGGGCGATGCGGACGTGTACCACGTACTTGCCGCGGATCGGCTCGGGCAGATGCGGCAGATGCGGCAGGGGGACGAGCGCGATCGACGAGGTGGTCTCGTCGGGTACGGTGGCGGTCCAGTCGCGATAGGCCTCCAGGATTTCCTGGGCGCGCTCGCCCGGGAAATACAGGCCGCCGCCGTACAGTCGGGCGACCGGGAAGAGGCCGATTTCCAGGGCGGTGACGACACCGAAGTTGTCGCGGCCGCCGCGCAGAGCCCAGAACAGGTCAGGGTGGCTGTCGGCTGTGACGGTGACCGACTTGCCGTCGGCGGTGACCAGGTCGATCGAGCGCACGTGATCGGCCGCGTAGCCGTAGCGGCGCGCCAGCAGCCCCAGGCCTCCGCCCAGTGTGTAGGAAACGGCGCCGACGCCGGGGGCGCTGCCGCTGAGCGGGGCGAGGCCGTGCGGTGCGGCCGCGTCCACGATGTGCTGCCAGCGCACGCCGGCCTCGAACCGCGCGGTGCGCGCGGCCGGGTCGACGTGCACGCCCGTCATCCTGCCGGTGGTGATGAGAACACAGCCGTCCGCGAAGGGGGCCGGGGCGTGCCCGGTGGCCTGCACCGCAACCGGCAGTCCCCGCTCGGCCGCGTACTCCACCGCGACGCGTACATCCTCGGCGCTGGTAGCGGCTACGACGACCGACGGACGGTGCGGGTTCAGGGTCTGGTAACCGGTGCGCTCCTCGTCGTAGCCGTCGTCACCCGGCACGAAGACCGGTCCGGCGATACGGGCGGCGAGCTGGGGCGTCATAGGTGCGTGTCCATTCGTCGTGGCATGGTCCGACGTGCGCAAAAAGCATGGCCATCGACGCCACCCCACGTCCAACTACTAGTTTCTCTAACAATGAGAACTATTGCTTCTGATGTATCTCGTCCTCACCGGTCCGGACGGCCAGTGCAAAGGCGCCCCAGCGATGCACACCACCGGTGATCCCGGCCTGCGCATGCCCGGCCCGCGCCCACAGCCTGCCGTCCCGCGAGAGGAGACGGACCCGCCAGAACAGACCACCGTGCGCCGCCCGGCAGTCGGACAACGCTTTGAAACCGGCCTCCTTGACGGTGAAGAGGAACCGCAGGGTCGCCAGGTCGCCAGCCGGCCACAACTCGATCCGCTCCTGCTCGGTCAGCAGGATCCGGGCAGTACGTCGGTCCGGCAGTGCGGTCTCCAGATCGACGCCGACCCCCCGGGCGCCGGGAACCACCGCAGCGACCGCCAGCCTCGGTGTGTGGCTGATGGAGCCGGTGAACCCGGGTGGGAAGACGGGCGCCCCGCCGGCCGCGCGTCCCACCAGCACGGACGGGGCACCGGCTCGCCGCAGGGCCGCCGCGGCGGCCCTGCGGCCGGCCAGATGCTGCTGACCGGGGCCGTACGGTGGGGCTGTTCGGACTACCTCGAGGAAGAGGCCGGACGATGTCAGTGGACTTCCTTCGATGTTCTGGCCGCCGTGGCCAGTGCTCCGCCGGACGGCCGGCCCGTGCGGGCGCAGATGTAGGCACCCAGCGACGCGATGCTGCGCAGGGTCTCCGGGGCGGTGGTGTCGTCCCACTCGCAGGCGAACTGCTCCTCCAGGACGGCCAGCAGGTCGATCAGCTCCTGCGAGGACACCCCGGACTCACGCAGGCCGTCGGTGTCCGCGATGTCCGCCACCAGGTCCTCGTCGCACACGACGGTGGCGAGCAACGCGCGGATGGTGTGCACGGTGGCGGCCTCAGACATCGCCCTCGGTGATCCTCGCGACGAACGCCGCCGTCTCGTGCTGGAAGCGGTCCGGATACTCCAGGAACGGCAGATGGCCCGCGCCCGGTACGACAACGGCCCGTGCGTCCGGCAGCAGCTTGACAAGTTCCTCGACCGCGCTCGGCCCGAGTGCGAAGTCGTCGTCCCCGACGAACAGTTGCACCGGCTGGTGCAACTGGGTGAGAAGCTGCGGGTCGGCCGGCGCGGCGAGGGATGCCTCCAGCCCCTGGCGGACCTCGTCGGGTGTGTTCAGGGAGAGGAAGCTCTGCTTGCGCCCGAGGAAGCCGACCGTGCCTGCCTTCTCTGCGGCCTTGTCCCCGGCGACCAGGGGGTACATCTGGTCGTACAGGGCGGCCAGCCCCACCCCGTCCAGGGCGGTGATCCACGACCGGACGATCCGCCGGTGCCGCCGCTCCCCCCACGGGCTCAGCGCGGGCCCCGCCAGTATGAGGCCGTGCACCCGGTCGGGGTGCGCGAGGGCGAAGTCCCGGGCCAGCAGTGCGGAGAACGACGTACCGACCAGAAATGCCCGCTCCACCCCGAGCCCGTCCAGCAGTCCCGCCAGATCGTCCACGTGGTCCTGCCAGACCACCTGCCCGCCGGTGCGCACCGAGGCGCCCTGGCCACGCAGGTCGTAGGCAATGAGCCGACAGCTCTCCTCCAGATCTGCGGTGTAGGCCCGCCAGGAGCTGCTGTCCATGAAGAAGTTGTTGAGCAGGACGACGTCGGGGCCGCTGCCCCTGGTCTCGTAGTGCAGTTCGACACCATCGGCGACCTTGACGAGGCCGCCTTTGGGGCTGCGTGAAAGCGTGGTCATCGCAGTTCCTCCGGGACGGCAGTGCCGACAATGAGCTGAGTGGTGGAATCGGGGACCTGCTGCGGCTCCGACGAGTCGAGCCCCGCCCGTCGCATCAGCTCCCGCATCTCCCCGGCCGTGTAGCTGCGCCCTGCCCCCCACAGCAGGACGGCGGAGAGATTGTGCAGGGTGCTGAACAGCGGTGCTGTGTGGTCTTCGCTGAGGAAGTGCCCGTGCACCAGGACCCGTCCCGTGTCTGGATCGCCGAGCGCGGCCGCGCCCCGGCGCAGCATGCTGATGACGACGTCTTCGGGTTCCTGGTGCAGCACGTTGCTGAACAGCACGGCGTCCGCGCCGGTTCCGAAGGCGTCGGTCCGGTAGTCGGTCACCTGCCCGGTGACCCGGTCCGCCAGCCCCGCGTGAGCGGCCGTCTCCGCCAGGACGGGCAGCACGTCCGCCAGGTCGAGGACGGTGGCACGCAGGTCCGGGTAGGCGGCGCAGAAGGCGAGGGAGTAGGTGCCGGCGCCACCGCCGACATCGACGAGATGCCGCGGATCCTTCAGGCCGGCGAGGCCGGGCAGTCCGGACGCGGTTCTGCGGGCGAATTCGTGCATGCCGAGGATGAAGTCGCGTTGTACGGCGCCGCCGGTGTCAGCCGGTGTCTGGCTGAGCCCGGTGCGGACGACCTCGGTCAACCGGGACCAGGGGCCCGCCCACTGGCCCATGGCGCGTACCCAGTGGGCCAGGCTCTCGGCCGATTCCGTCACGAGGAAGCGGGCGGCGCTGCGGCTGTTGGCGTAGGCGCCATCGGTCTTGGTGAGCAGACCGAGGGCCGTCCCGGCATCGAGGACACGTTCGGTGACCCCGGGGTCAGTGCCGCACCGCTCGGCGAGACGTGGTGCGCTCAGCGGTCCGTGGGCCAGGGTGTCGAAGACCCGCAGTTCGGCGAGCGTGAACAGACACTGCCCCTGCCACTGTCCGAAGGCGTGCCGGGTCAGGAGATTGAATGCCACATCCACTTGGCGGTGACTCCTAGGGTGCGGGTCGGCTCAGCCGACCAGGGACTGGACCACTGTGGCGGCGGTCGTGCGGGTGGTGACGCTCGCGCAGGACAGACCGCAGTACTGCGCCATCTCCGCGATCTCGCCGGTCGTCGTGACAGTGGGCACGGCGGAGCTGTACCGGGGTACCAGGTGTGGTTTGCCGCCCACTTCTGTGCGGCCGATGAACCGCGCGGGGCGCCCTGGTTGTTCGGTGGCGGCTGTGCGCAGCGCGCGGTGACGCCTGCCCGGCCAGCCGATCCGGTACACATCGGTGATCACCGTGTCGCCGGGGCCGGCCGCGATGACGGCGTCCTTGAACGCGGGATGGGCGCGGGACTCGGCGACGGGGACGAAGGCGGTGCCGACGCAGATCCCGTCGGCGCCCGCGGCGAAGGCCCGGTCGGCGTCCGCCCGTCCGCCGATGCCGCCCGCCGCAACGACAGCGATGTCGCGCAGTTCCTTGCGCACGGCCTCGATCAGGTCATCGCGGCCGCGCTGGCCGAGCAGATGGCCTCCGGCCTCTTCGCCCTGCACGATGACCAACTGGGTGTACTCGGCCGCGGCCCGTGCGTCCTCGACGGCGCCTACCTGCACCGCGCTGAGCCGCCCGGCATCCCGCACCCGGCGCAGCACGTCAGGTGCGGGCAGCCCGAAGAACGACAGATAGACGCGGTCGGGCGTGCCGGCGAGGATCTCCTCGACCTGTCGGCGGAGCTTCTCATCGCCGACGACTTCGGGGATGAGGTTGATGCCGACCGGGGCGCCCGTCAGGGTGAGCAGCTGGTCGAGCGCGGCGGCGAGGGCGGTTCCGTCGAGTTTGTATCCTCCGAAGCAGCCGGCCGCGCCGACGTTGGAGACCGCGGCGGCGAGTTCGGGCCCGGCCACTCCTCCCATCCCCGACTGCAGCAGCGGGTATCGGACGCCGAGTGCCTCGGCCGCGTTCACGTCAGTTCCCGTACGGCGTCCGCTGCCGCACCAGCGCTGCCATGTCGCTTCGCCAGTACATGCACCCATCGTTCCAGCCCGAAGGCGAGGCAGCTGGTGTGCGCGGCGGTGTCGTCGTCGAGCCGGAAGTCGCAGCGCTCGCCGAAGAAGTTGCGGTGGTAGTTGACGGACCCGATGGCGAGGCCGTCCACCACGAACTCCTCTTTGACCGGGAACAGCATCTGCATCCGGGCTCGGGAGCCGTTCCGGTCGAAGAACGGGTCGGTGGCCGTCTCGGTCGTCATCTTCAGGCCCAGCCGGTCCGCCAGGCTAAGGACGCGCTCCTTCGACCGGGTCAGATGCGCCTGGGCGCCCTCCGCCTGCCCGGCAAAGACGATCTCACGCATCGAGAAACCCAGCAGCCGGCGTAGCCCTTCGTAGTGGTCCTCGTTGCGAAAGCAGGTGGCGACCGTGGTGAACAGCGAGCCCCCGGCCGACAGGGTCGCACCGCGCAGCGCGAACCACACGCCGTAGCAGGCCGCCGAGGGGAGTTGGTAGCGGATCTCACGGAGCACCGGAGCGGGCAGCACGGTCACCGGACGGTCCACGCCCGCCAGTGCCTTCTCCAGTTGCTCGGGATCGGCCTGCGCAACCGCAAGGCCGAGGTGGGGGAAGTTGTCGTAGTAGTCGATGGCGTCCAGATCGGACGGCGTCATGAGGAACGGGTACCTCTGTTCCACTGCGCCGAGTTCGTCCGCCCAGGACAGCAGGTGTGCGTCAAGCGCACGCAGCAGGCCTAATTCGTCCGGACCCAGTACATCGAGACCCTGACCGCCGTCGTGGTTACCGTCCCTCATGTGCTCACCGCCGTGTCGAGGAAGCGCGCGCGTATCGTGCGCAGGGTCCGGAAGTCGTCCACGTCCAGCCCTTCGGGGTCGATGGGCCTGCCGCCGAGTTCCTCCAGCAGGAAGACGAAGTCGACGAAGGCGAGCGAGTCGATCGCCCTGCTGTCGATCAGATCGTCGTCCAGGCCCAAGGAGCCCACGTCGGGGTTGCGTTCGGTGATGAAGGACCGTACCTGGTCCAGGATGTCGCTCATGCGTGCGCCTCCGTGGGCGTGAGGCCGTTGCGGTCGAGGAACTTGCGCGTGCGGTTGAGGATCTGGTCGTGGGCCTGTGCACGCCCCGGGTCCGCCAGAAGGCGGCGGCGCAGCCCGAGGGGATCGGGGAGTCCGGCGTCACGGTAGACCGCCGGGTTGTAGAGGCTGCGGACGCTGTAGTCGAGGTAGTTGTCGAGGTAGCGGGCGAGTACGGGGACGTCCTGGGGCCGGTTCTCCTTCACCTGCTCCAGGAGCTGGGTGAAGATCTGCCGTCCGAATGCGACGTGCCGGCTCTCGTCCTGGTGGTGCACGCGGTTGAGTTCGCGGGCGATCTCCGGCAGGGCTTGGTCGGTGGCCATGTGGGCGTTGAAGTGGTCCACGATCTCTTCGAAGATCAGGATCCGGGCGAAGATGGCCAGTTCCTGGGCGCTCTCCCCCAGGTCCTCGGTCGCGTTCGAGCCGAGGACGGGCTGGGGCGGGTAGATCTTGTGTCCATAGCGCAGGCAGAACGTCGAGAAGAACCACATGTGCTCGTTCTCCTCACCGATGAAGTGGTGCAGGAACTCCGACGCCTGCTCGTACACGCGGGTGTGGATACGCAACACCACCTCGCTGAGCAGTTCCCGGATGCCGTGCACGTTGAGGCTGAAGAAGTGGACGGCCTCGTGCCGGGTCAGCGCCAGTTGCTGCTGGCGGGTCAGTTCGCCCCATGCTTGTGTACCGGCGAGCGTGACCAGGTCCTCGCTCATCCACGGCTTGTCCTCGGGCAGGGAGTCGGGCCAGTCGAAGATGGTGTAGGGGTTGTAGTAGCCCGACTCCGCCATGGCTTCCAGCCGGCTGAGGCTGAGGTTCACGGGACTGATGCTGGTGGTCGCCATCGGCGGTTCCTTTCCTCGGGCGAACAGCGGTGCGTGGACCGTCGGGTATGGGGACGGCTGGCTCCGGGGTGGGGGTCACTGCTCCATGGCGGACAGCCACGCGGTGAACTCCGACGCGGTGAGGATGAGCGCGCCCATGCCGGCGCATTCCTCCATCCCCTGCGGGTAGGAACGGGAGATGGCGTCGGAGACGGCCACCACGTGGAAGTCCCGCTCGCTGGCCTCGTACATCGTGGTGCGCGGGCAGTTGGGGAAGTTGGCCCCGATCACCGCGACCGTGTCGACGTCCAGAGCCCGCAGGTGGTCAGCGAGCGGAGTCTCGTAGAAGGCACCCCATCGGGGTTTGTACATCAGCCACTCGGCGTCGCCGACCGGCTGGAGCTTGCCCGCCAGTAGCGCAGCGTGGTCCAGCTCGACGGGACCGGGCGCGAGTTCTTCGCGCAGCTGGCTGCCCTCGGTGCCGGGCAGCACGATCCGTGCACCGGCGGCGAGAACGGCCCGGCGGGAGAGTTCAGCATTGGAGCCGTCCGGCTCGTACAGCCGCACTACGTGGATCACGGGCAGCCCACGGGAGCGATAGGCGGCGACGAGGTCGGCCATGACGGGGATCAGTTCGTCAGTGCCGGGGATGGCGTGCGGCGACTCGGACCTGGTGAAGTCGTTCTGGACATCGATGGTAAGCAGGGCGCTGGTGCGGGGGTTCGGGCGCTCAGACACAGGACGTGTTTCCTCGTGGCCTCTGTTGTTGGCTAGGTCCTCATCGTGGTTCGGGCCCTGGGCGGGGTCCAACAGCAGCTTGCTATCCGACGCAGAAGCGTTGGTTATGTGCCCTCGTCAGCTGGCCTGTGGCGGGGAGAGCGTGGGGCAACCCAGGGGAAATCTGGAACGTGGGGTTCCTATTCTCGTCTGGTGGCAACTGAGGAAATTCCTCAGTTGCCCCTCCTTGCCCGCCTCTCGCCGTGACAGCGAATCCGGCTACGCTCACCCCTCATCCGATTCGGATGTCGACCGCTTGGTGCGCCTCTCTCTTCTTCCTTGCTCGCCGCCTCGCCTCCGGCTGGGGTGTTCGCCGAGCGTGCCCGAAACCACCTGCACGAGCCGAAGGGAACCCGTATGCCTGAAACCATCCGCCCACAGGAGACCGCCGCCTCGGACGACGCGCGAGCACGCAACCGGGCCATCGTCGAGCAGTACATGAACACCACTGGCCAGGACCGGCTCAGGCGTCATCTGCTGTTCGCCGAGGACGGCGTCGGCGGGCTGTGGACGAGTGACCAGGGCGAGCCGATCGCCATCCGGGGACGTGACCGCCTGGCAGAGCATGCCCGCTGGTCGCTGCGCTGCTTCCCCGACTGGCGCTGGTACAACATCGAGGTATTCGAAACCCAGGACCCGGACCGTTTCTGGGTGGAGTGCGACGGCGCCGGGAAAATTGTCTATTCCGGATATCCGGAAGGCTTCTACACCAATCACTTCATTCATTCGTTCCAGTTCGAGAACGGGAAGATCAAGCTGCAGCGTGAATTCATGAACCCTTGTGAGCAGTTCCGCGCTCTGGGCATCCCGGTCCCCGAAATCAAACGCGTCGGCATACCCACCTGACGGATCCGCTCGGCGCGCGGACCGGCGCGCCCCGTTCCGGGAGGAACACTCCAGCGTGAACGAGAACACAGCCACGCGTGTCCAGCGGTCCAAGGCCCTCCAGCAGCCGGAATGGCCCGACCTCGCCGTGGTCAGCCGTGTCCGGCAGGCCTTGGCCGGCCGCCCTGCACTGGTGCGCCCTGAGGACCTCACTGCCCTGCGCCACCTGCTGGCGGAGGTGGCCCAGGGCCGGGCACAGATCGTCCAGGCCGGCGACTGCGCTGAAGATCCTGCGCAGTGCACCGCGCACCATGTGCGCCGAAAGTCATCCCTCATCGACGCTCTCGCCCGTGCCATGGCTGAGGGCACGGGCCAGCCCGTCGTCCGGGTCGGGCGGCTCGGCGGCCAGTTCGCCAAACCCCGCTCGGGCACCGTCGAGGTGGTAGAGGACCGGGCGCTGCCGGTATACCGCGGCCACCTCGTCAACGGTCCTGATCCGACTCCCGAGGCGCGCCGCCCCGATCCGTCGCGCATACTCTCCTGCCACACGGCAGCCACCGCCGTCATGGCCGAGCTGGACCGGGGCAGCCCGGAACCGCACCGGCGGCTGTGGACCAGCCACGAGGCCCTGCTGCTCGACTACGAACTCCCCTTGCTGCGCCAGCTGCCGGACGGGCGTCACTATCTCGGTTCCACCCATTGGCCGTGGATCGGAGAGCGCACCCGGCAGCCGGACGGGGCCCATGTGGAGCTGCTGTCGTCGGTAGTCAATCCGGTGGCCTGTAAGGTCGGCCCGGACGCGGAACCGTACGACCTCATCGAACTGTGCACACGTCTGGACCCGGACCGAGTGCCCGGACGGCTCACCTTGATCGCCCGTCTCGGCGCGGACACCGTCCGTACAGTGCTGACACGTCTGGTGCAGGCCGTGCGCGCCGCCGGCCATCCGGTGATCTGGCTGTGCGATCCGTTGCACGGCAACACGGTCACCGGTCCCGCCGGGCGCAAGACGCGGCTGGTCAGTGCCGTGGAGCGCGAGGTCACCGGGTTCCGGGAGACCGTCCAGGCGGCAGGCGGCACCGCCGGTGGGCTGCACCTTGAGACGACCCCCGACGACGTCCGCGAATGCGTCGACGACCTGCGCGACGCCTTCGACGCCCCGCAGTCCAGCCTGTGTGATCCAAGGCTCAACGCCAGCCAGGCACATCGCGTCGTGGCGGCCTGGACGGCGCACCGCTGACGGTCTCGCCGACGATGTGGAAAGGAAGAGCGACCCCGATGACCGCACTGCCGTCCATCACCCTGTATCGGCTGCCCACCAAGGACGATCTGCCGCCCGCCGCTGTCCCGTGGCTGCCGGACGCCCGCCGTGCCCTGTTGCTCATCCACGACATGCAGCAGTACTTCCTCGCACCGTTCCCCGAGCAGATGCGGACTGAACTCGTGGACCGCACTGCCCAGTTACGGGAACGCTGTGCCCGACTCGGGATACCGGTCGCATACACCGCGCAACCGGGCCGGATGAGCGACGTCGACCGTGGACTTCTGCGGGACTTCTGGGGACCGGGCATGCGTGCCGACCAGGAGGACCGCGCGGTGGCGGCCGAACTCGCCCCGGCACAAGGTGACCTGGTGCTCACCAAGTGGCGCTACAGCGCCTTCTTCCGCTCGCCCCTGCTGGAACGGATGCAGGAATGGGGCCGAGACCAGATCCTGCTGTGCGGGGTCTATGCGCACGTCGGGATCGCCGCCACGGCGCTGGACGCCTTCACCCATGACATCCAGCCGTTCCTGGTCGCCGACGCGGTCGGCGACTTTACCGAGGAGCACCACCGGCAGGCGCTGTCGTACACGGCCGAGAACACCGGCCGTGTACTGCTCGCTGAGCAGGTGTTCGCATGAGCACGCGCACTCTAGACCAGCTTGACCGCATCCTGGCCGGCGCCGAGGAAGCGTACGCGCTGCTGTACCGACGGCAGCACCCGGGGGCGGACACCGTCGACGTTCTGACCGGCGAGGTGTCCCTGCCCAGGACTCTGGCCGAGATACCGTTCGACGACGCCCGGTCCGCCGAACCGGCGGGCCCGGCCCACGACACAGTGGTACTGGTGCCTTACCGCCAGCTCGCCGAACGCGGTTTCGCGGCCCCGGACGACGGCGTGCCGCTCGTCGCGCTGAACGTCTCCGCACAATCGGCGCTGCCCGTCTCCGAGCTGCTTGACCGGCTGCCCGACGTGCCGACCCCACTCAGCGGCGGCGGCTTCGACCTCGACGACGAGGAGTACGCGCGCAAGGTGGGCCAAGTCATCCGTGACGAGATCGGCAGCGGAGCCGGCGCCAATTTCGTGCTACGACGCACGTACACAGCGGACATCGGCGGCTACTCGCCGCTCAGCGCCCTCTCCTTGTTCCGCAGGCTGCTGCTTCGCGAGCGCGGCGTCTACTGGACATTCCTCGTGCACGCGGCCGGGCACACCCTGGTCGGGGCGAGTCCGGAACGGCATGTGTCCTTCGACGGCGCCACGGCGGTGATGAACCCGATCAGCGGCACCTACCGTTACTCGGCGACCGGACCGACGCTGCAAGGGGTGACAAAGTTCCTTGCGGACCGCAAGGAGACCGACGAGCTGTACATGGTGCTCGATGAGGAACTGAAGATGATGGGGCGCATCTGCAAGGGCGGCGGCCGAGTCACCGGCCCGTACCTGAAAGAGATGGCCCACCTCGCCCACACCGAATATCTCATCGAGGGCCGCAGTGACCGGGATGTGCGGGAGATTCTGCGCGAGACGCTGTTCGCCCCGACTGTCACCGGCAGCCCGCTGCAGAGCGCGGCACAGGTCATCGCACGCTACGAACCCGAAGGGCGCGGCTATTACGCGGGCGTCGCGGCACTGATCGGGCGGAACACCGCTGGGCAACGCACCCTGGATTCGACGATCCTGCTGCGGACCGCCCATCTCGACACCACCGGGCGGGTGAGCATCCCGGTGGGCGCCACGGTGGTGCGCCACTCTGCCCCGGCCACCGAGGCCGCAGAGACCCGGGCCAAGGCCGCCGGCCTGCTCGCAGCGCTCCAGGCCCCAGACGAGAACCCTGCCTTCGCCGCGCACCCTGAGGTCCGTGCCCTACTCACCCAGCGCAACGAGGGCCTTTCGGGCTTCTGGCTCGGCCAGGAGCCCGAGCCCGTCGACGGCCGCTCGCCAGGTGTTGACCTGGCCGGGCTGTCCCTGCTCGTCGTTGATGCCGAGGACAACTTCACCGCCATGTTGGGCCACCAGCTGCGCTCACTGGGCGCCGAGGTCGACGTACGGCGTCACGACGATTTCCATGCCCATGCCGGGTACGACGTGGTGCTGCTTGGCCCTGGCCCCGGTGATCCGACGGCCACCGACGACCCGCGCATCAACCAGTTGCGCTCGGAGGTGGACGCTCTGCTGGAACGCAGAGCGCCTCTTGTAGCCGTATGCCTGAGTCACCAACTGCTCAGTGCCCGGCTCGGCTTCCAGCTGCACCGCAGGGCCCGGCCCCATCAGGGAGTGCAACACCAGATCGACCTGTTCGGTACGGCGGAACGGGTCGGGTTCTACAACTCGTTCGCCGCCCTCAGCGAGGACAGCAAGCGCGATGTGCCCGGCGTGGGCCCGGTAGCGGTGAGCAGGGACGAGAACACCGGCGAGGTGCACGCCTTGCGCGGCCCGCACTTCGTCTCCATGCAGTTCCACGCGGAGTCCGTGCTCACCGTCAATGGCCCCCGGATCCTCGCAGCAGCGGTACGGGGGGTGGCGAGCCGGTGAGGATCGACATCTGCTGGTGGGACCTGGAGGGTACCGGGCAGACCATCGACTCCCTCATCACTCACCTGTCGGAGCATGTCGTCGACGCCTGGCGCGAGGTGCCCGGCCTGCGACTGAAGTACTGGCTGGCCGACCGCGAGCACAACCGCTGGGGGGCCGTGATGCTCTGGGAGGCTGACGACCGGCCGGGCGTGAGCCTCCTGCCGCCCAACCAGGCAGCGCTCTTGATCGGCTGCCCTCCGGCCGTACGCGAGCGCTTCACCGTCGCAGCCGCGGCGGAGGGAGGTCCCTCCGTCCCCCAAACCACTGATCAGTCCGCGGAAGGGAAGTGACAGTGCACCGTTATATGGTCGTGGATGCCTTCAGCACCGAACCCCTGCGTGGCAATCCCGTGGCGGTTTTCTTCGACTGTGCCGACCTTTCGGCAGATCAGATGCAGCGGATCGCACGGGAGATGAACCTGTCCGAGTCGACGTTCGTTCTCCCAGCTGAAGCTGACGGCGATGTCCGTGTGCGTGTCTTCACGCCCGTCAACGAGCTGCCGTTCGCGGGACATCCGCTGCTCGGCACGGCCATCGCGCTCGGCCGCGAGCGGTTGAGGATCGAGACCGCGATGGGGGTCATCCCCTTCGAGTTGACCGACGAAGGCGGCTGCGTCCGCGCCGACATGCGTCAGCCGGTGCCCACGTGGCAGCCCTACGCCCACAGGGACGAAGTCCTGGCCGCGCTCGGGGTTCGCTCCTGCGCGCTTCCCGTGGAGATCTACCACAACGGCCCCCGCCATTTGCTGGTCGGCCTGGAGAGCGTGGCTGAGTTGTCCGCGCTCCGCCCGGACCACCGGGCTCTGTCCCGGTTCCCCGACATGGCCGCCAACTGCTTGGCGGGCAGCGGCACTTCGTGGCGCAGCCGGATGTTCTCGCCCGCCTACGGCGTCGTCGAGGACGCGGCCACCGGTTCCGCCGCGGGCCCGATAGCCATCCACTTGGCCCGTCATGCTCTGGTTCCTTATGGCAAGGACGTCACGATCCAGCAAGGCGTGGAGATGGGCCGCCCCTCGCTCATGTACGCGATGGCCGAGGGCAGCGGGGAACGGGTCTCCTCCGTGCGGGTTGGCGGGCACGGCGTGATCGTGGCCGACGGCACCCTCCGGATCTAGACTCGATCGTCGTCCGCGCTCTGTCGTCGCCCCGCCCAGCACCCGATCTGTACAGCAGAGGAGCCGCGATGGCCGGCAGCAGCAAGTTCGAAACCCTGACCGCCGGGACCCATGTCCCCTTCCCTGAGTACGAGGAGCCACCGCACGAGCCGATACCACTGGTGCGGCATTGGCTCACCGAGGCCGAGCGGCTCGGTGTGCGGGAGCCTAAAGCGCTCGCTCTGGCCACTGCGGACCTGGCAGGACGGGCTTCAAATCGCATCGTCGCCATAACTCGCATCACCGACGAGGGAATCGAATTCACCAGCCACACAACTAGCCAGAAGGGCCGGGAGATAGCCGCCACCGGCTGGGCGTCAGGAGTGCTGTACTGGCGCGAGACTGGTCAGCAGATTGTGCTGTCCGGGCCTGTCACCGCACTGCCAGAGGACGTCTGCGACGCCCTGTGGGCAGCGCGGCCCACACCGTTGCACGCCATGTCGACGGCGTCAGAACAAAGTGCCCAGCTCGATGACGTGACGACGTTACGCAAGCGCGCCGAAGCACTGGAGTCCCTGGGCGTCCCGCTGCGCCGACCCGCCAGGTTCGTCGGCTATCTGCTGTCCATCGCGGCGGTGGAGTTCTGGTCCGCCAGCCCCGATCGGCTGCATCGCCGTCTGCGCTACGACCGGTCGGCAGACGGCTGGCGGACCAGCCGACTGCAGCCTTGAGACGGCTGACCGGTAAGGGACTGCAGTGACGGGGAAAGGAAACGAAAGGCCGTGGAGTTACGCCAACTGGAGTATTTCGTCGCAGTGGCGGAGGAAGGCAGTTTCACGAAGGCCGCAGCCCGGCTGTACGTGACACAGCCCGGCGTCAGCGCGCAGGTGCGCCGTCTGGAGCAGGAGCTCGGTCAGGAGTTACTCGACCGGACGGGGCGCACGGTGCGGCTGACGGAGGTCGGCGCCGCGGTCTTGGCCCATGCCCGGACCGCGCTCGAGGGAGCACAGGCGGCCCGGCTCGTGGTGGACGAGTTCACCGGGCTGATGCGCGGGCTTGTTTCGGTCGGGGTAGTTCGCTCCTGTCTGTCGGTGGACGTGCCGGGGTTGATGGCCGGCTTCCACGCCCGTCATCAGGAGGTGCGCATCGCGCTGGAGGAGGAGAACGCGGACCGGTTGCTCGAGGGGGTCCAGCATGGGCGGTGGGACGCGATTCTGGTGTCCCTGACCGGGCCGGATCCGGAAGGGCTGCGGTTGCATGTCATCACCGACGAACCGCTGGTGGTGGCCGTTGCTCCGGACGACACGCTGGTCGGCCGGATCCGGATCGGTCTGGAGGAGCTGCGGGATCGTTCCTTTGCGTGTCTGCCGCCCGGTACCAGTGTCCGGACCTGTCTCGACCGGGCCTGCCTGTCGGCGGGGTTCGAGCCTCGGATGGCCTTCGAGGTGAGCGACATCGGAATGCTCGTCCGGCTCGCCTTCTTGGGGCTCGGCCCGGTGGTACTTCCCGCCTCGGTGGCCGCCGCGTATCCGCGCGAGCTGCGCGTCCTCCCGATCCATGCACCTGAGCTGCACGGCCGTATGGCGCTCGCCTGGCGGGCCGACGGACCGACGGGACCGGCGGCCCGCGCCTTCGTCAGCTACGCCTGTGCCAATCTGCCGACACCGGCGGACCAGGAAAGCCCGGAAACCTTCATCAGGCCTGCGGGGCCCAGACGGCAGGCGAGTCAAACGGGACGGCCGACACCCGAATACCCCTTGCCAGCGCGGTGTGGCTCGTCGTCCTCCGCCGACGCCGTACCGGCGCCGGCCTCTCCCCCGGCGCCCCACTGTTCGAGTCGCTCTCTCCTCCCGACGTCCGCCACGGTCCCCGATGGGAAATGACATGTCCTCCGTCACCTGGAAGTCCCTTGCCCCGCCTCCCGGTGTCAAGCCCGACCCCGAGGAGTTCCTTCATGCCGCCCTGGAGTGGCACTTCGGCCCGGAGACTGGTTCGCCATACTGGCTGGAACGGGCCAAGACCCTGGACTTCGACCCCCGTACCGACATCACCTCCTTCGACGATCTGACGCGCTTTCCCGACGTGACAGCTGAGTTACGCACGGTCCCTGTGCAGCGTCTGATTCCCCGCGGCTACGGTGAACGACCTGACGTGGTGGGCGTGTTCGAAAGTGGCGGCACTACTGGTGCGCCCAAGCGCGTCGTGCTCCTCGGCGACTGGCTGCGCTCCCTGCTGGACTGGAGCAACGACCGGCTGGACGCCCACGGTTTCCCGCGCGGCGCCGCCTGGCTGGGGATCGTCCCCAGCGGCCCGCACATCGTGGGCGAGTTCTTCCGCCGCTCGGCCGCGACACACGGCGCGTACGGCTTCTCTGTCGACCTCGACCCTCGCTGGGTCAAGCGGCTCATTGCCGAGGGACGGCAAGCCGAGGCCGACGCGTACGCGGAGCACCTGATCGACCAGGCGGCGCATGTACTGCGGACGCAGGACATCGGTGTGCTGACCATCACCCCGCCCTTGCTTGAGCGGCTGACGCGCCGTGACGACCTGGTGGACCTGGTACGCGAGAAGGTGCGGGCGATCCGCTGGGGCGGCACCCAGCTGGACCACGATGCACGGGACTTCTACCGCACAGAGGTCTTCCCGGAGACGGTGTTCACCGGCAACTACGGCGGCACGATGGTTGTGGGCTTCGCCTCCGAGCGACCGGGCCTTGGCGGGGACGACCCGTGCGTCTTCGACGGGTTGAGCCCGTTCATTACGTTCTCGGTCGTGGATCCGCAGACCCGTCGGCCGGTCGCATACAGCGAACGCGGCCAGGTCCTGGCCCGGCACATCAGCCGGTCGTTCTTCCTACCCAACAACCTGGAACGTGATCTCGCCACCCGTGTCCGGCCTCCCGAGGGCGGAATCGGGGACTCGGTTGCGGACATCGCGCCCGTGGCCCGGTTCGAGGACGAGGACGTGATCGAGGGGGTGTACTGATGGCGGAGGCCGGTGTGCCCCTGGTGGGCGTTCGGCAACTCGACGCGCTCGGCCCCAAAGGGGCTTTCCGGGCCCGAAACCGCCGGGAGGTCACCGACGTGTCGGGCACCGCGGTCGCCGAACTCAGCCTGGTGCCCGCGCCTTTCGTCAACCGCTCGCTGTCAGCTTTGCGCCGGTCACGCCCTGCGCCAGTAGACGAGCGCGTGCGCAGGATTATCGTCGCCGCCGGGCTCTTCGCCACCGCCGAGCTGGACGGACTGACTGCAGATACCTATCGGTACCTGGTCGCCCGGACCGGAGGAGTACCGATCAGTGAGGTCACCGAGGCCGTCGGCCGGGTGGCAGACCGGCTACGTGCCGTGCAGGAAACTCTCGCGCTCGCCCGTCCGGCGGGGGCAGTGTCCGACCTCTGTGATCCGCTGACCCGCACCGGTAGGGCCGCGTGGACGCGCAAAGGGGAGGTGTTCGCTGTCCACTCAGCGGGCAATCATCCCGGAACACACAGTCTGTGGCCCGAGGCGCTGGCCCTCGGCTACCGGGTCGCCGTCCGCCCGTCGCGCCGTGAGCCCTTCACTCCGCACCGCCTTGTCACGGCACTGCGCAGGGCGGGCTTCGGCGATGACGTGGTGTTTCTGCCCACCGACCACGAGCGCGCCAGCGCTCTGGTACGCGGCGCTGATCTCGCCCTGGTGTACGGCGGGGACGATGTGGTGCGCGCCTACGGCAACGATCGTCACGTCCTACTACAGGGGCCCGGCCGCTCCAAAGTGCTGATCACCGCCGACGTCGACTGGCGCGACCACCTCGACACCATCGTCGACTCGGTGGCCGGCCGAGCGGGTGTCGGCTGCGTGAACGCAACGGCTGTGCTGATCGAGGGCGATCCGGCGCCGCTGTGCGAGGCGTTGACCGAGCGGCTCGCCGCGCTGCCGAGCCTGCCACCGGAGCATCCGCGAGCGGTGCTGCCTGTGCAGCCAGTGAGCACCGCACGGGCGATCGCCGATTATCTGCGCGGCCGCGCGGGCGGGGCCCGGCCCTGGCTCGGCGCCGACACGGTGGTGGACGAACTGAGCGACGGCGGTGCGGTGCTGCGCCCCGCGGTGCACCAACTGGACAGCTCGGGGGCACCTGAGCTCGGTGCTGAGCTGCCGTTCCCCTGTGTGTGGGTGGCGCCGTGGCGGGCGGAAGAGGGCGTGGTCCCTCTGCGCGACAGCTTGGTGCTAACTGCCCTCACCCGCCGGGACGATCTGCTCGACCAGCTCCTAGCGGAGCCGACCGTCGCCAACCTGTACACCGGCGATGTGGCGACACACTGGATGCGCCCAGGGCTGCCGCACGACGGTTATCTGGCGGACTTCCTGATGCGGACTAAAGCCGTCGTGCGTGATGGCTGAGCCCCGGCTCACGGCCGGCTAGAGCGCCCGTCCATCCGTTGGGCCACGCTGAGCCAGGCCTCGCCGCATGCACGCGCGACGCTCGCCACCATGCCGACGCAGTGGGCCGGTACGCCTTCGATGAGCTGTTCCCATTCGTCCGGGCCGAGAGTCGCCGCCCCCAACAGCCGCAGCAACAGCCGTCCCTGGTCGGTGAAGCGGATGGAGGGGTCCCGTCTCAGGGCAGGCAGCAAGTCCGCCGCGAAGTTCGCGGGCGTCTGTGCATGCTCTTTGCCCCTGGCGCTGTCTGTGGTCCTGCCCTTGGATTGGTCGGGCTGGCCGACGGCCTTGTCTGTTTCCAGGCCGGGCTGGTCGGGGGCCGCCGTCTCCAACTCCCGACGCGCCGCGCTCTCGGCCATGCGCCTGCGCACATCACGGGCGGTAGCGCGCGAGACTCCTAGTTCTTCGGCTACCCGACTCAGCGCCGCCTGGGGATCAGCCCTCATGAACTCCTCGACGGAGGCTCGCACATGCACAGTGTCAACCGGCCTGACCCGGCCATCGTGCCCGATCCGTACGGACGATTGCGGAAGATGGTCACCGAGTCGGCGCCGAATGGCACCTACCGTCTTTGGCGAAAGGCCTGCGAACGCGGCGATCATGCGGTCTGACCAGTTCGGATGCGATTGGATGATGCGCGTTGCCGCCGAATTGCGCTCGGCTCTGGTGAGTGGCAGCCCGTGCTTGGTGTTCATCTGAACAGCAACGACGAAGACATCGGATGTGCTTCCGTCGAGGAAACGAACGGCGATGTCGTTCTCTCCCCGGAGTGCCGCCGCATGCATTCGATGCATCCCGTCGATAACCCGCATGGTAGAGCGGTGGACGAGGATCGGAGGGAGATCAGCGTCGGACTGTGAGAGTAGCCGCGTGTGCTCGACGCTCTCCCCGAACAGCCTTGGCGAGTCGGCGGGGAGGAGCTTTTCGATTGGTACACGTTCGACGGGTAACGAATCCTGGAGGATCTCCCAGGGTTTTACCTTTCCCGCAGGCCTAGCGCTTTCTCGTATACTGGAGTCCGTCTTCCCGATTGCCGTGTCTTTCATGAAACAAGGTGCCCTTTCAGGGAAAATTTCCACTCTTTCGCATGAAATCACGAACGCAAGATTTATGAATCCAGGGAGGGAAACACAGCGCATTCACAGAAATCGGCCGAGTGCAGCAGAAGCGCAGATCCCGCGGGCGTCAGCCATGCTGCCGGATCAGACTTCACGACCCCTCCGTGCCTTCACCGATTGCTCGACAAACCCATCAGGCCGTCACCTTCGACCTACTGTCGTTGGACGGCCGACCCAACCGAGCACATACCAGTCAAACTTCCGGCCAACGCTAGCCTCCCTTCTTCACTCGGTCAACTAGTGTTGGATCTGACGATCGATCACATAGCACACCGGTGTGACGTAAGGTATGCCTCCAGTAAGGGAGGCCACCCATGACCGACCGCGAGCACGACCCCAGCAACAACCTGGGCCACAAGCTCAATCACCTGTTCGACAAGATGAAGGCGGCCGGCGGCGCCCCCTACAGCGTCGAAGAGGTGGCGCGCGCCATCACGGCTACCGGAGTTCCGATCTCGGGAAGCTACATCTGGCTCCTGCGCAGAGGGCAGCGTGACAATCCGACCCTCCGGCACCTGGAGGGCCTCGCCAAGTTCTTCGGCGTGCCTCCGGCGTACTTCTTCGACGATCAGGTCACCGAGATGGTGAACGCCGAGTTGTCCCTGCTCACCGCCCTGCGCAACGCGCAAGTGCAGCAGATCGCCCTACGCACTGCCGGACTCTCGGCCAAGAGCCTTAAGTCGATCGGTGAAGTCATCGAGCGGGTGCGCGAACTTGAAGGGCTGCCCACGGACCCAACGGACAGCCCCCCCGAGCAAAGGGCTGCATCGCCCAAGGAATCTCGACCGGCATCACCGGAGCCCTGGACAGACGAGGCAGAGGCCAGCGCGCGAAGACCACACCTCACATGACTCATGTGCCGCGCGCCGCCAGGCAGGCGTCCGTGCTACAGGCGTGAACCCGGGACGGGCTCCTTCTGTCTCTCAGACCCCGAAGGCGCACTCTTCGGTCTGGCAGCAGGCGGCACATCGAAGACGCCCGAAGCCACGAGAGTCCGCATGCCGGACAGCCTCAACGCCGATCATGACCTAAACACCCCTGGTCTACTCACGTATCTCATTGTTCGATGTCATAGGCACGCAAGGAGGTGAGCGCGGTGAACGAACGGCAGTTACGCAGATGGTGCAAGCGGGAACTTCGGACTCTCGGGGCTCGCCCCCCTCTGGAGGTAGTGAGTCTTTGCAGGCTCATCGGGGATCACCGCGGCCGCTCTATCCGCTTGTTCGCTCATCGATTCCCCACTCTCGGCCCCTCCGGTTTATGGGTTGCCACCGGCGAGACCGACTACATCTTTTACCAGCAGGAAACCAGCACAACCCACCAGAATCACATAATCGCACATGAGCTGGGACACATCCTTGCAGAACATCACGGCAGCAAGTTGGACGGAGAGCTCTTTGAGGGGATGATGCCTCACCTGTCAGCCGCTGCCGTACGCAATGCGCTCCAGCGAACTGTCTACGAGGAAAGCGAGGAGTGCGAAGCGGAGTTGGTCGCCGCGACCATCATGGAGCTAATCTGGGCCTTTGACGGCCGAAATAGACACCCTGAGGACAGCCCGGCGCATCGCCTGGGAACAGCTCTCGGCGGCCTGCAAGAATGGATTTGAGCGTGCGATAAACCGCCGCCCTGGCCCGATTTTTCCCTACATGCAGAAGATCCGGCAGCCCACACCCTCTCCTTCGGATGGATTTTTTACACTCACCTCTCACTGTACGCACATTCCCCCATCAGCAAGCCCTGTAGGCATCACAGAAAATCCTCCGGCCAACACCTTAGGTGCCTCCTCCAGCATCAATCCAAGAACGCGTCCTTTTCACGACGATAACCACCCCCTTTCTAATCTCATGCGACTCTCATCGCACTTACCTCTACGATTTCCCGAAAGAAAGAAAAACCAATGACGCCAATCACGCAGGCGGCAGAGAGCGGGCCGCGATTACGCCTCCCCAGCACTCGTGAGATCCTAGATCTCGCGCTCGGGCGCTTGATTTGGCATACCCATCGAGGGTGGGTGTGATGTTCCAAGTTCCTCTGATCATCTTGTTGGGCATCGGGGTGCTATGGAAGGGCCTCGACCTGGCACGCACCCCGCACGACCAGGTGTTACGCCTCCTTGTCGCCTGCCTGCTCATGCTGATGGCCGGTGAAATACTCAGCTTCCCCGAAGCGGACAGTGCGATCGATGCGGCCACAGCAGTCGGCCTCGGCAAGGTCGTTTTCAACGGAATCTATATGTCCGGCCTGTTCACACTCATCCTGTTCTTCGCGTCCTGCGCCCGTGGGGAAGATGCCGGATATCGTAGGTATCAGCGCATCAATGCCGGTATCCTCGCCGGCATCCTGGCCGCTCTGACCATCACCATGATCGCTACACCTCCGGCGATGCGCGGCCATTCATTGAGCACCCCAGACATGGCGGAGCCGTCCATCGCCTCCTTCTATCTTGTCGGAAATGCCTATTTCGTCTACGCGTACCCGACTTCCGGACTATGGGCCCTGCGATTCACGCGGAAGGTTTCCAGGCATCTCGGACTCGGCCTGCAGGCTATGGCTCTGGGACTTCTCGGACTGACAGTCACTTCTGTGAACAGAATAATCCTGGTAGTTCTACGTATCCGCGAACCCGGGTCCCATGAAACGTTCAACACGGTGAACTGGTCGATCTCCGACTGGGCTATGGGTATCGTTCTCTTCGGACTGTGCTACTCGGCTGGCGTCCATCTGATCACCCGCATGCGCTCCGCCGTGCGCCACCGCCGCATGTATCACGAGCTCACCCCCTTGTGGACAGCCCTGGTAACCGCCTACCCGGAGATCGTCCTGGTCCGGTCACCCGCCGGTTCCAAATGCCATCGACTCCGAGTACGCCGTAGCTACGAGCAGCAGTTCTATCGTCGGCTCATCGAGTGCCGGGACGGGCTGATGAGGCTGAGTCCCTATCTGATACGTGTCGCACCCGATGCTGACCTCGCCCGTGGCCCGGCAGAACGACTCGCAGGGCACATCGCCAAGGCACTACAGCTGAACGCAGGGCCGCTTTCCCCCGACACTGATCGTCCCCCCGCTCGCATCGCGTCGCCCACCAGTAACAGTCTCGACGCCGACGCTCGTGAGCTCATCGCTGTATCCCATGCCCTACGCGAGAGGAAATCGTGAACAAGGTACTGATCACCGCGGACCGTATCATCGTCGGACCCGCAGATCAGGTGATCGCTGACGGAGCCGTGCTCATCGATTCCGGCACTGTCGCCGCAGTGGGTGCCGCTGCCGAGTTGGACGCATCGGTCGACGCAGAGGTGCCACGGCTCCGATGCCCCGGGACTACAGCCATGCCCGGAATGATCGACTGCCATGTCCACCTCGCCTTCGACGCAGGTCCGGACCCGGTCGGCGCAGTAACCACGGCCAAACAGGACGAGTTGGCTACCGCTATGGCCGAGCACGCCGCACAGTTACTGACCGCCGGCGTGACGACCGTACGAGACCTCGGCGACCGTGACGCACTGACCGTGGCGTTGCGCGCATCCATCGAATCCGGTGCGGTGATCGGGCCGCGTATTGTTGCCGCGACTGCACCGCTGACCTCACACGGCGGTCATTGCGGCTTTCTCGGCGGTGAAGTCACGTCGGATGACGATATCCGGACACAGGTAGCCCGCAACGCCGCGGCCGGAGCCGACCTGATCAAGGTGATGGCCTCAGGCGGCGCGCTCACCCCGAGCGGACCCCGCATGTGGGAGGCGCAGTTCACCCCCGACCAACTGCACCTGATCGTCGAGGAGGCCGAACGCCATGGGCTCGGGGTGGCCGCACACGCGCATGGAACCGAGACCATTGCACATTGCGTGGCCGCCGGCGTCCGAACCCTCGAACACTGCTCCTGGCGTACTCCGGAGGGCATCGTCTACGACCCCGAGATCAGCCGTCGCATCGTCGAAAGCGACATAGCTGTCTGCCGCTGTGTCTCCGGGGACTGGCAGTTGTTCCTCGATCAAATGGGGCCTGAACGTGCAAAGGCAATGGTTGAAGTCATCCAAGAAATGCGGAAGGCAGGTGTTCGCTTCATCGCCGGCACCGACGCGGGCGTACCGGGAGCGCAGTTCGGCGACTACGTCGGCATGCTCGAATTCTTCTCCTCGCTTGGTTTCGACCACACCGAGATCCTCGACATGGCCACCGTCAATCCCGCCCATGCCCTAGACCTGACCGACACGGGTGTCCTCGCCAAGGGCATGCGCGCCGACGTCATCGTCGTCGACGGCAACCCCTTGACCGAGTTGGACGCCCTCCGGCGGATCAAGCACGTGTTCGCGGCGGGCCGCCCTGTCAAGAATTGAAGGGCGGCGGTTGACCATGCGACGGGCCCCGTGCCCAGCACAAGGTGGCGTCGTGTTGTGACACCCTCCGTCGCCTCATCGTGGAACCTGCGGCGCTAACCAGCAAGGTTCAGGGCTTATTCCGGGGTCCGGTTCAGGATGGGGCGGTTAGTCTCACTCCTTGTTGTGTGCCCATGCCAGTCCGCCAATGTCGAGGCGTCGGCGGGTGCGGGTGACGGCTACGTAGGCGAGGCGGGCCTCGCTGTCGCTGATTGGCTGGAGTGTAGGTGCCGACGCAGTCTCTGGCTGGTCGTTGTGGCTGGGTGGGGTGAAGTCGTCGGCGATTTTCACGCGGGGCCATTCACGTCCTTTGGCTTTGTGGGCGGTGGAGACGGTGGTCTGGGCGTGCTGTTCGTCGACGAGTTGGGCGACGGCGGCCAGGATGGCGTCAGTGCCGTGGGTGTCGACGAGGCCGACGAGAGGCTGCAGGTCGCGTCCGGCCGGGTCGTGGGCGGCATAGTCCTGCAATTCGCCCCAGGAGGGGAACAGGATCAGTTCGGGGTGGTGGGTGCGGCGTCCTTCTTTGAGGTCGCGGGCGGCGTGAGCGAGGGCGCTCAGGCTGTCGCCTCCTCCGACGAGGGCGACGCGGTGTCCAGCTGTCATCAGTTCCATGACTTGGGCCATGGCGCCGACGTTGGTGCGGCAGAGCACGGCGTCGGGTTGGGTGAGGTGACCGAGTTCGGTGTGGAGGGTGTCGGTGCCGCGCAGGCGCAGGGGTGCGTCGGCAAGGGTGAGCCAGTGGTTGGCTTCTTCGGCGAGGTGGGGTCCGAAGCGGAAAGACTGGGAGAGGGTGAGGCGGGTGCCGTCGAAGCCGGTCATGACGTCTTTGGCGCCGCGCCAGTGGTAGATGGCCTGGGCGGAGTCGCCGACCATGACGAGTTGGGCGTGGCTGCGTTGGTTGAGGAAGATCTGTTCGACGACGGGGTTGGTGTCCTGGGCTTCGTCCAGGAGCAGGAAGTCGGCGGGCAGGACCGGCCGGGTGAGGGCCCACATTTTCAGGTAGTGGTCGTGGTCGAAGCGGACGCAGCCGTCGTCGCGGTGTTGCAGGTCGTCCCAGGCTTTGCGGGCGAAAGGCACGATGTGGGTGGCGAGTTCGCGGTGCAGGTCGGTGTCGTCGAGGCCGCGTAGTTTCGGGACGTGGTGGTGGGTGATCTTCTCGTCGGCGGTGTGGCAGAAGCGGGTGACGGTGCGCAGGACGGTGTTGGACAGGGCGCGTTGGGAGATGTCGCGTTCGTCGATGCGGACGGATTTGGTGATGCCGAGGGCTTGTCCGGTCTGCCAGGCGGGGCGGCGGGGTGCGTTGAGGCGGCTGCGGTAGCGGTGGCCGAGGGCTGCGTAGGCGAGGGCGTGGGTGGTCTTGCACTGGACGTTGCCGGGGAAGCGGGCGATGGCGTCGCGGGCGATGGCCCTGTTGTAGGCGAAGTAGCGGCCGCGGCGTGTGGTGGTGCGGGCGAGGAGGGTGAGGGTGGTGGTCTTGCCGGTGCCGGCGCCGGCCTGCAGCGCCAAGTGGTTGCCGGCGTGGAAGGCGTCGGCGGCTGCGGTCTGTTCGTCGGTGGGGTTCATGGGGTGGGTCCAATTTCGGGGCGGGTGAGGGCGTGCCCGACGGCGGACAGCAGGTGCGCGGGGGTGGTATTGGCGAGGAGTTGGCGTACGGCGTGGTCGAGTCGGTCGGCTTCCCGGTCGGCGTGCTCGGCCAGGGCGCGGTGGAGGGCCTCTCGTACGAAGCGTTCAGGGGTCAGGCCTGCGTGACGGGCGGTCTGTTGCAGGGTGGTATGGGCGTCGGGCGGGAAGTCAACGTTGAGCAGGACGCGGCCGTGGGCGTCCGGGTAGTGGCTGGTGATCACGTCGATGGGCAGCCGGCCGGTGAGTCGCTGGCGTAGGCGGTGGGCGGCCCGTTCGGGGGTTTTGCCGCCTGCCACGGCCATGAGGCGGCGGGTGTCGTGGTTGGCTGCGAGCGGCCAGTTGTGGGCGGCGCGGCGCAGCTCGGCCGCCGTCAGGGGTCGTGTCAGCACGATTTCCAGGGCGTGGTGGATCATCACCGTTCTCTCCGGAGGTCTGCCGGGGTGTGCGGCAGGCGGGCGTGGATGTGTGCCGCGTGCAGGAGGGGATCGAAGACCTGCCAGTCAGCGAGGGTGAGATCGGGGGCGGTTCCGGTGGCGTGGGTGGGGCAGTGCTGGGCGCGCCAGCGCAGTTGGTGGGTGTAGGGCAGGTGGGTGAGGTCGTAGACGGCCATCGTGGTGTCGGGGAGGGTGAGCTGGCCGTGGTGGGGGCCTGCGGGTAGGAGTCTCCAGCGGCCTGCCGGGTGGCCGGGGGCGAGGACGGGGTGGGTGCAGCGACGTCGTTGGCGGGTCTGGGCGACGCAGCGGATGTCTTCCAGGGGGCTGTGGCCGAGGTAGGGGACGAGGAGGATCCGGACGACGGGACGGATGGGCTGTCCGGCCTCGCCGGTTGGCACAACTGCAGGGGCCTGGGGGCAGGGCTGGGGTGTGAAGGCGCCGGTGTCGATGAGGCGGCGGGAGTGCACGGCGAGCTCGCGGCGCAGCCCGGTGAGCCGGGTATGGCCGGGGTGGGAACGCAAAGGCTGCTGGGGGCAGAGGACGGCGTGGGGGATGCGGCACCAGGCGCTGCCGTCGTCGTGGGGGTGGGCGATGCCGCCGCCGATGTGCCAGCGGCAGGACGCCGGGGTGCCGACGACCGCGACGTCCGTAGGGTGCAGGGCGATGGGGCGGTCGTCGTGGCGGGGGTACCAGTCGATGCGGTTGCCGCAGTGACGGCAGCGGCCGGTCTGCGGGGCGCGCAGGAGGCGGCTGGGGCTGGTCGGGGCAATCTGCAGACCGCGGCGGCGGGCAACGTGGCGGGGGCTGCCGTCCCAGTGGCGGTCCGTGGGCAGGGGGTGGGGGCGCATGGCGGTGACCGTGCCAGGTGACGCGCCGAGCGCCGGTTGCGGCTTTCGGTGATGTCACACGATCAGCCCCACCCATGGGAACGCCCGCCCGAAGCATGGATCAGTCGTTCGATGCCGTCCCGCCCGGGCGGGTGATTCTTTCCGCGTCCGGTGAGTGGGGTGGCGGTGCGGCCGGGTCAGGGCTGAGGCGTGCCCGGGACGGGATGTCCCTCGCACAGGGCGGTGAGGAAGCGTTCGATGGGGACGTCGAAGGCGTGGGCCAGCGCGTGCCAAGTGGTGATGTTCCCGGTGCTGCGGCCGTGTTCGAGGTCGATGAGAGTGCGCCGGGCGAGGTTGCTGCGTTCGGCGAGTTCGTCGTAGGTCCATCCGCGCTCGCCCCGCAGCCGCACAAGCTCGACGCGCAGCGCATTCAGGTTGGGATCGGGCGGGATGATCGTCACCCCACCATCCGACGGTGCAGACCTCTGCCCCGTCAGTGCGGGTTTCTGCACTTTCTTCCCGGGGGAGGATCGCGCGACCCTGGTGCAGGGATCTGCACTACCGTGCGTCCGTCCGGAACGCCTGACCGCAGGCGTTCCGCCCCTATGGCACGGACAGACAGGAGGACGGTCGGCCGATGAGGCTCGGCGGTGCCGCGGTGCGGCGCATCTGGACGGTGGAACTGCATCCGCGGGCAGGCGGGCCCAACTTGGTCTGCGCCCAGTGCACCGCCCGCACGCCCGCATGCGAGGCCGCCTCCGCGCGGTCCGCCGCCCTGGCCCATCTGGCCTGCCACGCACGCGCCGACGCGCTGCCCGGGCACCTGCGCACCTGCCAGTGCCGGGCCCAGGGCTGCCGCTGGCATCCGCGCCACCGCGGCTGCGCCGGCCCGGTCCTGCTCGCCCTCACCCAGGGCCGCGGCGGCCGCGCCTGGCGGCTGGCCGACGCCTGCGCGGCCTGCGCGGCTGCGACCAGCCACACCGCCGTCGTCCCCGACACGCAGCTCGGCAGCCCCCACTCCCCCGCCCCGTCGGTACCCGCACGTGGCCCACACCGGCTCGGAGCCGAGGAACACCTGCGAGCGCGGGAGACGCTCACCTACCTCGCCGCCGCACTGCCCCAGTTCACCTCCCCCGCGGCCCGCCTCCTCGCCGTCCAGTGCACGCTGCGCGCCGATGCCCGCGGTCACACCCGCCTGCCTGCGGGCCTGCTGCGCGGCATGCGCCTGCGCGGACGCAGGGAAGTCTGGGAGGAACTCGCCCACGGAGCCTGGCTGCGATGCCCCGACCTCAGGTCCACACAGGTGGAGGTAGAACTGCTCGACGCCACCGTCCTGGACCAAGTGCCCGGCAGACGTGCGCGCTGCCGCGCCGCCCAGTGGGCGCTTCGGCCTACGCCGTTACACCTGCCCACGGCCTCACCGCCTGCGCTGCGGTTGATCGCTCTGATCCTCGCCACGCACATCACCGGCCCTGCCCCGCACACCGTCGACATGGAGGTGCTCTCCCGTCTCAGCGGCCACTCTCGGCAGCAGATCGCCGAGCTGCTCGACCGGCTAGTCGCTCTACGGGTGTTGACGGCATGGCGTCAACACCGGGACACCGAGGATGTCCTCTGGGAACTCATCACGTCCCAGACGACGGTCGGAGCCGCGCCGCGGCACACATGACCAGCCATTTGTTAGCAGCACTCTCTGCCGCCCGATGCTCACACCAGAGCAGAAGGTGTCGCCCACACAGGAAAACCAGGGTTTCCCACCCGTAACATCGCTACACCGGGGCACACAGCGGACGATGTTCCATCCCCAGCCTGCCGCAGTGTGTCCGCAGGCTTCGATCCGGCCACACTCCTGAGGAGACGGACATGCCCGAAAGCACGGCTCACACCACCGAGTTGACGTCGCAGTACATCAGCCAAGTGGCCAACGACCTCGACCGCAACGTCAAGGAGCAGGAACGCGTCACTGAGGAACTCGCCGTACTGCAAGAGCAGTCGGCCGCTCTGCAGCGAGACCACGCTGTGCTGGTCAACATGCAGCAGGCACTCGGCGCCCCGACCACAGCTCCCGAGTTGGCCCGCACCGACAGCGCCGTAGTGCCCTCCCCCAGGAAGAAACCCGCCCCCGCATCCGGCGCCCGCCGGCCGGCGAAGAAGGCACCGGCACAAGAACCCCAGGGCAAGAAGACGGCCGAGACAACAGCTCAGCCCAAGTTGGTGGATCTCATCCACCAACATGTGGTCAAACAGAGTGAGCCGCGCTCCGCCGTAGAGATCGCGGAGGCACTCCGGCAAGCGCACACCGGGCGCGCCATCGACACGAAGGTGGTGCGCACTACACTCGAAAACCTGGTGGCCAAGAGCCGCGTTCACCGCACCAAGCAGGGCTCCTCGGTGTTCTACACGGCCGCCGACGCACCAGGGCAAGAGGCAGCCTCTGCCTGCGAGGCCCAGCCCGAAACTGCCACGGCATAGGGCATCGCCTGTTCCACCACCACGGCACCGCCGCAGGTCCGGTCCACGATCGGCACCTGCACCAAGCCAGCAGGCGAGATCCTCGACTCCCTCGCCGACTACCCCACCAAGATCGGAACCACCACCCAGAAAACAGAGCAGAACTATTTTCCAGAGATTTCTGGCGCATCACACTGGCGAGTCCCCGCCCCGCCGCCCAACACATGCCGTACCAGCTCCCCGTCCTTCCTAGGCACCGCCAGGTCATACGTCCCCGCGCCCGTGACGAGTTCGTATCGCTCGAACTTCCGGGCCAGGCGTACCTTCCCGGCCGCCGGCTTCAGCCGGAACGGCGCCTGGAGGGTCGCGCTCCGGCCTCCTCGCGCGTCGTTCCAGACCGGCGCCTCACCAACGGCGAGCCGAAGGTAGCCCTGCCTCAGCCTCGCGATCTGCTTGCCCCTGCCGACCGAGACCTTGACCGGCCCACCGATGCTCTGCGTGAACCCGACGACCCGCAGCGGCTGCCCACCGTCGAAGTCCGCGATGTCCCTCGCGGGCGTGCGGCGCCGGATCCATGCCCAGCGCAGCAGCACGTCCACCATGGTCTCGGTACCCGCGGAACGCCGTTCCGCGCGTGAGCCTGTCACTTTCCCTCCCGCGTCGCCAGGACCGCGTCGACGAATTCCATCGGCGGCTGGTACCCGTGGTCCGCCACGTAATGTACGACCAGCGCCGGGGCGGCGTAGACACGGCCTTCGCCGCCCCGCACATGGATCTCTCCGCTGCCAATGAACACGTCACGGAACCTGACGTTCTTCCGCGCTTCCTGGAACGTCACGCAGAAGTCGCAGAAGTGCATGCCCCGGTAGACGTTCACCGTGTCCTTGGCCAGCTCCAGGAGCGCTTCCACGAGTCCGTCGGGAACCTCACCCTGCGGGATCTCGTGCCCCTCGGCGAGCCACCCCACGTTCAGCAGGGACTCCCCGGAGCCCATCCGCTCGCCGGAGTCATCCGGGTCGTCCGAGTACTCGTACGGGCTGAGGTCCTGGTAGTACGCCATCGCTCACCTTCTGGGGCTCGTGTGCTCGCGGCAGATGACGACGTGGCACGCGCCCATGTTCGGTTCCAGGATGTCACTCAGTTTGGTGGGTTCCGACACACTGATCGACCTGCCGCTGATATTCAGGTTGTCGGGGGTGTCGACGGTGTAGTCGGGAATGCTCCGGCCCGGCCCGAACGTCTCGGTGGGCGGGAGGTTCGCACCGGTTTCCACGGCGAGACCGATGGAGTCCTTGAGCTTCTTCCCGTCCTCGACGTAGAACTTCACCCACGTCCCGGTCGGCACCGTGGCGTCGCCGCTGCCGCGCACATAGTATCCGTGGCCCGTGATGACGGTGGAGTTGTCGGAGCGCCCCTTCTGCGTGACGCTCCTCGCGTGCGGTGCACCGACCCCCTTGCCCACCCGCGGGCTAGCGCCACGGGCGCTGTCCTCCGCCGCCGAACCACTGGCCTTGGCACCCCCGGCCGCCGCGGATTCCTCCGCCTCGCCCGTCTTCGTGCCCTCGGCGACGGCCGCGACCCCGGTTCCCGCGATCCCCGCCGCCCCGGCGACCACGGCCCCGCCTTCTCCGATCACCCCTGCCGCCGCGCCCGTCACCGCGGCTCCCAAGCCGCCGATCTCGGCTCCGGCGGTGAAGCCCTCGGCGCCCGCCACCAGGACGGCGCCGCACGCGCCGGCCGTCGCCACCACGCAGGCGACCGCGCCCACCACTACCGCGGTGGCGACCACAGCGGCGATCACCGGGTGCCGCTGGACGACGTGGTAGGCCTTCTTGGCGTAGCAGGAGAAGGACCAGCCGCAGCTGTGGTGCGAGCTGCTACCGCTGCTGTTGCCACTGTTGTGGTGGGTTCCGCCTCCGTCGCCGTCACTCGTGGTGGAGGGGGCTGTGCATCCGGTGGAGGGGCAGCCGCCGTCGCCACCGGGGTCCATCACGTTCATGAGGCCCGTCGGGTCGCTGCCCGTGATCGGGTTGTCTGCCGCGTACGTGTATCCGTCGATCTGCTGGGCGTCGGTCAGTTCGAGGACGGGGTCGTCCGAGACGAAGCGGCCGATGGTCGGGTCGTAGTCCCTCGCTCCGAGGTGTGTCAGCCCCGTCGTGGCGTCGACGACACCGCTGACGAATCCCTTGTCGCCCAGCCAGGAACCCGAGCTCGGCTGGGTGCCGCGGGCGTTGCCGAACGGGTCGAGTCGCCGCCGGGTCAGCGACTGTGTCGTCGCGTCGACCGCGGTCTCGGCGGTGTCGTGGGCGTCGGTGACCTGCCACTGCAGTCCGCCCGTGCTGGTGCGCACGGCGATGGTCTGGCCGGCCCAGGTGTAGTACCGCGTGCCCGTGGCCGTCGTCGCGCCCTTGGCGAGGTGCAGTTCGGTGTCGCCGAGGTAGAGGGTGGTGCCGGAGTCGTCGCGGGAGAGGAGCCGGTTGCCGTCTGCGTCGTAGAGATAGGAGGCCGACGTCCCGTCGGCGTTGGTCACCTTGGTGAGGTGGCCCTCGCTGTCCCAGTCCAGCGTCTGGGTCTTGCCGTCCAGCGTACGGGTGTGGGTATTGCCCGCGCCGTCGTAGCTGTAGCTGTTCGTGGTCGTGGTCGAGCCCTTGGTCGTCGTCGACGACGACAGGGTGTGCGGCTGGGTGCCGCCCGCCGGCGGGTACTTGTACGAGGTCGACGTGTCGGAGCCGCCGGCCGTGGTCGCGTGGTCGACGTCGGTCTTGCGGTTGCCGAGGTCGTCGTAGGCGTAGCTGCGCCAGTACGGTGCCGGGCCGCCGAGGACCGCGGTGGACGCGGCGGCGACGCAGCCGTCGGTGGCCGTCCAGGCATCGGTGAGCCGGTCGTGGCCGTCGTAGCGGTAGCACTGAACGTCGTCGGTGCCGTCGGCGTGCGTGGCGACCTTCGTGGGGTTGCCCGCGTCGTCGTAGGTGTACGTCGTGTCCTGGACGGGTGCGCTCTGCGCGTCGTCGGTGACCAGTTCCCGCTGAAGGCGGCGGGTGCCGTCCTCGTACGTGTTGGTGATCTGCAGCCACTTGGCGGTGTCCGAGGAGGAAACCCCCAGCGTGAGCTGGCTGATGTCGCTCAGCTTGGTGTAGCTGGTGTTCTGGACGTAACCGGTGGCGCCGTTGAGCGTCGTCGGCATGCTCAGGTCGTTGTACCCGTACTCCAGGGACTCGGCGGGAAGTCCGCCGGCCGCCGGGTCGGAGGTGACCTGGATGGTGCCGTCGATGTTGTAGCCGGTCGTCGACGTGTACGTGCCGGCCAGCGCCTCTTCGCCCGTGACCGAGGGGATGGTGACCCGGGTCAGGGTTGGCCGGTACAGGGAGTCGTAGGCGCCGATCTGGCTGATGTACGCCTGGCCGGAGGAGCCGCCGACGTACCGGATCGCCGACGTCGGTTGGCCCTTGGCCACCGAGTCGTAGGTCCACTTGGCCAGTTCGTGCGCCGCGTCCTTCGTCTTGCCGTCGTACATGTCGGTCTTGCGGCCGAGGATGTCGTAGCTGTAGCTGAGCGTCTTCTCGTCGGCCGTGCCGAGCGCCGTGGTGGTCGTGGCGACCTGGTCGAGGTCGTCGTACGTCGTCTGCGTCGTGCCCGTGTCGGGGTCCGTCGACGTCGTCTTGCGGCCCATCAGGTCGTAGCCGTACGACCAGGTGTTGCCGTCGTCGTCGACGACCTCCTTCAGCCGGCTCTTCGCGTCGTAGTGGTACTTGATCGACGTGTAGGTGCCGGTCGGGGTGCCGTTGTCGTACTGCCGGGTCTCGGTGGTGCGCCCGAGAGTGTCCGTGAGGGTCGTCGTCGCGATGCCGCCCTGGGGCGGGGTGACCGTGACGCGGTCGCCGCCGTACGCGGTGGACGTCGTCCAGCGCTTGGTGCCGAGCGCGTAGAAGTCCTCGGCCGTGGCACGGCCCGCGCCGTCGTAGGTGGTCAGGGTCTGGGACGGGACCGCGGAGGTGATGTTCGCCAGGGTTCCGGACGGGGAGGTGTTGTCGGTGTAGTCGGCGTCGGACTCGACGGCCAGGCCGCGGCTGTCGTACTTGGTCTCGGCGATGACCCGGCCGCCGCCCGGTGCCGGGGTCTGGGTCTGGCGCGGGCGCAGCAGCGCGTCGTACAGGGCGTACGTCGTGTCGTACGTCGTGCCGTCGTTGTTGAGCTTGCCCGTGGAGACCACGGAGGCCGCGGTGTTGGAGATCGCGTAGGTGTAGACGAGGCTCGCGGACTGGCTTGAGGACTTGGAGCGGTTGGCGAGCCACAGGCCGGTCAGCCGGCCGAGGCCGTCGTAGGCGTAGTCCGTGCGCTTGCTGTTGGGGTCGACGACCGAGGTGGCCAGACCACGCGCCGGGTCGAAGGTGGTGGTCGTCGCGTAGGACTTGGCGTCCGTGGTGATCGTGCTGGTCAGCGGGCCGCCGGTGGTGGGCGTGTACTTGGTGGTGCTGACGGTGTTCTGGTCCGCGTCCTTGACCGAGTCGACCCGGCCCTGCGCGTCGTAGTGGGAGGTGGACACCGTCTGGTAGACGGGGCTGCCGTTGCTGTACGAGGACAGGCGCTGCGTCGACGTCTCGTCGCCGAGGGTGGGGGCGGTGCCGTAGGACTGGCTGTCGTAGAGAGTGCGGACATCGGAGACCACGTCGTCGGGGCGGGTGGTGGCGGCATCGCATGCCACGTCGACCGTCTCGACCCGCGTGGGGAAGGCCATCAGCCAGTCGGTGGTGTTGTTGGCGATCGTCGTGCGGGTGCACTGCTCGTCGCCCTTGACGGCCGTGTCACCCGCGTCGTCGACGGTCAGTGCCGCACCGGTCGTCGGGTCGTACGTCGTGGACACCGACGTGTCACGGGTGCCGCCGGAGGACAGGTCCGTACGGGTGCGGACCGCGGCCGGGCGGGTGAAGTACGCGCTGCGCGTACCGTCCGTGGCCGTCTGGTGGATCCACTGGTCGGTGATCGTGCCGGACACCTCGGCGGAGCCGTTGTAGGTGATCGACTCGCGGGTCTGGCCCGCCAGTGGTTCGGCGTCCGTGACCGAAGCCTTGGTGGAGTCGGTGACCTGGACGCTTCGTGTGGTTCCGTCGGACTGCTTGTCGCCGTCCATGCCGCGGAAGTAGGTGGCTACGGTCTTGGTACGGCTGGACTGCGCGTCGCCCGTGGTCGTGGTCACGCTGCCGTAGCCGCGCCACTGCGACCAGGTCTTGCGCTTGGCCGGGGCGGTGACGTTGTCGGTGTCGTAGTGCCAGGCCGCCGGGCCGTTGTAGGTGTAGTCGGTCTCCTTCAGCGGGGATCCGCCGGTCGGGTCCGACTCGGTGACCTGGGTGACGACATACTTGTGGAACCAGTCCAGTTGCGGGTCGGACGTGTACGGCGGCTGCCAGTACGTCGGGAAACAGCGCAGGGTGTCGGAGTCGGGCGCGCTCGGCATGGTCGTCCCCGCCACGCACTGCGGGTCGGAGTAGTTGACGGTCAGGACCGAGCCGGTCTCCGAAGTAATCGTTCGGACGCGCCACTTGATCAGTGCGGCGATGTCGTCGTGGGTGGTGTCGACCCGGTTGGACAACTGGACGCCGGCGAAGGTGACCGGCGGCATCGCCTTGGTGGAGCCGTCCTTGCCGGTGCGGGTGATGGACTTGAGCCACAGGCCGGCCGAGGTGCCGTCACCGGGGTCGGGGAAGGAGTGGTCAAGAGCCCAGGTGTCGACGTCCCGGTAGGCCGGGGTGGACAGGCTCGCGTCCCAGACGCTGGTGGTCACACCCGTGAGCCGCTTGCGGGAGAAGAACGTCGGCCCGGTCGCGGTGCACACCTTGCCAGAGGCGCAGATCTGGTCGAACGGCACGTCCGGCCAGTGCGAGGCGGTGCTGGAGGCGAGCGAGGAGCAGTCCTCGCTGCCGGTCACCAGGCAGCGCTCGGCGGTGGTGAAGGAGACCTTCTCCGGCGCGGTGCCGAAGACGGTGGAGGAGGTGATGCCGTAGTCGATCCGGCTCAGGTAGCCGCCGCGGTCGTACACCGTTCCGTTGTCGGTCGTGGTGCCGTTCTTGGCGTAGTAGTTGGTCTCCTTGGTGTACCAGTACGACATCGCATTGCCGTGCGGGTCCACGACGTAGTCCAGGCTCCAGCGCCAGGCCTGGGTGAGCGAACGACCGGAGAACGACGTCCCCTGGTCATAGCCCGGCTCGCCCGAGTCGTCGCCGAACACCGGTGCGGTCCAGGTGGAGTTGGTGACCGCGTTCCCCGTGGCCCACCCGGGCAGGCGGTTCTTGCCGAAGACGTACTGGGTGCCGTCCGCGGTGGTGACGGTCCAGTACTCGCCGTCGTTGTCGCCGTTCGTGGCGCCCGTGGAGTGGGTGATGCGCTCGCCGTCATCGGCCTTGGCGTGCCACTCGCCGGACGTCGAGTCCTTGATCAGCGGGCTGGACTTGCCGCCGAGGACGAGGGTGGCGTTGTCGTTGGCCCAGCACTCGTCGTTCTTGCCCGACTGGCCGTCGTCGTCGCAGGAGTCGTAGGACCGCTCGATGTATCCGGTCGTCAGATCGAAACCCTCACCGATCCAGGAGGGTTGGTTGTTGGTCGACGGCAGCCGTCCGTCCACACTCTGCGCGTCGTAGGTGATCGCCAGGTTGGGGGACGGACCTCCATTGGACGGCGGCACCGACAGCGGGTACGACCAGGTGAAGTCACCGCTGGAGCCGCCCGCACTCCACGACGCGGACGGGTTCAGGGACGTCGCCTGGTAGGAACCAGCGCCCGACTTCGCCGCGGCGGTCGCGGCGACCGTCATGGTGGAGAGGGTGAGGGGCGCCGTGGCGGTGAGGGTGTGGGCCGCCGTGTCGTTCTTCGTGGGCAGTGGCGTCGCCGTACGGCACTTCTTCAGGGCCGGGGTGGTCAGCGCGCACGCGGGCAGACGGACCAGCGAGAGCCGGGACGCATAGTCGCCGCCGTAGGCGTTCGCGAAGCCCGAATAGTCCAGGGTGAAGCGGGTCTTGGAAGCGGCATTCGGCCCGTCCGCGCGGGTGAGGGAGAGGACGGCGCCGTGGATGCCGAGGGCGGTGGCCGTGCTGTGCGGGGCCGTACGGATGGTGACCTTCGCGGGCGCAGCGCCCTCGGCGGGGCCTGTCAGCCGCACGGGAAGGCTCCCGACGGTGGCTGCCGCAGCCGAGCTCCCGCCCACCTTCACGGCCTTGGCGGCAGCGGTGGGCCAGGTCACCGGCCTGGCGACGGCCCCGGCGGTACGGGCTGCCGCCGCCTTCGCCGGATCCTTGCGCGCGGCAGTCTTCGCCTTGAAGGCAACGGCCGTACCGGTCGCCACCGCTGGCGCGTCCACCGTGTGGTGGCCGTGCCGTTCGCTCGCCCACACCGCGGGGGCGGTGCCGAGGCCGGTGGCCACCACCGCGCTCGCCGTGACGCCGACCACCCACAGCCGTGCCCGCCGCAGCGGCCTGTGCCGTAGCCCACCCATGACTGAACTCCCCCTGCTTCGAAGGTCGTCGGATCGCATGCCGGTACGTGTCGTCGCGGCCCGCGCCGCGACAGGTGCCGCCGTTACAGCGGGATGGGCACTTCGTTGGCGTACATCTGGTTGATGTCGGTGTCGGACATGACCCCGGTCCACACCCGCACGTCGTCCACGAGAGCGTGGGCGAAGTCGCTGTACGCGCCGGTGCTGATCCGTCCGCGCCCGATGTTGAAGGTGCCGGTGGCCTGCCAGGGCGAGGTGAACACGACACCGTCGCCGGTGTCGTCATCGGTGTCCGTGTCGCCCTGCGCGCCTTGGCGGACTCCGTTGACGTAGAGGAAGAGCTGGTGGTGGGCGCCGTCGTACACACCGGTCAGCAGGGTCCACTGGCCTGGATCGACCAGTTGTGCCGAGGCGGTGGTGGCGGGCACCTTCACCACCGTGGCGGCGGTGCCGAGGGCGTCTGCGGTGGTGCGGCCGAACACCCAGTTGCCCTGCTTGGAGCCCGCCGCCTGGTCGTACCACAGACCCCACGAGTCACGGACACCGCCGGACTGGGTGGCGATCCGCATGTGGTGGGCCACCGTGGTGTCGGACAGCGCGTCCACGTCGAGCTTGGCCCAGGCCGCCACGGTGAAGTCGCCCTGGGAGTCGACGATCGGGCCGTTCGCCGTGGCGTTGGCCGTCGACGTGCCGTCCAGGGAGAGGACGTTGCCCTTGCCGCCGTCGGTGTCGGTACTCCAGGTGCCGCCGCCCGCGACGGTCGCGGTGTGCCCGTATCCGGAGGAGTCGGCGGCGCTGGTACCCGTGGTCTCCTCCAGCTTCCAGTCGGCGGCGAGCGCCGGCTGAGCGTGGCCGGTGTTCGGGTCGGTCATCGCCTGGAGATCGGCGATCTCCTCCTCGGACAGGATCCGGTTCCAGGCGGTCACCTCGTCGACCTGGCCCGGGAAGTAGTCGGTGAACGCACTGCCGTACTGGCCGCGGCCGAACTGCAGGCCTCCGGTGCCCTGCCAGGGCGTAGTGAAGGCGACCGGGTCACCCTGCGGCACGCCGTTGACGAACAGCTGGATGGTCTGCTCCTGCGCGTCGTACACACCCATCACATGCGTCCAGACGCCCGCTTCGGGCGTGGTGGTACCGATCGAGCGGACGATCGTCGGCGCTGCCACGTCCGTGGTGTACCGGTTGAAGACCCACGCGTTGTAAGAGGTCGAGTAGTAGATCGCGAACGCCGAACCGTTGACGCCCGCCTGCGCGACCGCGACCGCGTTGTGGGAGGTACCGGTCAGCCGGGCCCACGCCGAGATCGTGAAGCTCTTAGTGGTGTCCAGAACCGACGAGCCGGTCGCCGCGTACGAGGACGTCCCGTTGGTCTGCAAAGAGTTGCCGAGCCGGGCGAGGGAGGACCAACCGGCCGAGCCGGCCAGGGTCGCCGTCCTGCCACCGATGTCGTCGGTGGCCGTACTTCCGGTGCCCTCGTCGAGGGACCAGTGGGCGACAGGGCCCGCGCCCGGCGCGACCTTGAAGGTGTACGTGTAGCTGGCCGAGGCGTTGCCCGCCGCGTCCCAGGTCTGCACGGTCAGGGTGTTGACGCCGCGCACGTCGGGCGCCAGGGACACCGCATAGTTGGTGGTCGCGGTGGTGAAGGTCTTGGTCCGCACCGGGTTGTCGTTGAGCTGGTAGGTGTACTTGACCACGTCCGAGGCCCCGTTGGCCTTGAGCGTGAACGTTGCGGGCGCGCCCACACCGCCGTAGGCCGTGCAGTCGTCCGGACTGTCAGGGCTCGCGCACTCCTGGTACGTCGTCGAGTCGACGTCCGGCTGCACCGGCGCCAAGGAGTCGATCCGGAACCAGCATCCACTACTGGTCCAGGAGGAGTACATGTAGCCGGTCTTGCCGTTGAAGGAGTACTTGTACTCACTGCGGGCGCGGAACCAGTACGTCTGCCCGTTCGTCAGTGCCGGAGACGTCCACGTACCCGTGGTACCAGAAGTCGTGTACGCCGACGGACTGCCCGAACCGGCCAGCGGATCGGTGGCATCGGCGTCGTACTTGTACACCTGGAAGTCGGGCCGCAGCGTCGACTGCGAGCCGTCCGCCGACTTCGGCGCGGCACCCAGCGTGGGCGTCGTGTCCCGGATCACAGCCGCCGTGGCACGGGTCGTCGCACACGCCAGGTTCGGGTTCGACAGCTTCACATCCGTCGGCACGGACGGCTTGGATACGAAGGTCACCGACAGGCTGGGCTTGTGGTCGGAGGGCGAGGCGAACTGCTTCCAGGCAATGTCGTCCCCCTCGTCGGCGGCCTGCAGCCCGAGTGTGGTGGTCGAAGACGACTGCCCCGCGGTGTAGTTCACCGCATTTGTGGCGTCGAATTCGACGTTCCCACCGGGGCAGGAGGACGAGTAGCCCTTGGCCGTGCTGACCGAGTCCACTTGGGCGGACCAGGCCGGCTGCTTCGACCAGGTCGTAGACGACGAGATCGTTCCGGTGCGCCACAACTGCACCGTCTTGTCCGTGCAGTTGGCCGACCACACCTCCAGCGCCGTGAAGGTCGCCGACAGGATCTTCTTGCCGCCCAGCGTGTGCGTGTCGAACTGGTAGAACGACCGCGCCTTCTTGTTGTCCACCCACGCGTCGTAGCCGACACCCAGCGCATGCGAGGTTTTCCAGAACGACGTCGAGGACGAACTCGTCCACACCGTCGTCCAGCCCGAGAGGGAGGCGCTGGTTGTCTGGGGGTCCAGCACCACGGGGTAGGTGGTGCCAGGGTCGTCGAGGAAGGACTGCGCGGGCTTCAGGGTCAGCGCGTCGTCCGAGACCGTCACGTCCATGACGGTCGACCGGGCGCCGGGAGCCGGCCCGTTCAGTGCGCTTTCGTCCGCGGCAGCAGTCATGCGCGCAGGACTGGTCACGGCGTACGACGCCGGCGAGGCAGTGCCGTGCGAAGCCGCCGACGCAGTCGTCGAGTTGGTAACCGATGCGGGGGCCGGGGCGGCCGAGGAGTCGTACATCAGCGCCGTACCCGTAGTGAAGACCGGCCGCCCCTGGCCGTCGACGAAGGCGGCACCGCCGGAGTGCGTGTCGTGCGCGGACACACCGTCGACCGAGACGGGGAACCGAATGCTCGACAGATCCGTGTTCTGCGCGGCGTCTCGCGACTTGATCACCAGGTTTTCACTGAAGCCGTCCGGTGTGGCCTGTACGACCAGATCTGTCCCGGGCATGACATTCTGATAGGTCGCCGTAGCACCCGCCAGCGTCGGCGTGGGCAACGTCCAGGGAGAGCCGACGCTGTACGTCTTCCCGTCCTGGGTAATGCTCGCCAGGGGATCGCTCGCGCCACCCCCCGAGAAGGCGATGTCCGCCGCCGCGGCCTTCGGTACGACCTTGCCGGACGGCGTCGTCTGTAGGTCCGTGTCGACCGGAACCCAGCCCGACGCCTTCTCCGCGCGCACCGGCACCGGATCGAACTCGACCGAGAACGTGCCGTCCGGATGCGCTGTAACGAGTTGCGTGGGTGTCGTCTCCGCGCTCACCTCGACGGGCGAGCCGGACGCCGCAGCCTCCTGCGACGCGGCCGCCTCGGGCGACAGATCACTTGCACTGCCGCCAGCCGCCGCCGACGAAGGTTCCGCTTCGGCCGCACTGGCCGCCTGAACGCCCGCGGCGCCCAGCAACTGCACAAGAAGCGCCGATGCCACGACAGCACGACGCAACCCCCCACCCCGCCCCATGTCCCCCACCTTGCGTTCACACGTTTCTTACAGGCCGGATGATCAAAACCCAGGGAATTGCGACTGTCAATCACTCACCAAGGCCACCAGTTCGACCAAAACAGCCCATAAGTTATTGCAAAATAAGCAAAGGAATGGCAGGGGTTCCCTATGTGCCTGCATCATGAAACAGCAAAGGGAAGCGGTCAAGTCATCGTCTGGATCTGCGAGTAAACGAAAAGATTGGCAAAGGAAGCGAAAATTACATCGTCCGCTTCGAGCCACATCGACGACTGCTACAACTGGTCGGCTGCGTTTCGGCACAGTCCCGGACATTGGCCTGCCTGCAACCGATCCAAAACACAACGCATGCACACTTTGCGGGAAAGTTGAGATGTCACACCCTGACGAACCGCATCGACCTGATTGAGCGCTGCAGCCTCACCAAGCAGCAGGGCATGGAACGACACCAGCCCCTCTCCGACGGCCTGCCGGCCTGGCAGCCAGCGGTTGGCCTCATGGGCAAGGTCGGGGCCGAAGCGGAAGGACTGCAACTGCGCCAGGTGGCTACCGCCGAAGCCAGCCATGATGCCTTTGGCGCCGCGCCGCTGGTAGATGGCCTGGGCGGGGCGGAGTCACCGACCGTGACGAGTTGAGCGTGGTCGCGCTGGTTGAGGGAGATCTGTCCGACGACGGGGTGGCGTCCTGGGCTTCGTCCAGGAGCAGAAAGTCAGCGTCGATGCGAGGTCGGGTGAGGGCCCAGATTTTCAGGCATTGGTCGTGGCCTAAGCGGATAGCCCTGGCGTCCGGGTGTTGCAGGTCGGATCATACTTTGCGGGCGAACGGCACAATATGGGCGGCGAGTTCGGTGTGCAGGTCGAGGTCCTCCGCCACCCCGCCATGGGTGAAGCCTGCTAGGGCGTGTGTCGGAAGCCTGTCTGCTGGCTTCCAGCACACTCCCCCGGGGTGTCGGCGAGGCACAGCACGAAAGGGCGCAACCGCCAGAAGCGCGGTTCCCGTGGCGGCCGAACACCGCGCTTCGACCGCGTAGGTCTGTTCTCTCCACGTGGCGCACCCGCCGCTCGGGCGTGTTTCGGTTGCTTGCCACGCGACGGCTTGGCGTTCGCCGCTCTTCGCAGGTTGTAGGTTGCGCGGCGTTGTTCTGTCGATCATGGTTCGTCTGTCATTGGTTCTTGGTTGGTGCGGTTACTGACGCTGGGCAGCGCGTCGACGTGTCGGCGGAAGGCCTTCGCATGCGCGTGTGGGGCCGGCGAGTAGATCCAGTACATCAATGGCGTAGTGGGCGGCCACACGGTCGCAGTCGTCCAGGGGCCATGCCGCGGCGCCGGACTGGCGGCGGCTGACCTGAGCCTGGCTGACTCCCAACGCCATCGCGAGATCGGCCTGCGTCTCCCCAGCCAGTTGCATGAGCGCGGCGACTGCGGCCCTCACGCGTTCCCCCGACGACAGCACCATGGCGTTCAACTTACCGTTGTCCGCCGCCGGTACGCCTGCACGGCAATGTGCCTGGGTGATTGCTGGTGTGTTGTGGCGAGCCGGTCAGCGCGGGCGCCAGGTGCGGATTTCGAGGTGGATGATGTGGGCGTCCGGGTGAATGCGTCCGGTCTCGACCAGCCATTGGTGGACGGCTGCGGTGACGTCGCCGCTGGCGGCGTTGACGCGGCGGGCGAAGTCGGCGGCGTCGAAGCCGCCAGTTTGGGCGGAGCCGTAGGAGCGTTCTTCGGTGTGGTCGGCGCGCTGGATGACGTCGCGGCGGATGCCGGGTGAGTCGGTGCGGCTGCCGGAGGGGTGCAGGTAGCCAGTTTTGGCCAGGCGGACGGTGAAGGCCAGGCGCAGGCCGCGGCGGGCGGCTTCGGCGATCAGGGGGCGCAGGCGGGCCGAGCCGGAGGCGATGGCCTGGGCGCCGACGCGGCCGGTGCCGGAGCCGGTGCGGGTGATCAGGACGGCTTTGCCGCGCACGCGGGCGCGGGCGCCGGAGGCGGTGGTGCGCCGCTGGGTATGGCGGGCGGCGATGGCGGCGAGTTCGGGCAGGTCGGTGATGCCACCGGTCTGCACGGCGGCCAGGACTTCGCGCAGGGCGGGGACGAAGGCTGCGCCTTTGTTCTTGGTGTAGAACTGCGAGACCAGGGAGGGGTCGCGGTCGATGATGCGGGCGATGTCTCGTTTGGTGTAGCCAGCTTCCTGGAGTTGGTCGGTGAGCTGGGCGGCTTCGTTGAGTACGGGCCGGGGGGCCGGCTGGCGGCGTCGGGGCGGCATCAGGCCTCTTCTGGCGTGCTGTTCAGGTTCTGGCGGCCGGTGTCGCGCAGGGTAAGGAGCTCTTCTTCGCTGGTGGGGGCGTTGACGGGACCGGACAGGTGGCCCTTGAGGAGGTAGTCGCCCGGACGGTGGCGGTAGGGCCAGTTCTGGGACTGGGTGAGGTAGAGGGCGTCGGTACGGAAGGCGACGACGGTGCCGGGGGGTGTGTGCAGGGCTCCGGCGTAGGTGTCCTCGTCGCGGTGGTACTGGGTGAGCAGGGCGGCTCGTGCGGAGGACCAGATGGCGGCGGCCCATTCGGGGTGAGCGTTGGGGTCACGGGCGAAGCCGGTGGGCTTCTGCCAGGTGATCAGTTCATCGTCGAAGCCGACGATTTCGGCGTCCGGGGGTACGTCGCGTTCCATGGCGCGGGGGGTGGTGCCGGTGACCATGCGGGGGCGCTGGGCGAAGGAGCCGATGCCGTAGAGCAGGATGGAGCGCACCGCGCGGGAGGCGAGGTGGGCGGCGCGGGCCTGCTGGGGATTGCCCTGGAAGTGGGCCTGGGCGGAGAGGTTGGTCCAGGTTTCTTTGAGTTTCTTGGACCATTCGTCCAGCGGTTTGCCTGCTTCCCACAGGATGCCGTCGAGGATTTCGACCTTCCATGGCTGGAGGGGGTTGGTCAGGGCGGTGTGGACTTCGGGTCCGCCAGCCCAGGTGGTGAAGGTGGCGCCGGGCGAAGCCGGGTAGTGCCAGGCGCGCTCGCCGGGGGCGGGGGCGGGGAGCAGGCCGACGTGGTTCCATCCGTCGGGCACCGTGACGCGGATGTGCCAGTGGCCGCAGCCGTAGAGGGCGTCGTGCTGTTCTTTGGCCGACCACGAGGCGAAGGTCTGGCCGGTGACGCGGCGGGGGGTGCCGACCGGGGATTTCCAGGTGTGTTTGGCGTAGGCGAAGGTGCGGTCGTATTCGATCAGCGCGGGCAGTTGCTGGGGGATGCGGGGCGGGGTGAGGAGTTCGTTGCGGCCCTGTCCGGCGGTGGCGTGCAGCAGGCCGCGCAGTTCTTCGGACAGGACGGGGAAGCCGTCGGCGTGTTTGCCCCGGCGGGGGATGGTGCGGGTCCACAGGTCCCGGCCGGTCTGGGAGGGCGAGCCGAGGACGACGGCGTCGGGGAAGTGGCGGCGCAGTTCCTCCCACAGCAGGCGGAAGGCGTCGCGGACGATGCCGGGGGTATCGGTTGCGTCCAGGTCGAACCACTCCCCCGTGCTGCGGATTTCGACATGGTGGTCGCCGTTCTCGCGCTGGTAGCGGGCGACGGGGTTGCGGGCGTGGACGAAGTGTCCGGCCATCCGGTCGCGGCCGCGGCCGGTGTCGACGCGCCAGCCGGGGGTGGGTGCGTTCAGCCAGGCGGCGACGGCGTCCCGGAGGTAGGGGTAGCGGTCGGCATCGCGGTGCCAGGGTGCCCCGGCGGTGATGTAGATGCGCTGGATGGTGTGGGGGACGGTGTGGAAGACGGCGGTCAGGATGGCTGCGGCCGACCGGTCGCCCAGGTCGAGGCGGAGGGTCTGGTCGCGGTGGACGAGGACTCCGGTGGCGGCGTCCAGGAAGACGGTGGGGTGGGCGTTCTGGGTGAAGTTGGGGTACTGGGAGGCCAGGCCCGAGGTGGGGGTGAACCATCGGCCGGTGTCGGTGTCCTGGGGCAGGGTGGGCAGTTCGCGGGGTGTGGCGGGGTCGGTCGGCCGCTGGAGTGGCGCGGGGGTCGGCGTATCTGGTGCGGGTGTGGCTGGCTGGGCAGCCGGGGGTGTGCGTTCGGCGGCGGCCGGGGTGGGCGCGGTGATGTCCATGTCCTGGGGGGCGAGTTGGGGGGCCAGGGCGACGACGGCTGCGATGCTGAGACCGGCGGCGGGGGCGATCCGCTCGGCCTTGGCCTTGTCGTGGGCGGCCAGGGCCATGACGGTCTTGTCCCGTTGTGCTTCCAGGCGGGCCAGGGCGGCTGCGGTTTTCTTGACGTCGTCGCGCAGCGTGCGCAGTTCGGCGAGGCCTTCTGTGTAGGTCTGTGCATTCATCGGGGTTCCTTGTGGCGCTCGCTCAGCCGGCGGTGGTGACGTAGGCGATCGGGCCGCCTGAGTGGGATTGCAGGCGGGTGCCGAGCAGCAGGGTGGCAAGGGCGCGGTCGTCTTGGCGGGTGGACGTCAGTTCCATCGTGGGGGTGGCGAGGTCGGTGATGTAGCCGGCCAGACGGGCGTTGGGGAAGGCGTAGCGGCCCTGGTCGTTGCGCTGCCAGGTGTCCAGGCAGGTCAGGACGGCGACGACGTAGCCGGACAGGGTGACGGGCAGCAGGCCTGCGGTGGCGATGCTGGTGGGGTCGCAGCGCCACCAGCCGCGCAGGCTCGTGAGGAGACGGTCGGCGCCAAGGTGGGGGGCGTAGCCGGTCCATGTGTGGTCGTCCTCGTCGGCGTGGCGGGCCGCGTCGACGCGCAGGACGGCAATCTCCCGGGCGTCGAGGTGGTGGAGCGGGGCGTGCGGGCGCTGGTGGAGTGCCTGCACGACGTCGAGGGGGATCATGACTCGGACGCCGCGGTGGGAGAGGCCGGGCAGGACGTCGGCGCGGATGAGGCGGCGCAGGGTAGTGATGGCGCAGTCCAGTTCGGCGGCGGCCTGTCCCGTGGTCAGCAGCACGGCCATGTCCGTCCCCTGTGGTGTGTGGTACCGCAGAGAACGCTAGCGGTACGCACCTCTTCCGTGCAAGCCCGATCAGATATCAGATCGAGCTTGCAGATTGGTGGGTGTCACAGGGCGTTGAGGCGGGCTTCGTCCGCGGCAGGCCCGACTGCTCCGATCTTCAACAGCCTCGATTCGATGGCCTGTTCGCTGCGGCCGAACTCTTTGCTGAGTTCGGGGATCAGGATTCCGTCGGCGCAGCGCCGGGCCAGCTGCCGTTCCTCTTCGTCGCTCCAGCGGGCATGGGAGTTGCGGTGGATCTGGCGGCGTTGCTGCATGACGTCGGAAAGGGGCTTGCTGGCGGGGGTGGCGCGGTCGGATCCGGGTGTCCGGATCAGTCCCTGGCGGGCGAGTTCTTCGTAGATGGCGCCGCGGGAACAGCCGAACTCTGCGGCGAGGACAGTGAAGTCGCGTTCCTGACGGAACCGGGCGGCGAGCCGGGCACAGTCTGCGGGCGCCCACCCGCTGCCCTGGCGGGGCGGGGGGATGGAGGCGGGGGTGGTGAGGGTGCGGGAGGCTGCGTCCAGGAGACGGGCCAGGGGCGCGAGGTCGTGGGCGGGGACGGCGCCGCAGAGTTCTCCTTGGATGTCTCCGCGTTCGCTGCTGATGGTGAGTTCCAGGGCGAGTCGTCGGTTGTCGCAGCGGGTGCCGGTCAGGACGTAGCGGCGGCCGTTTTCGGTGAAGGCGGACTCCAGGCAGGGCGCCGGCAGCGGGTCGGGCGGCGTGTCGGACGGTGCGGGCAGAGGGGCGGCGCCCATCGGTGAGGCGAGGAGGGTGTGGATGTTCCAGGTGGCCAGGAAGCGGCCGCCGGTGTCGAGTTGGTAGGAGACGGGGCCGGTCTCCAGGTTGGTGGCGCCGTACAGGACGGTGAGCCGCTGGCCGGTGAAGGGGCTGGCCGCTTCGGGGGTTCCGGGCACGGGCTGGTAGGTGAGGATCCCGCGGCCGGGCTCGTCGGTGGGGTCGAGCAGAGGAGCGTCGGGGTCTCCGTGCCAGCGTCCGCTGTGGTCCTGGAAGGCGTAGATGACGGTCATGGGGGCTCCCTGGGTCAGTAGTGGAACTGGATGAGGTGCAGGTCGCTGATGGTCACGGCGGCCTGCTGCTGGTCGGCGGGCAGGGCGCGGAAGAAGTAGGCCTCGCCGATGCCGTCGGCGAGGATGCGGCGCAGTTCGTCTTCGCCGGCGTCGCGGCGGCGAGCGTCGAAGAGCTGGCGGGCGTGGAGGGCGGGCAGATCCTCGATCAAGCGCAGCAGGCGGAGGTCGTGGAATTCGCCGCTGAGGGTGGTGTAGGCGAAACGGGCGTGGAGCTGAGCGGTGACGCAGCCGTCGTGGTCGAGGATCTGTTGATGCGCGCGGTGGCGGACGTCCGGCTGCCAGGTGCGGTAGATCTCACGCTCGATGAGGGTGGCCTGGGCGGGCGTGAGGTCGCTGAGGTCGCCCTCGGCCCAGCGGGTGAGGGCGTGGGGATAGGCGAACAGGCGTGGCGCGAGGAGAGTGGGGCTGGTCTGGCGCAGCAGATGGCGCAGGCGCGTGACGGGGCGCTTGGGTGGTTGCCGTGTCCAGTGCCGGGCGTCGGCGAGGTCGAGCGCGTGGGCGACGGAGGTGTTCAACAGCGGCACGGTGGGGTGGTCTCCTGCCGGGGGTTACCGGGTTCACGGCTGGTCGTTGTCCGCGGTGAAGGGGGCGGGGCGGGAGGGCCCGGGCCGGGGATGTGGGAGGCGGGCATGGACACGGAGGCGGTGCCGAAGCTGGTGGGGCTGGAGCCAGTGCCGGGTGAGGCGGCGGCCTCGTTTGTCCGACGGCTGGCCCACCTCAACGAGCTGCCCGTGAAGGAGGTGCTGCGGGAGGCGGGAGCGCACCGGCCGCCTGGGGAGCTGGATCCGTGGGCGCAAGAGGTGTTCCTTGGTGAACAGGCCGTCGCGCGGCTGGCGGTGATGTCCTGGCGCACGCCCCAGGAGCTGTGCCGCGCCCTGCCCACGCTGGCCGCCAGCATTGGTGGCGGCCGCCGCCCGTCGGTGCGGGTGGAGCCCTGGGCCGGGCAGTGGACGCCGCTTGAGCCGTGCCCGGGGTGCCTGACACGGCACGATGACCTGGTGACACCGGTGGTGCTGGCCGCCGGCGATCCGTGGCAGGTGTGCGTGCGCCACGGCCGGTGGCTGCGCAGCACCGCCGACGGCGGCCCCGCCCAGGTCTCGCTGGCCGGGCTTGAGGAAGTGGTGCGGGCGCATCGCCGTCGGGTGCGGCTGCAGCAGCGGCTGGGACCGTACGCGCGGGCGCTGCTGGCCGATGCACTGCAGGTGACCGCAGCCTGGTGGCAGAGCCGCCAGATGGGCTCGGAAACCCTCTGGGCCGGCCGGGAGACAGTGCTGGGCACCGGGCGGCAGCGGTGGGCAGTGCCGCTGGTCGTCTACCCGGAGGCCGTCATCGTCGCCGAGGCCATGGCTGTGTACGAGCGGCAGCGGCTCTGGGGCCGGGAGTTCGCGGGCGGTGCACCAGGCTGGGTCTCGAAGCGATGGATCGCCTTTGTGGGCGAGCGGCTGGGTATGCCCGGCCCGATAGAGCACGGCGGCTACCGGATGCTGCGCCAGTGGACGCTGCAGCATCGCATTACCGCACCGGTGGTGGACCGGCTGGCCCGGCCGGCGCCGCCGCCCGGCTACCGAACGGGGCACCTGCCGGTCATGGACCCGCATCACGGCCTGCCGGAACGAGGGGCGCTGGAGGACGCCTCGTGTCTTGACTGGCGGCTGGGCCGGCCCGTGGCCGCCGCGGAGTGAGATGGAGGAAGCCGCCCGGGGCAAGCTGGAAGCGCCGTGGGCGGGCGGGGGGCTCACCATGACGGGCAGGTGTCCTTCAGCAGCTGGGCGGGGTTCGTGCCCTCGGCGCAGCGGTCCGTGTACCAGTGCAGGGGGCGCACCGCGACGGGAAGGACGTGGCCGGGCGAGATGCCGATCCTGAAGTCGCTGCCAGGAGTTTCAGTGATCTCGGTCAGGTGCGGAGTGTGGGTGGCGTACATGATGTGGCCGCCGGCGACCGCGAGGGGCCAGTAGCCGGTGCGGGAGGTGCGGGCGAGTTTGCGGTGGACGTGGGCACGGGCGTTGGCGACGACTGCGGCATACAGGTCGGGACGCCAGGTGGGCTCCTTGGGGGTGGGCCAGGCGGCCAGCGCGGCCTGGTCGGGCTGGGCGGGCGGCTGGGCCAGTGCTGTCAGGGCGTCCTCGCCGGTGGCGTGCACGGCGTGCAGCAGGGCCCGTTGCAGGGGGTCGGCCTGGGCCAGGCCGGCGAGGGCGGCCAGGAGGTCGGGGGTGTCCATGGTGGCGGTGATGCCGGGGCGTTCCAGGACGGGCAAGCGGGCCAGGCGCAGGTGGTCGTACCAGGGGGCCAGGTAGGGGCTAGTCGGGCCGGGGCGCAGCCAGCCCTCGGCGGGTCGTTTCAGCTGTGCTGCGCCCGCGCGCAGTGCGGCGTAGGCGACGGCGGGTGTGGTGTGCCAGACGGGGCCGGTGCCGGCGAAGGCCGGTGGCAGCTTTTGGTGCTGGGGGACGGCGGAGAGGTCGACGAGCCAGCTGCCGGGCCGCTTGCGGTCGAAGGGCGGGTGGGGAACGTGGCGGGCCGGCCCGTCGGCGACCTGGATCTCTCTGATGCCGGCGAGGTGGAACAGGTTGACCGCCAGGCACACCGCGTAGGCGCGGTCGGCTTCGTCGGGGAGGGGGTGGCGCCACCAGTCGATGTCGGTGTCGGCGAGAGTGTCCTGCTCGGCACGGTGGCTGGCCAGTTGGTGGCCGGGCGGGGCTTCGCAGGGGGCCGGGTCGACCGGCCTCGTCAGAGCTCCACCCACCCCTGCGGTCAGCAGGGCGCCGGTGGCAGTGTGGCGGTGGGCGGGCGGGCGCAGGTCGCGCATGAGCTGGTGTCCGCAGGCGCCCGGGGGGCCCAGCGGGGTGCGCACGAGCGCGGTGTACTGGCCCAGGACGGCGGCGAGTTCGCCGGGGGTGAGCCGTTCGGGCAGGTTCCAGGCATCCTGGTGCAGGGCGCCCCAGTCGGTGACGGCGAGGTGGATGCTGTCGCAGGCTGGATCACCGGCGCTGGGGTACAGCCGCGTCCAGGGGCCCAGGCCGTCGGCATCGGTCTGCCAGCCGATCGCGCGGGCCTGCTGCAGCAGCGGGTGGTCGCTGCGCGGATGCCGTGCGGGCAGGTCAGGCAGGCCGGCGGGCAGCGCCAGGCGGGCGCGGGCGGTGGACGTGAGCACCAGCAGCGGGCCGGGCGGCAGCGCTTCGCGGTGGACCGGGGTCGCGCCGAGCGGGGTGTTCACGGCCCAGGCCAGCAGCCCGCGCAGGTTCTCGGCGGGGCAGGCCCGGGTGCGGCCGTCAGCGAGGTGGGCGACCAGCCCTGACGGGCCGGCCTCGAGGACGGCAAGGGGGCCGTCGGAGATGCTCCTGGCCTTGAGCGGCGGATAGGACAGCCGCACCACGGCGGCGGGCGGGCAGGGCGAAGTCGGTACAGGGGCGGCACCGGTGGGCCGTGCAGAGGCTGACTGGCCTGCGGGCGGGGCGGGTTGGGCCTGTCCGGCGTCGGCCGCGGGGCAGCGGGTGCCCAGGTGCTGGGGGCGGCCGCCGACGCGGTGGGGTGTGGGCTGCTGGCAGCGTCGGCACGGTGCGTGGGCTGCTGCCTGGGTGGGGATCTCGTGGCGGAGGGCGCCCAGCGCGGCCCAGTCGGGTGCCTGGGCTGGCGGGGGTTCCGGCACGGCAGTGCCCTCCTGCCGGGCTTTGAGGGCGGCCAGCAGATGGCCGTAGATGGCCGCGGTGTCGCCGCGTGGGGTGGTGCTGCCCTGTTCCCAGGCGTGGACGGTGTCCTCGCTCACGCTGCAGGCGTCGGCGATCTGGTGTGCAGACAGGCCGGACTCGCGGCGCAGTCTGCGCCGCTGCGCCGGCACGGGCAGGCCGCCGGGCGTCGGCCCGGGCTCTGGGATGGCGTCGAAGTCGAACAGTCCGTCCATGGGCTGGTTCGGCTCCCCCACTGGTGCTTGGTCTTGGGTGCGGCACTGCTGGTCCAAGCAGATGCGCTTGGCAGCGCAGCATGCAGGAATCCGCAAAGCACATGCGTCATACGCAAGAACGTTCCGCTGGCCGTCGACCTGCACAGATGCCGCGGAAGCAGGCCGGAAATCTGCTCCGTTCGAGCGGGCGCGCACCGAATGTTGTCCTGCGCCCCCCTATTTCCGGCCTCTCAGTACGGGTTCACCTGGCACAACAGCCGGTTCGCCCGTGTGATCGAACGGCGCGCAGGCACGGCGCGCGCTCGCTCGTTCGAGGGCGTTCGACCCGGATCGCTTTCCTCGCGGGCAGCGGGCGGCCACGGTGATCGGCATCGCCCGGATCGATCACGCGGGCGATATCCGTGCTTTCGCTGTCGTGAGAGGTGGTGTCGTGGCTGAGGTGGTGTGGGCGCAGTTCCTGTCCCCCGCGGGGCGGCTGCTGGAGAAACCCGTGAGCCAGGTCCGTCAGGAGCGGCTGGAGGAACGGGCCGAGGTGTGGAGACCGAATCGGTACCGGGGCCGGCGGGCGATCACCACGTGGTGGCGGCCGGCGGGCCAGGCCCGGCTCGCGGGCTGCGCCAGCCTCGGTGCCCTGGAGGCGGCGCTGTCTTTGGAGTTCGATCCGCAGGTGATGTCGTTCACCGGCTGGCCGTTGCGGCTGGCCTGGGCGGACAGCGCAGGGGGGTACGTGCCGGACTTCTTCGCCCGGCTGGCCGACGGGCGCGCACGGCTGCTGGTGTGCAGGGCATCGGAGCGGGCGGCGGGCGGCTGGGAGGAGGCATCGAGGCTCCTGGAGGCGGCCGGCGAGCAGGCCGGCTGGGAGGTGCGGGTGCATCCGGGCGGGGATGACACAGCCGCGGCCGCGAACCGGCAGCGGCTGGCCCGCTACCGGCATACGCGGCTGGCGGACGCGGACACCGCACACGTCCTGCACCAGGTGTTCGCCCGGCCGCGCCCGTTCACCGACGGGGTGAAGTCCAGTGCCCTGCCCGAACTGGCCACGGTGGCACGAGCGTTGCACCTGGTCTGGAAGCGCGAGCTGCTCATCGACTGGAGCACCCCGTTCGTGCCGGCCCGCTCCCTGGTGTGGTCGCCGCAGGGGGTGCGCTGATGGCGGTGCACGCACCGGCTCGGCCCGGGGCCGTGACGGTAGGCAGCGCCGTGCACTGGCACGACGAGACGTATCTGGTGACGGCGCTGCAGGGCAGCAGAGTGCACTTGCTCAGCCAGCACGCCGACGGGGAGGACGCCGTCGTGCTGCTGGACACGCTGTACCGCTCCCCTGGCTTCCGCGTGCTGGACGCGCCGGACGCGCCGGTCACAGACGAGCCCCGCCCCGTCGCCGGCGTCCGAACGCCGGCCCCTGGGCGGCGCGGACCTGCTGGAGGGCCTGTCCAAGGAGGCCCGCAAGGAGGTCGACTTCTGGCTCGACCATGTGCTGGAAGTGCACACGGGACTGCCCGGATTCGCTGCCCCGGGCACGGCTCCGCGCCCCTGCTACGACCCCGGGCGCACTACCCTGCGCGACCGGTATGAGACCAAGGCCGCCGAACTGCGCGCCGCGCACCACCCGGTGTCGGCGGCCACGGTGGAACGCAAGCGGCTGGCCTGGCTGGAGCAAGGCGTGTGGGGGCTGGTCGACAAGCGGCGGGTGCGCGGCCCAAGCCAGCACGGCCGCGTCGACGAGCAGGTCGTCAAGCTGCTGCGCAAGGTGCACAAGCGGCACGAGAAGAGGTCCATCGGGACCAGGTCACGGCTGTTTGAACTGCTCAGGAGGGCATGCGTGCGGAAGTTCAAGAAGAAGGCGGAGAAGGTGATGCCGTCCAGAGCGACGTTCTACCGGCTGCTGGACCGACTCGGGATCGTCTGCGGAAAGCAGGCCGCCGCCCGGCGCGGCGACGGCAGCCACCGCCCCGAGCCGCCGTTCACTCTGGCCATGGCCACGGCGCCGGGCGAGCAGGTGCAGATCGACACCACCTCATTGGACATGCTGGCCCTAGACGAGACCTCACGCGTCGTGTCCTTGGAGCTGACCGCGGCCATCGACGTGGTCACTCGGACGATCCTGGCCGCGGTCATCCGGCCCAAGTCCAGCGGCACCAAGACCGGATCCACCTCCCGTCGTCACGGCGGGCGGGCCACCAAGGCCGTGGACGCCCTGTTCCTGCTGGCCGAGATGTGTACCCCGCAGCCGATGCGCCCGCACTGGTCGCTCAAGGCGGGTGCCAAGGGCTCCGATCTGCCCTATGCGCAGCTGGTGGAGGCCGACGAGCGGATGGAGGGCGCGGCCGCCCGGCCGGTGATCATTCCGGAGATGATCATCATGGACAACGGGAAGGTGTTCGCGGGGCGGGCCTTCATGGACGCCTGCGCCCAGCTCGGCATCTCCGTACGCCCGGCCTGCGCCTACTCCCCCACCCACAAGGCGATCATGGAGCGGTCCTTCGGCTCGGTCAAAAGCCTCTTCAGCCAGTTCGTGCCCGGCTACACCGGCAAGGACCTCACCCACCGCGGCAAGGACGTCGCCAAAGAGCGGCTGTGGCGCATCGATCAGATCAACGACTTCCTGCAGCAGTGGATCGCCCTGGGCTGGCAGCAGCGCCCGCACAGCGAACTGCGCAACCCGTTCCTGCCCTCGATGCCGCCGCGCACCCCCAACCAGATGTTCGCCGCCCACGTCGCCAGCAGCGGCTACGTCCCCCTCCGGCTGAGCGCCGAGGACCGGCTGCGGCTGCTGCCCACCGCCTGGGTGCAGGTCACCGACAAGGGCATCCGCCTGAACAACCGCACCTACGACAGCCGTGCCCTCAACGGCTATCGCAACACCCGCTCGGGCTGGCCGGGCAAGGGCCAGCGATGGCCGGTGCGCTATCACCCCCACCAGCCGGAGAAGGTCTGGCTCGAGGACCACCGCAACGGCAAGTGGGCGGAGGCCGACTTCGTCTACCAGCGGCTGATCGGCGATGCCTGGAGCGAACACGTCTGGGACCAGGCCACCTTTGCCCACGTCGAAAAGGGTGGCCACACTCGCGACGAGGTGGCCATCGCCCGGCTGGTTCGCTCCCTGCTGGAGCGCGTCGGCCGCGGCCCCTCCCGCACCGCCGCTCCGCAGCCGACCCCCGTCGAGCGCGGCATGCGCGTCGGGCCGGCGCCGGTGCAGGACCCCTACCGCGGCATCCCCGCACCCGTTTACGGCAGCATCGCCAGCCTGTCGGTGATGGACGTCGACCCGCGCCGGCTGTGCGCGCCGGCTGTGCGCCTCGCGCTGCCCGGCAGCCCGTCGGTCGCGCCCCAGCCGGGCGATGGCCTCGATCACGACCCTGTATCCGCTGAACAGTCCTAGCGCTCTTACCCCGTCTGTGAGCGGTGGCCGGCGCGGATATCTCGTGCCGGTCACCGCCGCCCGCCGCCGAGGACGACGCCATGCCGTTCCCTGAAATCCCTGCCGCAACCGACCGGTTCCTGCCGCCGACCACCCGCCCGGGCTGGCAGGCCCAGCTCGGCCGCGTCATCGACCCGCCCGACCTGGCAACCTGCCCGCAGACGGAAGACCCTGTCGGGTCCGACGACCCACGCCTTCACTACCACGCAACGATGCGCACCGTGCAGACGCCGGCGCTGAAGAAGGCGGTCGCGGTTGCACGGCGGCTGTGGCTGGTGGGCGGCCCCCGTAGCGAGGGCCCGCTGCATCTGGCCGTCGACGGGCCGGGCGAGACCGGGATGACCACGGTGCTGCGGCAGATCGGCCGCGCCTTCGAAGGCGTCATCCGCGATCGGCTGCCCGCCGACACTAAACGGATCCCGGTCATCCACATCAACACCCCGCTGGCCCCGAGCAGCAGGCTGGACATGTCGGTCCCGTTCGCGGAGTTCCTGGGCCACAAGCACACCAAAGACCCCGAGACCAGCCAGCGCAGCACCGACATGACCGGGCCCGTCTGCCATGTCATGAAATCCCGCGGCACCCGCCTGGTCCTCGTCGACGGCATCGACCGGCTGGACAACTGCGAGCTGAAGACGGCCTTCGACTATTTCGGCTACCTCGCCGACGAATGCAACGTGTCCTTCGTCTACTGCGGGCCGGGTTCCCGGGAGATCGTCAACGAGGCCCGGCGCGGCAAGCGGCCCGACCCGCCCGACGGCGGTGCGGGCGGCATCCCTACTCTGGCGGTCAACCCGATCCCCTACAGTGCTGACGACTACGAGCTGTTCCACCAGGTCGTCAAGGCACTTGACCAGGACCTGCGCCTGCACCACCACCGTCCGGGCGACCTGCTCAAGCTCGCTGCCCACCTGCACCGCCGTACCGGCGGCTACATGAAGCCGCTGTCCTACCTCGTCTGCCAGAGCGCGCAAGAAGCCATCGAGACCGGGATCGAGGCCATCACCGAGGAACTGCTGGACAACCAGCTGGTGGGCCGCTTCGACGACGACCCGCTCCGGCAATGGTGACCAGACACCGCATCATGCGGCAGATGCGACGGCCCGCCAGGGTGAACTGGCGGGCCGGTCGGCAGCCTGTCGGCCGTGCACGCCGGCCAGAGCACGGTCAGAGGTCCCTGGCCAGCGTGACACGGTCAGAAGGGCGGCACAGCGTCGCGGTCCGGATCACAGAGGGAGACGAGACGGTCCAGGTGATGCCTCTGCAGAAGGCGTTCCTGCAGAGTCTGACGGCCGCCGGATTGGTCGAGCACGGCCAGCAACGGGCTGACGGGGCAAAACCCTGCCGCCAGCGCAAGGCGGCCTGCGGCCGAGTCCGTGTCCTCGACGCAGGTGGTGGCGACCGCCCGGCAACCGCGGGCCAGCACGTGAAGGGCTTGGCGGGTGAGGAAGGCACCGAGGCCGAATCCCCGCCAGGCCGGGTCCAGTTCCACCTTGAGCAGGAGCAGCAGGTCACCGTCCTCACGCAGGCCCAGCTGGTGGATCGTACTGTCAGGGTCGTCGACGGCATCGTAGGCGGCCCGCGCGGTCAGGCCCGCGCTGAACTCGGCGCCCTGGCTGTCCAGCATGTGAGGGTCCTGCCCCCAGCCGACCCTCAGCAAGGCCAGTTGACCGACCTGTCCCAGATCGTGCTCCCCGGTGCGGCGGGCGGTGTCCGGCACGCGGTGGTGCACGTCCACCTGCCAGTACTGGATGTCGTCATCGGACCGGCCGGGCTGGAGGCCGCCTGTCGTGCAAGAGAAGTCCAGCATCAAGTGGTCCGGGGAGCCTGGAAGCTGCCGAGGGTCGGCAGGACCGATCTGCCGGGGAGCGACGCGATTCGCCGGTGCCTGCTCTGTCTGGGACAGGGCTCCGATGCAGAGCAGAAGACGCACTTCGTCCTGGCGGATCTCATGCTCGTGCTCGTCGTAGTCCCAATCCTCCGCCGTGTCGGCATCGGCCAGGTGGAGTCGCTCGGCGAAGTAGCGGGCGTGGTCTGCTGCCGGAATGCCCACGGCGAGCGCGGCCTTCATCAGCTGCTGCATCGCCTCATTGCCGGTGGAGTCCGCGGCCTCACGGTCTATGCGGATGCCCTCGGCGACCAGGCTGGTCTGATCCCGCACCGCCGGTGGGCCAGCAGCCTTCATATGGGTGTCACACAGGGTTCGGTGCGGGACGAGTTCTCGGCGGCATCCGGTCTGCCGGCACAGCCGATGTACCCCGGGCCAGTAACCGCGGCCCAGCCTGAAACGCCTGGCCCGGCTCGCGCTCTCGGCCAGGATGGTTCCTTCTTCGTCGTGACTTTCCAGGCACAGGATCCTGTTTTCCAGGCCGCTGTGGGAGGAAGCCAGCAGGTCGGCAAGGGCTAGGAGGCTGTCGCGGGCCACGGGGACACCCAACAGGCCGGATGTGTAGGTCATTGCGCCTCCCTCGCAACGGTGAGCCTCCGCGTGCAGGGCCTCGTGGAGGAGCTCCCACACGGAAACCGTGCAGGGGGCGGAGGCGGGGGCGGGTGCCGGCGGACAGGAGGCAGGCAAGGGAAGGGCGTTCACTGGGTCGGTCCTTTGCTGGCGTGGGCGATGGCCCAGGCGTGGTCCATGTTGGTGCAGGGGCAGTGCGAGCACGGCTCGCCCAGCAGTACCTCGCCGGGGTGACACGCCCAGTCATGTCCGCAGGCGCACAGGATGCCGCCGTTGGCGGCGGAGAAGGAGCAGATGTTGCAGGCCGCGCTCTCCGGCTGGGTGCTCGCGGGGGAAGGGGAAACGAACTGTTCGGGCAGTTGCTCGAGCCGTTCCCGCGGCAGGGCGGAGCGACCCTGGTTAAGGACGATCTCGCACAGTTCATGGTCGAGCCAGGCCTGGGCGGGGTCGGGAGTGTTGGCGATCAGCCAGCTGCGGAATCCGGCAGGCGCATCGTCCAGGAGCGCAGCCTCTCCTTGCCGCGCCTTCTCCAGCACGTGGGTGAGACGGGAGGCGAGTTCGCCGCCGAGTTCGTGGCGGTCGGCGGCGGCCCTGCGCCCGTGCAGGAGCACGCTGGTGCCGTGCGGTTGGAGGACCATCTCGTCCGGCAGAGCGACGCCGGATGCCCCGGCCACGGAATCAGTGTGCCAGGGGCAGGGCACGGTCAGGCGGCTGATGTACCAGTTCGTGAACGTCATTGGGTCGGCGGTCTGGCTGCTCCATCCCCAGTCGACCACGCAGCCGCATGACTGCTTCAGAGGCGTCCAGGCGATCGGCGCCGCGCGTGTCCTGGCGCTTCGGCGCTGGCTGGCGTCGTGCAGACCCCGCAGCTTGTGGCGTGGCTTGTTCTTCTTCGTACGTCCCATGGGTGCCCCCTGTCTTCTCCACGGAGATGGCCGGGCCTGTTTGGCCGACGGTGTCTCTCCGCCGGGACAACGACCGATGAAACGAAGAGCAGTGGATGTGATCGCCTTATGGCCACTTCGTGTGATGGTCGAGCATTCACGCGATCCCACAAGGCGGCGGTATCAGCACAGTGCGGGCGGGCGTCGTCGCGGCAAGGGGGTGCAGCGCATCCATGCCGCGATGACGTCATGTCAACCAGCCGTCCCGGCATGAGGTTGACGGTCGGGTTCGGACAGGCGGTGCGGCAGTCGCGGGCCTTCTCGCTGTGCCGGCCGCGGGTGGCGCCGCGCACGGCGACGGGGGCTGCGGTTGCGTGGCCGCCCGCGATCTCAATAATAGAACTGATGTTCACGCATAGGTGTGGCGCGGTGGACACCGTGCCTGACACGTCGGGAGACTGAGGCATGACGTCCGCCGTTCACGAGGCTTCCTCCTCTGCCTTGGGCTACCTGTTTCAGTCGCAGTGGGCCTTGCTGGAGCTGCTGCGGGGAGCGGAGCAGCGCCCCGACGGGGCCATCAGCCTGGAGTTGCACGATGATGTGGCCTGGGACGAGGACGGCGCGGCCGTCGACCTGTTGCAGGTGAAGCACCATCTGAAGACGGCCCGCACGCTCGGTGACAAGGACGACGACGTGTGGCGCACCCTCCAGGCATGGATGGACACGCATGCGCCGGGGGACGCAGAGGGGCCGTGGCTGACGCTGGTGACCACGCAGCAGGCACGGCCCGGCTCGGCGATGGCTGCGCTGCGGTCCGGGGGTGAGGGGGCGGATGTGGCGCTGAGACTGCTGAACGCGGCGGCCACCGAGTCCAGGGCGAGAGAGTCCGCCGCGGCCCGGAAGGCGTTCTTGCAGCTGCCGATGGCGCAGCGGGCGGTGTTCGTCAGCCGGATGCGTGTCATCGACTCCGTGATCACCATTGATGACGTGGACCGGGCGGTGCGCAGCAAGTTGCGCACCACGCTGCCTCAGGGGCATGAGGACTCGTTCATGCGTCAGTTGTGGGCCTGGTGGCATGAGCAGACGGTGACGATGTTGCGCAAACGAATGACAAGTGTGTCCGTGGACCGGTTGGTCCATCAGATCAGCCGGATCCGGGACGACTACACCTCTGACCGACTGCCGACCTTGGTGGAGCGCGACGCGTTCACCGACGAGGCGCGCGACGAGCTGACCGACGCGTGTTTCCTGCACCAACTGCGGTGGGTGGGAGCCACCCGGCAGCTGGACAAGGCGATGGTGGACTACTACCGCGCCTACACCCAGACGGTGTTGTGGCTCGAGGACGATCTGGTCGGGATTGAGGAACTGGAACGGTTCGAGGACAACTTGAGGGACGAGTGGGGGCGCGAGTTCGACTGGATGCTCGACAGCCTCGATGAGGACGCGACGGAGCAGGACCGCAAGAAGGCGGGGTCCGCTCTGTTGCGCTGGGCTCTCGATCAGACCAAGTACCGGGTGCGGGAGCGTTACGACGAGCCGTTCTTCTCTCGGGGCAAGCACCACGAGCTGGCCGACCGCGGACGCATCGGCTGGCACCCCGGCTTCCAGGAACGCGTGCAGAACCTGAACCTGCCCGGAGTCGCGCGTGGCTAACTGGCAGCAGCGGCCCCAGGCGGCCGCCGCGTTCCTCAATCCTGCGCTGCTGGCCACCATCCAGGCCGCGTCAGCAGCGGCCTACGAACGTGAGAGCGGCGGTGAGCTGATGGTGTGGCCGCTGGTCACACTGACCCCGCCGCTGGTAATGCACGGGCCCACCCGGCGCGCGCTGCCCACGGCGGTGTCCACACATCTGTCGTCCTGGGTGGCCCGCAATCCGGTGCTGGTGGCCGGCCTGCCGCAGCGTGCGGCCTCCCTTGCTCCAGTGGTACAGGAAGGGCTGCGCTTCGGGCTGCGGCACGGCCTGCTGGAACTGCAGGGGGGCCGGGTGCGCGGCACGTTGCGCGGGGTGTCCCGGCTCGAGGGCGAGCTGGGTGAGCTCGTACGCAAGGCGCAACTGGTCGGCCGGTGGACCGCGCGCACCGAGCAGCCGTCGACGGTCTTCGCGTTGCTGGGTGTGAGACCCTAAGCGGCGTGCAGCTGCGGTCGATCATTCTTTACAGCAAGAGCGGCGAGAAGCGGGTCCTGGACTTTTGTCTGGGCGAGCTGAATATCGTCACTGGCACCTCGCAAACCGGCAAGAGCGCGCTGCTGGACATCGTGGACTTCTGCATGGGCCGCGACGAGGTGACGCTGCCCATCGGCCCGATCAGCCGGACCGTTTCCTGGTACGCCGCTCTGTTCCAGTTGCCGGACACTCGCGCGTTCGTGGCGCGCAAGGCCCCAGCGCCCGGCCGCAAGTCGGTGACCAACGCGATGCTGGAGCTGGGCGCCGACCTGGAGCCGCTGGACTTCGAGCAGCTGCGGGTCAATGCCGACTCCACCATGGTGCGCGAGCAGTTGGGCGGCCGGATCGGTATCGGGGACACGGCCGTTGAGGGCACGGGCGGGCCGGGCAGCGGGCCGCTGACCGCGCACCTGGGGCACGCCGCCCTGCTGTGCCTGCAGAACCAGGACGAGGTCTCGCACCGGCGCTGGCTTTTTCACCGCCAGGCCGAGGACGGTATCCGCACCGCGCTGCGCACCACCCTCCCGTACTTCCTCGGCGCGGTCGCCGAGGACCAGGCTGCCATGCAGCAGCAGCTGACCACTGCCCGGCGGGCGCTGCGCCGGCTGCAGGGCGAGCTGAAGGCGGCCGAGGCACTCAACCAGGACGTGGACGTCACTCTCCAAACACTCTTGCGAGAGGCCGAGACCCGTGGGTTGTTGCCCGAGGCGGGCGCCGTGGAGGTGGTGGCCGACCGGGCCGGGGCCATCGAGGCGCTGCGCCGTGCCGCCACCGTCGCTTCCCTGCCCACCCCCATGCGGGAGGAGGAGCAGCGGCGCCGGGAGCTCGAACTGCAGCAGGTACGCGACCAGTTGCGGCGCAACCTGCGCGACGTTGCCGATCAGCGCAAGCTCTTGACCGACCAGGAACACCACGAGAACGGGTTCACCTCAGCCGTGAACCGGGGCGTGTCCCGGCTTGGTGCCGCCCAGCTGGTTGCCGTGCAGCCGGACGGCGGGCAGGACCTGCGGGCGTGCCCGGCCTGCGGCAGCGAACTGAGCGAGCCCGACCCGCCGGTCGACGCCATGCTGGCCATGCGGGACGAGTTGCGCGGGCAGTTGGACGCGGTGCGCACCACCCGCCCTGGCCGGGAACGGGCTCTGCGTCAGCTCCAGGAGGAGACCGACCAGTTGCGCCAGCGGCTGCGCGGTGTCGAAGGCGCCCTGTCGGTCGTCTCGGAGGCGGAGGCTGCCCGCCGCGGGCTGCAGAGCAGGGCCGAGGAGCAGGCCTACACACGAGGCCGTATCGACACCTACCTGGCTCAGCTCGACCATGCCGGCCCGGGCGGCGACCTGGTCCGGCTGCGTTCCCAGATCACGCTGGCCGAGCAGGTGGTGACCGGGTTGGAGGCGGAACTGGATCCGCAGGAGGTCGAGGACCGTCTCGCTCACAGTCTGAACTACATCAGCAGCGACATGACGCAGTGGGCCGACCGGCTCAGGCTTGAACACGGCACCCGACATGTGCGTCTGGACCTCAAGCGGCTGACCGTGGTGACGGACTCCGACGAGGGCGTGGCCGAGCTGATGCGAATCGGCAGCGGAAAGAACTGGGTGGGCTACCACCTGGTGGCGCACCTGGCCCTGCACCAGTACTTCGTCGTGCACGGTCGGCCTGTGCCGCGCCTGCTCATGCTGGACCAGCCCACCCAGCCCTACTACCCCTCCGACGTCGCCAAGCAGGCGGGCATGCGTGACGTCCCCGCCCGGGACGAGGACCGGGAAGCAGTCCTGCGCCTGTTCGAGCTGATGCGGGATGTGGTCGACGAGCTCGGCGGCGGATTCCAGATCATCGTCAGCGACCATGCCAACCTGCCCGAGTCCTGGTTCCAGGACCGCGTGCGCTACAACTGGCGTGACGGTGACGCTCTCATCCCGCAGGAATGGATCGACCAGCACGGCGGCAGCGCGAGCTAGCCCGGGCGGACGCGCTGGCGGCAATGACCGAGGGAAGTGGATGGCAACTGTCCCCCCGAATCGACGCATCGAGCGGGCTGGGGTCAATGCGCTGCGGTCGTTCCTCGATGAACACGACCACCTCGTGCAAGAGATCGCCGACGGCACTGACCACGGCGAGGACTGCTTCGTGATGCTGACCCGGCAGCGGAAGAGAACGGGGTACTCCTTCACCGCCCAGGTCAAGGCGGGCAAGAAATACAAACGTGCCCGCGGCTACGCGATCCCGGTCGGGCATCACTTCACGGACTGGAAGTCGAGCAAGGTCCCCGTGATCGGGGTGGTTTACGACGTCGACGAGCAACGCATGTTCTGGATCAACCTCACCCTGCACCTCAACGCCTTGTCCATAGCTCCCAGTTGGGTTCCTGTCCCCCGGGAGAACGAGCTGTGTACCGCGTCGATCGATGCGTTCATCGCGCACATCGAGGAGTTCACCGACGCTCCCGAGAAGTGCCTTGCGGGCCTGGCCGGCAGTGATCCGGTGGCGGGCACGCCTTCGCATGCGCGGCCAGGCCGAGGCCGGGCATCGGTGTTCCGCGCACCGGTGCTGCAGTGGACGAAGGCCACGGCTGCATCTGACGCCTGGCAGCCGCAGGTGGTCGAAGGGTATGCGGTGGTGCGCCACAACCACCTGATCCGCGTGTTCGATGCAGTGTCGGGCGCCGAGGCATGGTCCGCCAGAACGGCCTTCAATCGGATCAGTCCATTCGGTGACGAAGCCGTCTACGCGTCCGCGACAGCCGGCCGGCTGCGCGCCTTGACGCTTGCATCCGGGCGCACACGCTGGGAGCAGTCCCTCCGCGTGCGTGATGACCTCGCCGTCTACGCATCGAAATCGCTCTACGCCCCAGACGAGGAGGGCAGGATCTACGCGCTGGACACCCGCAGTGGCAAGCTCCGCTGGGTGTCCCCGCCAGATCATCAGCGGCTCGTTGCCCCGATCCTCGTCAACGACGACGCGGTGTGCACTCTGCGCACCGCGTCGCCCGGCAGCACTCCGTCCGCGGAGTCGGCCGGCCGTGAGGTGGTGGTGCTGGCCACGACGGACGGTGCGGAGATATGGCGCCACCGAGCTGACGCTGCCGTCTCACTCGCATGGACACTCGCCGATGGCGTGCTGTACATCGTGGAGCGCCCTGATGGCGACAGCAGTGTCCTGGTCGCTCTCGAATTAGGCAGCGGCCGTCCTTTGTGGAGATCACCGCTGCCAGCACCGGTGTCATCGGCGGCTGTCGCATCAGGCGAGTACCTCTACGTCTCCGGCAGGCGAGGCGGCCTGTACCGGATATCCCGTACCGATGGCGCCTGTCACCGGAGTGACACTGCCGCTCCCCTCGCTGCCTCGCCTGTAGTGGCAGACGGCACCGTGGTGGTGAATATGGGGCGTGCACTCGCGGCGTTCGACGCTGCGGACAGCACACCCCGATGGGTCAGGCGTCTGCCGGGCCTTGCTTTGGGTCAGCCCTTTGTCCTCCGCGGCGCCGTGTGCATCGGCCACCGAGCCGGCGTACTTGCCTGCGACATCCAGACGGGCAGACGCCTGTGGTCGGACGAACTCACCTGGGATCCCGAAGTCCAAGGAGAACCGGCCACCACGAGAAACGCTCTGTACATCACCGACCGGCGCGGAGTCGTCCACAGCTTTCGCACGGCATGACAGGCAAGCCCAACGCGCACGCGGCTCCCTCCGGCCCGCCTCAAAAGCAATCACGGGGAGCCGTCACGGTCAGTGAGGTCGCTGGAAGCCAACGTGCCGGAGCCACCGAACAACGTCACGGCCATCTGGTGGACCTGAGCAACGGACACGTGCACCTGTGCCAGCCCGTCACTGCTGCCGCCAGAGACGGGTGACGAGGTTCAGTTCGTCCAGGAGGGTCGCGTCGTGTACGAGGTGCTTCAGCCAGTCGACATCGGTGGGGCGCAGGCGGTGCAGTCCGTCACGGGTGAGTGTCTTCAGCAACTGCTCGGCGCGTTGAGCGAGCCAGTCGTCGGCGCCGAGGTCGTGGGCCAAGCGGAGCAGGCCGACCACGGCTTGGGGCGGTCTGGGGTGGGGGATCCGCTCCAGCAGGGTGATGCCTTCGGTGAGCACGGCCTGGCCCGGTGGGTGGTCTGCCGCGTGCCACATGGTGCTGGTCTGGGCCTCAGTGAACAGGCAGAGCAGTCGGGTCAGTGGGTCGCCGCTGGCATTGAGGGCGGGTGCATCGGGACCGAAGCGGCGTGTGATCCGGTTCAGTTGGTCGTGCGGGATGTCCGGGCGTCCGGCGAGGTCGTTGACGCACTGGGCGAGGACCAGCCAGGTCGGGGCGGACAGGCCGCCGGCGCTGGTGAACTGGATGGTGGTCAGCTGGTCGAGGATGTCGATGACGGTGGCCGCGGGCAGGTCGGCGGCGGCGTGGAGAAGGTGGCGGCCCAGGATGTCCGCAGCCAGCAGGCGCTCGTCGCCGGACAGGCTCCGCAGCATCAGAAGGAGTTCGGCGTAGGGGGTGCCGGGCGGCCAGAGATCGTCGGTGGGCCGGTACAGCAGGGAGATCAGCGCATGTGCGAGGGACAGGCTGCGGGTGCGGTCGACCCCGTGGTAGGTCTCCAGGGCGGTGGGCATCTGGTGCAGGATCGGTGCCACAGCGTGTAACACGTGCTGTGCGCCGAGGTCGTAGGTGAAGGCCGCCGGCCGGTACAGGTCGGCTGGAGCAGCGCCGTCGAGATACTGGAAGGTCTGTGCCGTGGCGTCGTCCCGGGTGGCGAGGTTCACGGTCCAGGCGAGTTCTTGTTCGGGCCGGTGCGTGGAAAGCCCCACCAGTAGGTCTCTGTGGCCGGTGACGGGATCGGTGAAGGGCTCGGCAGCCAGGGTGCGGGTGAAGGCGTCCCAGGATCCATCGCTGAACTGCGAGCGCCACAGCAGGGCGTGCCGGCGCCACCAGTCGACCGTGTTGCGGCTACTCACAAGGGCGGAGGCGCGGAGGGTGGAGTGGGCCAGGACGGCCAGCAGGAGCAGGTTGGCGCTGTAGACGGCGTCTTGCTGGGTGCGGTGGGTGGGGGCGGGGCGGTAGGGCACGTGGGTGCGGTGGTGGGTGTCGCCGGGCGTCTGGTTGAAGAGGCTGGTCAGCAGCGTGGTCAGGTGCTCGCGCTGTGCCTGGGTGAGGCGGGTGAGTTGTTCGCTGGTGTTGCGTACGACTTCGGCTCGGTCAGTGAGTGGAACGTGGGAGAGCAGCGCGTACAGGCGGCCGTCGTCGACGGGATGGTCGCTGTCCGGGCTGGTGGTGGCCAGGAGGTGGCGCAGTTCGCCGGTGACGAGGCGGGTCAGCAGGTATTCGCCGAAGGTGGCGTGCAGGAATTCGTAGGCTCTACGTTCGTGGCCGGTGACGACTGCCTGAGCTTCGTGGATGAAGAAGAAGCGGCCGAACAGCAGTGGCGTGGTGTCGGCAGGAGCGGCGTCGAGCAGGGCAGCCAGGTCGTTCTCGGCGTCGGTGGCGGCGATGCCTTGCCGGTGACGGTTGAACATGCCGATCGCAATGACGGACAGGCGCTGCAGTTCGTGGGCGACGCGGGCGGCTTCGGTCTCGGTCGGCAGGGCGTTGTGTTTGGTCACCTGGCGGCGCACGAACTCGGTCAGGAGCCGCTCGTACAGGCCCAGGCGTTGGATGCCCGCACCGTGCAGCAGGTGCAGATCGTTGTCGGAGGCGTCGTAGAGGGCGAGCATGAGCAGGAGTAGCGGCTGGCCGGCGAGTTCTTCGTGACGGCCCACCACATCCCAGGTGAGGGGCTGCAGGGCGTGGGTGGAGAAGTAGCGGCGGTTGGTGGTGTTCCAGACGTGGAGCCAGCCGCGTATGCGGTCAGCGTCGAAGGGTTCCAGGCGGATGACGGTGCTGGGATACGGGGTCAGCGCCTGGTCGGCGACCACGGTGCGGCTGGTGACGATCACGATCGTGGGGCGGGCGTGGTCGGCCTCGCGCTGCTGGAACTGCTGCACGCTTTGCAGGTAGGCGAAGTGGCGCGTGGGATCCGTGTGGTCGGCCGCAGCCTGGAGCAGTTCGTCGAAACCATCCAGGAGGACGACTCTGACGACGCCTGTGTCCGGGGCGGTGACGTCCGGCCAGGGTGTGCGCCGGCCGGTGGAGCGCAGCACGGCCTCCTCGAGCTGTTCCTGGATGCCCAGGTCTGCGGGCAGGTGGCGCAGTTCGACGCGCTGGCAGAAGAACTCTGCTGCGGGCAGCCGGGCAGCGATCAGCTTGGTCAGCAGCGACTTGCCCGATCCGGGATGGCCCAGGATCAGCAGCGGCGCACGAGTGGCGTCCTCGGTGAGCAGGTGGGCTGCGAGGAAGTCCTCCAGGTCGTCCCACAGCGGCTGGACTTGCCACCAGTCCTCACGGGCCAGGGCACGGTCACCTGAGCGGCCGGCCACGCGAAAGGCGGGGTTGATGTAGCCGGTTTCCAGGTCAGGGATGCGCGGGCCCGACTCGTCGACCTGGGCAAGGGGGGCACGGAGTTGCTGCTGGTGCGCGGGGGCCGGGGCGCTGTTGTCCTGGGCGAAGGTCTCCAGTAGCCGGGACAGTCCGGCAAGGCCCCGGCTGGGTGAGGTGGCCGGTGTCACGGTCTCGGGCGGGTTGATGGCTTCGGGCGGGTCTTCCGTCTCGGAGGTCAGGCGCAGTTCGGGACATTCCCATGTCACCTGGGCCAGCAGGGCTTGGTAGCGACGCCAGGCGCGGTGCGCGAGCTTGTCCGGCCGCTGGCCGCCTACGCCGCTTTCGTCGCACACGGTGTCAGCCGCGTAGGCGTAGGCGGCGGCGATTTCCGCGCGCAGGTCGGCGGAATGCCTGACCCGCTGCGATCCCAGGGTGACACGCTCCAGTTCGGCCACCACGTCGCCGGTGAGGTCGGCCTGCTCGTGCCCGAGCTCTGTCGTGTAGTAGGTGCCTGAGGTGCCCACGGCCTCGCAGAACGCCGTGACCAGGATGACCAGATCGGCCGCGCGCAGCAGGGCAGTTCGGGTGGTGGCGCAACTGGCCCGTACCCGGTCGGCGAAACCTTCCAGCACGGCGTTCAGGTCGGTGACGATGGCGCCGTGCAGCTTCAGCGGCTCCAGCAGTTCTGCGGCCAGCCGGTCGAAGCCCCGCCTTTCTCCGACGAGGACGTTCACGGCGTTCACGAAGTCGTCGGGGATGGTCTCGGCAGGTGGCGAGGCGGGCGGTTTGGCGGCGCGCGGTGGCGGTGGCGCCTGGTCAGCGTCGGTTTCCGCCTCATGGTGGCGGTGGCGCCAGTAGGCCAGGTCGGGGGTGAGCCCGGACGGCGGGGTGGTGGCGCGTTGGTGGCAGTACTCCACGATGCGGGCGACGTCGTCCCAGGGGGGCAGGGTGGAGCGGTGCCCGTTAAGCAGCATGGAGATGGCGGCGGGGCTGCGGTTCACGGCGCGGGCCAAGTCGCTTTGCTGTATGCCGCGCTCGCTCACCAGGCGTCCCAGCAGCTTGCAGAAGACTGCTACCGGTCCCGAGGTCTCCCCCACGCTCAAGCACCCACCCCCGCCGTTCCCGCTGATTCAGTGTGACCTCTGGCAGCGTAAGGAGTGACCTGCACCAACTGCCGTCTGCTTTGGGACTTTTCAGCGAAACCCCGGCCCGGGGCTGCCGTCCGTCACGGTCGATGCGACACAACCCCCATCCCCTTTGAGGAGTGCGCATGTCCTGGCTCACCGCCCCTGTCCCGGCTCTGGTGCTGGCCCTGGTGTTCTTCGTGTTCACGGGCGTCATACTCCCCGCGGTGTGGTCCACGCAGCCCGCACGCCGGCAGGCAGCCGCCGCCGTTCTCGCGCAACTCCTACAAGGTCTGCGCGATGTCGCCGGCTCCCCGCTCTCCGCTTTGCCGTCGCCTCCTCCTGCTGACGCTGCCCCGACCGTTCACCAGCGAGCGCAGGGCGAGCCACGCCACCCGGGCAACGAAGCATGAAGCTACTGTCCTACCTCGTCTGCCAGGTCACCCCGAAGGTCATCGAGACCGGCATCGAGGCCATCACCGACGAACTCCTCGACAAGCGGCTGGCAGGCTGCTTCGACGGCGATCCGATTCTGCAGGTCTGACGCGCATCCCGTCCTTTCATCTGCTCGTTGCACTGCACGAGGGCTCGCCGACGGGCGGGTGCCATGCCATCCCACCAGTGGCCGCACGGTTCGGTTTCCGTCTCACGCGGCTCCGCCGTGGGCCCTCGGCCCTGCCCCGCGCGCCGCTCCTGCATCCACCAACAGCAGTGCATACAGGTCAACTCGATCTTTCCCAGGAAGGACAGCTCGTGATCCTTTACCAGTGCTGGCTCGAAACCCAGTCACCCGGCGCCACCGAGTGGCAGCACTACGAGCAGTTTGAGGAGGAAGCCGATCCGCCCGGCGTGTATCTCGCTGACGAAGGAATGTGTGACGGTGTCGACGACCTCGCGCAGAGAGTGCTGCGGAAGAACCTCCCATCCGTCCTGCAGGCCCACACCGATCAGCCGGATGTGCAGGTCCGTGCCTGCGCCCAGGTCTGTGACCAGACCTCGGTGGCCCCCTCCGCCATCTGCCAGGCGGCCCCGGACGACATCGCCGAGGCTCGCGAAGCCCTACGGCTGGAGGCACTCACCCGCCGTCTGCACTCTGCGCAGCTCGGCGTGTATGAAGCTCACCGCAGCCTCGAGGCGCTCATTGTGAAAGCCCACAACGAGGGGCTGGGCCTTGGCATCATCACCCAAGCCGTCGCAGGCTATTTGGATGCCCAGTCCGTGGCCCGCCTGATCGACGCCCCCGCACTGTTCCGCGAAGTGCAGGAGCTGATCCGCACACGGCCGGAGTTGGCCTGGCGTACCCGTGTGCGCAACGGCGGCCGGTTCGGCGTGACGGTGGAGCTGCGATGGACCGACCAGGAGGACGACGCGGAGCGACTGCGGGAGTGCGCCTGGAACGAGTCGATCGAGGACTACGACCGGGAGCTGGCCGCCGCGCTCCTTTCGGCCGCTCGCAGTGCCGCCGGCGAACTTCTCGCCCTTCTCTCCGCCCAGTTCGAGGTCACGCCCGCCTCCCCGCGTTCCGTGGCTCCAAGGGCTCTCGTCTATAGCCCGATCACAGTGCGGCGTCCGGCCCGGCCCGCGGGCGGCATCGAGGTGGAAGGAACGGCCGCATGAGCAAGCGCCGCAGGCCCCCGTCCCGTTCACGTAGCGGGACTGTGGGGCGCAGGACCCTCGTCGTCGACCTTCTCGAGATCGGCTCCTCCCACGGCAACCTGACATTGCGAGCAGGGCGGGAAACCGGACAGCTCGCCTGCATCGCACTGCCGGCCGAGGTGCTCCCCGACTTCCTCGCCAACCTCGGGCAGGCTCGCCTGGACGCCGAGGAGGAGTACTGGAGCGTGGTCCGCCACGTGATGGCCACCGCGCCCAGCAACAGTCCCGCAGACGCGGCACGGGCTCTTGAGCAGTGGCTGCTCGCGCAGAACTGGAGCAAGGTCCTCGGTGCGTTGCCCGACGACGCCGCGCACCCCCTGCCTCTGCTCACCTATGCCGGGCACATCGGCTTCCGGCTGGTGCCCCCGTACACCACGAACCGCGTGCTGGCCATCTTCGACCCTCTGCAACTCCACCGCTTGGAGCCGGCGTTGCTGCACCATTGCTCACTGGCCCAGCAGCAGGCGGCAAACTCACCCGTGCATCCACGAGACGCCCTCGCTCTGGCTCTGTGTGACCTGAGCAGTCTGCCCTGGCCCCCAAGGCCTGCCGCGGAGCCATCACCTGAGGAAGCCAGCCGGTACATGCAGGGCCGCTACGAGGCGTTCCAGCGCCGTTCCCCCTACCTGCGTGCGGAGGAGAACAACCTCAATCTGGGACCGGCTGTGTCCTGAGCCCGAGCCCCCGCGGCTGCCCTGCGCCGGCGGCGTCTCAGTGAAACGGCATCGTCGCCGTGCCGATCCGGTCTTGACGATGGCGTCCCTTGTCGTGGTGTAGCCGATCAAGGTCAGGGAGTGCGCCGGGGGGCGTGCGCCGATGGGCTTTCGTTCCCTGCCCGCAGGGTGG
>NZ_JBIVXP010000028.1:0-94719 GCF_044769305.1 Streptomyces sp. NPDC090499
CGACGACACGACACGCCACCACTCCCACCGAACCACCCGCACTATGCCTGACCAGCGAAAACACCGCCCTCATGTCCGGAAAGACAACAGCGTCTAAAGACCAGCGGGGTGCCCTCGCCCGTTCCGAGATCTGTTTCGCTCGGACCGGGTGCGTGACGGCGGTTGGCTCCTACCTACCGTTTGCGGCGCCACCATCGTGCGGGAGGCTTGGTGGGGGCTGGTGGTTGCTCGGCTCTTTGTCGGGCCTGGTTCTCGAGCCACTGGGCGCGTTCGTACGGGCCGATCGCGGCAGAGTAGATGCCACTGCTCTCGTAGTCGATCTGGTGCAGGGTGTGTCTGAAGTGCTCGATGTACTCCCCGTCGTCGGCGAATATCCACTGGGCCTCCTCCAGGTTCCGCTGGAGGAGTTCGATCGCCGTGCTGTCGTGACCGGCCGCGTGGTGAGCCAGGGCGAGCCTGTTCCTGATGGTCAGGGTGTCGGGGTCGTCCGGCTCTAGTACGCGTTCGGCGGTGGCCAGTGCTGCCTGGAGTTGTTCGATGGCGTCCTGAGGCGCCCAGGCGTTCACGAGGGCCGCACCCAGATCGCTTTGGGAGCGGACGGTGTCGGGGTGGTCGGGGCCCAGCACCCGGGTTCTGGCGGTCAGCGTCTCTTCGAACTCGGCGATCGCCAGGTCCGCGTCGCCTGCTTTGGCGAGGGCTTGGCCGAGCCGATTGCGTGCGTCCAGGGTGCGGGGGTGGTCGGGGCCCAGGGTCCTGGTCCGTACGGACAGTGTGTTCTCATACAGTTCGATCGCCTTTCCCGGCTGTGCGCCGCCAAAGGCATAGGCGTGCGCGAGGGTGTTCTGATACTCCAGGGTGTCCTCGTACTCTGGGCCCAGGCTGCGCCGGGCGATGTCGTACGTGCTCTCGTACAGGCTCAACGCGCGGGTGCCCTGGCCGTCGATCCCGTAGGCCCAGGCGAGTTTGTCGCGGCTGGCGAGGGTGCCGGGATCGTCCGGGCCGAGGGCCTGTTCGCAGGCGGCGGTCACCTGTTCGAGGAGCGGAATGGCTTCGGCTCTGCGTCCGGTGGAGTGTGCGTAGCAGTGGCCGAGGGCGCGGCCGGTAGCAAGTGTGTCGCGGTGCTTGGTCCCGAGGATCTTTTCCTGTTCGGTTCTGACGTGTTCGAGCAGCTGGATTGCCTCGTCGAACTGTCGGGCGGCTGCGTACAGGACGGCGAGGTCGTACCGGCTGGTGAGGGTGTCGCGGTGGAGAGGACCGAGGGTGTTCACCCGTGTAGCCAGTACTTCGTGTGCCAGTTCGGTGGCGAAGGGGAGGTCAGCGAGCTCGGTCAGCCGGCGGCTGCTGGAGGCGAGCATCGCCAGGGTGCGCTCGGACGGGCTGAACGCGTGCACCGACTTGATCTGTTCGACCAGGGATCGGAGGGAGGCGCGGGTGGCCAGGATCGCGGTCCCGCCGGGGAGACGGTGCTGGTACGTCTCCAGCAGGCCGGTTGCTGTGACGATGGCGGCGTCCAGTCGTCCTTCGTGCTGGGCCCGTTCGCGTAGCACCCGCTGGATCAAACGGTGCATGTGAACCGTGGAATTGTCGTCGCTGAAACTGATCAGGGAGGTGTCGGCCAGGTCGGCGAGGGCCGCATCATCGAGCAGCTCACGGGGGACGCCGGAGGGGGCGAGGACGGCCATGAGCTCCAGTGTGTGCCGAGCGGCGACATGGGAGGCTTCCGCCTCGAGCACCGACAGCAGGATCGCCTCGGCCGTGCCGAAGGGATAGGCGTCGCCGCTGAGGCTGGGCAGGTGGTCGGACAGGGGAAACTCGCGGTGCAGTACCAGGTAGTCCTGGTAGCCGATCCGCTGTCGGTTGACCTGTGCGGAGGCCTGGGCCAGCGCAAGCGGCAGGCCGCCGAGCACGCCGGACAGCTCGGCGGCTCCCTGGTCGTCGGTAAGGCCGGTCCGCCTGTGCAGGTAGGCGACCGCTTCGGCCTCGGTGAAGACTGCTACGTCGACCGGTGCAAACAGGCGGTGGAAGGCGCGGTTGCGGGAGGTGACGATGACCCGGACGTTTCCGGTGGCGGGAGCCCACCGGCGAATCTGGTCGAGATCGGTTGCGTTGTCGAACACGAGGAGACTGGGGCTGCTGGATCCGGACAGCCAGTTCCTGGCATTGTGCGCGGCAGCCTCCGCGTTGTCCTCCGGACCGCGCACTCCCAGGCGGTCGGCGAGTGCGGCCATGCCGGCCATCAGTTGGTCGCGGGTCTCTGCGGCGATCCAGGCGATCACCGGATACCCGGCCTTCTGGCTGAGCCAGACATAGGAGGCGGCCAGCAAGGTCTTCCCCACCCCGAGCGTGCCGGTGACCGCTGACACCACCGCAGTGCCGTCGTCGGAGACCTGCTCGTGCAGTTGCTGCAGCAGATCTCCACGTGGCTGGAACCCGCGCGGCTTCTGCGGGATGTCACCCTCGATCAACTGGGCCTGGACGGGGGGCGGTTCGGGGACGTTGATGGTGACGTTCCCGGTGACACGGTCGACCTGGATAAGGTTGTGCACCACCGAATCAATCACGGCCTGCCTGGACTCAGCTGGTTCCGTCATCTGTGGTCCCGAGGTGAACGTCGCCGGTGACATCCGCGATCTGGTGAACGTTCCCATGGATGGTGGAGCCGCGTACCGTCTGGGACGTCCTCGGCGTCGGTGCCGAACCTGGGTCGGGAGGGGCCGGGGCCGGATCAGGCGGTGTGGGGATAGTGAGCCAGTAGGCCACCAAGGTGCCAGCGGTGGCCAGGACCATGGCGATAAGGACCCACCACCAGGCCCAGACACCGTCATTGAGAATCTGGTTGGAAGCGACCGCGATCGCCACCGAGAGAATCGCTGAGGCTGCCACAAGGAGCCCGCGCCGCACCGTCATCCGACCATCATCGGCCGTACTGAGCCGATGTAGCCAGACCCCGACCACGCCTTGCCGCACCAGGACATGCAGTGGCACCCGAACGGCCATCGCCCCGCAGCCCGCACCGAACATGGTCAGGGCCGCTGGAGCTTCCCCGTGATCTTGGACACTCGTCGGTTATGCCGCGAGGGTGTGTTGGTGCCGCTGCCTGGTCTCGGCTGGTGTGAGGTAGCCGAAGGTCTTGTGTTTGCGCAGGCGGCGGCGGTTGTAGAAGGTCTCGATGAAGGTGAAGACCTCGGCGCGGGCAGTTGCCCGGTCGGGCCAGATACGGGTGCCGATCTCTTCTTTGAGCAGGGCCCAGAAACTCTCCGCGGCGACGTTGTCGAAGCATGACCCGGTGCGTCCGCAGCTGCCCTGCAGCCCCAACTCCCATATTCGAGAGCGGAATTGGGCCGAGGTGTATTCGCTGCCGCGGTCACTGTGGATCACGCAGCCGGGCTCCAGGTTCCCTCGGCCGTGGGCCATGTCGAGGGCATCGACGACGAGCTCGGCGCGGTGGTGGTCGGCCATGGCATAGCCGACGACCTCGCGGGTGGCCAGGTCCAGCCAGCAGGCGAGGTAGAGCCTGAAGTTCCCCCCGCGAACTGGACAGCGGGTGTTTACGCTGCCGGGACGAGGTTCTGCCTGAGCAAGGATCTCGTTTCGAGCGGGGTGACGTGCCCGTAGTCGGGGTGCCGACGGAGCCGGCTGCGGTTGTACTCGACTTCGACGTAGCGGAAAACGTCGGCCCTTGCGGCCTCGCGGGTCTCCCACATGGTCGTCCCGATCTCTGCTTTCAGGATGGCGAACCAGCTTTCCGCGGCGGCATTATCGTAACAAGAGCCGACGCGCCCCATCGACTGCCTCATGCGCAACTTGCGTATTTCGCTGCGGAATTCGTCACTCGTGTACTCGCTGCCGCGATCCGTATGCATGACGCAACCCTGCTCCAGGCCGCCACGCCCGGCCGCCATCCGCAAGGCTGCGACCGGCAGCTCGGCGCGGTGGTGGTCGGCCATCGCCCAGCCGACCACCTCCCGCGTCGCGAGATCGATACAGGTCGCCAGATACAATTTCCCTTCCAGCGTGCTGAGTTCAGTCATGTCGCCGACGAGCCGCATCCCGGGCCGGGGCGCGGTGAAGTCCCGTCCGATCAGGTCGAGCGCGAACACCGCCCGCTTCGCCTGCCGGGTCAGGCCCCGCCGCCGACGGCGGGTGATCCCGACGATCCGGTGCTTGCGCATCAGCCGCTCGACCTTCTTGGAGTTCACCACCCGCCCGGCCCGCCGCAGGGCGGCGTGGATCCGCGGGGCCCCGTAGGCACCGCGAGATCCAGCGTGAAGCACCCGGATCTCGCCCACCAGCACCTCCTCGGCCCGCTCCCGCACCGCCCGGGCAGGCCGTGACGCCCTGTGCGCGTAGTAGGTGGAACGGGGCACTCCCAGCACACGACACAGAAACGCAACGCTGTGACCTGCAGGATTACCCGCCGACGCCTTCTCCGCATCGATGAAACGACACCGTGCCGCGGTGTCTACCTCATCTTGTCCTGGGCGAAGAAGGCGGTCGCTTTTCCCAGAACCTCGATCGTGGCCTCCTGCTCGCGGACCTTCCGCCGCAGCCGGACCAACTCCTCACGCTCCGCAGTGGTCAAAGCCCCGGCGGGTCCCTCACCGCGGTCGACCTTCGCCTGCTTCACCCACCCGCGCAGCCCTTCCGGACTCACGCCCAGATCTCTCGCGACCTCGGTGACCGTCTTCTCCGAGGACAACGCCAAGGCGACCGCGTCCCGCTTGAACTCGGCCGTGTACCGCTTACTCATGTTGCTCTTGCCACTCACTACCTGTGACTGCTTCCTCCGGGACCATCCGTCCCAGTATCAAGCTGTCCGGCTGGCAGGGGGAACCTCAGGACCATCTGGTCGAGCTCCCTGAGCTGGCCCATGAGTTCTCCGATCCGCTGTCGTTGGGCGAGGATTTCGTGCTGCGTGCGTGTGAGCTGGTCTTCAGCGTTCAGGGCCCGTTCCCGCCACGACGCTTCGATGCGATCGTGTTCGTTCTGGCTAACGTGGTCGTGGCGGCTCTTGCTGTTGGTGACGGCGGCCTGGACGAGGCTGCGGGCGTCGGTGTTCTCGTAGAGGAACGTGGCGGACACGCCTGCGCGCTGGGCGACCGCCCGGACGGTGAGGCGGCCGCGTTCGCGGCGGAGTTGGCCGATGGCTTTCTCGACGCGGTGGAGTTTGTCCTGGGTCTGGCGGCGGCGGGCGGCCGCCGCCGCCGCGGTCTGGTCCGGGGCGGAGGTCACCTCGTCTCCGCGTCATCGTCGTCGTGGAGGGGGTCAGTATCCCCGTGGCGGGCGAGCTCTCGTGCCCGGAAAGTAGTGGACCAGACGCGGCCGAAGTAGTCCTGCGGCCGGCGAAGGTCGAGGGTGAGGGCTTCTTCAAGGAGGCCGACGGCGGCCAGGGCTCTCTCCAGACCGTTGATCGCGCGGGCCGTGGGCTCGAAGACCTGGTGCAGGTAGTCGGCGGTCGCGCTGGTGGGAGCGCGTTCCGCGAGCATCCGCCACTGCTCCCGTTTGCGGTGCCAGTAGACGAGGTCAGCGCCTGACAGGACGAACTTGTCGCAGTTGTGGCAGTCCATGTTCCAGGGGCAGGCATCGCCGTCGACGACGGGCTGGAAGGTGCAGAAGCCGCCTTCGGCCGGGGTGGATCTGCGGGTGAGATCGACGGCGAGGGCTTCGGCTTGTTCTCGTGTCATCGGCTCGCTGTCTGACAGGAGAAGCCCCGGCTCCGCCGATCCGGGTCCGGCGACCCAGACGGCGTTCAGTGCGTCCTCCAGGCGGGGGTCGGTGCTGGCGAGATGGGTGTAGTGCTCGGCCATCCTCTCCGAGACCTGCCCATCATCTCGTTTGGTGGATTGAAGTGAAGAAGCCCCGACGGACTGCGTCTTCAGTGCTGGTGCGACGATGCGGGGATGTGCGAGGTAGATGAGCTGATCAACGTCGATGATCCAGCCTGGCCGCTCCTGTTCCAGGAGCTGTCCGGCACTGACGTACCAGTTGAGGTGCTGCCCGGTAATGCCGAGATAGGCCGTGCTTCGCTGTTGCAGCTCCAGGCCTCGGCCCGGTCGAATCTGGGCGGGATCGTCATGAACAGCGGCGGTCTGTTCGTGGACAGCGGCTGGTTGCGGATCTTCGGAAGCCCGGGTGGCGCCGACGCTGAGAGGCTGCCGGGCCTGGGGGAGATCAACGCGATGCCCTCGGTGTTCGATCCGGCCTGGCGGCCAGGGGCGGGACTCGTGGTTGCACACGATGTGCTGGGCGGCGTCTTCGCCCTCAATGGTGGAAACCCCCGTGAGGCTGGTCGGCCCGGCGAGGCGGGCGAGATCATCTACTTCGCCCCCGATTCCCTTGGCTGGGAGGCGCTGGGCGCCGGGCACTCGGCCTGGCTGTCCTGGATTCTCACCGGAGGGCTGCAGGAGTTCTATGGGGACCTGCGGTGGGACGGCTGGCGCAGCGAGGTGTCCGTGTTGACCGGCCGGCAGGGATTGTCATTCTTTCCGTCGTTGTGGTCGGCCGAGGCCCGCCAGGACCTGCGGGCGACGAGTCGCCGTGCGGTTCCCATGGCGGAACTCCTGGGGCTGAGCCGCGACTCGTGCCTGCAGTTCGACGGCGCCGACCCGGGGTTCCTCGGAGTGACATGAACGGCTCACGCAGCCAGACGTCGATAGCAGATGAGCGCGGCGGCGATGCCGGCGAAGGCGAGGAAGTGTTCGGCCTATCGCTCGTAGCGGCGGTGCAGGCGGCGGCACCCGGCAAGCCAGGCCACCGTGCGTTCCACGGTCCATCGGTGACGGCCCAAGCGCTCGGAGGAGTCGATGCCCTTGCGGGCGATGCGCGGGGTGATGTTCCGGGAGTGCAGCCACCGGCGCAGGTGGGCGTAGTCGTACGGGGGTTATCCCCCGTTCCGATCTTGGGGTGCGCCGGATCGCGCCCGGTTGGGGGCGAAACTAGCTTTCAGCCATGATTTCGAATCTGCGTAAGCCCCTCGCCGTGGCACTCGGTGTCGCTACGCTGCTCGCCGCCGAGGTGGCCACCGCCGTCGCCCAGCCCACCGGTTCCTCACCTGCGCAGCAGTTACGACGGGACACCGCGGCGATCCACGCCCTCGGTGTCAGCGGTGTGCAGGCCCGCGTGATCGCGTCCGACGGTCGGCAGTCGGTCGCCACCAGCGGCACCGCCGACCTGAACACTGGCCGCCCGGTCCCTTCCGACGGCCACTTCCGCATGGCCAGCACGTCCAAGACGCTGGTCGCCACCGTGGTCCTCCAACTGGAGGCCGAGGGCGAGCTGTCCCTGGACGACACGGTTGACCAGTGGCTGCCAGGAGTGGTCCAGGGCAACGGCAACGACGGCAGCCGGATCACCATCCGCCAACTGCTCCAGCACACCAGCGGCATCCACGACGACCTGCCCGGATACACCACACCGGAGGAGTACTACCAGCAGCGTCACGACGTCTACGGCTCCGAGCAACTGGTCGCCCGCGCCATGGCTCACGCGCCGGACTTCCCGCCCGGCGAGGATTGGGCGTATTCCAACTCCGGCTATGTCCTGCTCGACATGATCATCCAGAAGGCCACCGGTCAACCCGCCCATCAGGAGATCGAAGACCGCATTCTGCGCGCGCTCGGCCTCGACCAGACCCGGTGGATGGGCACCTCACCCGCCCTGCCCCGACCCCACGCCCAGGCCTACCAGCTCTTTGGCCCCCGTTCACGGGTGGACGTCACCGACCAGATACCGGTGGACTACGAGAACCTTTCGTGGGTCACGACCACGCGGGACGAAAACGACTTCCTCCGCGCACTGCTCGCGGGCCGCCTGCTGCCGGCCCGTCAGCTGGCCGAGATGAAGCAGACCGTCCCCGTGAGCACGGAGCTCCAACAGCTGTGGCCTGGCGGTCGATACGGGCTCGGCCTGGTCGAACGCCCTTTGAGCTGCGGAGGAACCTACTGGAGCCACGAGGGCGGGGACGGCGGCTACATCACCCTCAACGGCGTCACCGACAACGGCAGGCGAAGCGTCGTGGTCTCCATGTCCGAGGCACGCGGCGACACCTCAGAGCACATCCTGGCCCAGGAGAACGCGGCCAGCGCCCTGATCGACCACGCATTGTGCGCCGGGGACCCCAGCACCCCGTAAACGGAAGCGTCGCCGCGGTGGCCGGCGAGCTCGGCGCCGGGAGCTCCGACGCTTGGGACCCCTACCGGTGGCGTCCTCGCGCGACGCTTGTATGCCTCAGCTCAGAGCGGCCGGGCGAGGCAGATGGTGGACCCCAGCGGCAAGGACGGCGCCCAGGGGGCATCTGCCGGGATCAGTGCTCAGCTGCTCCGTCCCGCCGGCAGAGCTGCCGGATGCCCCCACGGGCGAGGTGAAAGCCACCCGAGGACGCTGCGTGCGCCCATGCATCTGGAGTGCGTTGTCGACGACTAACTGATCGTTTCAGAATGATCGACGGGTCTGATGCAGGTTCGGGTGACTGGTTGACCTGCCCCACCGTTTGGGCTCCAGGCTGACCCGCCCCACGGTTCGGGTTCCAGCTGCGGTGGCTGACTGACGGCGGGGATGGTGTCTTGTTCGGAGAGTAGTTCGTACTCGATCGGGGTGCGGTAGCCCCGTGCCGAGCGGCGCCGCTGTCGGTTGTGGAAGATCTCGATGTCCTCGAAGATCGCGTTCGCCAACTCGACCCGGGTCTTCCACCGTTTGCGGTTCAACAGCTCGATCTGCATCGGAGACCAGAACGACCACGTCATCGCGTTGTTCAGGCCGTCCCCGACCGTGCCGAACGAGGGCAGCGGTCCGGCGGAGCGGGTCGTGTCACCGAAGACCCACGAGGTGAACTGGGTGCCGTGATCGGCGTCCAGTGTCCCGCCTGTTCGGGGCGGCGATCGTGGACGGCCGTGTCCAACGCGTTGACCACGAGGGTCGAGTTCTGTCCGGAGTCGATCGGCCAGCCCACGATCATGCGGCTGAGCGCGTCCAGGACCGCCGCGCAGTACACCCACCCTTCTCTGGTGCGGTGCTGCGTGATGTCGGTGACCCACAGCTCGTCGGGACGCAGCCGATGGAACCTCCGGTCGACCAGGTCCTCGGCGGTGACGGCACCCCGCGGGCGCTTGATCCGCACCGGTCCGGGCAGTCGGTTGCCAGGAGCCCCACGGGGGCCCAAACTGGACATTACGTACGGCGTGGGGATCGTCGAGGCCCGATCTGAGAATCCGGGTGGCGCTGCGTATGAACATGCGACTACGAGACTGACCGCAGTCGGCTGATCCAGGCTCCCCTCATCGCTCCAGACCACGCGAGGAGCGTGCTGTTGGGTGCCTGTTGCAACGCGTCGGTCCATTCAGCGCCGTGGAGTAACGAGGACCTGAAGGGAACGACTCCACATGGCGAATGCAGCATTGAAGGACCTGAAGAAAGTCCTGATCACAGGAGCGGGCACCGGTTTCGGGTTCGAGGCCGCCATGCGCCTTGCCGAGAAGGGCTTCGACGTGATCGCCGGGGTGGAGATCTACGCCCAGGTGCAGACGCTGAAGTGGCAGGCGGCGGAACGCGGAGTCCAGCTTCAGGTCGTGAAGCTGGACGTCACGAACGACGGAGACCGCCACAAGGCCCTCGACTGGGGTGTGGAGATCCTGGTGAACAACGCCGGCGTCGGTGAGGGCGGCTCCACGGTCGACATTCCCGAGGAGAACATCCGGCACCAGTTCGAGGTCAACGTCACGGGTCCGCTGCTCCTCACCCAGGGCATCGTGAAGCAGATGGTCAGGCGAGGGGCCGGCCGCGTGGTCTGGGTGTCCTCGCGGGAGGGCCTGAACGTCAATCCTTTCACCGGCATCTACTCCGCCTCGAAGCACGCAATCGAGGCCATCGCCGAGACCATGGCCTACGAGCTGCAGGAACACAACATCGAAGTCGCCACGGTCAACCCGGGTCCGTTCCTGACCGGCTTCAACGACCGAATGTTCCAGACATGGGAAAGCTGGGAGGACGACCCCTCGCAACGCCTCTTCGACTACTCCAAGCTCGCCTTCCCGCGCCCGCAGTTCGACCCCGAAGCGGTGTTCGCCACGCTGACGGCCGTTGCCGCCGGGGAGGTCGACAGCTTCCGCAACCTGGAGCCCAAGTCGATGCTTGAGGAAACCAAGCAGCTCCAGGCGGTTCCATGGGAGCGCAAGGTCACGGATGGTCTCGGGACCCGGCATCCAGCCATCCAGCACTCCTACGAGATGCAGCCCGAGACTCCCGTGACCGTCTGAGGGGCCGGCGGCCTGGAGGGCTGAAAGCAGCGGCACGGCCAGGCCGTGGACGCACAGCAAGGGCCCGGCGGGAGCCGACCGGAGTCCGGGACGGCTCCCGCCGCGTGCACACGCGTTCGCTCATGAGCGCGCAGCACCCGCGACAGCTGGAGGTACACCAAAATGCGTGTCAAGCCGACCGTGCTGCAGGATCGCTATCGCAATCGCGGTACCGCGTACACGCTGGAGGAACGGGCGCGGCTGGGGATCACGGGGCGGCTGCCGGCCGCGGTCGAGACCCTTGAGCAGCAGGCCCGACGGGCCTACGCACAGCTGCTGCAGCAGCCTTCGAGCCTGCACAAGTACATCTATCTCAACGAGGTCCACGACCGGAACGAGGTGTTGTACTTCAAGCTGCTGGCCGAACACCTCGAGGAGTTGCTCCCGGTCGTCTACGACCCCACGGTCGGTGAGGCGATCGAGAAGTGGTCGGTCGACTACCGGGACTCGCGCGCGGTGTTCCTGTCGATCGATCGCCCGGACGACATCAGGGCGTCGTTCCAGTCGCTGGGTCTCGGTGCGGACGACGTCGATCTGATCGTCGTCTCCGATGCCCAGGAGATCCTGGGCATCGGAGACTGGGGCGTCAACGGGACCGACATCTCCATCGGGAAGCTCGCCGTCTACACGGCCGCCGCCGGCATCGACCCCGACCGCGTCATCGCCGTGAACCTCGACGTGGGGACGGACAACGAGCAACTGCTCAACAATTCGTCCTATCTGGGTAACCGGCATGCCCGCGTGGACGGCCGTCGTTACGACGACTTCATCACCCGGTATCTGCAGACCGCGTCCGAGCTGTTCCCGAACGCGCTCCTGCATTTCGAGGACTTCGGGCCGTCGCACGCCCGGCGGATCCTGGTGGAGAACGCCGACAAGTACCGGATCTTCAACGACGACATGCAGGGTACCGGGGCGATCGTCATGGCTTCGGTGTTCTCGGCTTTGAAAGTCACCGGGGGACGCTGGCCCGAGCAGCGGCTCGTCGTCTTCGGGGCGGGCACCGCCGGAACCGGCATGGCCGACCAGATCCACGCGGCGATGCTCAGGGACGGTGCGACCCCTGACGAGGCCAAGAAGAACATCTGGCTGATCGACGTCCGCGGCCTGGTGACGGATGACATGCCGGACCTCCCCGACTACCAGCAGGTCTATGCGCGGTCGAAGTCCGAAGTCGGCGGCTGGGGCGACGGTGAGATCGATCTCCTCACCACGATCCGGCACGTCAAGCCCACCATCCTCATCGGCACCTCTACGGCCCACGGGGCGTTCACCGAGGACGTCGTGAGGGCGCTGGCGGAAGGTGTCGAGCGTCCGATCCTGCTGCCGTTGTCGAATCCGACGAGTCGCATCGAGGTCATGCCGTCGGACGCGGTGCCCTGGACCGAGGGCAGGGTCCTGATGGCTGTCGGGATCCCCGTCGAGCCGATGCAGTACAACGGGGTCTCCTACGAGATCGGGCAGGCGAACAACGCCCTTCTCTACCCGGGACTCGGTCTCGGCACGATCGTGTCGGGGGCCGGCCGCATCACGGACAACATGCTGCTTGCCGCCGCCGAGGCAGTGGCAGGCCAGGTCGATGTGTCGGCGCCCGGAGCGTCGCTGCTGCCGCCGGTCGCGAACCTGAGGGCGTCGTCCGCGACGGTCGCGGTCGCCGTGGCCAAAGCCGCGGCAGCGGACGGTGTCGCGACGAAGTCCTACGACAACCTCATTCAGGCGGTCCAGGACGCCATGTGGGACCCGGTCTATCGCCCGGAGGACCTGGAGGACGGGCAATGAGCGGCAACCCGTCTCCCCCAAAGACGCAGGACCTGCCGATCGGGATCCACGCCGGCGGAAGTCGGCAGGAATTCGACAGCATGGGCACGGTCGACGTGCCGGCGGACCGGTACTGGGGGGCGCAGACACAGCGCTCACTCGTCCATTTCGCCATCGGCGACGACCGGATGCCGAAGGAGGTCTATCACGCCTACGGCTACGTGAAGAAGGCGGCAGCGCTCGTCAACGCCGCCGCCGGGCGACTGCCCGGCTGGAAGGAGAAGGCCATCGCGCGGGCGGCAGAGGAGGTCGTCGCGGGCAGGCTCGACGACCACTTTCCGCTCTACGTCTGGCAGACGGGCTCGGGCACCCAGAGCAACATGAACGTCAACGAAGTCATCTCCAACCGCGCGTCACAGCTGCTCGGCGGCACGCTCGGGACCCAGAAGCCCATCGCCCCGAACGACGACGTCAACATGGGGCAGTCCAGCAACGACAGCTTCCCGACCGCGATGCACATCGCCTCCGTCCAGGAGATCGACGAACACCTGCTACCCCAGGCCCGTGAACTCGCCGATTCCATCGAGGCGAAAGCCTCGGAATGGGCCCAGGTCGTCAAGATCGGCCGTACCCATCTCGAGGATGCCGTACCGCTCACCGTCGGGCAGGAGTGGTCCGGCTACGCGGCGCAGCTGCGCGCGTGCATCGAGGAGATCGAGCACAGCCGCGCCGGCCTGCTTGAACTCGCGCTGGGAGGTACCGCGGTCGGCACGGGCCTGAACGCACCCGAAGGCTTCAGCCGCGACGTCGCCCGCAAGATCGCCGAGTTGACCGGCAGGCCCTTCGTCACGGCCGAGAACAAGTTCATGGCACAAGGGTCCCTGGACCCGATGGTGCGGGCGCACGGCGCACTGCGCGGGTTGGCCGTGGCCCTGATGAAGATCGCCAACGACATGCGGTGGCTGGCCTCGGGTCCGCGTACCGGCTTCGCGGAACTGGAACTCCCGCAGAACGAGCCCGGTTCCTCGATCATGCCCGGCAAGGTCAACCCGACCCAGTGCGAAGCCATCGTCATGATCGCCATTCAGGTGCTCGGCGACGACGCGGCAGTCGCCTTCGCCGGCAGCCAGGGCAACTTCGAGCTCAACGCCATGCGCCCGGTGATCATCAATAACTTCCTCCATTCCTCGCGCATCCTCGCCGACGGCATGGAGAAGTTCCGCACCTTCTCGGTCATCGGCACGCAGCTCAACCGGGAGAGGATCGGACAGTACGTCGACGAGAGCTTGATGTTGGTCACGGCGCTGAGCCCCGTCATCGGGTACCAGAACGCAGCCCACATCGCCGAGGCCGCGCTGGCCCACGGCCAGACGCTCAAGGAGGCAGCGCTGGCAAGCGGTCACGTCGACGAGAAGACGTTCGACTCCGTCGTCGACCCCCTTTCCATGGTCGGCCACGGTGCCTCCGGCGCCTGACCCGCACCATCACCATTCGTGAGCGCAGGGACGGAGACAGTCAAGACCCTTCGTCCTTCGCCAGTGCCTCGTGCACGGCGGACATGACCATCGCGCCCTCGCCGACGGCGGACGCGACGCGTTTGACCGAGCCGGCACGAACGTCACCGACGGCGAAGACCCCGGCCACGCTCGTCTGCAACGCGGCCCAGCACGGTGTGTCCTGTCTGCCGCCCGCCTGGGCCGCTCCGGCACCGACGCACACGAAGCCGTGGACGTCCATGGCGAGGCAGCCGCGTAGCCATCTCGTGTTGGGGACTGCGCCGAGCATCAGAAAGACACCGGTCGCGGGCCGGACCGTGCGTTCGCCGGTACGGCGGTCCACCCAGTGCACCCGCTCGAGACAGCGCGTTCCCTCCAGCTCGGCCAGTTCGGTGTGCGTGTGGACCGTGATGCGGTCGGTGGCCTGGATGCGTTCGCGGAGGTACTGCGACATGGAGGCGGCCAGTTCGTCGCGGCGTACCAGCATGTGCACGTGCCGGGCGTGCTGGGACAGGAAGACCGCGGCCTGGCCGGCGGAGTTCGCGCCACCGACCACGACGACGTCGGCGCCCGCGCAGAGCGCCGCTTCCAGGCTCGTCGCCGCGTAGTGCACACCGTGCTCCTCGAACCGGTCCAGTCCTGCCAGGTCGAGCCTGCGGTACTTGGCCCCCGTGGCGACCACGACCGTGCGTGAGCGGACCGAGCCGCCGCCCTCGATGCGAAGGGTGAACGGGCGGGTGCTGCATTCCAGGCGTTCCACGGTGCAGGGCAGCGCGATGCGGGCGCCGAACTTCCGCGCCTGTACCTCGGCTCGCGACGCGAGGCTCTGGCCGCTGAGACCGAGCGGGAAGCCGAGATAGTTCTCGATCATGGAAGATGTCCCGGCCTGGCCCCCCGGCGCGTCGGCCTCGATCACGATGGTGCGCAGGCCCTCGGAGGCCGCGTAGACGGCCGTGGCCAGTCCGGCGGGGCCCGCGCCCACGACAGCCACGTCGAAGACCTCGTCGAAGTCCAGCGCGCCGACGATCCCGAGCAGATCGGCCAGTCGGCGGGTGTCAGGGGTCTCCGCGAACTCGCCCTGCCCGTAGAGCACGACCGGCAGCGCGACGGACTCGTCCAGCCCGCGTGCGGCGAGTTCCGTGCGTCCCTCCGGGCGCCTCGTGTCGATGAGGGTGAAGGGCTGGCCGTTGCGGCGCAGGAAGGTGATGATGCCCAGCATCCGGCCCTCGCCCGGATCACCGGCCACGGCGAGGTTCCCGAATCCCTGCTCGATGTAGCTGCGCCGCCGCAGGATGAAGGCCTTCAGTACCGTGCGGGCGATCTCGGGTTCCTCCGCGAGCAGGATCCTGAGTTGCACGGGCGTGAGCCGGACGACGCGTGTACCGCCGCGCGCGACCGCTCGCACGAGTGACTTCTGTCCGTTGAGCAGGGTCAGTTCGCCCGTGAACTGGTGGCGTCCGTACGTCACTATGCGGCGGTACCGCATCGGGTCGTCGTGGGATTCGTCGTACAGGTCGATGTGCCCGTCCAGTATCAGGTAGCAGTCGAACCCCCGGTCGCCGTTGGCGTAGAGAACCTGTCCCTCCGACAGGGTCGCCCGCGATCCGTAGCCGCCCATGCGGTCGGCCTGCGCCGGGGAGAGGCGGGGATAGGCGTGGTCTTCCCCCTCCCCCGGAGACTGCGGCCCCGCACCGCGGGCGAGGTCTCGGTCGTCGGTCACCGGGCCGGCCGGTGCAGTGCCAGGTCGGCCTGGCCGAACCGGGAGGACACGAGGTTGGCCTGGTGCCAGTGCGGATAGATGAGGGCGGGCGCGCTCACCCTGTCGAGGCGGTCCACGTCCTCCTGGGTCAGGCTCAGCTCGGCCGCTCCGAGGTTGTCCGCCAGCTGTTCGTCCTTGCGGGCGCCGACGATGACGGCGGCGACCGAGGGTCTGGTCAGCAGGTATGCCAGCGCCGCCTGGGCCGGGGAGGCTCCGTGGCCGGAGGCCACCTCGACGAGAACGTCGATGGTGTCGTAGAGCTTGTCCTCGTCACGGACGGGGGGCTCGGACCACTCGGTGAGATGCCTGCCGTTCTCGGGCCGACGGTCGCGCCGGTACTTGCCGCTCAGCAGCCCGCCCGCGAGAGGGCTCCACACCAGGATCCCCAGCCCTTGGTCCACGGAGAGCGGAACGAGTTCGTATTCGGCGTCCCTGGACTCCAGCGAGTAGTAGATCTGGTTGCTGACGAACCGCTGGTATCCGTGCGCGTCGGCGACACAGAGCGCTTTCATCAACTGCCAGCCCGAGAAGTTCGAGACCCCCAGATACCTGACCTTTCCGGCGGCGACCAGGCCGTCGAGCGTCTGCATGGTCTCTTCGAGGGGAGTCAGACCGTCCCACTGGTGCACGTGGTAGATGTCCAGGTGGTCGGTGCCCAGGCGACGCAGACTGGCCTCGATCTGGTTCAGGATGTGCCGGCGCGACAGACCCTCGTCATTGGGGCCGTCCCCCATGGGAAGGCGGACCTTGGACGACAGGACGACCCGGTCCCGCCGGCCGTTCAGGGCCTTCCCGAGGATCTCCTCGGCTGCTCCCGAGGAGTACATGTTCGCGGTGTCGATCAGATTCACGCCGGCGTCGAGGCACATGTCGACCTGGCGACGGGCACCTGCCACGTCGGTGTCGCCCACCTGGCCGAAGACGTCCTTGCCGCCGAAGGTCATCGTCCCGAGGGCGATCGTGGAGACCAGCAGGCCCGAATCGCCCAGCTGTCGGTATTCCATGGTCGTTCTCCTCCCGTGAATTCCACGGTCGTTCCGTTCCCGTGGCGGATCTGCACGCTTTCCGGCGAATGCCGCCGCCGGTCAGGTCAGGGCCGTGCGCAGGGCTTCCAGTCCGTCGCCGTAGATCCCGGAGAAGAGGGCGACCACCTCGTCCTCCGTGGCATCGGTGGGGACGAACCGGCCCGACCACTGGACCTCGCTGGCCGCAGGGTCGGAGGTGACGGTGTGGACGCGCAGAGTGGAGAGGTAGTCGGTGACGGGGAAGGGCGCCTCGACGATCGCGTAACTGTACTGACGCTCCTCGTCGTTGAAGGCCACCAGGCGTTCGACGATGGTCTCCCCTTCCGGGTTGCCGAGCGTTCTGCGGCGGCCTCCGTCCTCCAGGTTGCTGGAGGTGATGCTGGGAAGCCAGTCGGGCAGCGAACCGAAGCCCCCGACCAACCGCCACACGCGGTCAGCGGGAGCGGGCATGGTCCGGCTCACCGATACGGATGCCATCGTTGCCTCCGAGTGCGTCGAAGATGTCTTTTCCCGGGCAATGCCGTTTCCCAGAGCATCGGACCGGCCTCAGATGCCGTCCGGCAGGGGTGCCTGCGGGCTCACCAGCCGGGCCTCGCGAAGTTCACGCCAGAACTGGTCCGGGACCTTCTCGTGCAGCGCCGCGAGGTCCTCGGCGATACGGCCGGGTTTCGTCGCCCCCGGAATGACCGCGGCGGTCACCGGGTGGGCCAGGGAGAACTGCAGGGCGGCGGCTTTGAGGGTGACGCCGTTGCGGTCGGCGATCTCCTTGATCCGCTGCACCTTCTCGATGATCTCCGGGGGTGCGTCCGCGTATTCGAAGCGGGCTCCGCCGGCCAGGATCCCGGAGCTGTAGGGGCCGCCGACCACCATGCCGACTCCCTGGTCCTGCGCCATGGGCAGCAGCCGCTGGATCGCGTGTTCATGGTCGAGGAGGGTGTACCGGCCGGCCAGCAGGAATCCGTCGGGTTTCGGCTCGTCGAGAGCGAGGGTCAGTTCGATGGGTTCCGTCCGGTTGACGCCAAGGCCCCAGGCCTTGACGACCCCCTCGTCCCGCAGCCTGGTCAGTACCCGGAACGCTCCGGTCCTGGCCTCCTCGAGTTTGCCGAGCCAGTCGTCGCCGTGGAAGTCCTGCGCCACGTCGTGCACCCACACGATGTCGAGCCGGTCCACGCCCAGCCGCTGCAGACTTCCCTCGATCGAGCGTTCCGTGGCGTCGGCGGTCCACTCGTGAAGGATCCTGTTCGGCCGTCCCGCCTCGAACAGGCTTCCCTTCTCCCCCAGTTCGCGGCTCCCGGACTCGACCTCGTCGAGGATCACCCGGCCCACCTTGGTGGACAGCACGAACTCGTCCCGGTTCTTGCGGGACAGCAATCCGCCCAGCCGGATCTCCGCGAGGCCGGCGCCGTACAGCGGCGCGGTGTCGTAGTAGCGGATGCCCTTGTCCCATGCCGCGTCCAGGGTCGACGTTGCCTCCTCCTCCGGGACGGCGCGGAACATGTTGCCCAGGGGGGCCGTACCGAAGCCGATACGGTCGGGCAGGATCGCCTTCAGGTCCATGATCATTCCCATCCGCGGGTGGGAAGAGACGGGTCGGCCGCGCTCCGGGACGTGCAGGCCGTCGAAGGGACGGGCCGCCGTCTTCGCTGCCGGCGACACATCTGGGCCCGAGGCCGGGGAACCGATCCTTTCCACCCGCTCTGTGGTTTCGTCGGCTTCGCTCCGCCTGCGCCAGGGGCACTGGTCCGCCGACCGGCTGTCCGGCGTCATCCGTCACAGCGGTGTCGACCATGCAGCCGCCCGTTCTTCCGGGACGGACGGTGAATTCAGGGATAGATGGTGGGAACCAGGCCTCCGTCGACGCTCAGTGCCGCGCCCGTGGTCGCCGCCGCCTGGTCCGAGGCGAGATAGGTGATCAGGCCGGCCACCTCCTCCGGGCGGATCAGACGTCCCAACAGGGAGTTCGCGGCCCGCCCGTCGGCGACGAACCTGCGTTCCTGTTCGGCGGCGTCGAGACCGGGATAGAGGTCGTCCCACATGGTGAGCACACCCGCGCTCAGAGTGGGCCCGGGCAGCACGCAGTTGACGGTCACACCGCTGCCGGCCACCTCCTGGGCCATACCCCGGGACACCGCAAGCTGTGCCGTCTTGGTCATGCCATAGTGGACCATGTTCGTGGGCGTCTGAATGCCGGCCTCGCTGCTGACGAAGATCACCCGGCCCCAGCCGCGACGCGCCATCCGAGGCGCGTAATGGCGTGCCAGGCGGACCCCTGAGAGCACGTTGACCTGGAAGCAGCGCAGCCATTCCTCGTCCGTTATGTCGAACACCGGCTGCACGGTGAACATGCCGGTGTTGTTGACCAGGACGTCGACGTCGGCAACCTGCTCGATCACGGCCTCGGCCCCCGCCACGGTGCCCACGTCCGCCGTGACGCCGGTCCCGCCCAGCCGCCCGGCGGTCTCGGCGACGCTCTCAACTGTCCGGCCGTTGACCACGATCTCGGCACCCGCCGCGGCGAGCGCCCCAGCGGTCGCCTCCCCTATGCCCGCGGTGGACCCGGTGACCAGGGCGGTACGTCCGCTGAGATCGATGTTCATCTCCCGATCACCCCTGACGAATCCACCGACCTCCAGTCTCGCCCCGACGCACCGTGCTCGCATCTGCTACCGGGCATCCGCTCCTGCGCGGTGCGGCCCAGCGATCGGTGGGACAGGGAGCGCGGGGCCGCGCTGCACCGCTACCGACTACCTGGCGGGGCGGTTCGGGGCTGCGGTCGGTCCGTCGCATCCTCCTCGTGCTTGTTGACGCACTCGGCCAGGCACCGGGTTTAAGGAGGGAGCGAACTCGCCGTGGCAGAGCGGTACGACGCCGAGAAGCGCCGGCACCACCCACACGCCGTGGCGTGGTGACTCCGCGTAGAGCGTGACGCCGCGGCGGAGGCTGACGACGGCATCGCCCCAATTCCGTGTGAACTCGTGGTCTGCGGCCAGGCTCACCCCGCGGCTTGCGCAACCGCCTCGTTCACCGGCGTGCTCCCGCCTGTGAGTTCCAGCGTCCGTCGCGCCGTACCCGGCGTGTGGAGCAGGCCGACAAGCACGGCCGCTACATCGTCGCGCGTGACGTCCGCGCGCCCGGTGGACTCAGCGAGCGTCACAAGGCCGGTGCCTGGATCGTTGGTGAGTCGGCCTGGCCGCAGGATGGTCCAGTCGAGTCCGGACCGCGCCCTGATGTCAGCGTCGGCGGCGCCCTTGGCTCTCAGATAGGCCGCAAATCCGGGGTCGGTACCCTCCGATGGTTCTTGGTCTACGCGCATGGCGGACACCATCACGAAGCGTCGCACCCCTGCTGCCTCGGCCGCATCCGCGAACATGACGGCGGCTCCGCGGTCGACCGTGTCCTTGCGGGCGAACTGGCTTCCTGCCCCGGCTCCGGCCGCGAAGACGACCGCGCTCGCGGCTTTCAGATGCCCCGCGACCTCACCGACCGTCGCCGATTCCAGGTCGCACACGACGGGCGCGGCGCCGGCCGCCTGCAGATCGCTCGCCTGCTCCGGCCTGCGGATGATCCCTGCGACTTGCTCACCTCGGGCGGCGAGCAACCTCTCAAGCCGAAGGGCGACCTGCCCGTGACCGCCGGCAATGACAACACGCATAACAGACATCGTAGGCTCCGCAACCGCCCGCCGCCTGCCGAGCCCGGCTCCTCGATTCGACCACGGGCTACGTGCGACGACGGGCGTTATGGGCACTGCGAGTTCACCCAACGGCCGGGCGCGCCCCGCCTTGCCGGTCGTCGCCGGGCGCCGACGGGAGTCTCCAGACAAAGGAGCCTCGCACACTGCTACAAGGGGAGGGGTACGAACTTTTCGGTACGGGAAATCGTTATGCGAAGACGGGTATTTTCAACCGGCCACGGACGACCTCTCGGCTTGACCACTCCGATTTCGTGGCTAGGCTTACCTGATATCCGGCGGGCCCTTGACTTCTGCAATCCGTGCCGAAAGCCTCCTCGTTCCGGTTCGTGTCGCCGACCGGACAGGAGGAAGCCGCGGCGAGACAGACGGCAGCTTACGCGCCCCTCTGCTTTGGATCGCCGAACAGGAGTTGTTCACTTCGTACGCCGAGGAAGTGGTGAGCCCATGGCTTTCACCAAACGACCTGTAGCCAGAAGAGCGACACTTGCACTCGGAGCGGTGGTCATCTCCGCGCTGGCCGTTTCGCCGTCTTCCGCCACCGGCGAGCTGGGCAGGACTCCGTCGGGCCCGAAGCCGACGGTGGTCCTCGTTCACGGGGCATTCGCCGACGGGTCGAGCTGGAACGCGGTGGTACAGCGTCTGCAGCACGACGGTTACCAGGTCATCGCGCCGCCCAACACGCTGCGCGGCATACCCCAGGACTCGACCTACCTCAACAGCCTCCTGAAGACCATCAAGGGGCCGATCGTCCTCGTCGGACACTCCTACGCCGGCGAAGTCATCTCACAGGCGGCTGCTGGCCTCGACAACGTCAAGGCGCTCGTCTACATCAACGCGATCATGCCGGACAAGGGTGAGTCCTTCTCCAGCCTCTCCGGCAAGTTCCCTCCGGCGCCGCTCACCTCGGCGTTGAAGCAGGTGCCTTTCCGCAACGGCGACGGCACCACGGGAACGGACGTCTACATCCGGCCCGAAAAGCTTCACGCGACCTTCGCCCAAGACCTCTCCCAGCAGCAGGCCTCCGTCTTGGCATCGACACAGCGCCCGATTGCGCAGTCGGCCTTCACCGACAAGCTCACCGCAGCGGCCTGGCGGGACAAGCCCGTCTACGTGCTCGTCGGAAAGCAGGACCGGGCCATCAACCCCAGCCTCGAAAGATACGAGGCCAAACGAGCACACGCACGCAAGACGGTCGAGATCGACTCCTCGCACGTCTCCCTTGTATCCCACCCTCAAGCCGTCACGGACCTCATCCTCAGCGCGGCCCACGACTCCGGCCGGCAATAACGGGGACAGCCCTGAAACAGCGTTCGCGGAATGGCGGTGTCGGTGAGTTCGCCAACGGCAGGGACCGGGAAATTGCTGAGGTACTCGATCGAGGTCGGCTGGCCAGCTTGCTGAGCTATTGGGCGGTCACCGTGATCTCGGCGAGCGCCCACCAGCCGTACGAGGAAGGGCAACTCGGCGGCATGTGGGCAGCGATCTCAACAATCTTCGTGGTCCGCGAATGCAAGAAGAAGAGTGCGAAAGCTGCGGTCGCCCGCATGTCCGCGACGCTGGTCAGCTTCGCGCTCTGCCTTGTCTACCTGTTGTTCCTGCCCCTGCACGCATGGGGGCTGGCCCTGCTGGCGGGATTGAGCGTCTTGGTTCCCGGGCTGCTCGGGCGGCCCGGCGACGAGGTGACCGCAGCCATCACTACCACCGTCGTCATGGTCGTCGATGGACTCAACCCGCACGGGGCTTGGAAACAGCCACTGCTGCGCCTCGGTGACACGGCCGTCGGCGTGGCAGCGGGCATCCTCACGGTGATCGTCGTGAATCAGACAGGCAAGTGGACAGGCAGAGGCCGCGGAAGCCGAACTCGCTGACGAGTTGGTGCGTGATAGCGGGTGGGTCGGGTTTGGCCCGGTCGCAGGGGTGTTGCAAAGTCCTGTGATTTCGCGGATGCGCTGATCAGGCGATGCCCAGGAGGTCGAGCGGGCGGGTGAAGGGCTCGTAGGACGCATGGCGGAGGCCCGCGGCGATGTCGCGGTACCCGGCGGCGCGAAGAGCGTTGATCGCCAGGTTGCGCAGGGTTGCCATGTTCTCCGGGCCGTGACCGGTGCGGATCTTCGAGGCGTCCTCGGCGAATGTCGTGTCGCGGAAGAAGCGGAGCCTGTTCTCGATGGTCCACTGTGACCTGGCGAGTCGGCCGACCCGCTGGGGTGAGGTTTGTTGCGAGGCCAGGTCCGTGATCGCGTAGAGGGTCTGGCGGCTGACGGCGCCGATCTCGCGGTCGTAGCGGCGGGCAGTGGCATCCTTCCACGGCAATGCCCGTAGCCTGCTGTGCAGTTCGAGATGGTTGGCCTTGAGTAGCAGGTAGTGGGCCTTCTTCTCCTCCCCCGGGAAGCGGACGTGGCCGCACTGGGTGTGCAGGGCGTCTGCCGTGACCGTGACCCCGGCCAGGTCGTAGGGCGCCAGCAGGGCGGCGAAGCAGGTGATCTCGTTGGTCCTGCCGGGTACTCGCAGTTGGGTGACGGTCCGGCCGTCACCGGTCATCGCGGCGAGCGGGTGGGCGGCGGGTGAGGTGCCGTGCCGGGAGCCGCGGGCCGCCTTGCCGTCCACGGCGATCGAGTCCGATCCGGCGGGATCGGCGCAGGTGAGATCGGCCAGTCCGCCCCGGCAGACCAGGCCGATGACCCGACGTGGCGGCATTCGGTGCGACCCGCACGCCCAGTGTGCCCACGACCCGCGCGCCCAGCCGGGCCAGAGCGCGTTGCGGAGCGTTCGCCGACCACTGGCCGATGGCCGCGTACGAGCGCGCCGGCGACTGCCGCAGCGGCGGCGACCAGCAATACCGCCACGAATGGCTGACGCACTCCCCGCCGCCGACGCGGGTCCGGCAACAGCCGCAACCGCTCCACCAGCGACAACCCCGCCACGCCCTCCAGAACTGGCGACTTGATCAGTCACACGGTGGCAGACTGGGGGTACATCGAAGCTCCCCTGGTTCAGGGCGACTTGGGAAGGTCACCCGGCTCAACCGGAGCTTCGATGCGTTCGTGACGGGCCGGACCGACCACCCCTCACGCCGCCGTGACCAGCGGGCTCATGCGCCGACGGGAACTTTGACGTGATAGTCATACCGCCGTGGGATTCCTCAGACCGAGTGCCGCATCGATCGCACTGGCGCTCCAGACGCTCGGAGGCACCCTGGTCAACGCGGGCGCCGCGGCCTTCGACGTCCTTGGCTGCACCCGCCCTTGGGAGGAGCAGCCGTCCTGCACCGCGGCCGGCGCGGACCTTGGCTTGTGGCTCCTGCTCGGCGCGTTCACCCTCCACGTCGCACTGCTCTGGTTCCGCTACGATTGTGCACCGCGCCGCGGGGTCCGGGTGCTGATGGCGTGGGTGGTCCTCGTGCAGATCGCCGCGGTCCGGGCGATGCTGGATCCGGTGATGCAGCCGGTCGGCGCCGAGTGGGCCGAACTCGCGGCCATCCTGGCCGGTTGCGCCTACGTCACGGCCACCGCGATCCGGACGGCACTGCGGCCCGCTCCGGCGCCGACGGTGTGACCACCTCGACTGCGAGATCAGCCCGGCGCTGCGGCCCGGTGTCGGCCATCGCCCCGCTCGGCCGCCGCAGCGGGCACACACCCGTGACCAGGCCACGCGACCGCCGTCTCCACCCATGCCGGCGGCCTCGTGGCAGGCGTGGAGCCGTACCTGGTCGGCGGGCGTGCCGAGCGATCACTCGTCGTTGACCCAGCGCATGAGCCGTTGCAGCGGATAGAAGCCGTCGTGGGACAAGCCGGGCGGCATGCCCCCCGCCTGGCCCAGGGACACCACACGTTGCACCCCGGCGCAGGCGAGGGCGTCGCGCAGCTCCGGCTTGCGGGTGTCGGGGTAGACGCCGACGGTCTGGGTGGCGACTCCGGCGTGGGTGACGGCTTCGGACAGGTGGGCGACCGGGACGACGTCGACGATCTTTCCGTCCGGGTGGAAGTCCACCGGTTCCGGGGAGCGGATGACCAGGCCCCGTCCGTCGTACCCGCCCCACACCCGGTACTCGGGCGCGAGGGAGCGCAGGACGTCGATCTCCTCGCGCAGGTCCGTGGGGACCCTCGGGCCGGTCGCCGAGCTGAACTCCCGGGCGAGGCCCAGGCGTTCGCAGAGCAGGGCGGCGTACCGGTCGGCGTCGTCCACGGAGCCCTCGACGAACTGGAAGCGGCTGGCCACGCAAGCCTGCTGGTTGAAGAACGTGGCGTCGGAGGCGCCCGCGTCGGCGGCCTCGGCGAGCGTCCGCGGGGACGCGAAGGCCTCCTGTCCGATCAGTGAGATGGAGGTCTTCGGATCGAAGGAGACCAGTTCGAAGCCGGGACCGACGTAGCGAAGCGCCCCGCGGATCGTCGCCTCGCCGCCCCAGGCGACCAGCTTGTCGAAGAACTGTGGGCGGAACAGGACGCTCTCCACGGCGTCGTCGCCGCCGCGCCAGTAGACCGCGGAGAACGACCGGACCACGGGGTGGCCGGGGGCCACCCCGGCCATGGTGCGCAGGATGGCGGTCGCGGTGAAGAGGTCGTTCGAGGGAAGCTTCAGCAGGTTGACGCCCTTGGTGAGGGCGCCGCGGACGACGGACATCGCCGCGACGCCGGGGGCGTTCCCGGCGATGACGTGCACCAGACGGGGCGGGAACGCGCGCGTCGCCGCGACCCGGCCCCCCGGCAGCCGCACCTCGCGCCAGCCGTCGAGTACGTCCGCTCCGCCGAGTTCGTGATCGATCTGGGCGTACAGGCCGGGCCGGCCGAAGCTGCGCCAGAGCGCGGCATAGGCGCGTTCGAGCACCTCGCCGGGGAGCGGGCTGACCCGGACCATGCGGTCCAGGGCTTCGGCGAGGAGGCCGTCGCGGTCCGCCTTCAGGGCCTCGCCCGTTGCCACCAGCAGGTCCACGATCTCCGCTGTGGGCACGTGGAAGGCCGGTCCTGGTTCGGTGCGGGGCCACACGAGGCGGTCCAGGTCGAGCGCCGGTGCGGTGAAGGCGGCGCCGGGACGGCCGTGGGCGTTGTGCGGGCCGTGGTCGACCTCGCCGCGGACGACGTGCACGACGGCGGCCGGGGCGTCCGTCTCAGGTTCGGGTGCGCTGTGCGGTGTCGTGGCGGTCACGCGTGGATCATCCCCCGCACATAGGAGTCGAGCGTCGCCGCGCAGGTGATCTTGTCGTCGCCGCCGAGGTCGCCGTAGCGCCGGATGTCCGGCAGGACGGCCGGGCCAGGCCTGCCGCAGTCGCAGGGCGAGAAGTCGACGGAGACCCGGTCGCCGCTGATCAGTCCGCCCCACCGGCCTTCCAGTGAGATGTCCAGGAAGGCGAACCGGCCCTCGACGACGCCGTGTTCGGGGTTGAGCAGCTCTTCGCCCTCCTGGTCGAGGACAAGCGGTATCACCCAGGGCGGAACGTGGTAGTTGCCCTTCTCGCAGGCGAGGCAGGATCCCTGGAGCTCCGTCATGCCGTAGCTGCGCACCCGCCGCACGCCGTCGTAGAAGGCGGTGAACCGCTGCTGGTAGTCGTCCGGCAGCGCGCGGCCCTTGTTGCCGCCGCCGCTGAGCACCAGGGTGTCCGGGTGCAGGCTGCCGTCCGGGACGCCTCGGGCGCGCAGTGCCTGGATCAGCGCGAACTGCTGGTTGTTCATGCCGGCGATCAGCAGCGGTTCGTCCCGGTGCGCGGCGATGTCGTCGACGATCCGGGTGACGGCCGTGTCCAGTTCCTTCTGGCGGGACTCGGACTCGGTTTCGAAGGAGCTGATCTCCTGCGGGGTGGCGGTGCCTTCGGCCATCCGGCGGCGCAGCAGGGCGCTGCTCATCAGTTCGGACACCCGCAGCGGACCCTCGGTGAGCAGCTGTGTCTGTCCGGGGCGCGCGAAGACCTCCGCGTGCCACCGGAAGCCGTCGATGGAGCGCATCGGGCCGCTCGCCGGTGCGAGGAGGTAGCCGCGGCGGGTGGGTGTCGGCGGCAGGGGGTCGGGCCAGCAGGTGAGGTGCTCCAGAATGTCGTGCAGGAAACCGAGGTCGCTCGCGGAGCAGTTGAGGAAGGAGACCTTTCCCGAGGTGCCACTGGTGATGTACGGGCGGTGGCCGGCGGCCGTGATGCGTTCGGTCCACTCGTCGATGTCGCGCACGCCGGCCACGTCGACGTCGGCCGGTTCGAGAGCCGACACGGTCGTGTACCAGCGCAGCAGCCGGTCCCATCGGCCGGCGGTGATGAGGGAGACGGGGTACGACTTGTAGCTGGTGTGCGAGAAGAGGAGGGGGACGAGGTCGTCGAGGGCCGTGACCTCGCGGACGCCGGTCTCCTCCGCGCGGGTGCGCAGCAGCGGGATGCGCTCGCGGTGCGCGGCGAAGGCCTCCCGTGCGGCTTCGAGCTGCAACTCCCGGATGTCCTGGGCGGGTTGCTCGAACGTGTCGCCGGACAGAATCAGGGACCGGATCTGTTCGCGTGCGCTTGCCACAGCAGCCACCTCAATCAGTTGCATGAATGGTCTTCTGGGCGAGATACGACGACTCGATCGCGTCCAGGTTCGCCCGCAGGTCCTTCGGGGTGCCGGCCAGGGTGACGCGGCCGCGGTGCAGCACGTACACGCGGTCCGCGATGTCCAGCACCTTGTGCACGTGCTGTTCCACCAGCAGCGCGCCCAGGCCCCGGTCGGCGGCTTCACGGACCGCGCGCAGCAGGCGGTCGACGACGAGCGGGGCGAGGCCGAGCGACAGTTCGTCCGCGAGGAGCAGCCTGGGGCTTCGGCACAACGCGCGCGCCAGCGACAGCATCTGCTGCTCACCGCCCGACAGCATGCCGGCGCCGGTCCTCAGACGCTTTTCCAGCTCGGGGAAGAGTTCCAGGGCCTGCTCGGTCGGCACGCGGCCGACCCGTAGGTTGTCCGTGGTGTCGAGGCGGGTGAAGACGGCCCGCTCACCGACGTACGCCAGGCCCTGGCGGGCTCGGCGGTGCAGCGGTGCGCGGCCGCGCCCGCCCAGCCAGCGCACCTCGCCGCCCATCGGGGCCAGGTCGCCGGACAGCGCTCGGAGTGTGGTGGTCTTGCCCGCGCCGTTGGGCCCGAGAAGGGCGACGACCTCGCCGGGGCGGACCGCCATGTCGAGGTCGCGTACGACGGGTTGGCTGCCGTATCCGGCGGTCAGCGCACGGGCTTCGACCAGGGGCTCGGTGTCGTGCACGGACGTCCTCCCTGGGTCAGCCGGCCGTCGTGGCCGTCAGTACCTTGCGGACGTCGACGAAGGTCGATCCCGGCTTGGCCCACTCGATCTTCCCGTCGGTGATGGTCAGTTCGGTGGCGGTGGTGTTGTGGATGCGGTTCAGGCCCTTGATCGGCAGGGCGGTCGACGCCTTCCAGGTCAGAGGCGGGGTCAGGCCGCCGGTGCTGATGCCCTGTGTGGTGTTCAGCTCCTGCACCAGGGCCTTCGCCGAGATCGCCGACAGCTTCTTGACGGCCTCGGTGAAGACCTTGAACGCCACCCAGGTCGTCTCGTTGGCGCCGTTGGTGGTGTCGATGTCCTTGTTGCCTGCAGCGGCCTCGGTGAAGTCCTCCCACGCCTTGTCGGAGACCGGCGGGAAGTAGCCGGTGATCGCGGCGCCCTCCAGCGGGCTGCTGCTTCCGCCGGTGCTCGCGGCCAGTTGCGGGGTGAGGTTGCCGACGACGCTGCCGAGCCTGGTCTTCGCGCCCGACTGCATGTACGACGTCACGAACAGGTCCGAGTGCGTGCCCAGGATGACGCTGACGCAGTCGCTGCCCTTGGTTGCGGCGGCGACCTGCGGGGCGAGGTCGGTGGCGGTGACCGGCACCTTGAGGTCCTTGGGCGCGGCCCCTCCGGCGGAGGTGACGCCGAGAGTGAGGAACTGCGAGACGATGGCGGCGGCCGCGAGGTCGTACCGTACTCCGGAGATCTTCTTGCAGCCCTGCTCCACCAGCTGCCGCCCGTGTGCCGCGAACACGACCGGGGTGCCGCCGTTGACCGGGAACGACAGCGGGTTGGAGAATTCCGCGGCCGAGACTCCGGTGCCGCCGAGGTAGGGGATGCCGGCCTTCTGCAGGATGGGCATGTAGCGGTCGCCCGCGAGGCTGTAGGAGCCCACCACCGCGACCACCTTGTCGGCGACGGCCTGCTGGGCGCACTTCTCGGCCTCGTCGGGGTCGTTCTTCTCGTTGCAGGTGAGCACCTTCAGCGGGCCGCCCTTGATCCCGCCATGAGCGTTGACCCACTTCTCGTACGCCTGGGCGGTGAGCCGGACCCCGGGCTGTGCGCTGCCCTGGGTGTTCTCCGGCGCCCAGACCATCACCTTGACCGGCGTGCCCTTCAGCGAGGAGGTCTCGGCCGTGCTGTCGGATTCCTCTCCCCCGCAACCGGCGGCAAGCAGCGTTGCGGTGACCGCGAGACAGGTCGCTGCGGTCCGTCTGCGTCGGGGTGAGTCGTTCATGGTTCCTCCGCGGGGCTCGTCGTCGAGTTGGCGAACAGCATGGGGTGCATTTTGGGGTTAGTGAAGTACTCTCGGCACAATTATTTAAATAAATGTGCTGTCTGGCTGGCCTCTGGGAGGTTCCCCCGATGGACGACATCCTGCGTTTCGCCCTGCTCGGCCTGGGGCTCGGCGCGCTCTACGCCCTCACCGCGCACGGCATCGTGCTGGTCTACCGGGGCTCCGGTGTCCTGAACCTCGCGCACGGGGCGATGGGGATGGCCGGCGCGTACGTGCAGTGGGAGCTGGCCGCCAACCACGGCGTGCCGTACTGGCCGGCGACCGCGTGCGGGGTGCTCGCCTCCGCTGTGCTGGGCGTACTCACCCATCTGGTGGTGATGCGGCCGCTGCGCGGGGCGTCCTCCCTGGCCCGGCTGGTCGGCACGCTCGCGGTGTTCATCGTGCTCACCGCTGTCGCCGTCAGGCGCTACGGCGACAGCCTGCAGTTGGTGCCCGGCAGGCTGCCCACCCGGCTGCTGACCGTCGCCGGAGCCGCGGTCTCCGAGGACCGCGTCTGGCTGCTCGGCATCGCGGTCGCCGTCACCGGGCTCCTGCATCTCCTCTACCGGCGCACCCTGTTCGGCCTGGGCACCACCGCGGTCGCGGAGAACGAGCACGCCGCCGCCTCGCTCGGCTGGTCCCCGGACCTGATCGCCACCGGCAACTGGGCACTGGGCTCGGCACTCGCCGGGCTGACGGGCATCCTGATCGTCCCGGTCATCGGGCTGTCGGTGACCGGGCTGACCACGCTCCTGCTGAGCGCGCTGGCCGCCGCTCTGATCGGCAGGTTCTCGTCGTTCCCGGTCACCCTGGCGGGCGGCCTGGTCATCGGCGTCGTGCAGTGCGAACTCACCCGCTTCGGCACCGGCGTGACGGGGCTCGCCTCCTCGGTGCCCTTCCTCTTCATCGCCCTGGTGCTGGTCGCACGCGGACGGGCGCTGCCGCTGCGCGGCACGTTCGTGGACCGGCTGCCGGCCCTGGGCACCGGGCGGGTTCGCCCCGTACCGCTGGCTCTCGCCGTCGCGGTCGCACTGGTGCTGGTGGGCGTGTCCACGCCGCTGTGGGCCGACGCGATCACCAGCACCCTGGTGCTCTCGCTGATCCTGCTGTCGGTCATCGTGGTCACGGGGTACGCGGGACAGGTCTCGCTCGCTGCCTACGCCCTCGCCGGCACCGGCGCCTTCATCGCCGGACATGCAGCCGCCGACTGGGGCTGGCCCTTCGAACTCGCCCTGCTGGCAGGCGTGTTCGGAACGGTGCCGATCGGCCTGCTGTTCGCGCTTCCGGCGGTCCGCACCCGGGGCGTCAACCTGGCGATCATCACGCTCGGCCTCGGCACCACGCTGGAGGCGATGGTCTTCCAGAACACGGACCTGTCGACCACCCCTGGCAGCGACGGCATCGCGGTGGGCAGTCAGAGCCTCTTCGGCATCAGCATCTCCGGAGTCGATCACCCGCAGCGGTACGCCGCCCTGGTGCTCGTGCTGTTCGTCGCCGCCGCACTCGTCGTCGCCAACGTGCGGCGCGGCAGAACCGGCCGACGGCTCGTCGCCGTACGGGCGAACGAGCGGGCCGCCGCCGCCCTCGGCATCGACGTCCGTGCCGTCAAGCTCTACGCCTTCGGCCTGTCCGCGGCCATCGCGGCACTCGCCGGAGTGCTCACCGGCTTCCGCTCGACCTCGGTGGTCTTCTCCGACTTCGCCAGCTTCGACTCGATCACCGCGCTCGGTCTCGCCGTCATCGGCGGTGTCGGCTTCCTCGTGGGGCCGCTGTTCGGCGCCACGTTCGCCGCGGGCACGGTGGGGGCCCGGTTCGGGGACTGGCTGCTCCCGGGGCTGAGCGAGTGGATGCCGCTGATCGGCGGGGTGATCCTGGTGCTGACGCTGGTCGGGAACCAGGACGGCATCGGCAAGGAGGTCGGCAGGCAGGCGGCGGGCGTCCGGGACAGGCTGTTCCCGGAACACGGTGCCGTGGTGTCGCGAGCGACGGAGGAAGGAGACGTACCTGACGTCCCCCGCGCCGCACCGCTCCCCCTCCACGTCCGGGACCTGACCGTCCGCTACGGCGGTGTCGTCGCCGTCGACGGGCTCTCGCTGGACGTCGAGCCGGGCCGGGTCGTGGGTCTCATCGGGCCCAACGGCGCCGGCAAGACCTCCGCCATCGACGCCGTCACGGGCTTCACCCGGGCCGCCGGCGGCAGTGTGCGCCTCGGCGAGCGGGACGTGACCCGGGTGCCGGTGCACCGGCGGGCCTCGGCCGGACTGAGCCGGTCGTTCCAGTCGCTTGAGCTGTTCGAGGACATGACGGTGCTGGACAACCTGTACGCGGCCTGCGACCGGCCCGGCCGCTGGGCATACCTCACCGACCTCGTCCGACCCGGGAGTCGCCCACTGCCGGCGCACGTACTCGTCGCGGTACGGGAGTTCGGTCTCCAGGACCGTCTGGACCGTCCGGTGGGCGACCTGTCGTACGGCGAACGGCGGCTGCTCGCCATCGCGCGCGCGGTGGCGGCAGCGCCGTCCGTGCTGCTCCTGGACGAACCGGCGGCCGGGCTCTCGGAGGACGAGACGCGGGAACTGGCCCGTCTGGTGAAGCGGCTCGCCGAGGACTGGGGCATGGGCGTCCTGCTCGTCGAGCACGACGTCGACATGGTGATGAGCGTCTGCGACCAGGTGGTGGTGCTGGACTTCGGGCGCCGGATCTGCGCGGGTACGCCGGAGGAGGTCCGCCGCGATCCGGCGGTGCGGGCGGCCTATCTGGGCGACCTGGAGCCGGAGGCGCTCGCCTGAGGATGCCCTCGGGCAGCCGGAGGCGCTCCCGCGTGCGGGGCCCCTCCGGCTGCCCGTCGTGCCCCGGCTTCAGGCTTCTCGCAGATCGGCGACGTACGGCTGGTGGGACAGCAGTCCGCCGTCCACGCGCAGGGTGTGCCCGGTGATGAACACGGACTCGTCACTGGCGAGGAAGACGACGGCCGCGGCGACGTCCTCCGGCCGGCCGAGCCGCGGGGTGAGGTGATGGCGCAGCATCGCCTCCCGGATCGCGCCGTGGGCCGAACCGGCGCTCGCCGGAGTGACGATGAACCCCGGCGCGATGGCGTTGCAGCGCACACCCTGCTTGCCGTACTGGGTGGCGACGTACTGCGTGAGGTTGACGATGGCGGCCTTCGAGGCGCCGTACGCGGGATTGCGGAGGTCGCCCGCGAGGCCGGCGCCGGACGAGGTGTTGATGACGGAGCCGCCGCCGCGGGCGATCATGTGCGGGACGGCGGCCTGGATCGCGACCATCGTTCCGCGCAGGTTGACGCGCATCGTCTCGTCCCAGACCGCCGGGTCGGCCTCCACGACGGCCAGGTCCCGGCGGGCGGCCAGGTGGGTGGCCGCCGCGTTGTTGTGCAGGACGTCCAGCCCGCCGTACGTCTCGACCGCGGCGGCCACCATGGCCCGTACGCTGTCCACGTCACCGAGGTCGACCGCGACCGCCGTCGCGGAGCCGCCGCTGGCGCGGACCTCCTCCGTCACCGCCTTGGCGCCGTCCAGGTTCAGATCGGCGACCACCGTGTGCGCGCCCTCGGCCGCCACCCGACGTGCCGTGGCGGCGCCGATGCCCGACGCCGCCCCGGTCACGACGGCGATCTTGCCGTCGAGTCGTCCCATGCCCCGACCGCCTTTCCTAATCGGTGAGTTCGCTGCCGACGACGGACACGAAGGAGACGCATTCGCCGGGGCCGCCGCCGAGGTTGTGGGTGAGGGCGAGCGAGCGTCCCTCGGCCACGGACTTCACCGTCCGCTCCGGCGGTGCCTCGCCGCGCAGTTGGAGCCAGGCCTCGAACATCATGCGCAGGCCAGAGGCGCCGATGGGGTGGCCGAAGGCCTTGAGGCCGCCGTCCGGGTTGACCGGCAGCGGGCCGTCCAGGTCGAACGACCCGCTGGTGACGTCCTTCCAGGCCTGGCCGCGTTCGGAGAAGCCTAGGTCCTCCATCAGCACCAGTTCCGTGGGCGTGAAGCAGTCGTGCACCTCGGCGAGCGCGAGTTCGGCGCGCGGGTCGGTGATGCCGGCCTGCCGGTAGGCCTCCTCGGCGCAGGCGACGACCTCGGGGAAGGTGGTGAAGTCGTACTCCGGGTCGAGGAGTCCGTCCGCCGGGCCGGCGACGAAGGACAGTGCCTTCACGAAGATCGGTCTGTCCGTGTACCGGTGGGCGTCCTCGGCGCGTACGACGATCGCGGCCGCCGAACCGTCCGAGACGCCCGAGCAGTCGAACACGCCGAGCATGCCCGCGACGATCGGGGCCGACCGGATGCGTGCCAGCGGCACCTCCTTGCGGAACTGGGCACGGGGGTTGCGGGCGCCGTTGACGTGGTTCTTCCAGGCGATGCGGGTGATGACGTCCTTCAGCTCCGCTTCCGCGAGGCCGTACTTGGCGGCGTAGGCGGGGGCGAGGAGGGAGAAGTTGGCGGGAGCGGTGATCTCGCCGCGGCTGTCGTCGCCCGCGCCGGGGACGGCGGTGCCGGACAGCCCGGACATGCCGGAGTCCTTGAGCTTCTCCACGCCGACCGCCATCGCCACGTCGTAGGCGCCCGAGGCGACGGCGTAACAGGCGTTGCGCAGGGCCTCGGAGCCGGTCGCGCACATGTTCTCGACGCGGGTGACCGGCTTGTTGGGCAGGCGGAGCGTGCGGCTCAGGGTCAGTCCGGAGACGCCGGAGGCCTGGGTGCCGAACCAGAACGCGTCGATGTCGTCGAGCGTGATGCCGGCCGAGGTCACCGCCTCGCCGACGGCGTCCACCAGCAGATCGTCCGCCGAGCGGGTCCAGTGCTCGCCGAAGGGCGTGCAGCCCATGCCGACGATCGCGACCCGGTCCCGGATTCCGTGCGAGCTCATCCCTGTGTCTCCTCGGTCTCGCCCGTGCGCACCGGCCGGGCCTTCCAGAAGTAGTTGTGGATGCCGGACGCGGTGACCGTGCGCCGGAAGGTCATCTCGACCCGGGCGCCGATGACGGCGTCGGCCTCGGTCGCGTCGGTCAGCTGGCAGCGGAACCGGCCGCCGCCGTCGTAGTCGACGACCACGACGAGCATCGGCGGGCTCGGTGTGTACGCCAGCCGGTCCACGGTGAACGTCGCCACCGTGCCGCGTACGGCGTCCATCGGCTCGTCGGTCATGGCGTCGACGGCGTGGCACGAGCGGCACACCCGGTCGGGCGGCAGGTGCCGGGTGCCGCACTTCTCGCAGCGGGCGGCGACGAAGCCGTACTTCCAGCCGGTGCGGCGGTGCGCGGGCGGGGCGTAGGGCGGTTCCGGGTCCGGCCTGCGGGGCGGCTCGCGGTCGAGCAGACCGCGCCAGGAGAGGTAGGCGGCGTAGGGAATCGGTGGGCTGCCCGCGGCGATCTGGGCGGCGACCGGGCGGGGACTGCGGTGCGCGGGAAGGGCCTCGGTGGTGCGCAGCAGGAGGACGCCGGCACCGTCGCCGAGCACGACGAGGGCGATCAGCTCCCCGGGGCGTGCCCGGTCGAGGACGTCGGCGAGGAGGAGGCCGGGCTGGGCGGTGCCGGCGTTGCCGATCGTGCCGGCGAGGTCGGCGGTGACCGCCTCGGGCCGCACACCCGCCGTGCGCCGGACGGTCGCGCACGCGCGCGCGTGCAGGCCGCTGACGACGAGGTGGTCGATCGCGTCCCGGTCCAGACCGGCGTGGTCGAGGGCCGCGGTCAGCGCCTTGTCGGCGAGGGACACGTAGATCTCCTCGGCGAACCGCTCCTCCCAGACCCGGGAGGCGGGGGCGCCGGGCAGCCGCCAGCGGTCGAGGATCTCGTCGCTGACGGTGTCGTGGGCGAGCAGTTCGGCGAGCACGGGGGTGCCGTTGCGGTGCCCGCCGAAGACGAACGCCGCGGCCCCGTCGCCGCCCGCGCTCTCGTCCGTGCCGCCGGGCAGGCCGGTGCGCAGGTCGGAGAGGACGGCGAGGGTGGGGACCGGGGAGCGGGCGGCGGTGACCAGCGCGCCGAGCCCGGAGCGCACGGAGCCGGCCATGTCGGCGGCGAGGACGTGCGGGTCCAGGCCGAGGGCCGCGTGCACGGCGGTGGCGTTCGACTTGTCGAGGTACGCCGGCGCGGCGGTGGCCAGGAAGAGCTGGCTGATGCGGGGGCGTAGATCGCCGCAGGCCAGGGCCGTGCGGGCAGCCTCCACGGCCATGGACGTGGTGTCCTCGTCATAGCCCGCGACGGTGCGCGTGCCCCTGGCGGCGGGTGTACCGAGGGCGGCGGCGACATCCGTCCGGGCCAGGCGGTGGTACGGCACATGCGCGCCGTAGGCGATCAGTCCGGCCATGTCAACGTCCTCCGTGGGCTGTGTGTTCGAAGACCGCGGCGAGGCCCTGGCCGCCGCCGAGGCACATGGTCTCCAGGCCGTAGCGGGCCTGACGGCGGTCCAGTTCGCGCAGCAGGGTGGCGAGGATGCGGCCGCCGGTGGCTCCGACCGGGTGGCCGAGCGAGATGCCGGAGCCGTTGACGTTGAACCGCTCGAAGTCGGCCTCGGTCAGGGCCCATTCACGGGTGCAGGCCAGCACCTGGGCGGCGAAGGCCTCGTTGAGTTCGATCAGGTCGATGTCGGCGAGTTTCAGGCCCGCGCGGTCCAGGGCCCTGGCCGTGGCGGGCACGGGCCCGATGCCCATCGTCCGGGGCGGCACGCCGACGACGGCCCAGGAGACCAGGCGGGCCAGCGGGCGCAGCCCGAGTTCGGCGGCGCGGTCCGGGTGGGTCACGACGCAGAGGGCGGCACCGTCGTTCTGTCCGCTGGCGTTGCCCGCCGTGACGGTGGCCTCGGAATCCTGCCGTCCGAGCACCGGACGCAGCCGGGCGAGCTTCTCCAACGAGGAGTCGGGGCGCGGGTGTTCGTCGGTGTCGACGACGCTCTCGCCCTTCCTGGTCCGTACGGTGACGGGCACGATCTCGTCGGCGAACCGGCCCTCGCGCTGGGCGGCGACGGCCTTCTCGTGCGAGCGCAGGGCGAGTTCGTCCTGTTCCTCGCGGGAGATGGCGTACGCGCGGCGCAGGTTCTCCGCCGTCTCCAGCATGCCGCCGGGCACGGGGTGGTTGACGCCGCCGGACGTGACCCGGCCACGGGCCAGCCGGTCGTGCAGCGTGGTGCCCGCGCCGCGGACCCCCCAGCGCACGTCGGTGGTGTAGAACTCGGCCTGGCTCATCGACTCGGTGCCGCCGGCCAGGACGAGGTCGCTCGCGCCGGTCTGCACCTGCATCGCCGCGGTAATGACCGCCTGGAGTCCGGAGCCGCAGCGGCGGTCGATCTGCAAACCCGGTACCTCGACCGGGAGCCCGGCGTCCAGGGCGGCGACGCGGCCGATGGCGGGGGCCTCGCCGTTGGGGTAGCACTGGCCGAGGAGCACGTCGTCGACTGCCGTGGGCGGGATCCCGGTGCGCTCCAGGACGGCCCGTACGACGGTGGCCGCGAGGTGGGTCGCGGTCACCTCGCGGAAGACTCCCCCGTAGCCCCCGACCGGGGTTCGTACCGGTTCGCAGATCACCGCGTCACGCATCCGTCATGCCTTTCATCAGCGGGTACGGGGGGACGGCCGCTCACATGTACCGGCCGCCGGTCACCTCGACCACGGCTCCGGTGACGTAGCTCGCCAGGTCGGAGGCGAGGAAGAGGACGGCCTGGGCGACCTCCGCGGGTTCGCCCGCGCGGCCGAGCGGGATCTCGGCGAGCTTGGCGTCCCAGGCGGCCGGGGGCATCGCCTCGGTCATGGCGGTGCGGATCAGGCCGGGCTGGACGGCGTTGACCCGGATGCTCGCCTTCGCGAGTTCCTTGGCGGAGGCCTTGGTGAGGCCGACCAGTCCGGCCTTGGCGGCGCTGTAGTTGGTCTGCCCGAAGTTGCCGACCTTGCCGGCGATGGAGGAGATGTTGACGATGCTGCCGCCCCGGCCGTGCGCGCGCATCGCCTCGGCGGCGTACCGGGTGCCGTTCCATGCGCCGGTGAGGTGGACGTCGACGACGGCGCGGAAGTCGGTGAGGGACATCTTGCGCAGGGTGGCGTCCCGGGTGATCCCGGCGTTGTTGACCATGACGCCGACCGGGCCGAAGGTGTCGGCGCAGTGGGCCACGAGGGCGGCGACCTCGTCCTCGTCGGTGACGTCGCAGCGCACCGAGGTGGCGGCCACGCCGTTCTTCGCGAGGCGGCCGGCGGCCTCGGCCGCGGCGGCCCCGTCGATGTCGCCGAGGACGACGCGCGCCCCTTCGGCACCGAGGACGCCGGCGATCTCGAAACCGATGCCCTGTGCGCCGCCGGTGATCACGGCGTTCCGGCCGTCCAGCAGTCCCATGTCCGCCCGCCTCCGACCACTCGACACCATTCCTCTTAAATAGATAACCTATTATGCTGAAACAATCAATACAGCGATCAGCTGTGCGGGCAGGACCGGACGAGGAGCGGAACACAGGTGGACATCAGCTATCCCCCCGAGACCGAGACGTTTCGCGCCGAGGTCAGGGCGTTCCTCACCGGGACGCTGCCGCCGGGCTGGAAGGGCATCGGCGCCCTGGACGAGGAGGCCGCCTGGGCCTTCGCACGGGACTGGCGCCGCCGGCTCGTCGAGCGCGGCTACCTCTCCCTCACCTGGCCCGAGCGGTACGGCGGCCGGGGCCTGTCCAAGCTCCACCAGGTCGTGCTGATGGAGGAACTCGCCCTGGCCGGTGTGCCGTTCGGGCTGCCGCAGGACACCTTCGGCGTGAAGATGCTGGCGAACACGCTGCTGCGCTGGGGCACCGAGGAGCAGAAGAGCCGGTTCCTCCCCCGCATCCTCAGCGGCGAGGACACCTGGTGCCAGGGGTACTCGGAGCCGGACGCGGGATCCGACCTGGCCTCGCTGAAGACCCGGGCGGTGCGGGACGGCGGGGAGTGGGCGATCGACGGCCAGAAGGTGTGGACCTCCGGCGCCCACCACAGCGACTGGATCTTCGTCCTGGCCCGCACGAACCCGGACGCCCCCAGGCACCGCGGCATCTCCTTCCTCCTCGTGCCGCTCGGCCAACCCGGGGTCGAGGTGAGGCCGTTCCGCATGATGAGCGGGCAGCTGCACTTCAACGAGGTCTTCTTCGACGGCGCCCGCACCCGCGGCGATCTGGTCGTCGGCGGCGTGGACAACGGCTGGGCGGTCGCCCAGAGCCTGCTGGGCGTGGAACGCGGGGAGGAGGCGGCGACCAACCCGATCCTGTTCCGGGCCGAGGTGGAGCGCCTCGTGGAGCTCGCGCGGCTGTACGGCAAGGACCGGGATCCGGTTGTCCGGCAGCGGATCGCCTGGTGCTGGTCCAAGGTGGAGATCATGCGCTGCCTCGGCTACCGGATTCTCACCGGCTGGCTCAAGGGCGCCGAGCCCGGTCCCGAGTCGTCGATCGCCAAGCTGTACTGGAGCGAGTACCACACCGAGGTCACCGACCTGGCGATGGACATCATGGGCCTGCACGGCCAGGTACCCCTCGGCCGACCGCCGCTGCGCACCTACCGCACGGACGACCCCGGTGCCGCCAACACCTCGGGGTCCTGGTCGACGACGTACCTGATCGCCCGCTCCGGCACGATCTACGCGGGGACGTCCCAGGTGCAGCGGAACATCCTCGCGGAGAAGGTGCTGGGTCTGCCGCGCGAGCCCCGGCTCACGCGTCCGTAGCCCCCTGGAAGTGGCCGAGTTCCGGGACCGGGCGCGGGCCGGGGCCCGGGACCCAGCCCGCGTCGAGCTTGCGCAGGCCGACGCCGTCCGGCGCCCAGATGTGGCAGCTGTTCAGCACCCGGGCGGTGGCGCGCGGGTCGTGGGACGCCGGGCCGGCCGCGCGGTTGCGGGCCGAGATGGCCGACTGGACGACGGCCGGGCCGAGCGCGCGGGACAGTTCGTACAGGTGGGTGCACCCGGACACTCCCCGGAACCGGTCCTGGACGGCCCGGTTGTAGCCGGCGGCGACGCCGAGCCCCACCAGCTGGTCGAAGGCCGGCGTGATCAGCGGGCACTCTGCGTGCGGAAAGTCCTTCATGCCCGCCTCGGCCGCCACGATCACCATGTCCGCGAGGCGCACCCGCACGGCCAGCACCATGCGGTGGACGACCCCGCCCGGCGGCTGCTCCCAGGGGCGTTCGTCACGCAGTTCCGCCTCGACCGAGATCTCGCCGCCGTCCTCCTGGTAGGCGGTCACGGTGATCGTGCGACGGTGCAGCGGGAGTTCGGCGTGTGTCATGACGAGGTCTCCTCCAGCTCCGGCAGATCCCCCTCCGGCACCGAAACGCCCTCTCCCAGCGCCGGGAAGACCGGCGGGCGGCGCTCGATGAAGCTGAGCACGCCCTCGCGGTAGTCCGGGGCGCGTTTCGCCGTGGCCAGCAGGCCGGCGGCGTGGTCGCGGCTCTCGGTGAAGGTTCTCGCCTGGTCGTCGGCGAGCTGCCGCTTGATCAGGGACATCGCGTACGGGCTGGCCGAGCGGGCCAGTTCGCCCGCGTAGGCGAGGGCCTGCGGGAGGAGGTCGTCCGGCTCGGCGAGGCGGTTGACGAGGCCCATCGAGAGGGCCTCCGTCCCGGTGAGGCGGCGCGAGGACAACAGCAGGTCGGCGGCGTTGCCGTAGCCGACCAGCCGGGGCAGGATCCAGGACACGCCGTCCTCGGCCACCAGCCCGCGCGCGCTGAAGGCGGCGGCGAACCTGGCGTGCGGCACGGCGAACCGGACGTCGCACATCAGGGCCTGGTTGAACCCGATGCCCGCGCAGGCGCCGTTGACGGCCGCCACGACGGGCTTCGGAAAGGACATGGGGCGGGTGCGCGGGGGCAGTTGGCCGGTGGGCCACGGCCGGGCGCCGGACGAGGCCCCGTCCAGGACGCTCATGTCCATCCCGGGGCAGAAGCTGCGCCCGGCGCCGGTGAGCACCATCGCCCGCACCCGTGGGTCCGCCTCCGCCCGGTCGAACAGCTCGTTGTAGAGCAGCTCCATCTCCAGCGTCCAGGCGTTGTGCCGTTCCGGCCGGTTCAGGGTGAGGAGCATGACACCGTCGTCGGTGAGCTCGGTGAGGATCACCGGGGTCGAATTCTCGGTCATCGAGGTCACTCCCGCGGGCCGGTCGGCTGATTTATAGATAGATGAATCATCTATATACCCACCGCAGCCAGGACGCCAGACCGGATCCCGACGAGAGAAGATCAACCGCCTCTTGACCTGGTACCCTCGATGCACTAAGACGATTCATTTTGCTATATGAGGAGCCCACCGTGGCCGAGGCAGCCCGCGCAAGCGAAACGGCGATCGTGCCCGCCCCTTCCCGCGGCCGCGTCGGCCGCCAGGTGCGGGTACCGAAGACCGCCGAACTGGTCGCCGCCCACCTGCGCCGCCAGATCGTCCGGGGCGAGCTGAAGCCGGGCGACGCGCTGCCGCCGGAGTCGGGACTGATGGAACAGTTCGGCATCTCCCGGCCGACCCTGCGCGAGGCCTTCCGCGTCCTGGAGTCGGAGTCCCTGATCACGGTGCGCCGCGGCGCGCACGGCGGTGCCCGGGTGAGCGCGCCCGACGCGGACGTCGCCGCCCGCTTCGCCGGCCTGATCCTCGAGTACCGGGGCGCCACCCTGGGCGACCTCTACCGCGCGGCGGCCCTCATCGAGCCGCCCTGCGCCCGCCAGCTCGCGACCAAGCACACCGCGGCCGACATCAAGCGGCTGCGCGAGGCGGTGGCCGCCGAGAAGGCCGTCCTGGAGGACCCCCTGGCCCTGGTCGAGGCGCAGGACACCTTCCACGCCCTGCTGGTCGAGCTCACCGGCAACCAGACCCTGATCCTGCTGTGCGGCATGGTGCGCAACATCATCGACCGCGCCAACGCCTCGTACACCGCGGCCGCCACGGACGCCGAGACCCAGAAGGCGCAGGCCCTCAAGGGGCACCGGGCGCACGTCCGGCTGGTCGGCCTGATCGAGTCCGGCAAGGCCGACGAGGCCGAGAAGCTCTGGCAGCGGCACATCTCCAGCGCCGACGACGTGGTGAACTCCGCCGGCCCCAAGACGGTGCTCGAACTCATCGACTGACCCACCGCAGCAGTCCCAGCCCGGCCCCTCGACGTACACACATCCGGCGGGGCCACTCCGCACGGACCCCTTGCCTCCGAGAAACAGTTAGATAATTATAGAAGGCGTACTGAATAGCTCCTGGGGTCCGGAGGCGACGGCCATGGCCGAACAGCGCAAGCGAATCTTCGACTGCGACCAGCACATGTACGAGGAACGGGACTCCTTCACCCGCTACCTCCCGAAGGAGTTCCTCGGCGCGGCGGTCGCACCGGTGACACTGCCGGACGGGCGTGAGGTGATCCTCGCCGGTGACCGGATCGTCGTGTGCCTGGAGCCCGAGTTCGGGCAGGTCTACCGTCCCGGTTCGCTCAAGGAGATGCTCAAGGCGATGGCCTCGGGCAATCCGGAGGAGACGTACCAGTTCGAGCCGATGCACGAGTCGTACCAGAACCGCGAGGCCCGGCTGCGGGTCATGGACGAGCAGGGCCTGGACCAGAGCATCATGTACCCGGGCGGCTGGGCCCTGGTCGCCGAGGAGTACGTGAAGGGCGTCGAGCCCCTCTACGCCAACTACCACTCGTTCAACCGGTACATGAACGAGGTGTGGGGCTTCGACCACCAGAGCCGCATCTACGCCCCCGCCCTGCTGTCGCTGCGTGATCTGCCCAGCGCGGTCAAGGAGTTGGAGTACGTCCTGGAACAGGGCGCCCGCTTCCTCCTGCTGCCCACCGGACCGGTGTACGGCCGCTCGCCGGGCGACCCGTACTTCGACCCGTTCTGGAAGCTGGTCAACGAGGCCAAGGCCAGTGTCTGCTACCACATCAGCGAGTTCTACTACAACTCGCAGGTGGCCCCCTCCTGGGGCTTCGACCCGCACCCGATCCACTTCCGGATGTCGGCCTGGCAGTGGCAGAACACCTACGGCCAGCGTCCCATCGAGGAGACGCTGTCCGCGCTGATCTTCGACAACCTCTTCGGGCGTTTCCCCGACATCAACGTCCTGGTCTCCGAGTTCGGCTCCGAGTGGGTGCCGCACTTCGTGCGCCACATGGACAAGAGCCGGGGCATGGGCCGCAACGGCCCGTGGATCGGCGGGCAGTTGGACGAGCGGCCCAGCCAGGTCTTCCGCAAGCACATCCGCGTGGTGCCCTACCCCGAGGACGACATCGTGGACGTCGTCAGGCGGCTCGGCCACCACGAGTCCATCGTCATGGGCTCCGACTTCCCGCACGCGGAGGGCCTGGCCGAGCCGGCGGACTTCCGCAAGCTCATCGCGGAGCTCGACGAGCCCGCGCAGGACGACATCATGTTCCACAACGCCCAGCAGCTGATCACGCGCTGAGCCGGGCGAGGAACCCGCCTGGCGGCGGGCCCGGTCGGTCAGGCCAGGCCCGCCGCCAGGTTCGCGACGTCGGCGAGCAGGGCGGTGCCGCGCGGCGAGTGGTCGTAGCCGGCGAGCGGGTAACCGTTGCTCAGGCAGGCGAAGGACAGGCCGGACACCGGGTCCATGAAGCCCAGTTGGTACGCGGCGCCGGCGCTGCCGAACAGCGCCTGCGAGCCGGTCGCCGGCAGGTTGCTCCCCGCGTCGGGGCCCGCCACGGTCACGAACAGCCCCATGCTGGTGCGGCGACCGCCGCCGCCCCCGTAGATCCGCTCCCCGTACGGATGGTCCGTCAGCCGGACCCTGGTCCCCTCCGCCACCGCCTCCGGCTTCCACAGGCCCGAGTGCACCAGCGCCTGGAAGTACAGGGCGACATCGGCGGCGGTGGCGACCAGGGCGTGGCTGGGTTCACCGGCCGCCAGGACCTCCGGGTCGGACAGGTACCACGGTCCCCACGGGTCGGGCTCCTGGTCGTCGCCGGTGCGGTCGGTGGCGAGCATCGGGGCGACGCTGCCCTGCTGCCGGTCCACCGGCACCCCGAGCTCGATCGACGCCAGGCCGAGCGGCCGTACGACCCGCTCGCGCAGGTAGTCCGCGAAGGCGAGGCCTGTACGCCGCTCGACGATCTCGGCGATGAGCCAGGCGGCCGACGTGAGGTGGAACTGGAAGCGGCTGCCCGGCGGGTAGTCCAGCCGCCAGCGCCCGAAGGCGGCGAGCCGCTGCTCACGGTCGAGCGTCTTGGGATGGCCGAGGGGGGCGAAGGGGAATCCGGCGGTGTGCGTGAGCACCTGCTCGACCGTCACCACCTCCTTCCCGTTCGGCGCGAACTCCGGGATGATCGCGGCCACTCGCTCGCCCACGTCGAGGAGTCCCTCCCCGATCAGCTTCCACACCACGCCGGCCACGATCGACCGTCCGACCGACTGGAGGACGTACCGGGTGCCGGCGTGCGCGTCGCCGTAGGTCTCGAAGGCCACCAGCCGGCCGTCGCGGGCGACGGCCACCTGCGCGGACGGCAACGGTCCGTGCTCGACCTCACGGCGGATGCGGTGGAGAAGGGTGTCGAGTCGCTCCGGGTCGACGGGTTCAGGCACTTGATCCTCCTTCGTTCGGCTCGTTCGGCTCACTCGGTCTGTTCAGCTCGTATGGCTCGCATGGCTCATGCGATTCGTGCGGCTCCCGCAGGCGACGCCGTACGACCTTGCCGTTGGCGTTGCGCGGCAGGTCGGCCACGAACCACCAGCGGACGGGGACCTTGAACCCGGACAGCCTGGCGCGGGTGTGACTCCTGAGGGCCGCCGGCGGTGGCGGGGCGCCGGGGTCGGCCGGTACGACGAAGGCGACGACCGTCTGTCCGAGCCGCTCGTCGGGCACGCCGGTCACCGCCGCGTCCGCCACGCCGGGATGCGCGGCCAGGACCGTCTCGACCTCCAGCGGATGGACGTTCTCACCACCGCGGATGATCATGTCCGTGCGTCGGCCGAGGAGGTAGAGGTAACCGTCCTCCGCGATGCGGCCCAGGTCGCCGCTGTGCAGCCAGCCCTCGGCGTCGATCCGGAAGAAATGGTCGGCGCGGGCGTGGATCTCCCCGACGCCGTCCGGCCCCGCGCCCTCGACCCTGACCTCGACCCCGGGGGCGGGGCGTCCCACCGAGCGCAGCAGCTCGGTGCGCCCCGCGACCGCCTCGCGGTGGTCCTCGGGGGTGAGCACGCTGATCGGCGAGCCCTCGGTCTGGCCGAACATGTTGAGCATGCGGACGCCGGGCATCGCCTCGTACGTCCGGCGCAGGGTGCCGGGTCGGACGGGCGCGCCCCCGTACTGGAGGGTCCGCAGGGTCTCGTGCCGTGCCTCACCCGCGGCCAGCAGGGTCTCCAGCATGGCCGGAACCATGCTGGTGTGCGTGGTGCCGAGATCGCGCAGCAGCTTCCAGCCCTCGACGGTGAAGCGGGGCAGGCCGGTGATCAGCGCGCCGGCGGCCAGGGCGACGGCGATGTTGCCGAGACCCGCGATGTGGTGGAAGGGGGCACTGCCGCCGTAGAAGCTGTCGGGGCCGAGCCCGCAGAGGTGCCCGTTGACGCGGGCCCGTGCGGCGAGGCGTCGCTGGGTCATGGGGACGGGTTTGGGCAGGCCGGTCGTCCCGGAGGTGTGCAGCACGGCGGCGAGTTCGTCAGGGAGCGCCGTCAACGCCCTTGACCCGAAGGGCAGTTCGGGCGGCACTACGGCGACCCGTCGGCCGGCGAGCCGGGCGACCTGTCCGGCGAGGCCGGCGAACTCGGGCTGCGCCAGCACGACCTGGGCCGGCATCTCCTTGACCACCGCGGCGATCTCGTGCGCGGTCATGCGGACGCCCAGCGGGGCGAGCGGGTGGCCGGATCCGGCGCCGCCGACCACCAGCGCGAGGGCGTCGGCGGAGGTGGCGACCAGGGCCGGGATCGGGATGCCCGGCTCCGGACCGATCGTCTCGAGCCAGTCGGCCGCACCGGCCGCCCGGTCGAGGAGTTCTCTGCCGGTCCAGGTCTGGTCTCCGAAGCGGACGGCGGGGCGGGGGTGGTCGTAGGCGCCGCTCACCATGTCGGTCCAGGTGGCCGCCTGTCCGGTCCGCTGCCTGCCGGCCATCGGCTCAGGGCTCCAGGCGGGCCACCGCGGTTCCGGTGACCACCTCGACGCCGTGCTGGTTGACGGTGCGCAGCGTGAAGTGGGCGGCCGGGGCGTCGGGCGTGTCGTCGATCGACTCGACGGTGGCCGTGGCGGTGAGGGTGTCGCCGGGCCAGACCTGGGCCTTGAAGCGCACACCGTAGCGCAGCAGCGACTCGGGGCCGACCCAGTCGGTCAGGATCCGGCCGGTCATGCCCATCGTGAGCATGCCGTGGGCGAAGACGCCGGGGTATCCCGCGGCTTCGACGGCGAACCGTTCGTCGGTGTGCAGCGGGTTGAAGTCGCCGGAGGCGCCCGCGTACTGCACGATCCGGGTGCGCTTCAGGTCGCCGACGAGGACACGCTCACGGGTCTCGCCGACCTTGATGTCCGCGGTGCTCAGGCTCATCGGGCGTCCTTCGGGGTCGCGGGGCCCTCGGGCACGACGGCCACGGTCACGGCGCTGACGACGGACTCGCCGTCCGCGTCCAGGTACTCGGTGATGCGCTCGCTGAACAGCAGGCGGCCGTTGCGGCCCTGCTTCTCCCAGCTGCGTCCGGGGGCGGTGTGGGCGTAGAGCGTCTCGCCGGCGCGCACCGGGCGGTGGTACTCGAAGTGCTGCTCGGCGTGCAGCCCGCCGCCGCCCTCGGCCATCACCCCGGCGTCACCGCCGGACCCGAACCACTCCTGGCCCGGCTTGGGCCGCAGGTGGTAGTCGGGGTCGTAGTGGGCGCTCGCCATGGTGAAGGTGGGCGGGGCGACGGCCGAATCGCCCTGGTACGCGGGGTGCTCGTCGCCGATGGCGCGGGCGAACATCATGATGTGCCCGGCCTCGACGGGAAACGGCTGCCCTGTCATCGTCGTGCTCCTCGCTCGAAACAGCAGGTCGGTACAGCAGGTCCGTACGGCAGGTCGGCGCCGGACCTGCGGGTCAGTACGGCAGGAACGCGTCGCGCGTGGCCTCGTCCGGGTCGAAGTCCGCCGGCAGACCCTCGAACCTCGGCTCCCGCTTCTCCACGAAGCTCGCCACGCCCTCGCGGAAGTCCGGTGAGCCCGCGAAGAACTCCATGGCGGAGTAGGAGCGGGCCAGGGCGTCGGTGAAGGGGCGGTCCAGGTCGCCGTACACCTGGTGGCGTATGACGGCCATGGCGCGTGGGGAGCAGTTGCGGGCGATGTCCCGGGCGTAGGCGCGGGCGGCGTCCAGCAGGTCCTCGGGTTCGACGACGCGGCTGACCAGGCCCAGCTCCCTGGCCTCGTCGGCGTCGAAGACGCGTCCCGACAGCAGCAGGTCGAGTGCGTTCTCCAGGCCGATGACGCGCGGCAGCACGTACGGCAGGTTGTACTCGCCGGCCAGGCCGCGCCGGGTGAAGGCGGTGGTGAAGCGGGCGCCGCGGGCGGCGAAGCGGATGTCGCAGATCAGTGCCTGGACCAGGCCGATGCCCGCGCAGGCGCCGTTGACGGCGGCGATCACCGGCTTCGGCAGGTTGCGCCTGCTGTACATGGGGACGCGGGCCTGGAGGTTGAGGGACTGGCCGGGTTGAGCGTTCTGTTCCAGGCGCTGGACGTCCATGCCCGGACAGAAGGCCCTGCCCGCGCCCGTGACGATCACGACGCGGACGGCCGGGTCCTGCGCGGCCTCGTCGAGGAGCGCGAAGAAGCGGCGCTCCATGGGGATGCTCCAGGCGTTCTTGCGCTCGGGCCGGTTGAGGGTGACGGTGGCGACGCCGTCCTCGTCGACCTCGTACAGCACCAGGTCGTCCTGGGCGGGCTCCTCGGGCATCGCGGTCACTCCTCCGTCAGGGGTTCGATGGGGTCGGCGGGGTCGATGGAGCCGAGGGGCTCGATGGCATCGGTGCCATCGATGGAGCCGATGGCGTCGATGGGGTCGCCGACGCCGGGCCGTTCCCCGGAGATGGTCACGACGACCTGCCCCCGGGCACACACGACCCCGTCGGTCATCACGTCGACGTCGGCGAAGTGCAGCCGGTGGCCCCGCCGGACGCAGCGCGCGTAGGCGACGGCCTCGCGGCCGCGGGCGGGCGCCAGGTACTGCACCGACATCGACACGGTGCTGAGCCGGCTGCCCTTGGCGAAGTCGTGCCCGGCGATCACGGCTCCGGCGCCGGCGGTGTCGATGAGCGCCGAGACCACCCCGCCGTGGAAGACGTCCTCGTGGGCGGAGAGGGACGGGGCGTAGGGCAGCACGATCTCCACGGCGTCCGGGTCCCAGCGGGTCACGCGGATGCGGCAGTGGCGGTTGAAGGCGACCCCGCGCTCCCAGCGGGCCCGGAACCAGACCCGTCGTTCACGCTGCTCCTGGTCGGTGAGGGTCCTCGCCGCGACGGTCATCCGCATGCCCTCCGATTTCGGTCCCTCGACCGAGCCATATAGTTACATGAATTGGATAGTTGAGCAATCAAGCGGGGTGTGATCCCGATGCTAGATGTATTATTTATATAACTCATTGGTTGCTCTGAACAGAGGGAGACCTCGATGCCGTCGACCGCCCTGGCCGGGATCCGCGTCCTCGATCTGTCCCGCATCCTCGCCGCACCGCTGGCCACCCAGATGCTCGCCGACCTGGGCGCCGACGTGATCAAGGTCGAACGCCCCGGCACGGGCGACGACTCCCGTACCTACGGGCCGCCCTTCGCGCGAGGGACGGACACCGCCGCCTTCTACCTCTCCTGCAACCGCAACAAGCGATCGGTGACCGTCGACCACGCCACCGCCGAGGGGCAGGAGGTGATCCGCGCCCTCGCCGCCCGGTCGGACGTACTGGTCGAGAACTTCCGCACCGGGACACTGGCGAAGTACGGCCTGGACCACGAGAGCCTGCGAGAGCTCAACCCGCGGCTCGTCTACCTCTCGGTGACGGGCTTCGGCCAGACCGGGCCGTACGCCCGACGGCCCGGCTACGACGGCATCTTCCAGGCCATGTCCGGGATGATGAGCGTCTCCGGTCACCCCGAGGAGCCGATGAAGGTCGGGGTCAGCATGGTCGACATCCTCACCGGCCTGTACGCGGCGACGGCCGTGCTGGCGGCTCTGCGGCACCGGGACGCCACCGGCGAGGGCCAGTTCGTCGACCTGTCCCTGCTGGACTGCGGGCTGGCCTCGCTGTCGCACTTCGCGATGAACTACCTGGTCTCCGGCGAGGTGCCGGAGCGGCGGGGCAACGGGGGATACGGCGGGATCCCGTCCCAGGCGTTCCAGTGCAAGGACAAGCCGCTGTTCCTCGTCGCGGGCAACGACAGACAGTTCGCCGCCTTCTGCACGGCCGCCGACCGAACCGACCTCCTCCGGGACCCCCGGTTCGCCACCACCTCCGCGCGGATCGCGCACCGCGCGGACATCCTGCCGGTGCTGGAGGCGATCCTGCGCACCCGGACCCGGGACGAGTGGCTGACGGTTCTCGACGAACACGACGTCCCGGCAGGCCCGTTCAACGAGATGCCGGAGGTCTTCGCCGACCCGCAGATACGGCACCGGGGGATGCTGGTCGAGGTCGAGGACCCGGTCTCGGGGCGGCTGCCGTTGCTCGCCAACCCGATCCGCTTCACGGCGACGCCGGTCGAGGGCTACACCCGGCCCCCCGCGCTGGGCGAGCACACCGCCGAAGTCCTCACCGGGCTCGCAGGGTTGACGGCAGCCCAGGTCGAGGAACTTCGGGCGCGGGGCGTCGTGTGACGCCCCGCCGCCCCTGCTGACCGGTCAGGGAGCGATCAGTGACCGGCTAGCCGATCAGAGTCCGGCCGCCCTCCAGCATCAGCGTCGCCCCCGTCAGATAGGCCATGTCGTCGCTGACCAGCGCGGCGACCGCCCGCCCGATGTCCGTCTCCGGATCGCCCATCCGGCCCAGCGGGATGTCGGCGAGCACGCTGTCGGCCCGCTCCGGACGGGCGGCGAAGTACGCCTCCGCCGCCGGGCTCAGCGCGGCCGGGCAGACTACGTTCACCCGGATCCCGTAGGCGCCCCACTCCCGCGCGGCGACGCGCGTGAGTCCCCGGATGGCCTCCTTGGCCATCGCGTAGGCCGCGAAGCCCGCTTCGCCCAGCACCGCGGCCGACGAGCCGAGGTTGACGACGCTGCCCCGGCCGGCCTTCAGGTGGGGCAGGGCCGACTGCATCGCGTGGAAAGCGGCCAACGGACCGCTGCGATAGGTGAGTTCAAGGTCGTCGTACGACGTCTGCTCCAGGCGGCGCTGGACGGAGCTCTGCGCGTTGTTGACGAGTACGTCCAGGCCGCCGAACTCACGTACCGTCTCGGTGACCATGCGGTCGACGTCGGCCCGCTCGCCCACGTCCCCGACGACGGTGTGCACCCGTGCGCCGCGCTCGGCGATCACCTGCGCGGTCTCCTTCAGCCTGTCCTCGGTGCGGCCCGTGATCACCACCGCCGCTCCCTCCGCCGCCAGCGCGAGGGCGATTCCGCGGCCCACGCCCTGCCCGCCGCCGGTGACCAGTGCCGTTTTCGCCGCCAACCGACGCATCACGTCTCCTTCCAGAAGGGTCCCCAGGTGGGGAAGGCGTCCGGCAGCGCGGGTTCTCCGGCGCCCTGCCAGCCTTCGAAGTCCACCCGTTGAGGGCGTTCGGTCACGTCCGCCGCGTACCAGTGCTGTTCGCGGCGCCGGGAGAAGTACCACTCGCCGTCCACGCGCGCGTAGTCGTCGAGGTAGCGGATCGCCATCACGATCCACCGCTCCCCCACCTCGTGCTCGGCACGGCAGTACACGGATCCGATGGCCGTGTCGCGGCCGGTGAACTCGATCCGGTGGCCGCAGATCTGGTGGACCGACCGGTGGAAGCCCCGGACCAGGGGCTCGATGTACGCCAGCAGTGCCGCCCGGCCCCGACCGCGGCGGCCCATGTCCACGTCGGGCCGGAAGCAGCCCGCCCAGGAATCGAGGTCGCGGGCGTCCACGGCGAGCGCGTAGCGGACGGGCAGCTGCTGGATGGCCAGGTGCGATTCGACGCGGTCGAGGCGTTCCTCCAGGGGTGTCACGGCCGGGGCTCCTTGGGCAGGCCGAGGAGCTGCTCGCCGATGATGTTGCGCTGGATCTCGCTGGAGCCGCCGTAGATCGTCTCCGCCAGGGACAGCAGGAAGGAGCGCTGCCGGGTGTCCAGGCCGTAGTCCGCGCCGACGATCTGCCCGGCGGGACCTGCCACCTCTTGTGCCAGGTGGCCCAGTTGCTGATGCCGGGTGGAGGCGTACAGCTTGGCCGTGGTGGCCTGGGCGCCCGGGGTGCGGCCCGCGGTCAGTTCGGCGAGGGTGCGCAGGTTGGTGGTGCGCATGATGCGTACGGAGATCCAGGCGTCGACGATGCGGCGGCGCACCATCGGATCGCCGAGCGCGCCCCGCTCCCGGGCAAGGTCGATCAGTGCCTCGGCCTCCCGTTCGAAGGTGAGCTGCTGGGGCAGGAGCGTGGTGCCGCGTTCGATGCCGAGCGTGGCCATCGCGGTGCGCCAGCCCTGGCCGACCTCGCCGACGGCCATGTCGGCGCCGGTCCGGGCGTCGGAGAGGAACACCTCGGCGAACTCGTCCTGGCCGGCGAGATTGCGGATGGGCCGGATCTCCACGCCCGGCTGGTCGGTGGGCAGGAGCAGCATGGTCAGACCCTTGTGCCGGACGGAGTCCGGGTCGGTGCGGGCGAGGACGTAGAGCCAGTCGGCGTGGATGCCGAAGGACGTCCACACCTTCTGTCCGCTCACCACCCACTGGTCGCCGTCGCGTTCGGCGCGGGTGCGCACCGACGCCAGGTCGGAGCCGGCGCCGGGCTCGCTGAAGCCCTGCCCCCACAGTTCCCCGACGGCGAGGATCGGCGGCAGGAAGCGCCTCTTCTGCTCCTCGGCGCCCATCCTGAGCAGCATGGGACCGAGCAGGTCGAGGGCGTTGCCGGTGGCCCGGTAGGGGGCGTTCGCGCGGGCGTACTCGTATTCGAAGACGATCTCCTCCAGGAGTCCGAGTCCCCTGCCCCCGTACTCCCGTGGCCAGCCCACGCCCAGCCAGCCGCCCGTCGAGAGCTCGCGGTCCCAGGCCAGGCGGACCTCCCAGGCCGCGCCGTCGGTGGGTCCGCCGACGCCCCGGTGTGCCGCGAACTCCCCGACGAGATGCTCCGCCAGCCAGTCCCGCAGCTCGTCGCGGAAGTCGCGTACGGCGGGTCCGAAGTCCAGCTCCATGTCTGCCTCTCCCTGATCCCCGGGACTTCTCAGATGCCGAGCCGGATGGCCAGCAGCTCCCGGTGGTACGACGGTGTGCCGAGCAACACCTCGGAGCTCTTGGCCCGCTTGAGGTACAGGTGCGCGGGGTGCTCCCAGGTGAAGCCGATCCCGCCGTGGACCTGGATGTTGTCGCCGGCGACCCGGGTGAAGGCCTCCGAGCAGAAGGCCTGCGCCAGGGCGGCAGCGACGGCGGTCTCCGTGTCGTCCCCGGCGTCCAGTGCCCACAGTCCGGCGTAGGCGGCCGAGCGGGCGGACTCGATCTCCACCAGCATGTCGGCGCACTTGTGCTTGATCCCCTGGAAGGAGCCGATCGGACGCCCGTACTGGACGCGGATCCGCGCGTAGTCCACGGCGGCGTCCAGCGCGGCGGCGGCTCCCCCGACCTGTTCCGCGGCGAGCAGGACGGAGGCGGTGGCGAGGGTGCGTTCGAGGGCGGGCCAGGCCGTGCCCTCCGTGCCCAGCAGGCGTGCGGGGGTGTCGGTCCACTCCAGCCGGGCCTGTTTGCGGGTCTGGTCGAGGGTGGGGAGCGGCGTGCGGGTGAGGCCGGGTGCCTCGGCGTCGACCGCGAAGAGGCTGATGCCGGCGGGGGTGCGGGCTGCTATCAGGAGCAGGTCGGCAAGGTGGCCGTCGGGGACGTAGGTCTTCGTGCCGGTGAGCCGCCAGCCGTCGGCGGTGTCGCGGGCGGTGAGCCGGATGCCCGGGGCGTCCCACCGGCCGTCGTCCTCGGTGAGCGCCAGCGTGGCCACCGTGTCGCCGGTGGCGATCCCCGGCAGGAGGTCGCGGCGGGCCTGCTCGTCGTCGCAGCGCAGGAGGGTCTCGGCGGCCAGGGCGACGGTGGCGAAGTACGGGCCGCACAGCAGCGCGCGGCCCGCCTCCTCGAAGACGATGCCGAGGTCTGCGTAGCCGAAGCCGGAGCCGCCGTACTGCTCCGGCACGGCGAGCCCCTGCAGGCCCAGTTCGCCGGCCATCCGCCGCCACACGACGGGGTCGTGGCCCCGAGGGTCGGCGGCCAGGCGGCGCACCGCCGCCTCGTCGGAGTGCTTGGCCAGGAACGACCGTACGACCTTGCGCAGTTCGTCCTGTTCCTGGCTGAAGGTGAGGTCCATGCCGAGCTTCCCGTCCTCGGTGTGACGCGCCTGCCGGGCGCTTGCCGCTCGCCACTCGATACAGTTAGATAATTATAGTATCCACACTGAATACACCAGGAGCGCGACGTGACCGACCTCTACGCCCCGTTCACGAGCCTCACCTTCGAACGGCCCGCGCCCGGCGTGCTGCGCATCCTGCTCGACGCCCCCAACCTCAACGCGGTCGATCCCCGGATGCACGGCGAACTGGCCGACGTCTGGCCGGTGATCGACCGGGACGAGCAGACCCGGGCGGTGCTGGTCCAGGGGGCGGGCCGGGCGTTCTCGGCGGGCGGGACCTTCGACTCCATCGACGCCATGACCGAGGAGTACACGGTGCGGGCCCGGGTGATGCGCGAGGCCCGGGACATGGTGTACGGGGTGATCAACTGCTCGAAGCCGGTGGTCTCCGCGATCCACGGGCCGGCGGTCGGTGCGGGCCTGGTCATCGGCATGCTGGCGGACATCTCGATCGCCGCCCGCACGGCGAAGATCGTCGACGGGCACACGCGTCTCGGGGTCGCGGCGGGTGATCACGCGGCCATCTGCTGGCCCCTGCTGTGCGGTATGGCCAAGGCCAAGTACTACCTGCTGACCTGCGAGGCGCTCACCGGCGAGGAGGCCGAGCGGATCGGGCTGGTGTCGAAGTGCGTCGCCGACGAGGACGTGCACGCGGAGGCGCTGCGGGTGGCGAGCGTGCTGGCCGCCGGTCCCGCCAGCGCGATCAGCTGGACCAAGCGGTCCCTCAACCACTGGTACCGCACCGCCCAGCCGATCTTCGAGGCCTCGCTCGGCCTGGAGTTCCTCGGCTTCGCGGGACACGAGGTCGTCGAGGGCCTCGCCGCCCGCCGCGAGAAGCGCGCCCCGGACTTCGAGGGTGTGGCGGGCAAGCACCCGCTCGACCTGTGAACCCCATGGACGGAACCCATGGACGGAACCGAGAGGACCGCACGATGACCGCGCAGCACACGACGACCGAAGTCCAGCCGCTCGTCCGGGGGCTGACGTACGAGGAGATGCCGGTCGGGCAGGTCTTCCGGACCGCCCGCCGGACCGTCACGGAGACCGACCTGGTCAACTTCGTCACCTGGGGCGGCTTCACCGAGCCGCTGTTCTGGGACGCCACGCACGCGGCGGAGGGCGGATACACGGGCCGGCTGGTCCCGGGGGGTCTGACGTACTGTCTCGCCGAGGGACTGGTCCTCCAGACGAACGTCCTGCACGGCACCGGCCTCGCCTTCCTGCACATGGAGCTGGACGTGCTGGGCCCGGTGTACGTCGGCGACACGCTCTACGCGGTCGTGGAGACCACCGGCTGCCGCCCGTCGAGCAAGCCCGGCCGGGGCGTGGTGACCAGCCGGATCACCGTGCGCAACCAGCGGCACGAGGACGTGCTCGTCTACTGCCCGGTGCGGCTGATCCGCGGCCGGGACTACGAGGCGCCGAGGCCCTGAGTCCCAGTCCCGGACACGAGGGTCAGTCCGGTCTCCGGACCGGCGGCGGGAGCGGCGGCGAACGCTCCCGCGTGCACCCAGTCGGATGGCATCACGGGCCGCGGCGCGGGCTCGTGGTCCGGAACGGCCATGGCGTACAGGCGGGTGTAGCGGAACTTGGCCTCCAGGTTGTCGAGTACCGACCAGTACTCGTATCCGCACACGTCGACCCCGGCGGCTACGAGCCTCGCCAGCCAGGACAGCCGGGCTCCGAGCAGGGCCCGGCGCCGGGTGTCGTCCCGGTGTCCCGTGTCGTCGACCAGGTCCAGGTCGCCCATGCCGTTGTCGACGACCGACAGCGGGGGCAGCAGGTCCCCGTACAGGTCGCACAGCCCGGAGACGGCGTCGGCCAGCCCTTCGGGGATGATCGGCCAGCCGTAGGCGGTCGTCTCGACGTCGTCGAAGGGGACGATCGCGAAGCCGAGGTCCACGAGCAGGCGGTTGACCTCGTTGAGGGCACTGCGGCACCGGGCGGCCGGCAGCACCCGGGGCAGGTTCTCCGGCGCGGTGACACGGAACGGCGTGTGCCAGGACACGGCGAGCAGGTCCTGGGCGGTGGCGATGGTGTCCAGGTCGCCGGAGCGCACGCAGCCGGTGGCCGCGACGGGGGCGACGTCGTCCTCGGTCACCATGTGCTCGCCGAGCAGCAGGGGGTCCAGGAAGATCCGGTTGGTCCAGCTCTCCAGGCGCTCCAGGGCGAGCCTGTCATAGGGGTCGCAGGTGGCCGCGTAGCCGCCGACGAGGGTGACCGTCGTCCCGATCCGGCCCGTGACGCCGGCGGCCCTGAGGGCCTGGGTGGCGAGCCCGTTGGCGAGCAGGATGTGGTGGACCGCGGCCAGTCCCGCGCGGCCCGCGCCCCGGCCCGGTGAGTACATTCCGGCCACGTGGTCCGCGAGCGTGGGGCCGGCCAGGTCGGTGGAGGTGATCCAGCGTTCGACCCGGTCGCCGAAGCGGCGGCCCAGCTCGGCGGCGCACTCGGCGAGGTACCCGGCGGTGTCGCGGGCGAGCCAGCCGCCGGCGGCGTCCAGCCAGGGCGGCAGCGTGCGGTCGAACAGGGTGAGTGCGGGCCGCGTCCCCTGTGCGAGCAGGGCGTCGAGGGTGCGCTCGCAGCGGTCCAGTGCCTTCAGGTCCCAGCTGCCGGGGCCGTCGGGCTGGAGCTCGGGCCAGCCGGCGACCATCCGGTGCGTGTCCGCGGTGACACCGAGCAGGTCCCGGATGTCGTCGGTCCACTGCCGGAAGTGTCCGCCGCGCTCCTGTGGAGGCGGCGGGGCGGCCGCGACGGTGTCCGCGGTGGCGACGCCCCAGTCGACGTCGCGGAGGGATTGACGCAGGAAACCATCGCTCATGGTTACCGTCCAGGCGGTGAATGGTTCAGCGCATTCAACTGAATGCCCGCCGACCGGACGCTAACACTCCGAGCAAACTACGACAATGTTTCGGCCAGATCTCCTAAAGGCGTCTCAGGCCGTCCCGGGGAACGGGCGCCGCGACGGCGTGGCCCGACGTCGGCATCACACCTGCCGGCTGCCGGGCGACCGCTCCTCGAAGGGCCGGAACTCCTCGTCCTGCCACCAGGGATAGACGGGGGGCATGTCCTTGCTGACCCGGCCGGGGAAGGCGGGCGGCCGCTTGGCGAGGAACGACTCGACGCCCTCGACGGGGTCCGGGCCGCCGCCGATCTGGCTCATGATCCGTGAGTCGAGCCGGTGCGCGGTCATCGGGTGGGCCTCGCCGAGCATCCGCCACATCATCTGGCGGGCGAGGGCGACCGAGACCGCCGAGGTGTTGTCGGCGATCTCCCGGGCGAGTTCGTACGCCGCGGGCAGCAGTTCCTCGGGCGGATGGACGGAGCGCACCAGTCCGGCCCGCAGCGCCTCGTCGGGACCGACGAGGCGGCCCGTGGCCACCCATTCCATCGCACGCTGCATGCCGACCGCCCGCGGCAGGAACCAGCTCGCCGCCGACTCCGGCACGATGCCGCGGCGCGCGAAGACGAAGCCGAACTTCGCCGAGGTGGAGGCCAGCCTGATGTCCATGGGCAGGGTCAGGCTCGCCCCGACGCCCGCCGCGGGGCCGTTGACCGCCGCGATGACCGGCTTGGTGCAGGAGAAGATCCGCAGGGCGACCCGGCCGCCGGTGTCCCGGTGCCAGGCGCCCGCTGTGCGGTGGTCGAAGGAGGAGCCGCCGGAGCTGACGTCGGCGCCCGCACAGAAGCCGCGCCCGGCTCCGGTCACCACGATCACCCGTATCCCGTCGTCGGCGTCGGCCACGGCCAGGACGTCGAGCAGGTCCTGCATCATCCGGGGGTTGAAGGCGTTCAGCCGCTCGGGCCGGTCGAGGGTGACGGTGAGGATCCGGTCCGCCACCTCGGCCCGCACGGTCTCGTACTCCCGCTCCGGCTCGTACTCCTGCTCCGGCATGCGCGTCCTCCGTCACTCCAGGGACCGTTCACGGACCGGCTCACGGACCGGTTCTCAGAAAGCTAAATTAGTTATAGCATTCAACTCCATTGACTGGTTCCTGAACGCGGGCGGGGAAGATGGCGGATCTGGTGGTGACGGCCGTGGGGCCGGTCCGGCTGGTCGAGCTGAACCGGCCGGAGCAGCGCAACGCGATGAGCGACGAGCTGCACACCGGCCTGGCGTCGGTGTGGGACGAGGTCGCCCGGGACCCGGAGGCACGGGTGATCGTGCTCACCGGGCGCGGCCGGGCGTTCAGCGCCGGCGGCAACCTCGAGACCATGACCCGGGTCCAGCGGGACAGCGCCTTCCGGCAACGGCAGGTCGACGAGGCCCGCGGGATCATCACGGGTCTGGTGCGCTGCCCGCTCCCGGTGATCGCGGCGGTCAACGGCCCGGCCGTCGGCCTCGGTTGCAGCCTGGCCCTGCTGAGCGACCTGGTGCTGATCGCCGACGACGCCCACGTCGCCGACCCGCACGTCCAGGTCGGCCTCGTCGCGGGCGACGGCGGCGCCTACGTCCTGCCACTGCTCGTGGGCCTGACCCGGGCGAAGGAACTGCTGTTCCTGGGCGACCGGGTGAGTGCCGCGGACGCGGTCCGGCTGGGCATCGCCAACCGCGCCGTGCCCGGGGAGAAGCTCATGGACGAGGCCATGGACCTGGCCGGGCGGCTGGCGGCCCTGCCCGCGCAGGCTCTGCGCGAGACCAAGCGCGCGGTCAACCGGCACCTGGAGCAGACCCTCGGCACCGTGATGGAACCGGCCCTGCTCGCCGAACGGGACACCATGCACTCGCCGGACCACATCGCCGCGGTCGAGCGGATCACCGCGTCGCGCGGGCGCCGCTGAGCCGGAGAGGAGACCCGGATGGACTTCGCGTTCAGCGAGGAGCAGGAAGAACTGGGGCGCACGGTACGGGCGTTCCTGGCGGCCACCTCACCCGAGACCGAGGTGCGGCGCCTGATGGAGACCCCGGAGGGGTTCGACCGGGCGCTGTGGCAGCGGATGGGCACGGAGCTGGGCCTGCAGGGGCTGGCCGTCCCCGAGGAGTACGGCGGCGCCGGGTGCGGGCCGGTCGAAGTGGGCGTGGTCATGGAGGAGATGGGCCGCGCTCTGCTGTGCGCGCCCTTCCTGTCCTCGGCCGTCCTGGCCACGACCGCGCTGCTGCGCTGCGCCGACGAGGAGGCCCGCAAACGGCTGCTGCCGGCCCTGGCCGCCGGCGAGCTCGTCGCGACGCTGGCCCTGACCGAGGACTCCGCCCGCTGGGACGCGCCCGGAGTGCGGCTCACCGCTCGTGAGTCCGCCGGAAGGTGGTGGCTCACCGGGCACAAGATGTTCGTCCTCGACGGCGCGGCCGCCGACGTGGTCCTCACCGTGGCCCGCGCCGACGACGGTATCGGCGTCTTCCTGGTCGAGGGCGACGCAGCCGGGCTGACCCGCGCGCCGCTGCCGACGATGGACCCCACCCGCCGGCAGGCCCGCCTCGACTACCACGAAGTACCGGCGACCCGGTTGCGTACCCGTGGCGACGGCTGGGACCTGGTCGCGCAGGTCCTCGACCGGGCTGCCGCCGCGCTGGCCGCCGAGCAGGTCGGGGTGGCCTCCAGGGCGCTCGACATGGCGGTGGAGTACGCGAAGGTGCGCCACCAGTTCGGGCGGCCCATCGGCTCCTTCCAGGCCGTCAAGCACCTTCTGGCCGACGTCCTCCTCGAAGTGGAGTCGGCGCGTGCCGCCGCGCACTACGCGCTGCTCGCCGCCGAGAGCGCGGCCCCGGACCTGCCCGCCGTGGCGAGCCTGGCCAAGGCGTTCTGCTCCGACGCCTGTCTGCAGGCGGCGGCGGAGAACATCCAGGTCCACGGCGGCATCGGCTTCACCTGGGAGCACCCGGCCCACCTGTATCTGAAACGGGCCAAGACATCACAACTGCTGTTCGGCGATCCCGCATACCACCGCGAACTGCTGGCGCGGCGCATCGGGCTGGACACGGACACCGACACGGTCTCGGTCGAGGGAGCGGTATGAAGGTCGACGGCAAGCTCAACGTGTGGAGCACCGCGGAGGTCGTGGCGGAGGCCCGGCATCACGAGAGGGCCGGCTACGACGGGCTGTGGGCCTCGGAGTCCAAACACGACCCGTTCCTGCCGCTGCTGCTGGCCGCCGAGCACACCGACCGGCTGGAGGTCGGCACCGCCATCGCGGTGGCCTTCGCCCGCTCCCCCATGCACCTCGCGTACACCGCACACGACCTGCAGACGTACAGCGGCGGACGGTTCACACTCGGCCTCGGCAGCCAGATCAAGCCGCACATCGAGCGGCGCTTCGCCATGCCCTGGAGCCGGCCGGCGGCCCGGATGCGCGAGTACGTCAGCGCGCTGCGCGCCATCTGGGCCGCCTGGAACGAGGGCGAACGGCTCGACTTCCGCGGCGACTTCTACTCGCACACCCTGATGTCCCCGTTCTTCTCCCCGCCGCCCGCGACCGGCGGGGCACCGAAGGTCTTCGTGGCCGCCGTCGGGGAGGCCATGACGCGGGTGGCGGGCGAGGTGGCGGACGGGCTGCTCACGCACGGCTTCACCACAGAGCGGTATCTGCGCGAGGTCACCCTCCCGACCGTCGAGGCGGGGCTGAAGTCCTCGGGCCGCACCCGCGCGGACTTCTCCGTCTCCCACCTGCTGCTGACCGCGACCGGCCGCACCGAGGAGGAGATGGCCCGTGCGGTGGCCGGCACCCGGCAGCAGATCGCCTTCTACGGCAGCACACCCGCCTACCGGGGCGTGCTGGAACTGCACGGCTGGGGCGAACTCGGCGACGAGCTGCACGCGTTGTCGAAGGCGGCCCGCGAGGACAAGTGGGAGGCGATGAGCCGGCTCGTCGACGACGAGGTCCTGAACACCTTCGCGGTGGTGGCGGAGCCGGAGCGGGTGGCGGGCGAGATCCGGCGCCGGTACGGGCCGCTCGTCGACCGGGTGTCCTTCTACACGGCGTACGAGATCGACGCCGAGGTGTGGGAGCCGGTCGTGCGCGAGCTGCGCGGGATCTGACCGTGCGGATCGGCCGGGCAGATCAGCCGAGCAGGTCCAGGACGGTGGTCATGGACCTGCTCCGCAGCAGGTAGTCCTCGGCCTCCTGGAGGTGCAGGCGCCACAGCTGCTCGGCGGCCTCGGCGCTGCGCGCGGCGACCAGGTCGACGAGCGCGCCGTGGGCGCGGAAGCCCCGCCGGTTGGCCCGGATGTTCTCGGGGCTGCCGGCGTCGAGGTCGACGTGGGACCAGTTGGCCTGGTCGATGATGTTCCGGACCATGCCGTTGAGGACGCCGAGTGTCTCGTTGCCCGCCAGTTCGACGACGAGGGCGTGGAACTCCATGTGGGCGCGGATGAAGGCCGACGGGTCGTCCATGAGCCGCTCGGCCCCGGCGACGGCGGCCCGCAGCCGCCGGAGGTCCTCGTCCGTGCGCCGCTCGGCCAGCAGGCCGGCGCACGGCGCCTCGATCACCGTACGGGCGTCGTACACGTCCTTGAGGGTCGTCCCCCGGTACTCCAGCACCACGCCGGCGTAGCGGGCGGCCACCGTGCCCTCCGGGACCTGCACCCGCGCCCCGCCCCGGGCGCCCCGGCGCACGCTGATCAGGGACTCGGACTCCAGTACCCGGAACGCCTCGCGCAGCGTCGGCCGGGAGACCGCGAACTCCTCCATCAGCGCGGTCTCGGACGGCAGCGCGTCCCCCTCGGCCAGTTCGCCGCGCACGATCATCCGGCGCAGCCGTGCCGCCACCAGTTCGGCCATCTTGGGGACGCGTACCGGCGTGTTCGCCACGGCGCCCACCTCCGCCCTCAGTGAGTGTTCTCCGGTACGAAGTACGGCAGCGCGATCTCGTCCGTGAGGGCGCGGAAGTCCACCCGGACCCGCAGACCGATGACGACGTGGTCGGGGTCGCCCGCGTCGACGTGCGTCAGCAGGGTGCCCCCGTCGTCGAGGTCGACGACGGCCAGTGCGAAGGGGGTGTCGAAGCCGGGGCCGGGTGCGCGGTGCACGACGGTCACCGAGTAGACGGTCCCCCGGCCGGCGCTCGGGGCGTACCGCCAGTCCCGGGACAGGCAGCCGGGACAGGCCGGCTCGGGGACGAAGTAGCGCAGCCCGCAGGCCGGGCAGTGCGGGACGACCAGGTCACCGCGCCGGGCCGCGTCCCAGAACGGCCGGGACAGCTCGGTGGGGACGGGCACGGGCCTGCTCATCGCTGCCTCCCCAGCACGCTCATCTCGTAGTGCTGCGCTCCCGAGCCGGCGTTGCCGACGACCGCCAGCTCCGCGCCCTCGACCTGGTGCACGGCCGTGCCGCGCAACTGCCGTACCGCCTCGACCACTTTGAGCGTCATCTGCTGGGTTCCGTTCCACGCGTACGCCAGACAGCCCCCGTCCGGGTTGACGGGATGCTTGCCGCCCACGGCGATGGCGCCGTCGGCGGCCAGGGGTCCGCCCTCCCCTTCCCCGCACAGCCCCAGGATCTCCAACTGCCGGATGATCTCGAAGGAGTTGGGGTCGTAGAGGGAGAAGACGTCCACGTCGTGCGGGTCCACGCCGGCCATCGCGTAAGCGCGTGCGGCGGCGTCCCGGCCGAGCTGCCCGACCTCCCGGTACAGCGCGGGGTTGGCGTACGCGGCCTGGTGGTACTCCATGGCGCCGCCGAGTACGGCGACGGGCGGGTGCGGCAGGTCCCGGGCCCGTTCGGCGGTGGTCACCACGAGCGCGGCGCCGCCCTCACCGACGATGCAGCAGTCCAGCAGGTGGAACGGGGTGGCCACCAGGCGGGAGGCGAGCACGTCCTCGGCGGTGTACGGACCGCGCCCGTACATCATCGCCTCCGGGTTGGTGGTGCCGTTGTTGCGGATGGTGGCGGCGACCTCCGCGAGCTGGCGGGAGGTGGTCCCGTACTCGTGCATGTGCCGGGCGGCCACCAGCGCGAACTGGGCGACGACGTAGCTGCCCCACACGTCGGCGAACTCCAGCGGCACGCCCGCGCCGACGGGGCCCGCGCCGCGCGAGACCAGCTTGCAGCCGCCGACCACGACGGTGTCGGCGAACCCGGTCCGGACCGCTGCCGCCGCTTTCAGCAGGCCCCGTGAGCCGGCGTTGTCGAGCATCGAGTCGCTCGTCCAGCGCAGGTCCCGTCCGAGCAGGCGCGCCCAGGAGCTGCCCTCGCCGGGGACGCCGCCCGGTCCCGGCCAGTCGACCTGGGTGCCGTCGACGTCCGCCGGGGTCAGTCCGGCGTCGGCGATCGCGCCCTGCACCGCTTCCAGGGCCAGGTCCATGGCGTCGCGGTGCGGAAGCGACAGTGCCTGCTCGGTGGCGTGCACGCCGACGACGACGGGCTGCCGGCGGTCCCCGGGGTTCATCGTCCGGCGCCGAGCGTGTCGCCGCCGGGATAGCCGCCCCCGCCGAAGCGCTCGTCGAGCGCCTCGTAGTCCTTCGCGTGCTCCTTCGTGCGCGGCAGGGCGTCGACGAACTCCACCGTCTTCGGCTTCTTGTACGAGGCGATCCGCGCCCGGCAGTGCGCCACGATGTCCGCCTCGGTGACCGGCCCGGAGTCCTGATGCAGTACGACGACCGCCTTGACGTCCTGCGCCCAGCGTTCGTTGGGCACGCCGATCACGGCGGCCTCCTTCACCGCGGGGTGTGCTTCGATGCAGTTCTCGACCTCGGCCGGGAAGATGTTCTCGGCCGCCGACTTGAGCATGCGGGTCGTCGTGCCGAGGAAGCTGATCGTGCCGTCGCTCTCGCGCCGGCCGAGGTCGGTGGTGTGCCACCAGCCGAAACGGAAGCGCTCCTCGTTGGTCTCGGGGCGGTTCCAGTAGCCGAGGTGCACGAGGTCGCCGCGCACGCAGATCTCACCGACCTCGCGCTCCTCGCCCTGCCCGTCGAGGATGCGTACGGCGGTGAAGGGACCGGGGCGGCCCGCGTTGCCGAGGCCGCTGCCGCCGTAGGCGCCGGTCACGGCGAAGCCGGTCACCTCGGTCTGGCCGTACCCGCGGCCCTCGCCACCGCCGTTGCGGGTGAAGCGGCTGGTGTCCGTGGGCACGGTGCCCTGCCACAGCGGGGCGGCGACGCTCGCCCTCAGGTGGGAGAGGTCGTGCCCGGCCTCTCGGTTCAGCGCGACGAGCTGGGCGATGGTGGGCGGCATCAGGTAGGCGTGGGTGCACTGTTCGGCCGCGAGGAGCGGCAGCAGTTCCTCGGCGACGACGCGGCGCACGATCACGTTCTTGCCGCCGTGGACGAAGGCGGGGATGCCCCAGAACTGGTAGTTGCCGATGTGGAACATCGGTCCGGCGCCGAGGAAGGCGGTCTCCGTGCCGATGTCCCCCATCCAGGCGGCGCTCGCACCCATGGCGAGGAGGTTGCGGTGCGAGAGCATCGAGCCGGACTGCCGTCCGGAGATCGCCGCGGTGTAGATGACCAGGAGTGCGGAGTCGGGGTCGACGGGGTCGGCGGGGGCCTCGGGTGCGCCGGAGGCCAGGAAGGCCTCGTACGAGCCGGGGCCCTCGGTGTCGTGCTGGAGCCACAACGCCCCGTGGTCGGCGCCGAGTTCGGCCCGCGCCTTGCGGACGGTGTCGCCGATCTCCTCGTCCTGCCAGACCACGACCCGCGGGTCGAAGTCCTCGACGGCGAAGGCCATTTCGGGCGCCGCCCAGCGCCAGTATCCCGGGCAGACCATGGCGCCGGTCTTGGCCGCGGCGCCGAGCAGCTCCCAGATGCGGAAGGAGTTCTGGCCCAGCCACAGGATGCGGTCGCCTGGGCCGACCCCGGCGTCGGTGAGGGCGTGGGCGAGTCGGTCGGTGCGCTCGTCGAGCTGCGGCCAGGTCAGCCGGATGTCGCCGTCGACGAGGGCGACGCTGTCGGGGTAGGACCTGCGGTGCTCACGGATGAGGTCGCCGAATGTCAGGCTGCGGGCGGGATTCACGGTCGATCGCTCCTGTGGGATCTCGTCAGACGCGGGCAACGCCGACGCCCTTCACGTGGATGAACTCCTCCAGTCCGGCCCTGCCGCCTTCCCTTCCGAACCCGCTCACGCCGACGCCGCCGAAGGGCGTGGCAGGAGAAGTGATGGGGTTCGGGCCGGGGTTGACGTAGACGGTGCCGGCCTTCAGGCGGGGCACCAGGCGGTTGACGCGGGCGATGTCGCGGGACTGGATGTAGGCGGACAGGCCGTACTCGGTGTCGTTGGCGAGGGCGACGGCCTCGTCCTCGGTGTCGAACGGGGTGATGGCGAGGACCGGGCCGAAGATCTCCCGCTGGGCGAGGTCGCTGCGGTTGTCGACGTCGGCGAACACGGTCGGGGAGACGAAGTAGCCGTCGGACTCGATGCGTTCACCGCCGAACACCAGGCGTCCCGCCCTCTCCTCGACCGCCTTGTCGATCACGCCCCGGACACGGGCGCGGGCGGTGTCGTCGATCAGGGGTCCGATGTGGGTCGCCGGGTCGAGCGGGTCGCCCACGGGCAGGTGGGCGACGACCCCGGTGACGCGCGCCACGACCTCGTCGTAGACCGGGCGCTCGACCAGCAGGCGGGTGGGCAGCGCACAGCCCTGGCCGGAGTTGCTCAGGGCGAAGGCCGCGCAGTACGGCACGACGGTGTCCAGGTCGGCGTCGGCGAAGAGCAGGTTGGCGGACTTGCCGCCCAGCTCGAACAGGACGGGTTTGAGGCTCCGGGCGGCGGCCGCCATGATGCGGCGCGCGGTGGCGGGCCCGCCGGTGAAGGAGATCTTGTCCACGCCGGGGTGGGTCACGAGGGCGGCTCCGGCCTCGCCGAGTCCGGTGACGACGTTGATCACGCCGTCGGGGATGCCCGCCTCGCGGGCCAGGTCGGCGAAGAGCAGGGCGGAGAACGGTGTGGTCTCGGCCGGCTTGATCACCACGGTGTTCCCGGCGGCGAGCGACGGCGGGACCTTCATCGCCAGGGAGAGCGCCGGCGAGTTCCAGGTGATGATGTGGCCGATGACACCGTAGGGCTCGGCGAGGGTGTACTCGACGTTCTCGTACGGGCTGTAGGCGGCGCCGACCATGCCCTCGACCTTGTCGGCCCAGCCGGCGTAGTACTCGGTCCACTCGGCGACGTGAGGTCCGACGTTCTCCGCCCAGCCGCCGACGCAGACGCCGTTCTCCAGCGGGCAGATCGCCGCGAAGTCCTCGATGTGGTCGCGGACGAGCTGTGCGAAGCGGGTGAGCAGGCGGCGCCGTCCGGCGGGCCGCATGGTTCCCCACACCTCGAAGGCCTGCCGGGCGGCGGCCACGGCCCGGTCCACCTCGGCGGGTCCCGCGAGCGGGACGCGGGCCTGGACGAGGCCGGTGGCCGGGTTGATGTGCTCGTACCAACCCCCGCTCGTCTCGTGGAGATCCTTGCCGCCGATGACGATCCGGGGGCGCGGCAGGTCCCGCTCGGCCCGTTCCTGGTGCAGCTTCACGTCGACCGTGACCACGGTGCCTCCTGGAGCCCGCCGCCCTGACTTCGGTACAGTTTAAATAGATAACCTATTTAGCCGAACCAATCAATGCTCTGCACGCCCTCGCCGGCATACCTCACAGCCCCATCGAGCGCCCGATGATCTCCTGCATGATCTCCGAGGTGCCACCGAAGACCCGTTGCACCCGGCTGTCCCGCCAGATGCGGGCGATCTCGTACTCGTTGACGTAGCCGTAGCCGCCGAAGAGCTGCATGCAGCGGTCGATGACCTCCCAGCCGGTCTCCGTGGTCCAGTACTTGGCCGCGGCGGCCTCCTCGGCCGTCAACCCGCCCTCGATCAGGGCCATGATGCAGCCGTCCAGGTAGACCCGGGCCACCCCCAGCCTGGCCTTGATGTCGGCGAGCGCGAACCTGTTCGCCTGGAACTGGCCGATGGGCCGACCGAAGGCGGTGCGGTCCTTGGCGTACTCCACGGCACACCCGAACGCCCGCTCGGCGGAGGCGAGGGCCGCGACGGCGATGGCGAGCCGCTCGGTGGGGAGGTTGCCCATCATGTGGTAGAAGCCGCGCCCCTCCTGCCCGATGAGGTTCTCTGCGGGGACGCGGACGTCGCGGAAGAAGAGTTCGGCGGTGTCCTGGGCCTTCATCCCGACCTTGTCGAGCTTGCGTCCGCGCTCGAAACCCTCGGCGCCGCGCTCGACGACGAGCAGGCTGATGCCCTTGTGCCCGGCGTCCGGGTCGGTCTTGCAGGCGACCACGACCAGGTCGGCCAGGATGCCGTTGGTGATGAAGGTCTTGGAGCCGTCGATCACCCACTCGTCGCCGTCCCGGCGCGCGGTGGTGCGGATGCCCTTGAGGTCGGACCCGGCGGCGGGTTCGGACAGGGCGAGCGCGCAGATCGTCTCGCCCGCGATCACCCCGGGGAGCCAACGGGCCTTCTGCTCCGGGGTGGTGAGGTGCATCAGGTAGGGCGGGATGACGTCGTTCTGCAGACCGAGCCCGATGCCGACCGAGCCGGTGGCCGCCATCTCCTCCGCCATGATCGCGTTGTAGCGGAAGTCCCAGATCCCCTGCCCGCCGTACTCCTCGGGGAACTGCCAGCCGATGAGCCCGGACTTGCCCGCGGCCGCCCAGGCAGCACGGTCGACCTGCCCGGCGCGCTCCCACTCCTCGGTGTGCGGGGCGCATTCCCGCAGGTAGTAGGAGCGGGCGGTGTCCCGGAACAGTTCGTGCTCCTCGGCGAAGATCGTACGGCGCATGCTCGACTCCACTCCTGCGTCCCACGTGCTCGACATCTCGCTTATTTAGCTGAAGTAGTTATACGATAGCGCTGTTTCTGGAACTGGGCGAGGGAGGGCGCGTGAGCGTACGGGACAAGGTGGCGCTCGTCACCGGGGCGGGACGCGGCATCGGCGAGGCGATCGCCGACCGGCTCGCCGCGCAGGGAGCCGCGGTGGCCGTCTGCGACCTGGACCCGTCGGCGGCCGACAAGGTCGCGGCACAGCTCACCGAGCGGTACGGGGTACGCGCCACGGGAGTCGGCGCGGACATCTCCGACAGCGCGGCCGTACGCGCCGCCGTGGCCCGGGTGACCGCCGCACTCGGCCCGGTGGACGTGCTGGTCAACAACGCGGCCGTCGACGTCGTCGGCCGGTTCGTCGACAGCGACGAGGAGACCTGGGACCGGATCATCGCCGTGAACCTGCGCGGCACGATCACGATGACCCGGGCCGTGCTCGACCCGATGATCGAACGCGGCGGCGGCCGGATCGTCCACATCGCCTCGGACGCCGGCCGGGTCGGCTCCTCCGGCGAGGTCGTGTACTCCGCGACGAAGGGCGGCGTCATCGCCTTCGGCAAGGCCCTCGCCCGCGAGGTGGCCCGGCACGGCATCACCGTGAACAGCGTCTGCCCCGGTCCGACCGACACCGCGCTGCTCGGGCAGGTCGCCGAGTACAGCCAGAAGATGTACGACGCGACCGTCCGGGCGATCCCGCTGCGTCGCGTCGCGCAGCCCGCCGAGATCGCCGGTGCGGTGGCCTTCCTCGTGTCCGACGACGCCGCCTACCTGACCGGGCAGACGCTCTCGGTCAGCGGCGGCCTGACGATGGTCTGAGGTGAGCACCGTGCTGCGTGTCGAACTGCGGGACCGGATCGCCGTGTTGACCCTCGACCGGCCGGAACGGCTCAATGCCGTCGGCTCGGAGACCGTGGACCTGCTCACCCGGGCCCTCGACGACGTCCGCGACAACGACGACGTCCGCGCGCTGGTGGTGGCCGGAGCGGGCCGTGCCTTCTCGGCCGGTGCCGACCTGGGCGAGATCGAGTCGTTCACCTCCCCCGGGCAGTTCCGGGCCTTCGTGGGGCGGCTGACCGAGGCGTACGCACTGCTTGAGGACTTCCCCAAACCTTCGGTCGCGGCCGTGCACGGGTTCGCGTTCGGCGGCGGACTGGAGCTGGCGCTCGCCTGTGACCTGCGGGTGGCGGAGCGCGGCACGAGGCTCGGCCTGCCCGAGATGAAGCTGGGCGTCCTGCCCGGCGCGGGCGGTACCCAGCGGCTTCCGCGCCTGGTGCCACCCGCCGTCGCCAGGCAGATGATCCTCACCGGGGAACCGATCGACGCGGAGCGTGCCTGGCAGCTGGGACTCGTCAACGAACTGGCCGAACCCGGTGGCGCGCTCGCCGCAGCCGAGAAACTGGCCGGCACGCTCACGGCCGGGGCGCCCCTGGCCCTCGCCGCGGGCAAGCGGCTGGTCGGCCGCGGGGCCGGCATGGACCTGGAGACGGCGATCGCGTACGAGCGGGAGACCGTCTCGGTGCTGTTCTGCACCGAGGACCGGGCCGAGGGGCTCAGGGCCTTCCGGGAGCGGCGCCCCGGCGAGTTCCGCGGCGTGTAGCCGACCGACCCGACAGATCTGGAGGTGGGCCGTGCGGCCCCTGGAAGGCATTTCCGTCATCGAGCTGGGCATGTGGGTGGCCGCCCCGGCCGCGGCCACCATGCTCGCGGACTGGGGCGCCGACGTCGTGAAGGTGGAGGCGCCGACCGGCGACCCCAACCGGTACACGCTCAAGCACGTCGGCCAGGACATCGACAGCGCGCCCCCGTTCGAGACCGACAACCGCGGCAAGCGCGGAATCGTCCTCGACCTGCGCACGCCGGACGGCAAGGGCGTGCTGGAACGGCTGCTCGCACGCGCCGACGTCTTCGTCACCAACCTCCGCCCCGGCGCTCTGGAGCGGCTGGGCCTGGCCCCGGACGAGCTGCGCGTCCGCCATCCCCGGCTGGTCGTCGGCACGCTGACGGGTTACGGCTGGACGGGTGCCGAACGCGACCGGGCCGGATACGACGTCTCCGCCTTCTGGGCCCGGCCCGGCATCGCCGCCATGCTCAACCCGGCCGGCGAGCCGCCGCCCGGCATCCGGCCCGGCCTCGGCGACCGCACGGCCGCCGCCAACCTGGTGGCCGGTGTGCTGGCCGCGCTGCTGCGCCGGGCGCGCACCGGCGAGGGCGGCGTGGTGGACGTGTCGCTGCTGCGCTCCGGGACATACGCCAACGGCAACGACCTCGCCCTGCAGAACTTCTTCGGCAGACGCGGCCGCACCCGTCCCCGCACCGAGCACGAGTCCCCGCTCTACAACTGCTACCGGGCCGCCGACGACCGCTGGTTCTGGCTGGTGGGCCTGGAGGGGAACCGGCACTGGCCCGGCGTCGTCACCGCGCTCGGCCGCCCGGACCTGGAGACGGACGAGCGGTTCGCGACCGGCAGGGCCCGCCGGGACCATGTGCGCGAGCTGATCGCCGTGTTCGACGCGGAGTTCGCGAAGCTGGCGCTGGCCGAGTGGGCGGCCCGGTTCGACGCCGAAGGCGTGTGGTGGGCGCCCGTGCAGACCCTGGCGGAGGTCTCGGTCGACCCGCAGGCGGACGCCGTCGGGGCGTTCGTCGAGCAGCCCGGTATGGGCGACGCGCCACCGCTCAGGACGGTGGCGACCCCGGTGAGTTTCTGGGGCGTGGACGACAAGCCGCGCTCCGGCGCGCCCACCCTCGGCGAGCACACCGACGACGTACTCCGTGAACTCGACTGACCCGATTCGACCGCTCAGGAGGCAGGACGTGGGCATTCTCGACGACAAGGTCGCCATCGTGACCGGCGGCGGCAGAGGCCTGGGACGGGCGCACTGTCTGGCGCTCGCCGAGGCCGGCGCGACCGTGGTGGTGAACGACCTCGGCTCGGGCGTGCACGGCGAGCGGACCGGCGACTCCCCCGCCGACGAGGTGGTCGCGGAGATCACCGAACTGGGCGGCCGGGCGGTCGCCAACCACTCCTCGGTCACCGACTGGGCGGCCACGGAGGCGATGGTGGCGGACACCGTCGCCGAGTTCGGGCGGCTGGACGTCATCGTCAACAACGCCGGGATCGTCCGCGACCGCATGCTGTTCTCGATGACCGAGGCGGAGTTCGACGCCGTGATCGCCGTGCACCTGAAGGGTACCTTCGCCCTCACCCGGCACGCCTGCGCGTACTGGCGCGAGGCGTCCAAGCACGGTGAGCGGGTTGCCGGGCGGATCATCAACACGACATCCGGCACGGGCCTGTTCGGCAACCAGGGCCAGTCCAACTACGGCGCCGCGAAGGCCGGGATAGCCGGGCTCACCGTCCTCACCGCCCTGGAGATGCGCCGCTACGGCGTCACCGCGAACGCCGTCTCGCCGATCGCCGCCACCCGGATGACGGACGGACTGGACGTCGGCACGTCCCTGCTGCCCGCCGACGGCTTCGATCCGCGCGACCCCGCCAACGCCTCCGGCGTCGTCGTCTACCTCGCCTCCGACAGCGCGGCCTGGCTGACCGGCCAGGTCCTGCGGATCGAGGGCAACCGGCTCAACCGGCTCCAGGGCTGGACCGTCGCCGCGGTCCACCCCGGCGAGTCCGGGAAGGCCCTCACCTACGACGAACTCGTGGACGCCGTACCGCGGTTGTACGGCGTCGCGCCCGCCGGCCGGGCAACCGGAGCAGGCCAGTGAGGACCGCGGGACACGACGTGGCCGCCCTCGTGCTGCGGGCCACGCTCGGCCCGATGCTCTTCGCCCACGGCTGGAACAAGGTCGCCGGACCGGGCGGGCTCAAGGGCACCACGGGCTGGTTCGAGACGCTCGGCCTGCGACCGGCCGAGGTGCACGCCCGGATGGCGGCGGGAACGGAGCTGGCGGCGGGCGTCGGCATCGCCCTGGGCCTGGCCAATCCGCTCCCCGCGGCGGCCGCCGTCGGTCTGATGACCGTGGCGGCGCGCACCGACCACCGCGGCAAGGGCTTCTTCGTCTTCAAGGGCGGCTGGGAGTACGTCGGTGTCGTGGGCGGCGCCGCCGTCGCCCTGGCGGGACTGGGCAACGGCAGGTACTCCCTGGACGGGCTGCTGCGCCGGCAACGCGCGGGGGCGGGTGCCGCGTTGCTGGCGGCGGCACTCGGCACGACGAGCGCCGCGGCACTGCTGGCCGTCTGCTACCGGCCGGCGTGCGAGCCGGACGGGACACAGGCGGATCACTAGGCATCACCAGGAAAGGGAGTCGATATGGACGCCGCTGACTTCAGCGCGGTCTTGTCCGAGGTCCGGCGTTTCGTCCGGGAGCGCGTCATGCCGCTCGAGGCGGAGATAGACGAGAAGGACGAAATGCCCGCGGACATCCGCGAGGCGGCCAGGAAGATGGGGCTGTTCGGCTTCGCGCTGCCCGAGGAGTACGGCGGGCTGGGTCTGTCCATGTACGAAGAGGCCCGGCTGATGTTCGAACTCGGTTACACGACACCGTCCTTGCGGTCGATGTTCGGCACGAACAACGGCATCGCCGGCCACGTCCTGATGGTCGGCGGCACGGCGGAGCAGAAGGCCGAGTGGCTGCCGCGGATCGCCTCCGGGGACGTACTGGCGTCGTTCGCGCTCACCGAACCCGAGGCCGGTTCGGACCCCTCCACGCTGACGACACGCGCCCACCTGGACGGGGACGAGTGGGTGATCAACGGCGCCAAACGGTACATCACCAACGCGCCGCTCGCCGACGTCTTCATGGTCTTCGCCCGCACGGACCCCGACGCCCCGGGCACCCGCGGTATCTCGACCTTCCTGGTCCCGGCCGGCACGCCGGGTCTGACCGTGGCACCCCGTGACCACAAGATGGGCCAGTTCGGCGCGTGGACCGCGGACGTGTACCTCGACGACGTGCGGGTCCCGGCCGACGCCCTCGTCGGCGGCGAGGACGGTCTGAACCGCGGCTTCGCCACCGCGATGGGCTGCATCGCACACGGACGGGTCCACATCTCCGCCCTGATGGTCGGCATGGCCGAGCGTCTGGTCGACGAGTCGGTCACGTACGCGAGCACCCGCAGGCAGTCCGGAAAGCTCATCGGCTCCTTCCAGCTCGTCCAGGGCCTCATCGCCGACTCGCAGACCGACTACTACGCCGGCCGCGCCACCGTCCTGGAGGCCGCCCGCGCCTTCGACGCCGGCACCGACACGAAGACCGGTCCCTCGTGTGCGAAGTACTTCGCGAGCGAGATGGTGTGCCGGGTCGCCGACCGCGCGGTCCAGGTCCACGGCGGCGCGGGCTACATGCGGGGGGTCGCCGTCGAACGCTTCTACCGTGACGCCCGGCTGTTCCGCATCTACGAGGGCACCAGCCAGATCCAGCAGGTCATCATCGCGAAGGCGCTGCTCGGCGGGGCCGCGCGCGGCTGAGCCTGAGCCGAGCGGTCCGAGCCGGGGCAGAACCCCGCGGCCCCGGGCCCGCCCATGAGGGCAGTAACGGGGGCAACTCGCCTTTACCGAACGGTTGTTGCGCTACTCTCGCGACCTCATGCGGCACGCGAGACACCGGGATTCCCATGCCTCACCAGGACCCAGCAGGTCCGAGGTGATGGCCTACGCGGCGGCCGGGATGGAGCCACCCCCTCCGGTCCCGTTGCGGAGCAACGCCCCCGCCCGCGTCGGCCCGTACGTACTGATGTCGGTACTGGGCAGCGGCGGCATGGGCCGGGGCTATCCGGGCCGGAACACCGGTGGCGGGGCAACGCAGGCCGCCGTCAAGGTGGTCCGGCCCGAGTACGCCGAGGACCCCCTCTTCCGTAAGCGTTTCGAGCGGGAGGTCGGCGCGCTGGGCCGGGCCCAGGGGGCACACACCGCGCGGCTGCTGGGCAGTGGCAGCGACGGGGAGCTGCTGTGGGTGGCCGCGGAGTACATCCCCGGGCCCACTCTCGCCGAGGCCGTCGACGAGCGCGGGCCGCTGGACACGGACGCCGCCTGGCGGCTGGTCGCGGATCTGGCCCGGCCGGTCGAGGCGGTGTGGCGGCAGGGGATCGTCCACCGCGATCTCAAGCCGTTGCCGGGGCAGTGCGCCCAGTACACCGTCGTCAACCAGGGCAGCCATCTCTGCCTGGACGCCGACAGCGCCGTCACCGGCCAGAACGGCCAGGACATCCGCGGCCGGAGCTGTGACGGGCTGCCCGCACAGCGGTGGACGCTCGGCGCCTCGGGCCCGGACGGCTTCTGCCTGGACGCGGAGACGGCCGCCTCCGGCCGGGACGGCCGGCGGGTGCAGGGGTTCGGGTGCGCGGGCAGCAGAAACCACGTCTGGGCCTGGTCCTGACGCCGGTCCGGTCGCAGCCGGCGTCAGATGCCCAGCCGGTCCAGCAACCGCTCGTGGTACACGGCCGGTCCGCCGAACAGCAGTTGCGAGGCCTTGGCGCGCCGGAAGTACAGATGGGCCGGGTGCTCCCAGGTGAATCCGATGCCGCCGTGGACCTGGATGTTCTCCATGGCCGCGAACATGTACGCCCGTGAGCAGCACGCGTGTGCCACAGCTGCCGCGACCGGGAAGTCCGTGGCGTCCTCGGCAGCCAGCAGCGCCGCCTCCCGTGACGCGGCCTCGGCGAGTTCGACCTGGACGAGCATGTCGGCGCACTTGTGCTTGACCGCCTGGAAGCTGCCGATCGGCCGGCCGAACTGGTGCCGGGTGCGGGCGTACTCCGCGCTCGCCTCCAGGCACCGGCGGGCCCCGCCGGTCTGCTCGGCGGCCAGTCCGACCGAGGCCACGTCCAGGACCCGGGCCATGATGCGGCCGCCCGCGCCGTCCGTGCCGACGAGGGTCGCGGGCACGGAGTCGAACACCAGCCGGGCCATGGCCCGCGTGGCGTCCAGGGTTTCGAGCGGGTCGGCCGACAGTCCGGTCGCCGGCCGGTCGACGGCGAACAGCGACGGACCGGCGACGGTACGGGCGACGACCAGGACCAGATCCGCCGTCGCGCCGTCGATGACGAAGCACTTGCGGCCGGTCAGCCGCCAGCCGCCCTCGCCGTCCGGCACCGCGCGCACGGTGATCAGCGCGGGGTCCCAGGAGCCGTCGTCCTCGGCGACGGCGAGGGTGGCCGTGGTCCGTCCGGCGGCGATGCCGGGCAGGTGGCGGGCGCAGGCCTCCTTGTCGCCCGAGGCCAGCAGGGCCTGGGCGGCCAGCAGGACGGTGGCGAAGAAGGGCCCGCAGAACAGGGCGCGGCCCATCTCCTCCAGGACCACGCCGAGTTCGACGAGACCGAAGCCGTCGCCGCCGTACTCCTCGGGGATGGCAAGACCCGGCAGCCGCAGCTGGTCGGCCGCCTGTGCCCAGACCTCGGGGTCGAAGTGCGGTTCGCCCTCCATGAGCTTGCGCACGGCTTCCTCGGGTGACTTGGCCTCCATGAACTCCCGCACGGAGGTCCGGAGTTCCTTCAGTTCGCGCTCGTCGGCGGTCACGACCGCACCTCCTTGGCCGTGGTGGTCGCGGGTTCCCTGGGCAGGCCGAGGACGCGTTCCGCGAGGATGTTCTTCATGATCTCCTCGGTGCCGCCGAGGATGCGCAACGCCGGTGTGGCCAGCAGGAGTTCGGACCAGGAGTAGGTGCCCCACCGGCCGGTGTCGGCGATGATGCGGGGGCCGAGGCACTCGGACACGAAGTGGGCGGCACGGGTGAGGTTCTGACCGTACATCAGCTTGGCGACGGACCTCTCGGGGCCGGGGGCGATCCCTGCCCGCAGGGTGCGCTGCGCGCGGTCGTTGAGACAGCCGGTGGCCATCGCGTCCACGAGGATCTCGGCGAGGCGTCCGCGCAGGGCGCGGTCGTCCCAGGTCCAGGTGGCGCGCATGAGCGCCGAGAGGTGGTCCGGGGACAGGGCGGCGGCCACCGGGCCGGCGCCCTCGCTGCCGACGGTGTCGCGCTCGTTCATCAGGGTGGTCAGGGCGACCGTCCAGCCGCCGTCGACCTCGCCGAGGCGGTGGGAGTCGGGGATGCGGACGTCGGTGAGGAAGACCTCGTTGAAGTCGGCGCCGCCGGTCATCTGCCGCAGCGGGCGGACCTCGACGCCGGGGGTGTCCATGGGGACGAGGAAGGCCGTGATGCCGCGGTGTTTGGGCGCGTCGGGGTTGGTCCGGGTCAGCGCGAGGCCGATCTCGCTGTGCTGGGCGACGGAGGTCCACACCTTCTGCCCGTTCAGCACCCAGTCCGCACCCTCGCGGACGGCCCGGGTCGCCACACTCGCCAGGTCGGATCCGGCGCCGGGTTCGCTGAACAGCTGGCAGGCGATGGCGTCCCCGCGGTACATCGCGGGCAACCAGCGTTCCCTGATGCGGGGTTGGGCGTGGGCGAGGATCGTCGGCCCGATCATGCCGAGGCCGATCACGCCGAGCACGCCGGTGTCCGGGACGTCGTACTCGGCCTCGATGCCGTCGTAGAGCAGGTCGTGGACGGCGGTGAGTGCCCGGCCCCCGTACTCGGGCGGGCCGGTGATCCAGCCGAAGCCGTTCTCGTGGCGGATCCGCTGCCAGGCGCGCGCCCGCCGTACCTGCTCCGCCTCCTCTTCGGGCGGTCGGCTGCTGAAGTACGCCATCGAGTCGTCGCCCTCGCCCCAGCGGACGGCGGCACGGTCGGGGGCCTTCTCCGCGTGCGTGTCGAGGAAGCGGCGCACCTCGGCGGCGAAGTCCTGCATGTCCTGCGTTTCGTGCAGCGAGCCCATCGCGAAGTCCCCTGTGCTTTCAGGTCGAGAGGATCGTCACCGCCGACGCGCCCGGCGCGCCGTACAGGTGGGTGTAGCCGACGCGGGGGGTGCCGGGGATCTGCCGGGTCCCCGCGGTCCCCCGCAGTTGGAGGACGATCTCGTGGATCTGGCGGAGTCCGGACGCGCCGATGGGTTCCCCGTTGCCGAGCAGGCCGCCGTCGGTGTTGACCGGGAGCCGGCCGCCGATCTCGGTGGCGCCCTCGGCGATGAGACGTTCCTGTTCGCCGTCCTTGCAGAGGCCGTTCTCCGCCATGTGGATGATCTCCGACCCGGCGTCGGTGTCCTGGAGCTGTGCGACGTCGACATCCTGTGGGCCGATGCCCGCGAGTTCGTACGCCGCGCGTGAGGCGTCCACGGTCGGGCTCGCGACCGGCTCGCCGACCGGGAACGACGGGCTCTGCACCTCGAAGGCGCCGAGCCTGCGGCTGCGCAGGGCGGTCGAGCGGACTCGTACGGGCTTTCCGGTGTACTTGTGGGCCTGGTCGGCACGGCACAGCACGATCGCCGCCGCGCCCTCGTCGGGGCCGCAGTACATGTACTGGCGCAGCGGGTAGTTGAGGACCGGGGAGGCGAGGATCTCCGCCACCGAGAGCGGGGTGCGGCGCCAGGCCTTGTCGTTGCCGGCCGCGTTGGAGAAGTTCTTCGCCGCGACCCGGGCGAGCGTCTCGTGGGAGATGCCGTGCTCGTGCATATAGCGGTTGATCTTCATGCCGAAGAAGTGCGTGGTGAGGAAGAGCCCGGTCTGCCCGTACCAGGAGGGGATGCCGGCCACGGACGGATCGGCCGCGAAGGCTCCGCGCGGGTGCTTGTCCAGGCCGATCGCGATGGTGAGGTCGTGCTCGCCGGTCTCGATGGCACGCGCGGCCAGCGCGATCGCCGTGCCGGCCGTGGCGCAGCCGTTGAACACCCCGCGCAGGGGGACTCCGGTCAGGCCGAGCCGTCCCACGATGGCGTCGGGGTTGGCGACCTCGTAACTGCCGATGTAGCCGCCCTGGATCTGCGGCCAGCTCACGCCCGCGTCGGCGAGCGCGAGCCGCACCGCGTCCGCACCCATGTCCAGCGCCGGCTTCCCGGGGAACCGCCCGAAGGGGTGGAGCCCCACGCCGATGACGACGGCCTCGGTCACGGTGTCGCCTCCTCGTCCGGGGTGAAAGCGAACGTGAGGACTTCGGTGCCGTCGTCCTGCACGGTGTACGGAACGAGCGTCAGCCGCATGGTCTGGCCGATGCGCAGGTTGCGCGGGTCGGGTTCGGTGAGGCGGCCCTCGACCAGCAGTTCGCCGGGGAGCTCGACGTAGCCGACCGCGTAGGGTTCGAAGGCCTCGGGTCCGTCGTACGGCGGGGACGGCGGGCGGAAGTCCTGGGTGGTGTACGTCCACAGCGTCCCGCGGTCGGCGAGCAGCCGTTCCTTCGACTCCGTGCTCGCGCACCGGACGCAGTCGGGGGCGGCCGGGAAGCTCACCAGGCCGCAGGCGGCGCACTCGGAGCCGATGAGGCGCAGCGGGTTCTCGGCGCCGGACGGCCAGGTGAACAGGCCGTCGGCGACCGGGCGTTGTGCCGTCGTCATGTCACGCCCCGTTCCGGTTGCCGAGGACGTCGGCGTTCGGTGCCGCCTTGGCGACCAGGTTCGGGACGACGGAGGACAGCTCCTGAGGAGTCCACCGGGTCTCGGCGCCGGCACCGGGGCCGTTGACCCAGCCCTCCAGGACGGTGATCCGGTTGCCGACGACGCCGAAGACCCGCCCGGTGACCTCGCGCGAGGCCGCCGAGCCCAGCCACACCACGAGCGGCGAGATGGCCTCCGGGGTGAGGTCCTGGCTCTGCGCGGCCTGCCTCATCATCTCGATGTCCTCGGTCAGCCGGGTGAGTGCGGTGGGGGCGATGGCGTTCACCGTCACGCCGTAGCGGGCGAGTTCGGCGGCGGCGATGACCGTGAGGCTCGCGATGCCGGCCTTGGCCGACCCGTAGTTGCACTGGCCCGGGTTTCCGAAGATGCCGGACGGGGAGGTCGTGTTGATCACCCGGGCGTCGTTGGCGTGACCGGCCTTGGCGCGCTCCCGCCAGTACGCGGCCGCGTGGTGCAGGGTGGCGAAGCTGCCCTTGAGGTGGACGGCGAGCACGCTGTCCCAGTCCTGCTCGGTCATCGACACGATCATCCGGTCGCGCAGGATGCCGGCGTTGTTGACCAGCACGTCCAGGCCGCCGTAGGTGTCCACGGCCTGCCGGACGAGCCGGCCGGCGCCGTCCCAGCCGGAGATGTCGTCGGTGTTGGCGACGGCCTCGCCGCCGGCCGCGACGATCTCGTCCACCACGGCCTGGGCGGGCCCGGCCGAGGCGCCCCCACCGTCACGCGCGCCGCCGAGGTCGTTGACCACGACCTTCGCTCCGTGCGCGGCGAAGGCCAGGGCGTGTGCCCGGCCGATGCCGTTGCCTGCTCCGGTGACGACCACGACCCGGCCGTCGACCACTCCTTCGGACATCCTCAACTCCTCGATCACAGTGCTTGGTCGGCATCGGCGAACAGCACGCGCGGATCCTCGCTGCCGCAGCCGCACCGGCCGGTGACGACCCGGCCGGGGATACCGAGCGGGCTCTCGGGCAGGGGTGACGTGCGCTGCTCGCCCGCCGCTATGGACAGCTCCCCGCCGCGGTCGCCGACCCGCCATTCGGCGGCGTTGACGTGCGCCCCGCCGCGCTCGGGACACTCCAGGGCAAGCGCCGGGCCGAGGGCGGAGAACAGGCAGGCGGACACGCCCACCGCACGCAGTATCGGTACTGCGGCGGGCCGGGCCAGGACCACCTGCGTCGGCCGGAACATCTCCCCGATGTCGGCGGCCCCGGACAGTCCCTCCAGGGTCTCGGCGGACAGTCCGATCACCGCGTGCGGCCGCAGTTCACGGTGGAAGACCGAGGTGCGGCGGTGGTCCCAGCCCATCGCCTCGGCGATCCCGTACGTCACCCTCAGGTCCTTCAGCGCCCGGATCACCGCATGTCCCCAGAAGCCCTCGAAGCCGGAGGCGGTCAGCAGGGCCCGCTGCCCCGCGGCAAGGCCGTGCTCCCGCAGCCGTGCGGTGACCCAGTCGGTGTCCCGGGTGAGTTCGGCCCAGGTCAGTCCGGTCTCCCGCATGCCGTCGGCGGTGCGGAAGGGCACGAGGTAGGCAAGTTCGGGGCGGTCGAGTTCACCGGCCCGGGCCAGGGTGTCGGCGCGGGCCATCAGCTCTTCACCACCCGGGGGAACTTGGCGACGCTGGTCATGGTCTTCAACAGGTCCTCCTCGGTGCGCATGTCCAGCACCGGCCTGACCCCGGTGCGTTCGCGCACGGCCTCGCCCAGCCGGCCGGCCAGGGCGTCGACGTCTCCGGTGAGAGCGGGGTCGTAGCCGACGCGCAGCCGCAGTTCGTCCACCTCGCGGCGGTCCCGGACGATCTGGAAGACTCCGGCGACCGTCTCCGGCTGCTCCTCCACGGCCTGCCAGACATCCCGCAGCACCACGGAGCGCCCCTGCACCAGCGTCTCGTCGCCGCGCCGTCCCGCCACCCACATGCGGGCATGGGTACGGCCGCAGCCGCAGGTGTCGCCGGACAGCCGGACGAGGTCCTCGCTGCGGTAGCGGATCAGTGGCGCCGCCCGGTTGTCCAGGTCGGTGGCGACCAGTTCGCCGAGGTCGCCCTCGGAGACGTCACGCCAGCCGTCCCCCTCGACCTCCACGCACTCCGCGAAGACGGTGTCCTCCCACAGGTGGAAGCCGTCGTGCTCGCGGCACTCCCAGGCCGTGCCGGTGTCGGCGGCACTGGTGTACTCGTAGACGTCGATTCCCCAGTCCTCGCGGATCCGCTCGCGCATCTTCCGGCTGAGGGGCTGCCCGGCGCACGAGGCTCCCTTGAGCGAGGAGAACGCCTCCCTCAGGTCCGTCTTCTCCGCGAGGTGCTCCAGCTCGACCATCTGCGGATACATCATCTGCAGGTAGGCCGGCCGGTAGGTGCGCAGCGCCTCGACCACCTGGTCCATCTTCCCGATCCAGGTGTCGACCTCGATCACCACGGCGCCCAGCGCCTGGTAGCCGCCGTCCATGAGGTTGCGGAAGGTGCCGGGAGGACTGAGCACCCGGTCGCCGGGCCGCAGGCCCAGTTCCCACAGGTCGCGCACCTGCGCGGTGACCAGGGGCGGGGCGTCCTGCCAGATCTCGGCGAAGAACTCCGGGTCGCCGGTGGTGCCGGAGCTCGACGACACGGAGGTCAGCTCCTCGGTCGGCACACAGAGCAGGCCGCCGAAGGGGTCACCCGTGCGGGCGCGGCGGGCGCGCACCATGTCCTTGGTGATGAACGGCACGCGTGCGCGGAAGTCCGCCAGGGACCGGATGTGACGGGGATGTACTCCGTGCTCGTCCCAGAGCTCACGGTAGAAGGCCGAGTTGGCGTAGGCGTACTCGACGAGCTCCAGGACCTGTTCCTCCTGCCGTGCCCGCAGTTCCTCGCGGGGCATGGTCTCCACCTGGGGCTCGAAGTACCTGTCAGCGGTGTCCCTGTCACCGGCCATGGCGCCTCCTTGCGGCTCAGTGCCCAGATCTTCCAGCTATCAGCGCAATCAGTCAACCAATTAGACGAATTACACCACGCTCTTCCCTTCCCGTGACCGTGCACCTAAAATCGCTAACTGATTACATCCATTGACCCGAAGGAGCGTCATGTCGAAGATCTGGGTCAACTCGGGGGACTCCCACGTGATGGAACCCGCCGACGTGTGGACCGAGAGGCTGCCGGCACGGCTCGGCGCCCGGGCTCCGCGCAGCGAGCGTGGTGAGAAGTACGAGATGCTCTACATCGACGGCGAGCGCATCGACCGCCAGCTCGGCGACTTCATGGACGCCATGCGCCCCCCGGGGGCCTGGGACCTGAAGGTCCGCCTGAAGGACCTCGACCAGGAGGGCGTGTGGTCCCAACTGGCCTTCCCCTCCATGGGGTTCTGGCTGGTGTCGATCACCGACCGGGAGCTCGCCCGGGAGACCGTACGGGCCTGGAACGACTGGGCGCACGAGGAGATCCTCAGCAGGAACAAGCGCGTGATCACCACTGCCTGCGTATCGACGGCCGACATCGGCGACGCGGTGGCCGAACTGGAGCGGGCGGCCGGGCTCGGCTTCAAGGCGATCTTCCTGCCGTGCTCGACACGGCAGGGCGAGGAGTACGCCCTCGACCGCTGGGAACCGCTGTGGACCGCGGCCGAGCGTGCGGGCATGGTGCTCGGCTTCCACATCGGCACCGGCGCCCAGAACGTCGTCTTCCGTGGACCGGGCGGCGCGGTCGTCAACTACATGGAGACGACCTATCCGGGCATGCGGGTGGTGTCCCACATGGTCGCGGGCGGCGCCCTCGACCGCCACCCGGACCTGAAGATCCTGATCGCGGAGGGCGGCGCGGGCTGGGTGCCCGCCATCGGCGACCGGATGGACGAGGCCTACCGCCAGCACGGCATGTTCGTCCGTCCCAAGCTGAGCCGGCTGCCCAGCGAGATCATCCGGCAGCAGGTGTACGCATCCTTCCAGCACGACAAGAGCTCGGTGGAGATCGTCGAGTCGACGGGCTACCGCAACGTGATGTGGGGCGACGACTACCCCCACCTGGAAGGCACCTACGGCCACACCCAGGCCACGCTCCACGACCTCTTCGACGGCGTGCCGGTCGACATCCGCGAACGCGTCACGCGCGGCACCTTCAACGAACTGTTCGACCTGCCCGAGCAGACTCCGCAGGAGACGGCCGTCTGAGCGGCGGCCCACCACCGTGACCACTCCCCCGTACCCCGAGGACCTGGAGCGGCCCGGACTGGTCCGGACCGGACGGTCGACCTTCGTCCGGCCGGTCCGGCCCGAGGACGGCGACCGCCTGGTCGCCTTCGTCGGCAGCCTCTCCCGGGCCACCCTCGCCTACCGGTCCCTCGGCCCGGTGGTCCGCGTCCGCGACGACGTCATCCGGCGCGGTGCGCACGTGGACTACCTCGATGAGCTGGCCCTCGTCGCACTGGCCGGCGACGAGATCGCGGGCCTCGTCCGCTACGTCCGCGACACCGCAGACCCGGACCACGCCGAGGTCACGTTCACCATCCGGGACGACCACCAGAGCGAGGGGTTCGGCAGACTGCTCCTGGAGCACATCGCGGCGGCCGCCCGTACCCGTGGCATCAGGGTGCTGGAGGCCGACGTCCTCGCCGACAACACCCGGATGATCAACGTGTTCCTCGGCTCCGGCTACCGGGTGGAGGCCGGGCCGCCCGGCCAGATCATCCACTTCGAGATCGCCGTCGACCCACAGGCCCAGGCCCTGGCCCGGGCGGAGCGCCGCGAGCACACGGCGGTACGGCGGTCCCTCAGGCCCCTGCTCGAACCGCGGTCGGTCGCCGTGATCGGCGCCAACCGCAGTCCCCTGACCATCGGCCACGAGATCGTGGCGAACCTGCTGCGGGCCGGCTTCGGCGGCAGCGTCTTCCCGGTCAACCCGCGGGCGGACCAGATCGCCGGCGTACGGGCGTATCCCCACGTCCGTGACCTTCCCGAGCCGCCGGACCTTACGCTGGTCGCCGTGCGTGCCGAGGCGGTGCCCGAGGTCGTACGGGAGTGCGCCGAGGCCGGGGCCAGGGCGGTGGTCGTCGTCTCGACGGGCTTCGGAGAGACCGGCGGCGAAGGCCGGTCGGCCGAGCTGGAGCTGGCCCGTTTCGCCCGCGCCTCCGGAATGCGGCTGGTGGGCCCGAACTGCATGGGCGTGGTCAACACGACCCCCGCGGCCCGGCTGGCGGCGACGTTCTCGCCCTCCCTGCCGACGCCGGGCCGGGTGGCGATGTCCAGCCAGTCCGGGCCGCTGGGGCTCGCAGTGCTCGACTTCGCCAAGCGGCTGCGCCTCGGCTTCTCCGGCTTCGTGTCGGTGGGCCATGCCGTGGACGTGTCCACCAACGACCTCCTCCAGTGGTGGGAGGAGGACCCGGCGACCTCGGTGATCCTGCTGCACGTCGAGACCTTCGGCAATCCGCGCCGGTTCGCCCGCATCGCCCGGCGGATCGCGCCGCGCAAGCCGATCGTCGCGGTCCACCCGGGTCCCGCGGACTCGGCGGTCGCTTCGCTCTTCGCCCAGTCCGGCGTGATCCGCACCCGCAGTCTTCAGGAACTGTTCGACGTCGCCCTGCTGCTGGCCCACCAGCCGCCCCCGCCCGGCAACCGGGTCGCCGTGATCACCAACGCGGGCGGCCCGGCGGCGCTGACGGCCGGGGCGTGCACGGCGAACGGTCTGCTCGTGCCCGCGCTCGGTGAGCGCGCGAGGCTCGGGCTCCGCTCGGCCCTCGCGCCCCATGCGGACGTCTCCAACCCGGTCGACCTGACCCCCATGGCCACCGCCGCGCACTATCGGGCGGCTCTGGACGCGGTCCTGGCAGACGACGGCATCGACGCGGCAGTCGTCCTCTTCATGCCGCCGCTGGCGGACAAGCCGGACGAGGTGGCGTCGGCGATCCTCGACGCGGCCGCGCGCCGGCCCGACAAGCCGGTGGTGACGAGCTTCCTGGGCGGAGCGGGCGTCGCCGACCTGCTCCACCGGGACGAACTCGTCGTCCCCACCTACACGTTCCCCGAAGCGGCGGCCACCTCGCTCGGACACGCGGCGGCCTACCAGCTCTGGCGCAGCACCCCCGCGGGCGTCGTACCGGATCTCGCCGGAGTCGACGCCGAGCGCGCCCGGTCGCTGATCACGGCCTGCGCCGCCGGCCCGGTCCCGGCCGCGGTCGCCGTCGCCTTGCTGGACACGTACGGAATCGCCGTACGGGACACCGAACCCGCCCCCGGTCCGGACGCGTTCCTCTGCGTCGGCGCGGACCCGGTCTTCGGCCCGGTGGTCTCCTTCGGCCTCACCGGGGACTACGCCGACCTCATGGCGGACGTCGCGCACCGAGTCACCCCGCTCAGCGACCGCGACGCCCGCGAGATGGTCCGCTCGTTGCGCGCGGCCCCGTTGCTGGACGGCCGGGCGGGTGGCCGGGGTGTCGATCTGGCGGCCCTCGAGGAGACGGTCCTGCGGATCTCGGCGATGGTCGAGGACTTCCCGGAGATCGAGGCGCTGGAACTGCGCCCGGTGCGGCTGCTGCCGCCCGGGGAAGGAGTCGCCGTCGCACACGCGACGATCCGGCTCGCGGGTGACACGACAGGAGACGTTCCGGCATGAAGGTGGGCATCTACTTCGACCTGCGCAACCCGCCGCCCTGGCAGCAGAGTTGGTCGCGGGTGTACGGCTTCGCCCTGGAGATGTGCGAGGAGGCGGACCGGTTGGGTGTCGATTCGGTCTGGTTCTCCGAACACCACGGCTTCGAGGACGGGTACCTTCCCCAGCCGCTCACCATGGCGGCCGCGGCCGCGGCCCGCACGCGACGGGTGCGGCTGGGCACCGCGGTCATCCCCGCGCCGTTGCACGCCGCCCCCGAACTGGCCGAACAGGCGGCGATCGTCGACATCATCAGCAACGGCCGCCTGGACCTCGGCCTCGGCACCGGCTACCGGGTGCCCGAGTACCGGCTGTTCGGTGCCGACCTCGCGAAGCGCTACACCACGACCGACCAACGGGTCCGGGAGATCCGGGGCCTGTGGGCCGAGTCCCTGGTCACTCCGGGCCCCGTCCAGGATCCGCTGCCGATCTGGCTCGGCTACCAGGGCCCGCAGGGCGCCCGCCGGGCCGGCCGCCTCGGCACGGGGTTGCTGTCGCTCAACCCGGCGCTGCTGACGCCGTACCGGGACGGGCTCGCCGAGAGCGGCCACGACGTGTCGGCGGCCCGGATGCAGGGCTCGTTCACCACGTTCGTCACCGAGGACCCCGAGGGAGACTGGCCGGTGGTGCGCAGGCATCTGGCGTACCAGTGGGACAGCTATCGCCGGTACATGGTGGAGGGAACTGACCAGCCGGCCCCGCGTCCCATCGACCCCGAGAAGTGGCGGGAGACGGGGTTGCGCGCGACCGGCGTCGGCCAGTTCCTCTACGGCACCCCGCAGGAGATCGCCGCGGCCGTCAAGGCGTACGTGGCGGGGATGCCGGTGGAGGGGGTGTTCCTGTGGGCCTCGCTGGCCGGGATGCCCGAGGAGCTGGTGGCCCGCCAGGTCCAGCTCATCGCCGGCAAGCTGCAGCCGCTGCTTGCCGGCGCCTGACCCGGAGTGCCGTCGGATGCGAGGAGTTGCGGTATGTCCACGCGAGCGGGTTCCGTCCCCGGTGACACGGGGGACGCGACAGCGGCCGCGCACCGCGCGGGGGCGGGCTCGGCGAGAGCGTCCTCGGCGAGGACGGACGGGGTGGGGGCGGACCAGGCGGGGGCGGACCGGGCGGGGGCGGACTTCCAGGAACCGCCCCGCACACCCGGCGGCGTAGCGTTGTGCGGCGCGTGCCGCGGTGCCGGTTCCTGCCGGCTCGGCGTGGAGCGTGAGCGGCTCGACGCGAACGGCGTGGCGTGGTTCGAACTCTCCTGCCCCCGGGACCAGGAGGGCGGGCCAGATGTGGCGCACGGCGGCTGGACGGCTGCCGTGCTGGACGACTGCCTCGGCCATCTCCCTTTGCTGCACCGGGTGTTGAGTGTGACAGCGGAACTGACCGTGAGCTTCGTCAAGCCGGTACCGGTGCAGCGCCCGCTCCAGGTCCGCGCCTGGGTGGAGCGCCGGGAGGGCTCGCGCTGGTACATCGCGGGCGAGATGGTGCTGCTGCCGGCCCGAGCCGTGCTGGCCCGGGCCTCCGGGATCTGGGTGACCCGGGACCGGGGCCACTTCGCACGCCACGAGCGCTGGCTGGCCGAGCAGAACGGCGACGTCGGGGATCAGTAGGACCGCAGTCCCATGCTGCGGGCTATCCCGTTGCGCTGGATCTGACTGGTGCCCCCTGAGATGGTGGCCACGATCGACTCCCGGTAGCGGAAGCTCATCACGCTCTCCGTCGAGAAGCCGTGGCCCGCGCAGACCTGCATCCCAAGCCGGGCGGCCGCCACATAGGTCTCCGACCCCTTCAGCTTCGCCATCGAGCCCTCGCGGGTGCACGGCCTGCCCTGGGCGAGCAGCCAGGCGGCCCGGTACGCGAGCAGCCGGGCGGAGTCGATCTCGGTCTGCAGGTCGGCCATGGCATGGGCGAGCGCCTGGAAGTTGCCGATCGGGCGGCCGAAGGCCTGCCGGGTGCGGGCGTACTCCAGCATCTCGTCCAGGGTGGCCTGGGCCGCCCCCAGATAGCCGCCGCTGATGATCACCTTCTCCAGTTCGATGTTGGAGAGCATGACCTTCCAGCCCTCGTCGCGCGGGCCGACGAGGTTCACCTTGGGAACGGGGACGTCGTTGAAGAAGACCTCGTTGGTCCCCAGGATGTGCCGGGCGAGCGTCGGGGTCCGGCGTACCTCGACACCTTGCGTCGCCGGGTCGACGAGCAGCAGGCTGATCCCGCCGTGCTTGGGCTCGCGGGGCCCCGTGCGTACATAGGTCGCGATGGTGGTGTCGGGGAGCCCGGCGCCGGTGCACCATGCCTTCTGCCCGCGGACCAGAAAGCAGTCGCCGTGATCCTCTGCGGTGGTGCGCAGGGCGGCGGCGTCCGAACCGCTGTCCGGCTCGCTGAGGCCGACCGCGAGCCGGTGGCGTCCCGTCATGATCTGCTCGCGGATGAAGTCGCGCTGCGCCTCGCTGCCCCACCGGAACACCGTGATACCCGGAATGAGCACGCCGATGTAGCACATGGCGACGTCGAAACTGGCCCGCCCCAGCTCTTCGGCGATCAGGATGAGTTCGAGCGGCCCGCCGCCGTCACCGCCCTCCTCCTCGCTGAACGGCAGGGAGAACCACCCCAGATCAGCCATGCCGCGGAACAGCTCGGCCGGTACCACGCCCTCCTCGTCCCACTGCTTGGCCTTCTCGGCGGGACACACATCGGCGACGAACTGCCGTGCCGTCGCGCGCAACAGGTCCTGCTCGTCAGTCAGCCCGAAGTCCACGGCCACCCCTCGCCACCAGTAGCTTATTTATCTACCTAATAATTCTATGTTAGCGGATAGAGGGAGCATGGCGGGCTCGCGGGAGCAACTACGGCGAGGGCCGGCGCCTGCAGCACCGCGATCCGGCAGCTCGGGTGTCGGCGGTGTGGGCAGCTGCTGCCTGGCGGCCCGAGCAACGCGCTGCGGGTGTCCAGTCGGCGGTACGGCCGCGTTCGTCCCCCCGCGCGATCCGCTCCCTCGTCGTCCCGGCCTGCGCGGTGATCTCCGGTCTCCGCGCCACCAGTCATTCCAGCACCGACCCGAGGTCGACTCCCCGGCCGGTCAGGTGCTGCGCCAGGCCGCAGAGGTGGCTTTGGTCAGCCGGTGCGGCATCACCGCGGTCGTCGCCCAGCATTCAGGATGCATGTAGGGCTTGCGTAATTTCTGGGGATGTTTTGTAAAGTATGCGACTGCCCCGTGGCGTGTGTCCGGGTGTCCGTCATGGGGGGATCGTCGCGTGAGCCAGAATCAGCCCGGGCCGTGGGCCGTTCGTCCGCCTGAGCCCGTCCGCATGCCTGATATTCGCCCGCTGCACAAGCGCAAGCGGGTGTGGGTCGGTGGCTTCGTGCTGCTCTCGGTCGGGGCCGCGTTCGGTGGTGGCAGTTCCAGCGCGGCCAGTCCCACGCCGCGCCCGACGGTCACCGTCACGGCCACCACCCTGAAGACGGCAGCGCCTGCCCCGGCAGTCACCGTGACGAAGTCAGCGTCGCCGGCCCCTACGGTCACCGTGACCAGGACGGCCAAGCCGGCGTCGGTGGCCACACACAAGTCAAGTTCCGGGTCCTCGAGCACCGGCAGCGGTGGTTCGACATCGGGTGGCTCGTCGAGTTCCGGCGGCACGACTGATTCGTCAGGGGCTACCGCCTTGTGCAATGACGGCACCTACAGCTACGCCGCTCATCACCAGGGAGCGTGCTCCCATCACGGCGGTGTCGCCGTCTTCTACAGGTAGCAGGCACCGCGGCGCGGCGGCTGAGCCGCCGTGCCGCAGCTGCGGTCGGGCGAGGCGGCCCCGTCAACCCGCCAGGCCTCATGGGTGGTGCCGACCGCCGCGCAGCCTGGTCCTGCCCGGCGGTCGGAGTGGTCACGGCGAGAGCAACGCGCCTTGCGTGACGAAGGCAGGAACGGAGAGGAACCATGGCTTTCGGCTTTCGTGTGGGTGTGCCGGGGATGAGCGTGCGGATCTCCACGCGGGGTGTACGCACGTCCGTGGGGCCCCGCGCGGCGCGCATCAGCATGGGCAGCGGCGGCACGCGGATCTCTTCGGGGCTGGGCCCGTTCTCTGCCTCCAGTTCCCTGGGCGGAGGGCGTCGCCGCACCGGTACGACCCGCTCGCGGGCTGTGGCCCCGTCGGCAGCGCAACTGGAGCGTGCTCGCCGACAGGCCGAGCGGGCCCAGCAGGAGGCGGAGCGGGATGCGGCGATTGCCCAGCTGGAGGAGTTGCGGCGGCAGACGACCAGTGTCCATCTGCAGTCCTTCCCGCCCACCCGGCCGCCGGTGGTGCCCGGCCCTCAGCAGTTGAGCCTGGCCTGGGCCTTGGCGCAGGCCCAGACTCATCACCTGGCGGGTCTGGGCCTCTTCGCCCGCGCCGAGCGGGCCGCGGCCAGGCGCAGGGCCGCCGAAGACGCCCCTGCTTATCTGGCCGCCGAGGAAGCGCGCCTGCAGGCCGTCCACGGCGAGTTGACCGCCGAGGCCGGTCAGTGGTGGCAGGCCTTGCTCTCCAACGACGAGGACACCGTGTGCGAGGCGGTCAACTACGCCTTCTCCGACAACGCTGCCGCGGGTTGCGCGGTGGGAGTCGACGGAGATGTCCTGTCCGTGGTGATGCGGCAGCAGGACATCGACTCGCTGCCCGATCAGGTGCCAGGAGTCACCCCCAGCGGACGCCCCACCCTCAAGAACCTGAGCAAGCGGGACCGCACTCTGTGGTGGCTCACCTCGATGGGGTCGAACATCGTTGCCACACTCAAAGAGGCGTTTGCTGTCGCGCCGGGGATCGCCGCCGTTGACCTGGCTGTGCTGACGCGCCTGCCGAACACTCAGCGTCTGGGGTTCGTGGCCTACGGCCACTGGACGCGCCAGGCCATCGAGGCGGGCCCGTGGCTGGAGACGACCGATGCGCTGCGGTTCCTCGACATCGGCCAGGACGTCGCCTGCTCGGTCACCACTACCGCTTCCGGGAACGTGTCCAGCGCCGTCAAACCCCTGGACACCAGTCGGCTCCCCGGCCTGCAAGGCCTTCTCGACCACGCCCAGGACGACGCCGGATCCGACGAGGCGACCCTGGCCGACCTCGATGGAGACCTGCGGGCCAACGTCCCGGCCGCGCACACGGCTCCCCTGCCCGATCGATACCGGATCCGTCCCTTCGCCGAGTGGAAAGCCCAGAGCTCTCCCCTGACGCCGCCCGCTCCTGCCGGGCAGCCCCACACCCCTGCACAACCGGGCCGCGCCCCCGCGACCGTGCTCACGCCGGGACAGAACCTGGCACTGCCCGAGGAAGCCTGGCAAGGGCTTCTCATCGCCTTCAGCTTCGCCGGCGCCGACGCCGACCTGACCCTCTTCCTGACCGGCACCAACGGCCAGGTCACCTGCGATGAGGACTTCGTCTTCTACAACCAGCCCTCTGCCTCCCACGGCGCTGCCCGGCTGCTGGGCAGACAGCCCGACGGTCCGCACACCGTAGAACGTGCAGCCCTTCACCTTGCTGCCCTGCCCACCCAAATCCAGCGCGTCACAGTCGCCATCAACATGGACGTCGAAGCCGGCCTGAGCTGCGGCGCCCTCACTCACGCACGTCTGTACATGGACTGCGGCACCGGAGCCGCCTGGACCTTCCAGCCACCCACCGGCCCCGACATCCGCGCCATGGCCATCGCCGAGCTCTACCGACACACCGTCAACGGCCAACAGGTCTGGAAACTCCGCGCCAACGGCCAAGGCTGGACCGACGGCCTCGACGCACTCGCCCGGGCCCACGGCGTCAACGTCACGTAACCAGCCGGCAACTCCACACGCGAGAACCTGCTTTCCGGGAAAGTCAAGGCAGTGGATGGGCCGTTACAGGCACGACCGGATCAGGGCCCGGGACGAGAGTCAGGGCGGACCTCGGAGGCAGGCACACGCCGGCCGGTGGAGCGGACTCGGGGTGGCCGGTCATGAGGACTTTCGTGCGGCCGGGGGGCGCGGCGGCGCTGTCGGGTGTGCGGCCGATCTGGCGGACAACCGTCTGGATCCGCTGCTGGCGTAGGCGGTACGAACCCCCGGAGGAAGTCATGCCGCCGAACCGGGCGAAGGGGTCGAACCTGTAGGTGAGGACCTTGTGCGGAGATGGCGGATCTCACGGCCGGTAGCCCCTCAGACGGTAGAGGCGTTACCGAGGGCGATCACCACGAGGTCTTCCTGCACGTCATCATGTTGGATCTCGAGGGCGAAGCTTCCCGACAGCCTGAAGAACCTCACCGGGCCGGTGCACGGCCTCGTCGTCCTGCCCCTCCGCGTCGTTCGGTCAGGTCTGCACACATACGACGGCGACCTGCCCCTGCCGGCGCGCGGGCCTCTGGACCAGCGGAAGGCTACAGAAGCAAAGGAGGACCACATGGTTCCGTCTCCGAAGATCTTCTTCGAGGAGGTACGTAGGGTTTACGCAGCGACGGCAGACTCTCTGTATCTGGCCGGTCCGGTCGAGACCGAGAACGTCATACCGGTGTCGACGTACACAGGCGGCGGCGTCGAGTACAGCATCGAGCTCGACGTCAGAGAAGGCACCGTGGACTGCACCGTCGGCACCGAAGCGGATTCGGTCGCCTTCTCCCTGCCGATCGAGCAACTGGCGCTCGCCACCGGGGCCATCGAGGCCCGCGGGCGAATCTCCTACAGCGCCCGCAACCTCACCCAGCTCAGGAAATCCCTGTTCGGGCAAGCCGGATACGTCCGGCTCGTACATCCCTTGCTGGCCGACAAGGCCACAGAGGCGCTGATGCGGCAAGCCGGTGCACGCGAGTGGAAGATACCGGGACGCCCTTGAAACAGGGCTTGCAGCTGACTCGGCTGCAGTTTCCGCTCCTCAAGCACCACCATCGGCGGCTCGTGGACCCGGAGCGGTCGCGGGCAGTCCGGTGATCGTCGGGATCGCACGACGGTCAACGGGGGCCGGCGTCATGCCTCGCGATCGTGTGCGGGAGACGGAAATCCATGGCCCGGCCGACCTCTCGCCAGGTCGATTCTGCCGTCCTGCGCGCATCCGCGGCCACATCGCCACGTTCGCGTATGAGCCGTTCGTAGATCGGGGCGTCACTGTGCGCCGTTGTGCTCAACGTACTGGTTCCTTCCTGATGGCGACACCCGCTTGGTCTCGGGCCGCAGGCGGGGCCGAGTCTAGGGTGGCCGTTCCGCCAGCATCGTCCCGTTCCGCCAGGCGGGACGCGAGATGTGCCGGCACCCCCACCAACGCGGCCTCGTGCGTCCGTCCCGTCGTCGACGAGGCTGTGATCAAGACGGCCATGCTGCCATGGCTGCCCCCGAGTGGCGCCGAGACCGGCCAGGGCGCTGAGGAGGAGAAGGACGCTGTTGGGGCGCCAGGAGTAATTGTCAATGCACGTGGATCTGAGCGGCGTTCATGTCGAGGTGGGCTTGTGGGCGAGGATCTGGATCCCCGTTGACTGGTGCCCGTTCATGGTGGGCACCGTGATGGTCCGGGTGTCGATGGTCTGGAAGTCGGCGAGCAGGGTGGAGAACCGCTCGCGGGGGTGGTGGCGGCAGACCGCACCGTCGCCGGTTTCGAAGACGCCGTAGCTGCCGTAGTGATCGGCGTGGCGGCTGTAACGGCTGCGGTTGCGTTCGTCGTCCTGCAGGAGAAGGTCGCTGATGTAGAGGGTCCCGCCGGGCTTGAGGACGCGGTTCAGCTCGGTGATCAGCCGGTGCTGGGCTTGATCGCCGGGAATGCAGGTCAGCACGGCGAAGAGCAGCACGGCGTCGAAGCCTGTGTCCGGGCAGGGTGAGGCCGGTGGTGCGTCCAGGGTGGCAAAGCGCATGGTGGGGTGCAGGCGGCGTGCCCGGCTGATCATTGCCGGTGAGGCGTCGACGCCCGTGAGGTCGCCGAAGCCGTGCTGTTCGAGCTCCTTCATGACGCGGCCGTAGCCGCATCCGTGGTCCAGGATCGCGGCTTGCCTGCTGATCCCGTCGAGCCAGGGCAGATGGAGGGGGTGGGTGAATGTCTTGCTGGCCGCGGCAGCGTCCCAGTAGGGAACCTGGCTGTCGAGGTCGGACATGGCAGATGCCTCTCTGGGTGCTTGGCTGAAGCCGGTCATGTCCCCAGTGCGGGGGGCGCTCGACGAGCCGGCCGCCTTCGAAGCGGCGTGCCCGGCACCTCCGCCGACTGCGTCCTCCAGCTCGGCAAGCCCCCGGTCAAGCAAGGCTTCGGCGACCACTACAAGGTCGGCCGGGCAGGACCTGGGGCGACTCCGACCGGCTGAACGTCCGCGACTTCCACAAATCCCGCAAGAAGCTCCGCGGCGACGCCGACGGCGCCCCCGGCCCGCTGACCTGGCGCCTGCTCTTCTCCCGACGCCTACGACACCCCGGTGGTGGAGCAAACTCCACCACCGATCCGGGTGGCCGGGCCCTCCTGGCGGCGCACCGGCCGCGGGAGGGTTGATCCCGCAAGGCCAACCCCTCCGCACGGACAGGACGTCACGATGCCGCAGACCAACACCGCCACGGTCCGCAAGCCCCGCACCGCCCGCGCCACCCCGGGCACCTCCGCCCCGGCCCGCCCGGCCACGACCGCCCACGTCATGCCCCTCTGGGAGGCCATGGCCCTGCTCTTCGCTCCGGCCAGGGGCACGGAACGGCCCTGAGCCGCCACCTCACCATGCAGAACCAGAAACAGCACCGGGCCACCACCCCGGCCGCCCCCGGCCCGCTGGCCTCCTTCGCCCGGTTCGTACTGTTCGGCGGCGGGGCCGGTCTCCTCTCCAGCAGCACCGTGACCCTGCTGGCCGGGGCCATGCCCTGGACGCTGGCCAACGCCGTGATCACCATCGCCTCCACCGTCCTCTGCACCGAACTGCACGCCCGCTTCACCTTCGGTACCGGCAAGCGGGCCGGCTGGCACGAGCACTGGCAGTCCGCCGGCTCCGCCGCCGTCGCCTACGCCGTGACCTGCGCCGCCATGTTCCTGCTCCACCTCTTCCAGACCTCCCCCGGCACGCTCACAGAGCAGATCGTCTATCTCGCCGCCTCCGCCCTCGCCGGCCTCGGCCGCTTCCTCTTCCTGCGCCTGTACATATTCGCCACCGGCCACCGCAGCCGAACCCCGGCCACGACCCCGCCCCCGAAAGCGAGCCTCACATCGCCGCCGGCCGTACTCGCCGCGGCCTGACGCGAACGCGGTCACGACGCCGGCAGTACAGCGGGAGGCGCTCCGGCCGACCGCGACCACGCACGACGTCACCCGCTCCCCCGGTGCGCGTAGCGCACGACCGGTGACCGCGACATCGCAACCGGCCCCTCGGGCGGGCCGACGCACAGCCGCCGTCTGCACGGCCGTCCACGCCGGTATGCGCGCAGAGCCTGCTGAGTCGATGTGCAGTGCGGTGTCCGGGCGGCAGACCGGTTCCCTGTCTAAGGCGTGTCCGGCGGATCACGAGTGTTTTGGGTCCGCTGGGACGTGAAGTGGATGTAAGTCGTGGTGATCTGATGAACGAGGAGTGGCGGCGGTTGGAGCCGCATCCGCCAGTGAGCGGTCTGCGTGGCGGGCGGTGGGCCGGTCACCGGCGGGTGATCGACGGGATCCTCTTCCGGCAGCGGACGGAGGTCCCGTGGTGAGACCTGCCGGAGCGGTTCGGCTGCTGGAAAACGGTCTACGAACGGCACAGACCTGGAGCGCGGACGGTACATGGGACAGGATCCTGCAGGCCGTCCAGGCGGATGCCGACGGCGTGGGCCAAATCGACTGGAGCATGGTGGGCGTCGACTCGACGTCCTGCCGCGCCCACCAGCACGCGGCCGGTGCGCGAAAGGCAGCGCCGCGCGTCCCGAAGAAGAGATCCACGCCTCGGCGACACCGCCCCGACGAGGGACTCGGCAGGTCCAGGGGCGGCCTGACGAGTAAGATCCACCTCGCCTGCGAAGGTGGATGCAGACCCCTCGCCCTGCTCATCACCCCGAGGCAGCGGGGCGACGCACCCCAGATGATCCCTGTCCTCACACGCATTCGCGTCGCCCACCAGGGCGGGGGACGCCCGCGGACCAGGCCGGAGCATGTGAGCGCGGACAAAGCGTACTCATCCCGCAAGAACCGTTGCCACCTGCGCAGGCGCTCTATCAAACACACCATCCCCGAGCCCAGGGGCCAGCGGACCAACCGCCAACGCCGTGGCAGCCGCGGCGGCAGGCCCACCAAGTTCGACAAGGAGAAGTACAAGCGCCGCAACGAGGTCGAGCGGACCATCAACCGGCTGAAGACCTTCCGAGCGGTAGCCACCCGCTTCGACAAACGGGCCTACGTTTTCCACGGCACCGTCACCCTCGCTGCCATCCGGCTATGGCTTCGCGCATAACGTCTCAGACAGGACCTAAAGCATGGCTCCGCCAACCGGCTGCTGCTGTGTGCCGCCACGCTCCGCCCACTCCTCGCGAAGCAGCCCGAACATCACTCTGTCGTACCACTCTTCACCAACCCTCACGCTGGCACGGCGACGCCCTTCTTCGACGAAGCCAATCCTGTGAAAGGCGCGGATGGCTCGTTCGTTGCCGCTCCACGTATCCAGCTCGACCCGTCGCACCCTGCAGGCGCCGAACAAATGTCCCAGCAGCAGCCGTAGAGCTTCTGAGCCGTAGCCGCCGCCCCACCGGTCGCGCTCACCAATCACGATGCCGACGGTCACTCGCCCCGCGAACGGGTCCATGTCGCGGTAATCAGCAGTACCTATCGTGCGGCCATCGGACAGATCGTCCACAGTGAACGTGGCCTCGATGCGGGGGTCCTGACGCAGAGTTGACTCGTGGAAGCGCTCCATGGTCTCCCGCGTAATGGGCCCGAAATGCGGGTCGCCCCCGGTAGCCCAATGCGTAACCTCGGGGTCATTGCGCCAGCGGACATGGGCGTCAAGGTCCGCGGCACGCGGCGCGCGCAGTCGCACGAGCTTGCCTTCAATCATGCAGTGATCATACGGATACCGAAGTTCACCCCATGATCCGCCGGACAAGCCTTAGCCAAAGGAGTGGCCGGGAGCCGGGCACGTCCGCAAGCATGCGGGCGAGGTACCCGTACGTTCGGCGTCCCACTTGGCCCGCCCCAGCAGGTGCTGCATGCCGTCCGGGGTGATCTCCCCGGCCCACTCGGCGATGGTCCAGCAGTTCTTGCGCGGCAGATCCGACAGCAGCCCGAGCACCAAGCGCCAGACCCGAGCAATAGTCAATTCTTGTGGACCGCTGGGTTAAGGCAAAGGGTTGTCGCCTTGGACGACCTGCCATCCGGAGGTCAGGCTGCCCGACATGAGGTGCTGGACGCCTTCTCCTCGGAGCGTCACGAAGGCGGTGAGGCCAGTGTCCAGCTGTGCCACTCGATGCCCGTAGACGACGGCCTGCGTCAGTGTCAGGTCGAGTGCTTGTGCTGAATCGCTGAGGCGGTTGAAGCGGGCACCGCGGCGGACCGGTCCCCGCAGGCAGCGCACATTGACGGTGGCCTGTTCGAGGGACGCGACGATGACCCGGACGATCTGCAGTTCGACGCTGCCACGACAGCTGCCGGGGCTCGGGATCTCACTCACGCGGCTGCCCCCTCTCGGTCGACCAGGACGCCGTTCTTGAACCGGGCACCCGCACGGACCAGTGGAACGAGGTGGGCGCCCGTGATCGCGCGCCAGCGGGCCTGGGCGGACTCGACGAGCTTGAATACCATCGCGAGGGCCGCGGCCGGGCTGCCGGCGCCGCGGGTGACCTTGGTGCGGAGCTTGACCGTGGAGAACGTCGACTCGATCGGATTCGTGGTCCGCAGGTGGATCCAATGTTCGGCGGGGAAGCCGTAGAACGCCAGCAGTTCCTCTGTGTCGTCAGTGATCTTCGCGACGGCCTTGGGCCACTTGGCGCCGTAGGTGCGAACGAACGCCTCGATCGCTTTCTCGGCGTGGGCCCGGTCCTCGGCGTTGTAGATCTCCTGCATCGCCTTCGTCGCGCCAGGCTGAGCGGACTTCGGGAGGGCGTTCGAGACGTTGCGGGCCTTGTGAAGCCGTAAAGAATCAAGGTGCTGCTTTACAGGTGCGGGCTCGTTGTCTGGGTATGGCGGTTCCGGAGGACATCTGTTCCCAACTTCAG
>NZ_JBIVXP010000029.1:0-92779 GCF_044769305.1 Streptomyces sp. NPDC090499
TTCCCTTTCCGGCGTTTCCGACTCTATCAGATCCTTTCGGCGTCTGATTCCCAGTCAGCGGGAGTTGCCTTCCCGGCCGTTGGGCCGTTCCGACGTTCCAAACCTTAGCGGATCCGCTCCGCGATTCCCAATCGGGCCTTGTGGTCCGACCGGGCACCGCTGAGACCCGAAATCGAATTGAATTCGGGCACGCCGAAATCAACCCGGTCGGGAGATCGTGCTGGTGGTTTGGGTGCCGCTCATGCGGCGGAGGTGCTGTCGCAGAACCGTTACGGCTCCGCGGCAACCCGAAGAACATTACGGGGCGGGCAGGGGGCTGTCAACCCTCCCCTGTCAAGATTTTTTCCGCCGCCCGCGCGCCGCGGCATCAGTCCAGGTCGGTGAGCCGGCCGCTGGCGTCGGGCTGCGCGTGCTCCACGCGGCGGAGCAGCCGGGTGAGGACCTCGCCGAGCACCGCACGCTCCGCCGGGGAGAGGTCCTGGAGCAGATCCTCCTCGAAGACGGAGGCGAGGCGCATGGCCTCCAGCCACTTCTCGCGCCCTTCGGTGGTCAGCTCGACGATCACCCGGACGCGGTTGCATTCGTCCCTCTCCCGGGTGACGAGCCCCTCGGCGACCATCCGGTCGATGCGGTGGGTCATCGCGGCCGGGGTGAGGCCGAGGCGCTTGGCCAGTTCGCTGGGACCCATGCGGTAGGGGACCCCGGAGAGGACGAGTGCCTTGAGGACCTCCCACTCCGCGTTGCTGATCCCGAGGGCGCCGGTCTGGCGGCCGTAGGCGACGTTCATGCGGCGGTTGAGCCGGGACAGCGCCGAGACGATCTTCTCGACCTGGGGGTCGAGGTCCTGGAACTCGCGCTGGTAGGCGGCGATCTGCTCGTCGAGCGTCGGCTCGCCGCCGGTGGTGTCGGCCATGGTCCGAAGTATCGCACGGACACGCTTGGCGTTGAAGTCCTTCGCGATGTAGTCTTTAGCTTCGAACTTTAGCTTCAAAGTCTTCAGGCTTCAGCAGTCCGTCGACTTGACGACCTGAGAGAGGTGAACGTGACCAGGGCGATGGGCGCAGCGATGCGCCGGATCCACGTGGGCAACGCACTCAGCGCGTTCGGGCTCGGTTTCACCGTCCCCTACCTGTACGTCTATGTGGCGCAGGTGCGGGGACTCGGTGCCATGACGGCGGGTGTCGTGCTCGCCGTCTTTGCCGTGGCCGCGTTGATAGTGCTGCCGTTCGCCGGCCGGGCGATCGTGCGGCGCGGCCCACTGCCGGTCCTTCTCACCGCCCTGGTGACAGCCGCTGCCGGTGCGCTGAGCCTGGGGCTGGCGGGGAGCGGTCCGGCGGTGCTGGCCGCGGCGGCGCTGCTGGGGGCCGGACAGGCCGTGATGCAGCCCGCGCTGGCGACGATGATCGTGGACTGCTCGACGGCGGAGACCCGGTCCCGGGCCTTCGCGACGCAGTTCTTCCTGCAGAACCTGGGGCTGGGCGTCGGCGGACTCATAGGCGGCCACCTCGTCGACACGACCCGGGTGTCCTCCTTCACCCTGCTCTTCGCGATCGAGGCGGCGATGTTCCTGCTGCTGGCCGTCGTGATGGCGACGGTGCGGCTGCCGCACTCGCCGCGCATCGCGGACGCGCCGGCCGCGGGGTCGGCAAGGGGCAGCTGGAAGCAGCTGCTCGGCAACCGGGCGATGGTGCAGCTGTCTGTGCTCGGCTTCGTGCTGTTCTTCGCCTGCTACGGGCAGTTCGAGTCCGGGCTGAGCGCGTACGGCGTGGAGGCGGCGGGGATATCCACGTCCGCGCTGGGGACCGCGCTGGCCGCGAACACGTTGATGATCGTCGTCGCCCAGTTCGCCGTGCTCAGGTTCGTCGAGCGTCGGCGGCGGTCGCGGGTGATCGCCGGGGTCGGGCTGATCTGGGCCGTCGCCTGGGTCGCCGCCGGGTACGCGGGGCTGGGACACGGCAGCCAGGAGATGGCGACGGCCGCGTTCGTGTCGACGTACGCGCTGTTCGGGCTGGGTGAGGCGATGCTGTCGCCGACGGTGGCTCCGCTGGTGGCCGACCTGGCGCCGGAGGGGATGGCCGGGCAGTACAACTCTGCGTTCGCGCTGGTCAAGCAGCTGGCGCTGGCGGTGGGGCCGGCCGTGGGCGGACCGCTGGGGGCCTCGCTGCCCGCACCGTACGTCGTGACGTTCCTGCTGTTCTCGCTGGGGATCAGCGTGCTGGCGGTACGCCTCGGAAAGCGGCTCACTGAGGTGCAGGACCGGCCCTGGCTCGCCGCAAGGAGCAGGGTCGTCGCCCGGGGTGGCGCAGCTGCGGAGTCCGTGTCCGCGTAGTGGGAGGCCGGGGGCGGGGTGTCACTTGCCGGCGCTGGCCGGGTGCCGCCGCGCCCACCCGTGCCGCCGCCCTGCGGCACGCCTGCCCGCAGCTGTGTCTTTGTCTTTCAGGGGCACTGGGGGTACCCCCGGCCGAATGCTGGGGGATGATCTGCGCGAGCAACCCCCACTCACTCGCACCCGCCCGACGGCCGCGCGTCCCCTACCCCTTCGGCAGTACGAACTCGCACCACACCGCCTTGCCGCCCCCGGGGGTCCGTCGGGACCCCCATCCCGACGCGATCGTGGCCACGATGGCGATGCCCCGGCCCGACTCGTCGCCCGGTTCCGCGCGCCTCCGGCGCGGCAGGTGGTCGTCGCCGTCCGTGACCTCGATGATCAGTCGGCGATCGGTGCGGCGGAGCCGCAGCCGCATGGGCGGGGTGCCGTGCTGGAGCGAGTTGGCAACGAGCTCACTCGTGGCGAGGACGCCCAGATCGTGGAGGTCGGCCGGAAAGCGCCAACTGGTCAGCACGCCGGAGGCGAACGCACGGGCGCGTGGCGCCGCCTCGATGCCGCCGAGCAGTTCCAGCGCGGCGTTGCGGAACAGCTCGCCGTCCGGGCCCGTACGGGCCGGATGCTGGAGGACGAGGACGGCGACGTCGTCGTCGTGGTCGGCCGTGACGCCGGCCGAGCGGACCAGGCGGTCGCAGATGACCTGGGGGGTGCCGGTGGCGCCCGCCAGTGCCCGCTCCAGCGCCTCGATGCCCTCGTCAAGGTCCGCGTCACGGCGTTCGACCAGGCCGTCCGTGTAGAGGACGGCCGTCGAGCCGGGGCTCAGCGGCACCGAGGCGGACGCGTGGACCCAGCCGCCGGTGCCGAGCGGCGGTCCGGTCGGTTCCTCGGTGCGCAGCACGCCGCCGTGCTCGTCGCGGACGAGGATCGGGAGGTGGCCGGCGGAGGCGTACACCAGGCGGCCCTCGTTGGGGTCGTGGACGGCGTAGACGCAGGTGGCGATCTGGTTGGGGTCGATCTCGGTGGCGAGGCCGTCGAGGAGCTGGAGGACCTCGTGCGGGGGGAGGTCCAGGCGGGCGTAGGCGCGGACCGCGGTACGGAGCTGGCCCATGACGGCCGCCGCACGGACGCCGCGGCCCATGACGTCGCCGATGACGAGGGCGGTGCGGCCGCCGCCGAGGGTGATGACGTCGTACCAGTCGCCGCCGACCGCGGCCTCGGTGCCGCCGGGCTGGTAGGTCGCGGCGATCCGGAGGTCGTCCGGCTGTTCCAGTTCCTGCGGGAGCAGCGAGCGCTGGAGAGTCACGGCCGTCTCGCGCTGCCGGCGTTCGCTGGCGCGCAGCCGCTCCGCCGCCTCGGCGTGGTCGGTGACGTCGGTGGCGAAGAGGAGGACGCCGCCGTCGCGGTCGCCGTTCTCGGCGACCGGGGTGCAGGTGAACGTGTAAGTGCGGCCGTCGAGCGCCTTGCGGGACTTGAGGGTGCGGGGCTTGCCGCTGCGCAGGACCTGGTCGAGGAGGGGGAGGAGGCCGAGTTCGGCGAGCTCGGGCAGGGCCTCGCGGGCGGGGGCGCCCGGGGGGCGTGCGCCGAAGGCCGTCGTATAGGCGTCGTTGACGTACGCGATGTGGTGGTCGGGGCCGTGGACGAGGGCGACCAGGGCCGGGACGTGGTCGAGGACGCCGCGGGCGGGCAGTTCGTCGACCGCGGGCACGCAGGGCGAGTCGTCGGTCAGTTGTTCGGCGCGGGCCGCGGGTACGGAGTCCCCCCGCCGGTCCGGGGAGACCGCGTGCTCGGTCCGCGCTGCGGCGCGGCGCTGCGTTCCGGGGAGCCGGGCGCTCCAGCGCGTGAAGTTCACGAAACCTTGCCTCGTGTCGTCGTCTCCGGCCGGCTCGGGGAGCGGCCGGGGGCCGGGGGAGGTCCCCCGGTGCAGTTCTGGGGAGAAGCTGGGGATGAGCCTGGTGCTCGGTCGGAGGGCAGTCTGGCAGGGTGGCCGTCGGCGACGACATCCGTCAGACGCCGGGGCGGTCCGTGGAGTTCCTGAGTTCCGTCAGGACGACCCGTTCGAGTCGTCGGAGGGACTGTGTGGAGGCTTTCCACCGGCCGCGAGTTCGAACTCCGCTCGGGGATGTTCGAGTGATCCGAGCGAGACGATCTCCCGTTTGAAGAGCCCGGAGAGGGTCCATTCGGCGAGGACGCGGGCCTTGCGGTTGACGGTGGGCACCCTGCTCAGGTGGTAGACGCGGTGCATGAACCAGGCAGGGTAGCCCTTCAGCCGTCGCCCGTAGACCTGGGCGACGCCCTGGTGGAATCCGAGCGAGGCGACCGAGCCGGCGTAGGTGTGGGCGTAGGTGTCGAGGGGTTCGCCGCGCAGTGCGTGGACGATGTTGTCGCCGAGGACCCTGGCCTGGCGGACCGCGTGCTGGGCGTTGGGGGCGGTCTCGGTGCCGGGTTCGGCGGCGGTGACGTCGGGGACGGCGGCGGCGTCGCCCGCGGCCCATGCGTGGTCGACGCCGTCGATGGTCAGCTCGGCCGTGCATTTCAGCCGTCCCCGCGGGGTGCGTGGCAGGTCGGTGGCGGCGACCAGCGGGTGCGGTTTGACGCCGGCCGTCCAGACGACGGTGCGGGTCGGGAAGCGCTGGCCGTCGCTGAGGACGGCGACGCGGTCGGCGCAGGACTCCAGGCGGGTTTCCAGCAGCACCTGGATGTTGCGGCGGCGCAGTTCGGTGACGGTGTAGCGGCCCAGCTCGGGGCCGACCTCGGGGAGGATCCGGTCGGTGGCCTCGACGAGGACCCATTTCATGTCCTCGGGCTGGATGTTGTGGTAGTACCGCGCGGCGTAGCGGGCCATGTCCTCCAGTTCGCCGAGGGCTTCCACGCCCGCGTAGCCGCCGCCGACGAAGACGAAGGTGAGGGCCGCGTCACGGATCGCGGGGTCGCGGGTGGAGGAGGCGATGTCCATCTGCTCGATGACGTGGTTGCGCAGGCCGATGGCCTCCTCGACGGTCTTGAAGCCGATGCCGTGCTCGGCGAGGCCGGGGATGGGCAGGGTGCGCGCGATCGAGCCGGGGGCGAGGACCAGTTCGTCGTACTCCAGGAAGGTGGCGCCCTTTCGCTCCTCGGCGGTGGCGAGGGTGGCCACTTCGGCGGTGCGCTTGGCGTGTTCGACGGCCGTCACCTCGCCGATGACGACATGACACCGGTCCAGAACGCGCCGCAGGGGTACGACGACATGACGAGGGGAAATCGAACCCGCGGCCGCTTCGGGAAGGAACGGCTGGTACGTCATGTAGGGATCGGGGGTGACGACAGTGATGTCGACCTCCCCCCGGCTGAGCTCCCGCTTCAGCCTCCGCTGCAGCCGCAGGGCCGTGTACATCCCGACGTAGCCGCCGCCGACAACGAGAATGCGCGCACGTTCCTTCACCATCCCATGACGCACCCGTGACTGTTGTTTGTCCACAGCCCCGGCAATTTGTGTGACCGGCGGACGGCTTTCCGGGGCTCCGGGCGCGCGCCCCGGGCCGGACGAAAGGGACCAGGTCAGCGGGGGCGGGCAGGGTGGCGCGAAGGCACCGAACCGGGAGGTATACGACCCGTACTCCGATCGGGGGGCGCACCGTGCGGAACGTCCCCCTTCTGAATTGACAGCCTCTCAACTATGTTCGTGTGGCGACGGGGTGTAGGGGATGTGGTCGAACGGGTCGCGACGGGCGGTCCGCCCGGCCCGGGGTCCATGGATCGGTCATGGGCCGGTCGCAGTTCCGCTCACTCCGGCCATCAGTGACGGGGAGAGTCTCCGGGGGGAGACGTCGTTAACCGGGGGAATACAAATGCACATTCAGGACACACATTGGGCACCGGCTTCCGCTCTGGCGGCCGGTGGCGGAACGGTGACCGCGGCGGCGGGCAACGGACGCGGTGACGGGCCGCGTACGACGCCGCTGCGGGTGGACGCACAGCGCAATCTGGAGCACGTGCTGCGTGCGGCACGCGAGGTCTTCGGCGAGCTGGGGTACGGCGCGCCGATGGAGGACGTGGCGCGGCGGGCACGGGTCGGGGTCGGCACCGTGTACCGGCGTTTCCCGAGCAAGGACGTGCTGGTACGGCGGATAGCCGAGGAGGAGACCTCCCGGCTGACCGACCAGGCGCGGGCCGCGCTCGGGCAGGAGGACGAGCCGTGGTCGGCGCTGTCGCGCTTCCTGCGGACGTCGGTGGCATCGGGGGCGGGGCGGTTGCTGCCGCCTCAGGTGCTGCGGGTCGGCGTGCCGGAGGAAGTCGGCGGCGCCGGGGCCGGTTCCGGCGCCGAGGAGGCCCGGGTGCCGCAACAGCGGACGCAGCCGGGCGCCGGTGCCGGGGAGTTGCGGCTGGTGCCGGACGAACGGGAACCGGTGGGCGATGCCGCCGACGACGCGGGGGCGGCCGCGCTGCTCGACGTCGTGGGGCGGCTGGTGGAACGGGCGCGGACGGCTGGTGAGTTGCGGCCGGACGTCTCCGTCTCCGACGTGCTGCTGGTGATCGCGACGGCGGCGCCGTCCCTGCCGGATGCTGCGCAGCAGGCGGCGGCTTCGGCTCGGTTGCTGGACATCTTGCTGGAGGGGTTGCGGTCCCGGACCTGACGGTGGCCTTGCCCGGTCGGGTGGCCTTCGCAGGGTCGCGTGCCGGGTCGTGCCGTGCCAGGACCGTGGGCGGGTGCGGGTTGACTGTGGCTGGTCGCGCAGTTCCCCGCGCCCCTTGCGGGGCGCTTTCCTCTGCGGGGCGCTGCCGTCCCACCGTTTCCTCTTCCGGGTGACCGTTTCGCCGCTCGGGGGCCGGGGCGAAAGCCGGTGTGGCAGTCTGAGCCGGTGATTCGGTCGGGTGGGCAGGCATCGGGGGCGTTCCGCGATGGGCGTTGACGGGTGGGACGAGTCCGTCGGTGAGGAGACGGCCTCGCCGCAGGTGCCCAGCCAGGGCGGCCGGGCCGCGGTTCCGCCGGCGGGTGCACCGCCGGAAGGGAACGTTCCGGCACAGCGTGACGGGAGCGTCCTGCCGCCGCCCCGGGAACTGCCGCATCCCGACAGCCAGTTGATCGAGCGGATGCGGGCCGGCGACGACTCGGCGTACGAGGAGCTGTACCGGCGGCACGCGGACGCGGTACGGCGCTATGCGCGCACCTGCTGCCGGGACGGGCACACCGCCGACGACCTGACCGCCGAGGTGTTCGCCCGCATGCTGCAGGCGGTGCGCGGCGGGTCGGGGCCCGAGTACGCCGTGCGGGCCTACCTGCTCACCTCCGTACGGCGGGTCGCCGCGCAGTGGACCAGGTCGGCCCGGCGTGAGCAACTCGTCGACGACTTCGCGCTGTTCGCGGCACAGGCCGGGCGCGGTTCCGAGGTGGCGGACGACGACACTCTGGACCTCGGCGCCGAGGTGCGAGCGATGCACGAGGCCGAGCAGTCGATGGCGATGCAGGCCTTCCGTTCGCTGCCGGAGCGCTGGCAGGCCGTGCTGTGGCACACCGAGGTCGAGGACGAGTCGCCGAGCGAGGTGGCCGTCCTCTTCGGGCTGGACGCCAACGGCACCCGGGTCCTTGCCAGCCGGGCCCGGGAGGGCCTCAAGCAGGCCTACCTCCAGGCCCACGTGAGCGCCGCCCTCATCGGCGACGAGGAGTGCGCCCGCTACGCCGACCAGCTCGGCGGCTACGCCCGCCGCAAGCTGCGGGTCCGCGCCGAACGCGGGCTGCGCAAGCACCTGGAGGAGTGCGCCAGGTGCCGGCTGGCCGCCGCCCAGATCGAAGAGGTCGCGAGCGGTATCCCGGCCGTCGTGCCGGTCGCGGTCATCGGCTGGTTCGGGGCCGCCGGGTACGCCAAGGCGCTCGGGATCATCGCCGGGAGCGCCGGTGTGGGGGCCGCGGGCGCGGCCGCCGCGGCGGGCGGTTCGTCCGGCGGGGCGGGCGGCGGTGCCGGGAGCGCCGCGGCCTCGGAGGGGCTCGCGGGGCCGGTGAAGGCCGGTATCGCCGCCGGCGTGGTCGCGGCGGCCATCGCCGTGGTGGCCCTCGCCCTGACGAACGACGGCCACCCGGTCAAGGAGGCCGCCAGGCCCACCCCGTCCGCACCGGCCGTGCAGCCCGAGGCCCCGACCCCGGCCCCCACCCCGGCGAAGAGGAAACCGGAGCCGGAGCCGGTCGTCCTCGCCCCCGAACCGACCCCGACCCCCACGCCGACGCCGACCCCGAGCCCGCGGCCCACACCGACGCCGACCTCCACCCCGACACCCACGCCCACCCCGCCGGAACCGACCCCCACCCCCACGCCGACGCCCACGCCGCCGCCCGCCCCGGCCGTCTACCAGTGGAGCGAACTGCGCTTCGACGTCACCGGCGACGGCACCCGGCCCGAGATGCGGCTCGGCGACAGCAGCTGGGTGTGGCAGCGCTACGGCGTGACGGTCGCCGACAAGGAGTACGCGCACGGCGTCACCGTGCACGGCCGCTCCTCCGTCACCATCGACCTCAACCGGCAGTGCACCGCCTACGACGCGATGGCCGGCGTCGACGACATGACCCTGGGCCTCGGCGAGGTCACCTTCGCCGTCTACGCGGACGGGGTCGGGCTGTGGCGGTCCGGGGTGGTCGAGGGCGGACAGGCCGCCGTGCCCGTCCACGTGGACCTGACCGGGCACCGGACCGTGCAGCTGGTGGTCGAACCGCGGACCGCCTTCGACACGGTGGCACTCGCCGACTGGGCCGAGTCGAAGTTCACGTGCCGCTAGCGGCCGTCGGGGTTCTGCCCAGTTCGCGCAGGGCGGCTTCCTCGGTGAGGGAGGCACCGCGCGCACGCTCGGCCGCGTAGCGCCGCGGGGTCAGCGAGGCGCGGGCGGCCGCGTCGACCTCCTCGGCGCGGGTGCGCTCCGGCTCGGGACGGACGCTTCCGGCGCGCCAGTGCTCGGCGGCGGCGTACAGCCGTACCGCGCCTGCCAGATCGCCAAGCCGGGCCAGCAGGTCGGCGCCGATGTCCACCAGCGCCGCGGTGATCACCTCGGCGCTCCGGTACTCCACCGCCTCGCGCAGCCCTTCGGCCACGATCGGCAGCCCCTGCTCCGGGCCGTGCTCCACCGTCGTGAGCAGGGCCTCGACCGCGCGGACCGCGGCCAGGAACTGCGGCGGCACGGAACCGACCACCGCCGCGGCACGGGCGAACTCGAAGCACTCGCGCGCCCGCGCAGGTTCCCCGTCGTACAGGGCCAGGTGCGCCCGGAGCAGCGCCACGTACGCTTGCGACTCCGCCACGCCGTACCGGTCGGCGGCCTCGCCCGCCCGGTCCAGGCAGGCTCGGGCGGCCACCCGGTCTCCGGAGCGGAAGGCGATCTCGGCGAGCCGCGCGAGCAGGAACGGCGTCTCCGCGTGTGCTCCGACCTCCCGGGCGAGCCGCAGCGCCTCCCGGTACTCGCCCTCCGCCGCCGCGAACCGCCCGCGCGCCATGTCCGCCTCCCCGGCCGCGCTGCACACCTGGGCCCCCATCCAGCGGTCCCCGACCCGCCGGCTGAGGACGCGCAGCTCGGCCAGGTCCTCGTCGACACCCCGCAGGTTGCCGGGCGAGTCGACCATGATGTGGGTGCGGTACATCAGGCTGACGCCGACCTCCCAGTCACCGCCGTGCACCCGGCAGTTGTCGACCACGGCGGACATGTCGGGAGCGACCTCCGCGGCACCGCCCAGGACGTACGTGGTGAGCGGCCAGATGAGACCGGGCAGCCGCGCGGCCCGCGGGCCGCCGTCCTCGAAGGCGGCCCGGACGGCCGCGACGTACCGCGGGGCCCGCTCGTCAGCCGCCAGGTCGGGCCGGCCGGACTCGGACGCCAGGAACAGGTCGAGCAGCCTGAGGTCCATGCGCAGCTCGTACAACGGGTGCCCGGCCTGGGCGTCGGGCGCGGCCAGGAGGGCGCCGACGGGGTCCGCCGTGGCGGCGAGCGCGCACCGTTCGTCCGGGTCGGCGTCCTCGGGCAGGGCGTCCAGGGCGACCCCGAGGCGCAGCACCGCCCGTACCGAGGCCGTCGCCTCCAGGCGGTAGTTGCGCAGCCACCAGAACCAGCCGACGGCGAGGGCGATCCGGCCCGCACGCACCTCGTCGCCCGCGTGGACCGCCCGGTCGAGGGCGGCGCGGATGTTGTCGAGGTCGGCCTCCAGGCGGCGGATCCAGGGAAGCTGCTCCCCGGAGCGCAGTCTCGGCTCCGCCTCCTCCACCAGCGCGCACACCCACGCGCCGTGCCGTCGCTCGGCCGCGGCCCGCAGCCCTGGGACCTCGGCGGCGCGCTCGACGGCGTACTCGTGGATGGTCTCCAGCATGCGGTAGCGCATACCGCCGGTGCCGCCGGTGCCGCCCTCGCCGTCCGGGGTGGCGATGATCAGGGACTTGTCCACGAGCGCGCCGACGACTTCGGCGGCCGGTCCGGTGCAGACGGCTTCCGCTGCCGTGAGGTCCCAGCCGCCGGCGAAGACGGACACCTCGCACAGCATCGTCCGCTCCCGCTCGTCGAGCAGGTCCCAGGACCAGTCGACGACGGCGCGCAGGGTCTGCTGGCGGGGCAGGACCGTGCGGCTGCCTGCGGTGAGCAGGCGGAAGCGGTCGTCGAGCCGGTCGGCGATCTGCCGGGGCGTCAGCAGCCGGAGCCGGGCCGCCGCGAGCTCGATCGCGAGGGGCAGTCCGTCCAGGCGTCGGCAGATCTCGTCGACGGCCACCGGGTCGCCCGGCGCGGCCCCGGCACCGGTCCCGGTCCCGGTCCCGGTCCCGGGGCGGACGGTGGCGGCGCGCTCCTCGAAGAGGCGGTGTGCCTGTTCGGGGGCGAGGGGTTCGACCGGGCGCACCAACTCGCCGGGGATGCCCAGGGGTTCACGGCTGGTGGCGAGGACCGTGAGCCCGGGGCAGTGGGTGAGCAGGGTTTCGGCGAGGGCGGCCGCCGCTTCGATGACATGTTCGCAGTTGTCAAGGATCAGGAGTTGACTGCGCGGGGCGCAGTACTCGACGAGCAGAGCCGTGGGGTCGGTCTGCACCGTCGCCAGCTCGTTGGTCATGAGCACGGTCTCGCGCAGACCGAGCGCGCTGACCACCGCGCCCGGCACCGCCTCGGGCCGGTCGAGCGCGGCGAGCTCGACGAGCCATGCCTGCGGGAGTCCGGCGGCGGCCTCCTCGGCGAGACGGGTCTTTCCGGAGCCGCCCGGTCCGGTGAGGGTGACGAGACGGGCCCTGTGCAATTCGGAACGAACGGCTTCGAGCTCGGGTTCCCGCCCCACGAAAGAGGTAAGCCGCGGACGGAGGTTGCCGGTGCGGGGCGGGGGCCCCTGCAGCGGGGTTGTCTCCTGCGTGAGCAACGACGCGTGCAGGGCCTGGAGTTCCGGGCCGGGGTCGGTGCCGAGGCCCTCGGCGAGGGTGCGGCGGGCGGTCTCGTACGCGGCGAGGGCGTCCGCCGGGCGGCCGGTGTCGCGCAGGGCGCGCATGAGCAGGGCGTGCAGCGGCTCGTCGTACGGGTGGGCCGTGGTGAGCTCGGTCAGCTCCGGTACGGCACCGGCGGCCCGGCCGAGGCGGAGGGCGGCGTCGGCGCGGGCGCGGGCGGCTTCCAGCCGGAGCGCGTCCGGACGGACGGCGGCCGGGGCGCGCTCGGGGAGGTCGGCGAGGGCGGGGCCGCGCCAGAGGGCGAGGGCGTCGGTGAGCACGCGGTGGGCCGTCGCCGGGTCGCCGACGGCCAGCGCGTCGGTGCCCTCGCGGACCTGCCGCTCGAAGACGTGCAGGTCGATGTCGTCCTCGGCAGCCGCCAGCCGGTAGCCGCCGGGGGTCGAGGCGATGCTGTCCCGGCCGAGGGCCCTGCGGAGCCGGCCGACGAGGGCCTGGAGGGCGGCCGGGGCGTCCTGGGGCGGGTCGTCGTCCGCCGCCCAGATCTCCTCGATGAGGGTCTCGGGGGTGAGGGTGCGGGCGGGGTGGAGGGCGAGGACCGTGAGCAGGGCGCGGAGGCGGGGGCCGCCGACGGGTATGGGGCTGCCCTGGTCGTCGCTGGCTTGGGCCACGCCCAGGATTCGGTACCGCACGGGGTCATTGTCGCCGGGGGCGGGTTTCAGCGCCGAGGGTTTCCATGGCACCCGGCGTGGGTGCCGGGGGGCGGGCCGCTCACCGGCGCTGGCCGGGTGCCGGGGGGGTGGGGACGCTCACCGGCGCTGGCCGGGTGCCGGGGGGGTGGGGACGCTCACCGGCGCTGGCCGGGTGCCGCCGCGCCCACCCGCGCCCACCCGTGCCGCCCCAGCGGCACGACTGCCCGCGCTGGGTGGCTACGCCAACTGCAGCGCCCCGTCAGGGGCGCGGGGAACTGCGCGACCAGCCCCCACCGGCCCGCGGCCGAAACGCAGGGGCCCCCGATGCGGCAGCCCCCGGATACGGCGGCCCCACCCCCAAAGGGTCACGCCCCTGATGCCAACGCCCCCCGCATCGGCCGTACCCCGGCAGGGACCGCACGCGCGCGTGCCGGCGTCCCCGTCCAGCACGTGCCGCGGCGGGAGAGGAGCCGACGCAGCCACAGCTCCAGGGAGACCAGGTCGGCCAGCCCGTCCAGCGGCAGCGGCTCGCCCGCGGCCGCCGCGCGGAGCGCCTTGCGGACCACCCGCGCCTCCACCAGGCCCGCCTGCGCCAGCAGCGGCGTCGAGAAGAGGGAGATCAGGTCGTCGGCCGCCACGCGCAGCCCCGTGCGGGTGGCGGCCGCCGAGGACGCGTGGGAGGGGGCGCCCCAGCCCGGCGGGAGGTCGGTGACGCCTGCGCCCTCCAGGACCGTGCGGAGGATCGCGGCGCGGGCGCCGGGCTGGACCCGCAGGGCCTCGGGGAGGTCGCGGCAGGCGCGGACCACCTGGTTGTCGAGGAAGGGCGTGTGCAGGCGCTGGGAACGGATCTCGGCCGCCTGTTCCAGGACGCGGATGTCGGCCGCGTGGCGGGCCAGCACGGCACGCGCGCGGTAGTCTCCGGGGCGCTGCCCGGGGCCGACGCCGGAGCGGTTCGCCGAACCCTGGAGCAGAACCGATACTTCAGCCAGCGCCTCACCGGTCAGCCAGCGCGCCGCCGGGCCCGGTCTCGCCCAGGTGAGCGCCGCGAGGGAGGCGCCCACCGCGCCTCCGGGGTCGTCGAACCGGCGTCGCATCAGGCGCTCGGCGAGGGACTCGACGCCCTCACGGTACGGCGTGCGCGCCAGGCGGCGGGCCGCGCTGTACACGCGCGCGGGGACCATCACCGAGCCGTCGGCCTTGGCGAGCGCGGCGACCGGGCGGACGAGGTGGCGGCGCTTGCGGTCCATCAGCAGGTCGGCGAGGCGCGCGGGGTGGGCGTCGAGGACCTGGCGGGCGCCGTAGCCGGTGAAGTGGTCGGCGCTGCCTGCGGCGAGCCGGGCGCGGTGCCGGGCCGCGGAGATCAGGGACGGGCCCGGTTCGTCGGTGAGAGGGCCGTCGAGGTCGGCGTACGGCAGCATCTCCTCGCCCCCGGTGACCACCACGTGGTGCAGCCGCGGGTTGGCGGCGAGGACACCCGCACGTTCCAGTTCGGCCTCGCGGCCGCCCACCGCCAGATCGTTGAAGGTGACGGCGAGAAGGCGCTCGCCGGCCCCCGTGCCGTGGCCGAGGACCGTGCCGGGCATGCCGGGCAGGCCCGCGGCCAGCAGGGCCAGCGTCCCCGACGCCGGTCCGCCGGACAGGTCGGCGCCGATGCCCGGGACCGGCATCCCGCGCGCCGCGCGACGCTCCGCGGGGCCCATGCCGGGCACCGGACCAGGGTCGATGTCCGGGACGTGCCGGGGCGCCGACAGCCGCGCGCGTACCGCTTCTACGAGCGCGTCCCGTACCGCGTCCACCGCGCGGTCGGGGTCGGCGGAGGGTGCGGCGACCGCGAGCGAGGCGACCTGCTCGTACCCGGCGACCTCGCGCGCCCCGGTGCGCAGGATCAGCGCATGCCCCGGCGGAATGCGCCGCACGCCCTCGTACGGGGTCGAGTCGTGCAGCGCGGCCGGTACGTCGGGGGCGGCGAGGAGGGCCGCGAGGTGGCCGTAGTCGAGGTTGGCCTCGATGAGGTCGGCGAGCGGGAGCGCGGCCGTGGCGTAGGCCGTACCGCCTGCCCAGGGGCTGTAGAAGACCGGGCGGGCGCCCGCGAGGTCGCCGCAGACGGTGACCCGGCGGCCGACCTGGACGACGGCGGTGTAGCTGCCGGGCCAGGCGGTCAGATGCCGGAGTGCGCCCCCGCGCGCCGTGAAGAGGCCGAGGCGCAGTTCCTCGTCGGTGGCGCCGCAGGTGCCGAGGACGGCGATGCGGTTCTGCGCGTCGGCCTTGATGACGCGGACCTCGTCGGGGCGCCAGTCACCGACCGCCCAGAGCGGGTCGGGGTCGCCCCACAGGAGCTGGGAGCCGACGGGGTGGACGGTCTCGCCGTCGTAGCCCATGGCGCCGGCGGAGCCGATCGTGGCGGCACCGGAGATGGTGCTGCTCCACCCCACCAACCACCGCATCGACGCCTCCACAGGCTGTGGACAACCATGCACGGTACGAACCGGGTCCCCATGCTGCCATGAAGGACGCGGTCAGGAGGGACGGTGGGGCCGCCTTTGATCCCCGGAAGATTTCACGGAGTTGCCGTGGAGTCGCGGCCGGACCGGCCACGCGCGCGTGGCGCGGGAGAGCCGTGGCGGGAGCCGGGCGCCGTACGGTACCGGGCGACCGCGACGTGAATGCGCCCCCTGTACGCTCCCCAAAAACGCCCTACGCGCCCTCAATTGCCATGGTAGGAGCGTTGAGTCGCCGAAAAAGGTGGGGGCGATTTTCGGCCAAATCGGCGACGGCCGCGCGGACTTGCGCACGCTCCGTACATGCTTTGCGCATCACACGCGCGCGTGCCCGGACGTGCACAGTCCGGGAGGCGGGCATCGCCTCCCGGACCGGTCCGCCACCCGCGGGGATGAAGGTGGCGGTGTCCCCCAGCCCACTGGATCCAGTACAGCGGGCCGACCCACGCACTAGCCATGGAACCGCTCCCCCGTTGGCCGGAGAAGAGCGCACGGCCGGGCGCACGGCCACACGGCGGGGGCACGCCGCGACAGGCCGAGCACGGTGCGTATATGGGCCGCACTCGCGTACGGACCACAATCCCGCCATCCGGAACAATGCCCCTTAACGCTTGGGATGCGGCGAACTACGCTGGGTTTACGAATGCCGCGTGGTTATGCCAGCGCGACAGCCGTCTGTGTCGAGGGGTGGCGCATGTCCAGGGAGCAACGCGGGCCGAACGAAAAACTCGGCACCGTTCTCGCCCTCGCGGGAATCAGCAACGCAGGACTCGCGCGACGCGTCAACGATCTTGGCGCTCAACGCGGGTTGACTCTTCGCTACGACAAGACGTCGGTGGCGCGCTGGGTGTCGAAGGGCATGGTGCCGCAGGGCGCCGCGCCACACCTCATCGCCGCCGCGATAGGCCAGAAGCTCGGCCGCCCGGTGCCGCTCCACGAGATCGGCCTGGCGGACGCGGATCCCGCCCCCGAAGTGGGCCTCGCCTTCCCCAGGGACGTCGGCCAGGCGGTGCGGTCGGCGACGGAGCTGTACCGCCTCGACCTCGCCGGCCGCCGGGCCGGTTCCGGCGGCATCTGGCAGTCGCTGGCCGGTTCGTTCGCAGTGAGCGCATACGCAACGCCCGCCTCGCGGTGGCTGATAACCCCCGCCGACAGTTCGGTCGCGCGCGAGGCGAACGCCGCGGACAGTGCGGGCGCACCGCTCAAAGTCGGCCACAGCGACGTGCAGAAGCTGCGGGAGGCCGCCGAGGACGCCAGACGCTGGGACTCCAAGTACGGCGGCGGCGACTGGCGGTCGTCGATGGTGCCGGAGTGTTTACGGGTCGAGGCGGCACCGCTGCTGCTCGGCGCGTACTCCGACGAAGTCGGGCGGGCGCTGTTCGGGGCGAGTGCCGAACTGACCCGGCTCGCCGGGTGGATGGCCTTCGACACCGGGCAGCAGGAGGCGGCGCAGCGGTACTACATCCAGGCGCTGCGGCTCGCCCGCGCGGCGGCCGACGTGCCGCTCGGCGGGTACGTCCTGGCATCGATGTCCCTGCAGGCGACGTACCGGGGCTTCGGCGACGAGGGCGTCGACCTCGCGCAGGCCGCCGTGGAGCGCAACCGGGGGCTGGCGACCGCACGGACCATGAGCTTCTTCCGGCTGGTCGAGGCGCGGGCACACGCGCGTGCGGGGGACGCACAGGCCGCCGGGGCCGCGCTGAAGGCGGCGGAGGGGTGGCTGGAGCGGGCGCGGGAGGGGGACAACGATCCGTCCTGGCTCGGCTTCTACGGCTACGACCGGTTCGCGGCGGACGCGGCCGAGTGCTACCGGGACCTGAAGGCCCCGCGGCAGGTGCGGCGCTTCACGGAACAGGCGCTGTCCAAGCCGACGGAGGAGTTCGTGCGGTCGCACGGGCTGCGGCTGGTGGTCTCCGCGGTCGCCGAACTGGAGTCGGGCAACCTCGACGCGGCCTGCGAGCAGGGGGTGCGGGCCGTGGAGGTGGCCGGGCGGATATCGTCCGCGCGGACCACGGAGTACGTGAAGGATCTGCTGCACCGGCTGGAACCGTACGGGGACGAGCCGCGGGTGGTGGAGCTGCGGGAGCGGGCGAGGCCGTTGCTGATGGCGCCGGCGTGAGGGGCGCCCGCGCGTCTGCCGGGCCACCGCGGTCCTGAGGGCGCGGGTGCGTCGTGGTTGCTCGCGCAGTTCCCCGCGCCCCTGACGAGGCGCTTCACCAACCGTGCGTTTGAAGTGGATGTCAGTGGCGCAGTGCACTATCGAGCGTGGGAGGTGGTGCAGGTGCGGGCCGGGTTTGCTTACGACTGTGACGTGCTCGTCGTCGGGGGTGGCATCGTCGGGCTGTCCACCGCGTACGCGGTCACCCGTGCCGCGCCCGGGACCCGGGTCGTCGTGCTGGAGAAGGAGGCCGGTCCCGCGCGGCACCAGACGGGGCGGAACAGCGGGGTCATCCACAGCGGGGTCTACTACCGACCCGGGTCGCTGAAGGCGCGGTACGCCGTCAAGGGCGGCGCCGAGATGGTCAAGTTCTGCGCGGAGTACGGCATCGCGCACGCCGTCACCGGCAAGCTGATCGTCGCCACCGGGCGGGAGGAGCTGCCCCGGCTGCACGCGCTCGTGCAGCGCGGCCGGGAGAACGGCATACCGGTGCGGGAGCTCGGGGCCGCCCAGATCGGGGAGTACGAGCCCGAGGTGCGGGGGCTCGCCGCCATACACGTCGGGACGACCGGGGTGGCCGACTTCGTGGGCGTCGCCCGGCAGCTCGGGGAGGCCTCGGGGGCGGAGATCCGCTACGGCGCCCGGGTGGTCCGGGTGGACCGGCGTCCGGAGCGGGGCGTGGCCGTGCTCACCTCGCGCGGCGACGTCGTACGTGCGCGCGTGCTGGTCAACTGCGCGGGACTGTACTGCGACGAGGTCGCCCGGCTGACCGGGGACGAGCCGGGGATGCGGATCGTGCCGTTCCGCGGGGAGTACTACGAGCTGGCGCGGCCGGAACTGGTGCGCGGACTGGTGTACCCGGTGCCGGACCCGGCGTTCCCGTTCCTCGGGGTGCATCTCACCCGCGGGATCGACGGGGGCGTGCACATCGGGCCCAACGCGGTGCCGGCGCTGGCCCGGGAGGGGTACGGGTGGGACGTCGTCCGGCCCCGGGAGGTCGCCGGGACGCTGGCCTGGCCGGGGTCCTGGGCGCTGGCGCGGCAGCACTGGCGGTACGGGGGCGGAGAGCTGCTCCGGTCGGTCTCGAAGAAGGCGTTCACGAAGGCCGTACGGCGGCTGCTGCCCGCCGCGGAGGAGGGGGACCTGGTGCCGGCGGCCGCGGGGGTGCGGGCGCAGGCCGTGCTGCGGGACGGGACGCTGGTCGACGACTTCCTGATCAAGGAGGGGCCGCGGACGGTCCACGTGCTGAACGCGCCCTCGCCCGCGGCGACCGCCTCGCTGCCGATCGGGCGGGAGGTGGCCCGCAGGGCGCTGGAGGCGCTGGGCGCGGTGTGACACCCCGGCGGGCCGTCCCGCGGGGGCCGTAAAATCGACGCACTGTGTCTGACTCCCGCAACGCCCCCGAAGCCCCCCGGCCCGCCGAGACCGGCCCCGCCGAGCACGTCCCCGGTGCGCATCCCGACCACGCCCCCGGGCTGTCCGTCCGGCACACCCGGGCCAAGGGGGAGCCGCGGTTCCCGGACGGGCCCAGGGCCGATCCGGCCGGGTCGCACTTCGAGCGGCGGATCCGCAGCTTCCAGCCGCGCCGCAGCCGGGTCACCGCCGGGCAGGCCGACGCGCTGCAGCGGCTGTGGCCCAAGTGGGGCCTGGACATCGACGGGCAGCGGGTCATCGACCTCGGCGAGCTGTTCGGCAACGGCGACCCGGTGGTGCTGGAGATCGGATTCGGGATGGGCGAGGCGACCGCGCAGATGGCCGCCGAGGAGCCGGGCGTCAACATCCTGGCCGTCGACGTGCACACGCCGGGCCAGGGGAACCTGCTCAACCTCGCCGACCAGAACGGGCTGTCCAACGTCCGCGTCGGCAACGGCGACGCGATCATCCTGCTCCGGGAGATGCTCACGCCCGACTCGCTGGACGGGCTGCGCGTGTACTTCCCGGACCCCTGGCCGAAGAAGCGGCACCACAAGCGGCGGCTGATCCAGCCCGAGTTCCTCGACCTCGCCGCGACCCGGCTGCGGCCCGGGGCGATCGTGCACTGCGCGACCGACTGGGAGCCGTACGCCGAGCAGATGCTGGAAGTGCTGGACGCTCACCCGGAGTTCGAGAACACGCAGGCCGAGGGCGGTTTCGCGCCACGTCCGGCGCACCGGCCGCTGACCCGTTTCGAGGGCCAGGGACTGGACAAGGGACATGTGGTGAACGATCTGCTCTTCCGCCGCGTACAGCACCGGGTGCCGCAGAGCGAGCGGCACCGTCAGGAGTCACCTCGTTAGGGTCGATGCCGTGGCCACCTCCCCGCCGCCGTACCCGCAGTACTCACCACAGCCGCCGCGGCCGCCGTATCCGCCGGACCCCGCCGGGCACGGTCTGCGGCATCCCCGCTGGTGGCAGCGGCGCTGGGTGCGGTACACGGCGCTGAGCACGCTGCTGGCCGTCTCCGGTCTGGTGATCCTCGCGCTGGTGCGGGAGCAGACCGGGACCGAGGGCTTCCTCGTCGGGCTCGGGCTCGCCGTGCTGCCCGTGCCGCTGCTCGTGGGCGCGTTCCGGTGGCTGGACCGGGTACAGCCAGGACCCTGGCGGAACCTGCTGTTCGCCTTCGCCTGGGGCGCCTGCGCGGCCGCGCTGATAGCCATCGTCGCCAACAGTTTCGCGACCAGGTGGATAGCGACGGCGACCGCGGACCCGAGCAGCGCGGACACGCTCGGGGCGACCGTGATAGCGCCGGTCGTCGAGGAGTCCGCGAAGGCGGCGGCCGTCCTGCTCGTGTTCCTCTTCCGCCGGCGGGACTTCACCGGGATCGTCGACGGGGTGGTGATAGCGGGGGTCACCGCCACCGGGTTCGCGTTCACCGAGAACATCCTCTACCTCGGTACGGCCTTCGGGACCGACCAGCTGAGCGGGGACAGCGGGATCGCCTCCGTCACCGCCGCGACGTTCTTCGTGCGGATCGTGCTGTCGCCGTTCGCGCATCCGCTCTTCACCGTCCTCACCGGCATCGGCTTCGGCATCGCCGCGCTCTCCGGGGAGCGGCAGCGGGCGCGGCGGGCGCTGGTGCCGGTGGCCGGGCTGCTGCTCGCGATGAGCATGCACGCGTTCTGGAACGGGTCGTCCACGTTCGGGCAGTACGGGTTCTTCGCCGTGTACGGCATGTTCATGGTGCCGGCGTTCGGACTGCTGACCTGGCTGGCCGTCTGGACGCGGCAGCGGGAGCTGCGGGCCGTACGGGAGGAGCTGCCGGCGTACGTCTACGCGGGGTGGCTGGGCACGGCGGAGCCGTTCGTGCTCGGGTCGATGCGGGCGCGGCAGATGGCCCGGGAGTACGCCGCGTACCACTTCGGGAAGGCGGCGGGGCGGGCGGTCGCCGAGTACGAGGGGTACGCGACGACGCTGGCGCTGCTGCGGCGCCGGGGGCGGCGGGGGCGGGCGGGGGCCGACTTCGTGGCGCGGGAACGGGAGCTGCTGACCGAGCTGTGGAGCCGACGGGAGCTGGTGCGGCCGGCCCTGGAGTACGCGGCCCGGACAGCCGCACCGAGCGGCTGGCCGGGGTACGGCGGATACGCGCCGCCGGCCTACGGGGCGACGGTGCCGTATCCGGCCTCTCCCGCCGCTCCGGCCTACAACCCGTACCGGAGTTAGCGCTTCGGGTCGCGCCCGGCCCGGCACCGCCGGAACACGCCGTACGGGCCGAGCGGCGTTGCGGCGGAAAGGGTGCAGCGCAGGAGCGGGGGGCGGGGGCTCCGTCAGGCGGAGGCCGTTGTCAGCTTCGTCAGTTCCTCGGTCGTCAGGGTCAGGTCGGCGACGCCCAGCAGGGGCGGGAGTTGCTCCAGCGTCCGGGCCGAGGCGATCGGGGCCGTGATGGTGGGCTGGGCTGCCAGCCAGGCCAGGGCGACCGTGGGGACGGGCGCGGCGTGGGTCTCGGCGATCTCGTCGAGGGCGGCCAGCACCTTCCGGCCGCGCTCCGACTCGGCGTACTGGGCGGCCCGGCCCGCCCGCGCGCTGTCGACCGTCGTACCGGGGCGGTACTTGCCGGTGAGGAAGCCGGCGGCCAGCGAGAAGTAGGGGACGGCCGCGAGGCCGGTGCGGGAGGCCAGGTCCTGGAGGGGGCCCTCGTAGGTGTCACGGGAGACCAGGTTGTAGTGGGGCTGGAGGGCGACGTACCGGGCGAGGCCCTCGCGGTCGGAGAGGTCCAGGGACTCCTGGAGCCGCTCCGGCGTGATGTTGGACGCGGCGATGTGCCGGACCTTGCCCGCCCGCACCAGCTCGTCCAGCGCGCCGATGATCTCCTCGACCGGGATCTCGGGCTTGTCGAAGTGCGTGTAGTACAGATCGATGTGGTCGGTGCCGAGACGGCGCAGGGACGCGTCGGCGGCGGCCTTGATGTTGGCGGCGGACAGGCCGAGGTACTCGGGGTGCTGGCTGACCTTCGTCGCGATGACGACGTCGTCGCGGTTGCCGCGCGCCTTGACCCACCTGCCGATGATCGTCTCGGACTCGCCGCCCTTGTTGCCCTCGATCCACGCCGTGTACGAGTCGGCGGTGTCGACGAAGTTGCCGCCCGCGGCGGTGTACGCGTCGAGGACGGCGAAGGAGGTGGCCTCGTCGGCGGTCCAGCCGAAGACGTTGCCGCCGAGGGCGAGCGGGAAGACCTCGAGGTCGGAGGAGCCGAGTTTGCGGAGAGCAGTCATGCTCCACTTCAACACGGGTCGCCCGGAGACCCATCCCGTCGAGTACGAAGGTCTCGTAAAAGCGGAATCCGCGGCTCGGCACACCGGCGGCCCTGACGCCGGGGGGTTGTCGTCAGGGCCGCCGGGGGCCGGTCGGTGCGGTCCGAATCCGCGTCCGGTCGGGTTGCAGCAGGTCAGGTCGGGTCAGGGGTTGAGGCCCTTGCCGCGCAGCCAGGTCATCGGGTCGATGGCGGTGGCCTGGCCGTTCGGGTGGACCTCCAGGTGGAGGTGCGGGCCGGTCACGTTTCCGGTGGCGCCCACCCGGCCGATGACGTCGCCGGTGGCGACCTTCTGGCCGACCTTGACGCCGATCGAGGACTGGTGGCAGAACCACAGCTCGGTGCCGTCGTCGAGGGTGATGATCGTGCGGTAGCCGTAGGAGCCGGCCCAGCCCGCCTCGGTGACCGTGCCGCTGTGCACGGCCTTGATCAGCGTGCCGGTGGGCGCGGCGAAGTCGAGGCCGGTGTGGTAGCCGGAGGCCCACATGGAGCCGGCCTGGCCGAAGGTGCCGGTGATCGTGTACGAGACGACGGGCAGCGTGTACTGCTTGGCCAGCTCGGCGAGGCGGGCCTGCTCGGCCTTCTGCTTCGCGGAGGCCTCGGCCTTGTCCTTGGCGTCGGCGGCCTTGGCGGCGGCCGCCTTCTCCGCCTTGGCCTCGGCGTCCGCGATCGCCTTGTCGGCGGCGGCGACGGCCTTGGCGCTGGCCTTGGTGTCGAGCTGGTTCTGCTGCTGCGCGGCCTGGGCGATGATCCGGCTGCGCAGTGCCTCGCCGGCGTCGGACGAGGAGGAGTCCGCGTCGGTGGCGGTCGTCGTGGTGACGCTGCTGAGCGCGGTCTGGGTGGCCTGGTGGCCGCCGCCCTCGCCGAGCAGGGCGTCGACGGAGGAGGGCAGGTCGGGCAGCGAGATGGAGACCGGCGGCTTGCCGGTGTTGGCGCTGGCCATGCCGCCCGCGCCGACGGCGGCGATGACGCCGACGCCGAGAACCGTGGAGCTGCGGGCGAGCCCGCCGCCCTTCTGCTTGGCGACCCGGTGCCGGCCGCGCGCCGCGGAGAGCGACTCCTCGGTGGGGTTCCACTCCTCGAAGGGGCCCTCGTCGGCGCGGTAGCCGCCGTAGCCGAAGGTCTCGGGCTGACGCTGGCTGGGCACGAACGGGGCTGTAGGAGCAGGCGGGTTGGACGCCACGCGGGCGCACTCCTTTCCTTCCGCTGCCTACCGGGTTAGCTGACGGGTTCGGAGCGGGAAGGTCTCCTACGCGCGTATACCGGCCGTTTCGTACCCGGCGGTAGCCGTGCGATTCACCCCAAGGTGGTGGTTCCCCGGTTCCCTTGCGGGATTCGGCGCGTGCGCACGGAGCCGTCGCGGGTGACGGCTGGGACGACCGCGCTGCGTTATCGAACGTTAATAGACACGGCTACCAGATTCCAAGCAGTTCGTCTTGATCATTAAGCTTTCAAAGCATGGACTTACCTGCCACGACCGGTAAAAAACGGTCGAGTCGATGGTGTGCACTGCTCAGCTCAGGAGTCACACAGGTTTTGATGGTGACTCAGTTGTTATGCGCAGGGCGGTCGTCCGGACACCGAACGTGACCGCGCGCCGCTCAGGGCCGCCGTACGGCGAGCAGCGCCATGCCGTCCGTCATGCCGCCGCCGGTGTGCCGGCGGACCTCGGCCGCGAGCCGGGCCACCAGGGCGCCGGGAGTGGCGGCGGTACGGCCGGTCAGCCGCCGCTGCGGGTCGTAGAACCGGCCGTGCGCGTCCCGCGCCTCGGAGAGACCGTCGGTGTACAGCAGCAGCGTGGCGCCGCTCGGGAACGCGTGCTCGGCCGCCCGGTCGGGCCACGCCCCCAGCTCACCCAACCCGAGCGGCAGCGCGGCCTCCGGCGCCCGCACCGGGCACACCTCGCCGTCGCCGGGCAGCAGCAGGGGCGGCGGATGACCGCGGGGCTGCCGTGAAGAACGGGACCGCGGTGAAGGCCACGGGGGTGACGAAGTCGTAGCAGATGCCGGCGCAGATCAGCAGCGCGGGCAGGAGGCGGGCGAGGGTGCGGGCGGATGTGACGGATGCCGGGCCTGCCGGACCGTGCCGCTCCGCGTCTGCGCCGCCCACCGCACGACCCCTCTGCTGTTCCGTGCCTCCGACTTGCGCGGTGTGCTCGACGTGTTCGATGCGTCCGGTGTGTTCGATGCCTGTCCGTCCCAGGTTTGCGGCTGTGAGCGGGTGGGGCGAACGGTGTGAGCCGGGCGGATGAGTACGGAAGTGTGTGATGAGGAACACGTGCCCGGACATGACTCAGGGCCGGAATCCTCGGATCTTGGATTCCGGCCCTGAGTTTCAGTAGCGGGGACAGGATTTGAACCTGCGACCTCTGGGTTATGAGCCCAGCGAGCTACCGAGCTGCTCCACCCCGCGTCGGTGAAACCAGCATACGCCATCGGAAGAGGTGGAGTCACACGGGTTACTTCCGGTGGACGCCTCAGGTCGGCTCAGGCCCGCTCAGATCGGCTCAGCTCAGGTCGGCTCAGGTCAGCAGATGCCCGTTGGGCGCCTTCGCCTCCCCCTCGTACTCGCCGAGCACCAGCACCTCCACCCCGGCCTCCCGCAGCATCCCCGTCCCGTCGGCCGCCGCCACGAACGTGTCCGGCTCGCGCCACGCCGTCACCACCCGTCGTACCCCGGCCCGGAGGACCAGCTCGGCGCAGGGGTGCGGCCGGGAGGCGCGGTGGGTGCAGGGTTCGAGGCTGGTGTAGACCGTGGCCGCGGCCAGCCGGGGGTCGTCCGCGGGGATCTTGGCCAGGGCCGCCTCCTCCGCGTGGACCACGGGGTCGCCGGCCTCCCGGGAGTGGCCGCGGGCCAGTTCCGTGCCGTCGGCCGCGACGACCACCGCGCCCACGCTGAACGCGGTCCGGGAGGGCGGGCACTCTGCCGCCAGTTCGCAGGCGAGCCGCAGCCAGTGCCGGTCCGCGGCGGCCGCCGACCCGCCGGTACCGGGGGCCGTGGGCTCGTAGCGCATGAGGACGACGTCCTCGATCCGGCGGGTCTCCAGGAGCCGCAGCCGCCCGGCCTGGTACCCGCCGGGACCGAACAGCCGCGGTGCCTTCGGGTCGCCGACGAGGAGGGGGGCCAGGACCAGCTGGAGCTCGTCGGCCAGGCCCTGCTGGAGCAGCTGGGTGTGGACGGTGCCGCCGCCCTCGACCATCAGCCGCCGTACGTCCCGTACGTCGTGCAGGTGCTCCAGGAGCAGCCGCCAGTCGAGGTCGGCGCCGAGGGAGACGACGTCGGCGGCGATCCCGAGGGCGCGGGCCCGCCGCACGCCCTCGTCCGTCGTGTACACGGTCTTCTCGCCGCCGGTGTGCCAGAACTTCGCGTCCGGGTCGAGGTCGCCGGTCGCGGTGACCGTGACCTTGAGGGGGTACTCGGCCCGGCCGGCGGCGGTCCGGGCCGCGCGCCGCTCCGGGGAGTTGACCAGGAGCCGCGGGTTGTCCGCGCGGATGGTGCCGGCGCCGACCAGGATGGCGTCGACGCAGGCCCGTACCTCGTCGACGCGGTCGAAGTCGGCGGGCGAGGAGAGCAGGAGCCGGTCGGGGCCGGTGTCGTCGAGGAAGCCGTCGAGGGAGACGGCGGCGGACAGCAGAACGTAGGGGTACGGCATCGGACGCGCTCACTCTCGGCGGGCGGGCGAGCAGGCTGACCGGCCGGCCGTACGGCTGACGGGGAGCGGCCTGACTGCTCTGACACGGACGCTTGGTTAAAGTTTGAAACAAACCTACACTGGTGCCATGACGACTCGCTGGCTCACTCCGAAGGAGCAGCGCGCCTGGCGCGCCTACATGGCGGCGACGCACCTCCTGGAGGACGCGATCGACCGGCAGCTCCAGCAGGACGCCGGCATGCCCCATCTGTACTACGGCATCCTGGCCAACCTCTCCGAGGCGCCGGAGCGCAAGCTGCGCATGACCGATCTCGCCGAGAAGTCGAAGATCACCCGGAGCCGGCTGACGTACGCCGTGACCCGGCTGGAGAAGGACGGGCTGATCCGGCGCGAGGACTGCCAGTGGGACAAGCGGAGCAGCTTCGCGATCCTGACGGACGAGGGCATGACGGTGCTGGAGCGCACGGCGCCGGGCCACGTGGAGACGGTACGGGCGGCGGTCTTCGACCATCTCTCCGCCGAGCAGGTGGAGCAGCTGGAGGAGATCGGCACGGTGATCGCGCGGGCGCTGGAGGGTGAGGGGGCGACTCCGCGGCCGACGTCGGACGAGCTGCCGTGGCGGCGCCGGTCGTCGTCGCCCTGTTCCGGATCCTGAACCCTGTTCGTGCACTTGATTTCCCGAAACCGTACGGAAATCTGTTGCTTCAAATTTAAAGCATGGGGTAGGGTTCCAGCCGTGGATCTGCTTCAAATCTGAAGCAGGCTCCCGCGACGTCCCGTACCGGGACTGCCGTCCTGCACCCGGACACTGGAGAACCCGATGACCGACTTCCCCGCCGCCACCCAGCGCGCCCGCGTCCGGGTCCCGCTGCGCTTCGCCGACGGCTACAGCGTCAACGCCGAACTCGTCACGTTCCATGGCCTGACCGACGGCCAGGAGCACGTCGCCGTGGTCCTGGGCGAGCCCGCCCCCGGCGCCCTGCCGCTGGTGCGCCTGCACTCCGAGTGCCTGACCGGCGACGTCTTCGGCTCGGCCCGCTGCGACTGCGGACCCCAGCTGCGCGAGGCCGTCGAGCGCATCGCCGAGCGCGGCGGCGTCCTGCTCTACCTGCGCCAGGAGGGCCGCGGCATCGGTCTCTACAACAAGCTCGACGCCTACGCCCTCCAGGACCAGGGCCTCGACACCTACGAGGCGAACGCCGCCCTCGGCCTGCCCGAGGACGCCCGCGACTACACCGCCGCCGCCCAGATGCTGGCCGCCCTCGGCATCACCGAGCTGGACCTGCTCTCCAACAACCCCGACAAGGCCGAGCAGTTGCGCGGCCTCGGCGTCACCGTCCGGGACCGGGTCCCGACCGGCGTCTTCAGCACCGCCCACAACGTCCGCTACCTGCGTGCCAAGGTCCTGCACACCCAGCACACGCTGCCGCTGTCCGAGCTGACGGAACTCAACGCGGGCTGAACCCCGCCGGCCGGTGTGCTACCAACGACGGGCACACCGACGAGGGGAGCCTCCATGGACGACCGGCTGGCGCGTGTTCTCGACGACCTCCACCAGGAGGGCCGGGCGCACGACGGCCCGCTGGCCGACCGGCTGCTGAGGCTGCGCAACATGACCCCGGACGCGGCCCGGCTGATCTCGACCCTGATCAGGGCCCGGCGCGCCACGTCCGTCCTGGAGATCGGCACCTCCAACGGCTACTCGGCGATCTGGTTCGCCGACGCCCTCCGCGACACCGGCGGCCGCCTGACGACCGTGGACACCGACGCCGCCCGGGTCACCGCGGCCCTGGCCAATCTGGAGCGGGCGGGAGTACGTGAGTATGCGGACGTCCGCCATGCCGACGGCGCCGAGACCCTGGCCGCCGCCCCGGACGCGTCCGTCGACCTGGTCGTGCTCGACGCCGAACGACCGGCGTACGCCGGCTACTGGCCGCACCTGCGACGAGTCCTCAAGCCGTACGGCATCCTCACCGTCGACAACGCGGTCAGCCACCGCGACCAGGTGGCCGCCTTCCGTGAACTGCTCGCCTCGGCAGCGGAGTTCGCGGTCGACCTGCACGAGGTGGGCGACGGGGTACTGACCGGGGTCCGGGTGCGCTGAGCACCACCGTCGCCTTCAGCGTCGAGCTGCGCACCACCGTCGCCTTCTGTCGCGGTGAGGGTGGGCGGGGGTGGCCCGGACCCGGCGGCTCCCGGTCATGGACCGCTCAGGCCGGGCGCTTCGGATTCATGTCCTTGTGGACGATTTCGAGACGGTTCCCGTCGAGATCGGTGACGTTGGCGGCGTAGTACCCGCTGTAGAAGTACTCGCGCACCCCCGGCTCTCCGTCGTCCTGGCCGCCGGCGGCCAGGGCCGCGGCGTAGGCGGCATCCACCTCGGCCCTGCTGTCGGCGGCGAGGCCGAGGTAGAGGCCGGTTTCGCCCTTCGTGCGCCTGCGCAGCCAGATGCTGCAGCCGATGGCCCTGCCCGAGCCGTACACGCGGTCGCAGAGTCCGAAGAGGTCGGGGACGTGGTCGGTGGTCGACTCGAAGGCACCGATCTGCCGCCAGCCGAGCGGTTCGAGCGCCTCGGTGTAGAAGGCGGCCGCGCGGTCGACGTCGGTCACCGAGATGTAGACGTGGTCGATCATCGCGGGGTCTCCTTCGAGGTGGTGGCTGCGAGGTCGTCGGCCATGGTCACTTCGCTTCCGGGTTCCAGGCACCGGCGTTGCGCTCGGCGAATGCGCGGAAGGTCGTGGCCGCGCGGCCGGTGACCTTCTCGACATCGCCGGTGGGTGGGGCGCCGTTGCCGGTGATGAGGGCGTCGGTGAGCCAGCGCAGCAGCACGGCGAAGTCGGCGGGGACGCCCGCGGCGACAGCACCCTTGAGGAACGCCTCCTGGTCGATGTCGTTGTGGACGACGGGGCGGCTGCTGACCGAGGCGATGGTGTCCGCGACCTCCTGGAAGGTCAGGGCCCGGGGGCCGGTGAGCGAGTAGGTGGCGTGGGCGTGGGCTTCGGGATCGAGCAGCGTCTCGGCCGCGACCGCAGCGATGTCGGCCGCGTCGACGAAGGCTTCCCTGCCGCCGTTGCTCGGAGCCGTGATCTCTCCGTCGACGACCGGCATGTGGTCGTCGGCGAAGTTCTGCATCAGCCACGCGGGACGCAGGATCGAGTGCGTCAGGGCGCGCCGGGAAGCGAGGTCGGCCTCGATGGCCGCGATGTCGATCCCGGGCGGTGCCTGGTCGGCGTTATAGGCGCTCAGGTAGGTGACATGGCGCACGCCGGCACCCTGCGCGAGGTCCAGAAAGGCGGCGACCTGCTCCGCGTAGCTGACGCGCATGGTCGGTGTCACCAGGTAGAGGCGGTCGACGCCGGCCAGGGCGTCCGCATGGCTTGCCGGATCGTCCCAGTCGAAGCGGACATCGGCTCGGCTGCGCGATGCGGTGCGGGAGGTGACTCCGCGCCGATTGAGCTCCCCGGCCAGCAGCGAGCCGGTCCTGCCGGTTCCACCCAGGATGAGCACGGAAGGCGTTGCGTTGTTCATGGCTCTATCGTCGGCGCACCGAATGAGAGACTCCATGCGTGAAGCGCTCGATCTTTTGCGCGAGACTCTCATGCGATGCACCTTGACGCTGTCACTCGTCCCACTTGACCATGAGCACATGGACCTACTCACCGACCACCTGCTGCGGGCGCGCGCCACCGGCGCGGTGTTCGCGCGGACGGTCGCCGAACCACCGTGGGGGTTGCGGCTGGGCGGCTCGATCCAGCTCTCGGTGCATACGGTCGTGCGCGGCCGCGGCTACCTCTGGCTGGACACCCCCGGCAGTGCTGTCGAACTCGTTCCGGGCGACGTCACGCTGGTGCGCGGCGGACCGAACCACTACATCGGGCACGAGCCGGGCGCCGAATGCCTGGAGCCGGAGGAGTTCCGGGCGCGGTACGCCCAGGTGGGCCCCGGTGACAACCCGCGCGCCACGGTGTTCCTGTGCGGCGCCTACCAGTTCTCCGGCGATGTCGGCAGCGGACTGCTTGAGGCACTGCCCCAGGTCATGACCCTCTCGGCGGCGATCGACGACCCCATTCGGGAGGTCATCACGCTGATCTCCCGCGAGCTGCTCCGTACCGAACCCGCCCAGCAGATCGTGCTGGACCGCCTCCTCGACCTGCTGCTCGTGATGGCCATCCGCAGCGACCTGCGCCGCAGCGACACCGCGCCACGCTGGTACCGGGCTTCCGCCGACCCGCGACTGGGCGCCGCACTCCAAGCCGTGCACGAGAATCCGGCCCGTTCCTGGACGGTTCCGGAACTCGCCACGATCAGCGGCCTGTCCCGGCCCGCCTTCGCCCGGGTGTTCCGGGAAGCACTCGGTCAGGCTCCCATGCAGTACCTGACGGAATGGCGGATGACCCTCGCCCGCGACCATCTGCGCGCCGACGACCTCACCCTCAACCAGATCGCCGACGCCATCGGCTACAGCTCGCCCTACGCCTTCGCGGCAGCCTTCAGCCGCCACCACGGTCAACCCCCCGGTACCTGGCGGCAGCAGGAACGAGCAACCCGGGCCACCCGACTGCTCACCACACACCGCACCAGCACCTCCTGAACCCCGGTCGGCCTCGTCGGCGAGAACCTCGCGCCCCAACCGATCCGCCGGCCGCGGGCACATCCGCTCACGGATCGCTCACGCACGAGCCCGAGAACGAAGCAGCGCCCGACCCGACCGAAGTCGACTCAGGCGCTGCACAGCAGGACAGAGGGGGTAACCCCCGCCTGCAACCCGTAGGCCGTGTGGGACTCGAACCCACAACCAATGGATTAAAAGTCCACTGCTCTGCCAATTGAGCTAACGGCCCAGGCGATGTTGCCTCCCCGAGCATAGCCGGACGGAGGCGTCTCGCCGATCGGGTATCGGGGTCGTGGCCGCGTCGCGTGGCAGACGTGGGACGGACGGGGTCCGGTGGGTCAGAGATCGACCAGTTTGGCGGTGTCCTGGGAGCGTGCCCTGTCCGGGTTGAGGAACCAGTGGCGGGCCGAGGCCTGCCACCAGATCGCGGCGAAGCCGAGGACGGCCAGGACGGCGACCGGGGCGTAGTTGAAGGACTTCCAGGTGACCGGGGAGACCTGCGGGAGCATGAAGAGGACGGTGATGATCACGACCCAGGTCACCGAGATCACGCCGACGACCTGCGACCAGCGGCCCAGGTGCCAGGGGCCGCGCTCGAACGCGTCGCCCTTGCGCACCCGCAGCAGCGTCGGGATCACGTACGCCACGTACAGCCCGATCACCGCGATCGACGTCACGGCGGCGTAGGCCGTGTAGTTGATCAGGTAGGGGAGGCCCAGGGCGAGCGCGGAGAGGGCCGCCAGCCAGACCGCCGCCACGGGGGTGCGGGTGCGCGGGCTGACCGTGTGCCAGACGCGGGAGAAGGGGAGCGCGCCGTCGCGCGAGAAGGCGTAGATCATACGGCTGTTGGCCGTCACCGAGGCCATTCCGCAGAAGAGCTGGGCGCCGATGACGACGAGGAGCAGGAGTTTGCCGGAGGTCGCGCCGAGTGCGTCCAGGAGGATCTGGGCCGGGGGCGCGCCGGTCGGGGACGCCAGTTCCTTGTCGTAGGACTGGATCGCGAACGTGAAGCCGAGGAGGAGGACGAAGCCGGCTATCCAGGAGGTCCAGATCGAGCGGACGATGCCCTTGGGGCCCGCCGTCGCCGCGTCGTGGGTCTCCTCGGTCATGTGCGCCGAGGCGTCGTAGCCCGTGAAGGTGTACTGGGCCATCAGAAGGCCGAGGAGGACGACGTACGGGCCGCTGCTCCAGCCCGTCTCGTTCACGAACTTCGTGAAGACGAAGGACGCCGACTGGTGGTGGTCGGGGACGAAGGTCAGCGCGCCGACGATGACGGCGACACCCAGCACGTGCCACCACACGCTGACGCCGTTCAGGAAGGCGACCATGCGGACGCCGAAGGTGTTGAGGAGGCCGTGCAGGACGAGGATCGCCGCGAAGAGGAGGATCGTGCGGCCGGGAGTGACGGTGAAGCCGAACTGGAGGTTCAGGTAGGCGCCCAGGAAGGACGCGGCGCCGAAGTCGATGCCGGCCGTCACCGCCACCTGGCCGAGCACGTTGAACCAGCCCGTGAACCACGCCCAGGCGGCGGCACTGCGGGGCGGGGCCAGGCGGTGGGCCCAGAAGTAGAGGCCTGCCGAGGTCGGGTACGCCGAGCAGATTTCGGCCATCGAGAGGCCGACGAAGAGGGTCATCAGGCCTACCGCCACCCAGCCCCAGGTGATCACGGCCGGGCCGCCGGTGATCATGCCGAAGAGGTAGAGGGTGAGACAGCCGGAGAGGACCGAGATGATCGTGAAGGACACCGCGTAGTTCGAGAAGGCCGACATACGGCGGGCCAGGACCTGGGTGTAGCCGAGCTGGGCGAGCCGTTCCTCGTCGGAGAGCGCGCCGGGAGCCGGGCCGGAGGGCGACTTGGCTGTCGCGTCATCTGTCATGCCCCCAGCGATTCCCTCCCTGGGGGCGTGACATGCGTCACAAGTTGGCTAGAAAAGGCCCTTGTAGCCCTGCCAGCCCGTCGCGATCTTCACCCGGGCCGCGAACGTCCCCTTGCCGGTGCCGCTCAGCCGGTACAGGTTCCCTGCCGTGTCGCGCGCGACCAGGTCGCTCTTCCCGTCCCCGGTGATGTCCCCGGCACCGACGACCGCGTTGTACGACGCTCCCCACCCGGCGGCGATCCGCACCCGGCCCCCGAAGGTGCCCTTGCCGGTGCCGTAGTACCGGTACAGGTTGTCCGCCCTGTCCTGCGCGAGCAGATCCCCGATGCCGTCGCCGTTCAGGTCCCCGGCGCCGACGACCTTCTTGTACGTCTTCCAGTTGCCGTACAGCTGCACGCGCGCGGAGAGCCTGCCCGCGCCGGTCGTCCGGTAGAGGTAGACCGCGCCGGTGGAGGCGTTGCGGGCGAGCAGGTCGGGGCGGCCGTCCCTGTTCAGGTCACCGGGCGAGGTGAGGACGTCGTACTGGTTCCAGCCGCTCGCACCGAGGGTCGTGTACGACGTCGACGAGGTGAGCGCGGCGCCGCAGGCGGGCTTGTAGGCGCGCAGCGCGCCGCCGGGCGTGCGGACCAGCACGTCGTTGCAGCGGTCGTTGTCCAGGTCGCCGTACGGCACGGCGAGCGTCTTCGTCGACCAGCCCTTCCCGGAGACCGTCCCGGCGAAGCCGCCCTTGCCGGTGCCCTGCTGGAAGGTCAGTGTCGATCCGGAGGAGTCGAGGGTGAGCAGGTCGCCGATGCCGTCGGCGCCGACGTGGTCGTGGCGTACCGGGCTGCCGGTCTTGATCCGCGCCGAACCGGTCACCCGGAGGTCCGCCCCGGTGCCGTCGGCCGGTCTGACGGACAGCGTCCACTCGTACGTACCGTTCGGCAGCGGCACGTCCCCGGAGGCCGTCCGGTCCATGCCGAACCAGCCGACCTTCAGCTCACCGCGCACCTCGGCGCCGCTGTTCGCGGTGTCCACGACCTTCCCGGTCGCCTTCGAACGCACGGTCAGCTGCCATCCCGCGGCCGGCTTCGACAGCAGCAGGGTGGTCAGGGTGTCCGCGGTCGTGTCGACCGGCGCCGGGTCGACCGAGGCCGCGTTCTGTGCCGGGGCGAGCAGCCGCAGCGGCTGCTGCGGCACCCCGGACGGTACGAGGTGGACCTGTTCCTCGTCGTCGACGTAGGCCGCGTTCGCCCCGGACTCGTCGACCGTCCAGCGCACGTCCCGCTGCGGGACACCGGTGTCGGGCAGTTCACCGACGACCCGGCCGACGGGAGTCCCGTCGGCGACGGCCGTCAGCACCAGTTGCCCGGCGTTCTTGTCGTGCGTGACGACGTACCCGTCACCGAGCCTCGCCTCGTCGGCGGGCACGGGCACCGACTTCTTCGCCGTACGGTCGTACACCCCGGCCGTCGTGCCGCCGCAGTTCCAGTACAGGTAGCGGCCGTTCGCCTGGAGTTCGGTGGGCGCGCAGCCGCCGTCGCCGAGGGTGAGCGTCTCGACGGTCTTCCTCGCCGCCAGGTCGTAGGCGCCGACCTGCCCGGGGGTGGTGGCGCTCGCGGTCCAGAGCAGGTTGCCGGAGAGGGCGGCGGCGCCGGGGCTGCGGGTGACCTCGGGGCCCGCGCTGTCACCGGTCTTGTAGACGTACTGCTGGGTGTCGGTGGTGTAGAGGACGTACTCGCCGGAGACTTCGGTGATCCGGCCGCCGGCCGGGACTTCGCGGTCCCAGAAGCGGTCCACCCCAGGGCCGTTCGCCCGCAGCCGGTCGGAGTCGCCGGGGGCGCCCGCCCCGCGCATCAGCCACACGGTCAGGCCCGAGGCCGTACCGAACAGCTGCGAACAGCCGGCGTCCGTCAGCGCGCAGTCGCCCAGCAGGACGTTCCCGCCGCCGTAGTTCGCGCGCGCCCCGAACGCCGGTGTGCCGGTCGCGGCGACGGTACGGCCATAGGTGGCGCGGTTGCCGTACTTGCTCTCGTCCACCTCGACCAGCCGCCCCTGGTCCAGCGACAGGCCCTGGATCGGGTACGGCGGCTTCGGCAGCGCCTTGACCATCTCCACGACGGGGCGGCCGTCGGCCCCCGCCCGGACGCGCTGCACACCCCAGTCGTCGGCACCCGTGCGGCCGACGACGACGGCACCGCCGTCCGGCGTGGCCGAGACACCGGGGCTGGACGCGGCGGTCAGGGTGACCGGGTCACCGCCCGCGATCGGGACAGCCGTCACCTGCCCGCCGCTGCCCGGCCGGTGCACCAGCCAGTCCCCGACGACCGCGAGGTCGTCGGCCGTGGCGAAACCGCTCGCCGCGCGGTCCAGGGCGACCGCGACCGGAGCCGCCGCCGGATCGGCCCGCGCATAGACGTACGCCGTGGTGGCCTGGGCACCGGTGTAGGCGACCAGGTACCGCGGCGAGAGCTTCACGTAGTAGGCGTCGGCCGGCAGTGCGCGCGTCCAGCTCTCCACCTGCCCGGTCGCCGGGTCGACCTCGGCCAGGTGCAGGCCGTCGTCCAGCTTGGCCAGGAAGATCAGTCCGTCCGCGTCGCCCCGGAGCACCCCGCCGACGATCATCCCCGCCGGGGCCCCGCCGACGGTCACGTCCCGGGTGGTGCCGTCCGGGCCGGCGGTCAGCAGGTGCTTGACCTTGGTGACGGTGCCGTCCTCGGCGGTGACCTGGTGGTAGGTGACGACCGTGCCGCCGTAGACGCCGAGGTAGGTCTGGTCCCCGGGCACCCGGACGGTGGTGATCGTGCCGTCCACCGCGTCCCACAGGTCGATGCGCCCGTCGGAGTACCGGTAGGCGAGGACGTCGCTGCCGGTGGCGGTCTGCTGGGTGAGGTTGATCAGCGGCGCGTCGAAGGACCGGCCGTCCGAGTACCGCGTCCACACCGGGGTCGGATGCCCCTCCAGGAGGTGGAACACGCCCTGTGTGCCCGCCCCGTCGCCACCGGTCCGCTCGTCGTACGAGAACAGCGGCGCCGAGGTGTACGTGGTGCGGTACGTGGCCGGGACCACCGTCTCCTGCGCCGGCCCGGCGACCGCGCTGCCCAGCGGGCCGAAGGCGCTGATCAGCGCGGCGGAGGCGGCTACGGCCAGCACGGACACGAAGGCGTGACGCGCCAAGGTGAGTCCTCCTCGTGGGAAACGGAAGGACGCGCGCCGCTCGGCTGCCCCGCCCCCGGCTGTCATGTCCCCCTCTGAAGTGCGCTGATTTTACAGTCACCTCACGGGTTCATGGGAATCCCTTTCCGATCCGCCGTGCGATCCGGAAACGGCTGAGCGCCGCGTCCCGGTGCGGGACGCGGCGCTCAGCCGTTCATGAAGGTGCGTCAGCCGTTGCGCTTCCAGCGCGGCTTGTCGTCGCGGCGGCCGACGGAGCCGGAGGACGAACCGCGGTGGTCGTCACGGCGGCCGAACGGGCGGTCGTGGCCGCTGTGGCCGCCGCTGCGGAAGCCCGGACGGTCGTCGCGGCGGTCGCGGTTGAACGGGCGGTCGCTGCCACGGTGGCCGGACGGGCGGTCGTCCCGGCGGAAGCCGCCGCGGTCGTCGCGGCGCTCGAAGGAGCGGCCGCCACGGTCGTCACGGTCACGGTCGAAGGAACGGCCACCGCGGTCGTCACGGTCGTCGCGGCGGAACCCGCCACGGTCGCCGCGGTCGTCACGACGCTCGTCGCGGCGGAAGCCGCCACGGTCGTCACGGCGGTCGCGGTTGAACGGACGGTCGGTGCGGTCGCGGTCCCGGTCGAAGGAACGGCCACCGCGGTCGCCGCGGTCGTCGCGGTCGAAGGGACGACGGTCGTCACGGCGTTCGAAACCGCGCTCGCGGTTTTCGCGGCGCTCGAAGGGACGGCCGCCACGGTCGTCACGACGGTCGTCGCGACGCTCGAAGCCACGGTCACGGTTGAACGGGCGGTCGCCGCGGTCCCGGTCCCGGTCGAAGGAACGCTTCTCGAAGCCGCGCTCCCGGTTGTCCCGGCGCTCGGTCTCCCGCGCCGCCGGAACCGTCGGCTCGGCCGCCACGGCGGCCTCCTCGACCACCACGGCCTCCGCCTGGGCCTGCGCCTCGGCCACCGCGGTCTCCGGGTCCTCGCCGCGCTCGCGGGCGACCCGGGCGACCAGCCGGTCGGCCTCGTCGCGCAGTTCGGCGGCCCGGCGCTGCGCCCGCTCCAGCTCCTTGGTGAGCTGGGCGACCTCGCGCTCGGCCTGCTGCGCCGCGTTGGCCGCGGACTCGGACTGGACCTCGGTCATCGAACGGGCGCCGGTGATCTCGGCGACCTCCGGCTCGAAGGCGGTACCGGAGTTGATGATGTGACGCCCGGCGTCGACGCCCGCGTCCTCCATGAGGCGGAAGATCTGGCGGCGCTGGTGCGGCAGGGAGAGGGAGACGACCGTGCCGGTGCGGCCCGCGCGGGCGGTACGGCCGGCCCGGTGCAGGTAGTCCTTGTGGTCGCCGGCCGGGTCCACGTTGAGGACCAGGTCGATGCCGTCGACGTGGATGCCGCGGGCGGCGACGTCGGTGGCGACGAGGACGTTGACGTAACCGTCCTTGAAGTCGGCGAGGGTCCGGGTCCGGGCCCCCTGCGTCATGCCCCCGTGCAGCGCGTCGGCCTTCACCCCGGAGTCGCGCAGCTGCTCGGCGACGCGGTCGGCGCCCAGCTGGGTGCGGACGAAGATGATCGTGCGGCCCTTGCGGGAGGCGATGGCCGCGGTGACCGGCGCCTTGTCCTTGGGCTTCACGATGAGGATGTGGTGGGACATGGTCGTGACCGCGCCCTGGGCGGCGTCGACCTCGTGCGAGACCGGGTCGACCAGGTAGCGCTTGACCAGCGTGGAGATCTCGTTCTCCATGGTCGCGGAGAAGAGCATGCGCTGGCCGCCGGCCGGGACCTGGTCGAGCAGCTCGGTGACCTCGGGCAGGAAGCCCAGGTCGGACATCTGGTCGGCCTCGTCGAGGACGGCGATCTGCACGTCCTCCAGGGAGCAGGCGCCGCGGTTGATGATGTCGCGCAGGCGGCCCGGGGTGGCGACGAGGACGTCGACACCGCGCTCCAGGGCGTAGATCTGGTTGCCCATGGACGTACCGCCGCAGACGACCTTCATCTTCAGGCCGAGGACGTCGCCGTAGGGCTGGAGCGCGTCGGCGACCTGCATCGCCAGCTCGCGCGTCGGGGTGAGGATGACGGCACGCGGCCGCTTCTTCTCGGTACGGCCGCCGGCCAGCGTGGCCAGGGTGGGCAGACCGAAGGAGAGGGTCTTGCCGGAGCCGGTGCGGCCACGGCCGAGGATGTCCTTGCCGACCAGGGCGTCCGGGATGGTCGCGGCCTGGATCGGGAAGGGGGTCGTCACGCCGTTCTGCGCGAGCTTGCGCACGACGCCCTCGGGGAGACCGAGGTCGGCGAAGGTGATCTGGGTGGTGGTGTCGGTGGTGTCAGCGGTCTCCTCGGAGACCTGGGTCACCAGTTCGTCGTCCTGGGTGTTCTCGGGCACGACGATCTGATCATTACTGGACACGGACATGCGAATGCGAAACCTTCCGGAGTCTCTTCGGCACGCGCCCGTCAACTCCGTGATTCGCTCACGACCGCCTCAATGCGGTCCGCCACGGCAAGGGAGAGTACGCGCCACACGGCGCGCTCTGCGGTGGCGCCGGGCAAATGGGATCAAACGATCTACCACCATACGCACCCAACACCCACGAAGGCAAACCGAGCCGCAACCTCGCAGCTCACAGCAGGTTCACCGGAACCCTTCGACGCTCACGCCAATCCATTTGACGCACGGATCACAGAGATCACGTACACCGGATCAACCCGACCACCCGGATCAGACAGACCGGACGCGCAGCCCTACAGACCCCTCAACAGCGGACCCCGCCCGTCTTCTTCCCGACCCGGGATCGCCGGACTCCTCTCCCGCCGCAACGCCGCTCAGCCCCCGCACCCCTACGTCGGCCCTCCGGGCCTACGCCGGGGTCCCCGCCGCCGGTGCCGGCTCCCGCTGGACCAGTTGCGTCCCGGTGTCCTCGTGCGCCGACGAGGACGGCTCGGCGGACGGCGGGTCCGTCGCCGGGGGCGGCGGGGTGGGGGAGTCCGGCGGTGGGGTGGGCGAGGCCGCCGGCGGCGCGGGCGTCGTCTGGGCCCCCGTCGGCCCGGCCGGCACCCCCGGCGCCGCGCTGCCGCCCGGCTTCGCCGGTACCGCCGGCGCCGCGCTCGCCCCCTTCGTCGGCTTCGCGGACGCCGACGCCGACTCCCCCGGCTTCGCCTTCTCCCCGTGCCCGCGCTTCCCGTCGGCCCCGGCACCGCCGTACCCCGCACCGCCCTCGCCGGACACCGCGGACCCGCCGTCGGCCACGTCACCGTCCCGGTGCCCCGCGGAGTGCGACGGCTTGGCCCTGCCCGCGTCGTCGCCCACGCTCACGCAGCCGGCGGCGGCCGCGACGACCGCCATCACCGTGACGGCCAGACGGACGGGTACGTACAAGGGGCGCACGGCGGCCACCTCCGGGGGCGGAGAAAGGAGTCAACCTGCCCAACTCCCGCCGCCCACAAGAGGACACGCAACCGGCGCAGCACCCGGCACCGCACCGAGCACCGCACCCGTCAGCCGTCAGCCGTCAGCCGTCAGCCGTACCCCAGCGCATGCAGCCGTGCGTCGTCGATGCCGAAGTGGTGGGCGATCTCGTGCACCACCGTCACCTCGGTCTCCGCGACGACCTCCTCGCGCGACGCGCACATCCGCAGCGTCGGCCCGCGGTAGACGGTGATCCGGTCCGGCAGCACACCCGCGTACCACTCCCCGCGGTCGGTGAGCGGAGTCCCCTCGTAGAGCCCGAGCAGCTCGGGGTCCGACGGATCGTCGGGCTCGTCCTCGACGAACACCGCCACGTTGTCCATCAGCCGGGTCAGCTCCGGCGGGATCCGGTCGAGCGCCTCGGCGACCAGTTCCTCGAACTCCTCGCGCGTCATCTCCAGCACAGGCCCATTGTCCGGTACGGAACGCCCGTACGAGAGTCGTGAACCCCCGGACATACAAGCCACGAGCCCCCGCATATCAGCCCCCAAGCCTGGGCATACGGCACCAATGGCCCGCGTCCGCATCCGAACCCGAGCCCAGTCCCGAACCCGAGCCCAGTCCCGAACCCAGGCACAGGCCCAGGCCCAGACCCGAACCGGAGACCGAACCCGAATCAGAGACCGCGTCCGCGGCCGGATCCGCGGCCGAGTCCGTGGCCGAACCGGAGACCGGGGCCGCCTGCCAGGGCTGGAACTGGCCCCCGAGGCACACCGCCCGCCCGCCTGGAGCCGGGTCCTCGGTCTGGCTGCCGTGGTCCTCGTCGGCGCCTGGCTCGGCCTGCTGGTCGTCGGGAACGTCCGCACCCAGGTCGGTCCGATGGACACGACGATGACGCTGCGCCCGTCCCTGACCGGCGGCACGAAGATCAACGTGTCCCCGCTGGGCGCCCTCTACCTGGACACCCACTCCGGCCCCGTCCGCCTCGACGTCAACGTCGACCAGCTCGACCCGGTCCGCGCCCAGGCCCTGGTCGACCACCCCGAGCGGCTCTCCGGTCTCCAGGACGAGGTCGCCCACGACGTCGAGCACGGCACCCTCGACCTGGCCGTACGCTCCGGCGTGGCCGTCGTCGCCGGCGCCACCGCGCTCGGCCTCGCGGTCTACCGCCGCCCGCGCCGCGCCCTGGCCGCCGGCGGTCTCGCCCTCGCCCTGCTGGCCTCGTCCGGCGCGACCGCGTTCGCCACCTTCAAGCCCGAGTCGGTCCTGGAACCGAGGTTCTCCGGCCTGCTCTCCTCCGCCCCGGCCCTGGTCGGCAACGCGCGCAGCATCGTCACCGAATTCGACGTCTACCAGAAGGAACTGGCCCGCCTGGTCACGAACGTGACGAAGCTGTACGACGTCACGTCCACGCTCCCCGCCTACTCCCCGGACCCGGCCACCCTCCGCGTCCTGCACGTCTCCGACATCCACCTGAACCCGGCGAGCTGGAAGATCATCGCCTCGCTGGTGGAGCAGTACAAGGTGAACGTGATCGTCGACTCCGGCGACACCATGGACCACGGCACCGCGGCCGAGAACGGCTTCCTGGACCCCATCGCCGACCTGGGCGTGCCGTACGTCTGGGTCCGGGGCAACCACGACTCCCGCACCACCCAGCGCTACCTCGCCCGGATGAAGAACGTGCACGTCCTGGACGACGGCCGCGCCGAGACGGTCGCCGGGCTGCGCTTCGCCGGGATCGGCGACCCCCAGTTCACCCCCGACCGCTCGTCCGTCCCCGGCGGCGACGCGGCCGAGGAGCTGGCCGGGGACCGCCTCGCCACGGCCCTGCGGGAGCAGCGGGCGGCGGACACCCCGGTGGACGTCGCGATCGTCCACGAGCCGTCGGCGGCCCGGATGACGGACGGCGAGGTGCCCCTGGTGCTGGCCGGTCACCTCCATCACGAGCAGACGGAGCTCCTCCCGCACGGCACCCGGCTCCGCGTGGAGGGCTCCACGGGCGGCAGCGGGCTACGGGCCGTCGAGGGCAGGTACCCGGACCCGATCGAGGCCTCGATCCTCTACTTCGACCGGGACAGCCACCGGCTCCAGGCCTGGGACGAGATCAAACTGGGCGGTCTGGGCGAGACGACGGCCGAGGTCAGCCGTCACCTCCCGGAAGACAACCAACCGGGTGCGAACCCGTCCCCCTCGCAGAGCCCGTCACCCTCACGGAGCACGACCGGCACACCCTCGCCCTCGGCGCCGTAAACCGTTTTGGCGATACTCCCCGCCATCCCATATGCTTCTCACGTCCCCGACGCGCTGACGAAGCGCCCAGGCGGGCCGATAGCCCTCATCGTCTAGCGGCCTAGGACGCCGCCCTTTCAAGGCGGTAGCACGGGTTCGAATCCCGTTGGGGGCACGCAAGATCGTGTGCAACACTGTTGCACGCAGAGCTTGGTCCTGTGGAGCAGTTTGGAGTGCTCGCCACCCTGTCAAGGTGGAGGCCGCGGGTTCAAATCCCGTCAGGACCGCTGGGGTTTCACGTGAAACCTCGTGGCTGGGTAGCTCAGTTGGTACGAGCGATCGCCTGAAAAGCGATAGGTCGCCGGTTCGACCCCGGCCCCAGCCACAACAGACAGCCCCTCCGGGATTCCGGAGGGGCTGTTGTCATTCCCATTCCCCGCGTCTCATCCCCCGGCTCTCACACCCCGGCCCCTGATGCCTCGCCCGCCCCGCTGCGCTTCCTCCACTCCCGGCGCATCAGCTCCAGCTTTTCGTAGAAATCGGGATCCTCGGCGATCGTTCCCGAGGTGAAGGGAATCGGCAGCAGGAACGACGTGCCGTCGGTCCGGGTGACTCCGATCTGGGTGATGCTCCCGTTGCGCCCACGTCCCGCAAGCTGGTGGATGCTCTCGATCTCCGACCAGGCCACCCGCCGGCGCCCGGTCATCCCGCGGGTACGCAGGCCCTCCGCGTCGATGCGCGTCCAGCCCGTCGGCATCCCCGCCAGCGGTACGAACAGCACGGTCGGTATCAACCCGAACATGAACCACAGGCCCATGGCAGAACCGGTCTGGCCGTCGGCCAGGTACCTGGCGGCACGCACGCTCACCGCCCCGGCCCAGACCGCCATCCCCACCGCGAACGCCCACATCACCAAGCGCTGCCTGCGCGTGTACCGAAAGACCGTCTCACTCATGCGTGCAGCCTGACAGCACTCCACCGGCCGACTCCGTTTTGAGCAAGACGGGAGCGGATCATGGCATTCCTTTGAGATCGCTTTGAGAGCATGACGGCTGCATGTCAACGCCGAGCGGAACCGCACCGGGTCCCAACAGGTGGGCTCCCCAGGACTGTTCATCCTCTCCGGCGATCTCGAGACCGCGCCCGCAAACGCACCGTGGAGACCTCATGCACAGACCCCAAGCCGCCGTCGGGCTGTCTCTGGCCGTGATCGTCGCGGCGGGGGTGATGAGCGGCTGGGGGACCGGGTCGGCGATGGCGGATCCGGGGGACGGCGGGACGCTGTACGTGAACCAGGACGTGGCGTGCAGCGACAGCGGGACAGGAACGCAGAACCTGCCCTTCTGCACCGTGCAGGCCGCGGCGGACGTGGTGGAGCCGGGGGACACCGTTGCGATCCTGTCGCCGGACGGCCACACGTACTCGGAAGCGGTGACACTGACCCGGTCGGGCACCAGCGAGGCGCCCATCACCTTCATCGCGATGCCCGGCGACAACGGGGCGTGGGCGGGGCTGGCCGCGCCCGGCTCCGCGCCGACCCTGACCCTCAAGGGCGTCCACGACGTCAGGCTCCGGTCGCTGATCCTCCGGTACACCGGCAAGGACGCGTTGGTGGCGACGGGATCCAACCACCTCACCCTCGACCGGCTGGCCTTCGTACGCTCGCCCGGGCCGGATGACGGCGGCACGGGAACCGCGATCACCGTGGACGGCACCTCCTCCGACGTGACCGTGGAGCGGAACTCGATCGGCCGTGGATACGCGTACGGCGTACGGACGGCGCAGGGCGCGGCCCGGGTCACGGTGACGACCAACGTGATCGACAACCCGCGGCTGGGCGGGATCACGGCAACGGGAACAGCCGGCGTGGCCCTCACGAGCAACTCGCTCTCCTCGCCGTGCGCCCCCGGGATCTCGCTGGACGGCGGGAGTTCCGGCACGGTGGAGAACAACGTGGTCACCGCCCCGAAGCTGCTCCAGAGCAGCACATGCCCGTCGCCCACCACTCCCCTGTACACGGTGTCGGACGACTCGGAGGGACAGGTCACCGAGGACTACAACGTGGCGGCGAACACCCTGGGGGGCACGACCCCCCGGCGCACCGAGTACCTCTGGGCGGGTACCTCCTACGCCACCGCGGCAGCGCTCCGGGACGCGACCGGACAGGGCGCGCACGACATCGACGGCCTCGGCGCGAGGCTCGAGGCGCCGCCCGAACAGTCCCCCCTCATCGACTCGGCCGACTCCGACGCCCCCGGCGAACTCGGCACCGATGCGGCCGGCGCCCCACGGGTAGACGACCCGCTGGTGGACAATGCGGGCCCCGGTCCGACGGCCGACCGCGACCGGGGCGCCTTCGAGCGGCAGGACACCATCGCCATTCCGACCGGCGGCGCCGGCCTGTCACCCAGGACGGGAGTGGTACCGCTGAGCACGTCGGTGCGGACCGACGACTTCATCAGCCGCTGGGGCGAGCCGCTCACGTACTCCGTCGACTTCGGCGACGGCACCGCCCCCGTCACCGCCCCCGCAGGCGACCCGGTCGGCCACACCTACGCCTCCCCGGGCTCGTACCAGGCGAAGATCACCGTGACGGACACCGACGGTGTGTCCTCGGCCCACCAGTTCGCGCAGGTGGTGGCGGGGACGGCGGAGGCACCGAACGTGTCGCTCTCCGGCACCGCGGACACCGATTCCTCCGGGAAGGTCGAAGCGGGGCTCGCGCTGTTCACCGTTCCGCAGTCGTCCGCCCCGTGGGAGATCAACGGCCTGACCCTGGACTTCGGTGACGGCAGCAACCAGAGCCTGGCCGTGCCCACCGGCACCGAGCAGGTGCAGCACCAGTACTCCGCCCCCGGCACCTACACCGCCACCCTCACGCAGACCGACCTGTTCGGCCGCACCACCACCGCCCGGACGACCTTCCACGCCGCCGACGCCTTCGTCGCGATGACCCCGCTGTACGACACCGGGAAGACGATCGCCGCGCACGGCGTCCTGAAGCTCTCGGCGGCCACCCTGCGCGCCGCCTCCGCGGGAGTCGACGCCGCCCAGCTCCAGATCGTCGCCACCGGCGCCAGGGCGAGCGGCTCGCTCACCCTCTACACTGCCGGCACCACCCGCCCCGGCACCTCCACCGCCACCTTCGAGCCCGGCCGTACGGCCACCGCCGAGACCACCGTGAAGGTCACCCCGACCGGTTCGGTCGACGTCTACAACGGCAGCTCCGGCGCGGTGACGGTCGCCGTCGCCACGGTCGGCCTCCAGTCCCACGCCCAGTACGCCGACACCTACCACCCGGTCACCCCGGCCCGCCTGCTCGACACCCGCACCGGCACCGGCACCGGCGGCACCCGGAGCCCGGTCGCGGGCGGCCACTCGCTCACCCTGTCGGTCGGCGGCACCCACGGCGTCCCGGCGAACGCGACCGCAGTGGTCCTCGACGTCACGGCGACCACCACCAAGGCGTCCGGCGGCCTGACCGTCGCCACCCACGGCACCAGCGACTCCGCCGTGAGCGGCCCCTACTGGACCACCGGCCAGACGGCCACCACCCAGGTCGTGATCCCCGTGCACGACGGCAAGGTCGTGCTGCACAACGGCAGCAAGGGGTCGGCGAACCTGGTGGCGGACCTCGCCGGCTGGTACGGCACCACCGCGAACGGCTCGGAGTTCCTGCCCGTCACCCCGGCCCGCGTCCTCAACACCCGCACCGGAACCGGCACCGGCAAGATCGCCAGGCTCGCCGCCCACGCCACCCTCAAGCTCAAGGTCACCGGCGCCCACGGCGTCCCCGCGACCGGCGTCACCGCCGCCGACCTGAACCTGACCGTGCCCGCCCCCTCCGGCAGCGGCTACCTCGTCGCCTACCCCGACGGCACCTCGCGCCCCGGCGTCTACTCGCTGAGCTTCACCAAGGGACACACCGCGGCCGGCCGCGCCCTGACCAGGGTCGGCACCGACGGCGAGATCGATCTCTACAACGCCGGCACCACCTCCGTGGACGTGTACGCGGACCTGCTGGGCGACTACGACGTCTTCCCCGCCACGTCCTGAATCTCCTTGGCGTCGTGACCCGCCGCCGCTAGGTTCTGGCGGGTCAACACGTCACCAGGGTGGGGAAGATGAGCCGGGACCAGGACATACAGCTGGAGAAGGACCGTGCGCGCTACGGCCTCCTCGCCGTCGTCGTCAGCAACCTCGCGATCGCCGGAGTCGCGGTCTTCGGCGTCTGGCGGCTCAACGGCAACGAGTCCGTGATCATCGGCGTCCTCACCGCCGCCTTCACGGCGGTGAGCAGCATGACCACGGCGTACCTCGGCATCAAGGCCGTCTCGAACACGGCGAAATCCATCGCGGCGGCCAACGCCACGCCCCCCGCCGCTCCCCCCGCCGAAACCCCCACCACCCCTCCCACCCAGCGAACCCCATAGCAGGACACGGCCGCCGGGCAGCGCCCCGTAAGGGGGCGCGAGGAACCGCGCGACCAGCCCCCACCCACCCGCACCCGAACCAAAACGCCCGCCCCCCGCAACCTCGGCCAAACCGCCGGAGGCAAAAGCGTTCGCCATGAATTTCCCCGAGGTGAGATCCTGGACCGCGTATGTCTACGCATCCCGCCCCCGCCCTCGGCCCCCTCGCCCCTCGCCTGACCGAGCTCTCACTGCGCGACGCGCACCGGCTCGGGCGCAGGCTGGAAGGTGCGCGCAAGATCCGTAAACCGGAGGCCCGGGCCGCCGTCCTCGCCGAGATCGAGGCAGAGGTGGCCAGGGCCGAGGAACGGATGGCCGCCCGGCGCGCCGTCGTGCCCGCCGTCTCGTACCCCGAGCAGTTGCCCGTCAGCCAGAAGAAGGACGAGATCGCGGAGGCGATACGCGATCACCAGGTCGTGATCGTCGCCGGTGAGACCGGCTCCGGGAAGACCACCCAGATCCCCAAGATCTGTATGGAGCTCGGCCGCGGCGTGCGCGGCATGATCGGGCACACCCAGCCCCGCCGGATCGCCGCCCGTACCGTCGCCGAGCGGGTGGCGGAGGAGCTGCGGACGCCGCTCGGGGAGGCCGTCGGCTGGAAGGTCCGCTTCACCGACCAGGTGAACCCCGACGCCACCTTCGTCAAGCTGATGACGGACGGCATCCTGCTCGCCGAGATCCAGACCGACCGCGAGCTGCGCGCCTACGACACGATCATCATCGACGAGGCCCACGAGCGGTCCCTCAACATCGACTTCCTGCTGGGCTACCTCGCCCAGCTGCTGCCGCGCCGGCCCGACCTCAAGGTCGTCATCACCTCCGCGACCATCGACCCCGAGCGGTTCTCCCGGCACTTCGGCGAGGCCCCGATCATCGAGGTGAGCGGCCGGACGTACCCGGTCGAGGTCCGGTACCGGCCGCTCCTCGAAGAGGACGCCGAGGACGCCGACCGGGACCAGATCACCGCCATCTGCGACGCCGTGGAGGAGCTCCAGGGCGAGGGGCAGGGCGACATCCTCGTCTTCCTCTCGGGGGAGCGGGAGATCCGGGACACCGCGGACGCGCTCACCAGGAAGAACTACCGGTTCACCGAGGTCCTGCCGCTCTACGCCCGGCTCTCGCACGCCGAGCAGCACCGGGTCTTCCAGCCGCACACCGGCCGCAGGATCGTTCTGGCCACCAACGTGGCCGAGACCTCGCTCACCGTCCCGGGCATCAAGTACGTCATCGACCCCGGCTTCGCCCGGATCTCCCGCTACAGCCACCGCACCAAGGTGCAGCGGCTGCCCATCGAGGCGATCAGCCAGGCCAGCGCGAACCAGCGCAAGGGCCGCTGCGGCCGTACCTCCGACGGCATCTGCATCCGGCTGTACACCGAGGACGACTTCGTCTCCCGGCCGGAGTTCACGGACGCGGAGATCCTCCGGACGAACCTGGCGAGCGTCATCCTGCAGATGACCGCGGCCGGCCTCGGCGAGATCGAGAAGTTCCCCTTCATCGACCCGCCGGACCACCGCAACATCCGCGACGGCGTGCAGCTCCTCCAGGAGCTGGGCGCGATCGACCCGGCCGAGAAGGACCCGCGCAGACGGCTCACCGACACCGGCCGCAAGCTCGCCCAGCTGCCCGTCGACCCGCGGCTCGCCCGGATGGTCCTGGAGGCCGACAAGAACGGCTGTGTCCGCGAGGTCATGGTCATCGCCGCCGCGCTCTCCATCCAGGACCCGCGCGAACGCCCGGCCGACAAGCAGACCCAGGCCGACCAGCAGCACGCCCGCTTCCGCGACGAGACCAGCGACTTCCTCGCCTTCCTCAACCTGTGGACGTACGTCAGGGAGCAGCAGAAGGAACGCGGCTCCAGCTCCTTCCGGCGGATGTGCAAGCAGGAGTACCTGAACTTCCTGCGGATCCGCGAGTGGCAGGACATCTACACGCAGCTGCGCACGGTCGCCAAGCAGATGGGCATCCACCTCAACGAGGAGGACGCCCCCGGCGACCGCGTGCACGTCTCCCTGCTCGCCGGCCTGCTGTCGCACATCGGCATGAAGGACGTGAAGGACGGCGCGAAGAACGAGTACCTGGGGGCGCGCAGCGCGAAGTTCGCGCTCTTCCCGGGCTCCGCGCTGTTCAAGAAGACCCCGCGGTTCGTGATGTCGGCCGAGCTGGTGGAGACCAGCCGCCTCTGGGCCCGGGTCAACGCGAAGATCGAGCCGGAGTGGGTCGAGCCGCTGGCCGAGCACCTCCTCAAGCGGACGTACAGCGAGCCGCACTGGGAGAAGGACCAGGCGGCCGTGATGGCGTTCGAGAAGGTCACGCTGTACGGCGTGCCGATCGTCGCCGACCGGAAGGTGAACTACGGCCGGATCGACCCGGAGACCAGCCGCGAGCTTTTCATCCGCAACGCACTGGTCGAGGGCGACTGGCGGACCCACCACAAGTTCTTCGCCGACAACCGCAAGCTGCTGAGCGAGGTCGAGGAGCTCGAACACCGCGCCCGGCGCCGGGACATCGTCGTCGACGACGACACGCTCTTCGACTTCTACGACCAGCGGGTGCCCGAGCACGTCGTCTCCGGCGCCCACTTCGACTCCTGGTGGAAGCGGAAGCGGCACGAGCAGCCGGAGTTCCTGGACTTCGAGCGGGAGATGCTGATCCGGGAGTCGGCGGGGGCGGTCACCAAGACCGACTACCCGGATTCCTGGCGGCAGGGCCAGCTGAAGTTCCGGGTGACGTACCAGTTCGAACCGGGCGCGGACGCCGACGGCGTGACCGTCCACATCCCGCTCCAGGTCCTCAACCAGGTGACGGACGAGGGCTTCGACTGGCAGATCCCGGGCCTCAGGGAAGAGGTGGTCACGGAGCTGATCCGCACCCTCCCGAAGCCGATCCGCCGCAACTACGTGCCCGCGCCGAACTTCGCGAAGCGTTTCCTGGACACCGCGGTCCCCCTGCAGGAGCCCCTGACCACGACCATGGCCCGCGAGCTGAAGCGGATGGTCGGCGTGCCCTTCGAGGCCGAGGACTTCGACTGGGCGAGGGTCCCGGACCATCTGAAGATCACCTTCCGGATCGTCGACGAACGGCGCCGGAAGCTGGCCGAGGACAAGGACCTGGAGGCGCTGAAGCTCCGGCTGAAGCCGAAGGCACGCCAGGCCATCTCGCAGGCCGCCGCGGCCACCGCGGAGCGCCAGGGCGGCGAGTCGCTGGAGCGCAAGGGCCTCACGGACTGGACGATCGGCGCCCTGACGCGGGTCTTCGAGACCCGCCGGGCCGGCCAGCCGGTCAAGGCGTACCCCGCCCTCGTCGACGACGGCGACACGGTCTCCGTCCGCCTCTTCGACACCGAGGAGGAGCAGGCCGAGGCGATGTGGAAGGGCACGCGGCGGCTCATCCTGCGCAACATCCCGGTGAACCCCGCGAAGTTCGCCTCGGAGAAGCTGACGAACGCCCAGAAGCTCGCGCTGTCGGCGAACCCGCACGGCACGATCCAGGCCCTGTTCGACGACTGCGCGATGGCGGCGGCGGACAAGCTGATCGCCGACTTCGGGGGGCCGGTGTGGGACGAGGAGTCGTACCGGAAGCTGTACGACAAGGTGCGTGCCGAGATCGTCGACACAACGGTCCGTACGGTCGGGCAGGTGCAGCAGGTGCTTGCCGCCTGGCAGGCCTGTGAACGCCGCCTGAAGGCCGTCCGGAGCCCCGCGCTGCTCGCGAACCTGACGGACGTCCGCAAGCAGCTGGACGCCCTCGTGAAGCCCGGCTTCGTGACGTGGGCCGGTATACGACGCCTCCCCGACCTGATGCGCTACCTTGTCGCCGCCGACCGCCGCCTCCAGCAGATGCCGACGAACGTCCAGCGGGACACCACCCGCATGGAGAAGGTCCACGAGATGCAGGACGAGTACGCCTGGCTCCTGGAGCAGCTCCCGAAGGGCCGGCCGGTGCCGCAGCAGGTCCTGGACATCCGCTGGATGCTCGAGGAGCTGCGGGTCAGCTACTTCGCGCACGCGCTGGGCACGGCGTACCCGGTCTCGGACAAGCGGATCGTGAAGGCGATCGACACGGCGGCTCCGTAACCGACCGGGCACGCTGAGTGAGTTCGACCAGGGCCCGCCCCCTCCTGTACAGTCCTTCTCGCAGCACAACGCAAGACAAAGTGCCGCGAAACCTGGTCCTGTGGAGCAGCTTGGAGTGCTCGCCACCCTGTCAAGGTGGAGGCCGCGGGTTCAAATCCCGTCAGGACCGCACAACCGCCAAGGCCCGCACCCCGCAAGGGAAGCGGGCCTTTCGCATGTCTACGACCACAGCCCCCCAGCCCCCCAGCCCCCCGGCCGCGCGAGCTTGCAGTGCCGGGCAGCAGGGCCTGCCGTGAAGCAAGCGGACAGGAAGAGGGCCGTATCGGAGCTGATCGGCCTGAAAGCGGGCTGGATCGGTCGTATGCGGTCCGGCCTGGGGCGCGGGGCATGTCGCGGTCGGCGCCCTTGACGGCGTCACATTCGGTGGTTACCCAGGAGGGAGGGCTTGGTTGTTGTCGGCGCCCTTCTGGAGGTGGCGTATGGCGGCTTCGGTGCGGCACGAGACGCGGGCGTTGCTGAGGGCCCACCTGGCGGCCGCCTCGTCGTACCGGCATCTGACCCGCCGCTGCGCGGTCTGCCATCAGCTGCTGCGGCTGGCCATGGACTCCGCCCCGCACGCCGCGGAGCCCCCCGAGGACGCCACGGAGGACCGGGCCCCCGTCGGCCCGTAACGGTGGGCCCAACCGCCGTTCCCCCAAGGGCCGGTGGAGCGCGAGGCTCCTCTAGCGCACCCGGGGCAGTACAAACAACCCGTGCGGTATGTGACGGGTGTCACCGCATGAGTTTCCGAAACGGCGGTACTTACCCCCTTCCTACAACTGGTCAATTTAATATGTGCAATTGCACCATCCTGCGGACCCCGCCCCGGACCCCCTCCGGTGCCCGCACAGCGGATCCGACAGTGATCCCCAGACTCCGACAAGGCTGCTCACAGAGGCGCCGGTTAGGGTCGCCGAAGACCCCATGGACGCACAAAAAAGATCGCGCTGGACCCGGCGGAGTCCAGCGCGATCTACGACGCACCCTGTGTCGCTTGCCTGAAAAGTTCTTGTCGGCCTGGGCGTGGGTCCCGTTGGGGCAGGTCCCGCGTCGCTTGAAGCTAGGGTTCGGGGCACCTCGGCCAGTTGGGGGACCGGTCGGTTTGCCCGCTATTCAGTTGGATCAGGCTTCACTGCGCTGCTGCGGGATGCCCGCCAGCAGGGCGCGCACCTCAGCCTCGCGGTAGCGGCGGTGTCCGCCGAGCGTGCGGATCGACGTGAGCTTGCCGGCCTTCGCCCACCGCGTGACCGTCTTGGGGTCGACGCGGAACATCGTGGCGACCTCAGCCGGGGTCAGCAGCGGCTCGGCATCAGGGGTGCGAGCGGTCATGAGCGGCCTCCTCGGGAGAACCGAACCTTCTCGGTTCTTTCCTCTAAATTCTGCACCTTGACCCGCGTTGCCCGAAATGGCGGACGCGAGTCGAGTCGGTTATAGGACGAACGGCTTGTCCTCGGCACTACAACTACACCATCTGTCCAGCCGCGTCGGCCAAACCGATGGAATTGCCCTCCCAGGTAGGCATCAGCCGCGGAAGCCGATGGACCATGCCATAGCGGACAGTCACGCCACTGTGACGATCAGTCACAGGACGATCAGGAGTCACCAGACCCCCCAAAGCACGTAATGCTGAGAATCCGCCCACAGTGCACCACACTTGGACGGATGGAGCCCTCCCCGGACTCCTTGTCCTATTTTGGCACGAGGAGTGGCAAGAGGCGCAAGAGCCGTGTAAGTGCTATCCGTCACCCTTGACGCAAAAGCCCGGATCGGGATCCAACGTCCAGTGCGTTCACTGAAGTGCCGTCAAGGTACGTTGTTTCATGGCTTCTGGGCCGTGACGTACGTCACTCAACACACACACGTCACGCAGGTGTCATCCGGTGGTAAACCGCATCGGACGCCCCGTCACTCAGTACGGATCACCGGGCGTCCGCGCTCAGACCGGCTCTCAGACCGGCACCCGGGCCGCCACGCAGACCGGTACTCAGTTCGCCGAACGGCGGTCCCGTACCGCGCGCCACCGCTCCACCAGGCGCCCGTACGCCTCCCCGGCCGCCGCCCCGTCACCCTGGCGCAGCGCCTCGATGCCGGCCGCCACGTCGGCCGCCGAGTGGTCGTCCTCCAGGTCCCCGGCCGGCAGGGCATGCACGAGGCCGCCGTAGTCCAGCTCGACCACCGAGCGCGGATGGAACTCCTCCAGCCAGCGGCCGACGTCCACCAGGCCGTCGATCAGCGGCCCTTCCTCCACGGTGTCCTTGAGCGTGCGCAGCGCCCGGGCCACCCGGCGCCGGGCCTGCACCATGGGCGTGCGGTAGCGCAGCATCGGCGGGATCTCGGCGGTGCCCTTCTCGTACCGGCGCTCCTCGTCGGAGACCAGCACGAACCAGTTCAGCGGCACCTGCCAGGTCGCGGTGCGGATCCAGGGCCGGGAGTCGGGGTTGCGGGCCAGCCAGCGCTCGTAGTCCATCGCGGCCTGCCGGCGCACGACCGGCGGCAGCATCGCGTCCAGGACCGGCTTCGGCAGCTCGTCGGAGAGCTCCTCCAGAGCCCGCCAGCCGCGCAGCCGGGTCCGCCACGGGCAGACGCAGACGACGCCGTCCACCTCCAGGACGAACGCCTCGGCGCTCTCCTGCACCGGCACCGCGATCGGCGGGGTGGGCAGCAAGTCGGCCAGGGAGCGCCGCAGTTCATCCTGGTAGGAGGGGCGCTCCGGACGGCGGGCGTAGCGCGTCCAGTGGTCGCGCTCCCGGTCCGGGAAGGCTGCCAGCGGCTCGTACACACGCAGGTACGTCGCATACGGGACGACCACCGAGGACACCTTGGGCACGCCTGCTCCCTCCCCATCGGACCGGGCTCGAAACCAGCGGAACCCACGAAGGAGCCGGACCGGGCCGGTCGCGGAAACCACAGCAAATCGTCCCACGCTCATACGTGCACACACGGCACGGGAGAGTGATCCTGAACACTGCGCGGATGGTGTACGGGCAATGGCTCTACGCTCATGCCAGGCCCCCGCCACCCTTACGGGAGCCCCCGCTTCCACCCGCGCGACACACGCGACACAACCGGGAGTCACCACAGTGACCGACGTTTCCACCGGCGTCCTGCACACCCTGTTCCATTCGGACCAGGGCGGTCACGAGCAGGTCGTGCTCTGCCAGGACCGCAAGAGCGGCCTCAAGGCCGTCATCGCCATCCACTCCACCGCGCTGGGCCCCGCCCTCGGCGGCACCCGCTTCTACCCGTACGCGGGCGAGGAGGAGGCCGTCGCCGACGCCCTCAACCTCGCGCGCGGGATGTCGTACAAGAACGCCATGGCCGGGCTCGACCACGGCGGCGGCAAGGCCGTGATCATCGGGGACCCGGACCGCGACAAGACCGAGGAGCTGCTGCTCGCCTACGGGCGGTTCGTGGCCTCGCTCGGCGGCCGGTACGTCACCGCCTGCGACGTCGGCACGTACGTCGCCGACATGGACGTGGTGGCCCGCGAGTGCCGCTGGACCACCGGGCGTTCCCCCGAGAACGGCGGCGCGGGCGACTCCTCCGTGCTCACCGCCTACGGCGTCTACCAGGGCATGCGGGCCAGCGCCCAGCACCTGTGGGGCGACCCCTCGCTGCGCGGCCGCACCGTCGGCATCGCGGGCGTCGGCAAGGTCGGCCACCACCTGGTGGAGCACCTGCTGGAGGAGGGCGCCGAGGTCGTGATCACGGACGTACGGCAGGAAGCCGTGTGGCGTATCGCCGACAAGCACCCTGCCGTGGGGGTCGCCGCCGACACCGCCGCCCTGATCGAGATCGAGGGCCTCGACATCTACGCTCCCTGCGCGCTCGGCGGCGCCCTGAACGACGAGTCCGTGCCGGTGCTGACCGCGTCGGTGGTGTGCGGCGCGGCCAACAACCAGCTCGCCCACCCGGGCGTCGAGAAGGACCTCGCCGACCGTGGGATCCTCTACGCGCCGGACTACGTGGTGAACGCCGGCGGGGTCATCCAGGTCGCCGACGAGCTGCACGGGTTCGACTTCGACCGGTGCAGGGCGAAGGCGGCGAAGATCTTCGACACCACGCTGGCAATCTTCGCACGTGCGAAGGACGACGGGATTCCGCCGGCCGCTGCGGCCGACCGGATCGCCGAACAGCGGATGCACGAAGCGGCAACGGCGGGCGGCCACTGACCGAACACCGGGTTTCCGGACGGATTTCCGGTACCCGCCGGCGGGCACTTGGAGAGAACTCTCACGTTCGTCGGCGGGTCGGCCGCCAGGAAGTGGTTAAAATCGTGGTTGACCAGCGGGGACAGGGCGCCTCGCGGGTCGTGCAGCCAGGCGCGTGGTGCGGGCGACGTACCGTATGGGCGCGGGCTCAGGTACCGTGGAAGCCCTACGGACCGGTCTCTCCGAGGAGAGCCCGTTCCGGATCATGAACGCGTGTCAGACTCTGGGGCCGTCGAGCCCCGTCACCGAGGGGGTCGAGCCATGGGGCGCGGCCGGGCCAAGGCCAAGCAGACGAAGGTCGCCCGCCAGCTGAAGTACAACAGCGGTGGGACTGACCTGTCACGTCTGGCCAGCGAGCTGGGCGCTTCGACTTCGAGCCAGCCGCCGAATGGCGAGCCGTTCGAGGACGAGGACGAGGATGACGACCCGTACTCCCAGTACGCGGATCTCTACAACGACGACGATGAGGACGAGGACGAGGACGGCCAGTCCGGTCCGCACTCGCAGCATCGTCGCGGTGCTTGACTCCAGCGGCTGCTGAGCCGCTTCACTTGCCCGGTCCGGGGTTCCATGCCGGACCGGGTTTTGTGCTGGCCTCACGGAGCCTTAGGCGTAGTCCCCCACCAGTTCGGCACCCGTGGTGTGCTCGCCGCGCTCGGTGATCTCGCCTGCGACCCAGGCGTCGACCCCGCGGTCGGCCAGTGCGGTCAGCGCCACCTCCGCCGATTCCTGCGGGACGATCGCCATCATGCCGACGCCCATGTTGAGCGTCTTCTCCAGTTCGAGCCGCTCCACGCTGCCGGTGCGGCCGACCAGGTCGAAGACCGCACCGGGGGTCCAGGTGGCGCGGTCGACGACCGCGTGCAGGTGGTCCGGAATGACCCGGGCCAGGTTCGCGGCGAGTCCGCCGCCGGTGATGTGGCTGAAGGCATGCACCTCCGCCGTCCGCATCAGGGCCAGGCAGTCCAGCGAGTAGATCTTGGTCGGCTCCAGGAGCTCCTCGCCGAGGGTCCGGCCGAAATCCTCGATGTGCGCGTCGAGCGCGAGGCCCGCCTGGTTCAGCAGCACGTGCCGGACCAGGGAGTACCCGTTCGAGTGAAGCCCGGAGGACGCCATGGCGATCACCGCGTCACCCGTACGGATACGATCCGCGCCGAGCAGCCGGTCGGCCTCCACCACGCCCGTACCGGCGCCGGCGACGTCGAAGTCGTCCGGGCCGAGGAGACCCGGGTGCTCGGCCGTCTCGCCGCCCACGAGGGCGCACCCGGCCAGCACACAGCCCTCCGCGATGCCCTTGACGATGGCGGCGACCCGCTCCGGGTGGACCTTGCCGACGCAGATGTAGTCGGTCATGAACAGCGGCTCCGCGCCGCACACCACGATGTCGTCCATGACCATGGCGACCAGGTCGTGGCCGATGGTGTCGTACACGCCGAGCCGGCGCGCGATGTCCACCTTGGTGCCCACACCGTCCGTCGCGGAGGCCAGCAGCGGGCGCTCGTAGTGCTTCAGGGCGGAGGCGTCGAAGAGGCCGGCGAAGCCGCCGAGGCCGCCGAGGACCTCGGGGCGCTGCGTCTTCTTCACCCACGCCTTCATCAGCTCGACGGCGCGGTCGCCCGCCTCGATGTCGACGCCGGCAGCCGCGTAGGAAGCACCGGGAACAGAGTTCTCAGACATTGCCTGGGATCTTTCGGGTTGATTTCTACGAGGCTTACGGGCGACGGATCGCGTCGGCCGCGGCCGTGGCAGCCGGACCGGCGGCCAGCTCGGTCTCCAGGAGCTGCTTGCCGAGCAGCTCGGGGTCCGGGAGCTCCATCGGGTACTCGCCGTCGAAGCAGGCGCGGCACAGGTTCGGCTTGGCGATGGTGGTCGCCTCGATCATGCCGTCGATGGAGATGTACGCCAGGGAGTCGGCGCCGAGCGAGGTGCCGATCTCCTCGATGGTCATGCCGTTGGCGATGAGCTCGGCGCGGGTGGCGAAGTCGATGCCGAAGAAGCACGGCCACTTGACCGGCGGCGAGGAGATCCGGATGTGGACCTCGGCCGCGCCGGCCTCCCGCAGCATCCGCACCAGGGCCCGCTGGGTGTTGCCACGGACGATCGAGTCGTCGACGACGACCAGCCGCTTGCCCTTGATGACTTCCTTCAGCGGGTTCAGCTTGAGGCGGATGCCGAGCTGCCGGATGGTCTGCGAGGGCTGGATGAAGGTCCGGCCGACGTAGGCGTTCTTGACCAGACCGTTGCCGAAGGGGATGCCGGAGGCCTCCGCGTAGCCGACGGCCGCCGGGGTGCCGGACTCCGGGGTCGCTATCACCAGGTCGGCGTCGACCGGGGCTTCCTTGGCGAGCTTCCGGCCCATCTCCACGCGGGAGAGGTAGACGTTCCGCCCGGCGATGTCGGTGTCGGGGCGGGCCAGGTACACGTACTCGAAGACACAGCCCTTGGGCTTCGCTTCCGCGAATCGGGAGGTGCGCAGGCCGTTCTCGTCGATGGCGACGAACTCGCCCGGCTCGATCTCGCGGACGAAGCTGGCGCCGCAGATGTCGAGCGCGGCGGACTCCGATGCGATCACCCAGCCGCGCTCCAGGCGGCCGAGGACCAGCGGGCGGATGCCCTGCGGGTCGCGGGCGGCGTAGAGGGTGTGCTCGTCCATGAAGACGAGGGAGAAGGCGCCCCGGACCTTCGGCAGGACCGCGTGCGCGGCCTCCTCGATGGTCAGCGGCTTGCCGTCGTCGTCGGTCTGGGCCGCGAGGAGGGCGGTGAGCAGGTCGGTGTCGTTGGTGGCCGCGACCCGGGTGGACCGGCCGTTGTGGTCCTTGGGGAGTTCGGCGACCATCTCGGCGAGCTGCGCCGTGTTGACGAGGTTGCCGTTGTGGCCGAGCGCGATCGAGCCGTGCGCGGTGGCGCGGAACGTCGGCTGGGCGTTCTCCCACACGGAGGCACCGGTGGTCGAGTAGCGGGCGTGACCGACCGCGATGTGGCCCTGGAGGGAGCCGAGGGAGGTCTCGTCGAAGACCTGGGAGACGAGGCCCATGTCCTTGAAGACGAGGATCTGGGAGCCGTTGCTGACCGCGATACCCGCGGATTCCTGGCCCCGATGCTGGAGGGCGTACAGCCCGAAGTACGTGAGCTTGGCGACCTCTTCACCGGGGGCCCAGACTCCGAAGACGCCGCAAGCGTCCTGGGGGCCCTTCTCACCGGGGAGCAGATCGTGATTGAGGAGACCGTCACCACGTGGCACGGCACCGAGTGTAGGCGAGATCGACCACTGGTCCGAATTGGGGATACCCGGCCGTAATGGATCTACGACCACGGACGCGGTTGTGGCTTTCTACATTTCTGCAGGTCAGCGCGGTGGGAGCTTTCTCCAGGCGGCGCCGGTTCGGGCGGAGCGGTGCCCGCGCAACCCCCTCACACCGTATCCCTGAGTGAGGTGTCGCACATCATTCGGGGGGTCACGAGGGGGCCGCGGCCCGGGTCGCAGTCACGTCCTGGACAGCTGGACGCGGTCGCCGCCGCTCGCGGCGAGGGTGAGTTTCCCGCCCTCCCCGGTCATGGTCAGCGGTCCGGAGGTGAGCGTGCGGGAGAGGGCGCGCTCGAAGGTCATCCGCGCGTTGTCGCAGGCCATCCGCGTGGTGCGGACGTGACTCAGCCGGAACTGGTCGCCGGTGATCTGTGCCGTGCCGCTGAACTGGTTGCACCCGAAGCTGCCGGCCGCCCGGTCGTCCTCGATCTTCACATGGGCGCGCGCCGGGGCGCGGTGGGTGGTGCCGTCGACGGTCACGCTGTCCACGGTCCAGTCGATCCCGGTCACGTCCTGCCCAGTCCCCACGGTTCCGCCTCTCCCACTGCCACAGGCCACCGCGAGCAGAGCGATCAGGGCGGCGGCCACTGCCCTCGCCAGGGTCATACGGCGCATGCGCTGTTTCAACCCGTACCCGTGCATACCGTTTGGACGGGGCGCCCCGGGTGACCGGTTCCCTCACCCCATGACGGGCAGGTACGCCCCGAGGTCGGCCCGCTCCCCGCTGGCGCTGACCCTGGCGTCCGCCACGGCCTGCTGCCACCCCAGCCGTCCGGTGGCCAGCCGGATCCAGGTCAGCGGGTCCGTCTCGACGACGTTCGGCGGGGTCCCCCGGGTGTGCCGGGGCCCCTCGACGCACTGCACCACGGCGTACGGCGGCACCCGCACCTCGGTCGACCCGCCGGGCGCCTTGACCGCGAGCGCGTCGGCGAGCAGCCGGGTGCAGGCGGCCAGCGCCTGCCGGTCGTAGGGGATGTCGAGCCCCGGGACCGCCGCGCCGAGGTCGTCGGTGTGGACGACCAGCTCGACGGCCCGGGTGACGAGGTAGTCGTCGAGGGAGAGCGCGCCGGCGCTGGTGGCGAGCAGCCGGCTGCCGGGATGCGCGTCGAGCAGGGCGCGGAGGCCGGCGTCGGCGTCGGCGAGGTAGGCGTCGAGGTCGGGGTGGTCGGCGGCGAGGCGCCGGGTGAAGTCGTCGATGGCGGCGGCGTTGCCGGAGGTCCCGAACGGCCAGTCGAGCAGCACCGCGTCGGCCTTCGCCGGCTCGGGCTGGTCCAGGGCCCGGTGGACGGCGGTGACCGCCATGCCGATGTGGGCGGCCAGGTCCCGTACGGTCCACCCCGCCAGCCGGGTGGGGAGCGCGAGCTGCTCGGGGGTGAGGGTGCGGACGGCGTCCCGCACGTTCGAGAACTGGGCGAGAACCGCCGTACGGGTCTTGGCCGGGTCGTACGTCCTGGGGCGCTTCTTGGCGGGAGGCATGGCGGTGAGCGTATTGCGTCGGTCCGACAACCCGGGGATTTTTTGTCAGCCTGGATTGACATCCCGCAAGGCGTCAATCCAGACTGACAGACATGGAGACACAAGAGCTCTCGGAGCGCCTGAGGTCACACGACCCCGCGGTGGGACTGCGGGCGGTGGGTGCCCTGCACCGGCTGGCCGAGCAGGTCGAGGCGGCGGCGGTCGGGCGCGCCCGCGAACAGGGCTGGTCCTGGGAGCAGATCGGGGACGCCCTCGGCGTCTCCCGGCAGTCCGTCCACGCCAAGTACGGGAAGTGAGACGAGCATGTTCGAACAGTTCGCGGCAGAGGCCAGGGCGACCGTCACTTCGGCCCTCGAAGAGACCACGCTGCGCGGCGACCGCCGCATCGGCACCGAGCACCTCCTGCTGGGCGTGCTCCACGATCCCGGCGCGGTCCGCGCCCTCGGCACCGACCTGGAGACCGCCCGCGCCGCCCTCGACGCCCTCGACCGGTCCGCGCTGGCCGTGGTCGGCATCGACGTCCACGGGATCGAGCGGGCCCCGATCCCCGCGTCCCGCAAACGCACCCCCTTCACCTCGGGCGCCCGCGCCGTCCTCCCCCGCGCCCTCGCCGAGACCAAGAAGGCCCACAGCCGCCGCATCACCCCGGAACACCTGCTGCTGGCCCTCCTCGACTGCGAGCGCCCGGACCCCGTGGCAGAACTCCTCACCGAACTCGCCGTCGACCGCACCGCGGTCCGGGCCCGCCTCCGGCAGCCGGGCCGCTGAGCCCAAGCCAGCAGTCAGGGGGCGAGGTCGGAAGCCGGGGTGATCACCCAGTGGTTGCTGTGGATGACCCGGCCGGCGAAGTCGACGTCGGTCTCGCCGAGGAGGCGGAAACCAAGGGACCGGCAGATGCCGTTCGAGGGGCCGTTGGCCGTCGCCGGGAAGGCGTGGATGTCCCCCCAGCGGTGCTCGTCCCGGGCCTGTTCGAGGAGGGCACGGGTGGCGAGCCTGCCGAGCCCGCGGCCCTGGAACTCGGGCAGCACCATCCACCCGATCTCCGAGACCGGCTCCCCGCCCTCGTCGTGCGCCCAGACGCACACATTCCCCGCGACGACCTCGGGCGCACCGGGATCAGGAACGATCATCCTGATCCAGGAGGTACCGGCCGCCGCCTCCTCGGCATCCCGGCGCACCTTGTCCGCGATGCCCTCCCTGGGCAACGGCCCGCCGAGGTCCTTCATCATCACGGGGTCGCAGCGCATGCGGACATAGGCGTCCACGTCGTCCGGGGTGACGTCACGCAAGTACATGCCAGAAGGATGCGGTGTCCGGCGCGAACCCGAAAGGTTACGGGCCTCGGCTGTGACAGCCCGAAACGATCACCCGTGCGAGTGATCAACGGCGACCCCGGCTCCGCACCGCCGGGACCGGACGACACTGGCCTTCGCCTGGAAGGGGGTGCAACATGACGGTTATGGCCGAGCGCACGTCTCAGATGTCGGTGGAAGAATTCGAAACGATCGCTTCCACCGCTCCCGAGACCGTCACGTTGGAGTTCATCGACGGACGGATCGGAGTCAAGAAGGTGACGGACGGAGACCACGACACCATCGTGTCCTGGCTGGCCCGACGCTGTATGCAGGCCAGGCCCGACCTGGACCTGTACTACGGGCGAGGACTCCGAGTGGAGGCCTATCGAGAAGGCAGGGCGAAACCCGATGCCCTGCTCGCGCCCGAAGCGCACTTCGCGGGACACGGTGAGTGGGCCGACCCGGACGGGGCGCTCATGGTCGTCGAGGTCACGTCCTACGACTCGGACACCGACCGACGGGACCGGCACGAGAAGCCGACCGCGTACGGTCAGGCCGGAATCCCGCTGTATCTCCTGATCGACCGGGACTCCTGCACCGTCACGGTGCACAGCAATCCGGACCGGCAGGTCGGCGGCTACCGTGACATCCACACTGCGAAGTTCGGTGAGAAGGTCTCCATCCCCGGTCCGATGGGCATCGAACTCGACACGGAGATCCTCAAGAACTACGTCCGCTGAGCCGAGAAGGCCCCGCCCGGAGACACGAACCCGGGCGGGGCCTTCGTCGTCGTACGGCCGGCTACGCGAGCAGCGCCTCGATCGTGCCCTCGTGGGCCTCGCGGAGTTCCGCCAGGGAGAGGCTGAACTCGCCCTGGATCTCCACGGAGTCGCCGTCCACGACGCCGATGCGGGTTGCCGGGAGGCCCCGGGCGCCGCACATGTCGTTGAAGCGGACCTCCTCGGAGCGCGGGACGGCGACGACGGCGCGGCCGGCCGACTCGGAGAGGAGGAAGGTGAAGGCGTCGAGGCCGTCGGGGACGACCAGGCGGGCGCCCTTGCCGCCGAGCAGCGCGGATTCGACCACGGCCTGGACCAGGCCGCCGTCGGACAGGTCGTGCGCGGAGTCGATCATGCCGTCGCGGGAGGCGGAGATCAGGATCTCGGCGAGCAGACGCTCGCGCTCCAGGTCCACCTTCGGGGGCAGGCCGCCCAGGTGGTCGTGGACGACCTGGGACCAGGCCGAGCCGCCGAACTCCGCACGCGTGTCGCCGAGGAGGTAGAGCAGCTGGCCCTCCTCCTGGAAGGCGACCGGCATGCGGCGGGCCACGTCGTCGATCACGCCGAGGACGGCGACCACCGGGGTCGGGTGGATGGCCACCTCGCCCGTCTGGTTGTAGAGCGAGACGTTGCCGCCGGTCACCGGGGTGCCGAGCTGCTGGCAGGCGTCGGCGAGGCCGCGGATCGCCTCGGCGAACTGCCACATCACCGCCGGGTCCTCGGGCGAGCCGAAGTTCAGGCAGTCGGAGACGGCCAGCGGCTTGGCGCCGGTGGTCGCCACGTTGCGGTAGGCCTCCGAGAGGGCCAGCTGGGCGCCCGCGTACGGGTCGAGCTTGGCGTAGCGGCCGTTGCCGTCGGTGGCGATGGCGACGCCGAGGCCCGTGGCCTCGTCGATGCGGATCATGCCCGAGTCCTCGGGCTGGGCCAGCACCGTGTTGCCCTGCACGAAGTGGTCGTACTGCGAGGTGATCCACTTCTTGGAGGCCTGGTTGGGGGAGCCGACCAGCTGGAGGACCTGCTGCCTGAGCTCCTCCGCCGTCGCCGGGCGCGGCAGCTTGTTCGCGTCGTCCGCCTGGAGGGCGTCCTGCCAGGACGGGCGGGCGTAGGGACGCTCGTAGACCGGGCCGTCGTGCGCGACGGTGCGCGGGTCGACGTCGACGATCTTCTCGCCGTGCCAGAAGATCTCAAGGCGGTCGCCGTCGGTCACCTCACCGATGACGGTGGCGATGACGTCCCACTTCTCGCAGATCTCCAGGAAGCGGGCGACCTTGGCCGGCTCGACCACGGCGCACATGCGTTCCTGCGACTCGCTCATGAGGATTTCCTCGGGCGAGAGGGTCGCGTCGCGCAGCGGGACGTCGTCCAGGGTGACGGTCATGCCGCCGGAGCCGTTCGAGGCCAGCTCGGAGGTGGCGCAGGACAGGCCGGCCGCGCCGAGGTCCTGGATGCCGACGACGAGCTTCTCCCGGAACGCCTCCAGGGTGCACTCGATGAGCAGCTTCTCCTGGAAGGGGTCGCCGACCTGGACGGCCGGACGCTTGGAGGGCTTGGCGTCGTCGAAGGTCTCGGAGGCGAGGATCGACGCGCCGCCGATGCCGTCGCCGCCCGTGCGGGCGCCGTACAGGATGACCTGGTTGCCGGCGCCGGAGGCCTTGGCGAGGTGGATGTCCTCGTGCCGCATGACGCCGATGGCACCGGCGTTGACCAGCGGGTTGCCCTGGTAGCAGGCGTCGAAGACGACCTCGCCGCCGATGTTGGGCAGGCCCAGGCAGTTGCCGTAGCCGCCGATGCCGGCGACGACGCCGGGCAGCACGCGCTTGGTGTCGGGGTGGTCGGCGGCGCCGAAGCGCAGCGGGTCGACCACGGCCACCGGACGCGCGCCCATCGCGATGATGTCGCGCACGATGCCGCCCACGCCCGTGGCCGCGCCCTGGTAGGGCTCGACGTAGGAGGGGTGGTTGTGCGACTCGACCTTGAAGGTGACCGCGTAGCCCTGGCCGACGTCGACCACGCCCGCGTTCTCGCCGATGCCGACGAGCAGGGCGTCCGACTGGGGCGCCTTCTCGCCGAACTGGCGGAGGTGGACCTTGGAGGACTTGTACGAGCAGTGCTCGGACCACATGACCGAGTACATGGCGAGCTCGGCGCCGGTCGGGCGGCGGCCGAGGATCTCGACCACGCGCTCGTACTCGTCCTTCTTCAGGCCCAGTTCGGCCCAGGGCAGCTCGACGTCGGGGGTCCCGGCCGCGTGCTCGACCGTGTCCAGAGGCGTCCGGCTCATGCGTTGACCAGCTTCTTGAGGATCGAGGTGAAGAAGGGGAGACCGTCCGTGCGGCCGGTGCCGATCAGCGGCTCGACGGCGTGCTCGGGGTGCGGCATGAGGCCGACGACGTTCCCGGCCTCGTTGGTGATGCCGGCGATGTCGCGCAGCGAGCCGTTCGGGTTGCCGCATCCATCAGCGGCTTCGCCACGGACCACGTACCGGAAGGCGACCCGGCCCTCGGCCTCGAGCTTGTCGAGCGTGTACTCGTCGGCGACGTACCGGCCGTCCATGTTCTTCAGCGGGATATGGATCTCCTGGCCCGCGCTGTAGTCCGTCGTCCAGGCGCTGGAGGTGTTCTCCACGCGCAGCTTCTGGTCGCGGCAGATGAAGTGCAGGTGGTTGTTGCCGAGCATCGCGCCGGGGAGCAGGTGGGCCTCGGTGAGGACCTGGAAGCCGTTGCAGATACCGAGGACCGGCAGTCCGGCCTTCGCCTGCTCGATGACGGTCTCCATCACCGGCGAGAAGCGGGAGATGGCGCCGGCCCGCAGATAGTCGCCGTAGGAGAAACCACCGGGAAGGACCACCGCGTCGACCTGGTGGAGGTCCTTGTCCTTGTGCCAGAGGGCGACCGGTTCCGCGCCCGCGAGCCGGATCGCGCGCTGGGTGTCACGGTCGTCGAGGCTTCCGGGGAAAGTGACGACGCCAATACGAGCGGTCACTTCGCCGCCTCCGCGACTTCGTCGACGCGAACCGTGAAGTCCTCGATCACGGTGTTGGCGAGGAAGGATTCCGCAAGATCGTGGATGCGGGCGAGCGCGGCCTCGTCGACCGGCCCGTCAACTTCCAGTTCGAATCGCTTTCCCTGACGTACATCGGAGATGCCTTCGAAACCCAGGCGCGGCAGCGCACGCTGGACCGCCTGGCCCTGGGGGTCGAGGATCTCCGGCTTGAGCATGACGTCGACTACGACGCGTGCCACTGGCACTCCCGGTGTTGTGGTGCTGACTGCTGAGCAGATACCCGTGATACCCGTCGGTGGTCTCCGACCGGTGTCTTCAGACTACCCGCACAAAATTTCTACGCGGGTAGAGTTGTAGGAAACTACGTGAGCCGCATCACGATCGGGTGACAGCGGCCGATCCACACGAAAAGTTCTGGGAAAGTTCCCCGGGTTCGTCCACGACATCTATTGCGCTGGGGACACGCGGACAGATTTAGTCGGGCTTCACTTTGTATTGCCAGGCACTGTACAAATGAATTGGCAATAGCCGATACTCGGCACGTCATCTTCCGCCGTCGCGGTCATCGCCGATGAGCTGTCGATGAGCTGTATAGACGTGCCACACGAAGGGACCGAATATTCGTGGCGCAGAAGGTCGTGGTCACTCTCTTTGACGACATCGACGGCTCGGAAGCGGCGGAAACGATCGCCTTCGGACTCGACGGCAAGTCGTACGAGATCGATCTGAATCAAGCCAACGCCAAGAAACTGCGCAGGGCCCTGGAGCCCTACGTGGTGGCCGGCCGCAAGCGGTCGAAGTCGGGCAAGGCGTACAAGCAGACGGAGGTCGCCCCCGACCCGGCGGCCGTCCGCGCCTGGGCGCAGGCGAACAAGATGGATGTCCCGGCCCGCGGCCGCATCCCGAAGAAGGTGTACGAGGCGTTCAGTGCCGCCCAGTGACAGGGGCGGCCGGCTGCCCTCAGGGAGCGTCAGCCGCCCCTGGGGGCAGCCGACTTGCGCTACCCCCCTGCTGGTCAGCTAATGTCTGGAGCACGCCGAAGGGCCCGGCCGAAAAGCCGCAGCCCACGGAGTACATGCGGGTGTAGTTCAGTAGCAGAACATCCCCCTTCCAGGGGGAAGGCGCAGTGTGCAATTCCTGTCACCCGCTCTGCACCGCCGTCCTGAGCATGCTTGTGGATCAGGTAGGCTGGTGCTCGCACCGATCGGTGGGAGCCGGTCGGGAGCAGTGCGGACGTAGCTCAGTTGGTAGAGCGCAACCTTGCCAAGGTTGAGGTCGCGAGTTCGAGCCTCGTCGTCCGCTCCAGCTCATAGAGGAAACCCCAGTCGTATGACTGGGGTTTTTTCGTGCGCCCGTCTCCAGGGTCTCCCGCGTCTCCCGCATGGAGAGGCCCTCTGACATTTGTCATGGCGAGTGATGACACCGCGCACTGCTCCGCGGCCCCGGCCGCGGGGACGCTGGAGTCATGAACAACGAACACGTGATTGAGGTCACAGATCTCCGGCGTGTCTACGGGGGCGGGTTCGAGGCGGTCCGTGGAATCACCTTCTCCGTGGCCCGCGGGGAGATCTTCGCGCTGCTCGGCACCAACGGCGCCGGAAAGACGTCGACGGTCGAACTGCTCGAAGGACTCGCCGCCCCGGACGGGGGCCGGGTACGGGTACTGGGCCACGACCCGCACCGGGAGCGGGCCGCCGTCCGCCCGCGCACCGGCGTGATGCTCCAGGAGGGCGGCTTCCCCTCCGAGCTGACCGTCGGCGAGACGGTACGGATGTGGGCCGGCTGTACGACAGGAGCCCGGCCTCCGGCCGAGGCGCTCGGCCTGGTCGGGCTCGGCGGCCGGACGGACGTCCGGGTCAAGCAGCTCTCCGGCGGCGAGCGCCGCCGCCTCGACCTGGCGCTCGCGCTGCTCGGCAGGCCCGAGGTGCTGTTCCTGGACGAGCCGACCACCGGACTCGACGCCGAAGGCCGCCGGGACACCTGGGAGTTGGTGCGCACACTGCGCGACGACGGGACGGCCGTCCTGCTCACCACGCACTACCTGGAGGAGGCCGAGGACCTCGCCGACCGGCTCGCGATCCTGCACGAGGGACGCATCGCGGCCGCCGGCACACCGGGCGAGGTGACCGCCGGCCGGCCCGCGCGGATGTCCTTCGAACTGCCCACGGGCTACTTCCTCGGAGACCTGCCGCCGCTCGCCGCGCTGGGCGTGTGCGGACACGAACTCGACGGCGGCCTCGTCCGGCTGCGCACCCGCGAGGTGCAGCGGACCGCCGCCGCGGTACTGGGCTGGGCCGAGCGGACCGGGGTCGAACTGCACCGGCTGGAGGTGCGCTCCGCCTCCCTGGAGGAGGCGTTCCTGGGGATCGCGAAGGAGGCGGCCGCATGAACACGGTGATCACGACACGGCTGCGCGCCCTCTCCCACGCCGAACTGCTCCTCTTCGGCCGCAACCGCAGCGCGGTCCTCACCGCACTGCTCGTGCCGCTCGCCCTGCCGGTCACGGTGCGGCCCGCGCTCGACCAGTTCGACCTCAGGGCGAAGGGACTGAACGCCGGCACGCTGATGCTGACCGCGGCGATCGGCTTCTCCTTCCTGTTCGCCGTCTACAGCTCACTGGTCGGCGCGTTCGTCGCCCGCCGCGAGGAACTCGTCCTCAAACGGCTGCGCACCGGCGAACTGTCCGACGCGGAGATCCTGGCCGGCACCGCCCTGCCCGCCGTCTGCCTCGGCCTGGCCCAGGCGCTGCTGCTGACCGCCGGCTGCACGGTGCTGCTCGACGCGGGCGCGCCCAGGGCGCCGTACCTCACGCTGCTCGGGCTCCTCCTCGGCCTGCTGCTCAGCGCCGCGCTCGCCGCGCTCACCTCGGCCTTCACCCGGACCACCGAGAGCGCCCAGGTCACCGCGCTGCCCCTGCTCTTCGTCTCCCTGCTGGGCTCGGGCATCGCGATGCCCGCGGACGCCCTGCCCGGCCGGGTCGCCAAGGTCTGCGAACTCCTCCCGCTCTCCCCGGCCGTCCGCCTGGTCCGGGCCGGCTGGACCGGGGAGCTCGACGCGGGCCAGGCCCTGGGTGCGGTCCTCACCGCCCTGGCCTGGACCGTGGTCGCGGTGTTTGCTGTACGGCGGTGGTTCCGCTGGGAACCCCGGCGCTGAGGGGAACGGGACCGGGATGAGCGGGGCAGCAGGCGGCTGGTGGCGGGAGAAGACCACTCCCGCCAAGGTCGAGACGTACACACGGTGGTCGTTCCACTTCTTCGCGGCGATCGAGGTCACGGCGATCGGGCTGCCGGTGTTCGCGCAGGCCGGGCCGGGGGTCGCGGGCTGGCTCATGACGATGGTCGCCGTGCACGCGCTGCTCTGCGCGGTGACCGCCTCCCGGGCCCTGGACTGGACCCGCGGCCGGCGGCAGCAGCCGGTGCGGCTGCTGTGGACGCTCGCCACGGCGACGTACGTCTTCGCCGTCGTCGCCCTCGTCCTGCGCAAGCACGGGTCGGGGCCGGACATGGACGCCGCCGGCGGCAGCATCTTCACCGGGGTGCTGGCCTTCGGCGTCGGGACCATGGCGCTCGGGGTGCACAACCGGAAGCGGGTGCTGTCGCTCGTCACGGGCTTCGCCTGCGGTGCCGGAGCGGTCTCCTTCCCGCTCGGCTACCCCGGGGCGGCCGCGCTGTTCATCGCGTTCGCGGTGTTCCTCGGCGGTGCGTTCGTCGCCGCCACCTCGGTCTTCTCCCTCTGGCTGCTGAACGCCGTCTACGAACTCGACGAGGCCCGCGAGACCCGGACCCGGCTCGCCGTCGCGGAGGAACGGCTGCGGTTCGGGCGCGATCTGCACGACGTCCTCGGCCGGAACCTCGCCGTCATCGCCCTCAAGAGCGAACTGGCCGTCCAGCTGGCCCGGCGCGAACGGCCCGAGGCCGTCGACCAGATGATCGAGGTGCAGCGGATCGCACAGGAGTCGCAGCGGGAGGTCCGCGATGTCGTACGGGGCTACCGGGAGGCCGACCTGGGGACCGAACTCGCCGGTGCGCAGGGCGTGCTGACGGCCGCGGGAGTCACCTGCGAGGTGACCGGCGACGCCGCCGGGCTGCCCGCCGAGGTGCAGTCGGCGCTCGGCTGGGTGGTGCGGGAGGCGACCACCAACGTGCTGCGGCACGGGGACGCGGGACGGTGCACGGTGGGGCTGCGGATACGGGAGGGATGTGTGGTGCTGACGGTGGAGAACGACGGGGTCGTGGTGCGCGGGACGGGCGGGACTTCCCGAGGCGGTGGGTCCGGGCTCGCCGGGCTGCGGGAGCGGCTCGCGGTGGTCGACGGGACGCTGGAGGCCGGACCGGTCGGGGCGGACGGGTTCCGGGTGGTGGCCTCGGTGCCGCTGTCCGGCCGCACGACCGCCGATACGAGTGTGAGCGGAGTCACTTCATGACACCTCCGGTACGGCTGTTGCTCGCGGACGACGAGCATCTGATCCGGGGTGCGCTGGCCGCGCTGCTCGGTCTCGAGGACGATCTGGTCGTCGTCGCGGAGGCGGCGAGCGGGCCCGAGGCGCTGGCCATGGCACAGGCCCACCGGCCCGATGTGGCGGTGCTGGATCTGCAGATGCCGGGCGCCGACGGTGTGAGGGTCGCCACAACGCTCCGCGCCGAACTGCCCGGCTGCCGGGTGCTGATCGTCACCGGGCACGGGCGGCCCGGCCATCTGAAGCGGGCGCTGGCCGCCGGAGTGCGCGGGTTCGTCCCGAAGACGGTGAGCGCGCAGCGGCTCGCCGAGATCATCCGGACCGTGCACGCGGGAAACCGGTACATCGACCCGGAGTTGGCCGCCGACGCGATCTCCGCCGGGGACTCGCCGCTGACCGCGCGAGAGGCGGAGGTGCTGGAGCTGGCGGCCGACGGGGCGCCGGTCGCGGAGATCGCCGAGCGGGCCGCGCTGTCGCCGGGAACCGTGCGGAACTACCTCTCCTCGGCCGTCACCAAACTCGGTGCCGAGAACCGTCATGCGGCAGTGCGTCTCGCACGGGAGCGAGGTTGGGTATAGTTGCTCTCGCGCCACGGCGCATGCGGACGTAGCTCAGTTGGTAGAGCGCAACCTTGCCAAGGTTGAGGTCGCGAGTTCGAGCCTCGTCGTCCGCTCAGAGGAGAAGGCCCCCGGTTTCTGCCGGGGGCCTTCTGCGTTGTTCAAGGGGTTCTGCGTTGTTCGGGCGCCTTCGTCGCTCCCGGGCCGTCGCTCCCGGGCCGTCGGTCGCTCCCGGGCCTGGGGTCGGCCCGGGAGACGCCGCCGTCACGACCAGGTGTTGCCCGTCAGCCGCTCGTACGCCTCGATGTACTTCGCGCGGGTCGCCTCGACCACCTGCTCCGGCAGCGGCGGCGGGGGCTGCTCGCTCCTGCGGTCCCAGCCGGACTCGGCCGAGGTCAGCCAGTCGCGCACGTACTGCTTGTCGAACGACGGCTGGGCGCGGCCCGGCTGCCACTCGTCGGCCGGCCAGAAGCGGGACGAGTCCGGGGTGAGGACCTCGTCGGCGAGGACGAGGGTGTCGTTCTCGAAACCGAACTCGAACTTCGTGTCGGCCAGGATGATTCCCCGGTCCCGGGCGATGTCCCGCGCCCTGCCATACACCGCGAGGGTGGCCTGGCGCAGCTGGGCGGCGGTCTCGGCGCCGACCTGGCGGGCGACCTCCTCGTACGACACGTTCTCGTCGTGCTCGCCGACCTCGGCCTTGGTGGCCGGGGTGAAGATCGGGGCGGGCAGCTCGGAGCCGTCCACGAGGCCCTCGGGCAGGGCGAGGCCGCACACCGTGCGGGACTCCTGGTACTCGGCGAGGCCCGAGCCGGTGAGGTAGCCGCGGGCCACGCACTCGACCGGGAGCATCTTCAGGGACTTGCAGATCAGGGTGCGGCCCGCCCAGTCGGCGGGGGCGCCCTCGGGCAGCTCGGTGCTGATGACGTGGTTGGAGGCCAGGTCGGCGAGCTTGTCGAACCACCACAGGGAGAGCTGGGTGAGCACCCGTCCCTTGTCGGGGATCTCGGTCGGCAGCACCCAGTCGTAGGCGGACAGGCGGTCGCTGGCGACCATCACGAGGTCTCCGGCCGCGTTCTGGTACAGCTCGCGCACCTTGCCGGTGTGCAGATGCACCAGGCCCGGCACCTCCACGGGCTCGGGCTTTTCGACGAATCCGGACACGGTTCCTCCCCGTGGTTCTGTACAGGTGCCCTCGATTCTCCCGTATGCCGGGTTGCGCACGGACAGCGGGGCCGCGCGGACACCTGTGCGGGGCGGCCGCGCCCGCGTCAGTCGTGCTTGCAGATGCGGTCCAGGAGGTTGGCCGTGGCCCGCTGGACACGGGGGTCGATGTGGCCGGGGCGGTCCAGGGCCGGGGACCAGGCGAAGGTGCCGGCGGCGAAGACCAGGGCGCCGGAGGGGGCGCGGTAGAGGGAGGTCTCCTGGTGGCGCAGGACGCCGTCGTTGTCGGTGTAGGGGGAGTGGGCGAGCAGGATGCGCTCCTCGTGCTCGGGCAGCGCGGTACGCGGGAAGTAACGGTCCGCCTCACCGGCCACCAGGCCCGGGAGTTCGTCGCCCTCGTGCGCGCCGGTGGCCTCCCAGAGCCAGTGCCCCGCGTTCCGCACGATCAGGGGGTACGGCTCGGGGACCCGGCCCGCGTACTGGATGCCGACCGTCTGCTGTTCGGGCCGGTCGATCTCGCGCCAGAGCACGGGCTTCCCCGGGCCCTTGCGTTTTCGGCAGGTCAGCAGCCGGTCCGGGACCCCGGACGGCGACGGCCCCAACTCGACCTGCCAGTACATGGTGTTGGCGGAGAGGAAGACGAGGCTGGTGCCGCTGTCCCGGGCCAGCTCGACGGTGCGGCGCATCTGCGGCGACCAGTACTCGTCGTGGCCCGGGAAGACCAGGCCCCGGTAGCGGGTCGGGTCGACGCGGCCGGCGTGCAGGTCGCGGGCGTCGGCGTAGGCCAGGTCGTAGCCGTAGCGCTCGGCCCAGCGGATGAAGTCGTAGGCGTGGCCGACGTGCAGGGGCAGGCCGGCGCCCGCGAACGGCCGGTCGAAGGAGACGGTGGTCGCCGCGTCGGCCTCGCCGAGCAGCCGGCCGCGCTCGTCCCAGGCGTGGTAGAGGCTGGCGCCGGTGCGGCCGTCCTCCGGGTAGAGGTTGTACGCCTGCCAGGTGATGTCCGGCAGCAGGAGCAGCAGGTCGGCCGGGTGGTTGTCGCGGATCGTGAAGGGCACGTGGGAGCGGTAGCCGTCGGCCGTGGTGAGCACGGCGACGTACGCGCCGATGCTCCAGTACGACGGGACCTGCAGCCGCCAGGAGAGCCACCAGTGGTGGCAGGAGACCGTGCGGTCGGCGGCCAGCGGCGGGGGCTGGACGATGCCGGACAGCCGGGGGCTGGTGGTGATCTTGGACGCGCCGTCGCCGCCGTAGTGGCCGATGCGGTAGATGTCGACGCTGAACTCCTGCGGCGGGTCGACCGTGATGTGGAAGTCGACGGCCTCGCCCGGGGTGACCGCGCCGGTCGAGGTGAACCCCTTGATCTGGCGGTGCACGTCGTCCGCGGAGCGCGGGCCGCCGTCGGCGGTGCGCGGTGCCGGGACCCGGGGGTTCTCGCCCGTGGGCTGTGGCCTGCTGGGGTCCACGTACCAGGGGACGACATGACCGGTGTCGTCGAAATAGGTCTCGCTGCCGCGCAGCCAGGGGACGGGCCCCTGACCGAAGGGGTCCGTGACGGCGTGCGCGAGTGCTCCCGACTCCCAGCGGCGGATCTGGTCCGATGCCATGGTGGCTCCCCTCCCTCGTGCCCCCGTGAAGCGTGCTGCTACGAGCCGATGTGCGATGTGTGCGCCGTGTCGTGCCGATTGCTGTGCCGATTGCTGTGCCGAGTGCTGTGCCGAACTGCGCTGTTCCGTGCCTTGCCGTGCTGTGCCGTGACTGTGTCGTCTGTCTTATGTCGGATGCGCTTGCCACATCCGACAACGGTCCCAGCACATCACATAACGCACGTGTACGGTCACGGTTCGTTGCGAATTTGCCTGAAGTGGAACAGTTTGCTCCGCTAAAGCGCCGAAACGCCGAGGTCAGACCAGTCGGACCGGTTTCTCGGGACGTATTCCGGACTCGACCAGCCAGGCCCGCAGCGGGGCCGGGTCTCCCTCCTCGATGAGGCTGAGGATTCTGGGCGTCAGGTCGGCGGTCCGCTCGCCGTCGACCAGCAGGGCCGGACCGTCGAGCCAGTCCAGGCCGGGGGTGGCTCCGGCGGTGTCCACGGCCGCGCAGCACACCATCGCCTTGACGTGGTCGGCGAGGAGTTCGCGGGCGGTGCGCGGGGGTTGGAGCGGGAAGAGGGGCAGTGCCCCGTCGTCCCAGAAGGGGCTGCCGGGGCCGCCCTGGCCACCGGCGGCCGCGGGGCAGCCGGGGCGCGCGCTGTCGGCCGTGCTCGCGTGCGCTCCCTCGTGCTCCTCGCGGGCGAGGGCCGCGGTGAGACCGGCGGCGAGGGCGGCGCTGCGTTCGGTGCCGGTGGGCTCGTCGTCCGCCTCGTCGTAGCCGGGGGTACGGAGGCCGTGGCCGGGGGTGCGGGGGTTGTCGTCGGGGGTGCGGGGGTCGTCGTCGAGGGTGCGGGGGTCGTCGTCGAGGGTGCGGGGGTCGTCGTCGAGGGTGCGGGGGTCGTCGTACGCGGGGCGGCAGCGGCGTGTGCCGGGGGCGGCGCTCGGGTCGGTCAGGTGGTCCAGGACCCGGGCCAGGGTGGGGCCGCCGGGGTCCGGGGCGCCGGGGTCGAGGGTGGCGCGGACGCCGAGGGCGTCCAGGACGCGGTGCAGGCGGGCCGCCTCGGTGCGCCAGGTGCGGTCGACGACCTCGTCCGGGTACTCCTGCCAGGCCACCGGTGACCAGGCCGGTCCTGGCTCGGCGGGGCCGCCGTGGAAGAGGCGGGCGGCGAGCAGCGAGGCGGCCTCGTCCACCACGCCCGGTTCCTCCAGCAGGTCGCAGGCGGGCCGCTCGCCCAGCCGGGAGGCGAAGCCCTCGGCCAGCCGGTCGCGCCGGGACAGCTCGGTGAGGGCCGCGACCACGCCCGCGTCCAGCCGGGAGGGCCAGCGGCCCATCCGCCAGGCGGGCAGCGCGACCCGGGTGAGCAGCCGGTCCCAGCCGGCGTAGGCCAGGCCTACCTGCTCCTGGGCGACGATCCGCAGGCCGTAGTCCACGGCCTGGGCCCGCTCGGCGGCCGCGGCGGCGACCCCGCGCTCCATCAGCGCCGCGTGCTCCCGGCAGCCCCGCAGCAGCAGCCGGGCCACCCAGGCGATGCCCGCGCACACCAGGCGGGTGGCCGGACGCCGGGCGGGCGCCGCGGAGACCGCCACCGCCGCGTCCAGGCCCCTGACGAACCGGCGGGCGGCCGCTATGTCCGGATGCGCCGAGGGTCCCGTACCGGCGACGACCGGGGCGAGGACCGCACGGAGCTCGCCGACGCGCATCCACCACAGGAACGGGGAGCCGATGACGAGGACGGGGGCGGCCGGGGTACGGCGGTGCAGGCCGGGGGTGCCGAGCTCGTCACCGCCCTTGGGCGCGGGCGGGCCGTGGGCCGGGTGGGTGCGGTCCTCCAGCCAGCTGTCGCAGTCCGGGGTGAGCGCTATGGCGGAGGGCGCCGGGACGTCCAGGCGGTCGGCGAGGTCGCGCACCATCCGGTACAGGTCGGGGGCGGTCTCCTCCGGGATCGCGACCGTGGGGCTCACGGCCGGGCGGGCGCGGGCCACGACCAGGGCGACGCCGGCGGCGGCCAGCAGCACGAGGACCGCGAGGGCGCCGACGGTCCACCGGGCGGTGTCCCAGCCGCGGCCGACGAAGTGGCCGGTGGAACCGCCGGCCAGCAGGATCACCGTGGCCGCGGCGGGCAGCAGCGCCACGGCCAGGGCGCGGCCGCGGATGCGCAGCACGGCGAGGGCCCGGGTGCGCGCTGCCTGCGCTCCCGCCTCCGCTCCGATACCGGTACTGGTCACGTCCGGACCTCACCCCCTCCCTGCTGTCCTCGGCCTGTCCTGGCTGTTGCTCACTCCCCCACTGTGGCACCCGCCACTGACATCGCAATGCCGGTGGGCCAAGTGCCGGAACGCCTGCGCCGCACCCTAGTTGGGGGTTCGGCCCCCGTCAGCCGGATGGGGCATCGGTCACTCGATGGAATGGCTTTGGTCAGAGGTGATCGACAGAAAGCAACGATCAGGCCCCGGATTTCGGGTCCGGGGCCTGATCAGGGACGGGTCTGCGTGGGCGGGCGGCGGGCTCAGGCCTCCTGGGCCTGGGCAGCCGCCTGCGCGGCGATGTCCGTACGGTGCTGGGAGCCGTCGAGGCCGATCCGCGCCACCGCCGCGTACGCCCGCTCGCGGGCCTGGGCGAGGTCCGCGCCGGTCGCCGTGACGGAGAGGACCCGGCCGCCCGCGCTGACGACGTCGTCACCGGCGCGCTTCGTGCCCGCGTGCAGGACGTAGGCGTGCGGCGCGTCCTCGGCGGCGATGGTGTCGAGACCGGTGATGGGGTCGCCGGTGCGCGGGGTGTCCGGGTAGTTGTGCGAGGCGACGACGACGGTGACGGCCGCGTCGTCGCGCCAGCGCAGCGGCGGGAGGTCGGCGAGGGTGCCGTTCGCGGCGGCGAGCAGGACACCGGCCAGCGGGGTCTGCAGGCGGGCGAGGACCACCTGGGTCTCCGGGTCGCCGAAGCGGGCGTTGAACTCGATGACCCGCACGCCGCGCGAGGTGATCGCGAGGCCGGCGTAGAGGAGACCGGAGAACGGGGTGCCGCGGCGCCGCATCTCGTCGACGGTCGGCTGGAGGACGGTCTCCAGGACCTCGTCGACGAGCTTGGGGTCGGCCCAGGGCAGCGGGGAGTAGGCCCCCATGCCGCCCGTGTTCGGCCCCTCGTCGCCGTCCAGGGCGCGCTTGAAGTCCTGCGCGGGCTGGAGCGGGAGGACGGTCTCGCCGTCGGTGATCGCGAAGAGGCTGACCTCGGGGCCGTCGAGGAACTCCTCGATGACGACCCGCTCGCACCCGGCGGCATGCGCCTTGGCGACGTCCAGGTCGTCCGTGACCACGACGCCCTTGCCGGCCGCGAGCCCGTCGTCCTTCACGACGTACGGCGCGCCGAAGGCGTCCAGCGCCTCGGCGGCCTCCTCGGCGTTTGTGCAGACGTACGAACGCGCGGTCGGGACTCCGGCCCCCGCCATCACGTCCTTGGCGAACGCCTTGGACCCCTCGATCTGCGCGGCCTCCCCGGACGGGCCGAAGACCGGGACACCCGCCGCGCGCACGGCGTCGGCGACTCCGGCGACCAGCGGGGCCTCCGGGCCGACGACCACCAGCTCGGCGCCGAGTTCCAGGGCCAGCGCGGCCACCGCCCCGCCGTCCAGGGCATCGACCTGGTGCAGCTCGGCCACCTCGGCGATGCCGGCGTTGCCGGGGGCGCAGTGCAGCGCGGTGACGTCGGGATCGAGGGACAGGGAGCGGCACAGGGCGTGTTCGCGGGCGCCGCTGCCGATGACAAGGACCTTCACGGGGGCCAGCGTAGCCGGGTGGGCCGACTGGAGGTTCCTCCAAGGGGGCTGGACCGAGAGGTGGCCGCCTCCCGATGCCGGACCTTTTAGGGGCTGCCGCCCCCAAACCCCCGCTTTCGGCCTGAACGGCCTCGTCCTCAAACGCCGGACGGGCTGGGGGGGTGGTTACTGCCTCATACGCCGGGCGGGCTGAGGGGGGTTGCTGCCCCAAACACCGGGCGGGCTGAGGGGTGGTGGCTGCCTCATACGCCGGGCGGGCTGAGGGGGGTGCTGCCTCAAACGCCCGAGGGTCCGGGGGGGTGGTGCGTGCTGCCTCAAAGGCCGGACAGGCCAAGCGGCAGCGCCCCCGTAAGGGGTGCGGGAACTGCGCGACCAGCCACTACGGCGCCGCAGTCCACCGACGGTGTGTCGCGGCACTTCCAACAGAGCACTTGGGAATGGTTGCTGCCTCAAATGCCGGACCGGAAGGGAGCCTTCGCTCTCCTGCGCCGGATCCGCTGGGAAACCCAGGGGCGCGGAGAACTGCGCGCGCAACCCCCCACCGGCCCGCGGCCACCCGACAAGCGGGCCCCCGGCCTCCGAGCCGTCGGCGCCCGCCCCGTGTCACTCGTTCTGGATCTCCTCGACGACCGTCGCCCCCAGTTCCTTCACGATCAGCTCGTGCCCGGAGAGGGCCGACTCGTCGAGGTCGGGGTCGTCCTCCTCGGGGATGTCGTCCTCGGGAGACACCGGCGGCGGTTCCGGGGCGGCGGGCGCCGGGGCCGGAGGCGCTGCCCTCGGGGCGGGCGGCGGGCTCTGGGCCGGGGCGGCGGCCGCGGGGGCCTGCTGTGCGGGCGCGGGGCGAGCCGGGGCCACGGGGGCCGCGCCACCGTAACCGGACGCCGCGGGCGCGCCGTAGCCGGCGGACGGAGCCGCGCCACCGTAACCGGACGCCGCGGGCGCGCCGTAGCCGGCGGACGGAGCCGCGCCACCGCCGCCCGTCGGGTCGACGACCGCCTCGATCCGCCACTGCACGCCGAACTGCTCGCCCAGCGCCTGCCGCAGCACGTCCTCGCTGCCACTGCTCGCGAAGTTGTCGCGGGCGCCGGCGTTGACGAAAGCGATCTGGAGGGTGGTGCCGTCGAAACCGGCGACCTGGGCGTTCTGGCTGAGCAGGATCCAGGTGAAGCGGCGGCGGTTCTTCACAGCTTCCAGGATGTTCGGCCAGAGCACCCGGGGGTCGAGGCCGCCGGCAGGGGCGGCGGCAGCCGGGACGGGTGCGGCTGCCGGGGTCGCCGAGGGCTGCGGGGCCTGCTGGGGAGCCGGAGCGGCGGGACCGCCCGTGGCCGTGGGCCAGCCGCCGGGGCGACGGGTGCCGCCGCCCGCGGGAGCCGCCGTCGGCCAGGCACCGGGCGCCGGAGCGGCCGGGACGGGCGGGGCGGGCGGGGCCGGGGCAGCCGCGGCGGCGGGAGCCGGAGGCTCTGGGGTCTGCACAGGGGCCGGAGCCGGCGCTGGGGCCTGGGCCGGAGCCGGGGTCGGCGCCGCTCCCCCTCGTACGGCCGCCCGGGCCGCCGCCCGGCCGCCGCCCTGCTGCACAGGCGCCTGCTCAGGCGCCGGAGGCTGCACGTGCGCCTCGGGACCGGGGACGTACCCCATGGCGGGTGTGCCGGCCCCGCCCGAGAAGTTGACGCCCCGCTCCAGGCGGTCGAGGCGGGCCATCACGGACCGCTCGTCGCCGTACGCCGCGGGCAGCAGCACGCGGGCGCAGATCAGCTCCAGCTGGAGGCGCGGGGAGGTGGCGCCGCGCATCTCGGTCAGGCCCTCGTTGACGAGGTCGGCGGCGCGGCTGAGCTCGGCGGCGCCGAACGTGCCGGCCTGGGCCTGCATCCGTTCGAGGACGTCGGCGGGGGCGTCGAACAGCCCCTTCTCCGCGGCGTCCGGCACGGCGGCGAGGATCACCAGGTCCCGCAGCCGCTCCAGCAGGTCGGCGACGAAACGGCGCGGGTCGTTGCCCCCCTCGATGATCCGGTCGACGACCTCGAAGGCGGCGGCGCCGTCCCCGGTCGCGAAGGCCTCGACGACGGAGTCGAGCAGGGAGCCGTCGGTGTACCCGAGCAGAGAGGTGGCCATGGCATACGTCACACCCTCCTCGCCCGCACCGGCGAGGAGCTGGTCCATGACGGACATGGAGTCACGCACGGACCCCGCACCGGCGCGCACCACCAGCGGCAGCACGCCGTCCGCGACGGGGATCTGCTCCTTCCCGCACACCTCGCCGAGGTACTCGCGCAGCGTGCCCGGCGGCACCAGCCGGAAGGGGTAGTGGTGGGTCCGCGACCGGATGGTCCCGATGACCTTCTCGGGCTCGGTCGTGGCGAAGATGAACTTCAGATGCTCCGGCGGTTCCTCGACGACCTTGAGCAGCGCGTTGAAGCCGGCCGACGTGACCATGTGGGCCTCGTCGATGATGTAGATCTTGTAGCGGCTGGAGGCGGGCCCGAAGAAGGCCTTCTCGCGCAGCTCACGGGCGTCGTCCACACCACCGTGAGAGGCCGCGTCGATCTCGATGACGTCGATGGATCCCGGCCCGTTCCTCGCCAGGTCCTGACAGGACTGGCACTCCCCGCACGGAGTCGGCGTCGGGCCCTGCTCGCAGTTCAGGCACCGGGCGAGGATCCGGGCGCTGGTCGTCTTGCCACACCCGCGCGGGCCGCTGAACAGGTACGCGTGATTGACCCGGTTGTTCCGCAGCGCCTGCTGCAGCGGGTCGGTGACATGCTCCTGCCCGATGACCTCGGCGAACGACTCCGGGCGATAGCGGCGGTACAGCGCGAGAGACGACACGCATACGAGGTTATAGGCGCCCACTGACAACCCGCCCCGCCCGCAAACGCAAGCGCCCCCCACGCACCCGCCAGAGCCAACCTACCCTTGCTGCCTTCCGGCCCTGGGGGAGTTCAGTCAGATAGCGCCGCGTGAGGGGCTCCGCACAGAGTACCCGACGTCAGCAGGTAGGAACGAGTTCGCGAGCACTCCTCTCGGTCATGTAATGTTCCGAGCGGAGGATTCGCCTAGAGGCCTAGGGCGCACGCTTGGAAAGCGTGTTGGGGGCAACCCCTCACGAGTTCGAATCTCGTATCCTCCGCCAGTGCCTCACCGGGCACGATGTCGAAGGGCCCCACCGCTTGCGGTGGGGCCCTTCGACGTTGTCCGTCTCAGTTTCCGTCTCAGTTCGTTTTCGGGAGTTCCCACAGCGCATCGCCAACTTGCTGCGCGACCTTTCGGAGCATGGTCCCGGTCACGTGCATGTACCGGGCACGCATCCGGGCCGCTCCCCCGGGCTCCCAACCCATGATCGAGTCGATCACGACGTCCGGGACGCCGAGGATCAGGAGGACGGTCGCTGCGGTGTGGCGAGCGTCATGGAGACGGCCGTTCCGGACCCCGGCATCCCGAAGCAGCCGCTTCCAGGTGTGGAAGTCGGTGTTCGGGCTCAGAGGCCCGCCGGTCGGTGAGGCAAAGACGTACCCCTTGCCCTCCCAGTCGGTACCGGCCGCGACCCGCTCCCGTTCCTGGGCTTCCTGGTGCTGGCGGAGAATCTTGATCAGCGGATCGGGCAGACCGATGGTGCGCCGGCCCGCGCGGGACTTGGTGGACTTGTGTTCGCGGCGCGTCTGCTCCCGCTTGGGGCAGTAGCCCGCCTTCCGGCCGCAGGGCTCGCCGCCGCAGCCGTGCGCGTACTTCGGCCGGAGCCGGTTCTTGCGGATGCGGGCGTACCCCGCGTCGAGGTCGACGTCTTCCCAGTGCAGGCCGAGCGCCTCACCTTGGCGAAGGCCGAGTGCAAGGGCTACGACCCAGCGCGCACTGTTGCGGAGCTTGGCCGCCTCGACGAGGAGGCTCTGTACCTCCTCGATCGTGTACGGCTCGATGTCCTCCTCTTCCAGGCGGGGAGCCTTGGCGATCTCTGCCGCGTTCGTGGCGACGTGCCCGCGCCGTACGGCTTCACCGAGGGCGCCCCGGATCGTCCGGTGGGCGTGGTGGGCGGTGCCGGCGGAGCTCCCGGAGGTCTGCATCTTCCGGTAGAAGCGCTCCAGGTGCTCCGGCTCCAGGCGGTCGAGCTTGTGAGCGCCCAGGCCGGGCACGAGGTGAACGCGTACGTCGACCTCGTACCCGTCGTACGTGTTCTCCGAGACGTACGGCTTGGCGATGTTCTCGACCCAGTGCTCAAGCCAGGCCTGGAGCGTCCAGCTCTGCCCCGGCTTCCTGAGCTTCTTGTCGTCCCGCGCCCGCTCCATCTCGCGGACGGCTTTGGTCACCTCCGCCTTGGTCTTGCGTTCGATGTGGCGGCGGTCGGGCTTGCCGTCATCACGGACGCCGACCGTCACCCGCCCGTGCCACTTGCCGTCCTTGCCGAGGTAGATGGTCGAGGCCCCGTTGGGCTGGCGGGTGCGCTTCTGCTCTGCCATGTCGTCCCTCTCAGGCCGCGTGGGCGGGTCGGTGGCGGAGCTTGGCCACGTAGGCGGGTACGGCGTCGGCGGGGACCCGGCGGAGCCGCCCGACCGTGACGGACTCGATCTCTCCCGCGAGGACGAGCCGAAAGCACGTCGTACGGCCGATGCGGAGTCGGCGGGCAGCTTCCTCCACGGTCAGGAGGACCAAGAACTGGTCGGAGGTCTCGGGCACGGTGGCGAGGCGGGGCTCAGCCATGGGTTGGTTCTCCTTCCGTTCCGGGGGCGGGTTCGAGGGATGCGGCAAGCCAGGTCTCGGCAGCGCTCAAGCCAGAGCCGGCGAAGACCCAGTGGGCGAGGACGTACGTCGTGTCCGGCCGAGGGTTGGCTGCCGCTGCTTGTGCTCGGCGCCATTCGGCGCGGGCGTCGCGGAGGGCGCCGAGGGTGGTGGAGTAGCGGCGGGATTTGGTGGAGAAGTGGCCGCGGAAGCCGAGCATGTGGGCCCAGGCCCGCAGGCGGAGGTGTTCGAGGTCTTTGCGGGCGCCGAGGGTCCAGGCGGTTCGGATGAGTTGGCGGGCGTGGTCGCTGATGTCGAGCTGGGCGAGCTCGGCGGCGAACTTCAGCGGCCGGTCGAGGGCGCCCGTGGCTGTCTCGGCGCCTTTGGTGGCGTACTTGGCGATGTAGGCGGCGACGGCACGTTCGGTGAGTTCCTGGCCGTTGTCGAAGTCGGCGGAGCGGATGGTGCGGACGTCGAGTTGGCGGCCGAAGGTGAAGGTGTGGGTGCGGCCGTCGATGACCGGGCCGTCGACGCGGACCTTGGAGGCAGCGGCGTGGATGGCGTCGGTGAGCAGTTCAGCCGTGGCCCAGGGCGGGGGCGGGGTGTCGCCGCCTGTCGGGCCGTCGAGGCGGATGACGGCGTGGAAGTGGACGGCGCCGCGCTTTTGGTACTCGGCGACCTTGGCGAAGGACACGCGCGCGTGGTCGCGGAGGCGCCGCTGTGACAGGCCCGCGCGCTTGGCTACCTCCCGGCGGAGGTAGATCGAGAAGCGCCGCCAGAGGGCTCCCGCGTGGGCGTTCCAGAGAACGGCTGCTTCGTAGTCGTAGGTGTCCGGGTCGAGCGGAGTACCGAGGGCGTCGTCGTCCTGGTCGTGGTGGGTGCCGCAGCGGCAGGGACGACCGTCGGTGCGGCGGTTGTGGACGGGGCCGAAGCCGGGAGCGGTGAAGGTGGCGAAGACGCGCGGGTGGGCGGCGACCTGTTCCGGGGTGCCCTTGCCTCCCCGGAGTCCGGCGGTGATCAGCTGGAAGGTGTCGCGGCGGTAGACCTCGGCGCAGGCCGGGCAGCGGGTCGTGCGCCGGTTGTTGCAGCGGACGAGGAGTTGGCCGGCGGGCAGGTCGGTGGAGTCGAGGTGCTGGAGGATGCGGCCGATCTCGCCCGTCGTGGTGTCGACGTCGTATTCGGTGCGGCGGCCGTCGAGGCGGATGGGGTTGGTGCAGCCGCCGAGGCCGGAGAGTTGGCGGAGGATACCGGGCAGGGTGCCGCCCGAGGCGAGGTTGGTGAGTTCGCTAAGCGGGGGCGGGGTGGTGCGGGTGAAGATGGCTGGCTCCTTCTGGCTGGCTCGGTCAGGAGTGACGGGCCCCGGGGCGGCCGGATGCTTGGCGGTGTCGTGGCCGCCCCAGGGGTCGGGCAGAGGGATTAGCGCCGGTTGTGTTCGCGCAGCAGGGAGCGCAGGACCACGGCGGCGATGGCCACGGAGATGGCCGAGACGGCGACGGCGGTCAGGAGCGCGGTGAGGACCACGCCGCCCGTGAGCACGGCGACGACGGCGCCACTACTGACGGAGACGGCCGGGAGCGCGGAGCGCCGGACGGGGGCTGGGTCGGTCGGGGCGTGGGTGTGCGCGGGCGGCGGGGTGGGACTGTCGGGGTACTTGGGCAGGAACACGGCCAGGTTCTCCTTATCTACTCGTCTAGGCATGTGAGCCGTTTATGACGTCTACGCCGGAGCGCGTACCGGTCTCGATGGCGGGGGCCAGGAAGGTGTGGGAGAGCCAGAAGCCGAAGAGGGCGACCAGCACGACGACCCAGGCGCGGACGCCGAGGAACCTGACGGCGCCCCAGGCGAAGAAGCCGAGTACGACGACCAGCGGCAGACTGACGGTCATGGTGTTCGGGGTCCCTTCAGCGGACGGGGCAGCGGTGGGTGCGGGCGGCGAGTTCGGCGGCGGCCCGGCTGTCGTAGTCGGCGGAGAAGCCGCAGCGGGGTGCGGTGCAGGCGGCACTGTGCTTCTCGCGGCCCCGGTCGTCGTAGGCAGTGCCGACCTGGACGGGGCCGATACGGATGACGTTGCGGAAGCGGCGGTTGGCGGTCATGGTCAGTCCTCCTGCCGCAGGCGGGAGCCGGGGAATTCGTTCAGGATCCGGGCAGTTTCGGCAGCGTCCGACATGCGATCGGCGGCCTCTTCTGCGAGGAGCCGGGCCAGCGTCGGGCGTCCGGTGTCGGCCATCTGGCGGGCCGCTTCGAGGTAGTCGGCGGCTGTGTTGAAGCAGAGCGGCATGGTTCCTCCTGTTCAGGTGAGTTGGGCGGCGATGGCTTCGGCCATGGGCGTCGGGACGCCGAGGCGGGCGCGGAGGGTCGGGGTGTCGATCGGGGTGCCGGTGCGGGTGTGGTGTTCGGCGGCGACTTTTCGGGCGTGGTCGACCAGGGCGGCCGGGACCGGGACGGGCGGGCGTTCCGGCAGCGCCTCGATAACGGGTGGGGCAGGTGTGGCTTCGGGCTCCTTCTCCTGGTCCTGGTCCTCGATGACGTCAGCGTCGATCTCGTCGGTATCCGCTTTCGGCGCCGAGTGGGCGAGAAGGGTGCCGCCGAGGAACGCGACGGCGGGCCAACCGGCCACGAGGATCCGCAGCCATGCCGGGACGTTGCCGAGGTCGAGGAGGCCGGCGGTGGCGACGTTCGCGCCAAGGGACGCGACGAGGGCGATGACGAACCAGCACCAGGCCGCCGCCTTTGCCGTAGCGGAGCGGAGTCGACGCCATGCGGCGACAAGCAGCAGGTCAACGCTGATCGGATAGGCCCAGGCTTTCCACCCGTCCTGTCCGGCCGCCATGGCTACGTCATGGAGGTGGGCGAAGGACAACGCGGCAGCGATGAGCGCCTGAACCAACACCGCGTCGACACGGCCGAGGTGGACGCGCACGGTCCGGCTCCTTTCGGTTTCGGGCATGGGAGGGGTAGGGACTTGGCGCGAGACCGTCACGCCGACCGGTGCGAGGAAGCGAGGACGGTCAGCCGGTCACCGGACGCGGCTGGACGACCGAGGCCGGAGTCTCGACCGGGTGCACCGGCACGGCGGGCCGGAACGGCTTGAGGCCGGGGACCTCGGGGACCAGGTCGGCTGAGTCGTGGCAGATGGCGGCAGCGTCGGCGAGGGAGAGGTAGGGGGTGCGGATGCGGGACCAGCCGCCGGAGGTGTCGCCCGCGACGGCGAGGCCGGGCATCTCAGGAGCGATGGAACAGGCGGCGTAGACGGCCTCGGGGGCGATGTCGCCGAGGGCCATCTTGGCGGAGGCTTCGTCGTTGACACGGTGGCAGACACGGCCGGTGAGCTGGGCCCGGAGCATGGTGGCGCCCTTGCCGAGTTCGGCGCCGAAGCGCTGCCCGCACACCTCCAGATAGATGCCGGCCGCGCGACCGAGCTGCGCGAGGCGGATGAGCTGGGTGACCATCTCGTCCCGCCTTTCCTCGTCCTTGCGAGTGGCGGTGAGGAAGAGTTCCGCCACCTCGTCGACGAACAGGACGACAGGCACGGGGCGTTCGCTCTCCGGCAGGCCCCAGATGTCGGAGGTGATCTCCTCGTCCGGAGTGCCGGGCGCGATGCCCTGCCGTTCCTTGATCAGGTCGTATCGGTCCTCCATTTCCTTGACCAGCACGGGCAGCAGCTCGGCGGCTTCGCTGGGGTCGGTCGCGAGGGCGGAGAGGCGGGCGGCGAAGGGCGCCAGTTCGACGCCCCGCTTGCAGTCGATGCCGACGAGCGCAACACCGTCCTGACGGGCGAGTCCGGAGATGAGGTGACGCAGGTACATGGACTTGCCGGACAGGGTTGCGCCGAGGGTGAGTTGATGAGGCACGGTGCGGTAGTCGCGCACGAAGGGCATGGCGTCCTCGCGCAGTGCCACCGGCACCTTGAGGAAGCCGCCGCCGGTCTTGCGGGGCATCCGGACGCGACGCAGGACGTCGTACCCGACAAGCCGCAGTTCGACGACACCGGGCTTTACGGTGGTGACGTAGACGGCGTGGACTCCCCAGGCGTGCCGCAGCCGTTCGGCCGAGGCGGCGACGTCGGCGGGTTCCTGCCCGGGAGCCAGCCGGAGGCGGAGCCGCAGCCCGGTCGAGGTGGGACGGAGGATGCCCCGGCGGGGCGGGACCGGCCGGACCTCCCGCCGGGTGGTGGCCTTGACGGCGAGAACCCGCAGCCGCGAGGGAGCGACGGTCAGGCCGCAGGCTTCCATGACAGAGCCGTACGAGCTGAGCAGGCGGACCGTGGATATCGGGCCGCCGACCGCGGACCAGTAGAGCGCCGGGTACTTGGCCCGGGTGTAGGCAGCCCCACCGCCGAGCGCGGCGACAGGACCACCCACCTCCAGGAGCGTTGTTAGGTCGGCCATCAGGCGGTGGCCCCCATGGCGGCCGGGAACGCAGCCGGGGTGACGGCGGCGGCCCGGTAGGCGATGCCGTGACGCTGCTGCCCGTTGAACACGGACTCCCACGGCCGGGCGACGAGGCCGGGGAGCGAGACCGGCGCACCGAGGTTCAGCCCCTCGGAAACGCCGCCCTCCGGCACGGTGACCTTGATCAGCGAGGACTCCCCGTCCTCGATGTAGACGACGCCGATGGTCATCAGCGCCTCACCGCTCACCGCGTCCTTGGCGATCTCGCCGGTCTGACGGTCGCGGACCTTCGGCTCAGGAGCCTCGGTGAGGAGGATCGTGGCGGCGGTGGTCTCCACACGGATGGTGCGCACAGGACACTTCCCATCTACTCGTCTATATATGTAGCGATCCGTGAACCCGATCTCCCGGGCTCACGACGATCACCCTGCCACACAACTTGCCCACTCGTCTATACGAGTATGCGTGTTGGGGTGTACGAGTTCAGGGAAGCGTGCCCGCGCACCACCGCAAACCATGACGATCAGGTCGCCGGGAGCTGGTACGACAGGACGTAGGCGTCCGCCGCCATGACCGTGTCGCAGACTTCGACGGGTCGCCCCTCGGTGTCGAAGGCGGTCCGGATCAGGTGAATGACCGGCACACCGGAGGCCAGCCGGAGCGTCTTCACCTCGTCCGGCGAGGGCATCCGGGCGCGGATCTCCTCCTCGAAGTGGTCGAGGCGGTGGCCCAGCTCTTCGAGGCGCGCGTAGATGCCACCGGGGCCGGGGTTGGGCTCGGCGATCTGCGTACCGCGAGCGATGTCGAGAGGCAGGTAGGAGGTGGCGAACTCCACCGGCCGGCCATCGAGGAGATACCGGCGCCGCCGGGCCAGCACACGCCGCACGGACCCGAGCCGGGTGGAGATGTCCTGACTGGCCTTCTCTTCCTTGACCTCAAGACTGTCGACCTGAGGATGACTGCCGGCCGCGTCCGCCTCAACGATGAACGCGGACTTCCCCTGCTCGCGATGCCGCCGGGCGAACCGGTCGGAGGCGAGGCGCCGCACGGGAGGCCGGGGCCGGACGAACACACCCTTGCCGTGCTCGGCATGGACGAGCCCTTCCCCCTGGAGGATGGAGAAGGAGTTCCGGACCGTCATCCGGGACACCCCGTAGTGCTCGACAAGCTCAGCCTCTGAAGGCAGCTTCTCGCCCTCTCTGAACCGCCCACGGTCGATGGCTTCGCGCAGCTGGTCGGCGATCTGCCGGAAGACCGCACGATCGCTCGTGGGGTCGAGATCTCCGAGGAGGCCCGAAGGAAGAGCAGGACTCACTTGTACTCCTTTAGGTATCTAGACGAGTGGGCGAGTGTTGTTGCTACGGTGGAGAGCCTAGCCAGCCGAGAGGGCCGAGGAACGTGAGCACAGAACGCCCGCACTCCGTGAGCGTCGCCGGGGTCGTCATAGACGCCCACGGCCGGGCCCTCCTGATCCAGCGCCGTGACAACGGCAAGTGGGAACCGCCGGGCGGTGTCCTCGAACGCGAGGAGACCATCCCCGAGGCCCTGCAACGCGAAGTCCTCGAAGAGACCGGAATCAAGATCGCCCTTCCGGCGACCCTGACCGGCGTCTACAAGAACATGACGGGCCTGATCGTCTCCCTGGTCTTCCGTTGTCAGACCGCCGACGGCACGCCCACCACCGGCGACGAGACCCGCGCCCTGCGCTGGGCCACCCGCGAAGAAGTCACTGACCTCGCCGACGAGGCATACGCCATCCGCGTCCTGGACGCGATGGACGCGGTGTCTCCACCGGCGATCCGCGCCCACGACGGCGTGAAACTCGTCTAGCCCGAACCCGCTGCACATGGCGGCCTACCAGCACGAAGGAACTTGTATGCACGAGTATACGAGTACAGCCCGGGTCTGGGGGCTCAGTTGCCCAGGTTCCCCGGAAGAGGTCAGCCGGGCCCGCCGATGGACCCGCGACATCCTGCGCGGCTCCCCTTTAGCCGAAGACGCCGAACTGATCGTGAGCGAGCTGAGCGCGAACGCGATCCTCCACACAGCCAGCGGCCAGGAATCGGGCAGCTTCCATCTGGCTCTCGCGGTGTCAGCGCAGGTGATCGCGTTGTCCGTCACCGACGACGGAGGCGCCGGCACCGCCCCGAAAGCCGAGCGCCAGGACCAGGAGGCCGAGCACGGCCGTGGCCTGGGCATGGTCAGCGCCATCGCTCACCGCGTCGTCGTCCACGAGAGCGACAGCGGACACACGGTCACCGCCGAGCTGTTCGCAGGCCCCCGCACCGGAGGTCACCCGTGCTGATGGACAAGCCGCAGCGCGGCTACTGGTGCGAGTGCTGGACCGAGGACATCGCGAAGGAGGCGTGGCCGGTTCTCCGAGCCTCCTTCGACGCGTACTCAGCCCCGCAGGCCGACAGATGGGTAGCGATCGCACTCCGCACCATCTCACCGGCACTCGACCCCGACGCGTCCCAGGAAGCGTGGGAATGGCTGTACGACGGCCGTATTGCGACGAGGAGAGCTCTCCTACGCGCCGAGGCCTGCACGGTGACAGTCACCCAGGCCAACACCCGCATCACATGGACGATCCGGCCCGTAGTCTTCCTGCCACTTGCCCACCGCCAAGGCTCCGAACTCCCGGCCTGCACGCAGGTCTTCAAACCGCACACGGTGCCCCGGGCGCCCCACACACTCGACTGAGTTACAACCTTCATTACGGGTTCAAGGCGGCTCGCTCCGCTCACCGCGCGCGGCCCGGCCCCCGGCCGGGCCTGCGCTCCTGTCTCCGCCCCGCTCCAGCCCGGCCGGCGACCATGCCGCGCACATGGCGGTCAGCCGCCTATCCGATGCCCGAGGGGAGGCAAATCACAGCGGATCCCGTGGCCCTACAGCAGTTCACCCAGTTCACCCCACGGGGGGCAGGATTCGGTAATCCGTCATGCGGACGCTGACTCCCATGGCACTTGCCGACTTCGGGCCCCAAACGATCGCCCCCTCGTCCGAGAGCGTCTGATTTAGCGCGAACAGCTGTGCAAGCTTGTCATCCTCAGCCGTAAATCCATACGCTTCTCTCACTGCTTCGTCGAGCTGTTCGTGCAGATCTCTCAGCTCGTTCCTCCCTGGCCGCTGCAGCGAAGCGTATTGCGCTTCCAGGGGAATTCCTCTCTCGTAATAACCCTGACGAAGCTTGAGCAAGCGAGCAGAAACCCCAACGATGGTTTCAACTTGTTCAGGGGTTGGTGACTGCGGCCACGGGAAACTTGACCAAACAGTCGATGAGGTGTAACGAGGATCTGCCTTCAGATAGGAGCATCGAGCCCTAACCCATACACCATGATAGTCGCTACTCAAAACCCCGAACGAATATTCATCATCGAGGGCGAAGACTGTCATCGAATCTCCCGGGCGAACGGCAGAGTCGACGAACGCGAACACTGTCGGCCTATTCACGCTGGCGTGCCGCGATGTGGCCAGGTACCGATCCGACTTCGCCAGCGACTCAAGCATGTCAGCTCGCCGATAGGACAGATTCCACCAGCGAGATAGGAAGTTGGCATGATGCTTATTCACTCTCGCTTTTGGGTTCGCCCGCAAGACTTCCCGGTTCCGCGCTTCTTCTTTCTCAGCCACCTCTTGCCGCTTGGGGAGCACCCATTCTTCGAGGTACTTCATGACTTCGGGGTGGGAGGATCTAGCCTCAAGTGAATCATCCACGCCGATATCGATCACCCAGCGATCGATCGCCGTCTGGCGAAGCATTTCCCTCCCGCCAAGGAAGGGATGAACTACGGACGAGCTTCCGCCATTTTTGCCCAGCAAACGCCTGCTGGAGCGATCAAGGACGAAACCCTTGCCTTTTGTGATCCCTGGCGTTTGGCCTTCAAAGCAAACCTGCGGGGAAATGTTGACTCTAAGGTCTTTAGCCTTTCGGACATCGAAACCAGGGCGGAGAGTGGGAGAGATCTCGTCCACCTCCAGTCGCAGTTGCCCGTCATTGAGCCATAGAATCTTAGGCGTTACATCAGATCCCTTGCTCCAGTTGACCAAGGAAACGTGTACAACTGCATCTCCTGACCAGGGTTGACTAGAGACAGCCTCGAAAATATGGCCACCGTTGTCCGCGATATAGTCAAGGCTTGACTTGCGCGAGTCATTCTCACGGATTGTTTTGGTGGCCACCATTCCCGCACGTCCGCCGTCAGGCAGGTGATCATGTGCCTTAGGGAACCAGTAGGTGACAAAGTCTGAAACGCCTGAGACGTTTGGGTACTCCCGGCTGAGCCGCTGGCAGTACTCGGCTCCCAATTCTTCAATCATGCCGCGGCGCCCAAGATACGGCGGATTCCCAATGATTGCGTCAGCTTGAGGCCATTCCGAGAACAGCGCGTCAGCCGCTACGATAGTTCCGTTTAGGTTATCGAGAGGAAGCACCTGCTGCTGGTCACCGAGCTCATCGGTGGACAGCTTCTTAGCCAGCATCATGGTGACCTTCGCAACTTCAACCGCAAACGGGTTGATGTCAATACCAAAAAAGTGATCTGTTGGCACATATGAGATCGACTGCTGACCCATATGCCGACCGCGTCGGCGTTCTGCGATGAGGCTCTGAACCTCTTGTTCCACTCTGCGCAACTCCCGGTAGGCCACATAAAGGAAGTTGCCTGAGCCACACGCGGGATCCAGCACTCTATAGCTGCTCAGCTCCAGGAGCAACCTTTCAAGTTCTGGGATAGATCCAGCCTTCAAGACCCTTTCTCGCCAGGGATTTACAATTACGGGGCCGACGATCTTCGCAATGTCCGCCTGACTCGTGAAATGGGCTCCTTGAGCGTGGCGCTCACTCTCTTCCATGGAACCCTCGAAGAGCGTGCCAAAGATTTCAGGGCGGACTGCTGACCAGTCAGTCTGGCAAGCTCGTCGCAGATCATCCAGTTCATCATTCGTTAGCTCGACAGGATAGACCTCAGAAAATAGGCCCCCATTGAAATAGGGAGTGCCTTTGTAACGACCTGCCGGCGTGACGCCTTGCGTATTCATCTCACGGAATAGACCGAACAGGAGGTCGTAAGCGTCGCTGCCAGATGATGAATCTTCCAGTGCGCGAGTAAAAAGATGCCCTGGCAGCATTCCTATATCTTCGGCGAACATTGCCATCACTGACTGAAGTGTAAAAATCTGCGCCTTGATACGCGGAATGCCGCGACCATGAATCTGCTTAAATACTCGAGCTACATCAGCCGCAGCACCCCGAGTGACAGCCACGAGGTCATTTTGGAATACCGGCTTTTGTTCAATCGGGAGCAGGAAAGCGAGGGCCTCTACCCTTCGCGGAAGATCATCCAGCTTTACCCGGTCTACAGGTTCGTCGAGCTGCTGGTCGAAATCATAAACCCAGAATTGATCAAAGTTGCACAAGATGACATATCGCGGCCGGTCAGGGACCGCCTGAACCCAATATTCAAAAGCTTGCCTATAGTGCTTCGAGAGGTCAGTTCCAGCCCGCTTCATCTCAACCAAGCAGCGGGGCTTCCACATGAGATCCGCAAAAGCGGTTCCTTTATGGTCGCGCCGCTTTATGCGCATTTCCAGAGTAGCCCCAGCTTCTCGGACGCCTTCGTGGCCCAAGGCGCGGAAGAAGCGATCCAAGAAGACCTGCGCTTCACCTTTTTCGTCCCCGGAAAGATGCTCCTTCCGGTACCGCACGAACTCGACGAGACGCGAACGAAGGGCGTCAGAACCTAGGCTCACCATGCATGTAGGTTACGGGATCCCGGACCCATAGGAGGTAGATCACTCAAAGCTTCCCAGGTGGCGGCCCTTCTTGTCGATTTCGTCAGTTCGCTCAGCTCTAACGAGCCGTCTGGCTCGGCTTGAAGCGCAGAGCCGGTTGTCTGCACGTGTTGCGTGAGCGAGCGGCAGACACCGCAATGGCGTGGCTGAGACTGGTGGGGGTACAGCGAGACACACGCGTGCGCAGTTGGTCGGCGCACCCGCCGTCGTGACTGACTGTCGTCGGCTGAGGTTCGTGCCACAACCGTGCCAGATGCGGTGGTCAGCCACAGTCAACACCGTTGCCCCACGGTCAAGTAACGGCCCGCTTCCTCGGCCAGTGAAGCCGCAGCTCAGCTGCCAGGTCGCCGGGCCTCTCTCCCAAAACAGGCGTCGCAAGTTCGAACCCTGCCGGAGGGGCCCTCTCGCTATCGAGTGTCCGAACACCCGTCGGTCTGTTTGCTTACCTGCGCTCAGCCCGACGACCGTACTGTCCCCGTGTAGCTTGGGCTGTGCATCAGGTTGTAGTTCAAGTTGAAGCTCAGCTTGACTTTGCAGACCACGCGATGAGTCACTCAAGGTCGGCTCCGTGACATGGCCCAGCCTGGGGCCAACCAGGCTGGGCCAGCGCCCACGGAGCAGTAGGTGAGCCTGGCCGTGCAACATACGGCCAGGCTTACCGCCCTACTTGCTCCGCGAGTGCAACGACCGCCACCAGAAGGCTGAGCGTCGACAAGATCACTTGCCAACGATCGGGGTCAGGCCACTTCCTGCCGGCCTTCTTGAACGATCGATCCCTCATCGCTGCCCCTCTCTTCTCTGGGCACCCCGATACCGGGGAGCTCCGGCCGACCTGGCTGCCAGCCGGGACGTTACGGAGGAAGAGGAGCAGCGCGTAGAGCGTAGCGCGCGAACTCGGCGCCATGTGGGGCCTCTTGTGTGTCCCTGGGCTCCGTCAATAATTATCGGCGTACTTACGCGCATGCTTATTTTGGAAATTCTTCTTGTTCGAGGGTCATTTTTGGCCTCCGGCCTCCAGAGAGGCCGCCAGACGGCCGCCCAGCAATTGAACGCGTTCAGTCAAATCAGTGAGCTCACCATCACGCCGCTCACGGCACCATGACCCTTGTGATGGGTGTCACACTGGATGCGAAGTTGTCGCACATCACAGGCGCATCAGGTGAGGCGGGAGTGCTCCAAGCGCACGAAGAGCAGCAACGGTGGGTGTCTAACTGCGTAAAACCCCGATGGACAGCGGAGGACGAGCAAGGACGTCGACGGACCGTCAGCGCAGCTGTGAAAAGCACACCAGCCCCAGGCAGAGCCTCTGCCCAAGTTGTTTCGGGACGAAGCGGTCATCACACAAGGTCTACCCGCCACGCTTCCGTCGCCGCGGCTGGCTCTGGTCGACGGCATGGCAGCGTGGCTGAGGCCAGTGGGGGTGGGCCGAGGCACACGCGTGCATGGTCGGTCGGCGCACCCGCCATCGTGGCTGACTGTCGTCGGCTGAGGCTCAGACACCCCGGATCCCAGCTCCGTCCGTGACATTCGACGCGAAGAGTCCATGCCATTCGTGTGCCAGATCGTACGGGGAACCACGGGGAACAGCGGGGACTGACTAGGGGTGCGATCAGGGCTTCAACACCGCTCCGTCGCAGGTCAGCCCAGCAGCAGCCGCCAAGAAGCCCAAGCTTCCCAAGCTAATGGCGCGCGTTGCTCGGTACAGGAGTGCAGTCAGAGGAGGTCTCGCCAGAAGGGGACCGTTGCCCTCGGGTTCCAGTCCTCGTCGACTTCGCCGCGTGCCTCGTCGAACTCCTGGTGCATGTAGTCGGCCAGGTCCAGCCCGTAGTAGATGACATCGGTCTGCCACATCGAGAGCACCGGATGACCGAAGCTTCCCCGGCCGGACGGCAGGTATCGGTGGGCGTACACGGGCACCAGCATCGGCGCCGCCCTCAGATGACACCTTGCCGTGTCCAGTGCCGTCGCCCCATCAGACGGACGCTCGCCCCAGCCGTCGTACCAGAACGCGTTGTACTCGACGTCGAGGAGAACACCCTCGGCCGGCCAGTCGAGCTGTCGGCGCAAGCTGTCCAGGTCACCGCTTCTCCACTCGGGCCAGGGCTTGGACCAGGTCTGCCCATCCTCGGGAGGGACGTTGACCGGCAGGCCGGCGGCAAGGAATGCTCGGTGATCGTCTGCGAACTCGAAGCCGTACTCGCGCTCGATGCGGGCGAACTCGGCGTCCGTCAGACCCGACTCGAACTCATAGAGGCCCGTCTCTGCCAGACGGCGGGCGGCTTCCGCGCCCAGACGTACTCCCTCACTGTTGATCACGGCAGCAACGCTAGAGCCAACCGAAGCCCGCAGTCACCCGAGTTGAGCGGGGAGCCCCGTCTCAGTTCCCGTCTCATTCAGCGCGGTTCACCGCCGTCCAGGGCAGGCCGGAGGCCGATCGTGAGTGTGTGTCCGGCCGCCCATGAACCCAGGTGAACGCCCCTGCACACAGCCCTCAGCCCCACCAACACAGTTGGAAAGCGTGTTGGGGGCAACCCCTCACGAGTTCGAATCTCGTATCCTCCGCAGCCGCCTGAACAGGCGAAACGAAGAGCCGAGCCACGAGTTGTGGCTCGGCTCTTCGGTGTGGACCGGTTGTATTTTTGGTTGCACTTACGCCCGGCATTCAGGACATTTCACCGAACAGTCAGGCGCACGCTTCCACATCCCGCGGCGGGTGACCGAACCGGCTATGTGGCGCACGCCGACGGAACCTTGCGGTAGACCTCGCGACGGTTGCCGACGACCAGGATTCACACGGTGAGCTCCGGTCGTGCCTCGCGCGCGGCAGTCGAGGCAGGCCACAAGCCGCCAACGCCCACTGGGAGGAACCTGCCCTGATGCGGCACCCGCCGACCATGGAGGTACGCCATTCTGGAAACCCGGCGCCGAGCCTCCGGTCGTGTCCCTTCTCGTGGTGTAGCCGATCAACCGGCGGTCGCGTTGGTGGTGTTGGGTAGCGCGGGGGTGCTTTCGGGGCGCTCGGCTGGGTA
>NZ_JBIVXP010000030.1:0-90002 GCF_044769305.1 Streptomyces sp. NPDC090499
GATCGAAGAATCCGCCCGCCTCAAAATGAAGAACTTCATCGCCACCCCCACCCGCCCCTGGGTCCGCGTCATCCTCGACGAAGCCCACACCCCCCTGTCCGAACTCGTCTACTACCGCAAGGAAGCCCGGATCATCGTCGAAGCCCTCGCCGCCAAGGCCCGCTCCATGGGCATCCTCCTCACGATCGTCAACCAGGCCGTCAACGCCGACAAACTCGGCGGCTCCGTCCCCCTGCGCACCAACGTCATCCAGGGCGGCAGCCTCGTCATGCTCCGCACCGACTCCGACCAGCAAAACCTCGTCACCACCGGCTTCGAAGGCGTCGACCCCGGCCAGATCCCCGACGCCTGGACCGTCGAACGACCCCTCGTCTACGACGAGACCACCGGCGTCCAGGACCCCGAATCCACATTCGGCCTCGGCTACACCCTCGGCCCCGGCGGCGCCGCCGAGATGATGCGCACCTTCATCCTCGAATCCGCCGCCCCCTACATCGACCACAACAACATCGCCTACCCCGCCGACTGGCCCGGCTGGGACGACCGCGACGACATCGCCCTCACCTCGATCCTCGGCGACGACGAAGACCAGGCCGCCATGGAAACCCTCCCGGGCACCGCCACCCTCGCCGGGCCGCCGAAGGAACCCACCTCCGACGAGAAGATCCTCGACGCCCTCCACGACGCTGCCGACCCGCTGGGCGAAGAGACCAACTACCTCCACAAGGACGAACTCGCCCGGGCGACCGGCCTGCCGGCGTCCACGCTTGAGAACCGGCTCACCCAGCTCGTCAAGGACGGCCGTATCCACCGCATGCCGGGCAGCGGCCAGGCCGTCCGCGGCAAGTACGGCCCCGGACCGGCCCCCACCGACTGACCAGAACGGGCCAGGGGGAAGCGCCTCTGACAAACCCCCGCCCGTACGCCACGATCAGAACTGCACGGCCCGGAGTCTCCTTGGGTTACACCGGTGTCCCCGCGCCCTGTTGTCCATGAACCTGGGCCGTGCACACAAACTGCTCGGGCGCCCTTCCCCCAGGCCCACCCGAGCCCACACCGGCCCCACTCCGTATCCCCCGCGGAGTGGGGCCGGCTCCGTTCAGCCCTCCGGATGCTCCCGGAACCAGGCGACCATCCGCTGCAGCGGGAGCGACACCGCCAGCATGTTGCCCTTCGCCCCCAGACTGTCCCGCCCGTAGTGGTCGGCCTGGGCCTCTGCCTCGTTCACGTCCCCGATCGGCTCCGCATACACGGTCGGGTCCTTCACCTGCATCGCATCCCGCACCTGCACCGCGGCCGCCAGCTTCCGCGTCATGAACTCCTGGCAGTCGTCCGCCGTCGTACAGCCCGACGCCGTCGCCGCCTCATACGCGTCCAGCGCAGCCTGCGGCGACACGGCGGCCGCCGTCGACGACGCGCTCGCCGACGCCTTCCCGGCGCCGTCGTCCGATCCGCTGCCGCTGTCACTGCACCCGGCCAGAACCAGAACCGCCACCGCCGCCAGGCCCGCCACCAACCCCGTACACGCTTCTCTCATGCCGCGCATCGTCCCCCCACACTCCGGGCCGGGGGAACACACCGGCGGAAATCGGCGATCATCCGAGACAAGGCGCGGGGCCTGACAACCACACAGCGGGAGCCCCACCGCCATGCCACCTTCCAAGGCCAAGAGCGCGCTCGTCGCCAAACGGCGCAGCGAGATGCTCATCATGAAGATCCAAGGCCGTACCGCGGCACAGATCGCCGACCACTTCGGGATCTCACCCGCGACCGCCCGATCCGACCTCGCCCGCGCCATCAAGAAGGCCCGCGAGCTCGAGGTCCAGGACGCCGAGCTGTACCGGCACGTGCAAGGCGCACGCCTGGAAAGCCTCCTGCGGGCCGTGATGCCCGCCGCCCTCGGTATCGCCCTGCTCGGCGACGACACCGACGTCCACGAGCAGCAGGCCGGCGTCGTCCCGGTCGATCTCAAGGCCAGCGAACAAGCACGGAAGATCATCGCCGACATCACCGACCTGTTCGGCCTCCGCATCCCCGTCCGCACCGAGATCAGCGGCCCCGACGGCGGCGCCATCCCGTTCTCCAGCGGCGAAGCAGCCGAAATCATGGCCCTCATCGACATCTCCGACCGCGAGAACGCTGAGATCCCCACCATCGACGAGGACGCCGACCTCGACGACGAAGACGACGACACTGCCGATCTGGACGACGAGGACGACGGTGGCGACGGCGACTGACCGCCAGGCCGAGATCGAGGCCAACTACCGCAAGCTGCCCGCCGACCAACGCCGCCGGGTCATCGCCCGCGCCCGGCCCGAGACCCGCATCAAACTCGCCCGGGTCGAGCGGCAGATCGCCATGGACCGCTCCCCGGGCGCCCTGGCCGCGGTCCTCACCGAACGCAGGGAGAAGCAGGCACCCCACCTGGACATGATTGACAGTGCTTTCCGGCGGATCGCGGCCGGCGAGCGTCTCCAGGTCATGCTGACCTGCCCACCACGGCACGGGAAATCTCAGCGTGCCTCCCGGTGGGGCCCGCTCTGGTACCTGCGCCGGCACCCCGAGCACCGCGTGATGATCGCCTCCTACGGCGCCGACCTCGCCGACGACCACGGCCGCTGGGTCCGCGACCAACTCCGCGAATACTCCGGCGTCCTCGGCATCAAACTCCACCCGGCCTCCCACGCCGCAAACCGCTTCGACCTCGAGCAGAAACGCGGCTCCAGCGTCCGCGGCGGCATGGTCACCGCCGGCGTCGGAGGCGGCCTCACCGGCAAGGGCTTCAACCTCGGCATCATCGACGACCCCTTCAAGGGACACGACGACGCCGCCAGCCCCGCCCAACGCGAACGCGTCTGGGAGTGGTACCGGTCCGTGTTCTTCACCCGCCGAGCCCCCGGCGCATCCCTGATCTTGATCAACACACGCTGGCACGAGGACGACCTGTCCGGACGGCTCCTCGCCCACGAACCCCACCGCTGGCTCCAGATCGACCTGCCCGCCCTCGCCGACAGCCCCCACGACCCACTGCACCGCGACATCGGCGCCCCCCTGTGGCCCGATCAGTACGACGCCGCCGAACTCGCCGACATCCGCGAATCCGTCGGTGAACGCGTCTGGTACGCCCTCTACCAGCAAAAACCACGTCCGCTCGAAGGCGGCGTGTGGAAATGGGCGTGGATCACCGGGAACCGCACCGACGTCAAGGCCTGGCCGGCCATCACCCCGACACGGATCGTCGTCGCCGTCGACCACGCCGGCGGCGACTCCCTCCGCAACGACGAAGTCGGCCTCATCTGCGCCGCCCGCGACAGCGAAGGCGACATGTACCTCCTGGACGACCGCTCCCGCACCATGGGCGCCGACACCTGGGGCACCGAGGTCTGCAAGCTGGCCATCGACCGGCAGGCCGACGCCATCGTTGTCGAGAACAACTTCGGCGGCGACATGGCCCGCCAGATCGTCACCCAGGCCTGGCGCGCCCTCGCCCAGGACGGCCAGACCAAGGGCCTGCTCATGCCGTCGATCATCGAAGTCCACGCCAAGCAGGGCAAACGCCTGCGCGCAGAGCCGATCGCGCAGCTGTACTCCCGCGGCCTGATCCACCACGTCGGCGAGTTCACCGAACTCGAAGGGCAGATGGTGACCTGGCTGCCCGGCATGGACTCCCCAGACCGCATGGACGCCGCAGTGCACGCTCTGACCGAACTCGCCGACCCTGCCCGTCAGGGCCTGGGCACCGAGCACTACAGCGACCAGCGCCTCCGCGGCCGCCGATAGCCGGGGGAAGCAGCAGGGCCCGCGCCCGTACCCTGATGATCAGGCGCGGGGCCTGAACAGAGGGAGTAGTGGTGGGCCTCATGTCCGGGCTGCGGCACGCACTGCGCATCGACAACTGGTCGACGCTCAACTACAAGCCGCTGTTCAACAGCCCCACCACCGGCATGCCCGAACGCCGCGCCTTCCCCGAAGCCGCCGCGACCTGGGTACCAGCCGAAGACGAGCGCCGCCTTGCCGCCTACAAGCTGTACGCCGCCTACGACCACAACCAGGCCGGTGAGCTCGCCGAGATCCGAGACGGAGCCGAGGCACGCGAACGCCGCGAGTACGGCGATCCGTCCATGTTCGTCGACACCCTCGTCGCCCACGTCCTTGGACGGGAGCAGCACATCACCGTGCCCGGTGCCGAACACGCCGACGACGAGAACGCCGACGTCGAGGACCAGCAGGCCGCCCGCGTTCAGGAGCTCCTCCGCGAGTGGGCAGACGAAGAGCACCTGACGATGCGGCTCATGCAGGCCGAACGCAAGGCCGTCAGCCTCGGCGACGGCGTTCTCCACCTGTGGTGGGATGCTGAGAAGCAGCGCCCCAGGATCACCACCTACGACCCGGGCTTCTATTACCCGGTCATCGGCGAGGATGCCGACGGCACCGACTACCCCACTCGGATCCACCTCGGCTGGGACCTGCCCGAGGACAAGAAGCGCGGCCTGCCCGCCCGGCTGCGCCGCATCACGTTCGAGCTGGACTGGATTCGCCCCCAGACCGCCTCCGGCGTCGACCGGTCCGGCCGGCCCGTCCGGGCCCCCGTCATGACCGACCCCACCGACGAAGCCGCCGCCACCCCGGTCCTCGGGCGCGGCGACCAGATCGACATCAACGGGGCGATCTCCCGCATGTACCCGTGGTCTGAGGTCCCGTCGTTCAAGACCTGCTACCTCACCGACGCGATCTGGCTCCTCGAGGACCTCACCGGCGACGTCGATATCGACTCCCTCCCGATGGGCAAGGCCCACTTCAACAGCAACGGGCAGGGCGAAGTCCTTGACCATCTGGACCTGTACCAGGACTTCATCTCCCTGATCCACATCCCGAACACTGTGCCTGCGGCCGGCGAGCACTGGGGGCAGTCGTCCCTGGCGAAAGCCCTGCAGGTGTTCGACGAACTCGCAGCCTCGGACACCGACTCCGCCCGGGCGTCGGCTACCACCGGCCTGCCCATGGTGGCGATCTCCGGCGTCACCGACCCGCGCATGCAGTACGCCGTCGGACCCGGAGCCATGTTCACCCTCGGGGAGAACGGCCGGCTCACCTCCATCGATACCAGCCCCGCCCTGCGGGAACTCCGCGAACACGGCCACGACCTCGCCGACCGGGCCGCGAACGTCGTACGCCTGCCCGCCGTGTCCCTGGGCACCATGGACCCCTCCAAGGTCCCCTCCGGGTACGCCCTCGAACTGTCCCTGGGACCCCTCGACTCGAACATCTCCGCGATGAGGCTCGCCCGCGACCACGCCGACCGGCTCATCCCCAAGTTCGTGCAGCGACTGTTCCAGTCCGGCCAGCACCCCGACTGGGCCGGCCTCCCCGTCCTTCCCGCCACCCTCACCCGCGGCCCCTACACCCCCACCGACAAGACCGCAGTCCTCGACCAGGTCACCACCGCCTACAACGCGCACGTCATCAGCCTGGAAACTGCCATCCGCATGCTGCAGGACGCAGGCTGGCCCATCGACGACGCCCAGCAGGAGATCGAGCAGATCCAGGCCCGCTCCTTCGACCAGGCCGTCCAACTTGCCGACGCCACCGGAGACACCCAGGCCGTCGCCGACTACCTTGGCATCGACATCACCGCGCCGACTCCGGCCCCGGCACCGCAACTCCCCCCCACGCCAGGCGACCCGGCTGCCGCCAGCACAGGACAGGACCCGGCCGCACAGGGAAGCGGGGGGAACGCGTCGTGACATCTGTGGTGTCCTTGATCTCAGGCGCGGGGCCTGAACTGTCCATGGGAGGACTGTCGCTCATGCGTCGCCCCGCGCACCGCCGACTCGGACCCACGCCTGCCCCCGGCTGGGCCCACCCGTACACCGGCCTGACCGGTCTCGCCGTCTTCTACAACGACGGCAACCAGCCGCCTGCCGCCCCGCCGGCGCCCAGCCCGGCCACCGTCGCCGCGATCGCCGGACAGCAGCCTGTGCAGCCGGCCGGCCCGCAGCCGCTCCTGGACAAGGAGACCGGCCTGGCCATGACCCAGGACCGCTTCTCCAAGATCATGACGCGGGAGCACGGCAAGGGACGCATGGCCGCGCTGAAGGAACTCGCCGAAGCCGCCGGCGTGCCCTTCACCCACGAGAACTTCGACGTCGCCGCATTCGGGCAGATGTTCAAGGACGCTGAGCAGGCCCGCCAGGCACAGCTCAGCGACGACCAGCGCAGGACCGAAGACCTCGCCCGCCGCGAGCAGGAGTTCCAGACCCAGCGCGACAGTTTCGCTCAGCAGCAGGCACAGCTCGCTGCGGAACGCCGCACGCTGGCACGGGAGCAGTCCCTGACCCGGCTCGGTGCCCTCGACATCACCGACGACAAGGGCACGGTCACCACACCGAACCTGCAGGACGCCCTCGCGATGCTCGACCGGGACCTGCGCGACACCCCCGACGCCGACACGGCCGCCATCACCACGGCAGCCGAGAATCTGAAGAAGCGCCGCCCCGAACTGTTCGGCACCGGAACGGTCCCCCAGGCCCTCCCGGCCGCCCCGTCCGGCGGACCGGCAGCCGGCGGCCCCCCGCGGCCCCCGGTCCCCGGCAAGGACGCCGTCAACGAAGCCGCACGCGCCCGCGCCCGGGCCATGGGACTGCGCACCGACGACGCAGCCTGACCACAGACCAGCACCACCAGAGGGACCACGCCCTAACCCCCGTGGACGGCGCCAGGCAGGCGCCTCACACGAGAAACCCGCGTACATCGCGAAAGGGGCTACGGCGTGAACGACATCCAGCCGTACACCAGCACCGAGACGCTCGCTGTCGGCCGCCCGTGGCTCATGAGCATGCTCGGGATCGAAGCCAACCAGACCGTCACCCTCGACCTCACCCAGTTCAGCGAGACCCTGCACTGGACCGAGGCCTCCAAGTACCAGCCCGAGCGGAAGCTGAAGTCCGGCATCCCCCTGGGCAAGAACACCTCCACCGGTCTGTACGAGCCGTACGCGGCGGTCACCAACGAGGTCCAGACCGCCACCATCACCGGCGCACCCACCGGCGGAACGTTCACGCTCACGTTCTCCGGCCAGACCACCGCCGCCATCGCGTACAACGCCACCGCGGCCGCGGTCCAGTCCGCGCTCGAGGCCCTCTCGAACGTGAACCCGGGCGACATCGTCGTGACCGGCAACGCGGGCGGCCCGTACACGCTCACCTTCGGCGGCCAGTACCTCGGCGACAACGTCGCCTCCATCACCGCCACCGCCTCCCTGACCGGCGGCACCACCCCCGGCGTCACCATGGCCACGACCACGGCCGGCGGCACCGCGACCGCCTCCGACGGAACCCAGCTGTTCCGCGGGTTCCTCTTCACCGAGGTGTCGTTCTTCCCGGGCTCCACCAAGGTCGGCGCGCCGCTCATGGTCCACGGTCAGATCGACGTGGCCAAGCTGCCGGTCGCTTTCGACCCTGCCGACATCGCGGCCGGGTCCAACACCCAGTTCGTCTACAAGGTCTGAGAGGGGACCACCCATGCCGAACGACATGCTTGAGGTCCTCCTCCGGGACATCAACCCCACGGAGATCAACGCCTTCGTGCGGGCCATCCAGACCCCGGCGGACTACGAGCTCACCCGCTCCGTCATCGCCGAACGCACCATCGACTCCGTGAAGTGGAAGATCCGGTCCACCAACCGGCGAGTCGCGGCCGCCTCCTACCGGGCGTGGGACGCGCAAGCCAAGGTCGCCTCCCGCGAGATCACCCAGATCGAGCGCGAGGGCAGGCTCCTGCCGCTCAGCCAGAAGTACATCGTCGGCGAACTCGAGACGATCCTGGAGGCCGTCTCTCACGGCCGCGACGGACAGCAGCTCATCGACGCCGTCTACGACGACCTGGCCGCGCACGTCCTGTCCATCAAGAACCGTCTCGAGCTCGCCGCCGGCGACCTCCTCGTCGATGGCAAGTTCACCCTGTCCAACGAGAACGGCCTGTCCGTCGAGGCCAACCACAACGTGCCGTCGGCGAACATGCCGACCGCCTCCACCGCGTGGACCGACCACACCGCGGACATCCTCGGCGACGAGATGCGCTGGATCGAGGTCCTGCGCTCCACCGGAGCGCCCCTGCCCGCCCGCGGCCTGACCTCGTACAAGACGCAGGCCCTCATGCAGGGCAACGACTCCTACCGGGCCGCGTACTACGGCAGCGTGTCCAGCGGCACCACCCCGACCGCCGTCCTCGCCCCCAACGAGGTCAACGTCGTCCGGGCCCGCTACAACCTGCCGCCCATCACCATCTACGACGTCACCATCCCCCTCGACAACGGCACGGACGTCCGGGTGCTGCCGGAGAACATGTTCTTCCTGCTCCCCCCGAACCCGTCCACGTGGGCGGAGACCCAGTACGGTCTCACCGCCGAGGGCCTGGTCCTCTCGCAGGGATCCAACCCGGCCATCGAACGGTCCGAGGCCCCCGGCATCGTCGTGACCCGCGGCTACCAGGACGACCCGGTGCAGGTCTACACCAAGGCGAACGCGGCCGCCATGCCGGTCATGTACGTCCCGGACATCCACATCGCTGCGACGGTGTGGTGAGCCATGGCCCAGCTCGCGAGCACGGTCTACGTGCGGGACCCGGACACCCACCAGACGGTGACACTGGCCGATGGCACCAGCCCGGAACCCCGGCTGGCAGCCATGGTGACGAACCCGGCCGCCTGGGTCGACGGCAAGCTTCCCCGCCTGCCGAAGACCAAGGCCGACCAGTCCGGAACCGCGGACCCTACCGGAGACGGCCAGGACGACGGCTCTGGCACCGGCTCGGCCTCCGACGGGGACGCTGACACGGCCGCTCCTGCGGCCAAGAAGACCGCCGCGAAGAAGACCGCGGCGACCAGCCGGTCTCGGGGCCGGGACGCTGCTGAGGGCGACAGCGGCGAGTAGCGGCGTACGGGCCCGCCCCACCTGGTGGGGGCGCCAACCGGGCGGGCCCGTACCCGCGAACCCTTCCCCCACTCCCGCCCCTGATTGGAGACCGACGTGGACTCAGCCGTACAGCACTGGCTGCTCGCCCAACTCGGCACGGCCACCGACGTCGTCGACCTCGACACCCGCTACACCCGCCTCCGCACCGCCCGCGCCGTCGCCCTCGAGGTTCTCCGCGAGCGCTACGCCGAACTCCGCGACCAGCCCACCGGTGTCACCGTCACCAACGTCGTCGCCATCAACACCACCGCCAACCTGGCCGCCTACGAACGGCAGATCGCCGCCCTCGAGGCCGGCGACCCGCCCGCACCCGACGAGACCAGCGGCGACGGCCCTGATGCGCTGGGCGTGCTCTATCTCCGTGAACGGCCCCGCCGATGAGCACCCCGGTACGGCAGCACACCGACGACCGCAACGAACTCACCACCCTCATCACCACCGCGACCGCTGAGCTCGTACGCCAGTGGCAGCGCCTCATCACCGCCCAGGACACCCTCCTGCGCACCCTCGAACGCCTCCGCCCCGGCCGTGGCGCCACCACCCGCATCAACAGCTACGTCACCCTGTTCAACCAGCAGGTCGGCGAGTTCTCCCGTGCCACCACCGCCCTCGCCGAACGGTGGGCCGCCCAGGACCTGCCCACCGCCTACCGCGACGGAGCCCTCCGCGCCCTCCGCGCAGCGGACGCGGACATCACGCTGTTCCGGTGGACCGCCGACCACCAGGCTGCCATCACCGCACTGACCGCGACCTTCTACACCGACCTCGTCGGCCGCATCCAGGAAGCGGTCCGCCGCGCCCAGCAGTTCGCCCGGGCCGCGCAGGACGCCACCCGGGAGGTCACCCTCGGGCGCCAGCACGCCGGTATCGACTCCGCGCGCCTGGCCGCCGAACACCCGCTGTCCACGGTCATCTACCGCGACAGCAGCAGGCACCCAGTCAAGGACTGGGCCCGGTCCGCACTCACCTACCAGGGCGCGTTCACCGCCAACCACGGCGGGATCAACACCGGCAGGCTCGACCTGGACGCCTCCTGGTTCCAGTGCGTAGACGGGCCTGAGTGCGGCTTCGTCGCACATTCCGATACCGACCACGCCGACGGCACCATCCGATCAGCTGAAGACGCAACGGCGTACCCCGTCTCGCATCACGGCTGTATACGCCAGTGGATCCCACGCCCTGACCTAAACGGCCGCCGCGGCCTCGTCTCCGGAGACCCAGCATGACCGCTCCCACCGAGCCGACAGCCCACGGTGTCCGGATCGACGCCCAGCCCGGCACCGCCACCATCACCATCGACGGCGTACCCCTGCCGGCTGGGCAGGTCGTCGGCTACGAGCTGCAGCACGACATCGCCAACACGCTCCCGATGCTGGTCCTGCACACCCGGCAGCCGGCCGGCGCTGTATGGGAGGGCCTCGCCCGGGTCGCGGTCGCCGACCCGCAGCAGGACCTCGGGGAGCAGATCGCCGGGTTTATCAGCAAGCTGAACCCGGCCGCCGTACAGGGTGCGGCCCTGGAACGCGATGACCTGGGCAACGAGAAGAACTCGGTCACCGAGGCGATCCTGCGGACCATCGCGGACTGGGCGCGGGGGAGGGGAGCCTGATGGCCGGCCTCGACCAGATCCTCTCCGGCGTCGTCACCTGGATCGAAACGAATCTCCTCGTCGACACCATCCGAATCACCCTCCCGCCGACCGGGGACCCCGTCCTGAACGTGGACACCAAGCAGCTCGAGTACCCGCCGGGTGAGGTCCTCTACGAGGGCCTCGGAGCGGTGCAGGGCGGCATCGCCCAGTCCGAGGTGTCGTCCATACCGACCGCGGGGCAGCCGTGGGCGCAGGAGACCCACTCCCGGTACCGGCTCATGACCCCACTGGCCGCGCCGATCCCGCCCAAGGACGCCATCGTCACCGTCGTCCAGGTCCACAACCCTGCCCGCACCGACCTGATCGGACGGTCCTGGATCTGCCAGGACCCAGGGATCGCCGCCACCACCGAGGTCGTCCGGATCACCGCGCTGGATCAGAACCAGACCGCCGGATCGAGGCTGACGTGACTCCCGACGAACTCGCCGCCCGGTTCGAACACGCCGCCATGAAGATCGGGCCCGCGATCCAGAAGGGCGTCGAGCACACCGCCGAACTTGGCGCTGCTCGTATCCGCGGGTACGCGTCTGGGCGGCCCGGGCCGAACGTCATCAGCGGCGACTACCGGGACTCGTGGCAGCCTGCTCCGATCCGGAGGTTCCCCTACGGGGCGTCGTGCACGATCGGCACCGAACTCCCGTATGGGCGGCGCCTGGAGTTCGGTTTCACAGGCACCGACAGCCTGGGCAGGTACTACGACCAGAAACCCCTACCCCACGTCCAGCCGGCGCTGCCGTACATCGAGCAGACCCTGATGGGTCAGATGCGACTCGCCGTGTCGGAGGTCCTCCTGTGATCAGCAGACGCCTGGCCACCCTTGCGGTCGCCGAGATGCTCGGTACGGTCACCGAGCTGCCGGTGGGCCGCGGTCAGAAGCCGCAGGGTGAGCCGCCGTACTACATCCTCTACAGCGTCGACGCCAGCGTGGACGGCGCGCCCTTCACCGACCTCAACGAAGACGCCTCCCTGGTCTGGCAGGTCACCTCCGTATCCGGACCCAGCACGAGTGTCATCAGTTCCACCGGCTACCTCGACCAGGCGGAGCTGATGGCCGACCTGGCCCGGGCCGCCATCCTCGAACGCAGCCCCGTCACCGGTCTGTGGGTCAACTCCCTCACCGTCCCCGGATACAAGGTCATCTGCCGGGAGCTCGAGACGGAACCCGGGGGAACGAGTGATCCCAGCGATGCCATCATCAGCTATGTGCAGAGGTTCAGACTCGACTGGACCCCCGCCTGACCCCCACCAGGGCAGACGGACAGCTTGACCGCACCGCGGCGGGACCCCACGCGGACGCCACCAGGCAGGTGGCCGCCACACACCCACGTGTAGGGGTCTGTACCGCCGGAAGGACGGCTGGCCCCGGGAATCAAGGGGCCCTGAATGCCGGTCAAGAAGTACATGCGGCGCGGCACGAGCAAGTTCATCTTCGTGCCGACGATCGCCGCCACCACGATGATCCCGACCCGCGGCGAACTGTCCGCGGGTACAAAGTTCACCGATCACATCGCTGCGATGGACGGGTGGACGGTCGCCAACCAGGAGATCGACACCCCGGACATGGCGGACACCTACGACTCCACCATCCCCGGCAGCGACAAGGCCGACAGCTCCTCGTTCACGTTCTACGAGGACGAAGTCGACGCCGACCTCGAGGAGACCTTCGCCAAGGGCACCACCGGCTACGTGGTCATCCTCCGCAAGGGCGACGTCCCCGCCAACCAGTCCATGGACGTCTTCCCGATCCGTGTCGCGAGCATCTCCCCGCAGTACACCGCGGACAACGAGGCCGCCAAGTTCATGGTGACCTGCTCCATCACGAGCAGGCCGCTGCAGGGTGCGGCAGTCCCGGCGGCCGGCGCCGACGAGGTCCAGTCGGTGGCCATCACCGGCACGCCGACCGGGGGAACGTTCACGCTGACGTTCTCCGGCCAGACCACCGCCGGGATCGCCTACAACGCGGCCGCGTCCGCCGTGCAGTCCGCTCTGGAGGCGCTCTCCAACGTCGCCCCGGGTGACGTCACCTGCACCGGTGGCCCGCTCCCCGGCTCTGCGGTGTCGGTGTCGTTCGCGGGCGGCGCCTACGACGGCACCGATGTCCCGCTGATGACCGCCAACAGCGCCTCCCTGACCGGCGGCACCACCCCGACGGTCACGGTCACCACGACCACGCCCGGCGGCTGATCCGACCCGCTCCCTGCCAGCTCCCGGCCGGATGCCGCCAGCGTTCGGGAAGGGGCGCCCGCGTGGCGTCCGGCCGGGTCCCCTTCCCCTGACGGAGGACCACCACCATGACCAACACCCCCCAGACCAGCAAGCCGGAACCGCCGGCCGCCGCGGTCGCCGCCGACCCGCACTGGACGGCCACCCGGGAACGGCTCCGCAACCGGCAGCGGCCGACCGCGAGCCTGGTCATCTGTGACGACCCGGACGTGAAGAAGGCCTTGGAAGAGGCCAAGTTCACCGTCCGCAGCCTCACCGCTCAGGCCGAGGCGTCCCCGGACGACCAGGACCTGAAGAAGGATCTGCTGACCGCGCAGGTGGCCCTCGGCAAGGCGCAGGAGGCGTTCGACGAGGTCGCGATCGTGCTCCGCTTCCAGGCGCTGCGCCGCCCGGACTGGGAGGACCTGAAGCGGGAGCACCCGCCGACCGAGGAACAGGCCGAGGACAACCTGGCCGTCAACGTCGAGACCCTCGGCCCGGAGATGGTCGCGGCCAGCTCGATGGACGGGATCACCGTCGACGACGCCAAGTACTTCCTCACCGAGTGGTCCGACGGCGAGGTCAACGCCCTCTTCAACGTCGCCTGGAACGTCCAGTCCGGGATCCGCATGGACGTGGGAAAAGGCTGATCTCCGATGACCGACTCCGTAACGAACTCGCGCTGTGCCGGGAGTACCGCATCCCGCACAGCCAGTTCCTCGGCGTCGGAGACGGCACCTGGACGGCCCGCGACCGCGAAAAGGCCCTCGGCTACGAGGAGTGGCTCCGCGGGGTGTGCCCGCAGTGCGGCACCCGCGAGTCCGAGTGGGTCGACGAGCAGGGCGACTACCAGGAGGCGTACGTCGCGATCAGCCACAAGTGCTTCGGCTGCGAGGAGATCGCAGCCAAGCAGTCCGAGATCCCCGAGGGAAAGCCGGGGGCCGGGATGAAGGTGCTGCTGCTGCCGGCGTCCGTGCACGCCGCGCAACAGCTCCTCGAGGAACTGACAGCAGCAGCCCGATAGGCGGGCCGGGAGCGGGAAGGGAGGGGCAACGCCGGTGGCGAACTGGAACCTCAGCGTGGACATCCGCGGTACGGGCAACAGCCTGTCCCGGGACCTGAAGGCGTCCGCCCGCGATGCCCGCGCCCTCGGCACCGCCGCCCGCACCGCGAAGACCGAAGTCAAGGAACTCGGCACCGCGTCGGAGGCGGCCAGCCGGAAAGTCCGGACCCTGGGCAGGGAGTCCCGGACCGCCGCACGGTACGTCAACTCCCTCGGGGACGGGGCACAGAACGCGGCCCGCCGCCTGAACCGGTACGGTGACGCCGCCCGCACCGCCGACCGCCACCTGAACAGCCTCGGCGACCACTCCCGGACCGCCGGCCGGGACCTGGCCCGCATGTCCGGGCAGATCAACACCGCGGTCCGGGACCTGACCCGCCTGGCCCGCGCCGCCAGCGCCGCGGATACCCGCCTGAACCGTGTCGGGGACCGTGTCACCGGTGTCCGCCGCTACCGGGAAGAGACCAGCCGTCTCGGACAGTCCCTGAAGAGTCTGGCCGGACTCGGAGCAGCGGTCGGCCTCACCCTCGGCCTGCACGAAGTCGTCGAAGAGGGCGGCCAGTACCAGCAGGCCATGAACGCGTTCGGGGCCACCACGAACGCCACCCAGATGCAGATGAAGCGGGCCGGCGCGACCGCGAACCAGCTCGGCAACGACCTCCAGCTGCCGGGCGCAACCGCCGCCGATGCCGCCGAGGCGATGGTGGAGCTCGCCAAGGCCGGTTTCCGCACCGACCAGGCGATCTCCGCGACCCGGGCCAGCGTCGTCCTCGCCTCCGCCGCGCAGGTCAACGCCGCCGACTCGGCGAAGTACCTCGGCGACATGATGGACCAGTTCGGTCTCGGAGCCGACCAGGCCGGCAAGGCCGCCGACACCCTCGCCGCCACCGCCAACGCCGCATCCGGCGACATTGTCGACATCTACTACGCCATGAAGTACGCCGGGCCGGTCGCGCACGGCATGGGCGTCAGCATGCAGGAAGCCGCAGCCGGCGTCGGCATGTTGGGCAAGGCCGGCATCCTCGGCCAGACCGCGGGCACCACCCTGCGCGGCATGCTCGCCAACCTGGCGTCCCCGACGAAGCAGATGACCGAGGGCCTGGACTCCCTCGGGATCAGCGCGTTCGACGCACAGGGAAACTTCAAGGGCCTCCGGTACGTCATCGACGAACTGTCCCAGGCCCAGCACCACATGACCCAGCAGGACTTCGCGGCCGCCGTGAAGAAGGCGTTCGGCAAGCCGGCCATGTCCGGTGCCATCGCTCTCGCCCACCAGGGCGTCGCCTCCTACGACAACCTGATGCAGGCCGTGTCCCAGACCGGGGCCGCGTCCGAGATCGCCGCTGCCAAGGGCAAGGGCCTCGCGGGCGCCCTGCTGCAGCTCAAGACGCAGGCCAAGCAGACCGGCCTGGCCATCTACCAGGGCGCAGCCCCCGGACTGGAGCGCCTCACCCGGGCGGCTACCACCGGACTGAACAAGGCCACCCCGGCGATCGAGCACTTCTTCTCCTACCTCAACGACTCCGCTGCTCTGTTCGGCCCCGACGTGTCCGCCGCGATCAGCAGCGAGTTCGACCGGATCAAGAACGCTGCGGCGGGCATGGCTGGCGGCTTCAAGGACCTCGGCGAGCAGGGCCTCGCCGACCTTCTGCACCTGCTTCTGACCGTCGGACAGCTCGCCGTGCAGGTCCTTACCAACCTCGCGCATGGTGTCGAACCCGTCGTGTCCGCGTTCGCCGGCCTGTCCGGTGAAGGCAGCACCGTCTCCTCCACCCTCGACACCATCGTCACCGCAGCCGACCTGGCTGCAACCGCTGTCGGTGCCCTCTCCGCGGTCCTCGTGCCGATCGGGCACGTCGTCGGCGCGCTCGTCTCTGCGTTCGGTGGCCTGCCCGCACCGATCCAGCAGTTCGTCCTTGCTGCCCTATTGGTCCGCCGGATCCAGCCCGCCATGGCCGGACTCGCCACCACCGTCAGCGGCCGCGTCACCGGCGCGTTCCGCGGCCTGGGCGACCAGATGCGCGTCCAGCAGTCCCTTGCCGCCAGCGCCGGGGTGTCCCTGTCCCGGTACGGGGCCGCGTTCGCCGTCCTGGAGTCCCGGGTCCCGGTGATCGGCCGGATGGGTACCGCGTTCCGTACCGCGGCCGCCGACAGCGCCGGGTTCGCGGGCGCGGTCCGCGGCGTCACCGCGGCCGCCGGCGTGGGCCTGCGCGGCGCCATGTCCGGGCTCATGGGTGCCATGGGCGGCCCGTGGGGTGTCGCCATCACCGGCCTGACCGTCGGCCTCGGCCTGCTGGCCTCCTCCCAGCAGGCCGCGGCCGCGAAGGCCGCCGAGCACAAGGCGACCATTGACGGCTTGACCCAGGCCATGCGCCAGTCCAACGGGGTCATCGACGAATCGGTCCGCCAGCAGGCCGCCCAGACCATCCAGAACACCAAGCTGGAGGGCAGCAGCCAGTCCCTGGTCGGGGTCATGGGCAAGATGGGCTACAGCCTGTCCGACCTGACCGACTCCTACCTGGGCCAGGGCGACAGCATCGACAAACTGTCCGGCAAGATGATGGACCTGGCCAAGGCCAAGATGAAGGCCGCCATCGACAAGGGCAATGCCCACAACCCCGACAAGGAACTGAAGGACCAGGCCAACGCGTACGCGGCCGCCAGCACGGCTTTGAAGTCGATGTCCGGGGACGCCAAGGAAGCTGCCAAGAACGCGAAGGACCTCACCGACGCCACCAAGGGCGCCGGGGACGGTACGAGCGCCTACGACCGGCTGAAGACCGCGGTGGCCGCGCTCGCCGACAAGACCGCGGACGCCGACTCCCGAACCCGCGCCCTCCGTGACGCCCTCGACCTGCTGTCCGGCGGCAGCATCAGTCTGCAGGCCGCGCAGGCCCGCGTGAACGAGGCCATCACCAACGCCAACGAGGCCATGGCCGACGGCATCGACAAGACCGCGGGCTACGGCAAGGCGCTCCTGCAGACCAACGGCAGCCTGAACACCACCACCAAGAACGGCCAGGCCCTCTTCAACACCCTGAATACGGTCTCCGACGGTGCAGCGAACGCGGCCATCGCCGCCTACGACTTCGCCCAGTCCCAGGGCAAGAGCCTCCCGGACTCGCTGAAGGCCGCCAGTGCCGAGATGGAGAAGGCCCGCAAGTCGGCGATCGACCTGATGGGCGGCTACGGGCTGACGGCCACCCAGGCTGGCAAGGTCGCCGACTCCCTCGGGCTCATCCCGGGCCAGGTGTCGATCCTGCTGGAAACGAAGGGCGTCGACTCCACCCTCGCCGAGCTCGTCGCGGTCCAGGCCGAGTTCCAGAAGGTCCCGAAGTCGAAGACCATCAAGGTCGATGCGCTCGGCGCGGACGCCAAGAAGGAACTCGAGGACATCGGCTACAAGATCGAGCTGATTCCCGGCACCCGCGAATACAAGATCACAGCGCCGACGAAGGACGCCCGCGCCCAGCTGGACCTCCTGATCGCGGAGATGTCGAAGGTCCACGGCAACAAAGACGTCAAGGTCAACGCCAAGACAGCAGTTGCGATCGGCGAACTGGAAGCGGTCCAACAGAAAATCCGGAACACCAAGGGCCGCAGCGTCACGATCAGCGCCCTGACTGGGACTGCCGAATCTGCTCTCAAGAGTCTCGGTTTCAAGGTCACGCACATGAAGAACGGGAAGGTGTCCGTTTCCATCCCGACTGGCCCTGCAAGCGCGGCTGTCTCCGCCATTCAGGGCTGGGTGAACGGTCTGCACGGGACTACTGTCACCGTGCGGATCAACGGCGTGAAGACCGGTGTGGACCCGTCGAAGTACTACTCGCAGGGCCCCCACAAGAACGCCAACGGTGGCGTCTGGGACTACTACGCCGAAGGCGGCGTACGCGCCCCCCGCGTCCAGAAGTTCGCCGCCGGCGGCGAGAACCACATCGCGCAGATCGCCCGAGCCGGTGACTGGCGGATGTGGGCCGAGCCCGAGACCCAGGGCGAGGGCTACGTACCCTTCGCCCGCTCGAAGCGGCCCCGTTCCCGCAGGATCACCGAGGAGATCGTGCGCCGTCTCGGCGGCGACCCGGCCGGCATCCAGTGGAACGCCGACGGCAGCATCACCGACTGGCGCTACGACCCCCAGACCGGCTCCCTGTACTCCGCGTCCGATGCCGGGCAGGCCGGACACAAGACCAAGAAGATCAAGGTCAAGGGGAAGACCAAGGAAGTCGACTACTTCGACATCGGCGCGGTCGAGGCCAAGCTGAAGTCCGCGGCCCGCGCGACCCAGGCATGGAACAAGGACCTGGAGAAGGTCGCCGACCGTGCCGGCGGCGACGTCGCTGACGCCCTCGCTTCGATGGGCGAAGACGGCATGAAGATCGCCCACAAGATGGCCACCGGGTCCACGAAGTACGTCAACGAGATGTCCAAGGCCCTCCGCGCCCTGCAGCAGACGGCCAAGGCATCCCTCACGGACTACACCCGGCAGTTGACCAGCGCGAACAAGCTGAACAAGGAGTTCAGCGACAACCTGGCCAAACTGGCCGCCGAGGGATACGGCGATCTCGCTGCCCAGTTGGCCGCGCAGAACGACGAGTCCGCGCAGCAGCTCGCCTCCGCCGCGGTCAAGGACAAGTCGAAAGCGTCGAAGGCGAACGCGCAGGCCAAGACCGCGAACAACGCGCTCACCGCGGACCAGGTGTCCGAACTCGTGCAGATCATCGCAGCGATCAAGACCAGCAAGACCGGAATCCACGACGTGGCCGCCACCACCAGCCTCGGCGAAGACGAGATCATCACGGTCGGAACGAAGGCCAAGGCGCAGATCTCGAAGTCCCTCGGGCAGCGTGCCTCGAAGTTCATCGCCGACCTCAGCCGGGCCAACAAGCACCTGTCGTACGCCGACGGCGGGATCCGGCCCGGCATGTACGCCACGAGCGCCGGGATCGTCCGCTTCGCCGAGCCCGAAACCCACGGGGAGGCCTACCTCCCCCTCAGCCCGTCCAAGCGGCGCTCCGCCCTCCCGGTCCTCCAGGACGTCGCGAACCGCTTCGGATACGGCCTCACCGACGCGGCCGCCGGCCGGCCGGTCATCGTCGTCAAGGGCGGCGACACCATCACCGTGCCCGTCACCCCGGTCCGGACCGGCGCGACCGCATCCGACATCGGCGCCCAGGTCGGCCGGTCCGTCCGCCGCGCCCGCAGGGGAGGGGTGAACTCACGTGCCGCTTGACCTCGCCGACTGGCAGTACGACATCGGGGGCGTCGTCATCGGCGCCGGCACCAGCGTGCAGGTCATCGAGACCACCGGGTTGGGAAGGCCGCCGGTCCGGGACAACGACGTCGACCAGCCGTCCATGGACGGACAGTTCGCGGGCCCCGACTACTGGACGGGCCGGCAGATCCAGTTCGACGCCGCCGTCCGGATCCCCGGCGATGCGGCCGCCTGCCACGACATGATCGCCCAACTGCAGGCCGCCACCGACCCCACCGCTGTCCGCCTGGTCGGCGGGCAGGGCCTGACAATGCGGATCAAACGCCCGGGCAGGCCGGTGAAGTCCCTGACCGTGCGGGCCCGCAAGCTGGACCCGGAGTACAAGCAGGTCATCCACGGCTACGTGCCCCTGGATCTGGAGTTCCTCGCGCACGACCCCACGTTCTACGCCGACGCCGACTCCACCACGGAGATCCCCCTCGGCTGGCTGACCGGCGGCGGATTCGCCGCCCCCGTCACCGCCCCGATCTACGTGCAGGACGGCACCGTCGCCGCAGACCGGCCCGGCTGGGTCACCAACAGCGGTGACGCCGACACCTGGCCGGTCATCCGGATCACCGGGCCGTGCTCCAACGTGTCCGTCATCCACGTCCCCACCGGACGGGTCCTCGCACTGCCCACCCTCACGGTGCCCGCAAGCCGCTGGGTAGAGATCGACACCAGGCCCGGCTACCGCACCGTCACCTGGGACAACGGCGGAAACGCCTCCTCCTACCTGTCCCCGTCCTCCCGCATCGACTTGTTCTCCCTGCCGCCCGGCCAGTCGGAGATGCGCTGGACCGCGTTCGACAACACCAACACCGCCCGCATGCGCCTGACCTGGCGCGACGCCTACACCGCCCTGTAGAGGAGCGCCACGTCATGACCTTGATTCCCCAGCCCATCATGGTGAACGGGGCCACGCACAGCGCTCAGACCTTCCGCATGCTGGTGCGTGACCTGGCCCGAGGCAACGAAGGCATCACCCAGGGCGACGACCTGAAAGTGACCCAGCGGACCACTCCGGGCGGCGGCGTGTCCATCAGCGACGGGTCCGGGGTGGTCCGCGGCCGCGCGAACACTTTCCAGGGCTCCTACGCGGTGTGCAACATCGGCGTCGACAACTCCGTGAACATCGCGGCCACCTCTGGCACGGGCCGTTCCGACATGGTCATCCTGCGAGTCGAAGACCCCGAGTACGAGGGCGTCCTGAACCCGGCCACCGACGCCATCGCCTACTTCCAGGTCATCTCCGGTGTCTCCTCCAGCGCGACCGCCATCCCCGACGGGCGTACCGGCATCCCCCTCGCGCGCATCGACATCCCCTCGTCGACGTCGACCATCACCAACGCGATGATCACCGATCTGCGGAAGGTCGCCAACCCGCGCCGCGACCGCACCCTCTACACCCAGTCCCCGGCCTCTATGTCCAGCCAGATCGGCGGCACCAGCGGCAGCTACTCGTACTTCTCCACCGCCGCCGGATGGACCATCGCCGTCCCCGACTGGGCCACCACCGCGAAGATCCGCCTCGACATCGCCGGTTTCCGCCTGACCGCCGGCGCCATCTTCGGGGACCTGCGGGCCACGTTCGGGGCGTCGCTGTCCATGCAGCCCGTCGTCATCGACGACAACCAGGGGACAGGCACCCGCCGCATCGTCGGGATCGCCGCCGACACCCTCACCATCCCCTCCGCGTACCGCAGCACCAGCCAGCTGCTGCGCGCGCAGTTCGCCGGTTTTTCCGGGAACGCGGGCACCGTCAGCGTCGACTCGTCCTCCACGCTCATCGCGGACGTTGAGTTCTTCGAGGCGCCCCGATGACCTTCCCCGACCGGGTCCTGACACAGAACGCGCTCACCGGGGCGTGGCTGTCCACCGCTCTGCCGGTCCTCGACCTCGAGTACGGTGACGAACTGTCCGGACCCGGCTCCCTGAACGGGAAGCTGTCCCCGCGTCTCCTGGGATCCGATCCGCTGGTCGTCGATCCCGGGAACACGTTCATCTTCGTCGAGTCGGCCGGCCAGTTGCAGTGGGGCGGCATCGTCTGGGACGTCCGCGCCCAGGGCTCCGACTACACCATCGAAGCCGCATCATGGTCGTCCTACCTGCAAAAACGCTACGACCTGGACGGGGAGCACGGCGGCCGCGGCCCCTACACGTACGCGGACCGCTGCCAGGTCATCCGCAACATCTGGACCTATGCCCAGTCCGCCGCGGACGGCAGTATCGGCGTCGCCGTTGACGCCACCACCTCCACTTCCACGGTCGGCACCCCCAGCGACGTCTACCACTCCAACCGGTGGGAGATGCCCTGCCTGGGCGACCAGGTCGACGACATGGTCTCTGGTGATGCGACACCGGAGTACACGTGCGCCACCTCGTGGAACACCAGCAAGACCGACGTGGTCAAGCGGATCCGGCTGGGCTGGCCACGCCTCGGGGCCCGCCGCACGGACGTCGAGTTCTCCTCCGGTGTGAACATCATCGACGAGCCTGAAGACGCCCTCTCCGGCGACGAGTACGCCCAGGTCGTCGCCGCCGCCGGCTCCGGGGAAGGGCGCGCCCGGCTGCAGCAGATCTCCGCCGTACGCAACGGCCGGCTGCGCCTGGAGCACGTCCTCGACCTCCCGGACGTCAACGGCAACGACATCCTGAAAGCCCGCGCCGACCAGGAACGCACATGGCGGCAGACCACCGTCCGCGGCTCCGTCGACGAGGTCACCATCCGCGACACCGCGGCCGCCCCGTTCGGGTCCTACCAGATCGGCGACGACGTCTACACCCGCGTGCACAACCCGTGGACCTCCTACACAGGCTGGTGCCGGATCACCGGGTGGACTCGCAAGCCGCAGGCACAGGGCGGCCCTCAGACCGTCGTCTCTCTCAAGCCGGCCGACTCCTACCAGTACGGGGGCGTGTGACGTGGACATCGGGAAGAAGATCGCCCAGTTGGAGCGGGACATCGCCACCCTCCAGCGTTCTCCTCGCCTGACGCACGCATCGCTCGAGAACACCGCACTGACGGTGTACGACGGAGCAGGGAGCCTGCGGGCGATCGTCGGCCTGCAGGGGGATGGCACCACCGGCGTCACCATCGTCAACGGTCCCCCGCCGGCGCAGCCGTCACCGCCGATCGTGGCCTCGGTCCTGGGCGGGGTCACCGCATCCTGGGACGGGGGCTTCGCCGACGGATCCACGCTGCCCCTGGACTGGGCCCGCACCGAGGTCCACGCCTCCACCACCGCCGTGTACGAGCCGACGCCGTCCACGCTGCAGTCCACGATCGAGACCGCACAGGGCGGCACCGTCGTCATCCCCTGCAGCACGCCCGTGTACGTCCTGCTGGTGGCCCGCAACACCTCCGGGACTGCCGGCACGGCCTCGGCGATCGTCGGCCCCTACGGGCCCGCACCGGTCGTCGCCGACGACGTCCTGGACGGCATCGTCACCACCGTGAAACTCGCCGACGACGCGGTCACCGAGGCGAAAATCGCGGCCGCGGCGGTCGGATCCACCGAGCTCCAGGCCGGTGCGGTCCTCGAGGAGAAACTCGCCGCGAACGCGGTCACCACCGGCAAACTCGCCGACCTTGTCATCACCGACACCAAACTCGCCGCCGCCGCCGTCACCGCCGCCAAGGTCGCGGTCGCAGCCATCACCGCGCCTGCCATCCAGGACGGCGCGGTCGTCGCAGGGAAGATCGCCGCGAACGCGGTCACCGCCACCACGATCGCCGCCGGATCCGTACAGACTGCGGCACTGGCCGCGGACTCGGTCGCCGCAGGGAAGATCGCCGCCGACGCAGTCACCGCCCGCGAATTGGCCGCCTCCTCCGTCACCGCGTCCGAGATCGCCGCGAACGCGGTCACGGCGGCCGCCATCGCCGCGGGCGCCATCACCACCGACAAGCTGACCGTCACCGGCGGCGCGAACATCCTCTCCGACCCCAGCTTCGAGGGCGCCTACAGCGCCAGCCTGGTGTCCGGCAGCAGTAGCTTCTCCATCGACGCCACCGGCAACGGATCCGCACACTCCCTGAAGGTCAACTCGGTCGCCGGATCGGCCACCACCCGGTCCCTGAAAATCACCACCCTCCCAATCCTGGCCGGCGACCAGCTGTACCTGGCGTTCGACTACCTGACCACCAGCGACTACACCAGCACCGCCATCGTCAAGCTGTACGCCCGCTGGGAGGACAGCACCGGTGCCGTCCTCGGCTACGGAGTCGCCCAGGGCAACCCGCCAGTCCTCGGCGGCAGCACCTGGACTAGGGCCACCACCACCGCGACCGCGCCCGCCAGCACGGTGCAGGCGACGATCTGGGCCGAAAGCAACGCAGCATCCGCGGGAGCGGTGTGGTGGGACAACGCCGCCGTCCGCCCGGTCTCGGCCAGCACCCAGATCCAGGACGGCGCCATCACCACCGCGAAGGTGGCCGCGCTCGCCATCACCGCTGCACAGATCGCCGCCGACGCTGTCGCCGCAGGGAAGATCGCCGCTGATGCGGTCACCGCACGGGAGATCGCGGCACTCACCATCACCGCCGCCGAGATCGCAGCGAACGCCATCACCGTCGGAAAGATCCAGGCAGGATCCGTCGACGCCACCGCGCTCGCCGCCGACGCCATCACCGGCAAGACCATCACCGGCGGCACCATCACCGGTACCACCATCACCGGCGGCACACTGCAGACCGGCACCAGCGGCGAACGCATCACCCTCAACGAGGCGGCCGCGAACAAGGTCCTCGTCTACAACTCCAGCGGCGTCGCCATCGGTGAACTGTCCTCCCGAGGCCTCCTCGTTGCGGGAACCACCGGAGCCGTCATCTGGGTCAACCCCAACGCGACGCTCCCACAGTTCCTCCTCCAGAACGCCAACGGCTCCAACTCGGCGTACATCCAGATGGCCGACCCCACCGGCAGCGACGCCAACATCCAGATGGTCACCGGAACGTTCACCGCCGACACGTTCACCGACCGGTGCTGGCGCCAGTACATGGGCAACGACTTCGCCACCATCGAACGCATCCGCCGCAGCAGCTCCACCGCCAACCGAGGCGGCCGCCTCAACCTCCACGCCGACTACGCCGAGATCGGCTACATGGACGCCGCGAACAGCGGCAACGCCGGCTACCTCTACCACGAGCCCGGGGCCGTCACCACCAAGGGCCGCCACACCGTCACCCCCCAGGCAGCCAGCAGCAGCGACGCCCTCTACATCAACGCGTTCACCGGACACACCGGGAACCTTCTCAGGGCCGGCCTGAACGGAACCGACAAACTCACCGTCGACAAGGACGGCAACACCACCGCCACCGGCACCATCATGGCCGCCTCAACCAGCACCACCAGCGGCCTCAGCGCAGCCAGCGGATTCACCATCAGCAACTTCTACGCCTACCGGTTCGGCAAGGTCGTCGCACTCGACCTGTACATGCATCGCTCCGGCACCACCATCACCGCCACCACCGGCAACATCTCCGACACCCCGATCGCCACAGTCCCCTCCGGATGGCGGCCCACACACTCCGTCATCAACGGATCATGGGATGACGGCACCAGCAGCGGTGGCTGGGTCATCGGCACCGACGGCATCTGCACCCTGCGCACCGCATCCAGCGACATCGTCGGCGACGCCACCTCCGCCGGAAACGGACGCAATATCCGCCTGCACATCACCTTCATCCAGGACTAGAAAGGCCACCCGTATGCTGACCAGGCCCACCGAAGGCACCTTCAACCGGCTCACCGTCAAAGTCAACGCGGGCACCAACCCCGACGACTCCATGGACCTCTTCCCGGTCCCCCTGACCTTCGACTCCTTCTCCCTGGACTCCCTCGAAGACCAAGACATCGACGCCATAGTGCAGGTCATCGTGAACCGCATCAACGCCGTCCACCCCGACTACATCGTCACGGTGTCCAAGTCATGGACCGGCACCAACACCGAACCCCTCGAAACCGTGTACACCCCGCCGGCCGCACCGGACTCTGGCGCGTAATAGCCCGAGGGAACATACGCTCCGGCCGCCTCTACTCTGATCACGGGTGACCCTCCACCCACTCGCTGGATCCCCGAGGGACGACCGCACGCAGCGGTCCGCCACCACATTCACCTGGGCGCGGGGAGATCCAGGAGTACGGGCACGTGCCCGACCTCAAAATCAAGCAGTACGAGATGCACCCCAAGCTGGGCCGGCATCTCGTTCTCGATCGGCGCACCCTCGCCTACCGGCGCCCCTACAGCGGCGAGCCCCTGAAGCCCGCCGAGTGGGAACCCACCGTCCCGGTCCTCGACCAGGAAGACCTCCTCGCGCAGGGCATCCGCACCAGCCAGATGTTCCAGGGCGTCGAAGACGTCGACGCACTTGGATCCTGCACCGGCAACGCGGGCACCGAACTGATCTCCACCCTGCACGATGCGAAGACCCTGAAGGACGCCGGCCTGGACGTCACCGACCCGGTCGCCGCGGAGAAGTGGGCCATCGGCCTCTACTCGGACGCCTCCCACCGCGACCAGTGGATGGACCAGAACTGGCCCACCACCGACTGCGGCTCCTCCGGCCTCGGCGTCGCCAAGGCCCTGCGATCCCGCGGCCTGATCGACCAGTACGGGACTGCCACCACCGCCCTCGAGCTCTGCCGCGACCTGCAGAACGGCGGACTCCTCGCCGGCATGCCCTGGTTCAAGGCTTGGTTCGAGCCGGTCGGCGCCTCCGCGCTCTTGGACGACATCCCGAACTGGGAGAAGTCCCCGATCGCCGGCGGCCACGAGCTGTACATCAGCGCCCTTGAGCAGGTCCGCCAGACCGCCACCGGCCGCATCGACTACAAGCGCACGATCATTCGCCTGCGGAACCACTGGACCCGCTCATTCGGTGACAACGGCTCGTTCCGCATGTCGCTCGCCGTCTACCAGAAGATCCGCAAGCAGGTCGACCTGTTGCAGCCGCGTGTGGACGCCTCCCGCCACTGACCCACCCCCCACCTTCCCCCGCCCCAACCCGAGGAGAACGTCATGGGCGAGCCCCGCCCGATCGAAGAGGACATCAGCCAGGACCGGCAGGCCCAACTGCTCACCTCCACCGGCAACGGTCCGACCGTCGGCAACGAGGAGGAACTCCTCGCCGCCGAGTTCGGGCCGGCGGACGCCGACGGGGTCTACGGTGCCCCTGCGGATCCCGGCGCCGACACCGCCGAGGACGGCGACGAGCCGCGGCAACTCGGCAAGAACACCGGCGGCCTGGAGAAGATGATCCAGGCGATGGAGGCGTGGCTGGGCACCGGTGAGCCCAACGCGATCCAGGCCTGGTACCGCGAGCGCAACGGCAGCGCCTACACCGGCAACTGGCCTTGGTGCGACGCCACGGTCACGAACGCTGCTTTCACCAGCGACAACTACGACGCCGTCTGCTTCGGCACCGACTACGCCTACACCGTCGCCCACGCCGCCCGCTTCGACGCAGCGAAGCAGTGGACGCCGATGACCAACGGCATCCTCAAGTCCGGGATCCGCCGCGGCGACATCATCTTCTTCGACTGGGACGGCAGCTCCAGCATCGGAGCGATCGACCACGTCGGTGTCGTCACCAGCGTCTCCACCGACGGCCAGTACGTGTACACGATCGAGGGCAACACGGCGAACGTGTGCGCCCGCCGTGTCCGCGTCGTCCACGACATCGCCGGCTACGGCCGCCCCAAGTACCAGACGCCCACCGGTGTCACCGCGACCACGCCGGCCCGCTACCAGGTCACCATCAACAAGCTGGTCTACGGGTACGGCGCCAAGGGCGGCCACATCACCGCGGTCCGGAACGCGCTGACGAAGGACGGGTTCGGCAAGAACGCCACCACGGAGGCCTCGTGGTCGGACGCCGACACCGAGAACTTCTCCGACTTCCAGAAGTCCCTCGGCTACAAGGGCACGAAGCCCGGCCAGGACGCCGACGGCGTACCCGGGGCCACGTCGCTGGTGAAGCTGCTGGGCAAGCTGCCCGCCCCGGCTGCCAAGCCGAAGCCGAAGCCGGTCGCGCAATACGAGCCGTTCCCCGGTGAGGGCTTCTTCCACGCTGGCCGCCACAGCCCGATCATCACCGCGATGGGCAGACGCCTGGTCGCCCTCGGCTTCGGCCGCCACTACACGTCGGGCCCCGGCCCGAACTGGACGAACGCCGACAAGGCCAACGTTCGCGACTTCCAGCTGTCCCGGGCTGACCTCAAGGGCGACCCGGACGGCATCCCCGGCCCCAAGACCTGGGCCGCGCTCCGCGTTCCGAAGGTCTGAACACCCAACCCACCCCTCCCACCAAGGAGACCACCGTGTCCACCATCAAGATCTTCGGGCGGGAGCCGGCCGCTTGGCTGGCCCTGTTCGCCGTCGCCGTGAAGCTGTTCTCGGCGTTCGTCATGAACGTCGACACCGACACCCAGGCCTGGGTCAACGCTGTCGCCGCAGCCGCCATGGGCATCGTCATCGCCCTGATCACCAAGGACGGTCTCGTCGCCGCGATCCTCGGCTTCGTCCAGGCCGGCATCGCGCTCGCCGTCGGGCTCGGCGTGCACTGGGACGTCAACACCCAGGCCCTGGTGCTGTCCGCGGTCTCTCTGCTGCTCGGCGCCTACGACCGTACGCAGGTCACTGCCCCGATCACGCGCGAAGGCCTGCGCCTGGCCGCCTGATCGGCCCCCCTTCCCTCTCTACCCCCACATCGGAGTAAGCCGTGAGCGATGATCTGTCCTTGGGCGAGTTGGGGCGGATCATCCAGGGTCTGCGATCGGATGTCCGCGACGACATGACCGAGATCCAGCGAAGGCTGGACCGGCTCGTCTCGCTGGACGTCTACAACGTGGAGAAGGCGGCGATGTCGAAGGACATCGCCGACCTCACCAAGGTCGTAGACCAGTTGTCTGTCAAGCACGACCAGGACATCAAGAACGTCCGGGACCAGCGCGACAAGGACGCCGACCGGGTCACGCAGACCCGCCGGTGGATGGTCGGCACGGTCCTCATTCCGCTGCTGGGCCTAGTCCTCCCAGTGATCATCTTCCTGGTTGGAGGGAAGAATTGACTCCCCCGAGGCCTGGCAGCCGGGTGGAAACACGCAACCGGCACCGCCGGGGCAATCTGATCGCCGCAGTGGCAATCGCGCTGATGGCCGGCGTTCTGGCACTGGTCGTCACCACTTTCCTGATCCTCTCCGAGCAGTCCCAGCAGAAGGACCGCGACATCGACCGCCTAGCTGCGCAGGTGAAGTCGCTGGGCGGCACACCGGTGGCCGGCCCGCGTGGTGCGGCGGGTGCGGCGGGTCTGGTTGGCCCGACCGGGCCTGCCGGGTCCACCGGACCGTCCGGGTCATCCGGTGCGCCTGGTAAGCCGGGCAAGGACGGCAGTGACGGCAGCCCCGGCCCAGCGGGTTCGCCGGGCCCGTCCGGGGCGCCCGGAGCTGATTCCACCGTGCCGGGCCCAACCGGGGCCGCCGGGCAGGCGGGATCGGACGGGGCAGCAGGCAAGGACGGCAGCGACGGCAAGAACGGGTCGCCGCCCTCGTCGTGGACGTACACCGACGAATACGGCAACACCTACCGGTGCGTGCCGGTCGACGACTTCGACCCCGACGACCCCGAGTACACGTGCACGCAGACGTCCACGGCCAGCCCACAACCTTCGGCCACCTCGTCTCAGGAACCCAGCCCAACTGATAACGCCTCGTCCGGACTGCTCCAACTCAACCTGCTCGGCCGGCGTACCTCGTACATGCGCTCCGCGCGCCCCCAACCCAGTCACACCGACGTGTAAAGGAGTGAGAACAGATGGCCAACATCGTTTTCAACGTCGCCCTCGGAAGACTCGCTCAGTACGGCGACCTCTCCGCCGCAGCCGACTCGCTGATCGCTGTCCCGTTCGCCGCCGCTGGCCTTCCGACCGACGCGACGATGCGGGACTATGCGACGCTCGCCGCAGTCAAGGGCGGCGCGACAGAGCAGACCACGCTCGGCCGGAAGACCCTGGCGAACGTCACCGTCACCGTCGACAACACCAACGACCGCGTCGCGATCGACTGCGACGACATCGTCTGGACCGCAACCTCTGGGGCGGCGATCGGCGCGGTCGTCATCTGCTACAAGCCGGACACTGCCAGCGCGGACAGTGCGGTCATTCCGATGACCAAGCACGACGTGGCCATGACCCCGGACGGCACCGACTACACCCTGAAGGTCACCGACTTCGCCCGGACTAGCTCCGCCGCCTAGTACCGTGACCAGCTTCAGCGACGACTTCAACCGGGCCAACAGCACCGATCTGGGCACCGGCTGGGTTGAGGTGTCCGGAGACTGGTCGATCGCCTCCAACCAGCTCTCCCCGGGCGCGGCCGGCGGCACGATCATTCTGCGTGCCGCTACGGCGATGACCACGTCCGACCACTATGCGCAGGTCACCATCGCCGCCACCGCGGTGGCCAGTCAGGGCGTGTGGGCCAGGGGCAACAGCAACATCAGCCAGGGCTACCTGCTCCGCAACAACGGCAGCAGTTGGGATCTCTTCAGCGTCGTCGGCGGAAGCTTCACCGTGATCGGCACGTATGCCGTTGCCGCCGCTGCCGGTGACGTCATGAAGGTCCAGGCGGTCGGTAGCACCATCAAGGGCATCATCAACGGGGTCGAGAGGATCTCGGTCGTCAACACCGCCGTCACAACGGGCACGTCCGTCGGCATCCGCTCCGACTCGACAAGCGGAGTCCGCTATGACGACTTCTCCGCCGCAGACATCACCTCCGGCTCGACCATCGGCATCGCCTCCGCGACCGAGACAGCACAGGCCCTCACCGGCAGCAAAACCACCGCCCTCACCGGCGCAGCCGCATCCGAGACCGCCCAGCCCCTGGCCGGCGCGAAGACGTCCACCCTCAACGCTGCTGCCGCCACCGAGACCGCACAGGCCCTCAGCGGATCGAAGACCACCACCTTGGGGGCGGTCGGCGCGTCCGAGGACGCACAGCCACTGACCGGCACGAAGACGGCATCACTCACCGCCGCGGCAGGCGTCGAAGCCGCCCAGCCGCTCGTAGGGTCGAAGACCGCCGTCCTGGGGACGGCAGACGTGTCGGAGGCCGCGCAGCCTCTCACCGGCGCCAAGTCCTCCGTACTGGGAACCGCGGTGGAGACCGCGGACGCGCAACCGCTGGCCGGAGCGAAGACTGCACCGCTGCTGGCCGCGTCCGAGACGGACACAGCTCAGCCCCTGACGTCCGGGCTGGGCCAGACCCTGGAGCCCGCAGGTGCTGTCGACGTGGCGATGCCCCTGGTCGGAGTCAAGACCGGTGCGCTGGGCCCTGCGCTGGAGGTCGATACCGCGCATCCACTGACCGCGCCGTCGACGGTCGTACCCAGTCCGGAACGCACCTACAAGATCCCTGCCGAAGGCCGCCGCCTCGTCGTGGCCGCCGAAGACCGCACCGTCATCGTCCGGAGGTAGCCCGCCGTGGCCAACAGTTACACCAAAGATCCCGCAGCGCTGTTGGATTACAGCTGGGACTGGTCGGGGTGGCTTGCTGATGTCGGCGACACGATCAGCACTGCGACGGTCACCGTGCCCGCCGGGCTGACAGCCGTCGGGGCGCCGACCGTTTCCGCTACCACGGTCACCCAGCGCGTGTCGGGCGGGGCCACCGACCAGTCCTACAGGATGGTCTGCCAGATCACCACGGCCGGTGGGCTGGTTGATGAGCGGTCGATGTTCCTGACGATCAACGACAGGTAGATGACTGCCCGGCCGTGAGTGGCGGTGGGTGACTGACCGCCCGTACGTACGATGACGGCATGAGCTCTCCTGCCAGACCGAAGCCGCCCGCACCCGAGTGCCCGCCGAACCTGGTGGGCCCGTGCCGCAGCTGTCAGCAGCCGTGCCACCGGTACGGGCCGGGCGGGCACCCGCTGTGCGTGCTGTGCACCGCAGACCTGGAAGCGTGGCGGGCCGGACGGAAGTAGGACCCACTCTTAGGATCGTTTCTGGCGAAGAATCGAACGATTCGAACGGGCTGCGCTGGCCCACGATAAGCTCACATATCGCCAGGGAAGATCGGTAGAATGTGACCATGACTCAGGCCGACGCCTACACCCCGCCGCCCGCCAAGACCATGGACGACATCGACAAGGTCGCCGACTTCATCAAAGCCCGCGTCTGGCCGCTGCCCAACACAGTCCCGCTGAAATCTGACCAGGAACGCGCCTTCCAGGCACTCCTTGACCTACTGGCCATGCTGAGAGGCAGCGCCAAGTCACAGATCGCGCGAGGCGACGATCCGTCGATGGAGCACTTCCAGTTGGTGACAGCGGCCCGCCAGTGGCGCGACCACCCCGACTTCCTGCCCGAGTGGCGCTCATGAGTGACAGCCTGCCCGCGAGACCCGCCGCCGCGTCGCTGCTGCCCGAGCAGTTCGACGATCAGCTCCGCGCCCGCCTCACTGCCCTCGACGCCGCCAGCGACGACCACGCCGCCGACCAACGCCCCGACAACACCACCCGTTCCTACGCCAGCGACTGGAAGACCTGGGAAGCTTTCTGCACCCAGCTCCAGATCCCACCCACCGCCGCCACCCGCGGCACCCTCCGGGCGTTCGTCGACTACCTGTGGAACCGCGAACAGCGCGCCTACTCCACCATCGACCGCAAGCTCGCCGGAGTCGTCGTTACCCTACGGCGGCCGCCGTACAACGTCCTCGTCGACCCCGACGCCACCCGCGCCGCCCGCGAACTCCTCAAGGACTACCGCAAGAAGGCCGAAGCCGCCGAGGAACCCGCCCGCGGCCGCGGCAAGGCACCCGCCATGCGCCTGGTCGACCTCCGGCTCATCGTCTCCAAGTGCGACACCGACATCTTCGGCCTCCGCGACCGCGCCATGATCCTGCTCGGCTTCTCCATCGCCGCCCGCCGCGCCGAGCTCGCAGGCCTGCGCCTCCGCAACATCCGAGACGACGCCAACGGGCTCCTGGTCGACGTCCGCGTCTCCAAGACCGAACCCCGCACCGTCGCCGTGCCCCACGGCAAGAACCCGGAGACATGCCCCGTGAAGGCATGGAACGCCTGGCGCACCGCCGCAGGCATCACCGACCCCGACCGGCACGCCTTCCGCCGCATCCACCACACCGGCGCCGTACAACCCCAAGGCCTCACCCCACAGCGCGCCGGCGACCTCATCACCGCCGCCGGCCTCCGCGCCGGGTTCGAGGAACTCTTCACCGGCCACTCCGTGCGCTCAGGCATGGCCACCGAAGCACGCCGCGCCGGAAAGGACCGCAAGGCCATCGCCGCCGTCACCGGCCACGCCGACGGCTCCAAGGTCCTCGACGGCTACATGCAGATCGTCGACCAGTGGGACCCCGACGACAACGCCCTGATCGGTATCGGTCTATGACGGCCCGTCGGGGGCCGGGAGCGCGTCCCGCAGGTAGAGGGGCAGGGCCTGGCGGACGTCCGGTCCCGCCTCCCAGCCGGCGGCCGCAAGTTCGTCGGCGGCCACCGTCACCGTGGTCCCCGTGTCCGTACGCACGGTCGCCCGGAACGTTTCCCCGCTGCGGGCCGGACTGTGCGCCAGGTGGCCGGCCAGCACCGCCCGGGCAATGTCGGCAGGCGCCGCGCTGGTGGTGGCCCGGCCGTAGCCTCGGGACATCCACACCCAGCTGAACGGCTCCAGTAACTCGATTTCCCAGGTCAAACGCACTGGGCTGTCTTCGCAGGTCATACTGACGATCCTGCCCACCCGAGTACGTCCGCGCCGCCGGTACTGGCGGGTTACTTGTCGGGGGTGTCCCAGAACCCGGTGTGGGCGATGGCATCGGCGGTCACCGGGGGGTTCCGCTGGGCGAGCGTGGGCTGAGTGGAGCAGATCTGCTGCACCAGTTTGTTGGGGTACTCGGCGGTGATGGGGCGGCCCCCCTGGCCCAGGATGAGGGTGTGGACGCCCTCGGCGGGGCGGATGCGGTGCGGCAGGTACGTCTTCAACGCGGCGACGGTCAGCGGCTCGAGGACGTGTTTCTTGCCGACGGCCTCGTACTCGTAGTCCGGGGCGCGGACCTCCCAGGTGCCGTCCTGGAGGTCGTAGAGGTGGCGGATGTCGACGCGGGTGACCTCAGCGGGGCGGAGGCCTTCGAGGAGGAGGAAGGCAACGAGCCGGTCACGGAGGTAGTGGCGGGCGTTGTCGGGCCCCCACATGCCGATGCAGTAGATGAGGAGGTTGCGTTCTTGCGGGGTGAGGCGGCGGGGCGGGTTGGCGTCGCGGTCGACTCCGGAGCGCAGCATCGTCAGGTCGGGGACGAGACGGATCGCACCGTGCTGTTTGGCGGCTTCGTAGTACTGGGTGAGGGCGGTGATGCGCCTGTCGTGGGTGAGCGCTGCCGCGGGGTGGTGCTCGGCGACGTGGGCGAGGGCGTCGGGTCCGTCGAAGGGGCGGCCGCCGAGCTGGTCGGTGAGGTAGCCGGCGCACCATGCGGCAATGTCCTCGATGCCGGTGTCGAAGGGGTTGACCGGCGGGTTTTGGGCGGCGCACCAGGTGAGCCAGCGGGTGATCTCACGTTCGTACTCGATGCGGCTGGAGGAGCGCAGGGGCGCGGTGTCGAGCCAGTCGGTCAGGAGCACGGAGGGGTCCATGGGGGTATTGTGCCCGCACCCCACACAAGATCAATAGTTTCGGTAAAACCTCGGCACCACCACCCACTAAGGGATGTCGCGTGGGCGAGGGCCGGGTGGGCTCGGGCCGTGCACCACAACGAGCTGGCCGGGAGGTGGGGGCTCCCGAGGTTTTACGGAAAGATCACGTACAGGGTGGGACGGGGGCTGCGCGGGCCCCGTCCGGGATCGTGAGAACACGCTACGACCGAAACCGCGGACCGTTCCCCCCGATCCGTTCCCGGCGTGTCAGCGCTGTCGGTGCGCGGTCGTGTACTCGTGGATGACTGGGTGCCGACGGTACGGCAGCGAAGCCGTCACGACCGAAGGCCAGTCGACTGCCTGCCGCGTCAGATCTGCTGTCGGCTGCCGGTCCCAGTCGGGAGATCCCGTCCTGGTCGCGAGCAGGGCTTCCGCAAGGCACTCGCCGCACACGCCTGCAGCCTCACTCCAGTACCGGTCGGACTCCTTGCGGTCCGGGTGCAGTTGCGCGTGCCGCCAGGACGCCTCCATCAGCAGCCGGGGCCAGTCGACGGCAACGACGACGCGCTCCAGGACGGCGGCCATCGCCTCCTCCGTGGCGTCGTACTGCTCGGTCGGCATGGTCTCGCACTCGCCGCGGGCACCGTTCCAGACCTGCCGTCCGACGACGTCCTGCGTAAGCGTCTTCACGACCGCCATGAAATTGGGCACGTGCTGTCCTCTCTACAAACCGGGTATGGCGTCCTGGTCGACGTGGTGGTCGGGTGTGGTGGTGCGGTAGTCCGGATCGCAGATCCTGCCGAAGCCTCGGCGTCTGCTTTCCGGGTCGGTGAGTTCGTGGTGGCAGCCGACTCCCCGGCACCAGACGCGCCGGCGCAGGCCCGGGACGGGTCCGGTCAGGGTCTCCTGCTGCTGTTCGGCCATGGCGCCAGTGTCAGCCCGTGCGGGCGGCCTTGTTCCACCCGCGGTGGGTCCAGGTCTTGGTGGTGAAGTCGTAGATGCGGGCGCTGGCTTCGGGGTCGTCGGGTGCTTCGTCGGTGCAGGGAAGGTACTGGATGCTGAGGTCCTGGGCGGCTGCGATCCGGTGGAGTCCGTCGTTGATCTCGCCGTTGTGGATCCAGATGGGTGTGCGCAGGCCGTGGGCGCGGATGTCCTCTACCAGTTGGGGGTACCAGGTGTCCTTGCGCTTGTCCGGGAGGACGGCGGCGGCTCGGAAGTCGGGCATCTCCGGGTCGTCGGGCAGGTAGTAGTTGCCGCCGATGGCGTCGCAGGCGTCCATCTCCAGCAGGTCGGAGAGGGGCAGCATGTAGGTCACTGGATTCTCCCAGTTCACTGGATGGGCTGTACGCGTGACGAGTTCACGGGATACTCTTCACGCACGTGATCGGTATCAAGGCCACTACCCCGTGCGGGCGGTGGCCTTTGTCGTTCTGGGGTTCAGGAAGCCGGCCGGTGGTGGTCGACGAGCTCCCGTACCCAGACCGGCCACTCGGCGGGCTGGTCCAGGAAGTTGGGGTGCACGAAAGCCGTCTGGTGCTCGTCGTGGCTGACGACGTAGGCGATGCTGGCGACCTTGGTGGTCCGCTCCTGGTCGTCCTCGCCGGTGCGGGTCTCGTAGATGACCGCGATCTCCGTGACGAGGGCCAGATCGGGGTAGGCGGGGTTGTGGCCGAAGTCGATGGTGGCGGCTGCGTCGTCGATGCGGAGGCGCACGGAGTGGGTGTCGACGGTGCAGATGGTGGTGCTGGCGACCACGGTGGTCCTTTCGTCAGGCGGCGAGGCGTACGCGGGGGCGGTAGTCGGCGTCGTCGGGGTCGCGTTCCAGCTCGAACATGATGAGCGCGGTCTCGGTGTCGGCCGGTGCGGGCGGGGTGGGCTCGTAGGTGGTGTTGGCGGGTCGGGGGAGGATGTAGCCGATGCGGTGGATGGTGTAGGCCAGGATGCCGGAGAGGTGGAATTCCCTTGCCTCGCCGCGGAGTCGGCACATGGCGAGGAGCATGATGCCGCCGCCGGTGATGACACCACGCTTGATCTTCGGGGCGCTGGTTCGCAGCTCGTAGGCCTCAATTGTCCTGACGGTGGGCTCGGTCTCGCCGGGCTTGAGGTAGGTGATGGTGACTGCGTGCTGGCGGTCGATGGCCCGGTAGAGGTCGGTGAGGGTCTTGGTGCTGCTCTGGCGTGCGGTCAGCTTCATCCCGGGGTCCCCCTTGGTGTGGTGCGGTGGTTCCACCATAAGGGATTGAGCATTGCCAAGCAATGCTCATGCCGATAGTCTTGTGGTTGTTGGGGTGCTGCCCCGGCCGTCACGTCTATCGGGCGTGGCGTTCCAATGCTGATTGGAGGAAACTGGCGTGCGACATGCCCCCACTACGCGCCCGCCTGGCCACCCCCGGTCCGACCGGCGCCCCGCCGGAAGGATCCGCACTGTGTCTGACTCGCAGCGTGAACGTGCTGCCCGTGGTGTCGCCAAGCTGAAGCAGTACGGCGACCACGACGAGGCCTCGGCCATCGAGGCGTTCCTGGCGCGTGGCGGCTGGGTGCATCTGCGGGACACGGAGGAGCGTGCCGGTCTGAGCCACATCTCGTACACGGTGCCTGAGCAGCTGAAGTTGGCGTTGCAGGAGGCGTCGAAGGAGTTCGGGTGGCCGCTTCCGGCGGTGGCCGAGGCCGGGTATCGGGCTGTGCTGGAGACAGGCTGGCGGCCGCCGTCGATCGGGCGGCGGGCGACTCCGAACCGGGGCAAGCGCACCACCATCAACTTCGACATCAGTGCCGACCTGCGTCACCGCGTGCAGCAGCAGTTGCCGCGGCTGACGGAGGAGGCCGGTTACCGGATCAGCGAGTCGAGCATCGCCGTCTCCTGGATGTGTGAGGAGCTCGGGGTTGACCAGGGGCTGGGGTCGGCGATGACGCTGGTCCTGCCGAAGCCGTTGGCGGATCACTTCCAGGCGGCCCGGGATGCGGGTACGGATCTGGAGGGCGTCGTCGTTGAGCGGGTCGGTCAGCTGATCGGTGGGGAGTGGATGCTGCCGCGGCCGTCGCGGGCTCCGAAGGGCTCGTTGGAGGATGTTGCGCTGGCGAAGCTGTCGGTGCGGGTCGACCACGAGACGCGGGATGCGCTGCATGAGATGGCGCCGGCGTTGTCGGAGCGGCTGGGGGTGCGGGTGTATCCGGGGACGATTGTCCGCGCGATTTTGACGGACCGGCTGGGTGAGCCGCCGGCCGTGTAGGGCTACAGGGCGGCCGCGCCTACAAGGCCGACGGCCGCCCTTCACTGAGAGACAAGTTTCATAGGAGACCTCATGGCGCAAGCCACGCAGGCTGCCGCGCAGGGCGCGGGCGGCCGGACCTCGCACACCCGTTTTCAGTTCGCCCCGGCCACCAAGGAGCAGTCCAAGGCCCGTGTGGCTTTGGACGGGCCGTCCGGATCGGGGAAGACGTACACCGCTCTGACGATCGCCACCGCGCTCGGTTCCCGGATCGCGGTCATCGACACCGAGCGCGGGTCAGCTCGTAAGTACGCCAACGAGTTCGCGTTCGACGTGCTGGAGTTGGCGTACTTCTCCCCGGACGACCTGGTGGAGGCTCTGGCCGCGGCCGGCGCTGCCGGGTACGAGGTCGTCATCGTGGACTCGCTGTCGCACTTCTGGTCCGGGTCCGGCGGCATGCTGGAGCAGGTCGACAACGCGGCGAAGAAGGGGTTCGGCGGGAACAGCTTCGGTGGGTGGAAGGAGGCCCGGCCGATGGAGCGTCGCATGATCGAGGCTCTGGTGGCGTACCCCGGGCACGTCATCGTGACGATGCGGGCGAAGACCGACTACGTGCTGGAGACCAACGACCGCGGTAAGCAGGTCCCGAAGAAGGTCGGGATGAAGCCGGAGCAGCGTGAGGGTCTGGAGTACGAGTTCGACATCGTCGGCTCGATGGACTGGGAGAACACGCTGGTCGTCACGAAGTCGCGGGCGAAGCCGTTGACGGGTGCGGTGGTGCGGCAGCCGGGTATCGAGTTCGGCCAGCAGATCAGGGAGTGGCTGGAGGATGGTACGGCGGTGGAGCCGGTGGAGGACCTCATCACGGAGGCTAACCGGGAGGACGCCACGTTCGAGGACCTGGGTGCGCTGATGAAGAAGGTCCGCGCCCGCCGGCTGGAGGGTGCACCGATGCTGTCCCCTGACGGGGCGCCGACCACTTTGGGGGAGCGGATCCAGGAGCGTGGCAAGCAGATGCGGAAGGCCGCGCAGGGCGGCAACGCCGAAGGGAGCGCTGCCTGATGGACCTGAGCCCCGGCTCGCAGAAGCTGCTTCGAGAGATCGCTAAGTACGACAAGGGGAACGGCGTCCAGTTCCGCTACGCCGGCCGCGGCCGACACTCCCACCCCAACACCCTCGCCTGCTACAACGCAGCGACGTTCCGCCCGCTCTACCGCGAAGGACTCGTCGACGACGGAGGCAACGACTCGGCCCCCGTGCGCGTCACTGAGGCCGGCCGGAAGCTCGCCGCAGAGCTGAACGAGCAGGCGAAGGCGCGCGAGGCCGCGAAGAAGGCTCGACCGAAGCCGTCTGCGGACGGACCGGCTGCCAGGCGCCTGTTGCGGGAGATCGCCAAGCACGACAAGTCGCTGGTCTATGACGACGGTCTGCGCCGGGTCTGGCGTGTCGCCTCGCACGATGGTCACCGGGCATCCATCGATACCTGGATGGCGTTGGCGAAGGCCTCGTTGATCCGTATAGACCGTGTGAGCAGCATCGGTGGTAATCGCGTGACGGTCACCGCTGCCGGCAGGGAGAGGCTTGAGGAGCGGTGAGTCACTACGTCTCGATCACCTGCGACGTTGAGGACACCCCGATCGGGCCGTGCATGTCCGAGGACTGCGGCCCCGGCTTCCCGAGTCGGCGACTGCTGCCCGCCAGCGACTGAGGAGCGCGGGCTGGCATCGCACCCGCGACGGACGCGACATCTGCCCCGACTGCTGGAGCGCCGGCCGCCGATGAACCATTTGGGCCCGCACGCGCGGGCCCCTTGAGGGCACTGCCCTCCCAAGTGCCCTTACTGGGGCACCGCATCATCCCGTCTACGGCCGGAGGGCCGGATCGAGGTTTCGTCATGCCTGTAGCCGTCTGGGTGCTCGTCGCCGTCCTGGTCGTGTCCGCGTTGGCGGGGGCCGCGGCGGTGTGGTGGGAGCGGCGCCGGCCGTCGTCGTTCACCCGTGGTGGTGATCTGGCGTGGTGGGGTCTGCTGCCGGCCGAGGAGCAGGAGGCCCACGACCTGGCGGCCCTGGATGCCGGTGAGTCCGCCGAGCGGCTGGCCGCGGAGAAGGCCCGGCAGGCCGCTGAGCGGGCGGCCGCCATCAACGTTCTGTTCCGTCCCTGAATCCCTGTCCGTTCCCTTCCCTTGCTGTTGGAGGTGAGACCGCGTTGGCGGTTCGAGCTTTGTCGGCCGTCGCGGTTCTTGCCGCGGCGGCTGTGGTGTGTGTGCTGGTGCGCCGGGATCGCCGGTTGCGGAGGTCTGCGGTGTCGGAGCGGTTGATGGCCGGGTGTGCGCACCGGGACAACGTGGCGCTGTCGGCGCAGGTGGATGCGTTTGAGCAGCGGCTGAGCCCGCTGGTGGCCTCTGATGACCAGATTGATCGTTTCGAGCAGGTGCCGGTGGAAGGAGGCCCGAGATGACGGATTCAGTCGCTCTACGGAAGGCGTGGGAGGAGCATCCTCGCTACCGGTACCGCGCGTGTGCGCCTGATCTGGATGATCCGCGTCGTGCGGCAGGAAACCTGGATCTGACGCTGGACGCGTGGTCGGGTGCTGACCGGGATGGCGGGGAGCCGCAGAAGCAGCGGGAGGCCCGCCAGGAGGCCGCGATCGACGCGTGTTTCGGCTGCGCCGTGATGGTGCAGTGCGATGCGTATGCGCGGTCGGTGAAGTGGGTGAACGGGGCTCCCCGGCTTGCTGAGCCCGAGGGGATTTGGGGCGGGCGGACCGCTCTGGAACGGCATCGGCTGCTGATCGAGTCGCGCCTGGAGACGAAGGCTGCCCCGGACCGGGTGTTTCAGACGGTGCAGAAGCAGGCCGTTCTGCGGGCTTTGGCACGGTGCTGGGATCCGTGTGAGGTGGCCTTGGCTGCCGAGTTGCCGGATGTACGGACGGCGAACTGGCAGCGAAGTGCTCTGGTGAGGCAGCTGGGTCTGTCGAAGGACGCGTCGCGAATGAATGTCCTGGAGGCGGCTCGGGACCGTGGCTTGCTGGATGGCGTGGAGGTGGTCCCGGATGACGGGACAGTTCCTGCCGTGCCGCCGGCGACGGAGAACCTGCTTATGGAGTTCCAGGGGCAGGTTCTGCTGTGGCCGTCCAGGCCGGCCGAGGTGAAGGCGTCTGGGCAGGCTCGGCGTAGGCCTGGTCGTGGTGTGCGGGCGAGGTCGCTGCGGAGGCGGTTCGCTCGGGTTGAGGGCCAGGTGGATCTGGCTGTTGCCGTACCGGTGGAGCGTCCGGCTGAAGTGCACGCTCTGTTCCCCGCCGATCGCGCCCTGGAGGCTGCCGCATGACCACCGAACTCCCCGACACCGCCCCGGTCCCGTCCGGCGAAGGGGCCGGCGTCGACGATGCCGGGTTCGAGGCGATGCGTACGGACGCGGTGCTGACCGGCAGGGCGATGTCGTCGGGGGAGTATCTGGCGGGGCTGATGGTGGCTGCGGAGCTGGATGTCGTGGGGTCGCCGACGAAGCTGCCGACGGTGATGTGGGCGGATCTGGATCCGGCGGTGGTGCAGGCCATCTTCAACCACGGGGCGGCGGTGGCGACGCGGGTGGCGCAGTTCGCTGGGGCGCCGTGGCTGTATCGGGATCGTTTGCAGGCTCTGCAAGGCCGGTTGACGGAGGCGGGGTTTCATGCGATGGCCGGGTCGGTTGGCCGGTCGGTGCGGTTGGTGGTTCCGGAGGATGGGGTGCATCCGGCGGACGGTCAGATAGCCAGGGAGCACTGACGGGCCGTCACCGATTGTGTGACGAGTCGTACGAACGACACGAGGGGAAGGAGCTGGGACAGATGACCAGTCGAAACGGTAGGCTTAGCGCAGCGTCAGACGACTGGTCAGTTGCGAGGCTGGTGGTCGGATGCTCTCCGACAAAGTCGGAAGCCCTCGCTGCCACCGTGGTGGCGGTCCCGGTTTGCGAAGCCAGGACGCGAGGGCTGACGACACCACACCGCTTGCGACGATATGAAGGTGCCGACGTGGCCAAGAGTACCCGGGGTCTGAACCCCGTAGACAGGGTGACCCGCATTTCCGGCGTGAAGATCACACCGCCGATGGATGCAGTTCCTGTCCCTTCGATTCCCTCCATCGCATGACCGCCCAGGGCGGGCAGAAGCTCGCCTTGACCGCCGGTGCGCGCGTACGGATCGTCATTGAGACCACCGTCGAGGCCGTTAACGACGGCGAGATCCGACTCACCGGCTACACCGACATCCGCTACCGGGACCTGGCCCAGGTGGGTCTCACCGTGCTGGAGACTGGCTGGCAGCCGGGAGACATCGTGGACGACGGACACGGCCTCCTGGTCCGTGTCGCTCGCGAGGACGGTGTGCACCTCTGGCAGCGAGTCGACGGCGGCCGTGTCGTGTGGGACGACGAGACCAGCCTGGCATCCCTCCGCCTCATCTCCCGCGCTGAAGACGTGCAGGAGCCTCGCTGCGTGTGCGGACGCCCGAAGGACTACCACACCGACCGCCCTGCTGCGCCTGGCGCGCCGTGGCATCGGTACACGGTGCCCACCGGTCGCCACGAGAACGGGTGCGTCGTCATCAGCGGCCCGCACGACGCCTCCCTCTGCCGCAGTTTGTGGGAGGACTGATGAGTCGCAACGGCGAGTGGCAGACCAGTCAGTCCAGGGACTTCCGACGCCTTTCCGTCCCGCACAACGGCTACCGCGAGGGTGTTCCTGGCGTGGAGGTCGGCAACATCGTCGTTCTCCAACGCCAGGCGTGGCGCGTGCTGGAGATCCGGGAGAAGCCCGAGGATCTGTGGCCCGCCAACTTCGAGCAGGCGTGGCAAGGAGTCGTCTCCCGGTGGATTGCCCATGAGGCATCCCGTGCCGCTGGAGAACTCACGGCTTGGGGCGCTCCTCTGACCGCGCAGCCCGAACCGGTCCGGTCTGAATGGCTGTACCGCCCGGTGAACGTCGTCCTCCAACTCGTCGACAAGCCGAAGTCGAAGCCCCGGCACGTCGTCACGGGGCCCTGCTTCGAGTGGCAGACGCTGCCGGAGCACTTCACGGTGTGCCGTCTGTGCAACGAACTGCCCCCGTGCCGTCACACGGAGACCGAGGCCACCGTTAACCGTGCGATGGCGGATGCCGAGAGGCTGATGGCCATCCCGCGCGGGGCCTGCTTGGGCTGCGGAGAGGCGATCACCTCACGAATGAAGGCCATACGGTTCCCGGGGCCGAACCTGTGGCGGCCCGACTGGGGCACAGACTCTGCCGTATTCCACGCTCGGCGCTCCCGTGAGGAGTGCTCGAACGCGGTCTGGAAGTACGAGCGGCAGTGGAAAGAGCAGGGGCTGCACGTGCTGAATCCGGAGCTTCCGGACGGCGAGCAGACCTCACCCGATGAAGGAGATCAGATGACGTAGCGCTTCCCGGCGGGAGGTCCATTCGCCTCTACCGCCTGGCCGCTGGTGTTGGCGCACCGTGCGCGGCCTCGTACCACCGCTCGGAGTGGCATCCGAGCTAAGGCCCGAACTCTGGGATCCGGTTTGGCGACCGGGCCCGAGAAGTCGAGCGACCTACAGGTTCCTCACGAACCGCAGCACCGCCGAAGCGGGGCCTTTTCGTGCCCCCAACCAACTCAGTGAAGGCGAGTACATAGTGCCGTACGCGCACACCTCTTGTCAGCTTGCCGTCCCCACGCCGGGCGATTCGCGGCTTATCTCCCCCCGCACGGGCGACACCCAGTGCCCCCAGCCCACCCCCGACACCCACACCCCTCCCCACGGCTTCGAACACGCGACCGATTACAGTAACGGTTCCGGTCGTGGCGTGCACCTTCTGGTGACCGCAGCTAGCCAGTGGCTCCACGCCACGACCGGCCGCATCACCACCTGCCCCCACTCCTGGATGACCGCCGTCCACTGGGTCACCGACTGCGCCCGGCGCGGCCTGTACACCCCCAGCAGCAGCCACGGCCCGAAGTGGGGGCCCACCACCGTCGCCATCGCGCAGGAGATCTCCGCGCTGCAGGAGTGCCGGCCCGGCATCGACTACCTCGCCCGCAAGCTGCGCGTGTCGGTGCGGACGGTGAAGTACCACCTGGCGATGCTCCGGGAGACCGGGCTGCTCGTGTACCGCAGCAAGGGCACCCGCCTCTCCGGTGTCGGCGGCCGCGCCTCCGAGTTCGAGCGGACGATCCCCGCCGCGTTCGACGAGGCCCTCGGAATCCGCACCATCGGCGAGGGTGCAACACGCCGCCCCGTCGGCGCCGCCCCGGAGTCCCGGACGCTGCTCGGGAAGCTCGCGAAGAAGGCCGCCCGGAAGCCCCGCCGCCGGCCCCGTCGCACCTCTGTTTCGGGACGAGGGCGTTGCACCCCAATGCAGGGTGGTACCTCAAGTTCTTCTTCTACCGCTCTCACTCACCTTCCCTCTGAGAGCAAGCTCGCAAGCGGGGAGAGTGAGTCCACCGCCGAGAAGTTCAACAACAGCGGGCAGTTCCTCAACAACGAGCCCCAGATCCCCAACCAGCCCCACAAGAGAGCCAGGAAGCTCAACAAGGTCGGGCGCCGCTACCAGCTGGCCCGTGAACTCACCCAGACCGTGCCCTGGCTGCACGGAGCGTCCGTCCCCCGCATCGCCTGGATCATCCGGCACGTCGCTGACGCAGGCTGGACGGTCCTCGAGGTCCAGGCCGCCGCCGAACGCCTCCCCGTCCCCGCCCGGGGCGCGTTCCGGCCGTCCGGGCTCCTCGCCTCCCGCCTCGCCTCCTGCCACCTGCTGTACACCACCCCCGCCCGCCGCCGCGTGCTCGTGGAGGACTGGCAGGACTCCCGGCGCGCCGCCCAGGACCGCCACAACGAAACCGACTTCACCGACCTCGGCCAGGGCCCGCGCAGCATCACCGCCCGCAAGGCCATCGACGAAGCGTTCGCGATCATCCGGCAGCGTCTCGCCCCGCCCACCGAGACCGCGGCCGACACCGATACCGCACTGTCCCTCGAGGACCTCACCCGCGACGAGATCGTGCAGATGCGCCTGGACGCCATGGCCGACCCGGGCCTGATTTTCTCCTCGCTGGAGCTGGCCGGCGAGGAATTCACCCGCCGCCTGTACACCAACCGGCTCGTCGACCAGACCCTCGCCCTCGAGGCCATCCACGCCCGCCGCAACCACCTCGCCCCCGCCTTCTGAGGAGACCCCGATGCCCCGCGACGAACTCGCCCAGACGAAAGCCCACCTCCGGCTGGCCCGCCAGCACGCCCACCGCACCGACGCCGAACGCGCAGAGATGGAAGCCCTGCTGCACCGGCAGAAGGCAGACACGGCAGCCGCGCGAGCCCAGGCAGCCCGCGCCCACGCGGAAGCAGTCACCGCACAAGCCGCGGTCGCCGAAGTACGCCGCCTCTGCGACATGACCATCGCCGGCTCCAGCCGCGTCCAGGCCATCGAGCAGGCCCGCGACACCCTCACCGTCATCGACGCCATCACCGGCGGACAACCGCTCCCCGGAGACGCCGCCTGGCACTCCGTCTGGCTCCACGGCAACTGGCGGTGGCTCACGAAGAACATGACCACGCCCGAGCGGGAACACGCAGCCGACGCCGTCAACCGCTACAGCGCCCACCTCAACGCCGAAGACCCCGACCTCGAGGAGATCACCGACCTGCGTTGGTGGAGGGACTGACCATGACCCAGCCCACCTCCGGTGTCGATCTCGCCCGCGCCGCCCTCGCCGCAGCCCGCGCCGCCGCCAAGAACCGGCCCGCACAGCCCCAGCAGAAACAGCGCACCACCACTCCACGCACCAGCAGCCGTCACCGGCTCGGCGACCCCATGGGCCTCGGAACAGCCATCGGCCGGATGATGACCGAACACGGCTGGCAGCCACCCGAGCAAGGCGGCAGCATTCTCGACCAGTGGCCCACGATCGCCCCCGAGCTCGCCGACAAGGTCGCCGTCGTCCGCTTCGAACACGACACCGGCATCCTGCACCTGCGGCCCGCCTCCCCGGCGTACGCCACCCAACTCCGCCTCCACCATCAGCAGATCCTCGGCAGGATCCAGCAGACCGCTGCGGGCCGGTCGGTTCGCGCGCTGAAGATCCTGGCCGCCGGCACTACCGCCCGACCAGCCGATCCGACCCCAGCGGCGCCGTCCGGGCGGGATGCCGAGGACGCCCCGGTGAAGACCCGGGAGACCGCAGCACCCGGCTACCGGGCCACCCTCGAGGCCGCGCTCACCCACCGCCCGGAACCCGCAACCGCCGACCCCTACCTGGCCGCGGCAATACGCCGGCAGGAGGCTGCACTCCGCGCCAACCGGCAGCCCGAGGACGAACACCGCGACGCTGTCTGGGAAGCCGGCCGCCTCGCCGCCCAGCAGGCCAACTCAGCCGAAGTGACCAGGCGGGCCGCCATCGCCCGCGCACGCCACGAACGCGCCACCGGGCCCGCCCCACGCCGCACCCCAGACGTGGCATGAACGGCCTGGCCCTCATCGGGTTGACCGGCAGCCGCTTATGGACCGACGTTCGGCTCCTCGAGGGCACTCTCCTCCTCGTCTGGCACGACGCCCTCCAGATCGGTCACACCGGCATCGAGTTGATGCACGGCTGCGCCGACGGCGCCGACACCATCGGCGACAACTGGGCGGTCACCAACGGAATCCCTCGACGCCGCCGGCCCGCCGATTGGGACGGGCCCTGCGGCACCGAATGCCAGCCCGGACACCGACGGCGCAACCGGCGCGGCACCGAGTTCTGCCCCCAGGCTGGCCACCGACGCAACCAGCAGATGGTCGATGAGAAGCCTCTCCTGTTTGTCGCGGCCGCCATGCCGTGCACCGCACCAAAGTGCGCGGCCAAGCCGCCCCACGCCTCCCACGGCGTCACTGACTGCCGCCGCCGGGCCGAAGCGGCTGGCATCCCCACCCTCACCCTCACCGCCTGAGCGGAGGGAACAGCCCGCCGGATCTGGTGCACCGTAGTCGCGATCACCACGCACGAACGGAGCCGCCCATGGCCACCTGCTGTCCAGACGTCTACCACTGCCCCAGCAGTGGTGACAGCGAATGCCCACGCCATAGCGGCTTCACCGTCTGCTGCAACCAGACCGACAAGCACGTCCTACTCCAGGACCGGGCCTCCTGGCACGCCGACCAAGAGGCCGAGGAACGCGCCCTGCTCGACCAGTGGATCCGCATCAACCTCATCACCGTCACCGCGGAACCCGACCCGGTCCGCGTCCCCGCCGGAGGAACCCGATGACCACCAGCACCCTCAGCACCACCATCGGGCCCCCCACGCACACCCCCGACCAAGTAGACCGGGCCATCCGCCACATCCGGCAGCACGTTGAGCAGGCACCTCGGCCGCGCCCGGTCCCGTACCAGCACGGCGTCCTCTTCCGAGAGCCGGCCTACGCCGACGGCGAGCCGTACGCCCAGGAGGACGACGAAGACGACAGCTGACCGATCCTGGTTTACCGCGGTAAACCAGAACCACATCCTGCACGCCTCACCAAGGTCCCCTGCGCCGTCTGGAAGGATGCACTCCGTCCGAAGTACCGGAACCCTCGGGAAGCACACGGAGCATCCATGCAATCACGCATCCTCGTCGTCTCAACCGACCCACAAGGATCCGCCGTCTGGTGGGCCAACCGCGTCGGAGACGGCCTGCCCTTCGACTTCGCCCAAGCCCACGACGACCCCAGCAGCCTCGGCAACCTGCGCAACCTCGGCAAGGACACCCGGGTCATCGTCGTCTGCAACCAGAAGGGCGGCGTCGGCAAGACCACCGCCACCGTCAACCTCGGCGCCGTCGTCGACTACACCCTGGGCCGCGACGGCATCGAGGGCCTCGACGGCTACCGGTACGTCTTCATCGACACCCCCGGCAACATCGAAGACGAAGCGCTCCTGTCCGCAGCACTGGACGTCGCCCACGAAGCAGTCGTTCCCATGCCGCCCGAACCCCTCGTTTTCGACGCCACCGCCCGAACCGTCGAGACGGTCCTCAAGCCCCGCAACCTCACCTACCACGTCGTCGTCAACAACTGGGACCCCCGCGACGGCCGCGCCGACCTCGACGACACCAACGCCTACATCGACGCCCAGGGATGGCCCCGCACCCGCACCGTGATCCGCCGCTACAAACTCCACACCCGCGCCTCCGCCGAAGGCATGGTCGTCACCCAGTACCCCAAGAACAGGGTCGCCATGGAGGCCCGCGAGGACTTCTACCGCCTCGCCCTCGAGCTCGGCTACGGAGGCCGCAACTGATGGGCCGCCGAACCAGCCTTGCGTCCCTTGCCGGGAACAGCGTTGAAACCGTGCCAGGTATCGGCGAGCCACTCCTTCTGAATCTGCCGCTGGACAGACTGCACTGCACCCGCTTCAACCCGCGGCGGAACTTCGGCACCGACGACGAACTCCGCGAGTTCGGGGAGAAGCTGAAGAAGGAACAGCTGCAGCCCGCGGTCGTCGTGTCCCGGGCCGCCTATCTGAAGCTGTGGCCGGCCGAGGCCGACAACGTGGGCGCCTGCCCGTACGTCATCGTCAACGGGGAACGCCGCTACCGGGCCTCCCAGCTCGTCGACCGCGGTGTCCTCGAGGTCGTACACCGTGAAGACGTCGCCGCGTCCCGGGCGTCGTTCCTGGACGCGGTGCAGTCCGAGAACAACGACCGGCAGAACCTCGACCCGATCGAGCGGGCCATCGCCATCGAGACGATGGTCACCGAGCTCGGCGGAGCCGACCAGGTCGCCGTCTACTACGACAAGACGAAGGGCTGGGTCAGCCAGCAGCGCAAGCTCCTCAAGCTGACCGCAGAGCTGCAGGACCTCGTCAGCAGCGGCGACATGCCCGTGCGGGTGGCCAGGGACATCGCCGGTCTGCCCGCGGAGGTGCAGTCGGCGGCGTGGGACGAGGAACTGGCCAAGCGGAAAGCGGCGAAGGAGGCCGCGGAGCGGTGGAAGACCGCAGGAACCCAGGAGTCGGCGCCTCAGCCTGCTCTGGTGTCCCGGCCGGCCGCGGTGCCGGTGGAGCGGTTTACCGCGGTAAACCAGCCGGACCCGGCCCCGGCTTCGTCGGTGCCGGTACAGGATCCTGTCCCGGAGCGGTTTACCGCGGTAAACCAGACGGCGGCTCCCCCAGCGACCGCGACCGCCCCGGCAACACCGGCCGCGCCCGTGCCTGAACCGCGAGAACCCGCAGCACCCGAGGAGAGTGCAGACCAGGCGGAGACCATCGTGGGCAGGAAGTTCCCGTACGACGACGGCCGGGCCGCCGCCGGGTTCCTCATCGAGCGGATGCCGGCGGACCAGTTCCGTCAGATGATGAAGTACCTCATGGACTACCACGCGACGAAGCAGTCGGCCGGGTAACCGGTGTAGCCCTGGCTGCTCTTGGCCCCGCCCTCATGCCCACCGCGGCGCTGGGGCGGGGCATTTTTCACGTCCGAAAGTTGTTGACTAAAAGTCGATAACGCGTCGGGTTGCCCGGGTTTTTGATCGCCCGATCGTGTGAGACACCTGTGAACACCCTGGCCACAACCGCCAACGCCCACTTGGCTGGGGATCGCCTGCCCCCCACGGGATGGGTGGCCGGCCGCCAGGGTCGGACCGGGACTGGGTGGTTCGCAGCCCGCCAGGCCTCCGGCCCGACCCGCATGGCGGCCCGGCCACCCCCGGCATCCTCCCGCCACCACCCCGCCGCCCGCACCGAATCAGGGAACGACCCTCCCCCGTGACGAGATCCGCGACTAGACTCGCGTCATCCTGACGGGCGCGCCCACCGGCCGAAACTGTGAACATCTCACCCCGCCCACACCACAGGCTTACTTGCGGTAGCAGAACAAGCCATCTGCGTGATGAATCAGGTCACGCGCGCATTAAAACTCACCCCGGCCATCCCCACTCACACCGATTGCTGTCAAAGTGAGGGGTCCCGGAGCATGGACTGGCAGCCGTACCCGGGACTGGGCCGCCGACGCCGACACGGCGGCTGTACGAGGACCCTTCCCACTGCCGGAGAGCGGAGCCCTGCATGTCCGCAGCAGAGCCGGCCAACCCCGAACGCGCCTACCTGAACACCGGGGCCGCCGGGGCCGTAATCGATATCACCAAGCACCGCCGAAGGGGCGGTGCACTGCAGGCGGCCCAGGGGAGGTGGACGATGACGACACCCCCCGAACCCTCCACACCGTCGGGCGACAGCAGCAGGCAGACCGCGCTCGAACTGTTCGCCAACGATGTCGAGACCGCGTTCAACGCCATGCGGCCGCCGCGGACCCTGTCCGACGACGACACCGCCGCCGTGTTCCTGGTGTCTTTGGCCATCATGGAGCGGGTGCTGGAGGCGACCCGGGCGCGGGGCATCATCTCGGCCGAGCAGCTGGATGACCTGAAGGCGACGGTCGCGCACCTGCGTGACACCCCGGGGCTTGTCTGAATATGCCACGCAATCATGCGTGTTGGGGTGTTGCCCGACAGGCAAATTCCGCAACACTCTGTTGATCATCTCTTACGAACCGTTCACCAAACGCCACACTCGTGCCATGATGGGGCGTCCGGAATCACCCGGAGTAACAGCATCCGGTCTCCGGCGCGCGCCCCTGCACACTCTGTACGGATGCCCCGCGCCCCGGAAACCGGTCAGGGGACGGGGACACGTATGGGCCACGGGAACACGGACACCGGCGAAACGGCCACCGACAGCGCCACCAGGCGCCTCGCCGAACTCCACGCCTACTTCCGCGGGCACCCTGTCAACGGGCCCGAAGGCCACTCCTACACCCGCCTCGGCGGCCACGCGACCTCAGCATCGCCCGGACTGCCCTACAACGAGCGCGTCGCCGACCACATCCGGACCTCCGTCACCGAGATCGTGACGCACACCCGGACCGCGAACCCCGACGCCGGCCTCCCGGAGCGCATCGCCGACGTCTACGACTGGGCCCGCGAACACACCCAGCACGCCCCCGAAGACGTCCAGTTCCGCCGCGACGTCCTCGAATACCGGCACCGCCTCGAACACGCCGTACAGGCCGGAGACGCCTCCGTCGTACGCCCCCACCGGTGCCCCGCCTGCCGCACCGTCGGCCTCCACTGGCAGACCGACCGGCAACGCGCCGTCTGCGTCAACCTGCACTGCGCCAAGGGCAACAACGGCATCAGCCGCTCCTGGACACTCGGCCGGCTCGCCCTCGAACACGTGGCCCGCGAAAAAAGTCTCCGCGAGTGTGCAACCTGACCCGGGGTAACCGAGTCGTACCCAGCAACAGCCACCACCGCACACACCATCACCACAAGTGGAGAACACGTTCTCCACACCCCGTATCGGCGTCACCGGAGCTGCGAACGATGGCGGCCGTCGATCCTGGGAGGCCCGCATGGCCACAGCAGTACTCACCCCCGACACCGGCGCCCGGGGGATCCCCGACCCCGTCACCTTCGACGAGGCCGCGCTCCTCTTCATGGAAACCCAGCTGCCCGAGTTCACAGGCATGCCCCTGAAGGCGGTCGTCCGCAAACTCCAGCGCTGGGCCGACCAGGACCGCCTCCCCACGCAGCGCCGCGGCCGCCCGTGCGTGGTCTCCTACAGCGACCTCCTGGAAGCCCACGCCCGCCGGCACCCGGAGCCCGGCCAGTAACCCGCCTCACGCAACAGCCCCGCCCCCCTGCCCGGGGGAGCGGGGCTTTCTCACACCCACCACCATCAAAGCATTGCGCGACAATGCCCATGAGGTTACTGTGGTGGTGTTGATAGGGAACAGCCCCCTCACCAGGGCCTGTTGACCCACCCCGCACACCCTGGAGCCACCGTGGCCGTGATGACGCACGCCTTCGCACGCTCGGAAGCCGACTACAACCGTCTCGACCCGGCCGACCAGCAGCGCTTCGACCACGTCATGGAACTCGCCGACGGCAACCGCGACAACGGCGAATACCTCGCCCTCATGCTCGCCGCCGCCGCCATCGCCGGCCTCCGCATCCCCTACGGCGCCCACATCCGCAAGTGCGCCTGCTCCTGCACCTGCCCGGCCATCTTCGACCCCGAGCACCCCGACGCCCACGTCATCGAAGACGAACCCAGCTACAACCTCGGCCGCCATCAATGCCCGGGCTGCGCCGACGAGCACTACGAAACCGCCTGACACACCAGACTTCCCGGCCCAGCACGACACCGCCTCTGCGGCGGCCGGGACGCCAACCCACCCGGAGGCCCGCATGAGCCCCACCCGGCCACTCAACGCAGCCGTCAAAGCCGAAGTCGCCGCCGACTACAACGGCCTCCCCCACGGCCGCATCACCGACCGCGACGGCGAAGCCCAGGTGTTCACCGCAGGCCTGCCCGAGCTGGAGCTGTGGTTCATGGCCCTCGGCGGCCACATCACCCGCGAACCCGCCGGGCGCAAGGCCGCCCTGTGGACGCTGCGAACCGACACCGACCACGGCCACGGCGCGCCGATCGCGGTGTACGCGCTCGCCCTCGACACCGACCAGATCGACCCCGACTACGCCGACGCCGTCACTACCGCCTGAAAGGGACCTTCATGACCACCGCTTCCCGCCGACGCCCTGGCCTCGCCGCCGTAGCCGCGTACGCCGCCGCCATCACCGGAGCGAACTACCTCACCAGCAGGTACGGTCTCGTTCACGTCGGCCCCGGCCTCGTCACCACCGCAGGCACCTACGCCGCCGGCGCCGCTCTCCTCCTCCGCGACGTCGTCCAGGACCTCCTCGGCCGCACCTGGGTACTCGCCGGCATAGCCACCGGAGCCCTACTCACCTGGGCCACCAGCCCGGCCCTGGCCATCGCCTCCGCCACCGCGTTCCTCATCGCCGAACTGGCCGACATGGCCATCTACACCCCGCTCCGCACCCGCGGCTGGGCCAAGGCCGTCCTCGCCTCCAACACCGTCGGCGCGATCGTCGACACGCTGCTGTTCCTGGGGCTGGCCGGGTTCCCCATCACCACGGCGGCTGTCGGCGGCCAGTTGGTCGGGAAGCTCGCGTGGGCGACCCTGCTGCCCGTGGCCGCCGTCCTCACTGTTCGGCAGGCCCGCCGTGCTGTATCTCGGAACACCGTCCGGGCCTGAGGTGAGGGCCGCCATGTCCGCCGGACTTCTCGGCTGCATGACGACCCCCGCCCAAGGCAACCGGATCCCCGACGGCGCCCTGTACGCCTGCGACAACGGCAAGTTCGGCAAGGGCTGGCCCGGCGCCGACCGCTGGTACCAGTGGCTTACCGACACCGTCCAGCGCTACGGACCGGACCGGTGCCTGTGGGCAGTCGCCCCCGACGTCCCCTTCGACGCCGAAGGCACCCTCGCCGAATCCCTGCCCTGGCTCGCCAAGATCCGCCAACTCGGGATCCCAGCAGCGTTCGCCGCACAGGACGGATGCGAGAACGGCCTCATCCCCTGGGACGAGTTCGACGTTCTGTTCCTGGCCGGATCCACCGAATGGAAGATCGGCCCCACCGCCCAACGCATCGCCGAAGAAGCCCACGATCGCGGACTCACGGTCCACATGGGCCGCGTCAACTCCCGTCAACGCCTCCGCATCGCCGAGGTCTACGGCTGCGAGTCCGTTGACGGCACCTACCTCGCATTCGGACCAGACCAGAACCTCCCGAACGTCCTGGGCTGGCTCTCCGAAATGCACCACACACCCAGCCTGTTTGGAGCCCCCACGCCATGACCACCCAGACCATCGACCTGGCCACCAACGGATTCGCCCACGACCCCGACTACAGCCGCGGCCGAGCCGACGCCTACGACGCCTCACGCACCCGCACCAACGACCAGATGACCGTCCTCGCCGGCATGGCCGCCGACCACGCCACGCTGCCCTACGCCCTCGGATTCATGGACCGCGTCATCGAACTCCGCCTGGAGCAGGACGCCGTCGCGGGCGCCGAAACCGAACTCGCCTGGACGGACCAGCCCGCCAGGACCTGACAGCCAGCCCTTCCCACCCCCCCCACACCCACTACGGAGCACCACCAAGCCCCAACCAGGACGGAGGCCCGCCATGGCCACCAACCAGCGCACCGCGAAGAAGACCACACCCGCCCAGCGAGACGCCGCGAAGAAGACCACCCCGGCACGCAGGGCCCCGGCCAAGAAGCCGGCCACCCGCCGCCCCGCCGCCAAGAAGACCGCAGCCGCCCCGCTCCCGCAGCGCGACAAGCCGTTCATGACCGACATCCAAGCCCACGCCACCATCGCCTCCCGCCTCGCCGGCATCACCACCGAACGCATCCGCGACTGGCACGACCACCGCAACGGCACCGCCACCCGCCCCCTCCACGACGGCAGCCACCTCCACTACGTCCTCGCCACCCGCACCCTCACCTGGCAAGCCATCTGCCCCATGGGCGCCACCCACACCTACACCCTCGACCGACCCTCCACCGCGATGGCCGCCCGCCTCCACACCGACCGCTGCACCGAAACCCACGCCCAGTTCAACCACCTGCCCCGCCTCACCGACACCGAATGGGCCGAACTCGGCATCCAGGTCACCACCACAACCAGCATCAAGACCACCACCACCCCCAGCTGGGCCCGCCCGCTCCCCGACGAACCGGACACCGTCAGCACCACCGTCCTCGAACTCCCCGCCACCCCCCGCGTCCTCGCCGACCGACTGAGTCAGACCCCGCGGACCACCGCCGCCGACACCCAGCCCATGTCCGCGCACGACATCGCCGCCAGCCTCGCCGCCCGCGCCGCCCACAACGAGACAGCCAAGGAGCACCCCCAGCCGTGACCACCGAACTCACCCAGGAACAGCGAGACCGCCGCTGGAAGCAGGCCCACACCGCGATCCAGAACGCCCTCGCCGCCTCCTGGACCGAATGGCGCCGCACCGGCGCGTGGAACCACAAGCCTGACTTCACCAAGGCCGCCAACCACGCCATGGACGGCCTCGGCGACCTCGCCGCCGAAATCCTCGCCGACGGCACCATGATGAAGGCCCTCACCATCAAGGACGGCGTCGCCACCCTCGAACTCGCCGAAGCCCACTGGTACCTGAAGCTGTACGTCGCCTCCATGCGCGCCGTCCTCGACGACACCGGCGCCGACAACTACGTCGAAATCTCCTACGAGACCGCCCCCAAGGTCTCCCTGGACCTCCGCGACGGCGACAACCCGACCGACAACTACACCCTCACCCTGCAGCGACGCACCAAGCCCACCCCCCACGAGTTCCGGCTGCGCGCCGAGGAGAACCTGGCCGCCGTCATGCACGTCATCGAGCACTGGGTCGACCAGGTCAAGGACGGCGACGACGTCCACGTCGACGAACTCACCCGAGCCCTCCAGCGAGTCGGCCATCCTGTCCGCGGATACGAGCACGCCGATGGCTGACCACACGCCCGGCTACGTCGACCACCTCGCCACCCAACTCCGCGATCGCCCCGATCTCCTGCGCCTCGCCGAGAACGAGCTCCAGGAACTCCGCGGGCTCAAGGCCACCGTGGCCCGCTTCATCCACAACCCCGCCATCGCCCTCGACATCCGCCAGAACCTCGCCCAAGAACTCCACCTGCCCACACCGGAGAAGTAATGGCCACCAACACCAGCATCGAATGGGCCGACAAGACCTGGTCACCCATCATCGGCTGCGACCGCGTCAGCCCCGGCTGCGACGCCTGCTACGCCATCGGAACCGCCCGTATCCGCGAGTCCAACCCGCACCCGAGGATCGCCGCCGCGTTCGCCGGCACCACCCAGCGCACCGACGCCGGCGTCGACTGGTCCGGAACCGTGAACCTCCTGGACGAGCGTCTCGCCGAGCCCTTGAGCTGGAAGACGCCCATCAAGGTCTTCGTGAACTCCCTGTCCGACCTGTTCCACAAGAACGTCCCGACCGAGTTCATCGCCAAGGTGTTCGCCGTCATGGCGCTCACCCCGCAGCACTCGTACCAGTTGCTCACCAAACGGCACGCGCGGATGCGAGCCCTCCTGAACGATCGGAACTTCGTCGTCGCCGTACGCACCGAGATGTACGTCCGCGACCGAGACGCGACGCTTCGCCAGGACGAGGTGTGGCCGCTGCCGAATCTGTGGCTGGGCGTGAGTGTCGAGAACCAGCAGTGGGCCGACCTGCGCATCCCCGCTCTCCTCGACACCCCGGCCGCCGTCCGATGGATCAGTGCCGAACCGCTCCTCGGCCCCGTCGACCTCACCCGCATCGCGGCCGGCAGCAAGCAGCAGCCAGACATGGTCTATGACGCCCTCAAGCAGCGCTACGGCGTCCCCGGCCGCTGGCAGGCCACCACCAGCGCCCGACTCGACTGGGTCGTCGCAGGCGGCGAGTCCGGCCCCAAGGCCCGCCCCATGCACCCCGACTGGGCCCGAACCCTCCGCAACCAGTGTGCCGCCGCCAACATCCCGTTCCTGTTCAAGCAGTGGGGCACCTGGGGTGTCGACGCTCCACTCAACGACCAGGGGCGCCTCATCAACACCCGCCGCGGCCTCGGCATCACCGTCGCCAACGACGGCACCGTCTACCAGCCCGGCGACCTCTCCTACCCCGACGGCCCCCGCTACGGCGAAGCCATCCGAGCCGGCCACGACCGCGCCCACCTCACCGGCATGTACCGCCTCGGCAAGAAGGCCGCCGGCCGCGAGCTGGACGGCCGCACGCACGACGAGTTCCCGGCGGTGAACGCGTGACCATCACCGCCTGCGAGACGCAGCACAGCAGCATCACGCGGCCGCCTTCCTGGCGGGTCGCCCTCCCCGAAGGCATGAAGCTCCTCAACGAGAACCAGACCCGCCGCATGCACTGGCACGCCAAAAGCGACCTCGCAGCCGCCATCCGAGCCGCCGCCGCCTACAGCGCCCGCCAAGCCCTCCGAGACGGCATGCCCACCATGCAACGCGCCCACATCTTCTACGTCATCCACCCCGGCCCCCGCGTCACCCGACGCGACCCCGCCAACTGGGCCCAATCCGCCAAAGCAGCCATCGACGGCCTCGTAGACGCCGGAGTCCTCCCCGACGACGACTCAACTCGATGCCTCGGCGGAGACCCCCGACTCGGCACGCCCGTCAAGGGCTCCCAACTGGTCCTGATCCTCACCGACCTCGACCAGATCCACCCCGACCACCTCGCCCTCCTCAACCCGCCCACCGGAGCCACCCGATGACCGCCACCACCCGCCTCGGCACAACGAACGCCGCGAACCCCGACTGGCGCGCCCAAGGCGCCTGCACCAGCGTCGACGCCGAACGGTTCTTCCCGACCGCGCACACCAACGGCTGGAAGAAGCAGACCAAGGCCGCCAAAGCCGTCTGCGCGCGCTGCCCGGTCCGTGACGCCTGCCTGGAGTGGGCGCTCGACACGGGGCAGCCGGCCGGAGTGTGGGGCGGCATGTCCGAGCGGGAACGGCGTGCGCTGCGCGGCTCGTCGGAGTCGCAGATGGAGCGCTGCCTGGACCGGCAGGCGTGGATCGAACGGCAACTCGCCGCGGGCATGTCGCAGCGGGACATCGCCCCGAAACTGCGGGTGACCCGGGCGACGCTGTCGCGGGCCGTCACCCAGTTCCAGGCCGAGCGGGCCACGCAGGGGGTGAAGGCGGCATGAGCCGGCCGGTTCCCCCACATGGGACGATGGCGCGCCGCCTGGGCTGCAAATCCCGTCCCGCGTGCCTGTGTGACGTGTGCATCGAAGGTGCACGCCTCCGCCGGAAGAAGGACGATGTACGTCGCAGCCGTGGAATCTCCGGGATGGCCTCGACCGGGCCGGTGGCCGCCCACCTGAAGCGACTGATTGCGGCAGGGCGCAGCATCACCGGAATAGCCGTCGAAGCGGGTGTGGCCCAGACCACGGTCCGCCGTATTCTGCGCCATCGACTGCCCGAGATCTGGCAGAGCACCGCCGACAAGCTCCTGGCGCTGCGTGATGTCCCCGACCCTGCCGCGCTGGTGGACTCCACCGGTACCGTGCGCAGGCTGCAGGCCCTGGTGGTGATGGGGCACAGTCAGAAGACCATCTCGGATGAGGTGGGGTGTTCGTTCACGTACATCAGCATGCTGACGCACGGGCAGCGGGCGACGGTCACGATGGCGCTGGAGCAGGCTGTCCGGCGGGCCTACGCGCGTCTGTCTATGACCGTAGGTACGTCGTCGTACGGACGCGCCAGGGCTACCGGGTACGGCTGGCATGGCCCGCTCGCCTGGGATGACGAGACGATCGATGACCCGACAGCTCAGCCGTTGACGGACGCTGTGGCGCCGGCGGCGACGGAAGGCGGGAACGTCGCGGACCGCTGGCTGATGGGCGAGTCGGTGATCCTCGGAGCGAAGGACCGGAAGGAAGTCCTGGCCTACCTGTTCGAGTGGACCAACGACACTGCGGCAGAAATCGCGGACAAGTTGGAGATGACCCCGGCGGCGGCAGCCCGGCAGTGGGAGCGGATGAAGGAGCAGGCCCAGCTTGAGGGCCGGCGGCTGTGGCGGCGGGTGTACGTGCCGCGTGAACGAACCCTGAAACAGAACGAGATGGAGGAAGCGGCATGAGCGGCGAGACCGTGATCACTGTGGTGGGCAATGTGGTGGACGAGCAGGTCTCCCTGCGGTTCACGCCTTCCGGAGCTGGCGTCTGCAAGTTCACCGTGGCGTCCACGCCCCGCGTGTACAGCAGAGAGAAGCAGGCGTGGGAGGACGGCCAGACGCTGTACCTGCCGGTGTCGGTGTGGCGGCAGCAGGGAGAGAACTGCGGGGAGACCCTGACCCGCGGGATGCGGGTGATTGTGCAGGGTCGGCTGTCGCAGCGGTCCTACGAGGACAAGCAGGGTGTGAAGCGCACCGTGTACGAGATGGAAGCCGAAGAGGTTGGGGTGTCGCTGCGGTCGGCGACGGCGAAGGTGTCGAAGACGAGCGGCACGGGGCAGGGCCGGCAGGAGTTCGCGCAGGCTCGTCAGGCGTCGTCGCGGGAGGGGTTGGACGATCCGTGGGGTGCGTCGCCGGCGTCCGGTCAGCAGGCTGGTGGGTGGGGGGAGGAGCCGCCACCGTTCTGACCCGGTGCGGGCGGTTCAGGGGTCTGGTCTTCGGACTGGGCCCCTTTCTCATGCCCGCGCACGAGCATTGCGTGACAATGCTTAGGGCGATATGGTGTGGAGTGTTGAACCCCACCAATCCATACACGGGGGACACCCATGCCGATCATCACCACCACCGCGGTCGACCGTGACTACCAGGCCGAACTCGCCGCCCTCAACGCCGACATCGCCGACCTGACCGAGCAGATCAAGGCCGACCGGTTCTACAGCCTGGAACACCGCACCAACACCCACGGCAAGCTCGGCACCCTCCTCAGCCAGGTCCCGATCCTGGAGTGGGAGGCCGAAATCCAGGACCAGCGGCTCGACTGGATCGCCGACGCGGCCCGTATGACCGGTGACCTGCTGCTCGGCGGTATCGCCTACGTGGTGTTCGGGACCCAGGTGCTGCCGTGCTGACTCTCCGCCTCGTCGACCCCAATGGCTATGACGCCGTCACCGAGGGTTATCGAATCGAGGTGTCACCGGATCAGGTAGCCCAGGAGGTTGCCCGGCTGAGGACCGAGGTAGCTGCTCGGCATGCCGAAGAACACTCGTACGCCAGGTATCTGCCGTCGCAATACACCGTTCGAATCGAGACGGAGAACGCATGCTGACAGCATCCGCGGAAGACCGGTTCTGGACCAAGGTGAATCGCAGCGGTCCTATCTCTCTTCGACGCGAAGCGCCTGGTAGGTGCTGGGTGTGGACCGCTTCCCTGAGGGCTGACGGGTACGGCCAGTTTCGGAGTGGCGGACGCGTTGGTGGTCGGAACGTGCGGGCCCATCGAGTTGCCTACGAGCTGCTGGTGAGCGCAATACCGGACGGGTTGGTAATCGATCACCTGTGCAGAAACCGGGCCTGTGTGAACCCTGAGCACCTTGAACCGGTAACGCACCGGGTGAACGTCATCAGAGGTGAGGGGGTATCGGCGAAGGCGGCTCGGGCGACCCATTGCAAGCGAGGGCACGCGTTCGACGCGGAGAACACGATCATCCGGCGTAGCGGCAAGCGCCTGTGCAAGGCGTGCCAGCGCGCATACACGGCTTCTTACAACGCCATGTTGAAGCGTCAGGCGTTGCAGCCTCTGCCCCCTCCCTCTGGCCCAGTCCCCTCCGGCAAGGGCTTCGTCGCGGCCGGCTCCGAGCAGTACAGCAAGTCCCTCTACAAGGCCACCTGACCGCCCCTGCCCCAGGAGAACCCGCGTATGACCACGACCAGCATCAACCCGTCCAAGGCCCTCGGCTACGCGCAGGAGCACGCGCAGAAGGCGTGGGCCACGTTCACCCAGGACCGGAACCTCACCGAGAGGACCACGGGCTGGCAGACCGGTATCAGCCCGGACGGCAGCCCCACCCTCAGCGCCCAGATCACCGGCCCCGATGTCGCGCACGCGTTGCGCCTGTTCACCGCGGACTCCTACGTGATGCTCGGGCAGCCCGGGGACCAGCGTCCGCAGTTCGACTACAGCGTCCCGGGGCGGACGGCGTGCGTGTGGCGGAAGTACGGGGTGTGGATCGAACTGTGGCACCCCGACAGCCCTGAGACGGTGTCGGCCGACACGCGGGCTGTGCGCCGCCGGAACCTGCTCAGCCGCGCCTCCGACCGACTCCCGTTCACCCGACGCAGCAAGGAGACCACCCGCTCATGACCACCACGCCCGCCGCGTACCCGAAGGCCCAGGTCGGACGGCGCATCCTCTACACCCGATACCGGGACCTGCCCAAGACGCCCAGCTACCCCGGCGTCATCACTGGCATCGACACCGACCAGCCCAGTGCGGTCCTGCTGATCCGGCTGGACGGCACTCGCTGCAACCTGCACATGCGACCGAACTACGAAGGCCTGCACTACCTGAACGAGATCGGGCCTGTCCCGGAGCTCCCGATGGGTCGGTTTATCCCGGCCGAGTCGGACAGCAACGGCTTCTACCTGAAGGCCGGAGTGCTCCTGGCCGCGATCGGGGAGGACGGCGAGGCACTCATCGTCATCACGGACGACCTGGCGAAGGCCCGGGCTGCCGCTGTCGCCTGGGCTGAGGAGACCGACCTCGATGTCGACTACCTGGGCCTGGACCGCTTTGAGGCCCAGTGGGCGGTGTTCGAGTGGATGCCGGAGGACGCTGAGTACCCATGGATCTTCCGCGAGGACGTCAGCCCGGACGAGGACCAGGCCGTGCACATCTACTACCTGCCTGCCGCCTGAGGAGGCACCACAGCATGACCGTCTTCCTGATCGCCGCCGCCGTCCTGCTGGCCGTCGCCTTCGCCGTGCACCGGCTGAAGCGCGCGGCCACGCGCGTCAACACGATCCTCCACGAGGAGGCACCCGACCCGGCCCCGGCCGCCGCACCCGTCCCGCAGCAGGACTCTGCCGCATGGGGAGGTACCACCGCATGACCGCCACACCCGAGACCACCAGCCTTGCCGCGCAATCCCCGGAGTGGATTCCCACCATCGTGGTGATCTGCGGATCCACCCGGTTCATGCAGGAGATGGCGGAGGCCAACCTGCTGGAGACCGCGGACGGGAAGATCGTGCTGGCGCCCGGCTGCAACATGAAGGAGCCGCACCCGCGCTGGGACGACCCGCTGGAGGCCGAGCGGCTGAAGGGGAGTCTGGACCAGTTGCACCGGGCGAAGATCAGGCTCGCCGACGAGGTTCTGGTCGTCGGCGACTACATCGGGTCCTCCACCACAGCGGAGATCCGATACGCGCGTGCCCTGGGCAAGCCGGTCCGTTTCACCCACCCGGAAGTCGACCCCGGGAGGACGCAGTGACCGTTCTCGAGATGATGCCCGCCGACATGGACCTGGACGTCACCGTCGACCAGCGGGAAGACCTCGCAGGCGGGACCGCGGCCGCCGTGTTCGACGCTGGTCGCACCTACCGGTACCTGCTCACCCGCATCTGGGACCCGGCCAAGGCTCCGCTGGTGTGGGTGATGCTCAACCCCAGCACGGCGGACGCGTTCGTGGAGGACCCGACGATCCGCCGCTGCCTGTCCTTCGCGCAGCGTGAGGGCGCTGGCGGGATCGTCGTCGTCAACCTGTTCGCGTTGCGCTCCACCGACCCGCGGGCCCTGCGGCATCACGCGGATCCGGTGGGCCGGTACAACGACGCGTTCATACGGCAGGCCGTCCGTACCGGTGGCCGTGTCGTCGCGGCGTGGGGTGCCGGCGGTGCCGAGCACGGGCGCGGGACCGCCGTGGCGGCGTCCCTGGGCGCCCAGGGCGTCCCGGTGGCGTGCCTGGGGACGACGTCGACCGGGCAGCCCCGGCATCCGCTGTACGTGCCCGGCAGCGCCGTCCTGCAGCCGTATGGGGGTGGAGCGTGACTGCTCCTGTTCAGGTGGGCCCGTCGTCTGTCGATGGCGGGCCCGTCGCATCTCTGACGGACGTACACGTGCGCGTCCTCCAGTTGGCAGCACACGGCAACACCGATCAGGCGATCGCCGAGCAGATGGGCCTCAGCCGGAACACGGTGCTGGGCTACTGGAAGGCGTTGAAGCCGAAGCTGGGGGCGGAGGACCGTACGCATGCGGTAGCGATAGCCATCGACATGCGGCTCATCGCGCTGTCGCCGTCGCTGCGTCCGCGCGCGGTAACGGTGAAGTCGACGTCTGGCCGGATCGGTGAACTCCTGACGGTTGCCGAGTCCCAGAGTCTGTCGGTGGATGAGGCGCTGGAGTTGCGTGCTCTGGTGGCGTCGCTGGATCAGGCGCGTCGGTCTGCTGGTGGTCTGCAGAACGCTCTGTCGGAGGCGCGGACGCAACGCGACCGTGCTGTGCGCGCGAACTCCATGGTGGGGGACCGGTTGCGTGACCTGGTGGGCCGGCTTCCTGAGACGGCGGGTCCGTTGAGGTCGGTGCTGCTACGTGCCGCGGACGACCTGCTGGCCGGTACCGCGGAGCCGGCAGTGCACAGCCGCGGGGTACCGAACGCCCCACACCACTCCCGGAAACGGACATCTTAGACATCTGTACGGGCGGGCAAGAACGATCAGCCTGCCACCTTCCCCGAAAACCCACCCACCCCCTTGGGACACCCATGCCTGAAACCGTCACCCAACCAGCCACCACGACACCCAACCCGGCCGAACGGATAGCCCACTGGGAACCCACCCTCAGCGCACTCGGATGGCAGGTCACCATCACCCACGCCCCCGACCGGGCCCGCCTGGAAGCCTTCCACCCGTCCGGCGCCACCATCATGATCACGTCGGGGACGGCAGCCCGCTGTACCTCTGGACGCGTCCAGCTGTACGCCCTCAACCCGCCGGGCGTAACCCCTGCGGGATGGCGGGCCCTGAACAAGACCACCCTCGCCGCGTTCGCACGTACCCACACTCTGCAGGCGGGCCGGTACGTGCCCACGAAGTGCCAGTGCCGATCCGGGGGCGGCGGTCGGAAGGTCCGGTACACGACCAGGAAGCACGCCGAGGACGGTCTCCTGGGCACACGCATCGCACGGTCCTTGCGCGGCGAACAGAGACGGCACGAGGCGCGTGCCTACCGGTGCCCGACCGACGACCGGGTGTGGCATTTGTCGTCTCGGGCGTCGTGGCGTGCCGCAGCCGATGACTCGCCTCTGTGGGCGGCATCGTGAGCAGGGTTGTCCTCGCGCAGTGCGCCCTTGTCGCCGGTATCGCGCTCGTCACCGCGTACGTGTGGCTGCGTGCCACGGGTACGCGCACGTTCACCGTGGCCGGCCTGTTCTCGTGCGTGGCCATCTTCGTCCTCACCGCACTGCTCATCGAAGCACTCGTGGCCCGGGCCCGCCGCGGCCGGCTACGACGCGCCCACGCACGACCCCGAACCTCCAAGACCAGGAAGGCAGCATGACCGAACTGGACAAGACCCGGCGCTACCTCAGGCCCGTGCGGGCCACGGTTATCTCCGACAACCCGGACGGCGTGCACCTGGCCGTGTACGAGTGGTTGTCCGCGTTCGACGAGTGGGCGACCGGGCCGGGGATCTGTGGGGAGTCCATGATGCAGGGCCCGCTTCCGGAGGGCACGGAGGTGACGTGCTCGTCGTGTCTGGAGTATCAGCCGAAGTACGAGCGGATGCTGGCCCCCGGCTACCGGCCGGAGGACGACGACCCGGGCGCGCTGCGGGCGAAGCTGGATCGGATCCGTACCGAGGTGCGGATGCTGTGCGAATGCTGCCTGGACAACCGGGAGCGCATGGGCCGTATCCGCGCCGAGTTGGGCCTGGACACCGACGGGTATCTCCCGGAGGACGGTGAGGATCAGTGAGTATCTGGGCAACCATCTTCGACCTCGAGGACAACCCGCCCTACCGGTACGAGGGCTCGCACGTCCTGCCGCACGAGGACGACCCGCGGGATACGGGGTGTGTAGTGCAGTTGGCGGAGGTGCCGTCGCACATCACCCGGGACGGGCGGGATGACCGGCCGGAGGACGGGGCGCCGTGGCCGTGGATGCGGCTGTCACTGGGCCGGGAGGACGTCGTCCTGGCCCGGGAGCAAGTGCGTGGCATGTACGAGGCGATGGGCGCCTGGCTGGAGCAGACGGAGGGGCGCCGGTGAGCGCGGCAGGCCGGTCGGCGGCCGCGGAGGCCCGCGCCATACGCGCGCGGGCACGGCGGGGCGTGTGGCGACGTATCACAGCCCTGACCGGCACCAGCCCGGAGGCGGCCCGCGCGGACGCTGTAGCGGCCCGCTGGCAGCGCGGCGCAGACGCGGAACGAGCCACCGCCCGGCTGCTGCACGGGCTGCGATGGCGGGGATGGCGGATCCTTCACGACCGACGCTTACCGGGCCACGGCCGCGCCAACATCGATCACGTCCTCGTCTCCCCGTGCGGGACGGCGGTAGTAGTCCTGGACACGAAGGCGTGGCACAGGTCGTGGTCGACGGATCTGCTGGCCGGGAGGGTGCACTGCGGCAGCGAGGACCGGCACGGCGAGGTGGAGAAGGTGGCCCGGTACACGGGCACGGTAGGCCGGCTGCTGGGACTGCATGCGGGTGCGGTGTGGCCGATGCTGGTCGTCCACGGCTCACCGGTTGCTGGTGGTGTGCTGGACGCGCGGGTGGCCGGCTGGGATGGGCCGGTGTGGGTGTTGGGGGCGGACCGGTTGGTGGCTGCGCTGGTGGCGGCGCCGTCTGGGTGGAGTGTGCGGCGTGCGGCGGTGTTGCGGCGCAGGGTGGCTGGGGTCTTGCCGCCGTATCGGGGGTGAGGCGTACGGTGAGCGTCCCTGGGGGGCACCCGTAGCGGCCCGCTGGTCCTTGACGGACCGGTGGGCCGCTTTCGTTGTGCCCACAGCTAAAACCGCCCGCCTCGACGGGGGATGCGAGGCGGGCGGCAGTCTGTGGGCCCCTGGCCCGTCTGCACCCGTAGGTGGCGGGACTGTCCTCCGTTGGCCGTGACGCCGTCGGCGAGCAGGGGCCCCGCCTCGGTGATATGTCCGATCCCAGTGTCAGCCATGGCAGTCACGTGCCGTCGGACTCGCTCACGCGAGGAAAACGGGCCTGGGGTCCAGCATGGCACGTCCCACTGACAGCGCTCCCGGCGCCGACGGTCAGGTCTGGCGGAGGTAGTAGTTGGTGTGCAGCTGCCGCAGGCCCGGCAGGTCGTACTCGGTGGTGAACCGGCCCGCGTCCGCCGTAGCAGCCGGGCCGCGGTTCGTTGAGCACATGACCGGTTCCCGGCCCGCCGTCGACTTGACGCACTCCCCGGACGCCACGATGCCGTTCTTGTTCAGGTCGGTGTTCGGGTGGTCCAGGCCGAGGGCGTGCCCGAGTTCGTGAGTGGCGGTGTCCTTGCGGTAGCCGTCGTTGACGGTCGGGTTCGTCGAGAACCATGCGCTGGTGGTCCAGTATTCGGTGTCGAGGGAGATGTGCGCGCTCCATGCGGAGCCGTCGGCGGTGCTGTGGCAGGGTCTGGTCTGGGACATGCCCTTGGTGCCCATGGGCCGGTAGGTGTAGTGGACGATGATGCGGTGCCGGGTGGGGCAGGTGGTGATGGGTGTGGTGTCGAGGGTGGTGGACACGGTGATGGGCACGCCGACGGTGGTGGTGACCTGGGCGGCGGGCCCGGTGAAGTAGCTGCGTAGCTTGGTGCGGGCGGTCGCGTTGGCGAAGACCACGACGTACGGGTCGGGGGACAGGCTGTAGATGCCGGCGCCGGTCTCCGCCTTCCACCCGGTGCCCGAGTAGACGGGTGTGGTGGTGGCGCCGTGGGCGTCGGTGCTGGAGGCGAGGAGCAGCGCGGCGACGGTGAGCAGGCCTGCGATGACGGCTGCGAGGGTGCGGCGGATTCGTGCGGGTTTGTGTGCGGGCATGCCATTCAGTCTGGACACGTTTCCCCGCCGTGTTCCCAGCGCTCAGACTGGGCAGGCTTGGGCCCGGCAGCGTGCTGGGGGCACGGCTGCCGGGCTGCTCACATGGTGGGGGTCAGCCCCAGCCGGTGTCGCCCTGTACGACAGGGGTGGTGTCGGTGGGCGTCGTGCCCCAGCCGGTGTCGGCCGGGACGGTGGTGGCGGGGGCGCCCCAGCCGGTGTCGGCGTAGGTGACGGGTGTCAGGTCGGTGGCGAGGAAGGTGCCGGTGGTGGCGAGAGCGGCGATGGTGAGGGCGATCAGGGTGCGTGTGATTCGTTTCTTCACAGGGTGGGTCCTTTCTTCCGTTTGTGTTCGGGCATGAAAATGGGGCGTCTGGCCCGATTCTCGTGTACTGGGTCCGCTGCGATTTCCCCTGTGCCAAACCGTGTTCCTGGCAGTTAGACGTGTGTGGCGTGGGGGAGGACCTGGTGTACGAGCGTCGGGGGACGCCCGGGAATGAATGTGCCGTAGGCTCGTTGCGGTATCAATCGTTTGGGTGTGCGGGTGGTCGCGGTGCGGAAACCCGCAGATGATCTAGGGTGCGATCTCGGGGGAAAGCGTTGGCCATGGTTTTTGGTGAGGGTGACAGACGTGCCGGGCATTTGTCCGAACAAGCAACCCGGTTGTATGGGGCAATCGCCGGACAAGAATGGGAACTTGTCGACACACTCCAAGCCGCGGATCCGAATGCCCGTCAGGAATTGCAGGCCTGGGGGCTGATCAGCGACGAGGAAACCCCGATAGCCCGCGACCCCCAGCAGGCCATCCGGACACTGGTCACCCAGGAACTCGCCGCGGCACTCCGCCACATAGAGCTGGTCGCGACCATGCCGGACCTGTCCCGGGACCTGATCCGCGAGTACCGGCAGGTCCAGCTGAGGGCTTCCGAGGCGAGCGTGTACCTGGCCGATCAGGCCGAGGTGAACGCACGGCTGCGGGATGTGGTGGGTGATGCCCGCCGGGAGATCCTCGCCGCGCAGCCCGGCGGCCCCCGGAAACGGGAGGTCCTCGAGGACGCTGTCACCCGGGACCGTGCAGCGTTGGACCGCGGGGTGGTGTTGCGGACCATCTACCGGGACACGGTCCGGGACCATCCGGTGACCGCCGAGTACGCGCGGACGATGTCTACGCGGGCTGGTGGCCGGCCTGCCCAGTACCGGACGCTGGTCGGCGACTTCGAACGGATGATCATTGTGGATCGGGAGGTGGCGTTCACCTCCGACCACATCGTCGACGACTCCCCGCCGCACTCGGCGTGGCTGATCACTGATCCTGCGGCCGTGTCCGTGCTTGCCGCGGTGTTCGACGCGACGTGGCGGCGTGCTCAGCCGTGGACGGGTGAGGTGCGGCCGTCCCGCCGCAGCCAGGCCCGTAGCGCTGGAACGGTACGCCCGGACGGGGTGCGGACGAGCCGGGAGGAGCGGGAGGTGATGCGGATGCTGTGCGCCGGTGTCCCGCAGTCGTCGACGGCGAAGAAGGTGGGGGTGTCGAAGCGGAAACTGGAGGAGACGATCGCCTCCCTGAAAGCCCTGTGGGGGGTGCGGACGTTGAACGAGTTGATCTACCAGTATGCGTTGTCCCCGGACCGGCTCGTCGACGACAGCGACACCCTGCCAGTGACCAGCGCGGTCACCACAGAGGCGGCTGAGTAGCCTCCTCAGCTGCATCCTCCGGGTCGTCCAGGTCGATGACCTCCTGCCCGTCCAACGGGGCTGGGGTGGGCCGGGACAGGGCCGCCTGTAACCCGTCCAGGCGCGCGTACACCGCCGGATCGGTCACTCCTGCTCCGTCTCCGCGCCGCCGATGACCAGGCTGAGCCGGGCCCGCTGCGGGACGGGCTGCTTACCCGGGATGGGCCAGTCGTCGGCCCGGACGCCGTACACGGGCGGCTCCCAACTGTCCCAGGTGTAGTGCCGGTACAGGCGCACCCAGTCCGCCTCGAAGTAGCAGGGCAGCAGACCGCCAGCGTTGGGTATCGGCTCCGGGGCGCCCGCGTTCTGCGCCTTCACCTGTTCCTGTACGCGTACGGCATGGTCGCGGTGGCGGGGGCAGAACCAGTGGTAGCGGTACCAGCCGGTGCTGGGCTGCTTTTCCAGGACGCGGTGCTTGCCAGGGGCGCCGCACACGTTGTCGGTGTTACGGAAGTCCTCGGCGTCTCGCTTGTTCTGCTCAACCCGGGCGAGCAGGCTCATCTGCTCCGCCTTGTAGGGGCGTTCCTTGTACGGGCGGAGCCGTGGACCGTCGCAGCGCCGTGTGGACGGGTCGTAGCCGCCGGGGCGTTCGTCCGGGGGAACGTAGCGGGGGCGGTCGTGCTCGATCAGGGTGCGCACCGGATCGGTGTAGCGGTGTCGGTCGTCTCTGCCGAGAGCCTTGCGGATCTGCCGCCACATCTCCTTCGGGGTATCGAAGTCCCTAGTGGTGATGACGTAGGCGAACGCGAGGAGGAGGCGGCGGGAGTCGGCGTCGGCTCGGTCGTCCTGGTAGATCTGGTGGGCTAGCTCGGCGAAGGACTCGCCTCCACCTCCGCCGCCCTTGGTCTTCCACGCCGGGTAAGGGCGCGGCCCCTGGTCGGTGACGAGATTCAACGCCCCCACTCAGGCCTCCCCAGTCCGCGTCACCTGATGCACAGCCTTGACCACCGTGTCACGGTTGATGGTCTCCGGGAGCCGCTCAGCCCAGGCGGCCGCCATCTGATCCAGGCGCTTGACCTGCTTCTGCGCGCGCTCGCCGGCGGCCAGTTCGGCGTTGATACGGGCCTTCAGCGGGGCACCGAACTCGCGGGTCATCGGATCCGGCCGGAGGCGCTGCACGGCCTCCCAGAACTGGCGTGCTGCCTCGTCCGGCGTGTAGTCGGGGCCGAACTCCAGGGTTCCGTTGTTGTGGATGGTGATCATCGGGCGCCCGTTGAACGAGATGCTGATCGTGTGGGCCTCGACCTGGGCTGCGCTGACGGTGAAGTCGCTGCCGATGAGTTCATTCCCTGTGATGATCTTGTCGGTCATGCGCTGGTCCTCTCCAGGTCCGGGCAGTTGATGGTGCGGCAGCCGTCGTGCAGGTAGCAGCCATGCAGGCAGCGCGGCCGGTTGTAGCTGGGGGCCTCGTCACGGCGCGGCGCGCGGCGGACCTTGTCGTAGGTGGGCCGCTTGTGCCAGCCGGACGGCTCGTCCTCGATGTCCGGATCCCACTCGTCGACCGCTTCCCGCACGGCCTCCGGGTCGCGGGGGTAGCACCAGGCCCAGTCGTAGCCCCACTGGCCGGCTTCGCCGTGGGGGATGGCGATGAGACGGATGTTGAAGCCTTGCCAGATCCACACGTAGCGGTGGGTGTCGTCGCGGGCGAGTTCTTCACCTTGCCAGTGCTCGTCGACGATCGGCTCGGGGTGGTGGGTGACGGTCACCGGGTGGGCTCCTGGGTGTCGAGGGCGGCGATGATGCGGCGGGCGTGCTCGTAGGGCAGGTCGTGGCAGTTCCGCTCCACGGCGGCCAGGACGTCGTCGTCGACGGTCCACAGCTCGAGCTGGCCGCGTACCGGCCGCGGCGGATGAGGCAGGGCGTGGACGTCCTCAAGGACCCAGTGCCACGTCGCGGGGAATCCCCACGGCGCGCAGCAGCGCGGCTTGGTCGCCTCATGGCAGGACGCAAGGGTGGCGACGGCGATGATCGCTGAGAAGTGCCGTGGCCAGGCGTGGACCATGTCGGCGGGGAGCGCGTTCTCGTCTTCGGCGGCGCCGGCGTGGATGAGGATCGTGCTGCCGAGGTGCGCGGGCGGGATGGGCTTGCTGCGGTTCTCGATCCGCTTCGGCCCGTGGGCGATGGCCGCGGCCCACGGCTGCTTGACGGTCAGGGCCCTCACGTAGTCGTCCTTTCGGGAACAGGTGTGCAGGTGGGGTGTCGGAGGTTGGCGGTGCCGATGGCGTGCGGGTAGTCGTAGGCGCCGAGGATCCGCTTCCACGTCTCTCCGTGGGCGCCACAGGCCTTGCACCGCCAGCGTTCGCCGCCGTCGGCTTCCTCGAGGTCGAACCGGGCGTAGAAGGCGTCCAGTTCGGCCTTGCGTTCCTGGTAGATGGTGGTGCGCCGCTTGTAGTCCTCGTACGTGTTGACCCGGGCTCGCGGGTTGTCGATGGTCTCGTTCCACGCTGGCTGGTAGCGGGGGTGGGTGCGCCAGAGGCGGGCGAGGCCGCGCATGGTGGTGCAGGGGACGCCGGCGGCGCCGGGGCAGGTGATGCAGACGGCGTGGGAGCGGCCGCGGGCGTCGATCCAGATGTTGTGCTCGTTGGCGATCAGGTAGAGGGTGTCGACGCGGTTGAGTTCGGTGTCGCGGGCGGGTCCGGGCGGGAGGTGTTCGGCTGCGGTCTGGGCGTCGGCGAGGCGGGCGTACACGAAGTCCTCGCACCGGAACTCCCACCGCCAGGCCGGGTCGTCGGGGCCGGTCACTCGGTGGCCTCGGGGGTGTTGACCAGCTCCAGAAGCACGTCCGCGTGGCAGGCCTGATCGAGCGGGCACCAGCACATGAGGTCGCGGCCAGCGAGCAGCGCCCGGAACAGGCGCAGGGTGTCGGCCTGCTCGGGCTCGCGAATCCACCGGGCGTACCGGTCGACGGCGTCAGCGCGCGCGGGCGATGTCGTCGAAGCGGCTGAGTTTGCGGCCCTTGTATTCGACGGCCCACATGTCCAGGTCGCCGCCGCGTCGGGATGCTGCCGGGGCCAGCATGAACGGGTTGCCGAAGCGGGTGGGTCGGGCAACGGAGACGGTCCCTTCGGGCTTGCGCCATCCCCGGGTGCGCTTGCGCTGGATTCGCTTCGGCATCACGTCTCCTCGTTGGGGTTGTGTTCGGCGGTGACGGTGTACACGGTGTCCGCGCGGACCATCCGGAACCGGCGTCCGGGCGAGTGCTCGATCGCCGTCTGCCAGCGTTCGCGGGCCCAGTCGGTGTCGTCCATGACGGGGCTCCACCGTCCCCAGTCTTCGTGGCGTGGGGTTTCGACGGTGTAGGTGCTGGTCGCGGGGTGGGGTGCGAGGTCGGCGTTGACGTGCGGGTACAGGTCCTCGTACGCGAAGCAGGCGTCGATGACCAGGGCCACGGTCTGCGCGTCCTTCGGCATGCTGTCGTCTCGATCGCGTTGCAGGCCTTGGAAGAAGCCCATGACGGCGGCGTCGTGGACCAGGCCACGTTCGCGTGGGGTGAGTTTGGTAAGGAACTCCTGGACGCGTTGGGCGCGCTGGTTGTCCCGCTTGATCAGGTAGTCGGCGAGGGCCTCGGGCAGGAGGTCGGACACGGTCAGTCCTCCCCGCAGACGTGGTCGTCGGGGTGCATCGGCTGACCGTTCTCGTCGTGCAGGGTGAGGCCGTTGTCCTCGTCGTACCAGCCGTCGCCGGTCGCGCCGCAGTTCCCGCATTCCCAGCGGCCTGCGAGGCTGATCCCGGTGAAGCCTCCGCCGGTCGTGGTGGGCATCGGTCAGGCCTCCTTCGGCTGCTGCGGGATCAGGACGTCGGCGCCGCACTGGGCGCACATGCCGCCGTCGGGCAGGTCGTCCGAGCGGAGCGGCGTGAAAGCGCCGAGTTCGTCGGTGTGGCGGGTGCAGTACACGGAGAGGGCGCCGGGAAGGGCAGATCGGTAGGCGACGACGCGGTCATCGTCGGCCTCCTCCGGCTGCGTCCCGGCAGCAGACTCGACGGCGGCGGGCCACTCGCCGCGCTCCTTCTGCGCGATCCGGTTGTCTCGCAGGCTGACCAGCCACTCGGTCCGCAGATGCCACCGGCGTTCCTGCGCGCGGGCCCGCTTCAGTTGGGCATCGATGGATTCGATGCTGGCGTGCTCGGTGAACTCGGGTCGTATCCGGTCGATGCGCGCGGGGTCATCGCTGGCCAGTGTCGGATCCTGCCGCGCCTTGTGCGGGCACGTCTCGCACGGCACGTACCGGCACGCCGAGCACGGTTCCGGACCGCTCTGATCCTGAGCCTCGCCAGCCAGACGACGCAGCTCGGTCATCACCTCGTAGGCGCCCGTGGCCGCGCCGATGTCGTGCTCGTCACGCAGCCGGATCGCCACGTCCTCGGCCTTGTCGGCGGCTTCGTTCAGTGTGGTGGCCCGGCCGGTCGCGGGCATCACGGCCAGGACCGCGTCGGCGCGCTCCTGGTAGCCGCGCCAGGTCGGGCTGAACTCCTTGAAGCCAGGAGCCCACTTCCAGCCGTCGGCGGTGGCGAGGGTGTCGGCGATGCGGTCGCGGAGCGCGGTCTGGTCTGCGGGCTGCTGGACGCCATTGACGGTGAGGTCGGCCCAAGCGTCTTCGACCTCCCCGGTCCAGTTGTCCTTGTCCTCGGTCCACTTCAGGGTGACCGGGGTCTTAGGAAGCTGGAGGGCGTCGGTAGCCCAGTCGCCGACCGGCTTACCGCAGGCCGCGTGGGTGAGGTAGATGCTGCTGGCGTCGATCTCCAGGACGTACTGGTCGTCCGCGTTAGGACAGTGGCAGGTGGTGTCCTGCTGCTCGGCGTTGCGGTCCTGGCACTCGGGCGCGGGACAGTCCTCGAGGAGCCCGCGGTGTGTGGTGAGGGCGCCGGCCTGGTCGTTGCCTTCGTGGGTGTCGGGTTCGGTCATGGCTGCTCCGTGTTCCGGTGTCGGGTGAGGGTGTGGACGGCGGTGATGGCAAAGCCGACGAAGCACACGCCTGCCACGGCGGCGCAGAGCAGGCCGGCCATGGCGAGGAGCCCGGGTGTCGTCGACAGCGGCACTCAGGTCTCCTTGGGCTGCCAGAGCGGGCAGTGGAGGACGGGGAACTGGTAGTCCTCGTACTCGGGGCCGTCCTGGCTGGTGCAGGCCTCCAGCCATTCGTCGGGGCTGCCGGGGGTGCCGGAGGCGGTCTGGTGGTGGGTGCAGGTCTTGCAGCAGCGCAGGGCGGGGTTTTGCCAGCAGCGGGTCATGTGGTCTTGGACCTGAGTGAGGCTGGCGCGGGTGTAGCGGCGGCAGAACGGGCACTGGTGCCTGGACACGATGACCGGCATCGGCAGGTCGACCAGGAGGCGTTCGTAGTCGGCCGGCTTCCGCGTGATGTAGAACGCTGAGGTCAGGTGCCGGGCGGCAGCCTGCGCGGTCAGCGGCACGTAGGGGGCGAAGGGTTCGCTGGTGAGGGCCGGGGTGGGGCTGATGACGGAGCCGATCTTGGACGGGTTGTTGAGGCTGCACCCGTCCTTCTCCGCGAGGTCGAACACGGCGAGCAGCTGGGTGGTGGTGGCGCCGTAGTCGTCAACAACCTTCGGGCCGACGGTCTCGGCCAGCCAGTTGGCGAGTTCGGCTTCGGTGACGAGGGCCTGCACGGTGACGGTCATCGTGCCTCCTGGAAGGTCCACCAGCCGTCGTACGAGGCCGGGACGGTCGGGTAGTTGTCGAGCATCGGGCGGAGGATCGCCAGGTGCTGCTCCATCACGGCCGGCTCCTGGGCGCCCCAGTAGCGTTCGCCGTCCCACCGGCCGTCGCAGTCACCGCCGTACCGTCCGTCCAGGTTGGCCGTCAGGACCGCGTGCGGGTCGTTCAGGTCGAGGGGCTTGGGCAGGTAGTGGCTAAACAGCATGAGCGTTCCGATGCAGGCTCGGGTGGTCCCGTCCTTGCGCCGGTACCAGACGGCGTTGGCGCGACCGCTGTAGGCGTGCAGGTCGCCGCGGGGGTGCTGCTTGCCGGTGATGGTGGTGAGGTCGATGGCGAACTGCTTGCGGCTGATGAGGAACCGGTCTTCGCGGCGCATGGGGCGGGCTCCCGGGGTTCGGGGTGTGGTGGTCCAGCGTCCCGCTGTTGCCGCGGGGCGTTCCCCCGGTTGGGGAGGGTGGACTGGGCCCGCCCATTGTATCGCTCTAGGCATTGTCAAGCAATGCTAGATGTGGTGAGGGTGAAGCTGGTGGATGGGCCCACGCCCGCGTTTCCGCCCGGACTGTCACAGCAAGCCGCTACCGTCCCCACCATGAGCGACGACTGGACCGAGACCGGCCAAGAGATCCGCAGCCCCAGCGAGTTCCTGGAGTACCTGTCCCGGATCCGTGCCGAGGCCGGCCACATGGGCACGGGCCTGGCCCGCGGCTACTGGGGTGCGACGAACGGGCAGGCGTGGGTCGACCGCGCCAACGGTGTGAAGCCACCGACCGCCAGGGAGATCGCCGAGAGCCTGGACATGACGGTGACGCCACCTGGGACGACCGCGCTGCACGCCACGTACCGGCAGTCCCTGGCCGGGCTTCTCGCCGCGTTGGAGGCCGTGGACAAGGCCGCTTTGACGGCATGGCTGGCGCATGTGGCCGTGCTGGATCCGAACCGGACCGCCTGAGGGCATGAAAGTCACCCCGGACCATGACGGTCCGGGGCGATCAACCAGCTGTCCTTTCACCACACCACCCGAGGGTCAGTCCCCGTCCTCCCAGGGAGCCCCCAGACTCCCCAGCACGCCCGCCGCGGACCGGAGATGCTCCTCCACCCTGCCCAACTCCTGCCGGGCCTCCCGAAGGCCGAACAGCGCGTCAGAGACGGCGCGCACGATGTCGGCCTGAGATACCTCGCTCGGGTGCCTGTCGGCGAGCCGGATCCGGTTGTCGTCGTGGAGGGCCTGGAGGCCGGCCTCCAGTTGCTTCAGCGTCTGGGGAAGACGCTGTACCAGTGACGTGACTGCGGTGGTTGTATCGGACACGTCGGCGGGGAAGGGGAAAGCGTCGGTCTTAAGTGTTCGGTGGTTGAGGGCGCGGATCTCCTCGGCGGCTGCGTTGGCGATCTGGGACGGGGTGCGGTCCAGGTCCATACGGATGTACTCCAGGAGGGGCGGGGGCATCGACCTCGGCAGTCTTTCAGCCTGGCAGGTCCTCTACCGCCGGTTCCGCCGGCGCCTCATGCTGTACCCGGGATGGCATGGAAGGGGTGGCGTGGATGAACTGTCCGACGTGCGGAGCCACCGCGCAGCAGGGCTCTGACGGATCGTGGGCTTGCGCGAACTGCGGGCCGATCTCCAGGACCAGCCCGAGCCCAGCGGGCGGAGCGTGCACGCGGATAAGGTCGACGGCGTGAGCAGGAAACCGAAGACCGCCAGCACGCCCGTGCAGCAGCCGCTGGACCCGGAGCGGGCGGCGGCCGCGGCCGAGTTCCTGGCCGGGCAGGAGATCACCCGCGCGGACTGCGGCGGATGCGGGGCCGAGGTCCACGGAATCAACGGCCGGTACGCGTGCCCGTGCGGTTGGGTGAACCACTGGTCGCAGGGGCACCGCGAACTCCCGCCGATGGAGCCGGCTGACTAGCTGGCCCTCGCGTTGCCGGCCGCTCGTTCCACCTCACGTGCCAGCGCGGCCATGTTCTCGCTGCCGGTTTCCTGGGCCCGGCTGCTGATCTGCTGGGCGAGAGACCGCACCTGATTCCGGTAACGGTCCAGTTCACTCGGCTGCTCGACAGCCCGTTCGGGGTTGGGGACGCGGACCCAGATCTTGTCGTTGCCGTAGACGTCCCCGCCCTTCGGGTACAGCCAGTAGCCGCCCTGGTCCTTCTCGTACGGGACGAGCTCATCCCACGGCAGCGGATGGCCCTCAGGGAGCTCGGGCAGCATGTCCGTCACGACTGCTCGCTTGGCTGCTCGGAGTGCTGGTACCCGTTCTCCCGGTCCTTCTGGGAGGCCTCTTCCCACGTCATCGTGAACTGGAAGTACGACCGCTCGGGCTCGTCGGCCAGGACGTGGTCCAGATGCCGCTGCGCGGTCCGGCGGGCTTCGTTCGCTGCTTCCTCGGCCCTCCAGTCGAGGATCTCCTCGGGGGTGGCGTCGATGACGATGAACGCGTCCACGACGGTGGAGAACACAGCCAGTTTGCCGTCGGGCTGCTTGATGATCTGCTGGCCCATAGCTACTTCCCTTGTCGCTCTGCTGCCGGTACGGAGGCGATGTTATGCGCGCCGACCACGTCCTCGCTGAGCTCCGTCACCTGCCGGCGGACGTCTTCGTGCTCCGCGGTGCCCACGAGGGCCGCGGACAGCATTTGCGCGAACGGGTCGCTGGCGGGGTGCTCGCCGCGGTGGACGGCCTGGAGGCGGTGGAGGTTGACGATGTCCCAGGCCCGGTTGTTCGACTCGCGTACGGCCACAATGCTGTCCCGGGCGGCCTGGAGGGAGCGGAGGAAGTCGACCAGGTCGTGGCCGGCGAGATGCTCCCGAACCTTCGCCTCCAGGGCCTCGGGCGCGGCCGGCCGGCCGGTTGGGTCGTCGTGGTGCCAGTCGCAGTCGTCCAGCGGGCACGCGATACACGTCCACCCGGCGCTGAGGAAGCCCTTCGCCGTGTAGTGCGGGGCCTTCCCCCGGTCGGCCTTCCACATGCCGGCCAGCGCGGCGTGGTCGGCGGCCTGCTTCTCGGTGATGTTCACGTGGTGGATTCTCCCGTCCATCCGTACGCCTCGGCCAGGTTCTGCACGACGGGGCAGATCTCGTGGTTGTAGAAGCGGGCGTTCTCGTCCAGGTCGCCGTCGTAGTCGTAGGCCGGGCAGGAATGCCCGCGGCCACCGTGCAGATCGAGCAACTTCCGGTTCCGGGCGCAACTCCGCAGGACGTCCTGCGGATCGTTCGCGACGATGTGCTGCGCCTCGCCCTGCCACGTGAACCTGACGCGCAGGACGTTGTTGGCGTCCCAGATCGATCCGTCATCCCGGAACGACCACGCGGGCGCCTGGCCGCCCGCGCGAAGGTCGGCCTTCACGTTGATGTCCAGCGTGGCCAGGGCGAGTGCTTCGCGCCGGTTGATGGCCTGTTCGGTCCACGCCACGATGCTGGTTTCGGTGGTCTGCTCGCTCACAGGCCGCTCCTTACCCAGCGAGGGGCTTGTCGCTGCCCACGTGGCGGGCCCGCGGCATTCCCGTGAACTCGTTCGACCGGCCGCCAGGAGCGCGCCGCATCGCCTTCTCTGCCGCCGCCCGCGCCTCTTCCCGATCGTCCACCACATCAACGTCGGTCCAGTAGAAGTCCAGCATCGTCCGCAACGTCGTCTGTTCCTGACCGGGCCCACACGGAACGGTCAGCCGGTCCAGCAACTGCCACAGCTCGTAGTCCTCCTGCCCGGCGATCGAGCCCGCCTTGGCATGCAGGGCCTGGTGCCGTTGTACGGCGATGGCCAGCTTGCGCAGGGTTTCCCGGGCCTGCTGACTGCTCTGGCTGGTGACTGCCCGGTTCTGTGACCGCTGGATCTTGCCGAGCTCGGACAGGGCGGCCTGGGCGGTCTGGTGGAAGTAGGCGGCCCGCCGGCGCCACGCCTCGTACTCGGGAAGCGTCGCGAACCACTCGGCCTTGCCTTCGATGCCGCGGGCGTGGCACTGCTGATGGAATTCCTCCCGCTCGGCCTTCTTACGACGCATGCTGTTCGCGGTCCGCTGGTGGATGCGGGCGAGCAGTTCGCGGGTGCGGGGAAGGTGCTCGGGCCCGGTGAGCAACTCCCACACGCGTGTGTCGCGCATCTTGGGGTTGATGTTCGCGGACAGGAGCTCCTCGTACTGGGCGTCGGTGAGGTTGAGCAGGTCGGGTGCGTCCACTACTGGCCTCCAAGCCGGTGTTGGGCGGTCTGGGATCCATGGTGGGGGACAGCACTGACAACGGTCCCCCCGTACGTGAGAGCCCGGCTGCCATGGGGGCGCAGCCGGGCCGGCGGTGCTGTTCACCTCCTTCCTGCGATCTGTAAGACGAGGCCGAGCAGTCCTGTGAAGGACTGCAGTCGGTCGGGCGGCATGGTGGCCGCGATGGTCAGGCAGGTGAGCACTGTGAGGATCAGGGTGCGTGGGTCGATCGGGTTCCAGTCGTTGTTGCTGGCCAATTCGGCCATGGGGTCCCCCGTTGGGAAGGTCGGCTTCGGGTGGTGGTGCAGACTTCGGACGCCGATCCCCGCACCCGGGAGGGGTGAGGCTGCCTGGGGGCACCGGTCGTTCCTGGTAGTTCGGGCGGTGCCCCCGATGCATCACACCGTATCCGTCAAAGCATTGTCGCGCAATGCCATAAGGCTACTTGGGTACGCGGACCCTGTTCCGGAGCAGATCTCTCGCCAACTGCCTTTGCTGATCGGATACTTCCGTCATCGGTGCCTCTCGCGGTGGCGGTACCGGACCGCCAGGACGTCCAGCAGGTGCCCTACGTACGCCCGACGGCGCCATCGGCCCAGAGGCGGCTGGAGGGGCTGCTGAGGCCCGGTCTGCGCGCTCGTCCACGCGGCGTTGACCGCAGGAGACGCAGGGGTTCCCGGTATCCACGTTCGTCCGCTCATCGCACCGAGCGTCACCGCACTCGCGATCCCTTCGAAGCATCGCGATCAGCACGCCCACCGGACGCTCCAGCGGGCCGGCCGCGTCCCGAGACGCGTAGTGCCCATCCCACTTCGGCACCAGCCTGTACTCGATCAGCTGCTGCGGGGTCCGTTCGTGCGGCTGGCCAGCAGCCAGCGCCTCAAGGACGGCCGTGCTCAGGTTGCTCGGCATCCTTACCGGCAGGAGGTCGGCCAGCTGCTTGGGCAGCGCCTGGACGAAGGCGTCAACCTGCTGGCGTTGTTCTTGGGTAAGAGATGGGGGCTTCGTCTTGCCGGACGCGGCGGAGCCGCCACCACGCGAACCACTACTACCGGTAGTAGGCCTACGGCCGTCCGAGGCGCTACGCGCCGCAGGCGCGTCGTCTCGTTCATCTTGGTCTTGTTGCTCTTGGTCTCGTTTCTTGAGGGTGGGATTTTCCCGCTTTCGCGTGGTGGGAGATTCCCCACCTTGCAGGGTGGGTTTTTTCCCACCCTGGGACTGACCTGCGGTGCTCTTCGTCGACCGCACGTCATCGTTGATCTCGTAGAACTCGGACAGGGACGTTGGGCCTGCATACCCGGGAGGCGGGTTGAAACGGACCCAGTACCTGTAGCGGCGCCTGAGACCGCCCGCATATGTGGCCAGCTCGGCACGGACCGCACCCAGCTGCTCCAACTCCTCCCGGTACCTCTTCACATCCCGGTGGTCCTTCAACCCGAGCGCTCGGGCGATGGCCTTCATGGACGGGAACGCGATCCGGTCCCTGCCAGTGCGCCGGCTGTTGATGTGCTCGGCCAGGAAGGCGTACATGCGATAAGCCTGCGCGGTGCTGCCGGATAGGAGCAGCCAGACCGGGATCTGCGTGAAGACTGTGGGCCAGTCCTCAGGGACGATCTCGTCGCCGAAGTCCTGCTCGCTCACCAGCCACGCTCCTGGACGCGCGCCGAATTGGCCGGGGGAGTACTTCGCACGGTTCGAAGTCCGGCTAGCATGGGCATGAAGCCTCGATCCATCTGAATGGTGCTTCGATCGCCAGCGGATCGCATCCGCTGGTGCTGCTTGGACGGCCTGGCACTTGAGTGAGCTGCGAACTCTCTCTGCTGGGCCGTCTTGCGTTTCCGGGGCCGTGGCTGCGATCACGGCGGTCGGAGACGCGACCGTTACTGCTTGCTCGAGGGCCGCCGGCTTCCCGGTTCCTTGTCCGGGCCGCGTCCCACGATCGGGTGCTCCCGGAAGAACGACAGGAAGGGGCCGGTCTCCATCAGGTCGGCGTTCGCCATGGGCCAGTACGGGTACGGGCGGTCAGGGCCGAACGGCCATTCGGGATGCTTGGAGAGCCGGCGTACGCCCTCGCGGGTCATGTTCTTTGCCAGTCCGAGGCGGACCAGGAGGTCGGCTCCAGTGGCAAAGGTGACGGCGGGCGGGATCGCCTCAATGGTTCTTGGATCGGTCTGTTTCAACTGTCACCCCGGCCGATGATCAAAGCCGGGGGCAGCGCGAGAGTATCGCCAACAAGTAGCATCGTCGGTGACTGCCTTCCTTGCACGGGTTGGACGGTCAAGGCCGCACGTCTTCGCAGGACAGCGGCCAAAAGGGAGGTCGGTCGGGATGGTGCCCGGTCGGCCTCCCGCCGGTTACGGCGGGTTCATCATCACGCTCCACACCTCTCTCACGCCGCCAAGGCGTTGATCGCCTCGACGGTCTCCTCCGCCGTCCGGTTCCCGGCGTACCGAGGGGCACTGAGCATCCCCGCGAGCCGGTCAGCGCGCTTCACGATCCACGAAATCTGTTCCTCCAGAGGCAACGACAGCACCGGCTGGATGGCATCAGCCGCACCCTCCACGTCATCGAGTTGGACCCGGGCCGTGGCCAGGTAGATGTGCGCCAGGCGCTCATCGTCCAGTGACCTCTCATCGGCCGGGCCGGCCTGCCACAGCTGGATCGCTGTGACCGCCTCCCGCGCCGCGCGCTCGGCGTCATGGCCGCCCTGTAGCCAGATCAGTGACGATCCGGCGTAGTACGACTGCTTCGCCCTTGAGAACCCGAACAGCCCAGAGACGGAGTCCGGACGCCGGATCCGCTCCCTCGCCTGCTCGGCCGCGTCCAGAGCGCTGTTCGCCGCCCTCGAGTCGCCGAGGTTCGCCAGACACTGCGCTTCGCCGCAGCGCAGCCGCGCCTCCCCGGTGCCCTGCCCGTGCCCCACCCACTGGTAGCCGTCCCGGACATACTCCAGGGCGCGCCCGTAGTCGCCCTGGAACCGGGCGATCAGCGACTTCGTGCCAGCCGCCCACGCGGCCAGCTCGGCGTCACCCGCGAACTCGGCGCACCGGCCCGCCGCGGTGGCGTGCTCCAGCGCCTCATCAGCGTCGCCCATGTCCAGCAATGCGTACGACAGCACCCCAGACAATCGGCCGGCCGCCACGTACAGATCGGACCGGTCCTGCAGCCGGTGATGCCCAGAGCGAAGCCGCTCGAAGGCCTCCCCGCGCAGCGTGTGCGCCCGGTCCATCATCGGTCCCGGCGGCGACGCCAGATAGTCGACCGCAGTCACCAACACCCCGTCCTGCAACTCGGAGATGTCCAGATCCGCCAGGGCGGTCAGGTCCCGGGACATCGCCAACGCAGCCGCCCGTACGCGGTGCGTGGCCGCAGCCTCCTGCCGGACCCGGTCATCCCGATGCCACTGCTCTACGAGGGCCCCGTTCGCGCCCGTCGCCTCGTCGGCGGCCTCGGCAACGCACAGCGGAGTCGGCCGGCGGCCTGTCTCGAAGTTGTGGAGAGATGTCCGGTCGTAGCGGGCTCGCTGGGCGAGGTCGGCCAGCGACATGTGGGCAGCCAGGCGCCACTCGCGGAGCAGTTCCGGGAAGGTCGTCATGCCTGGAGTCTTCCTCCTCTCACACCTCGCAGGGAGGGCTTCCCGCCCTCTTCGCCGCCTTTGTCTGTTGGCAATTCGTGATCTGGCTGATTGCCAACAGCAGCTTCAACTCCGCAGGTCCTGCCCGGTGCTGGCATGGAGTCAGCACTGAACGACGACCGCAGGGGAAACTGCCGTGGCATCACTTCGACTCACCCTCCACTCGGCGCCGGCGGTCACGCGCGGCTGCCTTCTGGGCGTGAGCCACGAAGTACGGTCTCGCCTTCACCCAGTCGATGACCTTGGCGCGGCCGATCGTCCGGACCTCCGGAAAGTTCTCCGGGTCCTTCAGGTGCAGTTGCGAGATTCGCTGGTGGCTCATCGTCGGCAAGATGCCTTCCTCGACAACGCGCAGCGCGGCCTCTCGGAAGGTCACCAAGTCTGGTCCTCCTTCGGTCTCGTCGATGGCGATGTCCTCCAGTCTGTCTCACTGGGTTGCCATAACGCAACCCACGGCGTAGTGTCTTTCCTGGCACAGCACAACGGCCCCGGACCAGCAAATGCCGGACCAGGGCCGCGTGTCCCGAAGCGGCTCCTACACCGCCACGGACATGAACCCGCCCACCTGCGCATTCAGGGAGGCCGATCCGCTATGGATCGTATCCGCCATATGGCTACCCGCACATCCCACCCCGTGGACAACGTCACCCAGGTGCCTACTGCCGACCAACTCGGCCCGCGCACGCCGGGCACGGTGTACGACAACGCGTCCGGGATGTTCCGGGTGCTCGAGGTCGTCACCGACCCGTCCGAGGCCCGCCGCATCCTCCGCCGCAACGCCGCCCGCTTCGCCGTCCTCGTCCGCGACCTCCACGCCGGCACCGAGCACTACACCGGCGCCGTCTGGACCGGATCCGACCGCGTCCTCAAGGCGGTGGCGTAATGCAGAACCCGATGCCGGGCGAGGACCGACCCGCCAATGAGCAGAAGCCCCTCATCCTCGACCTCCTGAACGCGTTCCTCGGCTTGTCCGAGGACACCGCCAACGACTGCCGGCTCATGCTCCTCGGCCCGACCGGCGCGTTCGTCGGCGACGCATCCCTGTCCACCCGCGACATGCAGATCGCCATCAAGGCACTGGCCGCGGCCAAGGCCCTCACCGACGTCACCCGCGACCTGCAGGTCCCCGGCGACGTCCCGCTGGACCCGGCCCTGGAGAACGAGCTGGAAGAGCACTGCATCGGCCTGGACCCGGAGTTCCTGATGGACCTGGCCGGGCAGGACCCGAACAGTGCCGTCGCTGCGTTCGACGAGATCACGAGCCAGTGGGACGGAGAGCTGTGATGTCGGGTCCATTCCCCAGCACCGAAGGCAACGCCGTCCCGTCCGTCGACGGCACCGACCTCGGCGACACCCTGACCGACCTGGACGGCATCCACCCTGGCATCGACCTGATCCGCGACGGCGTCCGGCTCCTCGCCCACGACCGCCTCGACGTCAACACCACGCAGGTTCTGATCGCCGCCCTGGCCGGCTCCGCGGACGGCACCGACGTCCTCGCCGCCATCGGACAACTGGTCGCACGCCTCACCAACGCGGACACCAACCCCGCCCTCCGTCACCTCCCCCTCGACGTACAGAAGGACGCAGCCCACCAGGGCTTCCTGACCAGCTTCCACCTCGGAGACTCCGAGCTCAGGAACAGCGCCGCCACCGCCAACGCCGCCCTCGACCACTGAAAGGCCCCTCGACCATGAAGCGTTCACTGGCCCGGCTACGGGCCTACATCGCCCACGCCGGCCAGTGCTCCGCCTCCGGCCAGTGCAACCGCTGCGGCGGCATCTTCCCCGACTGGAACGGCGGCACCTGCGACGCCTGTAAGAACCTCCCCAACGCCACCTGACCGCCGACCCCGAAGGAAACCCAGCCGATGGACTTCATCGCCGACAAGACCCGCGAACTCCGGGACGCCGTCCGCTCCGACAACGCCACCCGCGTCGCCCAGATCCTCACCGAGACCACCGCCGAAAGCGGCCTCACCTGGGAGGACACCATCCAGGCGATGACCGATACCGACCGCCGCCAGCAGGGCGCCACCTGACCACCACCTCGCACACCAACCAACCACTGAAAGGACACCAACCGTGCTGAACCCCACCATCCTCCGCAACGACGAGAACGAGAACGACGAAGAGGAGAAGCCGTTCTCCATCCCCATCGACGAGGTCTGACCACCTCACCGGGCCTCTGGCCCGGCTCGAGGCCGCCCCACCCGAACGCCCCCGAACGGTGGGGCGGCCCCAAGCCAGACCAGCTCAACCGACCGCGACCAGCCGAAAGGACACCGACATGACCGGACCCGAGTTCGCCGCCAACCACGGCAACGACTCCAGCACCTGGAGCTCGGCCGACTTCGAAACCGAGATGAACCTCGCCGAGGCCGACGCCCTGCCCGAACCCGTGAAGGCGTGGATGGCCATGGCCAACAGCCTTGACGCCGCCGCCGGCCGCATCCGCGCAGCACACAGCACTCACCCCGCCGCCTGACCACCAGAGAGGAACCACCATGCTGCGTGTCGTCCGCAAGACCACCCTGGATGCCCTCCACGCCGACCGGGCCGAACTGGCGCGCGCTAGCCAGGAACTCGCCCAGGCGAAGACCGAGGCCGCCGCCGCAACGGACTCCGCGATCCGCGCCGAGACCACCGTCGAGGACCTCCTCAAGCAGCTCGGCCAGGCCCTCGCCGACCGCATCCAGGCCGAACGCGACGCCCGCCAGGCCCGCCTCGACCGACAGCAGGACAAGAAGGAGACCGACCGGCAGCTTGCCGAGCTCCGCGAGGACTTCACACGACTGCGCGACGCCGCCGCCGACACCGAGACTGGCGAGACCACCCGGGCTGCCATCGCCTACCGCGTCCTGCACGACCTGTACGCCGACGCCTGGCGCGAGGGGCTCCTCCCGAAGCGCCCGTTCGACGTCGTCGCAGCCGTCCTCGGCTTCGACACCCGTGAGCAGCAGCCCGCAGCCGTCACCGCCTGACCACCGCACCGCCACTCCCGGAAGGACACCGATCCCCGTGACCACCACCCCGGCCCCCGGCAACGAGCCGAACCGCACCAGCGGACCCCTCGCGCCCACCGCGCCGGGGAACGACCGGCAGCCCCTCACCCGCACACACAAACTCCTCATCGCCATCGTCGTCACCGCGGTCCTCATCATCTCCGGCATCGGCTTCGCCGGCTCCTACCGGGCCGTCGCACATCTGGCCGAGCTGAAAGGCTTCGGCGCCTTCGCCCGCCTCTTCCCTATCGGAGTCGACGCCGGCATCGTCGCCTTCCTCGCCCTCGACCTTCTCCTCACATGGCTCCGCATCGCCTTCCCCCTCATCCGATACGGTGCCTGGGGCCTCACCCTGGCCACCATCGCCTTCAACGCCGCCGTCTCCTGGCCCGACCCGCTCGGCGTCGGCATGCACGCGACCATCCCGATCCTGTTCGTCATCGCCGTCGAAGCCGCCCGCCACGCCATCGGCCGCATCGCCGAGATCGTCGCCGACAAGCACCTCGAGGGCCCCAACCCCTCCCGCTGGTTCCTCAACCCGGTCGGCACCTTCGTCCTGTGGCGCCGTCAGCGTCTGTGGCAGATCCGCACCTGGGACACCGTCCTCGGCCTCGAGCGGGAGCGGCGCATCTACGTGGCGCAGCTCCGTAAGGACTACGGCCGCTGGGGATGGCGCCGCAAGGCGACCGCCGAGCAGATGCTCGTCCTCTCCCTCGCTAAGGACGGCATGAGCATCCAGGAAGCCATCGACCTCCCCAAGCGGGAAGCCGCGAAGCAGGCCGAAGCCGAAGCGAAGCGAGCAGCCGAAGCCCAGGCGAAGTCCGAAGCCGAAGCCGAAGCGAAGCACCAAACCGAACTGCGCCAGGCCGAAGCCGAAGCGAAGCGCCGGGCCGAAGTAGCCGAAGCCGAAGCAGCCGAAGCCCGTGCCCGAGCCGAAGCCGAAGCGGCAGTCGAAGCAGCCCGACTCGAAGTCGAAGCGAAGCGCGTAGCCGAAGCTGAAGCAGCCCGACTCCTCGTAGCCGAAACCGAAGCGAAGCTCGCCGAGATCGCCCGAGCACAGCGAGACGCCGAAGCCGAAGCCGAACTGAACCGGCAGCGCCGCGCCGCTGAGCAGGCCCGCCTCCAGGCCGAAACAGCACGTCGCAGCCGGGAGCAGCAGGCCGAGGAGAACGAGCAGCGACGCCAGCAGGAGATCCGTGAGCGCGCCCAGCGCATCGCCGCCCAGGCCACCACCACTTCCGCTTCGGCTTCGGGAAGCACTTCCGGTTCTGCCCCCAAGACCGCCGGCACTTCCGGTTCGACTTCGGGTTCGGTCTCCGCCATCGGCGGCCGCGGCGCGAAGAAGCAAGCCGAAGTCGAAGCCGTCCTCGCCCGCCTCGTCGAAGCGAACGACCCGAAGGCCTACCCGCTTTCCGAAGTGATCGCGGACTTCGGGTTGAGCCAGACAACCGCGTACGACCGCCTCGTCACCGCCCAGCGACTGTACGAGGCAGCCCAGAACCCGAAGTCCGAGCAGAGCGCCTGAGGAGCCTCCGTGCAGCAGACCCGCCCCACCGCCAGGCCGCGGACGGCACCCCCGCCCGCGGCCCCCGGCCGCGCCCCCCTCGGCCCGCGGAGCAAGCCCGCCCAGGCGCCCCCCGCCGCCCCGGACTGGCCGTCGCGCTGGCACCTGCTCATCCCCGCCGGCTTCCGCAACCAGATGGAAGTCCTCGGCCTGTGGCAGAACCCCACCCCGCTCATCCCCTCCGACCACCTCGCCCAGACCCTCGCCGTACTCGACCGGTACGGCTGGGGCCGCAGCGTGGACTTCTCCCCGACCGGCCGGATGTGCATCCGCGGCGCCCAGACGTTCCTTGCGCACACCGGCCACGTCACCCCCGCCGGCCGGGCCCGCGCGGTCGCCTACCTGCAGCTGTCCCTCAACGAGATCGGCGTCCAGATGCCGTTCTTCGCCTGGAACGACCTGCCCGAACGCACCTTCCCCGACATCGAGAAACGCCTGAACAGGGCCGCCTACCTCGCCCGAACCAACGGAGAGTGATCATGTCCCAGCAGCACAACGACGGCTTCGACGAAGTCATCAACGGCGGATTCCAGCAGACCGCCTACACCGTCGACCCCAACCCGTACGGAATTCCCGCGAATTCCATCCCCGTAAAGCCGGGTCTCACCCCGCGCGGAAAGATTGCCCTGGCCGTCGGGGCCGCAGCGATCGCCACCAGCGGACTCGTCGGATACCAGGTCTACTCCGCCGACCAGGCCGCCAGCCAGGCAAAGGCAGCGGAAATCTCCTACAAGCAGGACCAGCTCGAGCTGGAAAAGCTGAAAGTCCTCAACGAGACCAACAAGGCCCAGAACAGCACGGACCAGGCCCGGCAGAAGCAGATCGACGCCTGCGTGAAGGACAACAAGGACCTGGTGGGGAAGTCGATGAACTCGACCTACCGGGACATCGTGGAGGCCTGCCAGGCCCAGTACACGTCCGCCGGCGCGAGCCCGGACCTGCAGACCGCCGCGTCGTCCACCAGCAGTGGCGGCGGCATCAACAACGGTCTCCTGATCGGTGGGAGTGTCCTCGCGATCGGGTTCGTGGTCGCTGTCCGCAAGGGCACCCGAGGTAACGCAGCGTAGTTACTCCCGGGGTTTCCCAAGCCAAAAAATCCGCGCCCATGATCCGCTGACAGGCCGCAAGATCCGGGTCTCCCGCCGGGAGGAACCCGGGAGGAACTACGCACAGTGAGGAGAGTGATGGCCAGCGACACCGCACCGGCCGCCGTACCCGACCCGGCCAACCCCACCCCCGCGAGCGGCCCGCTGACCGGGCCGCTCACCAGCCTGCTCGCCCCCGTCGAGCCCGCCCGACCCACCTCCGCAGCATTCAACATCGACCCCGACACCGTCCTGCCCGACACCGGCCCGCAGGCCGGCACCGCCATCCCCCAGGAGGGCGCCAGCAGCGCCTCCTACCGCACCGACGACACCACGAATTCCAGCACCAAAACGCAGAACACCAGCGTCCTCAGGGCTTTCGCGTTCGCCGCGATAGAACGCTGGAAGAAAGGCGCCGACGCACGAAACAAAGCCCTCGACATCAAGAAAGCGAACGCTCTCGCGCACCGCGTCAAGGAATCACGCACAGTAAACCGAACCGAGAACATGGCGAACGGCTCCGGGAGTTCCGGACTCGGATCGGGCAAGCACACCAACAGCAAATCCAGTAAAAGCGGAAACACCGGAAGCACTCGCAGTAACGGATCCCGTAACAGGTCCGGCGGATCGGGTGCGGGACGAAGCGGCGGCGGAGGCTCGGCGCCGGGCGGATCCGGATCGAGCAGCGGCGGCAGTCACAAGGCATCCGATCAGAAGGACAGCCACAAGAACAGCTCACGCAGGTCACGCGACACCGGCGGGAACAACCGCGCCAAGCAGGACAGCGCCCGCGGCGGCGGGTCGGCCGGCAGCAAGCACAACGGTGCATCCGGCGGCAACGGCAGCACCGGCTCCGCAGGCAAGGACGGCGCACCCGGCAAGAACGGATCCGCCGGTTCTCCCAGCAACAGCGGCAAGACGCCGGCCGGCACCAGCGCGTCCCACTGTTCCCCCGAAGGCCTCGCCCTGGACAAGAAGCCGTCACGCAAGGACCGCAAGAACAGCCCCTCCAGCACAGGCCAGGTCAACCCGGCGGGCACCGACGGCAGCAGCACCAGCAAGGTCAGCCTGAAGAAGACCCCCACCAGCACCACCAGGACGACCGACCAAACCAAGAACGGCCCGGACACCACCAGCACCCCCACCAAGACCGGCAAGGACCACACCCGAACCCCCGCATCCACCGCGCCAGCGACCGGGCCACGCCCCAACACCCAGCCCTCCCGGGAAGCCGGCTACCGCGACGGCGCCCGCACCGCCACCCTCACCGCGCACGTACTGGCCTACCGCGACGGCTTCAAGGACGGCCACCGCGACACCACCGAAGCCGCGCAGCTCGAGAAAACGCGCCTCGACCAAGCGCACGCCGACCGCAAGACAGCACGAGGAGAGGACCAGCAGGTGACCGCCTCCAGCACCGACTACCGGCCCCAGTACCCCCAGCCCGTCCAGGTCAAGGAAGTCACCGACAGCCACGTCGTCCTCGACGGCGGCCAGTCCTTCACCCGCGGCGAGATCCGCACCCTCAAGCAGTACGAACGCCGCATGAACGACAAAGCGCAAACCATGGCCACCGCCGCCGACGGCACCCGCCAGCTCCAGAACCAGGCCACCGCCCAGGCCGAACAGGCCCTGAGGTTCCTCGAGATGTCCAAGACCATCGAAGGCGGCGACAAACTCACCGCGATCCTCACCCGCCTCCACGACTCCGCGACCGTCCAGGCCGGGGCCGCCGAGGAACTCCACAAGAAGGTCGTCCGCGCCGCCGAAAGCACCCAGGTCCTCCTCGCCAACGTGGAAACCCGCTACGGCTCCATCTACCAGGCCGTCTGCGACAGCGACCTCACCAAGCCCGCCGAACTCGCCTGGTACCGGAAGTAGGACCCTGCCTCATGTCTGCCGAACTCACCTACGAGCAGTTCCTGAACTCGGTCAACGCCTTCGCCCAGCAAGTCGTCGTCAACGCCGACGCCATCAACCGGTGGGCCGAGTTCATCGACCGCGAATCCACCGACACCGCCCACATCGCCGACCTCATCGGCGCCAAGAACGTCGACCGCGACACCACCGCAGAAACCCACCAGCTCTCCCGGATCATGCGCGACGTCTCCGAAGACGCCATCCAGTACGCGGCCCGCGCCAACACCACCTCACGGATAGCCCACAACAGCCGCCAGCAGGCCGTCGACAGCCACCAGGGCATCCACGAACACGTCAACGCCTCCCCCGTCGAAGGCATCCACGACGTCCACAACGACTGGTTCACCCAGGAATAACCATCCCTCGAGGAGACCCGCCATGAGCAGCAACACCACCACCCAGCCGGCCGCCACCAGCATCGAACGCGGCATCGCACTCGCCACCTCCGCCGCCCCCGTCATCACCGGCATGACCATCCCCATGCTCGACGGCAGCGCCGCCTTCCTCACCACCATCGCCTACGGCGCCACCGCCGCCCTCACCACCGCCAACTACATGAACCGGCTCCCACCCGGCCTCGAACACCACCTCCCCGGCACCGACATCCTCCGCGCCCACCGCACCCCCCTCGCGATCTCCACCCTCACCACCGGCATCGCCCTCGCCCTCGGCGCCCTCCAAGGCGCCAACGGCTCCGACGCCCTCATGGCCGGCGTCCTCGGTATCGCCGACAACCCGATCCCCGGCATCGTCTCCCTCGGCTGGTGGGCCGCCGTCGCCCTCGTCCCCCTCAAACTCCGCCGGGTCCTCGGCACCGTCCGCGCCCCCAAAACCAGCCCCGGACCGGCCCAGCAGCCCGCACAGGCCACGGGCCCGGCCGCCCCCGTCACCCGCGCACAGCACGTCGCCGCCCGCTGGCACACCTACATCTCCAACACCGTCAACGGAACCAACAAGCAGCAGGAACTCACCGTCCGCACCTACAACGACCACCGCTGGCAAGGCACCATCACCGCCGCCACCGGCTCCTCCGTCACCGTCACCCGCGACACCATCTCCAGCGTCTACGGCATCCCCGCCGAATGGATCACCCTCAAGCCCGGCGCCCACGCCGGCGAAAAACACCTCACCGTCAACCTCACCCCGCCCACCGAACTCGACACCAGCACCCTCCAAGGCGCCTGGGCCAAATGGGCCGCCCGCACCGGCGGCGTCATGGCCGGCACCCACCTCGAAGACGTCCAGACCGACCCCAACACAGGCGGCGAAGTCGCCTACGTCGTCGCCGGCGACACCCTCGACAAACTCCCCGTCCCCGACCGCGCCCAACTCGCCGGCGCCATGCGCACCACCACCCTCCTCTGCTCCTACGCCCCCGTCCCCGGCGACCCCCGCCGCGGCACCGTCCGCCTCATGACCCACAACCCCCTCGAAGAAGGCGTCCCCTTCCCCGGCACCCACGTCCTCAAGATCAGCGAAGGCGGGTACGTCCAGATCGGCCAGCACGTCTCCGGATTCCCCGCACGCATCCAGTTCACCGACCCCAAGCTCGGCGCCAAGCACCTCTTCATCGCCGGCGTCACCGGCAGCGGCAAAGGCGGAACCGTCCAGATCGTCGCCCTCGCCGACCACGTCAACGGCCACGCCATCATCTACTCCGACCCCAAGGGCTCCTCCAACCCCGACGTCGAAACCATGGCCTGCTACTCAGGCCTCGGCGAAGACGGCTGCATGGGCGCCCTCCGCGTCGCCTACGCCCTCATGCAGTGGCGGATCGAAGAATCCGCCCGCCTCAAAATGAAGAACTTCATCGCCACCCCCACCCGCCCCTGGGTCCGCGTCATCCTCGACGAAGCCCACACCCCCC
>NZ_JBIVXP010000031.1:0-42238 GCF_044769305.1 Streptomyces sp. NPDC090499
CACACGGCAGGGCAGACAAGAAGCACCTCGGCGCACGCCACGACATTTACCACGCCCCCGGCGCGCACCGAAGGTGCGCTGGGTCGCTGACCTGTCACGCCCGGGGAATCGGGGAGGGAGCGCGGGATGGGTGTGAGGTACATCGCACTCGCCTCCTTCCGTCCGGTCTCGGGCGTGCGCCCATACGTTAGGGGCCGGGGCCGGACGCGTCCACGGGTTTTCCCGGCGCCGCTCTCATGATCGGGACAGGTGCGGTGACCGGTCACGGGCGTAGCTTAGGGATGTGACTTCGGTGCGCGGCTGGTCGTCGCGTGGCTACCGGGACGGTCGTGGCTGGCTGCAGGGTGCGCCGCCGCCACGCTGGGTTCGGGTGCTGCCCCTCGTCCTGCTCGGGGTCGTGACGGCGGCGACGCTGATCAGCCCGGACGGACACGACTTCGGCTTCCTGCTCGGCGCCATTCCGCCGCTCGCCGTCCTCTCCTACGGCCCGCTGGCCACCGCCGTCCTCAGCTGCCTGGTGGTGCTGCTGCTCAACGTGCCCGCCACCCACCTCAACCACCCCGGCGACACCGACCTCCTCACGGTCACCTTCGTGGCGCTGCTCAGCGTGTTCGTCTCGTACGTGCGCAGTCACCGGGACGCCCAGCTGCTCACCGAGCGGGCGGTGGGCGAGGCGGTGCAGCGGTCCGTGCTGCCGCCGCTGCCGGAGCGGGTCGGCGCGGTGGGGTGCGTGGGGCTGTACCGGGCCGCGCAGCACGGGACGCTGGTCGGCGGGGACTTCTTCGACGTGCGCGACGGCCCGTACGGGGTCCGGGCCGTGATGGGGGACGTACGGGGGCACGGGCTGGCCGCCGTCGCCACGGTGGTGTCGCTGCTCGGCGCGTTCCGGGAGGCGGTGCTCGACCTGCCGGACCTGGAGTCGGTGGCGACGCGGATGGACCGCAGACTGACGGTGGACTCCGCCGACGTCCCGCACGCGGAGCTGTTCGCCACGGCCCTGCTGCTGGAGTTCTCCGCCGACCTGCGGTCGGTGCGGATCGTGGCCTGCGGTCATCCGCCGCCCGTGCTGCTGCGCGACGGGCAGGCCCAGGAAGTGCTCGTCGCCGCCGGGGCCCCGCTCGGGCTGGGGCTGGTGGGGGTGGACCCGGCGAAGGAGATCACGGTGGAGCTGGGTCCCTGCGACCGCCTGTTCATCGCCTCGGACGGCGTCTGGGAGGCCCGCGACAGGGCCGGGGGCTTCTACCCGCTCCCGGAGCGGCTCGCCGGGTTCGCGGGCGTGGACGCGGTCGCGCTCACCGAGCTGGTGTGGGCGGACCTGACCGGCGGTTACGAGGTGCGTGACGACGCCACCATGCTGGTCCTGACACCGGCCGACCGCTGAGGTCCGGGGGCGCCGTCGTCGGCCGGGCTCTCAGCCCACCTCCCACAGGAACCGGTGGGTGTGGATGCCGAAGTACGGGAAGGGCCTCACCTCGCGTACGCCCTCGATCGGCCGGACCACGTCGTTGACGAAGTCGAGCAGGTCCTTCGGTCCGGGGGTGACCACCTCGGCGAACAGGTCGAAGCCGCCCGAGGTGAAGACGGAGTACACCACCGCGGGGTGCCCGGCGAGGGCGTCGGCCACGGCGCGGGGGTCGCCGTCCACGCCGATGCCGAGCAGTGCCATCGCCTGGCCGCCCATGGCCATCGGGTCGGTGACACCGACGACCTGCACGGCCCGGGAGTCCAGCAGCCGCTGCAGCCGCTGCCGGGCCGCGGAGGCGGAGAGGCCGACCTTCGGGCCCAGGTCGGCGTAGGCGATACGGCCGTCGGCCTGGAGCTCGCGCAGGATGGCGCGGTCGATGTCGTCCATGTGCACCATGTTCGCCTGCCCTCTGCCCCGCCCTGCCCTCAGCCGGCCAGTTCGAGCAGGGCGGCGCCGAACACCGCGGAGTGGGTGTCGACGTCCTGTTCGGTGGTGTCGGGGCACATCAGGGCCATGTTGTGGAACGGGGTGAGGAGGATGCCCCGGTTGGCGAGGTAGAGGTGCAGGAAGTCCTCGAGGCCGGGGTCGGCGGCGGCCTCGGACGCGGTGCCGGTGCGCGGGGCCGGGGCGGTGAAGCGGTACTCGGTGCGGGCGCCGAGGCGGCTGACCGACCAGGGCAGGCCGTGGGCCGCCACGGCGGACCGGACGCCGGTCTCGAAGCGGGCGGAGAGCCGGTCCATGTGGTCGAAGGCCTGGTCGGTGAGCACGTGCTCCAGGGTGGCCCGGGTCGCCGCCACCGAGAGCGCGTTGCCGGCCAGGGTGCCGCCGACCCCGCCCATGTCCACCAGGTCCAGGTCGTCGCGGGCGAGGAGACGCTCGGCGAGCTCGGCGGAGAGACCGTAGGCGCCTGCCGGGATGCCGCCGCCGATGGCCTTGCCGATGGTCAGCAGGTCGGGCTCCAGCTCCCAGGCGGCGGTGCAGCCGCCGGGGCCCGCCGAGAAGGTGTGCGTCTCGTCGTTGATCAGCAGCGTGCCGTACTGCCGGGTGAGGGCGCGCACACCCTCCAGGTAGCCGGGTTCGGGCAGCACGATGCCGATGTTGGTGAGGGCGGGTTCCATGAGGACGGCCGCCACGTCACCGTGGGCGAGTTCGCGCTCCAGCTGGTCGAGGTCGTTGAACTCGGCGACCCGGCTGGTCAGGGTGACGTCGCAGGGCGCGCCGACGTTGCCGGGGCGGGGTGCGCCCTTGCCGTCCGGGCCGACGACGATGAGGGACTCGTCGACGCTGCCGTGGTAGCTGTAGCTGTTGACGAGGATCTTCGGGCGTCCGGTGACGGCGCGGGCGAGCCGGATCGCCCACCGGTTGGCGTCCGTCGCGGTCAGCGAGAAGCTCCAGCGGGCCAGCCCGAAGCGGCGGGTCAGCTCGGCGCCGACCCACTCCGCGTCCTCCGTCGGCAGCATCGCGGTGGCCCCGCCCAGCTCGGCGAACCGGCGGTGCACCGCCTCGGTCACCGCGGTCGGCGAGTGCCCGGCCATCGCCCCGGTGTCGCCGAGGCAGAAGTCGATGTACGTGTGCCCGTCGACGTCGGTGACCCGGGCGCCGCGGGCGGTCGCCAGGTACCGGGGGAAGGCGCCGGCGGTCTTGTTCATCCACGTCATCGGGACCCGGCCGAAGAGATGGCCGGCGTCTGCATATGCCGCCCGGGAGCGGGGGTTTCGCCGCTCGGCCTCGGCGCTCTCGCGGGCCAGGAGGGCGTGCAGTCGGGTGCGGTCCATGAAGTACCCCCGGTCGAGCGACGGCGACGGAACAGCGCGAGCGTACGACCGATATCAGCCCCACGGCAAGATATGACGCTCGAATCAATTGCGACGACGACCGAATCGAGCGCGCAGTGTCACCGGGAAATGAACGGTGTTTTGAGCAACACTCGCACTACTGTGCAGTGTTCGAACATTCGCCCTCAAACGCCATGGTTCGCCACCCCTTCCGCCAGTTAGAAATATCTACCAGCATGCATATGCCGGGTTGGCGTGCGGGGGCGCCGAGTGCCCGGCGCCGGTCGTTCCCCTGCGTGCGGAACAGGGGGGCGGGATATCGCGGAGCGGTGCATGACGAACAGGATGTGGATGCAGGGCGTGGAATGGCTCGCGGCGGCCTCGGCGGACCCCCGGGCGTGCAAGTGGGAGTGGGACCACGGCGAGGGCGTCTCGCTGCTGGAGGCAGGCCGCTTCTGGGACGTGCTGAGCGTGCCGGACCGGCTCGGTCTGCTCACGCTCGACCTGCTGTGGCGGCCGTCCCTGCCGGTGCCCGGACCGACGCTGGTGGACACCGCGGCACGCCGGGTCGGGTTCTTCCTGCCGCCCGACCCGTCCGGCGGCTGGATCGGGGCCGGGCTGCGGTACACGACCAAGGGGGCATGGGTCGCCGTACCGCCGCCGTACCGGCCCACGCGATTCCTGGAGTGGCTGGTGCCGCCCGACGGCAGCGGGGCACTGCACCGGCCGGCCACGCTGGAGTCGGCGCTGCGCGAGGCCAACGGGACGCTGGCGGTCCTGCGGCCGGTGTGCGACGAGCAGTGAGGCCGGCGGCGGGGGCGGCAGGACGCGGACCACGCCCCGACGGCGCTCCGGTTCGGCAGGCGGGCGGGCGGCCGTGCTCGTATTCTGTGAGCTCAGGGTTCTGACGTCCGACCCCACCGCACGTTCCGCCCGCGTGCTTGGAGTCAGCCCATGCCGCACATCTCCGCCCTGCTGCGCCGGGGGGCCGCGGTCGCCGTCGCGCTGGGGACGCTCACCGTCCCCCTCGTCGCGGCGCCCGCCCCCGCACCGGCCGCGTTCGCCGCGCCGTCACCCGCCCCGTCGCCCGCCCCGTCGCCGTCCGGCAGCTCCGGTGTCCGGGAGATGACGCCGGCGCTGGCCCGACAGCTCGACGCGGTCGTCCAGCACGTGATGCGCGAGGCGGACGTGCCCGGCGTGACCGTCGGCATCCGGACGCCCGGGCAGCGCGACTACGTTCGCTCCTTCGGGGTCGCGAACAAGGCCACCGGGCAGAAGATGTCCCGCGACCTGTACATGCGGATCGGCAGCGAGACCAAGACGTTCACCGTGACCGCGGTGCTGCAACTCGTCGACGAGGGCAGGGTCGGCCTGGACGACCCCATCGGCAGGTACGTCGACGGCGTGCCCGGAGGCGACCGGATCACCCTGCGGGACCTGGCCGGGATGCGCAGCGGGCTGTTCAACTACTCGGAGGACCCGGGCTTCTTCAAGGCCCTCACCTCGGATCCGCAACGCTCCTTCACGCCGCGGCAGCTGCTCGGGTACGCGTTCCGGCATCCGGCGATGTTCCGGCCCGGGGAGAAGTTCTCCTACTCCAACACCAACCTGATCCTGCTCGGCCTGCTCGTCGAGAAGGAGAGCGGACAGCGGCTCGGCGACTACCTCGAAGAGCACGTCCTGAAGCCCGCGGGCATGCGCCACACCCTGTTCCCGACCGGGAACGAGTTCCCCACCCCGCACGCGCAGGGCTACACGGACCAGACGGCGGACGGGAAGGTCGCGGAGACCGCCGACTGGAACCCGTCCTGGGGCTGGGCCGCCGGCGCGATGATCTCGAACCTGGACGATCTGCACACCTGGGCCCGCACCGTGGCCACCGGGGTCTTCCCCGACGGTAGGGCCATGGTCGGGCCGGCCGTCCAGAAGCAGCGGCTGACCACCCCCGCGACCGGCATCCGGGGAGCCGGGTACGGCCTCGGCATCTTCGACGTCCAGGGGTGGATCGGGCACAACGGCTCGCTGCCGGGCTACGAGTCCCTGACCGTCTACCTGCCGTCGACGCGGACGACGGTGGTCGTGCTGCTCAACACCGACATCGGCTACCAGGGCGACATCGAGCCCAGCACCCTGTTCGGCGAGGCGGTCACCCGGATCATCTCCCCCGCCCACGTCTTCGACCTGCCGGCACCGGCCTCCGCCACACGGTGACGGAGTGCGGGCACATAGCCCCAACTCACCTGCTCCGTGCGGCATTTCCGACACTTGACACAGAACCGAACAGCCACCGAACGGATTCGCAGTGATGTAACGATTCACCGTGCGGGGCCGGTCAATGACGGTGTGTACTGTGCAGCGAGCGCCACATGGGAGGGCCCCGGGCTCCCCCTGCCCACTGCTGCCCTACTCCCCCTGGAAACCCGATTCCATGATCGAATTACCGGAACTGGTGGCCGGTGGTCTCGCCGCCGGAACGCTCTCCGCGCTCGCACTCGGCGGCAGCCTGCTCAGGTCCCGGCGCCAGAAGGCCGTGCTGCGGGCCGAGGTGGCGGAGCTGCGCGCCCGGCTGGAGGGCACCGAGGGCGCGTTCATCGCCGAGGTCGAGCATCTCGCCGCCCGCCGGATGCCGGCGGCCGCGGCCCAGCTCGCCCATCCGCATCTGAAAGTGCCGGGCCCGGCCGGGCAGCACATACCCGGGACCCCCACCGGGATCGCGCTGGAGTACGTGCTCACCGCGCTGCGCGAGGAGCTGACCGCGCAGCGCACCCGGATCGACGCGGCCGCGCAGGCCGGACTGCGCGGCGCCACCCGGGAGATCCAGGCCGCCCTGTACCGGTTGCAGGACGCCCTGCGGGGGCTCCAGCAGCGCTACGACGACCCGGAGTTGGCGCAGACGCTGTTCGCGCTGGACCACGAGAACGAGCAGTCGCTGCGGCGGGCGCAGGTCGCCGCCGTGGTGTGCGGGGCCTGGGTGGGGCTGGCCCGCGAGGAGTCCCACGTGGTGGACGCCGTCACCGGCGGCCAGGCCCGGCTCTCCGGCTACCACCGGGTCCGGGTCAACAACCACCTGGAGCCGGGCACCGCATTGGTGTCGCACGCGGTCGAGCCGGTCGCCATCATCGTCGCCGAACTCCTCGACAACGCGCTGCGCCACTCGGCGCCGGACACCGACGTCGTGGTCGATCTGGAACACGTCCACCACGGGGTGTGCGTGACCGTCGACGACGCGGGCCTCGGCATGACGCAGGACGAACGGGCCCGCGCCCAGCGGCTGGTGGCGGGCAGCGACCCGATCCTGCTGACCGACCTCGGCGACCCGCCGCGCATGGGTCTGGCCGCGATCGGCCAGCTCACCCGCCAGTTCGACCTGAACGTCGACGTCTCCTCCCCCTCGCCCTACGGCGGGGTCCGCGCGGTACTGCGGGTGGACACCCACCTGCTCGGCCGGATCGACCCGGACGAACGGCCCCCCTCGGCGAGCGCGCCGCGGTCGACCCGGGAGCGCTCGGTGCGCCGGGAACCGGTGCGGGAGGCCGCGGCACACGCGGCGCCCGTAGCAGAGGGAGCCGTACGCGAGGCGCCCGAGACGCCCGTGCCCGGGACCGGGCCGGCCGGGTCGCCGGCCGCCGCCGGGCCGGCCGCCGAGCACGAGCGGACCCCCGCTCCCGGCCCCGAGGACCCGGGTGACCTGGGCGGTCTGCCGCAGCGGCGGCGCCGTGCCCCGGCCGCCGACCCCGGCGTGCCGCAGCCGCAGCCGGCCGCGCGCCGGCCCGAGGAGGCGGCGGCCGCGCTCGCGGCCCTGCAGTACGGCACCGCGGCGGCGCGGGCCCCCAGGCGGGCGAGCGCGCCCGGACCCCAGCGGACCGACGACGAAGGAGGGGCGGCCGGATGAGCAGCCGCGAAGTGGGCGAGACGGCATGGGTGCTGGACCCCGTCCTGCAGGTTCCGCATGTACTGGCCGCCGTCCTGCTCACCCGGGACGGCCTCGCGACCGGCTACACCGACGGCCTGTCCCGGGCGAGCGCCGAACGGGTCGCCGCGATCACCAGCACCGTGCAGGGCGCCTGCCGGGCCGCGGCGGCCGCGTTCGCGGACCGGGACCGGGCCGACGTACGGCAGGTGGTCATCGAGTCGGACCACGGGTACGTGCTGATCGTGCCGACCGACCACGGCACCTGTGTCGCCGCGTACGGCGACCCGGAGGTGCGCCTGGACCTGCTGGCGCACCGGGTGCACTCCCAGGTGGCCCGGCTGGGCGAGAAGGCGATGGCGGCTTCGCCCAGAGGCTCCGACGGCGGCGCACCGGCATGACCGGCCGCCGTGGCGGCCGTCCCCTGGTCCCCGCGTACCTGTCGACCGGCGGGGTGGCCCGGCCCAGCCGTCCGCACCTGGAACGGCTGACGGTGCTCACCCGTGACGGGACTCCGCTGCCCGCCGGTCTGCCGGCGGCCGAACTGGCCCTGCTGGAGCTGCTGTCCGGCGGCGCGCTGACGGTGGTGGAGGCGGCGGCGCTGCTGCGGCTGCCGTTCTCCGCCGTGCGGGTGCTGGCCGCCGACCTCGCCGACCGGGGCCTGGTCCAGGCCCGCGCGCCGATCCCGCCCGCCGAACGGTTCGACCCCGACCTGCTGAAGAGAGTGGCCGATGGCCTCCGCGCCCTCAAGCACCAGTGAGCTGCCCCGCGGGGGCGGCACCCATCTCCCCGACGGCGCCCGCGACCTGGTGAAGATCCTGGTCACCGGGCCGTTCGGGGTGGGCAAGACGACCCTGATCGACTCGGTGTCGGAGATCCGCCCGCTGCACACCGAGGAGCATCTGACCGAGGCCTCCGTCCCCGTCGACGACCTCGCCGGGGTGCGGGAGAAGGAGACGACGACCGTCGCCATCGACTTCGGGCGGATCAGCCTGACCGGCGGGATCGTGCTGTACCTGTTCGGGACGCCGGGGCAGGACCGGTTCCGGACGCTGTGGGACGACATCTCCTACGGCGCGCTCGGCGCCCTGGTCCTGGTCGACAGCCGCCGCATCGACGCCTCCTTCGACGTGCTCGGTCTGGTGGAGGAGGCGGGGCTGCCGTACGCGGTCGCCTTCAACGCGTTCCCCGACGCGCCGAGCCACTACACGGGCGACCAGCTGCGCGCCGCGCTGGACCTGGCGCCGGGCACCCCGATGGTGGACTGCGACGCCCGGGACGCGCGCTCCTCGGTGGACGCGCTGCTCGCCCTCGTCCAGCACCTGATCGACGACCGGCCGGCGGAGGCCCGATGACCGCGCAGCAGTCCTTCACCGTCTCGGGTCCGGTACGGCTGTGGGAGGACGGGTTCGCCCGCAACCCGCACGGCTACTACGCGGCCCTGCGCGCCCAGGGCCCGGTCGGCTGGGCCGAGCTCGCGCCGGGCACCCCGGCGTACGTGGTCACCGAACGGCGGGCCGCCCTCGACGTGCTGCGGGACGTGGAGACCTTCTCGCACGACCCGCGGGACTGGGAGGCGACCGTCCCCGAGGACTCCCCGCTGCTCGGCATGATGCGCTGGCGGCCCAACGCCCTGTTCTCCGACGCCGACGCGCACATCCGCTACCGCGCCACCCTCATCGACGTGTTCGACCTGATCGAGCCGCACGACCTGCGCCAGCTGGTGCACCGGGCGGTCCGGCTGCTGGTCGACCGGTTCGGGCCCAGGGGCGAGGCGGATCTCGTCACCGACTTCACCCGGCCCCTGATGGCCCTGGTCTTCAACAACCTGTTCGGGCTGCCGGACAGCCAGGGCGACCGGCTCAACGAGGGCCTGCTGAAGATGATGGAGGGCGGCGCGCAGGCGGCCGCGGGCGAGGCGGACTTCGTCGAGTACGTGCTGCGGCTGATCGCGACCAAGGTCGAGGAGCCCGGCGAGGACCTGCCTAGCATGCTCCTGGACCATCCCGCCCGGCTGACCCCGGAGGAGGTCACCTGGCAGGTGTTCCTCACCCTCGGCGCCGGCTACGAACCGAGCACGAACCTCGTCTCCAACGCGCTCTCCCGGATCCTCGGCAACCCCGACTACTACTCCACGCTGACCAGCGGCGCCCGCCCGGTGATGGACGCGGTGGTCGAGGTGCTGCACCACGAGACCCCGCTGGCCAACTACGGCATCTACTACGCCCGCCGGCCGGTCTCCTTCCACGGGGCGTGGGTCAGGCCGGCGATCCCGGTGGTGGTCTCCTTCGGCGCCGTCGGGCTGTTCGCCGAACGGGAGGTCACCAGCGGCCGGCACGCCTCGGACGCCTCGCACCTGTCCTGGGGCGCCGGCCCGCACGCCTGCCCGGTCCGGCACCACGCGCTGCTCATCGCCACCGAGGCGATCGAACGGCTCACCCTGTGGCTGCCCGACCTCGACCCGGTCCTGCCCCGCGAGAAGCTCAGCTGGCGGCCCGGCCCGTTCCACCGCTCGCTGACCTCACTGCCCGTCCGGTTCAGTCCCCGCTCCCCCGACCAGCCTGGAGAGTCGTCGTGACCGTCACCGACCGCATCGCTCTCGACCCGTTCGGCTCCGACATCCCGGCCGAGAGCGCACGGTTACGCGCCCTCGGCCCCGTGGTGCCCGTCGAACTGCCCGGCGGCATACCCGCGTGGGCGCCGACCGGCTACGACGTCCTCAAGGAACTCATCCTCGATCCCCGGGTCAGCAAGGACCCGCGCAAGCACTGGCGGCTCTGGCCGGAGATCGGCGAACACCCGTCCTGGGGCTGGGTGGTGAGCTGGATCGGCGTGGTGAACATGCTCTCCGCGTACGGCCCCGACCACACCCGGCTGCGCAGGCTGGTGGCGCCGAGCTTCACGCACCGCCGTACCGAGGCGATGCGGCCGCGGGTCGCGGCCATCGCCGCGGAACTGCTCGACGCCCTGGCGGCCGAGGGCGCCGACGGCTCGGTGGTGGACCTGCGGGCCGGCCTCGCGCAGCCGCTGCCCATGCGGATGATCTGCGAACTGTTCGGCGTGCCCGAGGAGATGCGGGACGACACCGGCGCGCTGATCGCGGCCATCATGGACACCTCCGACCCGACCCCCGAGCACGCCGCGTTCGTGCAGGAGCGGATCGGCACGGTCCTCGGCGGGCTGATCGCGTACAAGGTGGAGCACCCGGGCGACGACATGACCACGGAGCTGATCCGGGTCCGCGACGAGGACGGCGACCGGCTCAGCGACGAGGAACTCCTGTACACGCTGCTGCTGGTGATCGGCGCCGGCTTCGAGACCACGGTCAACCTGATCGGCAACGCGGCCGTGGCGCTGCTGACGGATCCGGCGCAGCTGGCGGCGGTGCGCGCCGGGAAGGTCGGCTGGGACGCGGTGATCGACGAGACGCTGCGGGTGCATCCGTCGATCGCCTCGCTGCCGCTGCGGTTCGCGGTGAGCGACCTGGAGGTCGGGGACGTCACCGTTCCGGCCGGGGACGCGATCATCACGACGTATGCGGCGGCCGGCCTGGACCCGGCGCGCTACGGGCCGGACGCGGCCGCGTTCGACGCGGCCCGGGGCGGCGACGACCATCTGGCGTTCGGGATCGGCGTGCACCGCTGCATCGGCGCGCCGCTGGCCAGGGCGGAGGCGCTGGCTGCGCTGCCCGCGCTGTTCGAGCGGTTCCCGGGGCTGCGGCTGGCGGCCGGGGCGGACGAGCTGCGGCAGGTGCCGTCGTTCATCGCGTTCGGCTGGCAGGAGATCCCGGTTCGTCTGGAGGCGTGAACCGGCGTCGCGGGGGGCGCGACCGGGACGGCGGGGGCCTCGACCGGTCCCCCGTTCCGGTCGTGCCCCCGCACATCGTGAACATACGTCCGGATCCCGCCGTTGGGTATCGCGCCGATGCCCGTTCGTACCCGTTCAGGGCTCACCCGTGCACAGGTGAGTCCGGTTGGCCCGGATTCGCCCGCAGCAGGGCGGGGACGGCGAGGTCCCCGAGGGCGAGATGGGCCAGGACCACCTCGTACAGGTCGGTGCCGGCGGCCAGCAGCTGGCGTTCCAGGACGGGTTCGGCGCCCCGGACGTGTTCGCGGACGGTCTGGGCGTGCACGCCCAGCTCCTGGGCGGCGCGTTCGGCGTTGCCGCCGGCGGCGATCCAGGCGCGCAGGGTGCCGCGCAGGTCGCGGCCGTCCCGGACCAGCCGGTCCAGCAGGTCGCGCGCCCAGCCGCGCAGCGCCGGACCGGCCAGCAGGTCGCCCGGGCGCGCACCGGACGGCGCCGGTACCGTGGCGGCGCGTTCCTCGGTCAGCGCCGCCTCGGTGTTCAGGGCCAGGTGGGCGGCGGCGCGCACGGTGAGGTCGGAGAAGTCCGCGCCCAGCAGCGCCTCGACCCGGTCCATGCGGGCGCGCACGGTGTTGCGGCTGACGCCGAGGACCTTGGCCGCGCTGACGGCGGTGAACTCCAGGCCGAGACGGGTGGTCGCGAGGAGTTCCGCGCGGGTGTGGTGGGGCAGGGTGTCCAGCGGCCGCAGCACGGCGGCGGACCAGGCGTGCAGCGCGCCCGGGTCCATCAGCCGTTCCGGGTGCGTGCGTTCCGCGTAGACGGCGGCCTGGCCGGGGCGGAAACGGGCGACGGCGAGCGCGCTGACGGCCTGGCCGTAGGCGGTGGCCGTCCGGGCCAGGTTCTGCCGGACGCTGCCGCCGAGGAAGGTGCCGGGGCGGCCGTCGACGACGGAGCGCAGCCGCTCGGCCGTCGCGGGCGCGGGGCTGAGGACGATGACGTGGCCGTCCATCGCGGGGCAGCGCACGACGAGGGCCTGGCCGTGGGTCACGACCAGGCAGTCCTCGGCGAGGCCGTCGCGTTCCGCCGGGTGCCCCTCGACGATGTAGACGCAGGCGCTGTCGGTGTCGAGCAGTCCGGGCCACAGGCCGGCGGCGACGCGGCGGGCGGAGACGGTGTCCTCCACCATCAGGAGCTGCAGGATGGCCAGGCGCAGGTCGGCGGTGGCCCGCCTCAGCCGGTGCCCGGCGGCCGTCAGCTCCCGTTCGCGCAGCAGGAGTTCGACGACACCGGCACTGTGGGTGACGATCTCCGCGGCGCGCCGGTCGAAGGGCGCCTCGCGGGCCACGGCGAGCAGTGCGGCGGCCGCCGGACGGGGATCGGGGGCGCGGACCGCGACCAGCCGCAGGTGGCGGTCGCCGTCCTGGACGGCGGCGGCGGAGATCCGCCCGGCGCGCACGCCTGCCGCGAGATCCGCGTCGAGGGGGACCGGGGTCCCGGCGAGCAGGGTGCCGTCGGCGTCCTGGAGGCAGACGGTCCCCTGCACGGCGCCGGCGAGCCAGGCGACGACCCGGCGCGGGTCGCGGGCGCCGGGACGCAGGTGGTCGAGGAGCCGCTCGGCCCAGCCGTCGCCGTGCAGTGCCGGGTGCCGCGGGCCCTCGCCTGCTCGGCCTGCCATCTCGCCCTGCCCCTCGTCCCTCGCATCGGCCTCGGTCCACGGACGTTACCCGATGGACGAAGCCCGGTCCCGACCGGCGGGCACGGCTCCGCCGGCGGCCCTCGGGGGAAGGGCCGCCGACGGAGGAAGCCTCACCCGGGACCGGGGGGAGGGTCCCGGGGTGGCCGATTCTTCGGGTGCCCAGGAATCCCCGGGGTATGCACACCGATTTCCCGAGGCCGCCGACACCTCGAAGCCCACGGCCCGGCAGCGCCCCGAAGGGGCGCGGGGAACTGCGCGACCCGCCACGACGGCGCCGCAGACGGCCCGCGGTCGGCAGCGCCCCCGAAGGAGCGCGGGGAACTGCACGACCAGCCACGACGGCGCCGCAGACGACGGACGACACATCTCGGCACTCCCAGCGCAGCGCAGCGCCCCGCACCGCTGCGCAGCGCCCCGCTCGGCCGGAAGTCGCCGTACGGCATAAGCTCGGCGGATGGCGAAGTACTTCGACGTGCACCCCGACAACCCGCAGCCGCGCAGCATCTCGCAGATCGCCGACGCGGTCCGCTCGGGGTCGCTCATCGCATATCCGACCGACTCCTGCTACGCGCTGGGCTGCCAGCTCGGCAGCCGGGACGGCATCGACCGGATCCGCACCATCCGGCATCTCGACGACCGGCACCACTTCACGCTGATGTGCCGGGACTTCGCGCAGCTCGGCCAGTTCGTGCGCGTCGACAACGACGTGTTCCGGGCCGTGAAGGCGTCGACGCCCGGCAGCTACACCTTCATCCTCCCGGCGACCCGGGAGGTGCCCCGCAAGCTGCTGCACCCGAAGAAGAAGACCGTCGGGGTCCGCATCCCCGACCACGTGGTCACCCAGGCGCTGCTGGCGGAGATGGTCGAGCCGCTGCTGTCCAGCACCCTGCTGCTGCCGGACGAGGACGAGCCGCTGACCCAGGGCTGGGAGATCAAGGACCGGCTGGACCACCAGGTGGACGCGGTGGTCGACTCCGGGGAGTGCGGCACCGAGCCGACCACGGTCATCGACTTCTCCGGCGGCGAGGCGGAGATCGTGCGCCGGGGCGCCGGCGACACCTCCCGCTTCGAGTGAACTCGAGGATCCCCCGTCCGCAGCTCTCTCACCCCCGCGTGCCACGATGATCGTGACATGCCGCGCCGGGTGTCCCCCACCCCGACGCCGACTCCACAGAGAGGCACTTGCGCCATGACCGCCGTACAGGGAACCGACGTGGACATCACCACCGAGGACGGCGTCGCCGACGCCTACCTGGCCCACCCCGCCGACGGACTGCCCCACCCGGGCGTGCTCCTGTACCAGGACGCCTTCGGGATCCGTCCGCACCTGAAGTCGATGGCGGACCGGCTCGCCGGCGCGGGCTACACGGTCCTGCTCCCGAACGTCTTCTACCGCAGCGGCCGCACTCCGGTCATCGACCTCCCCGAGTTCATCGACCCCTCGGTGGACCCGACGATCTGGCAGCAGATCATGCCGATCATGATGTCGCTGACCCCCGAGCTCAGCGACCGGGACTCGGCCGCCTACCTGGACTGGCTGGCCAAGAGCCCGCTGGTGGCCGACGGACCGGTGGCGATCACCGGTTACTGCATGGGCGCCCGGCTCGCCGTGCGCACCGCCGCCGCGTTCCCGGACCGGGTCGCCGCCGCGGGCGGCTTCCACGGCGGCCGGATGGTCACCGACGACGCGGACAGCCCGCACCTGCTGGCCGACCGGATCACCGCGGAGCTGTACTTCGGTTTCGCGGACCAGGACCAGTCGATGACCGAGGAGCAGATCGCCACCTTCGAGGCGGCGCTCACCGCCGCCGGGGTCCGCAACACCTGCGAGATCTACCGGGGCGCCGACCACGGGTACACGCAGGCCGACACCCCGGCCTACTCCGCCGAGGCCGACGAGCGGCACTGGTCCGCGCTGCTCGACCTGCTGAAGCGCACCTTCTGATCCACCCGCTCCACCCGGTTACGGGGGCCCGCCGACCGGCGGGCCCCGTTTTCGTCCAGCTTGTTGACATGGACCCGACCTGCCGCCAACCTGAGAGCGCTCTCAGAATTGGTCCGGACCAATTTCCGGGCCAACCCCGACCCCACACGGAGGTGGAGAGTGCGCACAGGACTCGTACGCCGGGCGCTGCCGTTCACGGCGGCGGCCGCGCTGATCGGCGGGGCGCTCGCCCTGGGCACGCCGGCGCCGGCCGGGGCGGCCGTGCCGGACACGATCCCGCTGAAGATCACCAACAACTCCGGCCGCGGCGACCAGGTGTACGTCTACGACCTCGGCACCCAGCTCTCCTCGGGACAGCAGGGCTGGGCCGACGCGAACGGCACCTTCCACGCCTGGCCGGCCGGCGGCAACCCACCGACCCCGGCGCCGGACGCCTCGATCACGGGCCCGGCGGCGGGCCAGTCGAAGACGATCCGGATCCCGAAGTTCTCCGGCCGGATCTACTTCTCCTACGGCCAGAAGCTCGACTTCCGGCTGACCACCGGCGGTCTGGTGCAGCCCGCGGTGCAGAACCCGACCGACCCCAACCGGAACATCCTCTTCAACTGGTCCGAGTACACGCTGAACGACTCGGGCCTGTGGATCAACAGCACCCAGGTGGACATGTTCTCGGTGCCGTACGCGGTCGGGGTGCAGCGCTCCGACGGCAGCACGGCGAGCACCGGGCACCTCAGGTCGGGCGGCTACAACGGGTTCTTCGGCGCCCTGCGCGGCCAGTCCGGCGGCTGGGCCAACCTCGTCCAGACCCGCTCCGACGGCACCGTGCTCCGCGCGCTCTCCCCGCTCTACGGCGTGGAGACGGGGGCGCTTCCGTCGACCGTCATGGACGACTACGTCAACCGGGTCTGGTCGAAGTACACGACGTCGACCCTGACCGTCACGCCGTTCGCCGACCAGCCGAACACCAGGTACTACGGCCGGGTCTCGGGGAACGTCATGAACTTCACCAACTCGGCCGGAGCGGTGGTGACGAGCTTCCAGAAGCCCGACGCGAACAGCATCTTCGGCTGCCACAACCTCCTCGACGCGCCCAACGACCTGGTCCGCGGACCGATCTCGCGCACGCTCTGCGCTGGCTTCAACCGGTCGACTCTGCTGACGAGTTCGAACCAGCCGGACACCAACCCGGCCGACTTCTACAAGGACGCGGTGACCAACCAGTACGCGCGCGCCGTCCACGCCCAGACGGCCGACGGCAAGGCGTACGCCTTCGCCTTCGACGACGTCGGCAACCAGGAGTCCCTGGTCAACGACGGCAGTCCGCAGCAGGCGTACCTCACGCTCGACCCGCTGAGCTGACGTGCACGAGTGTCCCGCACCCGGCTCGCGGGTGCGGGACACTCCACTGCGCTACGTCAGCCGGTCGTGACGGCGGTGTCGTCGACGACGAAGCTGGTCTGCAGCGAGGAGTCCTCGACACCGCTGAACTTCAGGGTGACGGTCGAGCCCGCGTAGGACCCGAGGCTGAAGGACTTCTGCACGTACCCGGAGGCCGCGTTGAGGTTGGAGTACGTGGCCAGGGTGGTCGAACCGGCGGTGACCGTCAGCTTGTCGTACTGGGTGCTGGTCGTGGTCTCGGCCGTGTCGACGTGCAGGTAGAAGGTGAACGTGGTCGCGGTGCAGCCGGACGGGATCGTCACCGACTGGGACAGCGTGTCGGTGTGGGTGGAGCCGTAGCCGTCGAGCCACGCCTTGTACGAACCGGTACGGGCCGCCTCACCGCTGTCGGTGGTGATGACACCGCTGGTGGCGGTCCAGGTGGTGTTGCCCGACTCGAAGCCCGGGTTGCCGAGCAGCTGGGTCGAGGTGCAGGTGCCCCCGCCGCCGCTGGAACTGACGGTCCAGGTGAAGGAGGCCGTGCCGGTGGCACCCGTCGAGTCGGTCACCGTGACGGTGGTGCTGTAGCTGCCCGCCGTCGTGGGTGTGCCGGTGATGGCGCCGGTCGAGCTGCTGATCGACAGCCCGGTCGGCAGGCCGGTCGCCGCGTAGGTCAGCGAGCCGCTGTTGGTGCTGCTCGCCGATATCTGCAGGCTCACCGCGGTGCCCACGGTCGAGGACTGGCTGCCCGGGTTGGTGACCGTGACGCCCGAGGTGGGCACGGTGATGTGGCTGCCGACGTTGATGCCGGCGAACGCGTTGCCGACACCCGCGTACTGGGCGGAACTGGTGCCGTACAGCGCCGCGGCCGCGTTCAGGGCGGCGGTGCGGGCGCCCGCGTAGTTGGTACTGGACGTCATGTACGTCGTCAGCGCCTTGTACCAGATCTGCAGGGCCGCGGCCCGGCCGATACCGGCGACGGCGACGCCGTCGGAGGTCGGGCTGTTGTACGTGACGCCGTTGATGGTCTTGCTGCCGCTGCCCTCGGACAGCAGGTAGAACATGTGGTTCGCGGGACCCGAGGAGTAGTGCACGTCGAGGTTGCCGACCCCGGAGTACCAGCTGTCGGCCGACGAGCCGTCCTTGTCCGGCTCGTCCATGTAACGCAGCGGCGAGCCGTCGCCGTTGATGTCGATCTTCTCGCCGATGAGGTAGTCACCGACGTCGGTGGAGTTGTTGGCGTAGAACTCCACGCCGGTGCCGAAGATGTCGGAGGTCGCCTCGTTCAGGCCGCCCGACTCGCCGGTGTAGTTGAGCCCCGCCGTGTTCGAGGTGACGCCGTGGCTCATCTCGTGGCCCGCGACGTCGAGCGAGGTGAGGGCATGGGTGCTGCTCGTGCCGTCGCCGTAGGTCATGCAGAAGCAGTCGTCGTCCCAGAAGGCGTTGACGTACGCCGTGCTGTAGTGGACGCGGCTGTAGGCGGCGACGCCGTCGTTCTTGATGCCGCTGCGACCGAACGTGTTCTTGTAGAAGTCCCAGGTCATCTGGGCGCCGTAGGCCGCGTCGGCGCCTGCGGTCTGGGTGTTGGACCCGGATCCGGTGCCCCAGACGTCGTCGGAGTCGGTCATCAGGGTGCCGGTGCCCGACGTGCCGTTGTTGAGGCTGTACGTCTTGTGGCCGCCGCGCGTGGTGTCGTACAGCTGGTACGTCGAACCCGACAGCGTCGTGTTCAGGGTGACCGTGCCGCTGTACTGGGTGTTGCCGGTGCCGGTCTGGACGGCCTGGTAGCGGTAGAGCTCCTTGCCGGTGGTGGCGTCCGTGACGACGTGCAGCTTGCTGGGCGTGCCGTCGTCCTGGAAGCCGCCGATCACGGTCTCCCAGGCGAGCTTCGGGGTGCCGTTCCCGGCCCAGATCACCTTGCGGGCGCTGTCGGCGACGGGCTTCTGCGCGTCGAGTGCCTTCGCCGCCTTGAGCGCCTTGGTCTGGGCGGCGGACTTGCTGTAGGCCGCGCTGACCGTGGGCACCGTGACGGTGTGCCTGTTGTTGTTGAAGGTCGTGCTCACGGTGCCGGCCGCGAGGGACGCGGGCGGGGTGTGCACGACCAGGTCGCCGCCGAGGACCGGCAGACCGGCGTAGGTGCGCTCGTAACGGGTGTGCACGGTGCCGTCGTTGTCCTTGACGACATCCTTGACGACCAGTTTCTCCTTGGCGCCGAGGCCGATGGTGCGGGCGGTCGCGGCGGTCTTCTGCTGGGCGCTCTTGAGCAGCGCGCTGTGCTGGGCGGGGGTGAGCCTGGCCTCCACGCCGCCGGTGCGCAGGGGGCTGGGGTGGGGGGTGGCGGGCTTGGCGTTCGCCGGGACCGACTGGATGCCGACGGCGAGGAAGGCCGCGGTGGAGACCAGAGCGGCTCCTACCGTGGCCCGTCTGTGGGGAAGACGTCTCACTCGTACTCCTCCTGCTGCGGCCGCCGGGTCGCGGCCGGTGACAGACCGGGCAGACGGGGATGTGCTGTCCGGGAAGAGCTGAGCTGTGCGGGAACCGGGATCCGGGAAGGTGCGTGGTCCGTGATCCGTGGACACGCCGGGGAGAAAGCGTGTGCTGAGCGAGGATTCCAGATTTGACCCGCACATGTCAGCCAGGTCGAGGTCGTTCGAGGGTTTTCCCTATGCAGGACGGGACGTTCGGAACGGAACGACGCTCACGGGGACGGCAGGCGCACCATGAACACGTCCACCCGGTCCTCGCTCTCGACCAGGAACCCGTGGCGCTCGTACAGCCGCCGGGCGGCACTGCCCTGCAGGACGTTCAGCCGTACCGGGACGCCGTCGCGATCGCACCGCTCCAGCAACTCGCGCAGCACGGCCGAGCCGATGCCCCTGCCCTGCGCGTGCGGGGCCAGATAGAAGTGTTCCAGCCGGCGGGTGTCACCGGCCGGCCGCAGCGCCACACAGCCCGCGAAGGCGCCGGCCGCCTCGATCACCCAGGTGTGGGCCGCGTCGAACCCGTCCCGCAGCCGCTGCCGGACCCGCTGCTCGTCGTACCGGCCGAGCCGCTCCAGGTCGTCCCGCATGACGACGGCACGCAGTTCGGCCACCGCCTCGACGTCCGCGTCCGACGCCGGCCGCACCTTCCAGTCCGCCATGATCGACACGCTATCCGCCGCGGCCGGCCGCCGGGGAAGCGGGGCGGGGAACCCGGCGCGATCGGCGGACCCTGGACGCGCACGCCCGGGTGCGGGCACCAGCCCGAGCCAGGCCAAGCCGACCGATTTATCATGATTCAGAACGAATGCAACAGTCTCGCACCCCCGACCGACCGTCGGCAGCTCCCACCCCACGGAAGGGGCACACGCATGCGGGTCTTCATCGTCGGCACAGGCAACATGGCGGGCGGTATCGCCACCCGGGCGCTGGCGGGCGGGCACACGGTGCGGCTGGTCGGCACGGATCCGGCCAAGGCCGCGACGCTCGCCGACGCGCTGGGCGCGCGGACGCCGGGGGCGGACGTGGCGCCCGCGGTGCCGGACGCGGTCGGGTCGGCGGACGTGGTGGTGCTGGCCGTGCCGTTCGACGCGGCGAAGCAGGTCGTGACCGAGTACGGGGACCAACTCGCCGGGAAGACCGTCGTCGACATCTCCAATCCCGTGGACTTCTCGACCTTCGACTCGCTCACGGTGCCCGCGGACAGCTCCGGCGCCCAGCAGCTGGCCGAGGCCGCCGCGCCGGGCACGCACCTGGTGAAGGCCTTCAACACGACGTTCGCGGGCTCGCTGGTCGCGGGTGAGGTGGGCGGGCTGCCGCTGGACGTGTTCATCGCCGGAGACGACGCGGCCGCCCGCGACCAGGTGGCCGAGCTGGTCTCCTCCGGCGGGCTGAATCCGGTGGTCGTCGGCGGACTGCGGCACGCCCGGGAGCTGGAGGGCATCCAGCTGCTGCACATGGCCCTGCAGACCCGGCCCGAGGGGCACGGCTGGATGAGCGCGATCAAGATCGTCGCACCCTGAGTTCCCCGGAGCCGCCCGCGCCGCGGCCGGAAACCAGCCCTGCGGCGGCGCTGCCGTTCCCTGTTCCCGAGAGACAGCTGAAGTCCCGGTGAACGCCCCGGCGCACGCCCCCGGCGCGTAGTACCTTCCCCCACAACAGCCGTGACTCTGGGGGGAGTTGCACACATGCACGGCACGACGGAAGGTTTCCACTACGGCGCGGTGACTCCGGTCGCGGCCTATCTGATGGCCTGTCTGGGCGGCGCGCTGGGGCTGCGCTGCATCGTCAGGTCGCTGTACCACCACGGGGAGTCGTGGCGGCCCGGCTGGCTCGCCCTGGGGGCGGCCGCGATCGGCTGCGGCATCTGGACGATGCACTTCATCGCCATGATCGGCTTCCACGTCCGGGAGACCACGGTCCGCTACGACGTGGGCCTGACCCTGCTCAGTCTGGCGGTGGCGATCCTGGTGGTCGGCATCGGCGTCTTCGCGGTCGGCTACCGGGGCGCGACCACGGGGACGCTGTGCACGGCGGGCGTCGTCACCGGGCTCGGCGTGGCCGCCATGCACTACCTGGGCATGGCCGCGCTCCGCTTTGACGGAACGATTCACTACGACCGGGTGACGGTCGGCCTCTCCGTCCTGATCGCGATCGCGGCGGCGACGGCCGCGCTGTGGGCGGCCGTGTCGGTGCGGGGCTTCACGGCGAGCCTGGGCGCGAGCCTGGTGATGGGCCTCGCGGTGTCCGGCATGCACTACACCGCCATGGCGGCCGTGAGCGTCGATGTGCACCCGGCGTCCGCCACCTCCTGGTCGAGCGCGTCACCCACCTCACTGCTGCTGCCGATGCTGCTCGGCCCGATCGTGTTCCTGCTGCTGGCCGGGGTGGTGGTGATGTTCGACCCGCTGCTGGTCCTGGGCGAGGCGGACTGGGACCGGCAGGCGGCCGGGCGGAACGGTCCGCCGAAGGCGCCGGCCGGAACGGCGCACTCACGCCCACCGGGCGGACGCCGCTCGCGCACCCCCCGCAACCGCGGCGGCAGCCCGCCGCGCCCGGTACCCGGCCCGCACACCGCGGCGCCGCACCCGGCGCCGTCCGGCACGGACCGGTACGGCACCCCGGGCCGCCCGGCACCTGGCGGCACCGGCCGGTTCGGCACCCCCGACCACCGGGCGCCGGGTCCGCAGGATCCGTACGGAGCCCCCTCGAACCCCTACGAATGGTGACCGGCCCCGCCCGCAACATGCGATCGATGCCGACGCGCGCGGGAGGCTGTCACCCAGGCCGTCACACGACAGGGCCCGTGAGCCGGCGAGGACGCTCTCGCCGGCCTCCGGCGACGGGTGCCACGGCGCACCCCGAGACGGTTCCGGAGTCCGCTCGCTGCCCCGGGATGCCGGTACACCGTTGCCCCGACCGCGAATGCGGTTCGCGACATTGATCGTTGTACCGTTCCCGCGTGTCTGACTCCTCACGCGATACCGCAGAAGGCGCCGGCTGGGGCGAGGCCGAGCACGGCGCCTACCGCCAACTGATGCCGGGCCATGTCGAGAAGCTGTTCTGGTTCAACCCGAGGACCATGTGGGCCGCCCGCAACGGTGTGCTGGCCTCCTGGTTCGGCGACCCGACCGGCCGAACCCGCAGCCGTTGGGTGGCGCAGCGGGCGGCCGCCGGGGCACCCGCCGACAAGGTGATCCGGCGTCATGAGACGGACCGGTTCTCGTTCATGGTGATCGGCGACACCGGCGAGGGCGACGCCTCCCAGTACGCCGTCGTGCCGGGGTTCCTGAAGGCGAGTCAGGACACCGACTTCGCGGTGATCGCGAGCGACGTGATCTATCCGGTGGGCGCCACCGACGACTACGGCACCAAGTTCTTCCGCCCGTACCGGGACTATCCGGCGCCGATCTACGCGATACCCGGCAACCACGACTGGTACGAGGACCTCGGCGCGTTCATGCGCGTCTTCTGCGACGACACCCCGGCGCTCCCGGCCGGACCGAGGCCGCGCCCGCTCACCCGCGCCTGGTGGCGCACCCTGCTGTGGCACCGCCCGCGTCCGGCGAACGAGCAACTCCTGGCCGACGCGAGGAAGTTGCGCGGGCAGCAGGAGCAGACGGCCGTGCAGCCGGGACCGTACTGGGCGATCGACGCCGGGCCGGTCCGGATCGTCGGCATCGACACCGGCCTGCTCGGCACCATCGACGCCGAACAGGGCGCCTGGCTGCGGGAGGTGTCCCGCGGACCGCGTCCGAAGATCCTCGTCACCGGCTCCCCGCTGTACGTGGACGGCGAGCACCATCCGTGCGCGATCGAGGGCGGCGGCACGGTCGACGACATCGTCCGAGACCCGGCGCACCACTACGTGGCGGCGATCGGCGGCGACATCCACAACTACCAGCGCTACCCCGTCGACGTGGCCGGACGCACCGTCCAGTACGTGGTGGCGGGCGGCGGCGGTGCCTTCATGCACGCCACCCACACCATCCCGCCGGTGTCGATCGCGAACGTCACCGAGGACGACTTCCGCTGCTACCCGCTGCGCGGTGACTCGCTCGCGTTCTACAGCCGGCTGTACGGCCGACGGCTGCGGCTCCGCCGCTTCTTCACCCTCAGCGAGGCGGAGGCGACGGCCGTGATCGCCGAGCGCCTCGGCATCAGGCCCGGCCGCACGCCCGCCGCGGACACGCGGGTCACCCGCCGCACCCGCCTGGTCGCGACCCTGCTCGGTGCCGGCAGCCGCCCGGACCGCGGGCCGCGCTTCCGGCTGCCCGTGAAGAAGATCTACACCCAGCTGTTCTCCCCCGGCTCGGCCACCTACAGCCCGCCCTTCTTCAAGTGCTTCCTGCGCCTCGACGTCGGCCCGGAGGCGGTCCGGCTGCGCTGCTTCGCCGCCACCGGGAACCGGCCGCAGGAGCTGGACCCGCCGGTCGAGGACGAGATCGTCATCCCCCTGACCTGACCCGGAACCGATCCGGAGCTGATCACACTCCCGCAATGTTCGGGTGCCACAATCGGGTCAGAACCACGTACGACCGCTGGAGGACCCGTGCCGTCCACCCCCCGCCCGCTGCGCAGACTGGGCTTCCTCACCATCGGCCTGTTCGACGGCGCGGATCCGGGCCGGGGGCACGAGTCCACACTGGAGATCATCGAGCTGGGCGAGCGGCTGGGCTTCGACAGCGCGTGGGTGCGCCACCGGCACCTCCAGTACGGCATATCGTCGCCGGTCGCCGTCCTCGCGGCGGCCTCGCAGCGGACCAGCCGGATCGAGCTGGGCACCGCGGTGATCCCGCTGGGCTGGGAGAACCCGCTGCGGCTCGCCGAGGACCTGGCGACCGTCGACATTCTGTCCGGCGGCCGCCTCAACCCGGGGGTCAGCGTGGGCCCGCCCATGCACTACGAGCAGGTCAGGGAGGCCCTCTACCCGGACACGGCCGACGTCGAGGACTTCAGCTACGAGCGGGTGCGGCGGCTGCTGGACTTCGTCCGGGGCAAGCCGGCCACCGACTTCAGCGGGGTGGAGGGCTTCGAGGTGTTCTCCGACGTCGTCCAGCCGCACTCCGCCGGGCTCGGGCGGCGGCTCTGGTACGGCGGCGGCAGCCTCGGCTCGGCCCGCTGGGCGGGCGAGCACGGCATGAACTTCCTGACCAGCAGTGTCGTACGGGCCGGGGACGAGGCGGACGCGTACGACTTCGCGGAGATCCAGCTCGCGCACATCCGGGAGTTCCGCGCCCATCACCCGGACGGCGAGGCGGCACGGGTCTCCCAGGGGCTGGTGGTCGTCCCCACCGACTCCGCCACCCCGGAGCAGCGCGCCAGGTACGAGGCGTACGCGGCCAAGCGGCTGCCCCGCACCACGGCCCCGCAGGGTCCCGGGCGGCTGCTGTTCGCGCCGGACATCGTCGGCACCTCGGCCGAGATCGTCGAACAGCTGCACGCGCACGCCGCGTTCCGCGAGGTCGACGAGGTGGCCTTCGCGCTGCCGTTCACCTTCGAGCACGAGGACTACGTGCAGATCCTCACCGACATGGCGACCCGGCTGGGCCCGGCGCTCGGCTGGCGCCCGGCCGCCGCCTGAGTCACCAGCGGCGCACCTGCGTGCCGGTCACCGGCTCCGACGGCTTGCCGTCCACCCCGACCGGCACCTCGCCGTGCAGCATCACCCGGTGCATGACGCGGGGGAAGTCCAGGTGGGCGTTGTCGCCGGGCGCGAGGTGGATGGTGGCCCTGTTGTCCCAGAAGGCGACGCTGCCGGACTCCCAGCGGAACCGGACCGTGTACTCGGGCCGTACCGCCTGTTCGAGCAGCATCTCCAGGAGCGCGGCGCTCTCCGGGCGGGAGACACCGGCGATCTGCTCGACGTAGTAGCCGTTGACATACAGCACCCGCTCCCCGCTCTCGGGGTGCACCCGCACCAGCGGGTGCACCGAGGCCACCTGGTGGTCGAGGAGGTGGCGCAGGTAGGAGTCGTCGCCGGAGCGGGGCTGGTAGCCGACGCCGAGGCGGTGCTCGGAGCGCAGGCCGTCGACGAAGTCGCGCACGGGCGCGGAGAGTCCGGCGTAGGCGGCGGCCAGGTTGGCCCAGGTGGTGTCGCCGCCGTACGGCGGGACGGTCTCCGCGCGCAGGACGGTCGCGGCGGGCGGGTCGATGCGGGCGCCGTGGTCGCAGTGCCAGCCGCGCAGCAGGGTGTGCCGGCGCCGCCGGAGCCACTCCTCGTGCTCCATCCCGAACCGGCCGCCGAGCTCCAGCCGGTCGGCGGTGGTCTCCACCTCGGGAAAGCCGGCCGGTGAGGCGCTGCCGCGCCGGCCGAGCACGACCGGTTCGCCGAAGCGGCGGGCGAAGGCGACGTGCCCGGCGTGGTCGAGCCGCTGGTCGCGGAAGAAGACGACCTTCCAGCGCAGCACGGCCTCCCGGATCAGGGCGACCACGGCGTCGTCGAGTTCCGCGGCGAGGTCGACCCCGGTGATCTCGGCCCCGATGTATCCGGCGACGGGTCTCACCTCGGCTCCGGCGGCGCCCTGTGCCCGTCCTGCCGTACCCCGGTCGGTCGTCATGCGTACTCCGCGTGGTCGTCGGTACCCGTCCGGGGAAGATCGTGTCAGCCCGGCCCGCACCGCGGAAGGGAGCCCCGGCCCGGGTCGATCAGGTCGGCGGCATCCTGAAGTCCTGGGCGGTCCCGAAGGGCGAGTACGGGGGTGGCACGGTGATCGTCCGGGACCACGGCTGGTACGAACCGGTCGGCCACGACCGCAGGGGGCACCCGGCCGGCCTCGCGGAGCCGCTGGAGCGCGGGCACACCACCTTCCGGCTGCACGGGCTCCAAGCTGCACGGCGAGTACGCCCTGACCCGGTTCCGGGGCCGCGACGGCGAGGACGCCCGGCTGCCCGTGAAGAAGCGGGCCGGCCGCTCGGACGGCCACGGCACGCCCGACCCGCGGCGGGCCCGTTCGGCGCGCTCGGGCCGCACCCTCGCCCAGGTCGCGGCGGACGCGGGCGAGGCGTGGCGGGCGGCGTCCGGCGCTGTCGGCGGCAACGTCACCTGCTCGTGCGCGGATTGGGCCGTTCGCGCCTCGCCCGGCCGTGCGGGGGCCTATGTTCACGAAGGTACTCGATCTTCGGTTCAGGAGGCCCCCACACATGCGTACCGCACTCCGTACCGCCATGGCCGGGGCGGTGGCCGCAGGCACTCTGCTGACCTGCGGCACCGCCCATGCCACCCCCGCCGGCCCCGGCGTGACCGGCAGGGTGCTCAGCCAGACCACCGTCGGCGACACGGACTACGTCCTGCGGGAGATCACCGTCCCGCCCGGCCAGACGACCGGCTGGCACTACCACGACGGCCCGGTCTACGGGTACGTCCAGAAGGGCACGCTCAGCCACTTCCACTCGGACTGCAAGGAGGACGGCGTCTACCGGCGGGGCGGCACGGTGTACGAGTCGGGCGGGCCGGGCGACGTGCACCTGGGCGCCAACCTCGGGGACACCGACCTGGTCCTGGACGTGCTCTACATCCTGCCGCACGGCTCGCCGTACTCGGAGTCGGTGCCGAACCCGGGCTGCGACTTCGAGTAGGGGCGAGGAGCCTGTCACTCGCCGGCGACCGGCAACGGGCCTGCGGGCAGCGGCTGTTCGGCCCAGATCGTCTTGCCGCTGCCCGTCTGCCTGCTGCCCCAGCGCTGGGTGAGCTGGGCGACCAGGAGCAGGCCGCGGCCGCCCTCGTCGAAGGCGTGCGCCCGGCGCAGGTGCGGTGAGGTGGAACTGCCGTCGGAGACCTCGCAGATGAGGGCGCGGTCGCGGATCAGGCGCAGCTGGATGGGCGGTTCGCCGTAGCGGATGGCGTTGGTGACGAGTTCGCTGACGACGAGTTCGGTGACGAACGAGGCCTCGTCCAGGCCCCAGTCGGTGAGCCGTTCGACGGCCGCCTGCCGGAAGTGCGCCACCTCGGCGGGGACGGGCGGCACGTCCCAGGTGGCGACCCGGTCGGCGCCGAGCACGCGGGTGCGGGCCAGCAGCAGGGCGACGTCGTCGGCCGGCTGTTCCGGCAGGACGGCCTTGAGGACGTTGTCGGTGAGGTCCTCCAGGGAGTCGGAGGGTGCGCTCAGGGCGCGGCACAGCTCCTCGATGGCGCGGTCCACGTCCCGGTCGCGGTCCTCGACCAGGCCGTCCGTGTAGAGGGCGACGACGGCTCCCTCGGGCAGTTCGAGCTCCGCCGCCTCGAAGGGCAGACCGCCGACGCCGAGCGGCGGCCCCGCGTTCATCGGGATCAGCTCGGCCACGCCGCCCGGCAGTACGACCGCGGGTGCCGGATGCCCGGCGGCGGCAAGACTGAGCCGTCGCGAGACGGGGTCGTAGACGGCGTACAGGCAGGTGGCGCCCAGTTCGGCGACCTCCTCGCCGGAGCCGTCGGCGGCGAGGTGGGTGACCAGGTCGTCCAGGTGGGTGAGGAGTTCGTCGGGGGGCAGGTCGACGTCCGCGAGGGTGCGTACGGCGGTGCGCAGGCGGCCCATGGTGGCGGAGGAGGGGATGCCGTGGCCGACGACGTCGCCGACGACCAGGCCGACCCGGCTGCCGGAGAGCGGGATCACGTCGAACCAGTCGCCGCCGATGCCGGCCTGCGATCCGCTGGGGAGATAGCGGTGGGCGACCTCGACGGCGGCCTGGGGCAGGCCGCGCGGGAGCAGGCTGTGCTGGAGGGCGAGGGCGGTGGAGCGCTCGCGGGCGAAGCGGCGGGCGTTGTCGATGCAGACGGCGGCGCGGCTGGCGAGTTCCTCGGCGAAGACGGTGTCGTCGATGACGTAGTCGTCGGGATGGCGCATGCGCACGCCCACCACGACACCGAGCAGGACGCCGCGGGCCTGCAGGGGTACGGCGATCATGGAGTGGACGCCCTCGCGGTAGGGCCGGCCCTCGGGCGCGCGGGCGTTGCGCTCCTCGACCCAGCGGCGGAACTCGGGTTCGCCGGCCTGGCCGACCACGGCCCGCCGCTCCCGCAGCGCCCGCGCCGGCGGTGACACCGCCGGGTGTGCCTCGGACTCGCCCAGCCGTACGGCGGCCTCGGGGGTGCCCTCGGTCACGGAGCCGTGGGCGACCCGGCGCAGGGCGATGTCGCCCTCCGGCACGGTGAGCGGTTCCTCGGCGCCGAGGACCCAGTCGAGGAGGTCGACGCTGGCGAAGTCGGCGTACCGGGGGACGAGGAGTTCGACGAGCTCCTCGGCGGTGCGCACCACGTCGAGCGTGGTGCCGATGGAGTTGGCCGCCTCGTTGAGGAGGGCGAGCCGGAGCCGGGCCAGGTACTGCTCGGTGCTGTCGAAGGCGGCGAGGGCGACGGCCGTGAGTTCGCCGTCGGGGTCGCGCAGCGGCCACATCTCGATGCTCCAGGCGTGTTCCCGGTTCAGGACGGGGGCGCCGGTGAAGCTCTCGTAGCGGACGGGCCTGCCGGTCTCGGCGACCTGGCGCAGATGGCGGAGGAAGCCCTCGCCGTGCGGGGCCTCCTCGACGGTGTCCAGGAAGAAGCGGCCCAGCAGGGCCTCCTCGGGGACGCCCAGGACGTGGCAGGCGGCGGCGTTGGAGCGGAGGTAGCGCTGGCGGAGGTCGAAGACCGACATGGACATGGAGGCCTGCTGGAAGGCCTGGCCGGCGAGGGTGGGGTCGGCCTGAAAGGGCGGGTCGGCGGTGAGCACGTAGCCGGTGGTGGCGCCGTCGGGGCCGAGGACGGGGCAGGCGCTCAGGGCGATCTCCGTGCGGCGTCCGTCGGCGCACCGCAGGGCCACGGTCCCGCGGCGGGCGGCCACCGCCTCGGCGGGGACCTGCTCGGCGAGGAGGTCGGTGGCGGGTCTGCCCACGACCTCCTCCGCCCGGTGCCCGGTGAGCATCCGCGCACCCTCGCTCCACCCCGTCACCCGGCCCAGGGCATCGATGATCGCCGCGGCGGCGACACGCTCCATACGCCCCAGGATGGGACCTATGTCCCGGCGCATCAAGCGCGGACCACCTGCGTCGGCTCAGCCCCGATGGGCACGCAGGGCGGCCAGCGCCCGGTCGGCGTGCGTGTTCATGCGCAGCTCGCTGCGGACGACCTCCAGGACGGTACGGTCCTGGGCGATCACGAAGGTGGCCCGCCTGGTCGGGGCGAGCGAGAAGCCCCGCTTCACGCCGAACAGCTCCCGGACGGTGCCGTCCGCGTCGGAGAGCAGCGGCATGCCGAGCGTGTGCTTCCCGGAGAACTCCTGCTGGCGTTCCACGCTGTCCCCGCTGATCCCGACGGGCCGGGCGCCGGCGGCCGCGAACTCGGCGGCGAGGTCCCGGAAGTGGCACGCCTCGGCGGTGCACCCGGCCGACAGGGCGGCGGGGTAGAAGAAGAGCACGACCGGCCCGTCGGCCAGCAGCTCCGTGAGGGTCCGCGTCGTACCGGTCTCGTCCGGCAGCGCGAAGTCCTCGATCGTGCTTCCCACCTCGACAGGTGCCGCCATCTATCGGCCCTCCTCGTTGCGTGCGACCCCGCGCGCCCACAGCACCAGGGGGACCTGGAGCGGGAGGCGGGCGAGGGCCGCGGTTCTGAGCGGCTCGGGCCGCTTCTGCCAGTCGACGGCCATCTGCACGTTGGCCGGGAACACACCCACGAAGAAGGCGGCGGCCGCCCGGGCCGCCGCCTTGCGGGTACGCGGCAGGGCGATCCCCGCCGCCAGTGCCAGCTCGACAGCCCCGCTGCCGTACGTCCAGGCCCGCGGGGATCCGGGCAGCGCCTTCGGGATCGTCGCGTCGAACTGCTTCGGCACCGCGAAGTGGGCGACCCCGGCGGTGGCGAGCAGTCCCGCGAGCAGCAGGGGTGAACGTTCGGACCGGGCCACGAAGCCTCCTCTGACGACCTGCCGCCGGATATTACCGGGCGGTACCGGCCCGCACCGCGCCGGGTCGGCCGTCGGCCCGGCCGCGCGCGTACCGCGGCCGCCTCACACGGCCCGGGACGCCGGGGGCACCGTGTCGGCGGTCTCCTGACCGGGTTCGTCCTCCACCGCGTAGGCCAGGAAGTCGTCGACCATGCGGTGGAAGAGCGTGGCCAGCTGCCGCAGTTCCTCCGGCTCCCAGTCGTTGAGGGCCAGCTGCATGCCGCGTGCCCCGGCGTCCCGGACCCGGTCGACGGCGGCCCGGCCGGCGTCGGTGAGCTCGATCCGCTGGGCGCGGCGGTCGTCGGGGTCGGGGACGCGGGTGACGTAGCCCGACCGCTGGAGCTGCTGCACCGTGCGGGTCACGTGGGACGCCTCGACCCCGAGCCGCTGGGCCAGCTCCCCCGGGCGCAGCGGCTCGGAGTCGGCGACCTGGCGCAGCAGGGCCACCGCGGCGCGGTCCAGCGGCACACCGGCCAGGGCCATCAGCCGCTCGTGCTGGCGGGCCCGGGTGCTGAGGTAGGTGATGCGCGTCAGGGCGCGCTCGATCTCCACGACCTCGGGGGTGGCGGCGGGGACGTCTGGCAGCGGTTCTGTGGGCATACCGGCCAGTTTACCATATCGTTGCGTAACTCAAGTAAGTTACTGCGAGGGTTTACGCACCGTACTGCGCCGAGCGTACGCACCGGCCGTCAGACGCCGTGCTCGCGCAACGGCCCGACGGTGAGTCCCCGCCGGTCGCAGCTGTCCAGGAGACGCGGCAGCGCACCCAGGGCCGAGCGCCAGGCGCCCGGTGCCGAGGTGCAGTCGGAGTCGTGCAGCAGGACGGTGCCGCCGCCGTCCAGGTCCCGTACGACCGTGCGGTGGACGGAGTCCGGGGTGGCGCGGGCGGTCCAGTCCTCGCCCCAGCAGGTCCACAGCACCGGAGTGAGGCCGAGCCGGCGGGCGGCCAGGTGGGCCGCGGTGGACATCACTCCGTACGGCGGACGGAACAGCCGCGGCGCCTGTCCGGTGAGCTCGCCGACCGTGTCCCGGGCTCGGGCCAGGTCGTCATGGGTGGCCCGGGGGCCGCGCAGCAGGAGCGGCCGGTGCAGCCAGCCGTGGATCGCCACCTCGTGTCCGGCCGCGGCGATCTCCCGGACCAGGCCGGGTGAGCGGCGGGCCTGCTGGCCGAGCAGGAAGAAGGTGGCCCGGACCCGCCGCTCGTCCAGGGCGCGCAGGAAGAACGGCGTCGACAGCGGGTCCGGGCCGTCGTCGAAGGTGAGGGCGACGTGGTCGGCCCGGCCCCGGCCGGCGAGGCGGGGCATGGTGCGGTTGCGCAGCGGCCCGAAGGTGGAGACGACGGGGGCCGCGTGCAGGGCGAGTACCGGGAGGGCGGCGAGGGCGGCCGTGCGGAGCAGGCGTACGGGCGTGGTCACGAGTGGTGGTCCTCCTGGTGCGGGCCGCCGGGGTGGGTGTCGTCGTCGAGGTCCAGGGTGTGGCCGATGGCGTGGATGACGCCCGATCCGCTGCCGGTCGTGGCGACCGCGGTGCCGACCGCGCCGGCCCAGAGGGCACAGGCCACGGCCCCGCTGGCAGCGAGGCGCCGGACGGCCCGGCGCGGCCCGCGCCGGGCGGGCGCGAGGCCGGGAGCGCGGCCGACCGGGTCCGCCGGGGGCGACGGCAGCCGGTCGGGGCGGGGCGGGGCCGGCAGCGGGCCGCCGGTGCGGCAGGCGCGGGCTATCTCGTCGGCGGGTCCCGCTCCGGCGGGAGCGAACAGGGCGCGGCCCGCCTCGCGTTGCAGCAGGCCGCGCGGGCCGTCGATCAGGTCGGCCAGGACGTCCTTGAGTTCGCCCGGCTCGCGGATCCAGGCGGCGACCCCGGCCTCGTCGAGCGCCGCGGCGTTGGTGAGGCCGTGCCCGGGTATGCAGCGGTAGCTCGCGACGGGCAGCCCGGCGGCGAAGGCCTCCAGCGAGGTCAGCCCGCCCGCGTTCTGCACCAGTACGTCGGCCGCGTGCATCAGGCCCGGCATGTCGGCGACCCAGCCGTGGACGTGCTCGATGCCGTCGGCGCGCAGCCGCTCCGCAAGGGCCTCGTTGCGGCCGCAGACGACGACCGGTACGGCCGCGCCGCAGTCGCGCAGTTCCAGGGCGACCTGCCGGACCGGGCCGACCCCCCAGGAGCCGGCTACCAGCAGCGCCAGCGGGGCGTCCGCGGGGAGTCCGAAGCGGGTCCGGGCCGCCCGGCGCCGCTCGGGGTCGGCGGGACGGAAGCGCGGGTCCACGACCGGGCCGCCGACCCGGACGTCCCGGGCACCCAGGGCGCGGGCCTGCGCGGCGGGTACGGCGTGGGCGGCGAGGTGGACGTCGACACCCTCGGCCACCCACAGCGGGTGCACCGAGAAGTCGGTGAGGTAGGTGAACACCGGCACGTCGAGGCGGCCGGTCAGCCGCAGTCCGCCCAGGACGCGGCTGGCGCCCGGATAGGTGGAGACGACGGCGCCGGTACCGGCGGGGAGGGCGGCGCGCATGCGGTTCTCGGCGGTGCGCAGCAGGGCGCGGGCCAGCGGCCCGCCGCCGCCGGCGCGTTCGGTACTGGTGTAGACGCGCTGGTAGATCCAGGGTGCCCGGACGAGCATCCGGTGGTAGCTGTCCCGGACGGCCCGCCCGAGCCGGGCGGGCAGCAGGTCGAGCAGGTCGCACCGGTCGACCGTGAGACCGGCCGCCGTCAGCCGGCGTTCCAGTTCACGTGCGGCGCCGTCGTGGCCCGCGCCGATGCTCGCGGAGACGATCACGACGCGCTCGGCAGGCGTCGCGGGCCGGGGGGCACGCGCGGGCCGGGGACGCAGGGCGGCGGCCGCCAGGGCGCGCAGATGCACCGTACTTCCGGGGTGGGGCATGGGTGGGTTCCTCCGCAGAGACTCCGCAGGTGGAGTGGAGCGGCGAAACTCTACAACATGTAGTAGGTGAACTCGTACAAGTTGTAGTAGACGGCTTCGGTGCAGTTCTCCGGCGCCGGGCCCCGGTTCTACATGCCGTAGTAGCAGTCCGGGTAGGCTGTGGGCTCGAACGCTGGTTGAAGGACGGTGAACGGTGCGCGACCGGAAGAACGACGAGACCGGCGAGGCATCCGGCCGGCGGGCCCGCGGAGAGCTGGAGAGCGGGGTACTGGCCGCCCTGTGGGCCGCGTCCGAGCCGCTGACCGCCCGCCAGGTCCAGGAACGGCTGCCCGGGGACCTCGCCTACACGACCGTGCTGACGATCCTGTCCCGGCTGCACGACAAGGGCATGCTGGTACGGCACCGGGCCGGCCGGGGCTACGCGTACGCACCGGTGCGCGACGAGGCGTCCGACACCGCCCAGCGGATGCACACCCTGCTGGAGCGCGGCTCCGACCGGGAGGCCGTGCTCAGCCGGTTCGTCTCCGAACTCTCCGCGGCGGACGAGCAGCTGCTGCAGCGTCTGCTCGGGGAGCACGACGGCGGTCCCACCGGCGAAGGACCGTGAGCCGATGACCGTCAGCGTCTACGTCCCCTTCCTGGTCACCGTGGTCCTCGCGGGGCTCGCACCCCGGCTCGCCCGGCGGTTCGCACCGCGCCCGGCGGCCTGGGCGCTGGCCGGCGGCGCGCTGGTGACCGCGCTCGGCTGGCTGGGCTCGCTGGCGCTGCTGGCGTTCACCGGACTCGCGCAGATCCCCGAGGTCGCGGAGGAGGGCCGCTGGTCGGTCACGGCGCTGCGCGCGGACGATCCCGTGTACCTCACGGTGTCCGCGGTCGCGACGGTCACCCTGCTCGCCTCCCTCACCGGCCTCGCGGTGGCCGCCGTACGGCAGCTCCGGCATCTGCTCTGGGCCCGCCGGGAGTGCGCACGGCTGCCCGGGGACCTGGAGCTGGCCGTGCTCGACGACGCGTCGCCGCACGCCTTCGCGCTCCCCGGGGCGCCGGGCCGGATCGTGGTCTCGCACGGGATGCTGCGCCGCCTCGGCGGCACCGAGCGGGAGGCCCTGCTGGCCCACGAGCGGGCCCATCTGCGCGGCCGCCACCACCTCTTCCAGACCGCCTGGCGGCTCACCGCCGCCGCCTGCCCCCTGCTGCGGCCGCTCGCCGCGACCGGCGGGTTCGTGCTGGAGCGGTGGGCCGACGAGGAGGCCGCGGAACACGTCGGGGACCGGACGGTCGTCGCACGCGCGGTGGGCCGCGCGGCCCTCGCCTCGGCCAAGGCCCCGGCCGGTGCCTCGCTCGCGGCGACCGGGGGCGCCGTGCCACAGCGGGTCCGGGCGCTGCTCGCCCCGCCGCCACCGCGCCGCGCACTGCCGCTCGTCGCGGGGGCCGCACTGCTCGCGCTGTCCTGCGCGAGCCTGGCCGAGGCCACGTCCGACAGCGAGCGGATGATCGAGGGCGCCCAGTTCGCCGCCTGCGTGAGCTCGCTCAAGGACACCGGGATGCCGGCGCAGCCGCCCGCCCACGGCCCCTGCTGCCACCCGCCCCGCGACCACGACGAGCCGGGCCGCCGCTCCCGCTGATCGCCGCAGGGCTTGACACCTCGATCGGAGCGGGGGATATCGTCACCGGACGATCAGCAGGATTCCTGATGGTCGATCGGCCCCCACCGGGGGCCGTCCCGTGGTCCAGGCCCCTTCGATCGGAGCCGTATGTCCCTTCTGGCACACCCTACGGCCGCCGCGCTCGCCGCGAAGGCCCTGCAGCGCCTGACCGGTTTCGCGAGCAGGCGCCGGAGCGGCCCGGGCTCCGACGCCGCCTCGCACGCCCGGTTCCCCGAATTCCCGCGCACGGTACGGACGTTGACCATTCCGACGTCCGTCGCCCCGGCCCGCGCCACGGTGTACCTGCCGCCGGCCGCGGTGCCCGCTCCCCCGGTGCACGTCAACTTCCACGGCGGCGGTTTCGTCATGTCGCTGACCGAACTCGACGATCCGCTCTGCCGGTTCCTGGCCGCCGAGGCCGGGGTGGCCGTGGTCAACGTCGACTACGTCGTCGCCCCGCAGCACCGCTTCCCGGCTCCGCCGCGCCAGGCCTACGAGGTGGTCCGCTGGGTCGCCGAGAACGCGGCGGAACAGGGCTGGGACGGCGCCCGGCTCACCGTCGGCGGGCAGAGCGCAGGCGGCGGACTCGCGGCAGCGGCGGCCCGGCAGGCGCTGGCCGAGGGCGGTCCCGCGATCGCCCTCCAGGTCCTGCACTATCCCCCGCTGGACCTGGCGACGGACTTCGCCGACAAGCGCGCCGCCGTCGCCAGGCCGATGCTGCGGCCCTGGATGGCCGACGTGTTCAACTCGGCGTACGTCCCGGAGCCGAAGAGACGTGCCGACCCGCTGCTCTCCCCCGCCCACCCCTCCGACACGGCCGATCTGACGGGGATCGCCCCGGCGCTGGTGATCACGGCCGAGTTCGACGTGCTGCGGGCGGAGGGCGAGCGGTACGCCTCACGGCTGGGGGCGGTGGGGGCGCTGGCGGAGTACCACGACGTGGCGGGGGTGGATCACGGCTACGACGGCAAGGACGACGCGAAGGCGCGGGAGGTGTATGCGCTGATCGCGCGTCATGTGCGGGCGGTGCGGGGAGGGGACGCCTGACAGCTCGGGGTGTGCTGCCGGTGCGCGACCGACCGCTGTCTGCGGCCGGTCGCGCAGTTCCCCGCGCCCCTGACGAGGCACGGACGGACCGTCGCTCACAAGGTCGAGCCGGTCCGCCGAAGGCCGCTTCGGTTCGGCAGCGTTCCGAAGAGGCGTTGGTTCCAAAGGGGTGTTGGTTCCCAAGGGGTGTTGGTTCCCAAGGGGCGTTGGTTCCCAAGGGGCGTTGGTTCCCAAGGGGCGTTGGGGAGGAACCTCCCGCGAAGCGCCTAGCCTTCGAGCCGCGGCACGGACACGCCCAACCGCTCGGCATGCCCGGTCAGTTCGCGCCACACCTTCGCAGCGACCGGGATGCCCTTCGCCCCTCGCTCCCCGGCCACCGCCGCGCTGCGCTCACCGGGGTAGAACACCCCGTCCGCGCCCTCCGCGACCGGCAGGCGCTTCAGCGTGCCCAGGGTGTCGTCGACCGCGGCGACGAAGGCCTCCGGGTCGCCGAAGGCCGCCGGGTCGACGGCGACGAGCAGGGCGTTCTGGCGGTGTTCGCGGTCGCCGGCGTGGAAGGAGGCGAAGATCGGGGCCCCGACCAGGACGCTGGTCAGGAGTTCGAAGGCGAGGGACATGCCGGATCCCTTCGCGCCGCCCAGCGGCAGGGGCATGACCGCCAGTTCCGGGTCGGTCGTCGGGGTGCCGTCCGCCGTCGCGGCCGCGCCCTCCGGCAACGGCGTGCCGCTCGCCTTCGCCTGGCGGATCCTGCCGAGGGCGATGGTGGCGGTGGCCATGTCCAGCAGCAGCGGGGCGTGTTCGCGGGCCGGTACGGCGATGGCGAGGGGGCTGGTGGCGACGGCCGCGCCCTTGACGCCGGTGTAGCCCATGTTGGGCATGCCGGCCACGAACCCGAGCCCGAGCAGGCCCTGTTCGGCGATCCGGGACACGTAGTAGCCGATGGCGCCGGTGTGGACGGTGCGGCGGACGCCGACCGAGGCGATGCCGGTCTCACGGGCCCGTCGTACCGCCTCGTCGGCGGCGGCGGTCAGCGCGACCGGGCCGGGGGCGCGGTCGGCGTCGAGAACGGCGGCGGCCGGGGCCGTCGACTCGGTCGTCATCTGCGGCCGCGCGTTGGCGACGCCCTTGGCGAGCAGGTCCAGGTAGGCGGGGACGCGGGCGGTGCCGTGCGAGTCGACGCCGCGCCGGGCGGCCCAGACGAGCACGTCGGCGGTGGTGCGGGCGTGTTCGGCGCTCAGTCCGCCCTGTTCGAGGAGGGCGGCGCAGAAGGCGCGCAGGTCGTCGGCGGGCACCAGGATCTTGGCGGGGGTGCTGGACATGGTGGCGGTGGGTCTCCTGGCTAGCGGGTGACTAGGACGTCCACGACGGCGGTCGTGCCCTCGGCCACGGCCTTGAGGGCGCGTTCCAGCGCCGGCGCGAGCGCCTCCGACGTGTCGACGGTCTCGGTGTGCATGCCGAACGGCTCGGCGAAGTCGGCGAGCCGGGGCAGCCGGTGCAGATCGGTGCCGAGCCATTCGCCGGTCTCGGCGGCCGCGCCGTCGGGGTAGAAGCGGCGGTGGTTGAGGTTCATCGACTTGTAGACACGGTTGTTGAACACCACGATCAGCAGCGGCAGTTCGTACGCGTTCGAGGCGTCGTACGAGGGGATCACCGGGTTGTAGGTGAAGGCGCCGTCCCCGATGGTGAGGACCACCGGCCGTTCACCTGCGGCGAGTTTGACGCCGAGGGCGACCGCGATGCCCTGGCCGAGTCCGCCCTGGACGTAGAAGTAGGAGTCCGGGTCGGCGGTCTGGACGTGCCGCTTGACGATGCGGCTGTGCGTGATGGTCTCGTCGACGACGATCGCGTCCTGCCCGTGCAGCAGCCGGCGCAGGATGGCGGCGACCAGCACCGGGTCGATGCCCTTGGCCTCGGCCGCCTTCGCCTCGGCCGCCGCGATCGCGGACCGCTCGGCGGCGTGCCGTTCCTCCTGCGCCGTCCGGCGCACCTCGACCGCTCGCTCGTCGAGGTCCCTGGCCCGCTTGGTCAGCTGGCGCAGCGTGTTGGTGACGTTGCCCTCCAGGTACGCGTCGGCGAACAGCACTTGGTAGACGACGTGCGGGCGCTGCGGGACCTCGTCGATGACGACGATCCTCGCCGTGGCGGGGCGGCGGGAGGGCGGGTAGAAAGGGGCGCGGCAGTTGACGAGGAGGATCAGGTCGGCCGTGTCCATCCAGGGGCCGATGTCGCTCCCCGCGTGCAGCGGGTGGGTGCGCGGGAAGTTGCCGCACACCGCCGAGTCCGGCTCCACGACCGGGATGTGCCAGGCCTCGGCGAAGGCGACCAGGGCCTCGAAGCCGCCCGCCTCGCGGCCCGCCGTCTCGGTGACGATCACCGGGTTGGCCGCCTCGCGGATCAGCTGCGCTACCGGGTCGACCTCCTCCGGCGAGCTGTGCGTGGACCCCGGCCGGACGACGGGCTTGGCCTCGCGGCCGTCCCACTCCTCCAGGAGGATCTCCAGGGGGATGTTCAGGTACGCCGGCCCGGCCGGGGCCCGCCAGGCCAGTTCCGCCGCCCGGGTGATCATGGTGGGCAGCGTGTGCACGCTGGCGGCCTCGGTCGACCACTTGGTGAAGGGCTCGGCGACGCCGTGCGGGCCGCCCACGATCGACAGGTTGCGGTACCACTGGCCGCCGGGGTCGTGCCCGGGGGCGTCGCCGTACGTCGTCGACTCGGACGAGGCGACCACCATCGGGACGCCGGCCAGCAGCGCGCCGTGCACCGCCATCGAGCCCTGGAGCAGGCCCGGCGCCGCGTGCAGCAGGACGCCCTGCGGGCGCCGGGCGATCAGCCCGTATCCGGTGGCCATGCCCACGGCGACGGTCTCGTGGGTCAGGTCGAGGTAGCGCGGGGCGGGCTCGCCGTCGCGGTGCCGGCGGGCCAGTGCCTCCCACACCGGGGCCCATTCGGAGCCCGAGGAGCAGAAGACGTGGTCGGCGCCCGCCGCGTTGAAGGCGGAGACGACGGCGTCGCCGCCGTCGGTCCGTGGGGTGTTGGTCATCGCCGGTGGTTCCTCAGCCCTCGATCGGCCAGTTCAGGACCTCGGAGATACCGCGGCCCATGATCCATTCAAGCTCCTCGGGCGTGAAGTCCCAGTGCTTGGTGAACTGCTCGATCGTGTCGGTGTAGGTGATGCCGTGGCCGAGCAGCCGGGTGATGTCCGTGCCGTAGAAGCAGCGCTGCGGGCCCATCCTGTCGACCATCTCGCGCACGTACTTCTGGATGTTGTTGTTCGGGAACGGCTGGGTGGAGTAGCCCGGCAGCGCCGACACCTTGACGTAGATGTTCGGGTGGACGTGCAGGTCGGCGGTCTCCGAGACCCAGTAGCCGATCGCGTCGTCGACGCACCGGGCCATGATGCCCATGTGGTCGATGATGATCTTCAGCTCGGGGTGCCTGGCGGCGATCTCGCCGAGCTCGCGCTTCCAGATCGGGGCGTGGACCATGGTCGGGATGCGCAGTTCCTCGGCGATCGGCCAGTACCAGTCGTTGGTGCCGTCGATCATCCAGTTCCGGTCCTGCGGCCGGTGGAAGGTGAGCCGGGTGCCCTTCACGTGCGGGTTCTGGGCGAAGTCCTCGAGCATGGCCTTGCCCTCTTCGGGCCTGTTCTGCGGGATGCGGGCCATGATGCCGAACCGGTCCGGGTGGGCCTCGCAGGCCTCCAGGGCGTAGTCGATGCGGTCGCCCTCCCACGACGGCGGCAGGATCAGCGCCCGGTTCACGCCGGCCTCGTCCATCAGCTCCAGGGCCTCCTCGTAGGAGAAGGGGTCCTCGCGATGGCCGTTGAGCCGGATCCGCTCCCGGGCGCCGGGCACCCAGGGGCGGTCCGGGGTCTCTTCCTTCCAGATGTGGATCTGCGTGTCGACGACGAACATGGGGCGAGCTCTTTCTCTCGGACGAAGACTTGGGGTGGTGCGGAAGGAACGCTAGGCAAACCGCGGGCTCTTGCGGAGACCCCGGAGCGCAAGCTGTTGTTGCGCGGAAGTGCGCTGTTCGCGGGGCATACGGGCGCTGTTTCAGGCGTCGTCGAAGGCGGCCGCGGTGATGTGCTCGGCGATCGCCATGGAGGCCGTGGCGGCCGGCGACGGGGCGTTGCGGACGGCGGTGATCCGGCCGACCCGGTGGATGCGGAAGTCGTCGACGAGGGTGCCGTCGCGGTCCAGCGCCTGGGCGCGCACACCCGCGCCGCCGCGCACCACGTCGCGGACGCCGACGCCCGGGACGTACAGCCCGGCGTCCTTCATGAAGGCGGCCGTGGAGAAGGAGCCGCGGTACTCCTTGATGCCGGTGCGCCAGTGCCGGGCGGCCATCCGCCAGGCGCCCGGGTAGGCGGCGAGGGCCAGCAGGTCCCGGGGCGAGACCCGGCTGCGCCGGTAGCCCTCCTTGGCGAGGGCGAGGACGGCGTTGGGGCCGACCTCCACCGAGCCGTCGACGCGCGGGGTGAAGTGCACGCCGAGGAAGGGGTAGCGGGGGTCGGGCACCGGGTAGACGAGGCCCCGCACCAGATGGGTGCGGTCCGGCCTGAGCAGCATGTACTCGCCGCGGAAGGGGATGATCCGGGGCTCCGGCTCGTCCTGGGCCAGCCTGGCGACGGAGTCGGACTGGAGGCCGGCGCAGAGGATCAGCCGGTCGACGCGGACCCGGTCCTGTCCGGAGGCGACCTCGATGCCTGCGGGCACGGTGGTGATCGAGGCGACCGGGAAGCCCAGGCGCACCTCGCCGCCGGAGTCGGTGACGTCCTTCGCGAAGGAGCGGGCGACCGCCGGGTAGTCGGTGATCGCCGTGCGCGGTGAGTGCAGGGCCGCGATGCCGCCGACGTGCGGTTCGAGTTCCCTGATCTCCTCGCGCGAGATCCTCCGCAACTCCGGTACGTGGTTGTTCTTCGCCCGCTCGTACAGGTTCTGCATCCGGCCGAGCTCGTCCTCGCGGACCGCCACGACCAGTTTGCCGATCTCGTCGTACGGCAGCCGTCGGTCCTGGCAGTACTCGCGCAGCAGGGACACGCCCCGCACGCACAGGTCGGCCTTGAGGCTGCCGGGCGCGTAGTAGATGCCGGCGTGCACCACGCCGGAGTTGTGGCCGGTCTGGTGCCGGGAGACCTCATGCTCCTTCTCGAAGACCACGACCCGGGTCCCGGGGCGGCGCAGCGCGATCTCCCGGGCCGTGGCCAGGCCCACGATGCCGGCGCCGACGACGCCGACCGTCTCGTCAGCCATGGGCCCGCTCCGGGGCACCGAAGTGGACGGCCACCGTCTTGACGCGCGTGGAGAACCTCAGGACCTCCTCGCCCTGCTCCTTGTAGCCCGTCCCGGAGTCGTGGAAGCCGCCGAACGGCAGATGGACGTCCCAGCCGGTGGTGGTCGTGTTGACCGCGACCTGCCCGCACTCGGCCTCGTCCGCGAACCGGTACGCCGAGCCGAGGTCACGGGTGAACACGGCCGCGGCGAGCCCGTATTCGGAGTCGTTCACGGCTTCCACGGCCGCGGCGAAGTCGTCGACCGCACGGACGGCGAGGACGGGTCCGAAGACCTCCTCCCACCAGATGGCCATCTCCGGGGTGATGCCCGCGAGGACGGTGGGCTCCACATAGCAGCCGTGCGGCCGTGCCGTGTCCGCCCGGCCGCCGGTGAGCACGGTCGCGCCCTGCTCCACCGCCCGGCGCAGGTCGGCGAGGACGCTGTCGCGCTGCTTCGGGCTGGACAGCGGGCACAGGGTGGTGGCCGGGTCGGTGCCGGGGCCGACGGTGAGCGCCCCTGCCGCCGTCACCAGCAGGCCGACGAACTCGTCGTGCACCGGCTGCTCGACGATCACCCGGCTGGTGGCCGTGCAGCGCTGCCCGGCCTGGCCGAAGGCGGCGGCCACGACGGCCTTCGCCGCGGCCGGCAGATCGGCGTCGCGCAGTACCACCGACGCGTTCTTGCCGCCGAGCTCGCCCTGGAAGCGGACGTTGCGGTCGGCAAGGCGGCGCCGGATGCGGTTGCCGACGGCGTTGGAGCCGGTGAAGGTGATGCCGACGATCCGGGGGTCGTCGAGGAGGGCCTCCTCGATCTCGGCGGTCCGGCCGGTGACGACGTTCAGGACCCCGGCGGGCAGGCCCGCGTCGTGCAGGGCGCGCGCGAGGTGCAGTCCCGACAGCGGTGTCTCGGTGGCCGGCTTGAACACGGCCGCGTTGCCGGTGGCGAGCAGCGGGGCGAGCTTGCGGGCCGGGGTGATCAGCGGGTCGTTCCACGGGCTGATCACCAGGATCACGCCGATCGGCTCGCGCTGGGTGTGCGTACGGTGGTCCGGGCGTACGTCGTGCAGGAGGGTGCCGTAGCCCTGGCGGGCGAGGCCGGCGTAGTACTCCAGGAAGTCGGCGGCCTTCATGGTCTCGCCGGTCGCCTCGGCCACGGTCTTGCCGTTCTCGGCGGTGACGTCGGCGGCGATGTCCCCGGCCCGCTCCCGGACCAGGCGGGCCGCCTCGGTCAGGACACGGGCCCGCTCGAAGGGGCTGGTGCGCTTCCAGACGGCGAAGCCGCGCTCGGCGTGGTCGTAGGCCCGGGTGACGTCCTTGGCGGACAGGGCGGGGACCCGGGCGAGGGGGGTGCGGACGTCGGCCGGGTCGTGGACGTCGATCCAGTCGCCGGTCCGCACCCACTCCCCGCCCGAGAGGGTTTCCAGAGTGCGCATGGAGATCACTTCCTTCGTCGTCCGCGGTGCCGGCCGTGCGGGCCGTCTGCGACAACACACCATGTGGGAGGGGGTCCACCAGTCCCGCGGGGGCAGGCATAGATTGCATTGCGCGCGAGCCGTGGGGCGCATGATCCATGCTGGAATCGGGCGGACCGAACACGTTCTGAGACACGTTCCGAGGAGAAGACGGATGGCATACACAGTCGTCGCCCGCTACCGCTGCGCGCCCGCCGACGCTGCCGCGGTGCGCGCCGCGCTGCTGAAGGCGCGGGAGGCCACGCGCACGGAGCCGGCGAACCTGATGTACGACGTGCACGTGGTGGAGGGTGAGCCGGGTGGGTTTCTGCTGTACGAGCGGTACGTGGACCGGGAGGGGTTCGAGGCGCACAAGGCGGCCGAGCACTTCAAGGAGGTCGTCGTGGGGGTGGTGTGGCCGTTGCTCGTGGAGCGCACGGTGACTTTTGCGGAGGTGATCTAGCGTCTGCCGGGCCGGTGCCGGTGGTGAGGGCGCGGGTGGAGTGTGGTTGGGGGGGGGGGGGGCCCCCCCCCCCCCCGGGGGCGGGGGGCCCCCCCCGCCCCCCCCCCCCCCCCCCCCCCCCCCAACCCCCCCCAACCCCC
>NZ_JBIVXP010000031.1:42247-81137 GCF_044769305.1 Streptomyces sp. NPDC090499
GGGGGGGCCGGGGGTGTTGGGGGGGGGGGGGGCGGCCGCGCGCGGGGGGGGGGGGGGGGGGGGGGCCGCCCCCCCCCACGACGGACCCGCGGACGAGAACGCTCAGAACTCGTTGCCCCAGCAGTACCGGGCGATGGTCTCGACCAGTACGAGCTTGCGGTGTTGGTCCTCCGCGGTCAGCAGGGGCCGCGATGCCACGTCGGCGAAGCCCCGCGAAGGGGAAACGGCGCCGTCCTCCAGGTCCTTGAGCTCACCGACCTCGTCGATCCGGGACATCACCGTGTCGATGTCCTCCAGCTCCGGCACCGTCGCGTCGACCACCCCCAGGCAGAAGTCCCGGTCGTCCGGCAGGGCCCTGACCAGGTCGAGTTCGGCCTGCGTGCCCTGGTCGAACGGGAGGATCCAGCGGTCGGCGCCGATGCCGGCGTACAGCTGCTCGGCGCGGGCCCGGTCCACCTCGGCCGGGGCCGACCAGCCGGGGGCGACGCCGATGCGGACGCTCTCCGGGCGGTCGTCCAGGCGTACCGCGAGCGCGTCGACCGCCAGCGCGTCCGCGAAGGACAGGGCGCCGGGGTCGGCCGGGCCGGTGCTCAGCTGGGCCAGCAGGAGGGGGTTGGTGAGCTGGATCAGGCGGACGCCCTTCGAGACCAGCAGCTCGATCTCGGCGCGCACGATCTCCGCGAGGGCCTCGCCCAGCTCCCGGGCCGAGGAGATGCCGAGGCCCGGCTGGAAGGTGGTGGCCGCCAGGTACGCGGGGGAGGGCAGGGTGGCCTTCGGGGCGATCACCGTCAGGTCGGCGAGCTGGGCGGCCCGGTCGGCGAGCAGCGGGCCGTTGGCCTTGGGCAGGGATTCGGCGACCCAGCGGACCAGGCCGTCCGGGGCCGCCCCGTCGGTACGGCGGAATCCCGACACGCCGTCGAGGACCGCGCTGCGGAAGTCCTCGCGGGGGAAGTCGCCGTCGGTGACGACGGTGGAGCGCAGCTTGCGCTGGTAGGCGACCGCCTCCCGGACCGCCGCGTCGACGGCCTCCGGGTCGGCGGTGGACAGGCCGGCCGGGCGGACCAGGCTGCCGTGGTGGTCGATGCGGTAGTTGAACGTGTCCGCCATCGTGTCAGTCCCTTCCGCCGGAGCCGGTGACGCCCCACGCGGCGAACTCCAGCTCGTAGCCGAGCGCCTTCAGGACCTCCTCGGCGATCCGCTGGTCCTCGTCCGCGGTGCCGCCGGCGATGCCGAGCCCGCCGATGATCTCGCCGTCCTTCTTGATGGTGACGCTGCCCTCGGCGGCCATGATGGGGAGGGCCGCGCCGGGCAGCTGGGAGAGCTGGGCGAAGAAGACCGGCTGGCTCTCCTGCCACTTTTTCAGCATGGGTCCCGGGCGCTGCATGACGGCCGCCGTGTAGGCCTTCGCGCGGGCGATGTCGGGGGTGAGCGGGCGGGCGCCGTCGGGGCGGCGGATGGCGATCGGGAAACCGCCGGCGTCCACGACCGCGACGCTCACCGCCTTGCCGATCTCCAGGGCGCGCTGGTGGGCGGCGCCGATGATCTCCTCGGCGGCGGCCAGGGTGAGGCTGGTCATGCTGCTTCCTTCGGTGCGGTGAGGGTGCGGCGGAGCCGGGCGACGGCGGCGTTGTACCGCTCGGGCGTCTCCCAGTACATGGAGTGCGGGGCGTCCGGGACGATCTCCAGGTGGGAGCCGGGGAGCAGTTCGTGGGCGCGGGTGACGGTCTTGACGCCGAGGACGGCGTCCTTCTCCCCGGCGAGGAAGGCGACCCGCACGCCGGAGGCCCGGATCTCGTCCAGGGTCGGGCCGTCGGTGTCGAGGTTGCGCAGGTCCTGCATCCTGGCCACGTTGAACGTGCCCATCTGCTGGAAGAGGAAGGTCAGGTCGGCCCGTTCCCGCTGGAACGGTTTGGTCAGCAGGCGGTCGATGACGGGGAGCCTGACGGCCTCCGCGCGGTCGGCGGCGGCCAGTTCGCGCAGTTCGGGGTGGCTGATGCCGCCGAGGGAGTGGCCGAGGACGACCGAGGTGACCCGCTCGGGGCGGAGCAGCCCGGCCCGCAGGGCGGCGACGGAGCCGATGGACTGGCCGACCAGCATGGCGTCGGTGATGTCCTCCTGGTCGAGGACGGCGACCACGTCGCCGGGGAAGTCCTGGCCGTCGAACTCCGCCATGGAGGAGTCGGACTTTCCGAAGCCGCGCAGGTTCACGGTGAGGACCGTGAACTCCTCGCGCAGTGCGGCCACCTGCTGCCACCAGGCGGCGTGGTGGCCGCCGCTGCCGTGTACGAAGAGGATCGCCGGGCCGCTGCCGTGGCGCTCGTAGTAGATGGCGGTGCCGTCGGAGTCGGCAATGGGCATGGGGTGAACTCCCGTACTGATGCGCTTAGTTGGGGCGACGGCTGTGGTGGACGAGTTCGATCATGGTGTGGTCGGGGTCGTGGATGTAGCAGAACTTGGACTGGTTCTCGGGGCGTTCGATCGGCCGGGTGTGCCGGATGCCCAGCTCCTTGAGGTGGGCGAGGAAGTCGTCCCAGTCGTCGACCTCGACGGCGAAGTGGTAGGGCGCCATGCGCTCCATCTCCTCGACAGGGGTGAAGTGCAGGTCGAAGTTGCCCCGGGTCATCAGCACCACGCGGGTGTTCGACTTGGGCATGATGCGCTTCATCCCGAAGACCTTGGTGTACCAGGCCGCGGTGCGGTCGGGGTCGGTGGTGGGGAAGTTGACGTGGTGGATGTAGCGGGGTTCCGCGGTCATGAGTGGTTGCCTTCCAGGTGTACGGGGTTGGACAGCACGCCGATACCGCTGATGGCCACCTCGACGGTGTCGCCGGGGTCGATCTGGCACGTGGACTCGGCGCCCATCCACAGCACGTCACCGGGGTGCAGGGTGATGTGCCGGGTGATCTCGACGATGTAGTCGTAGGGGTCGAAGACCATGTCCCCGGTCGGGAACGCCGCGCGCACCTCGCCGTTGACCCGGAGCGTGGTGGTCTGGGCGAGGGCGTCGACGTCGGTCTCGATCCACGGGCCCATCGGCTTGAACGTGTCGCTGTTCTTGCTGCGCCAGAACGTGCGGTCCTGGTGCTGCCAGGTGCGGGCGCTGACGTCGTTGCCGATGGTCCAGCCGAAGACCGACTTCCGGGCGTCGTCGTGCGTGGCGTGCCGGACCGTGCGGCCGATGACGGCGACGAGTTCGGGTTCGGCCTCGAAGCGTCCGGTCACCCCGGCCGGCTTGACGATCGGCGAACGGTGGCCGGTGAGCGCGTTGTTGGCCCGGTAGCCGACCTCGGGACGCTCGGGCGCCGCGGCACCGGCGTGCGCGATGTGCCGGGGGTAGTTGTAGCCGACGGCGTAGAACACGCCCGGCACGACGGGCGGCAGCCAGGTGGCACCGGCGACCGGGATCGTGCCGAGGACGTCGGGCTCACCCTCCAGCGGCGGCCCGGAGAGCAGCTCGACGCGGGACTCCCCCACCCGGCCCCAGACCGCCCGTCCCTCCACCGAGACTCGCGCGTACCTCATGGCGTCAACAGGTGCGAGACGCGCTTGGTGATCAGGTACGCGTCCAGCGCCTCGGGGCCGCCCTCCCGGCCGTACCCGCTGTCCTTGACCCCGCCCGAGGGTGCCTCGTGGACCGAGCCGCCGCAGTGGTTGATCGAGAGGATGCCTGCCTCAAGACCGTCGGAGAGCCGCTCGGCGGTCGCTGCCGACCTGGTGAAGCCGTAGGCGGCCAGGCCGTACGGCAGGGCGTTGGCGGTGGCCAGGGCGTCGTCGAGGTCGCCGAAGGGCACGATCGGCGCGAGGGGCCCGAACGGCTCCTCGGAGAGCAGGTCCGCGTCCGCCGGTACGTCGGTGAGGACCGTCGGGGCGAAGAAGTAGCCGGGGCGGTCGAGCCGTTCGCCGCCGGTACGGACCGTGGCTCCCTTGGTCACCGCGTCCGCCGTCAGCCGCTCGATCGCCCGCAGCCGGCGCTCGTTCGCGAGGGGGCCCATGGTGGTGCCCTGCGCCAGTCCGTCGCCGACGACGACCGACTCGGCGGCCTTCACGAACGCGGCGGTGAAGTCCTCGACCAGGGACTCGTGGACCAGGAAGCGGCTGGGCGAGGTGCAGACCTGGCCGGCGTTGAAGAACTTGGCCTGGGCGGCGCGGCGGGCAGCCTGTCCGGGGTCGGCGTCGGCGCAGACGACGACCGGGGCGTGGCCGCCGAGCTCCATCAGGGTGGGCTTCATGACCTTGCCGGCCTCGGCCGCGAGGAGCTTGCCGACGGGCACCGAGCCGGTGAAGGCGATCATGCGGGTGACCGGGGAGGCGATGAGGTGGGCGGAGACCTCGGCCGGCTCGCCGAAGACCAGGCTGAGGACCCCGGCGGGCAGTCCGGCGTCGGCGTAGCACTCCACCAGGGCGGCGGCCGTGGCCGGGGTCTCCTCGGACGCCTTGATGATCAGCGAGCAGCCTGCCGCGAGGGCCGAGGAGATCTTGCGGTTGGGGCCGCCGACCGGGAAGTTCCAGGGCACGAAGGCGGCGACGGGGCCGATGGGTTCGCGGCGGACGGTGAGGATCGTGCCGGGCGCGGACGGGATGATGCGGCCGTACGCGCGCCGGGCGTCCTCGGTGTGCCAGCGCAGGGTGTCGGCCGTGCGCCGGGCCTCGCCCGTCGACTCGGCGAGGGTCTTGCCCTGCTCCAGGGTCATCACGCGGCCGATGCCCGGGGCGCGTTCGGCGATGAGGTCGGCGGCCCGGTCGAGGATCGCGGAGCGCCTGGCGATCGAGGTCGCACGCCACACCTTGAACCCGTGCTCGGCGGCTTCGAGTGCGCGGTCGAGGTCGGCGGGGGTGGCGAGGGGGACCTCGCCGATCGTCTCCTCGGTGGCGGGGTTGACGACGGGGGCGGTCCGTCCGGAGCCGCCCTGGCACCACTCGCCCGCTATGTGCATGCGGACGGCGGGATAGCCGTGGTCGGTGGTCATGAAGGGGTGCCCTCTCAGGTTCGGGACCGGGGTCAGGACGCGCTGGGGGCTTCCTGGTCGCGGTTGGTGCGCAGGGCCCAGATGTGGTGCGGCGGGGTCGTCTCGTGAACCCGGGTGCCGTACTTCTCGTCGGCGCGGTCCATGTCGGCGGCGTACTCGACGCGGCCGCCGCACGGGGCGTGCAGGAAGCGGAAGACGTTGGAGCCGATGGTGTGCCGGCCGAGCCTGCGGGCCTCCCGCCAGCCCTGCTCGATCATGTGGTTGCCGCCCTCGATCACGTCGTCGAAGCCGGGCACCTCGTAGGCGATGTGGTTGATCCCCGCCTTGTCGGGGCGGTGGCACAGCAGCATGGTGTGCTGGTCGTCGTCACCGGGTGCCTGCAGGAAGACGCCCATCGGCTCGACCACGTCGGTCGGGCGGAACCCGAGCCGGTCGACGTAGAAGCCGACGGCCCTCTCGCGGCCCTCCTTGGGGATGTTCAGGGCGACATGGCACATGCGCAGCGGGCGGACCCGGGTGATCGGCTCCAGGGCGGTGTTCCAGCGGGTGACGCTGCCGAGCGTGTTGGCCGGACGGGGTGTGACCGGGGCGGGTGTGGGGCGGGCCAGGGTGAGGCCGACGCCGAAGCCGGTCTCGTCGACGGTGTGGTGGACGCCGTCGGCGCTCTCGCGGACCGCGCGGTCCCGGCCCGCCTCCGCCACCAGCCGCGCCAGTTCCTCGGGGGTGTCGACGCCCCAGACGACCTCGCGCAGCGTGGGACCGCTCTCGACGGGGGCCGGAAGCAGCGGCGACGGCCGGGTGTCGAGGTGCAGGGTCTGGCCGGTGCGGGGCTCGAACACCGCGTGCTCGTCGGTCCGTTCCACCATCGACAGCCCGAAGTCGTCGAAGAACCGGACGCATTCGCCGAGGTCGTCGACGGCGTAGGTGACCGATTCGATTCTCTGGATGCCCATGGATTCCTCGTTTCCGGGTCGCTTCGCGAGCGTAGATTTCGGCCGGCGAGGGCCTCAATGGCGTGAGTGGTACGGAATGCGCAAGCGTTTCTTGCGGCTTGCGCTACGACCGGATCGCGGGAATCGGGTTCTGCGCGAACCACCCGGCGAGGAAGTCCAAAAAGACGCTGATCTTGCGCGGGGTGTCCTGCCCGGGTCCGTAGATCGCGTACAGCGGGCGGTCGGGTACGGCGAGGTCGGGCAGCAGCACCTGGAGGGCGCCGGAGACCAGGTCGTCGTAGACCGGGCGCTGGGGCAGCAGGGCAATGCCGCGGCCGTGCACCGCCGCCTTCTGCAGGGCGATGTAGGAGTTGGACGAGAACGCGATGTTGCGGATCTTGTGCAGGGTGCTGGTGTGCCCGTGGCCGATCCGCCAGACCGGGTCGTTGAGGTGGACCAGGCAGTCGTGGGCGGCGAGGTCGTTCGGGTGGTCGAGCGTGCCGCACCGCTCGATGTACTCCGCGGAGGCGCACAGCACGAACGGCAGCGAGGCGATCTTCTTCAGCCGGACGCTGGAGTCCCTGAGGTCCCGGGTGTGGAAGGCGACGTCGAATCCGCTGTCCAGGAAGTCGTAGGTGCGGTCCGACATCCCGCCGAGTTCGAACCTCACCTGGATCTTCGGATGCGTCGCCGAGAACGCGGCGATGGCGTCCCCGAGGTCGAGGCTGCCTATCCACTTGGGGCAGATGACGCTGAGGGTGCCCTCGGGCCGGTCGTGGAGCTGGGCGATGCCGGCGTCCTCGGCCTCGATCTCGTCGAGGATGCGGGCGGCGAACTCGGCGTAGCGCTGGCCGGGCTCGGTCAGGCTCACGGAGCGGGCGGTGCGGTTGACCAGGCGTACGCCGATCTGCCGCTCCAGCTCCGCCACGTGCCGGGACACCAGGGAGCCGGACGAGCCGAGTTTCTTCGCGGCCCCGCTGAAACTGCCGACCTGGGCGACGGTCACGAAGCTGTGCATGAGGAGCAAGCGGTCCATTTTTCCTCCGAACGCGCGTGCGGCTCGCTCGCGCTGGTCACCCACACAAATCGACTGTCGGCAATTCTGTCAACGGCTCTTCGCTTAAAAGATCGGCCGCGTTTCTCATGGTCAGGCCGTGGATCGGGCTTCTGACGGGGTGATCCGGCGGTAGCCGCGGACGTCCGGGAACGGCGGCTCCCGGTCAGCCTGGAGGTCCACCTGGAAGGTGTTCAGGCACATGCCGAGCATGGTGAAGTTGCCGAGCGCGCCGATCGTGTCGACGAGCCCCTTGGGGCCGAAGTGCGCCAGGGCGCGGGCGAAGGTCGCGTCGGTGACGAAGTGCTCCTCCAGGACCTCCCGGCAGAACTGGTAGAACGCCTGGTCGGTCTCGTCCTCGAAGACCGCCTCGCGCTTCTCGGCGATGGCCGCCACGGCCGCTTCCGGGATGCCGGCCTCGATCGCCTGGCGGACGTGGGCGTTCCAGGAGTACTGGGCGTCCCAGTTGCGCGCGGCCATCAGGAGGGTGAGTTCGCGCAGGTGCTCGGGGAGGCTGCAGTCGAAGCGGGCGAAGGCGCCGAGGGACTCCGCGCGTTCGCACATCTCCGGGCTGTGCAGCCAGACCCGGAACGGGCCGCGGACGGCGCCGCGGCGGCCCGCGATCCGGGCGGCCAGCTCCTGCTGGCGGGGGTTCATGTCGTCTTCGCTGAGAACGGGGAGCCTCATGGGGCCGGTACCTGCCTTCTCCTGGGCGGCCGTGGATTGCCGGGTGAGGACGCTACAGCCGCTCCGCGGCCGCTCACACCTCCCGGAGCGCAAGGTAAAACTGCACGCCAGGGGGCACCCGTTCGCGCCCGCGCGGCCTAGCGTCGGTCGGCGTATCACGCACGTCGTAGTGGAGAGGAACCCCCGGATGACCACGATCATCAAGGCCGCGTCCGTGCCCCTGCTCGACCGGGGCGGCGCGGTCGCGTCGACACCGCTGATCACCACCCCGTCCGCGGGTGGCGAGAACCTCGTCACCAGCGGGATGAGCGTCTACCCGGTGGGCTCCGGGGCGCCGTTGCACTCGCACAACTGCGACGAGCACGTGACCGTCCTGGAGGGCGAGGCGGAGGTGTGGGTGGACGGCGAGGTGACCCGGCTGACCCGGTTCGACACCACGTACGTCCCGTCCCCCGTCCCCCACCTGTTCCGCAACGTCGGTGACACCCCGCTGCGGATCCTGTGGGTGTATTCGTCGGGGTACGTCACGCGGACCTTCACGGCCACGGGAAAGACGGTCGAGCACCTGTCGGCCGAGGACCAGATGGGCTGAACCGGCGGCGGCCTGGGACGTCCCAGGCGTCCCAGGGCACGAGGGGACGACATGGTGCGGGTTCGGCACGGAAACGCTCCGACTCGTGATCACGCTTCGTGGTCACGAGCACGACAGCACGGAGGTTTCCATGTCCCGTCGGATCCTGAAGAACGGCCTGCTGGCCACGGTCGCGGTGTTCGCGTTCCTGCCCACGGCCGGGGCCGCCACCGCGAGCGCCGCCACCCCGATCCCCGCGCCCCAGGGAATCGTGCAGTACTACAACTACACCACCCTGCCCGCGCCGGCCGGCCACCGCCTCCACACCCGGCACTACACCTACCGGACCGTGGGCCGGGTCGCCACGCACCGCGTCCGGCTCAACGTCCGCTCCGGCCCGAGCACCCGCTACCGCGTGGTGAGCCACCGCCACAACAACCGGCTCGTCCCGCTGACCTGCAAGACCTACGGCGGCTCGGTGCGCGGCAACCACACCTGGTACCGGCTCCCGCACCACAAGGGGTACGTCTCCGCGCACTACGTCCGGGTCGGCCACGCCGTCCCGTGGTGCTGACGGGCCGTCACCGCCGCACTCCCTGATCGCAGAGGCCTGTTCGGGAACCCGCGTTCCCGAACAGGCCTTCGACATGCACCCCCCGATTCACCGTCTTCACACCTGTTCGCCGATTGCGGGCCCGGTCCCGATGGGAAGCCATTCCGACAACAGGGGCGAAACGCCCATAGCGTAATGAAGTCGAGGCACGCAACATGCCGCACTCCGAAGGAGCGAGAACCACCCCATCGGACGAGTCGCCGGCGGCGAGGCTGCGCGAACTGAAGGAGCGTACGGGACTGAGCCTCGCGGCGCTGGCCGCCCGCACCCCGTACAGCAAGTCCGCGTGGCACCGCTATCTGTCCGGTGACAAACGGCCGCCGCGGGCGGCCGTGGAGGCCCTGGCCCGGCTCGCCGGCGCCGATCCCGCCGCCGTACTGGCGTTGTGCGAGGCACCCCAGGAGCCGCCGGTCGCCGAGCCGCCCCGGGAGCGAGGGCCGGCGGAGCGGTGGTGGCGGCTGCCGCTGACCGCGGTCGCGCTGCTCGCCGTGGCCGGGGTGACGGCGGCGGCCATGACCGTCTCGGACCGGCGCGGTACGCCGGGCGTGCAGCCGGTGTCGGCGGCGCCGCGCTGTCACGGCCGTGCCTGCCAGGGCGAGTTGCCGGACGCGTCGGCGTGCGACCGGGACGCGCGGACCAAGAGCCGTGTCACCGGCGTCGCCTACGACGTCCGGCTGCGCTGGTCCCCCGCCTGCGGCACCGCCTGGTCCGAGGTGCGGCTGCACACCCCGGTCGCGCGCGAGGTCTCGGTCCGGGCCGGGGAGGACGTCCTCTCGGCGAGCTATCCCGCCTCGGACTCGGTCGGCTACACCAGCCCGATGCTCGCCGTGCCGGCACCCCGGGGCGTGGAGGCGTGCGCCGAGGTGGCGGGACAACTGGCGTGCACGGGACTGGAGGCGGAGCCCACCGGGGAACCGTAAGGAGGCGCCGCGCCCGTGGAAGGAGCGCGGCGCCGGACCGGTCCGGGGGGGACCGGTCAGTGGGCGGCGACCAGCTTCTCCCGGTCGTTGCCGGCCTGCGGCTGCCGGGCCGAGCGCAGGGCGGCGATGCCGATGAACACCATCGAGGAGACACCGGCCAGCGCGAAGGCGGTGAAGCCCCAGTCGCCGTTGCCCGCGGCGAGCAGCTGGCCGCCGAGCCACGGACCGAAGACCGCGCCGAAGCGGCCCATGCCGGAGGTCCAGCCGACGGCGGTGGCGCGGTTGTCCGGGGTGGAGCGGATGGAGACGGTCGCGTAGATCATCGTCTGGGCGCTGTTCAGGAAGACGCCGGTGAGGAAGACGACCAGGGTGGTCACACCCATCGGCATGTGGACGCTGAGCAGGTAGACGCCGACGGCGGTGAGGGCGAACCAGACCGCCGCGATGCGCGGGGCGCCGAACCGGTCGGCGGCGCGGCCCGCGACCAGCATGCCGACGATGCCGCCGAGGTTGAAGACGACGACGAAGGTGAGGGCGTTGGCGAGTGCGTAGCCCTCGGTGCGCATCAGGGTCGGCAGCCAGGTGGCGACGCCGTAGACCAGGAGCAGGCCGCCGAAGGAGGCCAGCCAGTACAGCAGGGTCTGCAGCCACTCGCCGCCGCGGAACAGGGCGAGCAGCGCGTCCCAGCGGTCGGCGGCGGTCTTCCTGTCGGCGACGGCGGGCAGTTCGACCTCGTAGCGGTCGGCCAGGGCGGTGGCCTCTTCGGTGCGGCCCTTGGCGACCAGGAAGCTCAGCGACTCGGGGAGGAGCTTCAGCAGGACGGGGACGAAGAGCAGCGGGAGCACGCAGACCCAGAAGGCGGAGCGCCAGCCGAAGGGGTCGATCAGCCACTTGGCGACGTAGGCGGAGAGGATGCCGCCCGCGTGGTGGGCGGTCATCAGCACGCCGATGGTGAGGGCGATCCGGCCGCTCTTGGCGTAGTCGGAGACCATGCTGATCGCGGTCGGCAGCAGCCCGCCGAGGCCGACGCCGGCCAGGGTCCGGCCGAGGCCGAAGACCGCGAGGCTCCCGGAGACGGCGCAGATGCCGGAGGCGAGCGAGAACAGGGTGACGCAGGCGACCATCAGCTGCTTGCGGCCGATCCGGTCGGCGACCGTGCCCGCGGTCAGGGCGCCCACCAGCATGCCGAAGGTGGCGTAGGAGCCGAGGTCGCCGGCCTCGTCCGGGGTGATGCCGAAGGTCTTCGTCTCCAGCAGGTGGGGCAGCACCGAGCCGTAGATGAACATGTCGAGGCCGTCGAAGAGCACGGCCAGCCAGCACAGGCCGACGACCAGCAGGGCCAGTCTGCTGCCGCGCGCGGACAGGGCGGTTGAGGAGGACATCTTTGTTTTCCTCTCGTCCAGGATGCGTTCCCTGGAGGGGAAGCGGTAGAGGGGGTCGAGGCGGCTCGTGCGGCTGACCCGTGGTGCGTAGACGCTAAGGATCGACGGGGGAAAACGTCAACACTTTTGTCAACAATCACAGCAACAATCCGGACTCCCGCAGGTGGCAAGGGGGGTGGGCGACGCGCGCTGTGGCGCGTCACCCACCCCCCTGCTGCCCGCCGTGCCCCGGTTCAGCCGACCGGTGGTGTCCCGTGGGTGTGGAAGGACTCGATCGTCTTGAGACCCCAGGCCTGGCCCCTGGCGCGTTCCGCCTCGGTCCAGGTGACCAGCGGCCAGTCGGGGGCCAGCACCAGCCGGGTGAGCGGGTTGCACAGCTCGATGCGGTTGCCGCCCGGCTCGTAGACGTACAGGAAGAACGTCTGCTGGATGGCGTGCTTGTGCGGGCCGGTCTCGATGAACACGCCGGTGTCGATGGCGAGGTCGGCCGCGCGCAGGATGTCCTCGCGGGTGTCGGTGGCGAAGGCGATGTGGTGCAGCCGCCCGGTCGAGCCGGTCCAGTCGGACGTGTAGACGACGTCGTACGACTTGTGGGTGAAGGTCAGCCAGCGCGCCGCGATCGTCCCGTTGTCGAGCCGGACCTGCTCGGTGGAGCGGGCCCCGAGGACCTGTTCCTGGAACTCGGCGTTGGCGAGCACGTCGGCGGCGAGGAAGTTGATGTGGTCCAGGCGGCGCACGCCGACGCCGCGGTTGGGCTTGGCCTGCGGCTGGTTCTTCAGCGCGGGCTTCAGTTCGCCGGGGGCACGGTAGTGCTCGCTCTCCCAGTAGAGGGCGTGCTCGTGACCGTCCGGGTCGGTGGTCACGTACAGCTTGCCGAGGCCGGGCTCGTCCTCCGCCCAGTGGCCGCTGCCGCCCGCGTCCTCGACCGCCTTGATACGGCGGTTCAGGGCCTCCTCACTGGAGGTGCGCAGGGCGAGCCGGCCGAGGCCGGGCCGGTCGCGGGCGGTGAGGACCAGGCTGTGGTGCTCGTAGTCGTCGTACGTGCGCAGGTAGACGGTGTCGCCGTCCTGGCCGTTGACGGTCAGTCCGAGGTAGTCGGTGAAGAAGGCGACGCTGGCGTCCAGGTCCGGGGTGAACAGCTGGGCGTGGCCGACATGGGCGATGTCACCGAGGGGCGGAGCCATCGTTGCCTCCTTGAGGTCGTGCGGGCAGGGCGGCGGCACGCGGGAAGACGGTGCCGTCGAAGATCTTGCGGGCGGTGCGGACGACCGCGGTGCGCCGGACGGCCGGCGGGGAGCCCTCGGAGCCCGGGTCGACGCTGGTGTCGATCTCCAGGAATCCGGTGGGGTGTTCGATGCGGATGCGGTCGCCGTGGACCGGGAGCCGGGCGATCCCCTCCGCCACGCTGCCGGGCAGCCTGAGCCCCGCGGCCACGCTGGCGGCACCGAGGACGCCGATCGAGGTGTGGCAGCGGACCGGGATGAAGGTCCGGGTGGTGACCGCGCCGCCGTCGCGGGGCGGTGCGAGCAGGCTGAGCTTGGGCACGGTGGCGGTCTCGACGTCGCCGAGGCCCATCAGCTTCCCCGCCGCCAGCCGGATCTCGTGGAGGCGGTCGGCGAGGGCCAGGTTCTCCTCCAGGTCCTTCGGTGCCTCGTAGCCGCTGACACCGAGGTCGCCGGCCGCGATGAGCACGGTCGGCATGCCGTTGTCGACACAGGTCACCGCCGTGCCCGCGACGGTGTCGCGGACGTTGCCGGTGGGCAGCAGCGGGCTCCCGGCGGCCGGGAACTCGATCACCACCGGGGCGGCCGTGCCGGGCACCCCGGAGATCTCGGCGTCCCCCGTGTAGTCGACGCGCCCGTCCGGGGTCGGGAAGGTGGCGACGGCCCGCTCCCCCGTGTTGAGCATCCGGATCCGTACCGAGGTCCCACCGTCACCGGCGGCCACGAGCCCCCGCTCCACGGCGAACGGCCCGACCCCGGCGAGGATGTTCCCGCAGTTCTGGCGATCCGTCACTTCCGGCCGGTCGACGGCGACCTGGAGGAAGAGGTAGTCGACGTCCGCCTCCGGGTCGTCCGCCGCCGAGACGACCGCGACCTTGCTGGTGAGGGGGTGCGCCCCGCCCAGGCCGTCGATCTGCCGGGGGTCGGGGCTGCCCATCACCCGCAGCAGCAGATCGTCCCGGGCGGCGGGATCGGCGGGCAGGTCATCGGCCAGGAAGTACGCGCCCTTGGAGGTGCCGCCGCGCATCAGCATGCAGCGCACCTCCACGGGCCCGGTCATGCGCCCTGCTCCTCGTGCTCGTCGTACGTCCGGTACTCGACGCCGAGCCGCTGGAGGGTCTCGCGCAGCCCGTACCGGTCGAGGCCCAGCTGGCCCTCGACGAACGCGGCGCGGGTGGCGGCCTCCTTGGCCTCGCGGGCCTCGGACTTCTCGGCCGTCTCGCGGACGCGCTCGCGGGGTACGACCACGACCCCGTCGTCGTCGGCGAGGACGGCGTCGCCCGGACGGATCACCTGGCCGTCGATCGCGATGGGCACGTTGACCGAGCCGCCGGTGGCCTTCACCGTGCCCTGCGAGGAGACCGCCCGGGACCAGGCGGCGAAGCCCATGTCGCGCAGTTCCTGGGTGTCGCGGATGCCGGTGTTGAGGACGACCCCGCGCACCCCGCGCTGCTTCAGCGCGGTCGCGAACAGCTCGCCGAACAGCCCGTCCGTGCAGGGCGAGGTGGTGGTGACGACCAGGATGTCACCCTCGCCGCACTGCTCGACGGCCGCGTGGATCATGAGGTTGTCGCCGGGCCAGCTGAGCACGGTGACGGCCGTGCCCGCCACCCGTACGCCCTGCTGGACCGGGCGGATACCCGGGCCCAGCAGACCGGTCCGGCCCATGGCCTCGCTCACGGTGGCGACGCCGAACCCGGCGAGGACGTCGACGTCCTTCAGCTCCGCCTTCGGCGGGTTGGTGACGATCACGCCGCTCATGCCAGCTCCTTCGCGATCTGCGGGAACGGCCGCATGAACGCCTCGGCCATGGTGTTGTGGGCCAGGCCCAGGTTGGGTCCGGCGTTCCGCTTGAGCTGGACGCCCCGGCGGACGGCGAGGTCGGTGTAGTAGGCCCACAGGTGCTGCTGGGCGCCGAGGCACTCCATCGCCTTGCGCTTGGTCTCCCAGACCTCGGTGATGTCGAGCAGGACCTCGGGCCGGAAGCCGCTCATCTCGGGCTGGTGCGGCTCGAAGTAGAAGACCGGCGGGGCGCCGATGATGTCGCCCGCGCCGGGGTAGCCGATGGCCTGCGCGAGGATGCGGGCCTCCAGGGCCATGCGGTTGGCGGCCGGGTGGTCGCCGTTGTAGGGGTCCTCGACGGGGTGGGTGAGCACGACGTCGGGCTGGGTGTCGCGGTAGACGGCGACCAGCTGGTCGGTCAGCTCGGCGGTGGCGACCAGCGGGTAGTCTCCGGCGTCGAAGAAGCGGACCTCGGCGCCGAGAGCGGCGGCGGCCTTCTCCGCCTCCTCCCGGCGTATCGCCTTGATCTCCGCGAGGTTCCTGCCCTCGCGCCATGCCTTGGCGGACTCGCCGCGCTCGCCGAAGGTCAGACACGCGATGGTGACCTTCTCGCCCCGGGCCGCGGCCAGGGCGATGGCTCCGCCCGCCCGCCACACGAAGTCCCCGGCGTGCGCGGTGACGACCAGGGTGGATCGCGGTGGAGTGGTGGCCGGCGCGTTGGCGTGCGTCATTGAAGAACTCTCCTTGGTGGACAGGTGTGCGCCCACCCGGCCCCGGGCGTGCTCAGTCGCGCAGTGCTTCGATCACGCTCGTGAGGTGGGCGCGGACGGCCGCCTCGGCCGCCTGCGGGTCCCTGGCCCTGATCGCCTCGATCATCGCCAGGTGCTCGCTCAGGGAGTGCTGCGGACGTCCCGGGCGCAGCGCCAGCTGGAAGCGGTGCCGCACCAGCTGGGCGTTGAGCCGCTCCAGCAGCTCCACGGCCGTCTGCTGGCCGGAGATCACCCGGATCCTGGCGTGGAGTTCCTGGTTGAGCTCGGAGTAGGTGACCGGTTCGCCGTCGGCGACGGCCTTGGTCATGGCCGTACCGAGGTCCGCCAGGTCGGCGAGCTGCTCGTCGCTGGCCGCGACGGCCGCCTTGGAGGCGCAGAGTCCCTCCAGGACCATGCGGCACTCCGTGATGGCGACCGCTTCCTCCACGGTCACCACCCGCACCCGCGAACCGCGGTTGCGGATCCGCTCGACCAGTCCCTGCGCCTCCAGATCGATCAGCGCCGCACGGATGCTGGCCCGTGTCACACCGAACTCCTCGGCGAGCTCGTTCTCCACCAGCCGCTGGGCCGGGGCCATCTCGCCGTGCAGGATCGCCTGCCGCAACAGCGTGAACGCATGCTGCTTGGCCTGCTCTCCGGTGCTCGGACGGGCTTCCTTCGGCATTGCGCCCTCCCTGAGTGAGTGCCTGTCGAACGTAAATCTAGCCAAACAAGATTGTCAACAATTTTGTCTGCCGTATTGCCGCCGTAATCCGCGTACGCGTTCCGGCGGACGCGCGCTCAGCCGGTGCGGTACAGCTCGCTGAGCAGTTCGAGAACCGCCTGCTGGGCTGGGTGCGGATCGTCCCGCCACCAGGCCAGCCGGACGGCGACCGGTTCGGCGTCCCGCACCGGCCGGTAGACGATGCCGGGCCGCGGGTACTGGTTGGCGGTCGACTCCGCGGTCACGCCGATGCCGCGTCCGGCGGCGATCTCGGTGAGCCAGTCGTCGACGTCGCGGATCTCCTCGACGACGGGGCGCGCGTCGGGCGGCCACAGCTCGGGGGTGGTGGTGCCGGTACGCCGGTCGACGAGCAGGATCCGGCCACCGATGTCGGCGAGCCGTACGGAGCGGCGCCGGGACAGCGGATCATCGGCGGCCAGGGCGCACAGCCGCCGTTCCAGCCCCACGATGGCCGAGTCGAACCGCCGGTCCTCCAGCGGCCGCCGCACGACGGCGAGATCGCAGGCCCCCTCACCGAGCCCGGCGAACGCCGAGTTCACCCGGATCAGATGCAGGTCGATCCCGGGGTGCGCCGCATGCCACCTCCGCTGGAAGGCGACGGTGTGCCGCCCCACCGCCGACCAGGCGTAGCCGATCCGCAGCCGGGTGTGCCCGGAACCGGCCTCCTGGACCAGGTCGGCGACGTCCGCGAGCACCCGCCGGGCCCGCTCCACCACCCGCAGCCCGGTCGCCGTCGGTGTCACCTCGCGCGAGGTGCGCCGCAACAACCGCACGCCGAGGGCCCGTTCCAGCCCCGCCAGGGTCCTGGAGACGGCCGCCTGGGACACCCCCAGGGCGATCGCCGCGTCGGTGAAGGTGCCCTCGTCGACGATGGCGACGAGACAGCGCAACTGCCGCAGCTCGACCTCATCCATGCGCACAGCGTATAGATCCCCGGGCGCATGCATTTTGCGCAACACTCGGACGGACGGACTCTGCTGCCATGCGACGAGTCCTCGAACGCCCGGCCCCCTCCTCCGCGCCGTCGGCCGCCGCGCCGGTGCGGCTGTCCGGCGTGGCGACCATGTTCGGCAGCGGCCTGTCCAACCAGACCGGCGCGGCCATCGGCTCCCTCGCCTTCCCCGTGCTCGGCCCGCTCGGCGTGGTGGCGGTACGGCAGTACGTCGCCGCCCTCGTCCTGATCGCCGTCGGCCGCCCCCGCCTGCGTGAGTTCACCTGGCGGCAGTGGTGGCCGGTACTGCTGCTCGCGGTGGTCTTCGGCACCATGAACCTGACCCTGTACACCGCGATCGACCGCATCGGCCTCGGCCTGGCGGTCACCCTGGAGTTCCTGGGCCCGCTGAGCATCGCACTGGCCGCGTCCCGCCGTCGGCTGGACGCGGGGTGCGCGGTGCTGGCGGCGGCGGGAGTGGTGGTGCTGATGCGCCCGCAGCCCTCGACGGACTACGCGGGGATGGCGCTGGGCCTGGTGGCCGCGTGCTGCTGGGCGTCGTACATCCTGCTGAACCGGCTCGTCGGCCGGCGCGTGCCCGGGGCCCAGGGATCAGCTGCGGCCGCGTCCGTATCGGCGCTGACGTTCCTGCCGATCGGGGCCTTCGTGGCGCTACGCCACCCGCCGACGGCCGGGGCGATCCTCTGCGCGGTGGCGGCAGGAGTCCTGTCGTCGGCGGTCCCGTACCTGGCCGACCTCCTCACCCTCCGCAAGGTCCCGGCCCAGACCTTCGGCCTGTTCATGAGCGTCAACCCGGTCCTGGCGGCGGTGGTGGGGTGGGTGGTGCTGGGGCAGGGGTTGGGACTTCCGGAGTGGGCGGCGATCGGCGCGGTGGTGGCTGCGAACGCCGTAAGCCTCACGCCCCGTTAGGGGCGCGGGGCTGTATCGATGTGCGGCTCCGCCGCGTGGGCGCGACCAGCCCCCACCGGCCCGCAGCTCACCCACAACCGAGTCCCCCCGGCTCACCGGACCGCCTCCTTCCAAGCCACCCCCGCCGCGACCGCCTGTCGCCACCCCCGAAGCACCTTCGGCGCCACCCCCACCGCAAGCACCCCGCTCAGCCGCTCCCCCGTCCGGTACGCGGCCACGAACCGCCCCTCCGCCAACTCCCCCTCCACGACCCGCACTTCCTCGTGTCCCCGCAGATACCCGTACGCCTGGATCTTCATCTCGTACTGGTCGGACCAGAAGTACGGCACCGGCGCGAACGCCTTGCGCGCCCCGGGGTTGAGGAGGTTGCGAGCCGCGGCCATGCCCTGTTCGGCGGCGTTCGTCCGATGCTCGATCCGCATCGAGACCCCGAACAGCGGGTTGTACCAGCGGGCCACGTCCCCGGCCGCGTACACTCCCCCAGCCTCCGGCCGGGGGGACCCCCAGGCCGCCTCGCAGTACTCGTCGCAGACGACACCGTCGCCCACCGCGAGCCCGCTGTCGGCCAGCCACTCCGTGTTCGGCAGGGAGCCGATCGCCACCAGCACCTCGTCGGCCTCGATCTCCTCCCCGTCGGCGAGCCGCACCCCGTCCTCGGTCACCTCGGTGACACCGGTGCCGGTGCGCAGGTCCACGCCCCGCTCCAGGTGGGCCCGGGACAGCACCCGTCCCACCTCCGCGCCGACCGCGTGCGCGAGCGGCACCGGCGCGGGTTCAAGGAGCGTCACCCGGGCACCGAGCTTCCAGGCGACGGCGGCGGCCTCGGCGCCGAGGAACCCGGCACCGACCACCACCAGCCGCCGCCCCGGCCCGAGCCGCTCCCGCAGGGTCAGTGCGTCGTCGAGGGTGCGCAGCACATGGGCCCCCTCCCCCGGCAGCCGGCGCGGCCGCACCCCCGTGGCCAGGATCAGCCCGTCGTACGCCAGTTCCGAGCCGTCGGCCAGACGCACCGTACGGTCCGCCACGTCCAGTCCGACGGCCGCCGTCCCGAGCCGCAACTCCAGTCCCAGGGCGTCGAGTTCCACGGGTGCCCGCAGCGACACCCGCTCCGGCGCCCACTCGGCCGACAGCACCTGCTTGGACAGCGGCGGCCGGTCGTAGGGCAGGCGGGGTTCGTCGCCGACGAGGGTGAGGGTGCCGTCGTAGCCCTCGCGGCGGAGCGTCTCGACCGCCGCGAGCCCGGCGGCGGAGGCGCCGACTACCAGGATCCGGTTCACTTCTCCGCCAGCCGGATCGCGGCGGCCGGGCAGATCGCGACGGCCTCGCGGACGTCGTCGAGGGCCTCCTCGGCCGGGTTCTCGTCGATCACGAAGGCGATGCCGTCCTCGTCCCGCTGGTCGAAGACCTCGGGGGCGACGAGCACGCACTGCCCGGACGCGACGCACTTCGGTTCGTCCAGTTCCACATGCATGGTGTTCTCCTCGGTTTTCTCTGGGGGGGTGGGGTCACCAGGTGACAGGGAGTTCGTAGACGCCGTACACGCCGCCGTTGTGCTTGAAGGGGAGGTCGTTGACGTCGGCGGCGAGCCGGAGGGTGGGGATGCGGCGGTAGAGGGTGCCGTAGACCACCTGGAGTTCCATCCGGGCCAGTGGCTGGCCCAGGCACTGGTGGACGCCGAAGCCGAAGGCGACATGGCGGCGGGCGTCGCGCGTCAGGTCGAGGCGGTCGGGGTCGGCGAAGACCTCGGGGTCGCGGTTGGCGATCTCGCCGGGCATGATCACGCCCTCGCCGGCCCGGATCACCTGCCCGCCCACCTCGATGTCCGCAAGGACCGCGCGGCGCCGGCCGCTGTGCACGATGCTCAGGTAGCGCAGCAGTTCCTCGACCGCGGCGGCGACGGCCCTGGGGTCGTCGGTGTCGCGCAACAGGGCGAGCTGCTCGGGGTGTTCGAGCAGGGCGAGGGTGCCGAGCGCGATCATGTTGGCGGTGGTCTCGTGCCCGGCGAGCAGCAGCAGGACGCCCATCTGCGCGGCGCCCAGCCGGGTCAGCTCGCCGGCCCGGACGCGGGCCACGAGACCGGAGAACAGGTCGTCGGCGGGGTGCTCCATCTTCTCGCCCATCAGCCGGTCGAGGTACTCGACGAGCCTGCCGTGGGCGGCCGTCCGGTCCTCGACGGAGGTGTCGCGGCTGATGAGGAGCCTGCTGTTCTCCTGGAAGAAGTCGTGGTCGTCGTAGAGCACGCCGAGCAGCGCGCAGATGACCAGCGAGGGCACCGGGAGCGCGAAGGCCTCGACCAGGTCGGCGGGGTTGGGTCCGGCCAGCATCTCGTCGATCAGGTCGTCGACGATCTTCTGCACGGCCGGCCGCAGGGCGTCGACGCGCTTGATCGCGAACGGCGCGGTGACCATGCGGCGCAGCCGGGCGTGCTCGGGGTCGTCCATCATGATGAAGCTGGCGTTGTTCCCGCCGTCGGCGACCGGCATCTGCAGCGGATATCCGGGCCGGGTGAGATCGGCGCTCAGCCGGGGGTCGAGCAGCACGGCGCGCTGGTCGGCGTACCGGGTGAGCAGCCAGTAGTCCTTGCCGTCCCAGAGCCGCACCTTGGTGAGGGGGCCCTCCTCCTGGGCGGCGGTCAGGGCCGGGGGCGGGTCGAAGGGGCAGCGGGCGGCCCGGGGCATCGGGTAGTCGGGGACCTGCGCGGCCGGGCCGGGCCCGGGGTCCGTCAGGGTGTCGGCCATCTCTGTCTCCTCGGGGTGGGGGGACTCCGCTCGCGGCGGAGCGCCGGGACGATGGGTGCGAGGCCTCGATGAGCACATGCAAACAGGTAGGACTGACCGGTTCCGGTCAGTTTCCTGACAGTCGGCTGACGTGGCCCAGATCACGTCGCAGGACCGTCGCCGTAAACGACGCATCAGTGGCAGATGCCATGAACTTCCGTATGCCTGATGGATGTTGACGTGTCGTGGCTCGCATCCCGGGCACACCCGGAGACCTGTACACAGCTGCCCCGACGCGCGCCCGCGGCCGGTCGGCAGGGCCGTCCGCGCATTTGCTCCAGGATTCCATCGCGAACTGTTCATCCGTCGCCCGACGGCTCCCCCAGCCAGTAGCCGAAGCCCCGGCGGGTGTGGATCAGCGCGGACCCGTCCCGGTCCACCTTGCGTCTGAGCCGGGACACCAGTTGCTCGATGGCGTTGTCGCCCCGGAACTCGCCCCAGACGTACCGGCTGATCTGCTCCTTCGACAGCACCTTGTGCGCGTTGACGAGGAGGTGGCGCAGCAGCCGGTACTCGGCGGGCGTGAGGTCGAGGTTGCGGCCGTCGCGGCGGGCCCGGCAGGTGCGGTCGTCCAGGACCAGGTCGGCGTGGTCCAGCACGCTCCCCCACCGGCCGCCGTCGCCCCGGTCCCGGAGCAGCACCTTCACCCGGGCGAGGACTTCGGCGATCCGGAACGGCTTGGTGACGCAGTCCCGCTCGCCGGCGCCGAGTTCGGGCACCAGCCGGGCCAGTGAGTCGCAGTCGGCCAGCAGCAGGACGGGCGGCCGGTAGGCGGGCTTGAACCGGCCGCCCCGGGCGAGGTCGTCGAGGCCGGGCAGTTCTGCGTCGATGACGACGAGGTCGAACCGGCGCTCCGTGAACCGCCGCACCACCTCGGCGCCGCTGTCCGCGAGGGCGATCCGGTAACCCGCCAACTCCAGTGTGGTGGCGAGGAGTTCGGCGATGTCCGGGTCACCGGCGGCGACCAGGAGCTGTTGTCCGCTGCCACGGGCGAGCACCTGGGGTGCCGGGGAGCTGCCGTACATGGGAGCCGTCCCTTCGTGAGCGCCGGGCAATTCGCTTGCTTGACTCAAGTAAGCCACATATGCTTGCCTAACTCAAGTAATCGGGGTCGCTCTGAGCGGAGGTCACCCCGAGGGTCCGCCCGACGGCGGGCCCGGGCGCCGGACCCGTGGGGACGGGTACCGGCGCAGCCCTCGGGCCGGCACCCCGGCCCACTCCCCCCGGCCCGGCAGCCGGCCCGAGGGCACCCACCGCAACCGCACCACCCCCGGGCGAGCCCCAGCGGCGCGTCCGGGCCGGTACCTCCAGAAAGCGAGAGTCACCCCATGGCCACGATGAAGTCCGTACAGACCGGTGGCGTCGGCAGGATCGAGGTCGTGGACGTCGAGCGTCCCGTGCCCGGCCCGAAGGACGTCCTGCTGAAGATCCGCGCGGGCGGTATCTGCGGCACCGACGTCACCTTCCTGCACATGGGCGGCATGCCCGCCCGCGCCCACCTGGGCGGCGACCTGGTCCCGGTCCCGCTGGGCCATGAGCCGGCCGGCGAGGTCGTCGAGGCCGGCGCCGAGGTCACCGGGCTGAAGGTGGGCGACCGGGTGGTGGTGAACCCGCAGGACGCGCCCACCGGGATCATCGGCTGCGGCGGCCGGTACGGCGCGCTGAGCGAGTACCTGCTGATCGAGAACGCCGAGGTCGGCCGGAGTGTCGCGGTGTTCCCGGACACCGTGCCGTTCGAGGTCGCCGCCCTCAACGAGCCGATGGCCGTCTCCCGGCACGCGGTCAACCGCTCCGAGGCCGGTCCTGACGACAAGGTGGTCGTCTTCGGCGCGGGCCCGATCGGACTGGGCGCGGCGATCTGGCTGAAGCTGCGGGGCGTACGGCACGTGGTCGTCGCCGACGTCATCCCGGCCCGGCTGGAGAAGGCGCTGGCCGTGGGCGCGGACGCGGTGATCAACTCGGCCGAGGAGGACGTGACCGCGCGGCTGACCGAGCTGCACGGGCAGAGCGCCAACGCGCTGGGCCAGCCCCGCCCGGACACCGACATCTTCATCGACGCGGCCGGTGCCCCGGTCGTCTTCGACACCGTGGTGGCGAACGCGAAGTGGCACGCCAGTCTGGTCATGGTCGCCGTGCAGAAGCGGGGCGAGGTCGACCTGGGCGGCATGCTGCGCAGCGAGCTGACGCTCATCGCCTCGCAGGGCTACCCGACCGAGATCTTCGAGGTCACCCCCGAACTGGTCGAGCACCACGAACGGTTCGCGAAGCTGATCAGCCACCGTGTCCCGTTCACCGACGTGGAGGGCGCCTTCCAGCTGACCCTCACGCCGGGCGCGGCCGAGAAGGTCGTCGTCACCTTCGACGCGTAGCGGTGACCGGCGCCAGCCACAGCCCGAGCAGGGCGTCGGTCAGTCCGGTGGCCGCGTCGCCCCAGGTGGCGCGGGGTGTGTCGGTGCCCTCGGCGAGGGCGCGCTCGCGCTCGGCGCAGGTGTGCAGGATGAGCGTCCGGGCCATCTGGCCGCGTTCGGTGCGGACCTCGGCGGGCAGCTCCGGCAGCCGCCGGTCCAGCCCGGCCACGGCCTCCCGCAGCGACGGCGAGGCCAGGGACTCCTCGACCATGATCTCGTAGAGGGCAGGGTCGGTCGCCACCTGGGCGCAGAAGCGGGCGTACCAGGTGGGACTGCCCAGACCGGCGAGGTGCTCGGTGATCGGGCGGACCAGGCAGTCCACCCGGTCGCGGATGTCGCCGGAGTCGCCGACGGCGGCCAGCAGGCGGACCCGGATCTCCTCGATCTGCCCGAAGTGCCGGGCGGCGATCGCACGGACCAGGTCGGCCTTGGTGCCGAAGTGGTAGCCGACCGCGGCGTTGTTGCCCTGGCCGGCGGCCTCGCTGACCTGGCGGTTGGACACGGCGTAGACGCCCTGCTCGGCGAAGAGCCGTTCCGCCGTGGCCAGGATGACCTCCCGTGTCGCGCCGGCCTGCTCCGCCCGCGCCGTCCTGCCCGTCATGCCCACCACCGCTCCGGGACCGCGCACCACCCGGACCGGCCGGTCCCGCGAGCCGTACCGGGGCCTCGCCCGGGGCGGCGAGGTCCAGCCGAAAAAGCCTACGCGGCGGCGGTGCACGGTGCCGCCACCCCTGCCAGTAAAGTAAGTCAAGCGACTGACTTAAATAAGCCAAGTCGCTCCCTGTTCTGCCTACGGAGGCCCTCTCCCATGTCCGAAGCCCCTGTCCGGCCCACCGGGTCCACAAGCCCGGCCCAGCCGAGCCCGAACGCGGTGGTGGCGGTGCTGGCGCTGTCCGGCATCACCGTCTCGCTGATGCAGACCCTGGTGATCCCGATCGTCCCGGAGCTGCCGAAGTACCTGGACGCCTCGGCGTCCAACGCGGCCTGGGCGGTGACGGCGACCCTGCTCGCCGCCGCCGTGGCCACCCCGGTGGCCGGCCGCCTCGGCGACATGTTCGGCAAGCGGCTGATGCTGCTGGTCAGCCTGGTGCTGCTGGTCTGCGGCTCGGTGGTGGCCGCGCTCAGCGACACGCTGGTCCCGATGATCATCGGCCGTACCCTGCAGGGCCTCGCCGCCGCCGTGGTCCCGCTCGGCATCAGCATCATGCGCGACGAGCTGCCGCCGGAGCGCCTCGCGGGCTCGACGGCGCTGATGAGTGCCTCGCTGGGCGTCGGCGGCGCGCTCGGCCTGCCGGCCGCGGCGTTCATCGCGGACCACTACGACTGGCACGTGCTGTTCTGGACCTCCGCCGCCCTCGGTGTCGTGGCGTTCGCGCTGGTCAAGTTGCTGGTGCCGGAGTCCAAGGTGCGCTCGGGCGGCCGCTTCGACGCGCTCGGCGCGGTGGGCCTCGCGGTCGGTCTGGTCTCCCTGCTGCTCGCCGTCTCCAAGGGCGCCGACTGGGGCTGGGCGAGCGGCACCACGCTCGGCCTGTTCGCGCTCGCGGTCGTCGTGCTGCTCGCCTGGGGCTTCTTCGAACTGCGCACCACCCAGCCGCTGGTCGACCTGCGCACCACGGTCCGCCGCCAGGTGCTGTTCACCAACCTCGCCTCGATCGCCTTCGGCTTCTCGATGTTCGCGATGTCCCTGGTGCTCCCGCAGCTCCTCCAGCTGCCGACCCAGACGGGTTACGGTCTCGGCAAGTCGATGCTGACGGTCGGTCTGGTGATGGCTCCGCAGGGTCTGGTCATGATGGGCTTCGCCCCGGTCTCCGCGGCGATCACGAAGGCCCGGGGCCCGAAGGTCACGCTGATGATCGGCGCGGTGATCGTCGGCGTCGGTTACGGCCTCAACATCCTCCTGATGTCCGAGGTCTGGCACCTGATCCTGGTCTCCTGCATCATCGGCGCCGGTGTCGGCTTCGCGTACGGCGCGATGCCCGCGCTGATCATGGGCGCGGTCGCGGCGTCGGAGACGGCGGCGGCGAACAGCCTCAACACGCTGATGCGGTCCATCGGCACCTCGGTGGCGAGCGCCGTGGCCGGCGTGATCCTGGCCCAGATGACCATCAGCCTCGGCGGCGCCACCCTGCCCTCCGAGAACGGGTTCAAGGTGGTCATGGCGATCGGCGCCGGCGCGGCCGTGCTGGCCTTCGTCCTCGCCTCCTTCCTGCCCGGCCGCCGCCCGGCGGAGCCGGAGCCCGCTCCGGCCCCGGCGGCGCCCACCGCCGAGTCCGTGCACTGAGCCGCCGACGCGGACGGTGATCCGCGGCGGGGCGGGCGGTCCCCGGTGAGCGCCCGCCCCGCCGCCCGGGTCACGGACCACGGGCACAGGAGACCGACCGGAGTGACCGATGAACACCCCCTGGCAGCGCTACGCCGAAGAACACGCCCGGACCGTCGACACCATGGCGGCGGTACTGCTGTTCGCCTCGTTCCTGCTCGGCAGCGAGATCACCATGCCCCCCGGGACCCAGCCGAGCGCGGCCGGGCCGACCATCGCCCTCGCCGCCGTCGGCTGCGGTGCCCTGCTCTGGCAGCGCACCCGGCCGCGCACGGTGGTCGCCGTCGGCGCGGCGGCCACCGCGGCGGCAGCGGGGCTCGGGCAGCTGCCGACCCCGCTGCTGCTGGGCGGCCTGATGCTGGCGCTGTACCGGCTGGCGGTCGTCACCGACCGCCCCACCGCGCGCAGGTTCTACCTCGGGAGTCTCGCCCTCGTGGTGACCACCGCCGTGGCCTTCGCCCCGGCCGGCGTCCCCTGGCCGCTGGAGACGATCAGCCCGGCCGCCTGGCTGCTGCTGCCGGTCGTCACCGGCAATGCCGTACGGCTGCAGAGCGCGTATCTGGAGGCGGTGCACGCGCGGGCCGAACACGCGGAGCGCGGCCGGGAGGAGGAGGCCCGGCACCGGGTCGCGGAGGAGCGGATGCGGATCGCGCGGGAGCTGCACGACGTGGTCGCCCACCATCTGGCGCTGGCCAACGCCCAGGCCGGGACGGCGGCCCACCTGTCGCGCACCCATCCCGACCAGGTGCACCGGATCCTGCGGGACCTCGCCGGTACGACCGCCGCCGCGCTGCGCGAGCTGAAGGCGACCGTGGGCCTGCTCCGGCAGACCGACGACCCTGACCTGCCGCTCGCGCCGAGCCCCGGCCTCGCCCAGCTGCCGGAGCTGACCGGGGCCTGCGAGTCCGCCGGGCTGACCGTGCACGTCCACGTCGAGGGCACCCCCCGGCCACTGACGGCCGGCGTCGACCTGACGGCGTACCGGATCGTGCAGGAGGCGCTCACCAACGTCACCAAACACGCCGCCGCCGAGGCCGCGTACGTCAGGATCGGGTGGGCCCGGGACAACGTGACCCTCACGGTCACCGACAACGGCACCGCCACCGCCCCGCCCGCGCCCGCCCACGGGCGCGGATTCGGGCTGATCGGGATGCGCGAACGGGCCCGGTCGGTCGGCGGCGCCTTCGCCGCCGGACACCGGGACGGCGGCGGCTACGAGGTCACCACCCGGCTGCCGCTCTACCCCGGCACCACGGAACCCGAAGGACAAGGGACGCCATGACCATCCGCGTGCTCCTCGCCGACGACCAGGCCCTGTTGCGGGCCACCTTCCGGATCCTCGTCGAATCCTGTGCCGACATGGAGGTGGTGGCGGAGGCCACCGACGGCGCCGAGGCGGTCGCGCTCACCCGCGAGCACCGGCCGGACGTCGTCCTGATGGACATCCGGATGCCCGGCACCGACGGGCTCGCCGCCACGGCCGCCGTCTGCGCGGACCCGGACCTGTCCGGGGTGCGGGTGCTGATCCTCACCACGTTCGAGGTCGACGAGTACGTGGCCCAGGCGCTGCGCTCCGGGGCCAGCGGCTTCCTCGGCAAGGACGTGACCGCCGAGGCACTGCTGGACGGCATCAGGACGGTGGCCGCCGGCGAGTCGCTGCTCTCCCCCACCGCGACCCGCAGTCTCATCACCCGGTTCCTGGCCACGCCCGCGCCCGGCGCCCGGCTCGCCGCCCCCGAACAGCTGCGCGTGCTCACCGCGCGCGAGCGCGAGGTGATGGCGCTGGCGGCCGAGGGCCGCTCCAACGAGGAGATCGCCGGGAAGCTGTTCGTCTCCCCGCTGACCGTGCGCACCCACGTCCACCGGGCGATGACCAAGCTGGACGCCCGGGACCGGGCCCAACTGGTGGTGATGGCCTACCAGTCGGGGCTGGTGCAGCCCCCGCCGCCGGCACCGGCGCTCTGAGGCCTGTTCGGGGGAACCGGTCCCGGAAGGTGCGTGCGGCGGCCGTGCCGGGTTCACAACTCCTGCGTGACCGCCCTCCCCGTGATCCCGCCCATGCTCGCCACCGCCGGCCGGCTGCCGCCCGCCGCGCAGGACACCCGGTGGGCCTACGAGACCAAGCAGGACGGCCAGCGGGTGGTCGTCTACCTGCCCGGCGACGGCAGCCTGCTGTTGCGCGCCCGCTCCGGCGAGGAGATCACCGCCGCCTATCCGGAGCTGCGCCCGCTGGCGCGGGCCCTGGGCCGGACCCCGGCGATCCTGGACGGCGAGGTGCTGGCCGTCGACGAACACGGGCGGGCCGACTTCCAGTTGCTGCAGAGCCGGATGGGCCTGGCCCACGCGCCGGCCCGGGCAGCACGGATGGCGGCCCGGATCCCGGTCCACCTGGTGGTCTTCGACGCGCTGCTGCTGTCCGACCCGCTGCTCACCCTGGCGTACGCGGACCGTCGGGCGCGCCTGGAGTCCCTTGCCCTGGAAGGGCCTCACTGGTCGACGCCAGGGGCCGTGGTGGGGCACGGCGCCGAGGCGCTGCGGGCGACCCGGGAGCACGGTCTGGAGGGCCTGGTCTGCAAGCGGCTCGACTCGGTGTACGAGCCGGGGGTGCGGTCCCGCGCCTGGATCAAGATCCGGAACATGCGTGCCGAGGACGTGATCGTCGGCGGCTGGCTGCCGGGCAAGGGGCGGCTGACCGGGCTGCCGGGCGCGGTGCTGGTCGGCCAGCGGTCCGCCGACGGGCGGCTGCGGTACGTCGGCGGGGTGGGCACCGGCTGGAGTGCGGCGGAACGGACCGAACTGGCCGCGCTGCTGCGGGCCGCCGGTACCGGCTCCTGTCCCTTCGACCCGGTCCCGCCGGTCCCGGGCGCCCACTGGGTGCTGCCCCGGCTGGTCGGCGAGGTCGCCTACAGCACCCGGACCCGGGCCGGACTGCTGCGCCAGCCGTCCTGGCTGCGGCTGCGCCCGGACCTCGCGCCGGAGGAGTCGGCGGCGGACCTGCCGGAGGGCGCGGGCTGACCGCCGGGCGCTTCGCGGGCGCGGACCGGACCGGGCGGCGGCCGACAGGATGTCGGAATCGGCGGGCGGCGCGAAGGTCTATCGTGTCCCCATGCCGGTACCCGAGTTGATCCGTATCGTCTCCCGCGACTCGCCGATGGCGCTCGCTCAGGTGGCACGTGTCCGGACCGAGTTGGCCGCGCTGTATCCGCGGGTGCGCACCGAGGTCGTGCCGGTGAAGACGACCGGCGACAAGTGGCTGGGCGACCTGTCGCTGGTGGAGGGCAAGGGGGCGTTCACCAAGGAGGTGGACGCCGCGCTGCTGGCCGGGGCTGCCGATCTCGCCGTGCACTGTGTGAAGGACGTGCCCGCGGACCGGCCGCTGCCCGCCGGGACGGTGTTCGCGGCGTTCCTGAAGCGGGACGACATCCGCGACGCCCTCGTTCACCCGGGCGGGCTGACCCTGGACGAGCTGCCGCCCGGTACCCGGATCGGCACCTCCGCGGTCCGCCGGGTCGCCCAGCTGGCGGCCACCCACCCGCATCTGGAGTGCGTGCCCTTCCGGGGCAACGTCAACCGGCGGCTGGAGAAGCTGGCCGCCGGTGAGGCCGACGCGCTGCTGGTGGCGATGTCGGGGCTGGAGCGGATCGACCGCACGGACGTGATCAGCGAGGTGCTGGACCCGGAGACGATGATGCCGCCCATCGGCGCGGGCATCCTCGCCCTGCAGTGCCGGGAGGACGACTCCGAGCTGATCGACGTGGTGAGCGGGCTCGGTGACCCCGCCACCTACCGGGAGGCCACCGCCGAGCGGATGTTCCTGCATGTACTGCAGGGCCACTGCAACAGCCCGATCGCCGGCTACGCCCGGGTCGACGGCGGCGGCGAACTGTCGCTGCGCGCCTGCGTGTTCACGCCGGACGGCAAGACCCGGCTGAACGCCCACGAGTGGGCGGGCCGCCTCGACCCGGCCACCCTCGGCACGTCGGTCGCGGTGGCGCTGCTGCGGCAGGGGGCCCGGGAGATCATCGACGGTATCCCCCACTAGGCGCTCCGCTGGAGGTGCCGCGCCGGGTCGTCGTGCGTCTGCGGCGGCGTGGGGGCTGGTCGCGCAGTTCCCCGCGCCCCTTTGGGGGGCGGCAGTGCCTCGCCAGGCTGTTGTCCGTCTGCGGCGGCATGAGGGCTGTGGTCGCGCAGTTCCCCGCGCCCCTTTGGGGGGGCGGCAGTGCCTCGCCAGGCTGTCGTCCGTCTGCGGCACCATCGTGGCTGGTCGCGCAGTTCCCCGCGCCCCCTTCGGGGGGCGGCAGTGCCTCGCCAGGCTGTCGGCCGTCTGCGGCGGCATGGGGGCTGTGGTCGCGCAGTTCCCCGCGCCCCTTTGGGGGGGGCGGCAGTGCCTCGCCAGGCTGTCGGCCGTCTGCGGCACCATCGTGGCTGGTCGCGCAGTTCCCCGCGCCCCCTTCGGGGGGCGGCAGTGCCTCGCCAGGCTGTTGTCCGTCTGCGGCGGCATGAGGGCTGTGGTCGCGCAGTTCCCCGCGCCCCTTTGAGGGCGCGCTGTGGGTCAGGGAGTGGTGGGGCCGGGCTCCGTCTGGTCCTTGAGGAAGGCGGTCACCTGGTGGGCCAGGCTGCCGGGGGCGGCGCCCTGGCAGGCTGTGGCGGTGGTGGACTCCAGTACGCCGATGCCGCCCGCCCACAGTCGGCGCTCGGTCCACTCCTCGTCGACGCGCAGGTGGACCTGGACGTCCACCTGGGTCAGGGCGGCCTCCGGGGCGGCGGCGTAGAGGACGGCGGTGGCGCGGCGCAGCGGGTAGACGTCGAAGCCCTCGATGAACTGGGAGTTGCGCCAGTCGATGAACGCGCCCTCGCCGTCGGGGCCGACCCGGACGTCGATCTGGCCGTCCTCCAGCTGGACGCCGAGGTGGCGGGAGCCGCGGTTCTCGATGGTCACGCGGGCACTGAAGTACGTCAGCCCGGCCGCGGCGTCGTCCCGGCCGCGCGGCGGCTCGGACTCCTCCAGGCGGTGGACGCGGACCCGCAGACCGGCATGCTCGTCGTACTCGTGCCAGTCCCCGACCACGTTCGGCTCGTACACAGTGCCCCTCTCGACCCCCGCTGTTTATCTGTGTGCTCAGCGCACTGTCAAATGAGCGGAATGCGCTGTGGCCAGGGGGTTCGCCCGCTTTGATCGCTGATCAAGCGTTGCGCAGCGGTTATCCCGCCCCGGGGGTCCGGGGCGGGTCGCGGGCGCGTGCCGCACATCACGTCGGTGTACCCGGCACCGTGGCCGGCTCAGCGGGCCAGGCGGCCGAGCAGCGAGGAGGCCGCGGTGATGCCGAGGGCGGCGGCGACCGCCAGCACGGCGAAGTCGAGGCCGAGGTGGGCGGGGGTGCCGAGCAGCAGGCCGCGCAGCGCGTCGACCTGGTAGCTCAGCGGGTTGATCCTGCTGACCACCTGGAGCCAGCCCGGCATGATCGCCAGCGGGTAGAGCGCGTTGGAGCCGAAGAACAGCGGCATGGTGATCGCCTGGCCGATGCCCATCAGCCGGTCGCGGCTGAGCACGATGCCGGCGATGCTCATCGACAGGCAGGAGAAGAAGGCCGAGGCCAGGACGACGGCCAGGGCGACGCCGAGGAGCTTCAGCGGGTTCCAGGTGAGGGAGACACCGAGGATCGCGGCGATGACGATCACCACGACGGCCTGGATGAGGGACTTCACGCCGGCCGCGAAGGCCTTCCCGGTGATGAGGGCCGAGCGGGGGGTGGGGGTGACGAGGAGCTTGTTGAGGATGCCCGCGTCGCGCTCCCAGATGATCTGGATGCCGTAGAAGATCGCGATGAACATCGCGGACTGGGCGATGATGCCGGGCGCGAGGTAGTCGATGTAGGGGATGCCGCCGGTGGGTATCGCGTGTATCCGGGTGAAGGTCTGGCCGAAGATCAGCAGCCAGAGGGCGGGCTGGATCGCGCGGGTGTAGAGCTCGGTGCGGTCGTGGCGGAGCTTCTGCAGCTCGACGGCGCACATGGCGACGACGCGGGCGGGCAGCAGCCGCCAGCCGGAGCGCGGCTGGGGCGGGGTCAGGAGCAGGGACGTGCCCGTGCGCTCAGCCGACACGGTTCGCGGTGCGGCGGGTGCTTCGGACATCGCGGAAACCTCCTGACTGGTCGTCGAGGCCGCTGCCGGCCACGTCGCGGAAGACGTCTTCGAGGGTGGGCAGGGCGTCGGTGCCCTGGCGTTCGGCGAGGCCGCGCCTGAGTTCGGTGGGGGTGCCGAGGGCGCGGATGCGGCCGCGGTGCATCAGGCCGACCCGGTCGCAGTGCTGGTCGGCCTCGTCCATGTAGTGGGTGGTGACCAGCACGGTCATGCCGGTCGCCGCGCGTACGGAGTTGATCTGGTCCCACACGCTGGTGCGGGCGATCGGGTCGAGGCCGATGGTCGGTTCGTCGAGGATCAGCAGCCGGGGCGCGCTGACCAGGGCCTGGGCCAGTTCGAGGCGGCGGACCATGCCGCCGGAGTAGGTGCCGGCGAGCCGGTCGGCCGCGTCGACGAGGTCGACGGCCGCCAGCGCCTCGGCGACCCGCGCGGCGCGCTCGCGCCGCGGGACGTCGAAGACGCGGGCGAACAGTTCGACGTTCTCGCGTCCGGTGAGCCCGCTGTCGGCGGACAGCTGCTGCGGGACGTACCCGAGCAGCCGCCGTACGGCCATCCGCTCCCGGCCGGTGTCGTGGCCGAAGACGCGGACCATCCCGGTGGGGACGGGCAGCAGTGTGGTGATGCAGCGGATGGCGGTGGTCTTGCCTGCGCCGTTGGGGCCCAGCAGGCCGAAGACCTCGCCCTCGCCGACGCTGAGGTCGAGCCCGTCGACCGCCTTCGTCTCCCCGAAGGAGTAGGAGAGCCCGGTGCAGGCGACTGCGGCGGTGTCCGTTGTCATGATTCCCCGGTCTCCTCGTGCAGAGTGTCAGCGAGCCTGCGCAGCGCGGGAAGCGCTGCCCTGAGTGCCTCCTGGTCCGCCTCGTCCAGCCGGGTGACATGACCGGCGACGAGTTCCGCGCGGCGGCGGTGCCAGTCGGCGAGCCGCTTCTCGGCGTCGTCGGTGAGCAGCAGCCGGGCGGCCCGACGGTCGGCCGGGTCGGTCTCCCGGCGCATGAAGCCGTCCTTGACGAGCTGGTTGACCAGGGTCGACACCGAGTTGCCGGCCAGGTACAGCTCCTTGGCCGCGTCCGAGATGCCGATCCCCGGCCGGGACTCGACCAGGCGCAGCAGCTCCACCTCGGCGCCGCGCAGCCGCGGCCGGGTGAGCCCGCGGCGCAGTCTGCGGCGGATCAGCCGCTGGATGCCGACCAACGCGTCGGCGAGTTCTTCCGGAAAGGTCTCCGATTCCACGCCTCGAAGATTACCTCTGCTACAGAGGTATCTCCCCCAAGGGACGGTCAAAGCACGATCCGACGGGGAGACCGTCCAAGAATGGGAGCTATCTCACCTTTTTATCCGAATTGTTTCGCCATACGCCGTTCGGGGCATCCGTAGCTCAGTGCTTCGGACCGGAGGCACGTGCGTGGGAGCCGGCTTCCGCCGGGCGGCCCCGTGTCCTCTCCAGGGTCCGAGCGCCTTCCTCCCACGGTGTCCGTCCACCAGCACCTGCCGAGGGAGGTGCGCATGATGCGTGCCACCTGCACACCCGGGTCCCATCCTCACGACGACGCCCCGGACACGGCCCAGGCCTTCGTACGGCTGGCCGAACTGCCCGAGGGGCCGGAGCGCCGGGCACTCCGGGACGAACTGGTCGAGCTGTGGCTGCCCATGGCCGAGCGGATCGCCGTACGGTTCCGCGGCCGGGGCGAGACCCTGGAGGATCTGTACCAGGTCGCCGCGCTGGGGCTGGTGAAGGCCGTCGCCCACTACGATCCGGCGCGCGGCCGGGCCTTCGAGGCATATGCCGTGCCGACCATCACCGGCGAGATCAAGCGCCACTTCCGGGACCACACGTGGACCCTGCACGTGCCGCGCCGGGTCCAGGAGCTGCGCAACCGGGTCCGGAGCGCCCTCAGGGAGCTGGAGCAGACGACCCCCGGGCGCCCGGCCACCGTGGCCGAGATCGCCGCCCTGGCCCAGCTCACCGAGGAGGAGGTGCGGGCCGGGATGGAGGCCCTGGAGTGCTACTCGGCGCTGTCGCTGGACGCCGAGGTGCCCGACGGCGACGGCTACGCGCTCGGCGACACCCTGGGCGTCCCGGACCCCGGCTACGACCTGATCGTCGACCGCGCGGCCGCGGAACCCTGCCTCCAACACCTGCCCGAGCGTGACCGGCTCATCCTCTATCTGCGGTTCTTCCGCGGTATGACCCAGAGCCGGATCGCCGAGCAGCTGGGCATCTCGCAGATGCATGTCTCCCGCCTGCTCAGCGCCTGCTTCGACCGGCTGCGCGAGGAACTGCTGGCCGAGGCCGGCTGAGGGTCACCCGGTGGGCGGTGCGCCGGGGATCTGGGTGGGGCCGTACCGTTCGATGGCCTCCGCCAGCTCCACCCGGATCTCGGCGGGCATGTCGCCGGTGCGCCCCCAGACCAGGATCAGGTCCGCGACGTTGCGCAGCTTGATGTTGGTGTGCTGGGAGACCTCCTTGAGCACCTCCCAGCCCTCGTCGGGCGTCACCCTTCCGAGCGCGACCACCATCCCGATGGCCTGGTCCACCACGGCATGGGAGGCGACGGCCTCCTTGAGCTGCTCGACCTCCTCCTCCAGGCGGAAGATCCGGTCCGGCTCGCTCTCGCCCATCCATCCATGCTGTCACCCGTCTGGCTTCGCGCCACCGGGGTACTCGGCAGGCATTCCCACCGCTTCCGGTTGGAGACTGGTGGCAGACCGGTCGCCCCGCCGGCCCCGACACCAGGACGCGAGTGCCATGAACGACGACACGCCTCCCCCCGGACCCGCGCAGACCGGACCTGCGCAGAGCGGACCTGCGCACAAGAAGCGGCCGGTGGTCTCCACGCACTCGGTCTTCGGTGCCCCGTGCTGGGTGAGCCTGACCAGCCGCGACCTGCAGACGACCGAGGACTTCTACAGCGCCGTGCTCGGCTGGCGCTGGCGCAGCGTGCGGCTCGGCGACCACTTCCGGATCGCGCTGGCGGACGGGGTGCCGGTGGCGGGCATCGCCGCGGTCGCCTCGATGTGGCAGATGGCGGTGGCCTGGACGCCGTACTTCGCGGTGCCCGACGCGGACGAGGCGGTGTCCCGGGCCCGGGAGCGCGGCGGCACCCCCGCGGTGGGGCCGCTCTCCTTCCCGCCCGGCCGGGCGGCGCTGATCGCCGACCGGGACGGCGCCGTCTTCGGCATCTGGGAAGGGGAACTGGTCTCCAACTGGGAGACCTGGCGGCAGGCCGCGCCGACCTTCATCCGCCTGCACACCCGCAACGCCTTCGACTCCGCGATGTTCTACGGCGAGGTCCTCGGCTGGGCCTCCGACAAACCGGGCTGCTGCGAGGTCGAGTACGAGGCCGGCGAGGTGGTGCTGCGCAGCCGCGGCGACGCGGTGGCCCGTATCGACTCGGGGGCGGTGGAGGCGGCCCCCGACCCGTCGGTACGGCCGCACTGGCAGATCCACTTCGCGGTGACCGACGTGGCGGCCTGTGCCCGGATCGCCGAGAAACACGGCGGCAGTGTGCTGAGCGAGGGGGACACCGAGGCGATCCTGCGGGATCCGGACGGCGCACAGTTCACGGTGACGACGGCGCGGGGGGCGCGATAGCCGTTGCCGGGTGCGCCCTGGTGGTCCGGTGCGGGTGCGTCGTGGCTGGTCGCGCAGTTCCCCGCGCCCCTGAAGGGGCGCTCACCGCAGCGCCCTGCTTTCAGGGGCGCGGGGAACTGCGCGAGCAACCCCCACGCGCCCGCAGCCGAAGGACTACCGCGACGGCCGCGACAGCACGACCAGGCTCCGCGCCTCCACACGCAGCCTGGTGCCCGCCTTGCGCTCGCGTTCGTCCGGCGCCCCCTCCGCGTCGGCCGTGTCGATGAGGGTCGTCCAGCGCTCGCCGTAGGAGTCGTCGGGCAGCCGGAAGTCGACCGGTTCCCAGTGGCTGTTGAGGAGCAGCAGGAACGAGTCGTCGATCAGGCGCCGCCCGTAGGGGTCGCGTTCGGCGATGGCGTCGCCGTTGAGGAAGACGCCGACCGAGTGCGCGTCGGGCCGCTGCCAGTCCCGGTCGGTCATCTCGCGGGCGTCGGGCAGCAGCCACACCAGGTCGGGCAGCGGCTGCCCGGGGCGCGTGGTGGTCTCACCGAGGAAGAAGCGCCGCCGGCGCAGCACCGGGTGGGCGGCGCGCAGGCCGATGACGTACCGGGTGAAGTCGGTGAGGCTCTGCTGCTCCTCGGTCAGTTCCCAGTCGACCCAGGAGACTTCGTTGTCCTGGCAGTAGGCGTTGTTGTTGCCGTGCTGGGTGCGGCCGAGTTCGTCGCCGTGGCTGAGCATCGGGATGCCCTGGGACAGCAGCAGGGTGGCGAGGAGGTTGCGCTGCTGGCGGCCCCGCAGTTCCAGCACGGCCGGGTCGGTGGTCTCGCCCTCCGCCCCGCAGTTCCAGGACCGGTTGTGGCTCTCGCCGTCCCGGTCGCCCTCGCCGTTGGCCAGGTTGTGCTTGTCGTTGTACGACACCAAATCGCGCAGCGTGAAACCGTCGTGCGCGGTGACGAAGTTGACGCTCGCCCGCGGCCGCCGCCTGCTGGCCTGGTACAGGTCGGAGGAGCCGGTGAGCCGGGAGGCGAACTCGCCGAGCGAGCCCGGCTCGGCCCGCCAGAAGTCCCGTACGGCGTCCCGGTAGCGGCCGTTCCACTCCGACCACAGCTGGGGGAAGTTGCCGACCTGGTAGCCGCCCTCGCCCAGGTCCCACGGCTCGGCGATGAGCTTGACCCTGCTGATCACCGGGTCCTGCTGGATCAGGTCGAAGAACGCCGAGAGCCGGTCCACCTCGTGGAACTGCCGGGCCAGGGTGGCCGCGAGGTCGAAGCGGAAGCCGTCGACGTGCATCTCGGTCACCCAGTACCGCAGCGAGTCCATGATCAGCTGGAGCACGTAGGGGTGCCGCATCAGCAGGCTGTTCCCGGTGCCGGTGGTGTCGTAGTAGTGCGCCCAGTCGCCGTCGACCAGCCGGTAGTAGGAGGCGTTGTCGATGCCCCGGAAGGACAGGGTGGGGCCCATCTCGTTGCCCTCGGCGGTGTGGTTGTAGACCACGTCGAGGATCACTTCGAGGCCGGCCGCGTGCAGCGCCTTCACCATCGCCTTGAACTCGTTGACCTGCTGGCCCCGGCTGCCGAAGGCGCCGTAGGCGTTGTGCGGGGCGAAGTAGCCGATGGTGTTGTAGCCCCAGTAGTTGGACAGGCCCCGGTCCTGGAGCACCCCGTCCTGCACGAACTGGTGCACCGGCATCAGCTCGACCGCCGTGACGCCGAGGGAGGTCAGGTGGTCGAGGACCGCCGGGTGCGCGAGACCGGCGTAACTGCCCCTGAGCCGCTCGGGTACCTCCGGATGGGTGCGGGTCAGGCCGCGGACGTGGGCCTCGTAGATCACCGAGTCGGAGTACGGCCGCCGGGGCGGGCGGTCGTCGCCCCAGTCGAAGTAGGGGTCGGTGACCACACCGAGCAGGGAGTGCCCGGCGCTGTCGGCCGGGGCGGGTCCGCCGGGGGTGCGCTCGTAGAGGGAGGCGTGGTTGTCGATCTGGCCGTCTATCGCCCGGGCGTACGGGTCCAGGAGCAGCTTCGCCGGATTGCACCGGTGGCCGAGTTCGGGCGCCCAGGGACCGGTCACCCGGTAGCCGTAGCGCTGTCCGGGCCCGACGCCGGGCAGGTAGGCGTGCCAGACGAAGCCGTCGACCTCGGTCATCGGCACCGTCGTCTCGGTGGCGGCGTCGTTCACCAGAACCAGTTCGACCCGCTCGGCGACCTCGCTGAACAGGGCGAAGTTGGTGCCCTGCCCGTCGAAGGAGGCCCCCAACGGGTAGGGGTGCCCGCTCCACACGGGCACCCCCTTCCGGGACTTGCGAGCCGTCACCGGGCGCCCTCCAGGACGCCCTCGGCGGATGCGGCCAACTGGGCTGCGGGAAGGGCGCGCGGCACCTTGAGGACCTGTCGCAGCCAGGGCGCCGGACCGGTCGGGACCAGTGGGACGCGCTCCCCGGAGCGGGCCCGCTGCGAGAACCAGATGATCTTGCTGCCGGTCTCCGGGGCGCAGCACCCCCAGCCGTCGCTGGTCGCGGCAAGGTGCGCCAGGCACCCGCGCAGATCCTGGTCGGGGCGGAGATCCCGGTCGTCGTCGCCGATCGCGGTGATGAGGTGCTGCCCGTTCCACCACATCTCGATGGACGTGTGTTTGTCCGTCGCGTGCTGGTCGATGGCGGTCAGCAGCAGTTCGGTACCGCGGCAGACGGGGTCCACGAGGTTGTCGAGATCCCAGTAACGCAGATGGGCGGCCAGTATGCGGCTGACCTGTCCCACCCGTTCCGGGCTGACCTCAACGTCGAGGTGGTAGTAGCAGGGCACTGCGGTCTTCATTGTCGCTAGCTCCTCACCCGCGAAGCTCCCGCTCCCCCTCACCCGTCCGGAAATCCGTTCCGGAAGCGCAGCGTGAGCGTTGGTCGCTCCTGAGTCACCTTCACTGTGCGGGCGCTACGCCATTCGTGCAACACGAGAGGCGCACGAGGCGGCCGAGCCGGTCGAGGTCGTTGAAACTCCAACAAGACGCTCGGTCATCACCCGTGCACCATGAGTGAAAGCCTCGATTCGCCGTAACGGCTCCGTGCTCTTCCGCGCCCGGACGCTCCCCCCGATCCGGGGACACGTGCCCATTCGAGAGCGTCGGAAGGAAAGACACGGCCATGCTGCTACCCGCGAAGGCCGAGGTGGCCCGGCAGCTGAGGCGCTACCGGGCGTGGGAGCGCGTCATGCTCGCCTCGCCGCAGGACCGCGAGGTGCGGTCCACCTTCGAGGACTCGGGTTACACGCTGTGCGTGCTGATGGGCAAGCGCTGCGCCCGGGAGGCGGTGGACGCGGCCGAGCGCTACCTGCGCACCAGCCTCGTCACCTATGTGCGGGAACAGAGTGGGCGGTCCCAGCTGAGCGGGAAGGTCCGGCAGGGGCCGCCGGCGGAACGGCGTTCCGCAAGGCAGTGATCCGCAGGCGGACCCGCGGGAAGACACCGGTCTTCCGGCACACTACGGACCGCGGAGCCGGGCCCCGGGCCCGGCTCCGCGCACGGCGGAGGTGAGACCCATGAAGGCGACTGAGGCCATCGGCCGCGTTCCGGTGCGTGACGTCCGGCCGGCCGTGGAGTGCGGCCGGCGGCCGGCGAAGGCGGTCCCCGGCGAGACCTTCGAGGTCACCGCCACCGTCTTCCGCGAGGGGCACGATGCCGTCGGCGCCAATGTGGTGCTGTGCGATCCCGAGGGCCGGCCGGGCCCGTGGACGCCGATGCGGGAACTGGTCTCCGGCACCGACCGCTGGGGCGCCGAGGTCACCCCGGACGCGACGGGCCGCTGGACGTACCACGTGGAGGCCTGGAGCGCCCCGCTCGTCACCTGGCGGCAGCACGCGCGGGTGAAGATCCCGGCGGGCATCGACACGGGTCTGGTCCTGGAGGAGGGCGCCGAGCTCTACCAGCGGGCGGCCGCCGGAGTCCCGGACGGTCCCGGCCGCGAGCGGGTGCTCGCGGCAGCCCTGGCCCTGGGCGACGACTCCCTGCCCGTCCACACGCGGCTGGCGAACGCCCTGGCACCCGAGGTCGACGAGATCCTGGCGCGGTATCCGTTGCGGGAGCTGGTGACCGTCTCGGAGCCGTTGCCGTTGCTGGTGGAGCGTGAACGGGCGCTGTACGGCTCCTGGTACGAGTTCTTCCCGCGTTCGGAGGGGACGGCGGAGCGGCCGCACGGCACG
>NZ_JBIVXP010000032.1:0-60613 GCF_044769305.1 Streptomyces sp. NPDC090499
GCACACGGCAGGGCAGACAAGAAGCACCTCGGCGCACGCCACGACATTTACCACGCCCCCGGCGCGCACCGAAGGTGCGCTGGGTCGCTGACCTGGGATTTCTTGCAAGGTCGTCTACCTTGACATGACCTCGCACCCGTTGGCCAGTCTTTCCGCGATCTTCCCTGTCTGCCCCCGGCGAACTGTTCTCCGCTGTAGTCCTGTAGGATCTCAATTTCCGTGTCGGAATCTCACGGTCAATGTCGGATGAATTTCGGATCCGACATGAAATTGAGATTGCCAGGCAACGGCCAGCCCGGATTCGTCTCCGACGGCGGCCCCGCCGACGCCACGTCCTTGAATTACCCCGCCACCGTGGCGGTGGACGGGGCGGGGAACCTCTACATCGGCGACGGCCACAACCAACGGGTCCGCAAGGTGACACCCAGCGGAATCATCACCACCGTCGCCGGCAACGGCATCGCCGGGTACATCGCCGACGGCGGACCGGCGGTGGGCCAGCAGCTCTACTACCCCTACGGCGTGGCTGTGGCCCCCTCCGGCGACCTGTACATCGCTGACGCCGGGAACCAGCGCGTGCGCAAGGTCTTCGGAGCGGCGACGATGACCCCGCCGCCCCACCCATCGCCGACCTGTACGGCGAGCCTGTCCTGCTCGTCACCGTCCCGCGCCGTCAGGAGTTCGACCTCGGCGCCTGCGTCCACAACTGCGGCCCCGCCATCGCCTGCGGAGAACACGTCACGATCGTGCTCACCCTGGCCGACGGCCTGGAAAGCGCCCGGGAGACCAACGGACGGCGCCTGACGCGCACCTTCCCCGGCACCGACCTGGCCCCCGGCAAAGGCACCCTGGACGGCGTGTTCCGCATCCGCGCCCTCGACACCACCCCACCAGGCACGTACGAGTCCACGCTGGAGATCCAGTACGGCGGCGACCTCAACCTCAAGGACAACAGCTTCACCCTGCCCGTCACCGTCGTCGTCCCCGAACCGGTCGCCGACAAACGCGCCCTGACTATCTACCAGGAGAACGTCCCCGAAGCCTGCCCCGGCCAGTCGGTCCGTGTCCTGCTGCGCTTCGTGTCACCCGTCGGCCAGCCAGTCAACCCCGGCATCATCACCCAGCGCTTCACCACCCCCACCGGGTTCGTCTTCACCGGCCGGCCCACCTACACCTACCCCGACACCGTCCAGGGCGCCATCACCGGCGAACTCGACCACGAGCTCTACGACTCCGGCCGTACCCTGGCCATCCGCGACAACCCGCACCTGAACACCACCGACACCGACGCCGGCACCCTCGTCTACAGCCTCGGCCTGCGCGCCGAGCCCGGCGCCAGCCCCGGCCTCGCAAGCGACGGCTCGGCCAGCATCGGCCGCCGCTCCCCCGTTCAGATCCTGGCCAAAGTCTCCGGCACCGCGGCCGAACCCACCCTCCGCATCGTGCAGACCCGCCTCGACCAGTCACGGGTCAGGCCCGGCCAGCAGTGGACCTACCCCGCCGTGTTCACCCTCACCACCACCGGACGCACCCGCATCGGGTCCGCGGACATCATCTTCACCGCACCCGAGGGCCTGTGGTTCACCGAGAACCGGGTGATGGCGTGGCGGGAAGGAGCGACCGACGAGGACAAGCTGACCGGGCAGCGCTCCAACGGCAACCGCACTCTGACCCTCAAGGGCGCGGCCCTCGACCTGGACGGCGGCAAGTGGGCCGTCCTCTACCCCGAGATGGAGATCGAGTCCGATGCCGCGACCGGCGCGGTACGCGTCGGCATCCGGATCGGCACCCCGCCCATCGCCACCGGGAACGCCACCGTCACTATCGAGGCATAACCCCAGCGCCCTAAGCCTGTCGCAGACGGGCATCAGCTCGGCAAGGGCAGACCGCCACGGCTGGCGCAGCCGGTCCAGGCCCGGCTGTGCCGGTCACCGTGACCTCGCTGGCGCCGACCGCCTCGAAAGACCACGGTGAGGCAGCACACGCAGCTGCAGCCGTTTCCCCGCAGAGCAGTGGTGGGTTCGTTTCTAATTCGATTCCAAGGAGTAGTCCTCGCCAGGAGGAACACGCCTTGAGGCCGGGTCGTCCCGGCGGGAATGGGTGGCCGGGTCACTCCGGCAGAAGCCTGGATCGTTTCTGGCCGTTGAGGCCCAACCGCAGACCGTGCTCAGCAGGAGCTGGCCCGGCCACTCAGCCCCAGTTTTCCCACCTGTCTCGGTAGATTCACGGCGCGAGCCCGTCGCACGGTGACCTCTTGCTCCCTTCGAGCTCTTGCAGCTCCGACACAAGACCGAGGCCCGTACGGTGCGCTGGTGTCACGAACGGCTAGTGAGGTGGCGGCCCGGCCCTCGGCCGAGGCCTGGAATTAGAACGCTGCGTGACCCGCATGGACTCGTGATCAGCGGGGTCGAGGCATTTTCGGAGAGGGCAACGTGATCTATTGCGGCATCGATTGGGCAGAGGACCACCACGACGTGGCATTGGTCGACGATTCAGGTCAGCTGCTGGCCAAGGTCAGGATCACCGACGATGTCGTCGGCTACGGGCAGCTGCTCGACCTATTGGTCGAGCACGGCGACAGCGCCGAGGAACCCATCCCCGTGGCGATCGAGACCAGCCGGGGGCTGCTCGTCGCTACTCTTCGGTCGGGTACCCGAAGCGTCTATGCGATCAACCCTCTGGCCGCCGCCCGTTATCGGGACCGCCACTCCGTCTCCCGGAAGAAGTCGGATCTCGGCGACGCGCTTGTCCTGGCGAACATACTGCGCACGGACATGCACGCTCACCGCGCCATACCCGAGGACACTGATCTGGCCAGGTCTGTGGCCATCCTTGCCCGCGCCCAGCAAGACGCCGTGTGGAACCGGCAGCAGGTTGCCAACCAGCTGCGGTCACTGCTGCGCGAGTACTACCCAGCCGCCCTGGAGGCCGTGGCCCGGTGGAAGGGAGGCCTGTGCAGGCCGGAGTCGCTGGAGCTGTTGAAGGCGGCTCCGACCCCGGCCGGCGCCGCTCGACTCACCCGGGCCCAGCTCGCGGCCGCGCTGAAGCGGGCAGGCAGACAGCGCGGGATCGACGCGGACGCAGGACGTCTCCGGGACATTTTCCGGGCGGCCCGCGCATCTCACCCTCCCCTCACCGAGCAGGCCATGGGCCGGCAGATGCTGGCCCTGCTCCGCCAGCTCGAAGCCGCCTGTCTTGCCGCGGACGATCTCGCTCTAGCGGCTGAGGAGGCATTCCTTCAGCATGAGGACGCCGAAATCATCCTCAGCTTCCCCGGTCTTGGTCCGCAGCTCGGGGCCCGCGTTCTCGCCGAGATCGGCGACGACCGAACACGCTTCACCACCGCCCGCGGCCTGAAAGCATACGCAGGCTCATCACCGGTCACGCGCGCCTCGGGCAAGAAGACTTCCGTCGCCTACCGAAGGATCAAGAACCAGCGCCTCAACCACGCCGGTTACCTCTGGGCCTTCTCCGCCCTGCGCGCCTCCCCCGGAGTGATGGCACGCTACCGCCACCGCCGGAACACGGGAGACTGGCATGCCTCTGCCCTACGCAACGTCTTCAACGGCCTGATCGGACAGCTTCACCACTGCCTCCGGCACCGGCAACTCTTCGACGAGCAGGCGGCTTCACGCACGGACGCGGCTGTCCCCACGGAGGTTGCCTGATTCCCAACGCATCCCTACGGCTTACTGATCGTTTCAGAATGAGTCGAGCTGCGGGTCTTGTGCTCGACGATCTTGGTCGGCAGGGTGTCCGGGTGCGTGCTGATCTTGTTCCTGACGAGCTGTGGGAGCGGGTGGCCCCGCTGCTGCCGCCCGCTCCCGAACGGCGCCACCGCCACCCGGGGCGGCTGCGGATTCCCGACCGAGCGGCGCTCGCCGGCGTCCTGTTCGTGCTGCGGACCGGTGTCGCGTGGCGCGATGTCCCCGCGGAGACCGTGGGCTGTTCCGGTGTGACGGCCTGGCGCCGGCTGCGGGACTGGACCGAGGCCGGTGTCTGGCCGCGCCTGCACGCTGCCCTGTTGACCGAGCTTCGCCGTGCCGGCCTGCTGGACCTGGACGACTGCTCCGTGGACGGGTCGCACGTCCGGGCTCTCAAAGGGGGAATCACGTCGGTCCCTCGCCCGTCGATCGGGCCCGTCCTGGCTCGAAGCACCACCTGATCGTCGACCGTCACGGAACCCCGCTCGCCGTCACGCTGACCGGCGGGAACCGGCACGACGTCACCCAGCTCCTACCGCTGCTCGACGCCGTCCCGTCGATTCGCGGCCAGCGGGGACGCCCTCGTCGCAAGCCCCGGCGCCTGTACGCGGACCGGGGCTACGACTTCGACAAGTACCGCCGCCTGCTGTGGAAACGCGGCATCAAACCGCTGATCGCCCGACGCGGCGTCGCCCACGGCTCCGGACTGGGCAAGGTCCGCTGGGTGGTCGAGCGCGCCTTCGCCTGGCTGCACCAGTTCAAACGGCTCCGCACCCGCTACGAACGACGCGCCGATCTCCACCAGGGCCTGCTCGAACTGGCCTGCAGCCTGATATGTCTGCGCGAGCTCCAACGGACAGCCAATCGCTCGGTCAGTAGCGCAGGCGAGCTTCAGCCCCATAGATACGCACCATGCAGTCCCTGAAGAGCTGCAACGGAGTCTGCTGGCCGTCAACCGGAGCCAGCGCGAGCCCCAAATCTTGCAACGGCTTGGCCAGGGCGACGAACCTGAGCCCATCCGGGTCCGGGCCCCTGTAGGCCGCCAATGCCTCGAACAACGGCCTCACGCTCTCCCAGCCAGGTCCCGGGCTGAAGCGCGCCAGGAAGAACGGCTGATCACAGCCGTACTCACTGAGCTCACCGACCAGGACGTCTCCCTGTAAGAGCTGCCACCGCGTCATCTGGTGTCCCCGTCCCCCACCGTCCAGTCGAGTTCGCATCATCGCAGCGCGTAACTCTCTGGCCAAGCGCTTCATTCTGAAACGATCAATTACAGTAGGGGTAGATCTGCGGTAATGCTGGACGTCCCCGGCACGCTTCACTGCCCGCTGTCATCGACGACGGGTACAGAACCGTCGTCCGGGAAGAAGGCGTCTTCGATCCGGGCAAGTTCGGCGTCGCTCAGCTGAGGCGGTGTCCAGCCGCGGCCGCGTGCGTGGTCGATGAAACGTGCATCCAGGAGTACGTGATAGCGCTCGACGTAGTGCGCCAGGTCCGTGTACCAGAACCACTCACCGTCAGTGAGGAGATGCAGGCTGCCGATCAGATCGCTCCTGGCGCTGAGGACATCGTGGACTCGTGAGGTGGTCGCGGCCAGCACCGAGCCGGCACGCAGGTAGCGAACAAGGTCCGCTTCATAGGGCGCACCTTCCCGTTGCACGCAGTCCCTCAGCGAGGGCCCGTCAGTGCGGCCATGCTCAAGCTCCCGGAACTCCCCGAGGAACCGGCCTGCGTACATCATCTGGCTGCTCACGGCAGCACCCTAAGCGTCGATCACGGACGAGGGCAGATCCTGCGGGAACGAGCTTTAGTAACGCTCGGTCACGACAACAGGACCCGTTTTCAGAGGAGTTCGAGCTCCGTCACTCGGCCCTCGGGTCCGTTCAGCTGATCGCACACGGCGCAGGAACAAGGCCCAGCTTGCTCCGGCATGAGTCGACGGCCCGCGTGACCCAGTCGCTCACGGCGTCGCGATCTGCCGCGATCGCGTGAAGCTCACGCGCCTTCTTCTGGGCATCGACCATCCACGGGGCCAGTGCGACCTCTCGAAGGACTTGTTGAAAGTGATCGCGGGCCATGTCCGGGTCCCTCGCCAGGGCGGCTGCGATCCCAGAGTCGAAGTTGTCCCACAGGAATCCCCGCCGGACCGGCCTGGAGGTCAGGTGTCGGGCTGCGTCCGACAGAGTCGGGAACCTTTCCCTTAGCGCGGTCACGTTCGCAGCCGCCTGCTGACTGAGGTCGAGTGCCAGCCGCGTGAACTGGTCCTCGGTGCGAAACAGCTCGGAGCCGACCCTGACTGCGTCCACATGGAAGGCCAGGTGGTCCACGTCGTGCCACAGCCACATCGCACCGACGTGCAGACCACTGCCGGCGATTCGCGACGGGGTGAACTCCACAACGCCGAGCCACCACCCGTGATCATCAATCCACAGCCGCGACCGCCCGCGCTGGGCCAGGCCGAGCGGCTTCAGGGAATCCCGCGCCGCCGAGGTGATGATCCGGAGCACCGGACTGCGATCTGCCATAAGCGGGCATTATCGACTGCCGCACCGACACGCCGTCCATCAGGGTGGCCCGCCGTCAACTTGACTACTCCGTTCGTGAGGTGTCTGCGGTGAATTCCTGCCCGCTGTTCGGGTGACACCGCCTCGGGGTGCCCTGCCCCAGAGCGCGTCCACGGCTATCTCTCTTGACCGTCAGCACCCCTGCCGGTCAAGAGAGACGAGCACATGCGCCCCGTCCACAAACTCGCCCTGGCCTCTGTCACAGCGACCGCACTACTCGCCCCGCTCACCACCGTTTCCGCTTCCGCAGCACCGCAGGCGGCCCCTCACACGGCCACTGCCGCACGCGCGTTGCGGGACCTTCCCGAGCCCCCGCCGGCCGAGGTCGTCCGCAAGGAGCTCGGCGAACTGAACGTCGCCGCCCCGCACCCGATGACCGGCTACTCACGGGCGAAGTTCCCGCACTGGGTCATCCAGTACGGAACCTGCGACACCCGCGAGGTCGTCCTGCAACGCGACGGCCAGGACGTCGTCCAGGACACCCAATGCCGCGCGATTGCCGGCATCTGGGTCAGCGCCTACGACGGCAAGGTTCTCACCGCCTCCGGTCAGGCCGACATCGACCACATCGTGCCGCTCGCCAACGCCTGGCGCTCGGGTGCCGACGCATGGGACACCGCCCTGCGCCGCAAGTTCGCCAACGACCTCATCGAGCCCCAACTGCTCGCGGTCTCCGCCTCCAGCAACCGGTCCAAGGGCGACCAGTCACCCGACCAGTGGGCCCCGCCGCTGCGCTCCTACTGGTGCACCTACTCCCGCGCCTGGACCCACGTGAAGTACACCTACCACCTCAACATCACCGAGCCGGAGAAGACCAAGCTCGACGAGATGCTGAACACCTGCGAGGCGTAACCCGCAGCGTTCCGGCACACCACAGCACGCCGTAACCGGCCGGCGCTGCCCGGCCGACGACACCGAGTACAAGGACCGCACGATGCCCCAACCGGACCCCGACCGCCAGGACTTTGCCCTCGCCGCGGCCGGAGCCATCTACGTCGACGAGGTCACGGCCGGCCCGGGCGGCGTGATGACCGACGACGTCGGCGTCATCACCGGCGACCTCACCGTGGCCGTCCACCTCAGCGACGACGGACACAGCGCACACGCCACTGTCCAGTACACCGGCGCCGACGAGTGGTACACCCTGACCGGCAGCCCCGCTCCCATCCCGGACGGCGACCTGGCCGGCTACCACCACAGCCTGCTCGACCGCATCCGCCACGGCCGCTCAGCCGAGGCCACATGACAGCCGCAGGCACCCGTCCCGGATCCCCGCCACCTTGCAAGGACTCCCCGTGATCCGACCCCCATCACGCCTCGGGCGACTCGTAAAAGCCCTCGCCGCCGAACCCGTCCCGGCATCGCCCAGCCCTGCCCGCACCCTCACCCGTCGTCTCCTCGACGCGCTCGCCTGCCGGCCGCCCCGTCCCTGAGCCAGCAGCGATCCGCTACCCGCTTCCTCAGGGGACGGTCCGCTGCGGACGCCCCCCCTGCCAATACCGGGATGGTGTCTGGGATGCCCAGGCCGCGCGGTGCGGGGAAGGTGATACGTGAGGCAGGGAGGCTGTTGTGGCGGGTGACCGGTTCGGGCTGGCTCAGGTGCTGGCTGCGGCGAAGGACGCCGCGCCGGTGGCCTCCATGGATGTAGTGGCACGGAATCTGCAGGAGGGGTTCGGGGCGCGGTCCGTGTCGTTCCTGTTCGTCGATGTGGTGGGCCGCAAGCTGGTGCGGGTCACCGAGGAAGTGGCTGTCCAGCAGGGCCGCCGGGCAGAGCAGATCACGTGGGCACCGACAAAACCGGCTGGCATGCGGTGACTCACGCCTCTGCCCTTGCCCTTGCCCTTGCCGTGTTGCTAGAGATCGTCTCCCGGGGCTGTGCCTGCGGCCACCGTTTCCTCGATCAGCGGGCGGCCGAGTTCAGCGAGCGCAGTTCGGGGGAAGCCGCCACGCAGCAATGGCACGGTCCGGTCGAAGTCCTGGAGCAGCCCTCCGCCGTCGACGGGCCACAGCTGGGGGTCGGCGATCGCGATGCCGACATAGGCTCGTCCTGGCTGGTCGTCCCAGGTCGGGTCCAGCACTGTCCCGTCCGGACGCACGACCCAGGCGTGAGGCAGGGAGACGTCGAACTCGTGGTGGGTGAGAGCGAACCCCTCGGCGTACACCAAGCCTTCGTCACGGTGGGACAGGGCGTAGCGGGCGGCGTTGCTGTAGCACAGCCGGTCCGGCATGCCGATCAGATCATCGGGGCTGGGCCTGGGGGTGAACCGACGGCCCAGGGCCAGCAGGAGATGGAAGGAGCTGGGGTAACTCCAGTCCGCGGGGACGCGGTAGGCGGTCTTGGAGAGTTCGGCGTGCTGTCGAATGTGGTGGATGAGGCCGTCCTCGGCAGCGGTCTGAGGGGCGCTGTTCGTCATGTCGCGGTGACTCTCCGAAGATTTCGCACGGTGCGGGTATCCATCGTCTTCTACTCGGCGTTCCGTCGGTGCTGTGCTCGAACTTTCGTCGGTGCTCCGCTCGAAAAGCGGAGGTCACAGGCGCACCCAGGCATCATTCTGTCCTTCGTCGGTGAGCCCGACCGGCTACGCGCGGGCCAGGCTCATCTCGACGGGGCTTGCGGCGGTCCGACGCCGAACTGCTGTTGCCTGAGATGAACGCCTTACGGCCGGGGCGTCCCGCGCGCGGTCGCCTGACCTGTACTTCGGTGCCGTCGAGGCACAGCTCGATGCGCTCGGCCTCGGCGTAGGCGAACAGGTCTTGCAGGGTGCGGATGCGCAGGCCGGGGCGATCGGGGGATGGCGAAGCCGCGGGCGGCGAGCAAGGGCCGCACCTGGCGGACGGCGCCGGAGACGGTGGAGCGGTCCACTGCGTACAGGTCGGCCAGTGCCTGATGCGGCATCCCCAGGCGCAGGCAGACCAGAGTGACGAGCAGCCGGTCGACGAAGACCAGTTTCGGCTTGCGTCCCGCTCCACAGGCTCGTCTGCGGGCGCCGCCTCGTTGTTCGGCAAGCGTGGCCTCACGGGCCGACTCCCAGCGTGGCGCGAGTTCTTCGATCAACTCGCCGAAGTGTTGGCGAGAGATGCCGGTGAAGGCAGGATGAGACAAGATCACACGGAGTAGCTGGTCATTCACGCTGCGAGAACCCGCGTGGTCGCCCCCATGTCACGGCCCCTCCACCCTGCGATCCCTCTCGAACCCGGAAGCCCCAGAGCAAGCCACTCGATGTGAGCAGGCAGGTCCGTACGCGCTACATCGCGCCGTACCGGCCCTGTAGCCCACCGACCTCCAAGGATCTCCTCTCATGAAGACGATCGATGACCTGATCCAGAACGGCGTCACCGGCAGGCGGGTCTTCGTCCGCGCCGACCTCAACGTCCCGCTCGACGACACCACCATCACCGACGACGGGCGGATCCGCGTCGTCGCCCCGACCATCGCCAAGCTCGCCGACGCGGGCGCCAAGGTGATCGTCGCCTCCCACCTGGGCCGGCCCAAGGGCGCCCCGGACCCGCAGTTCTCCCTCGCCCCCGCCGCGGAGCGGCTCGGTGAAATCCTGGGCAAGAACGTCTCGTTCGCCACCGACACGACCGGCAACAGCGCGAAGGCCACCGTCGCCGCACTGGCGAACGGCGAAGTCGCGCTGTTGGAGAACCTCCGCTTCAACGCGGGCGAGACGAGTAAGGACGACGCGGAGCGCGGCGCTTTCGCCGACGCCCTCGCCGCCCTGGCCGACTTCTACGTGGGCGACGGCTTCGGCGCCGTGCACCGCAAGCACGCCTCGGTCTACGACCTGCCCAAGCGGCTGCCGCACGCCGCCGGCGACCTGATCGACACCGAGGTCGCCGTGCTCAAGAAGCTCACCGAGGATGTCAAGCGCCCCTACACGGTCGTCCTCGGCGGCGCGAAGGTCTCGGACAAGCTCGCCGTCATCGACGAGCTGCTCGGCAAGGCCGACCGGCTGCTGATCGGCGGCGGCATGGCGTACACCTTCCTCAAGGCCAAGGGCCACGAGATCGGCATCTCCCTCCTCCAGGAGGAGCAGATTCCGACCGTCACCGAGTACATGGAGCGCGCCGCGAAGAACGGCGTCGAGCTCGTGCTGCCCGTGGACGTGCTGGTCTCCGCAGACTTCCCCGACCTCAAGACGAAGGCCCCGGCCGACTTCGAAACGGTCGACGCCAAAAAGATCCCCTCCGACAAGGAGGGGCTGGACATCGGCCCCAAGTCCCGTGAGCTGTTCACCTCCAAGATCATCGACGCCGGGACCGTCTTCTGGAACGGACCGGTCGGCGTCGCCGAGCACCCCGACTACGCCGGTGGCACCACCGCCATCGCACAGGCCCTGCTGAACTGCGACGGCTTCACCGTGGTCGGCGGCGGCGACTCCGCCGCGGCCGTGCGTACGCTCGGGTTCGACGAGAGTGCATTCGGCCACATCTCGACCGGCGGCGGCGCAAGCCTCGAATACCTCGAAGGCAAGACGCTCCCCGGCCTCGCCGCACTGGAGGACTGACCCTCAACGACCACGCGTACGCCGCTGATGGCGGGCAGCTGGAAGATGAACCTCAACCACCTCGGGGCCATCGCAACCGTCCAAAAGCTCGCCTTCGGCCCCCGACAAGGACTACGAGGTGGGCGTCCTGCCCGGACCTCAATTTCCCCCAAACTCGTTAGCCAGCCTGAGGATCCGGACACGAGCATGAGACTGACCAGCGTGGAAACCGCCTGAGACAACCGGAGAAGCCGCAGACATGCCGGTACGTCATGACAGCCTTTATGAGATCCCACATCCAATTGTAGGATCTCATTTTCGGCTTCATAATCTCAGGCTCGACTGCACACGCGCAGCACATATGAAGCCGTCTTGAGATTCCCCGCTCAGGGCATTCGCTCTTTCGGGTGATGGCGGTCGCTGCCCGGTGACTTCTCCGGTAAAAGGGAGCACCGTGGTGAGATGGCCCGGCTGGGGCGCGGATCGCGCGGCGGCCGGCCGCGGAAGTTCGACGAGGACGACTGCAAGCAACGGCGCGCGGTCGGGTGCGGGATCAACCGCCTCAAGCGCCGCCGGGCTGTCGCCATCAGGTACGACAAAGCTCGCCGTCCGCTACGGTGCGAAGGTGCTGGTCGCAGCCATCAACGAATGGCTGCGACCAGCACCTTCGCACAGCCCTCAGCCTCCTGCCCGGCCTGTGGAGTGCATGGGCTGAGCCACGGTCCCGGTGTGAGGACACGTATGGCCGGGGCCGCACCACTCTCAGGAGCCGCGTCGCCTGTCGACGCTGCTGCCGACGGCAGGATTTCTTGCCGTCGGCAGCAGCTCGTACCGTTAGGAAACCGGCCCCTTGAGCTGGTGAACTGGTCCCGCAGGCGTCCTTTAGAGTCCGCCGACCTTGACGGGGAACTTCTCGATGACGGCGAGCACCTTGTCCGAGTTCTTCAGGTCGACCAGCTCGACGGGCTGCTCCAGCATGTAGAGGTCGCCGCGGGGCGGGTACTGGGTCAGTTTTCCGATGAGGACCATCGGCTCCTTGGTGGTCAGAACCAGCGGTTCGCTGCCGTTCCCGGGCTGGTCGATGGTCATGGTGAAGCTCAGGATTTCGCGGTGCTCGTACTTGGGCGGGAACTGCTGGGTCAGGCGCAGGGTGGATTTGGCGTCAACATCGACGTCGTCCTGTTCGATGGTGATGGTGCCCGCGCTCTCCCCGTCCTCTCCCGGAAGTTCGCCGGTCACCTTGTGTCCGATGATCCGCAGGCGGACGGAGTTGTGCGGGTCGTCGGGGTCGACGTCGACTGGAGTGACCCCTCGGGTCCCGACACTTCCGTTTTATGCCGCGAGGTCCAGCCGTTGGTGGCAGCGGGTCCTCGCCTGGTACGGCGTGATGTAGCCGATGGTCGAGTGGATCCGCTCCCGGTTGTAATGCTCCGCGATCCAGCGGAACACGTCCTGCCGAGCCTGTGCGCGGGTCTCCCAGATCGTCGCTCCGATCTCCGCTTTCAGGACGGCGAAGAAGCTTTCCGCGGCGGCGTTGTCGAAACACGAACCCGTACGTCCGGTGCTCGACCGGATGTCCAACTCGCCCAGGAGAGCGCGGAATTGGTGAGAGGTGTATTGCGACCCGCGATCCGAGTGAAAGATGGCGTTGCCAGCCGTATGCCCGCCCGTATGCGCCATCCGAATCGCGTCTGCGACGAGTTGCGTACGCATGTGGTCCGCCATCGACCAGCCTACGACCTCCCGTGTGCACAGGCCGATCACCGTCGCGAGGTACAGCCATCCCTCGGCCGTCGGCAAACAGGTGACGTCCCCGACGAATTCCAGGCCCGGCATCGGTGCGGTGAAGTCCCTTTGGACGAGATCCGGCGCTGGCGGCGCCGTGCGGTCCTGCTTCGTCAGCGACCGCGACTTCCGGCGTGTAATCCCGACGATCTCGCGCTCCCGCATGATCCGCGCGACGCGTTTACGGTTCACCGGGTTCCCCTGGTTGCGCAGCGCCTGAGTGATCCTGCGGGCGCCGTAGGCTCCCCGGGAATCGGTGTGGATCGCCCGGATGCTGCCGGCCAGGACCTCTTCCGCGTCGGCCTTCTCCTGCCGTGCTTCCCTGTTCTGGTGCCAGGCGTAGTAGCCGGAGCGGTCCCAGCCGAGAACATCGCACATCCGCTTCACCCTGTGGGCGCTCCGGTGCTCGTCAACGAAACGGAAGCGGATCACCGTGTCGTCTCCCGCGCGACATAGGCGGCGGCTTTCCGAAGGATCTCGTTGTCCTCCTCCAGCCGGGCATTATCCCGCCGCAGACGCTTGAGTTCTTCCTTCTCGTCGGGGGTCATACCGGCATCACCCCCGCCGTCCGCCACCTGGGTGCGGGCCTTGTCGTCGCGGACCCACTTTCGCAGGGTCTCCAGATGGATGCCCAGACTGTGGGCGATGTCGGTGAGGGAGCGGTCTGTCGAGGAGCGCACCAGATCCACCGCGTCCCGCTTGAACTCTTCGGGGTAGTTCCTCCGCTTTGCCACCATGGATCACTTCCCCTGGATGACGAAGCATCCAGCGTCCAGGTATCGGAATTTCGGGGGTCACTCCACGTGACGTCTTGCGGGACCAGACAGCCAGGCTCCGCCGCGAGCGGGACAGCCTCATCGCGCAGGTGCAGCAGCTTGTCCGGATCACCCAGGTCCTGGAACTGGAGAACGAACACCTGCGGCAAACAGACCGCAGACCCGCGCTACGAGTCCTACTGCACCAGCCATGAATGTGTTCACCGTGGCCTGCTTGCAGATCCGAGATTCGCACTTGATCCGCATGACCTCGCAGCCCCGTCGCAAACAGGAACATGAAGACAGCACGCGACTCGATTCTCGCTTAGCCAACCAAGCAGGAGCACGTTCCGGTGCATGCCGCGATATTTACCGCGCCTCGGTGCGCACCGAAGCTACGCCGAATCTCTGACGTGGCACGACTGGGGACGAAAGAGATTCAACGAGTGGGGGGAAGTGCCACATATACGGTGAATGGTGAGAGATCAGAGTCATCGGTCGTGCTGGCAGTGAAACCCGAAGACAGGAGAATCTCTAGGATAGCGTCCCGCATGGCACGGTTCACGACACCATAGTGCTGAAGGAGAGGGGAACTCGATTCACCTTGTTGAATGAGGGCCCACACGTTGTCCCGGAGGTGTTTTGAGGTCCTCCAGGAAACATATACACCACCAGGGCCTTCCTCTTTTACATCAACCTCGACGGTTGCACCGCCTGCCCCATCACTCACATTGAGGGATGAGGGGATTCCAGCGTCTCGGAGTTGCCGAATGATGGATTCTGCCAATTGATCGAGCTCGGGGGGACGAGGGTAGGGGTGGATCTCCTCCATACCTGTACCTTCACGTTGGTCAGATAGCGGAATCAGTCGAGAAAATCGGATGGATCCTCAAGGTTAAATCAGCGAGGCACTGGCCTGAATTTTTGCATACGTAGAGCTCTGGACGAATGAGGGAAACTTCTCTACGAGCCTTCGATTTCCATCGACAAGAAATCCGCGAATCGTCTCTGCCAGTTCGCCCACATCGACTTGGGAGGCCCTTGAAATCTGAGGAGCGGCCACAGTCACGGCCCCATCCTCGTCGGTAGTCAACGAGATGTAGCTGTCATTCTCGGTGAAATCAATCCTGGCCGAGCCATGGTGCTGCAGTTCGCCATACGCATATGCCACACACAGCATGAAGTCAACGACGGGGATTCCCATCAGCATTTTGTCAAAATTCACACCGTTCACGTCGAAGTGGATATCGGTCACGAAGTATCCGTACCTGATATCCGTCTCGCTAGCCCTCGTTAGGTCCTCGGCGGACCGCCCGGGTGGATACGGCCTCATGCGATCTGTTTCAAAATCGATGATTGTCATCGGCTACTACGCTTCAATCTCTCTGGCTTGACTGCTGGCGAGGATGCAAACGACATCCTCGCCAGCAGTCGACCTACCTAATGGGATATGCGGTACGCCGACTTCCGTCGCCGTTCAAAATAACCCGCACTCCCACAGCTTCGCCGCATCCCCCTATGAAGGACGGGCCGCATCCGAAGCCAACGCCGCCAGATTGCGAACCTGCCCAATAGCATCCTCGCGATCGAAACCTGATCTTAGGATCAGACGCTCCTCGGCAACAGGCAGCATCCGACTCGCGAGAATATCCAGAATCTCTTGGGCGGCACGGTCTTCGAAATCCCCGAGATCTAGCAAACCCAAGTTGAGCTCTACAATCTCCCTGAGGCGATTAGTCAACTCGCCCCACTCAACCAATTCAGCTATCCCGCTAACCATCCAGTCAAACAACCACGACGGCCCGGTCCAGTAACCCCGACCTGGAAGGTCCACCATCCCTGCCATTAAGATTCCTTGCCTATCAGAAAGACCCGATCCCCAAGCCCGCGCACAAACTGCTCCCTACACGGCGTTGGGGCTAGAACTTCTGACGCCCACGCGCTGCGCATCGTCGCCGAGTGGTGGGAGTCCGAGGACGACGACAAGCAGCGACCGGCCGTCGGACGGGCCGGAGCCGACTACTTCACCGACCAGGTTCGGGAAGTTCCGGCTCCGGGTCCTTTGATGGCATAGCAGGCTGGCACGGTCCGGACGCGTCGAGCGTGGCCTTGAACACAGTGGGTACGACCGGCCGGGACCGTCATCCGGTCCAGCCCATCTCGTACACCTCGATGCCATCCCCGTCGCCACCCACGCGCGCAGCCGCTGCTGCACCCCACCGTCCCAGCCGCCGGGCGCCGACCACGAACCCAGCCGACTGGAACACCCCGGCCGGCCCTGGGTCCGACATCACCAAAGTCCAGGGATCACCCCTGGTCGGCGGGCTGTTCCCTGACGGCAGATTACTCACGCCGCACTGCCATCAGAGGAGCGCGCGACGGGCGTCTCCGCTGCTGGCGGATCCGCCGGCGCAGGCGCCTCTGCCGCACAGGGCTACGGAAGGGGAAGTGCGACGCCGAGGCGAAGGCGCAGCCTTCCAGGATCAAGCGAACATGAGCGGCACACCGTCAGACACGCATCGCTCCAGGACGGAAACAAGCTCCCGGCCGCTCTCGATGTGTTCTGCGGAAACTGCACTTACACCTCCCCTCTCCCACGAAGATACGATGCTCCGCAATCTTGGCAGAATCTTCATGCAGTCGGCGCACGAAATGTCTTCATATCCATCGTCGGGCCTGTTGAGCAGCGGAATGAGCGAAGTACTCACTGCCGACCAGGATCCATCACCCCCAAATCCCTCCATTTCATCCAGGGAAATCCCTTCCTGCTTCGCCAGCAGTCGACGGAATTTCGCGAAGGCAGAGTAACTCCACGCGACCTCCCGGCTAGTGTCGCTAGCCGGGAAAGCAACCAAACCCATCAGGGCACCACCCTCCAGGGAATCCCCTTCTTGGCCAACCATGCTGTAATTTCGTCAGGGATGGCATTCTGAGATATCACTATATAGGTGGCTCCATTGTCTCGCGCGATGTTCATCGCCTCACCCGCAACACTCTTGAACTTTACAAGCTTTTGCGGATTGGCGAGAATCGAATTCCAATAAGCCCCCGATTTCGCCTCGTACCAGTATTCGACATCGCCATCGGTGTACTTTCCGTCCAGCTGCCTCTTCCCCGACTTAAAACCACCGCTCCCTCCGAGCTCGGCAACAAGATGCTCTTCGTACGCGGCACCAGATTCCTGAGCGATTCTTCCCTTGCTTGGGCCTGTAGATCCAGAGCCGCTTCCGCTGCCTTCGGGAGAGGCAGTGCGATGGGCGGTTCCGTTGCTGGATGGTCCGTCGACGCAAGCGTATTTTCCGCGGAGCGCTGCGGGAAGGTGGCCGACGGTGTTCTTGGCGAGCCATGCCTTGGCGCGGGCGATGGCGGGGTCGATGAGGGGACGGAACCCGCGGAGGGTGTTGGCGGTGACGCGGGCTGCGCCGCTGAAGGCTGCGCCGGTGGCGAAGTCGCGGGCGCCCTGGGAGAAGCTGTAGTTGCCGCCGCTGGTGGCCCAGCCGTAGGCGAGGTTGCCGAAGCCTTCGAGGGCGGCGTCGGCGGCGATGGTGGCGCCGACTCCCCATCCGGCGCCTGCGATCCAGCCGGCGCCTGCGCCGACGGCGGCGCCGATGACTGCGCCGGTGCCGACCTTGCCCCAGAAGCTGCCGCCGTTGATGGCGTAGTCGACGCCGCCGACTACAGCACCGACGACCGCGCCCACGGCGATGCTGCACAGGATGGCGCACTGGCCGGAGGGGTCGGTGAGGGTGGTGGGGCGATTGTAGCCGTAGTGGTAGGTGTCGGTGAAGGCGGCGCCTGCGGCTGCGGGCTGGGGGTCGGGGGTGGTGAAGCGGCCGGTGGCGCTGGTGTAGTCGCGGGCGCGGATGTCGTAGAGGCCGGTGGTGGTGTCGAGGTACTGGCCGTGGAAGCGCAGGGGGTTGGCGGTGAAGGTGCCGGTGGGGGTGGTGAGGGGTTCGCCGTAGGGGTCGTAGGTGGCGGTGCCGGTCAGGCCGGTGGTGTCGGCGGTGTCGGTGATGGTGCCCTGGTAGTCGCCGAGCAGCCAGGTGGGGTCATCGGAGCCGGCGGTGTCGAGGGTGGCGGTGCCGAGGGAGTCGGTCGGGTCGGTCCACCACTGGTGGGTGGTGGTGCCGGCCGCGGTGGTCTCGTCGATGCGGGTGGAGAGGCCGCCGAGGGTGTCCCAGGTCCAGGTGGCGTTTTTGGTGCCGGCGACGGACTGGCTGGTGCGGTTGCCGGATTCGTCGTAGGTGTAGCCGACGGTGCGGCTGTCTTCGAGGGTGGTGGCGGTGAGGTTGCCGTCGAGGCGGTAGGTGAAGCTGCGGGTGCCCGCCGGGGAGACCTGTCGGGCGAGGTTGCCGTTGTCGTCGTAGGTGTAGGTGGTGGTGGCGCCGGAGGTGGTTTCGGTGGTGGGGCGGTCGTCCTTGTCGTACTGGTAGGTGGTGGTCTTGTCGCCGCTGCCCTGGTTGGCGGTGATGGTGGTGGAGCGGTTGCCGTCCTCGTCGTAGCTGTAGGTGGTGGACGGGGAGTCGGCGGTGCAGGTGGTGCCGGTGGTCGGCAGGCAGATGCCGGCGACGGCTCCGGTGCCGTCGTAGCTGTACAGGGCGGTGGTCGTGGTGTCGCCGCGGGTGGTGGTGACGCGTTCGGGGGCGCCGCTCTGGTTCCAGGCGACGGTCTGCTCGGCGAGGGTGGTGCTGCCCAGGCTGTGGGTGAGGTGGGTGAGGTCGCCGGCCGGGTCGTAGTCGCGGGTGGTGGTGGGGCCGTCGCTGCGGCTGGTGGTCTTCAGCTCGCCTGCCGCGTCGTAGGCGTAGGTGAGGGTGGTGTCGGAGGCGAGTTGGCCCCCGTGCAACGTGGTGGTGTCCAGGCGGGCGTCGTCGTCGTAGGTGTACGCCTCGGTGCGGCCGTCGGGCAGGGTGCGTCTGGTCAGGCGGCCGTCGCTGTCCCAGTCGTAGACGAAGTCGTCGTTGCCGCGGGTGATGCCGGTGGTGCGGCCGGCCTTGTCGTAGGTGTACTCGGCCGTCGTGGTGCCGTCGCTGACTTCGGTGGGCCGGCCGGCCTTGTCGTAGGTGTAGGTGGTGTCGGGGGTGGCGGTGTCGCTGTAGTCGGTCTTGGTGGTGCGGCCGAGGGTGTCGTAGTGGTAGCTGATGCTGCCCTGGGGCAGTGTGACGGTGTCGGGCTGGCCGTTGGGGGTGTAGGTGTAGGAGGTGGTGCGGCCCTCGGGGGTGGTGCTGGTCTTGATGCGTCCGGCCGCGTCGTAGGTGTAGCCGTACTGGTGGCCGCGGGGGGTGGTGACCGTCTCCAGCTGGCCGAGGGTGTTGTAGTGGTACTTGGTCACCGCGAGGGTGGCCGTGGTGACCTGGTCGACGTTGCCGGCGTCGTCGTGGCCGTAGACGGTGGAGTTGCTGTCCGGGTCGGTGACCTTGACGCTCTGCCCGGCCTCGTCGTAGTCGGTGTGGACGGTACGGCCGAGCGGGTCGGTGACGTCGGTGCGGTTGCCGTCGGCGTCGTAGCCGTAGGTGGTGGTGTAGTCGGCCGGGTCCGCGCCCTCGGTGTTGCCGCGCGGGTCGGTGACCTTCTTCAGGCGCCCGTCGGTGTCGTAACCGTAGGTGGTCAGGGCGCCGGAGGCGGTCTTGGTGGACTTCAGCTGGCCGGTGTCGGTGTATTCGGAGGTGATGGTGGTGCCGCCGGCCGTCTGGCTGTGGGTGCGGCCCATGTCGTCGTAGGCGGTGGTGGTGACCGTGCCGGTGGGGCCGGTGGTCTTCTCGGCACGGCCGAGGACGTCGTAGCCGGTGCGGGTGACGGCGCCGTCCGGGCCGGTGACCGAGGTGGCCCGGCCTTGGGCGTCGTAGGCGGTGACCGTGGCCAGGTAGCGGGTGGGGGCGTTCGGGTCGACGACGCGGGCCTGGGTCTGGCGGCCGGCGGCGTCGTAGACGTAGGTGGTGGTGTTGCGGCGCTTGGTCTCGGCGTCCGCGCCGTCGACGTTGCCCGCGGGGGCGGTGGTGGCAGCCAGGTAGCCGGTGACCGGGTCGTAGTCGCTGGTGGTCTTCGCGCCGTCGGGGGCGGTGACGGAGGTCTCCCGGCCCGCGGAGTCGTACTCGTAGTGGGTGACGCGGTCTCCGGGGGCGGTCTCGTCGATGACGTTGCCGTTGGCGTCGTACGTGTACTCGGTGACTGCGCCGTCGGGTGCGGTGACCGACTTCAGGTTCCCGAGGCTGTCGTAGATGTTGGTGGTGGTGCGGTCCAGCGGGTCGGTGGCCGTCAGGACGCGGCCGAAGTCGTCGTAGGTCCAGTGGGTGGTGTACTTCTCCCGCTCCGCCGCGCTCGCACCGTCGGCGTTGCCGCGCGGGCTGGTCTCGCTGAGCTTGTTGTGCGAGGCGTCGTAGGCGTAGGTCGTCACCGCGCCGCCGGGGCTGGTCGCCTTGGTCAGGTCGCCGGCGGAGTTGTACTCGAACCTGGTGGTGCGCTCCAGCTGGTCGGTGCTCGTCTCCACCTGACCGAGGGCGGTGTAGGTGAGCTTGGTGGTGGTGTCGTCGGGATAGGTGGTCGTGGTCAGACGGCCCTGGGAGTCGTAGGCGTACGAGGTGGTGTGGTCGAGGGCGTCGGTGTGGGAGAGGACGCGGTTGTCGTCGTCGTAGGTCCAGGACTCGGACGGCGGGTCGGTGTCGTCGGCCGTCGTGGGCAGGTAGCTGCGGGTGAGGTTGCCGCGGTCGTCGTACTCGTTCCGGGTGAGCTGCTGGCCGGTGGTGTTCTCCGCGATGACCTGGTTGTCGTCGTCGTAGTAGACGTCCGTGGAGCGTCCGTTGGCGTCGATCTGGGAGACCAGCACGTTGCCCTGGTAGACGTCCTGGGTGACGGTCCCGGCCGGGTCGGTGATCGTGGCGGTCTCGGTGTCCGGATCCCAGGCGAACTTCCACACCCCGCCCGCCGCGTCGGTCTGCTGGGTGACCCGCCCCGTGTCGGGGTCGTACACCGTCTGCGCGCTGACGTGGCCCTCGGGATCGGTGATGCCGTTGAGGTAGCCGGTGGCCTGGTCGTAGGAGTAGCGGGTGGTCTTGCTGTCGACGCCTCGTACGGCCATCAGCCGGTTCGCGCCTGCGGACAGGTCGTAGACGTAGGAGACCGTGTGGCCGTCGGACGCGGTGACACCGGTGATGTGCCCGGACTCCGCGCCGGTGGTGCCCCAGGTGACGGTGAAGGTCTGGCCGAGGGTGTCGGTCAGCGTGTCCAGCCGGCCGCCGGCGTAGGTGAGGGTGACGCCGTGGTCCTGGTCGTCGACGTCCTTGACCAGACGGCCCGTGCTGTCGAAGAGCAGCCGGTCGCCCGCGAGGTTGGTCAGCTGCCAGCCGCCGCCGCTGCGGTCGGCCATGGTCGCGGTGACGCCCGGGTCCTGCGGGGTATAGGTGCCGTCGGCGTTCTTCGTGAAGTTGGTCTGGCCGCCGGTGCCGTTGCGGAACGTGTACGTGCCGCCGTCATCGACCATCGAGACGCTCGCGTTGTAGGCGAACGTCCAGCCCTGTCCGAACGGCCCGTCCGTCGGGTCGAGGCTGTTGTAGGTGCGGTCCCAGCTCAGCGAACGGCCGGGGCCGGCCAGGGACAGGTCGGTGAAGTTCTCGGTCAGCGTGCCGGTGCCGGTGTTGACGGGGTCGGCGGCCAGACGGGTGTTGACCATGCCCCGCCCGTCCCAGCACGAGCAGCCCCAGGTGCGCTTGAGCGGCTGGGGGTGCGGGCCGCCGTAGCCGGTGAGACTGATGGACTTCAGGAAGACCGAGCGGCCGGTGAAGGACTTGGAGTCGTCGACTCCGTGCCCGCCGGTGTAGTCCTTCTCCTCGTTGTGCGCCCAGTCGGCGATCGGCGTGCCGCCCTGGTCGAGGTGGTGGAAGTCGTCCCCGTCGGAACCGAACCGGTAGACCTTGGTACGGCTGCTGTACGGCTTGTACTCGGTGTACGGCTGGGTGTCGTCGCCGAGCTGTTTGCGCAGATGGTTGTTGTGGAAGGTGTTGCCGGGCCCGGAGGAGCCCGACCACTTCACCGCCTTCTTGCCCGCGGCCCACCAGATCGGATACCAGTCGGAGTCGTCCGGATCGCTCCCGCCCTCATCACCGCAGTTGGTGTCGCAGTTGGAGGAGCGGTGGGCGTAGGGGACGGACACCTCGTTGAGTTCGAAGAGGTTGTTGCGCTCGTAGCCGCCGTGCAGGTTGAGATCGGAGTCGAAGCTGTTGCCGATCGCGACGTTCCCGGACGCCGACCACTGGAAGGTGAAGTGCCGCAGGTTACGCGTGGTGTTGCCGGCATATAGGGAGTCCCAGACGCGGGAGCCGCGGAAGTAGCCGTTGCCGCCCTTGCCCTTGTTCCACGAGCCGTCGAGGGTGTTGTCGACGATGGACAGGTTGGAGGCGACCTCGGTGACGATCGGGTGCGACCCGGTCATCTCCGCCTTGACGCCCTTGACCCAGGAGTTCGCGGCCCACTTGAAGACGATGCCGTGCATCGCCGCGGACGGGTCCATGTTGCCGTAGTTGTGCGACGCCTGCGCCTTGTCCAGGTTCGGCATGTCCTGGGTGAACGACAGGTTCTCGATCCCCACGCCGACCACGGCGTCGACCAGCGGGGTGACCTTCGAGTCGAAGACCTTGCCGTCGATCGGATCGGAGCCGTCGGAGGTGGAGTTCAGGGGAAGGTCGTACTCCAGCGGCTTGTCGAGCTTGATGGTCTTCTCCAGCGGATCGCCGGAGGTGACCATGAACACCTGCTGCCGCATGTGCTCGTTCTCAAGGTCGAAGTCGGTGGGGACCGCCTTCATCTCCTCGTAGAACTTCATCGAGTTCGCGGCCATCACATTGACCAGGCCGCCGACCTTGAGGTTGTCGAACGACGCGTCGGAGGACAGGTAGATCGTCTTGTCGCCCTTGCGGGCCGCATAGCCGGTGTCCCCGGGCTTGGAGCGCAGGGTGAGCCCGTTGATCCAGTGGTCGTTGACCGTGCCCTCGAACAGGTCCTTCCGGTTCGCGGGCGCCGCCGCGTACTGGGCGGCGTACTTGTCGGCCACCGCTCGGGACTGCACCCGGAACATGCCCCGGCCCGGCCAGATCCAGCCGCCGGAGGCATCCCCCGACGTCATGGCGTCCTGGTCCCAGCGAGTGTGGTCCGAGGCGATGGCGTCGTAGCGGGTGTCGGCGTCCGGACGGTAGACCAGGTGCGTGCCCTTGGTCCCGGAACCCGCGCCGCGCAGGATCAGGTAGTCGGCGTCCAGGCTCAGCTCATGGGTGATGTTCAGGGTGCCGGCCGGCAGCAGGATCCGGCTCTCCTTGGTGTAGTCACCGTCGGGAGAACACGCCGACTTGATGTGGTCGACGGCACGCTGCAGGCCGTCGGTGTCGTCCGCGCCGTCGTCCGGGACCACACCGTAGTCGTCCCTCAGCTCGGCGGCGGAGATCCGGCAGGAGTCCTCGGACCGGACATTGGCGTCGGTGGGCAGGACGGTCCCACCGCCGAAGCCCGCCTTCGACCAGTCGTACAGACCGTCCACCGGGGCACGCCGGTTGTCCGCCGTCGTCCACAGGCTCTTCAGCGCCGGCGCCGGCTCCTCGTACACCGGCTTCGGCGGCGTCCACGCCACCGGAGTGCCGACCGTGAACACGGCGAGCGTCTCCACGGTCGCCCCCGTCGACGTGTTGGTGACCCAGCGGGCCTTCAGCTTGTGCGAACCGTCGGCCGTCGTCACCGTCCACTGGTACGGCGCCGCCGTGTCCTTGCCCGCGTACGCGTCATCCAGCAGCCATGTGACATCGCCAGTGATCGTGCTCGCGTTGGCCACCTCGGCGGTGAACGGCGACGTCACCGACGCGCCGTCAAGCGCCGCGCCCCCCGAGGTCAGATACGGGCTCGCGGTGACGGTGAAGTCCGCAGTCACCGACGCGGTCGCCCCCGTGGAGGCGTCGGTGACCCACCTCGCCTTCAGCTTGTGCGAACCCGTGGTCGTCGTCACCGTCCACTGGTAGGGCGCGGTACTGTCCTTGCCCGCGTACGCATCGTCCAGCAGCCACGTGACCTCACCGGTCACCACGTCCGCGTCCGAGATGTCCGCCGTGAACGGCGAAGTGAGCGTCGCCCCGTCCAGCTTCGTACCGTTCGACGACAGATACGGCACCGGCGCCGCCGCACCCACCGTGAACGTCGCCGTCACCGAGGTCGTCGTGGAGCCGGTCACCCAGCGGGCCTTGAGCTTGTGCGATCCGGCGGTGGTCGTCACCGTCCACTGGTACGGCGCAGTACTGTCCTTGCCCGCGTACGCATCGTCCAGCAACCACGTCACGTCACCACTGACACCGTCGGCATCGGCCAAGTCCGCGGTGAACGGCGAACTCACCGTCGCACCGTCCAGCGCCACGCCCCCGGAGGTGATGTGCGGCGACGCAGCCCACACAGGTGGAGCCGTCAGCACCCCCAACCCCAGCGCCAGCGCCAGGACACCGACGAGTACCGTCACCCAACGCGATCTCCACGACCACCATCGAGACGCTCTGCCAGACATCCTGACGCCCCCTCCGAAGCAGCGGAGGCCGTGCCGCCTCCCCCAACGCGAGCAACAGGAAGATTCTTACTACACCCTTACTTATTCACAGAAGACCCAAAGGGCATCCACGTAACAACCAAAAGGTGACGGGTTTTCATTTGAATGGGTCATACATTCGCAAAATGGCGCCAAAGGTGACCGCAGGTCGACACCTCCAGACTCTGCAAGTGGCGCACGTCACTCGATCTGGATTCTGTAACCCTTCTCACCAACGGTCTTTACTAGCGCGGGACAGGCAGCCGTGTGATCAAGCGGGGGACTTGGCCGCGATGCTGGTGAGCAACTTGTCGCACACGACAGGCCACTCGCCCGCCTACACCCTGCGATACGCCGAGTTCCGACGAACGCCGCCCTCAGATGATGATCACCGTTGGCGCCTCAGTGACCTGCCTACTCCCCCACCTTCAGGATTCGCCCAGCTCGACCTGGAGCACAGGCACCATCGATCGCACCGGACCCTCCTCAAGCGTCCTGCTGGTCCCGTCTGCACAGGTTCTTCCGATGCCGCGGCAGGACAGGGTTGCCCAACGGCAGGCAGGCTCAGATCTCAGACCAAGAACGCTGAGCGACAACGGCGGCTCGTCGAGGGGTCGGCTGAACACCAACGCCTCACCGCAGTTCGCGCAGTGAAAGCAACACGGGCGGAGTTGACACAGAATTGCCGGGGAAGGACCTGCACCGGCTGGGCCGGGTCGAGGTTCTCGAAGGGGTGCGTCATCACGGGCAGGGCTCCTGCTGAAGGGTGCGGAACGGCGGGGTAGGCGGTGGGGGCCCGGCTCAGCGGGCGCGGGTGCCGTTGCGGGTGATCGGCGCGGCGGGCGCCGGTTGCACAGTCCGTCCTGCGGCGCGGGCCGGGGTGGAGGTGTTCCAGGCACCGGGGAACCAGACCGCGGTGTACCGCTCGATGGCATCGCGGAGCCCCGTGGTGACGGCGCCAGCCCACGGTGGCTGATCCGGACGGTGGTACTTGTGGATCACGCCGTAACCGTGCGTGTTCGGCCGGGTGTTGGTCGCTTCGTCGCGACGGTGGAATGTGCCGTGGTCGAGGAAGCTGAGTGCCACCGCGTCGATCTCGCGCGGTCCGGGTGGACGACCGCCACGCGCAACCCGCCGTAGGTGTCCGCCCGGATGGTGTCGGTGAAATCGATCCGCAGCCGCAGTTGTCCGCCGGGGGCGGGGACGGCGAGGTAGGTGTTGCCCACCACGGCGTGCTCGGGGAACGGGAGGCACAGCTCGGCGAAGAACTCCGGGGCCTGCAGGAACAAGAGGGGTCTCCGGTAGAGGTCGGGCCCGTGTCAGCGGCGTGGACCGGGCAGGGCTGGTTGGCTGGTGGTGCTCCAGCGCGGGACGCTGGCCGCGGGGAGCGCGGCCGGGCGGCGGGACGCGGCGGCCCGCTGCACATCGAGCGGGGTGGGGGCCGGCGGTCGGGGCGGGAGGATCGGGGTGAGCTGGGCCATGCCCTTGATGTAGCTGAAGGTGTTCTCGCGCCACCGGGGCAGTGGAGCCGGATCGGCGACGCACGCGGTGACGGCGGTGAGCAGGGCGACGGGGGTGTCGGTGCTGGCCGTGGCGTACCAGACGGGCCGGTCGATGGAGGTGCCCGCCCACAGCTGCCAGCGGGCCTCGCGTGTCGTCAGTTCGGCTTCCGCATCGAGGTCGCCGGTGGTGAACTCCAGCCCGGCGAGTGCGTCCGGGGCCTGGATGGCGAAGACGCCCCAGCGGGGGCGGTCGATCTCCCAGCCCCCTTTCAGCAAGGGCACGACGGCGAGGAAGGGATCGTGTTCGTCGCTCCCGGACACCGGCCGGGCGAGGTAGCCGTCCGGCCCCTGCTGGTACGCCGTGGCGAGGGCCGTGGTGAACGCGGTCACAAACTCGGTCGGGACACGGTCGTTGAAGCAGACGCCCCAGGTCGGCGGGCCGAACGGGTCGCGGTAGGCATTGATGCGCCAGAGCCCGTCGTCCTCCCCTTCGGGGAGGTAGCCCAGGCGGACCTTGCCGTCGGGGGCGTTGACGTAGACGTTGCCGATTATGTGGAATCAACCTTGTCAAGCAGCAGCCAAGCCAGCTCAACGGCAGTGCCGTTGGCGACGCGCAGTACCTGGATGCCGATGACAATACCGGCGAGGCACCCCCACGGGTGGCGTTAGTCAAGGAAGCCACCGGATCTTCTGCAAGTACACTTCGCCCGCAGGAGTTACACACTGCTGGAGTTTCTCGGGGCGTAGGCATCGCAGCGCGGGAAGGCTGATGTGGTGCGAGCACTCTTCGAAAGAAGCGAAAGGGCTGCTACGTGGGCTGGTGCCGATACGTCACGCACGCCATGCTCTTCCGGGGCTGCCTCGTTTTCGCTCTTCTTGAGACTTCGGCGGAGCAACAATGAGGCAGCCGTTATTTCACCGGAACCCAATACGGCTTGTGGGCTCGGGGCCGGCCCGGTGACTGATGCCTGACGGGCCGGCCGGCGGTACTGGTCAATCAGTTGTTCGCTGCGCCTCTGCCCATTCGCGGGAGTACCGCTGTGCAAGTGCAAGCAGTCTTGTCGCGACCGGGCTGTCCTGGTGATCCGTCAACCAGGACAGCAGATCCTGCTCGGCGCGGCGTGCCTCCACCACACAGGCCAAGACGTCGTCATCCTCGACATACATCGCGTATTCGGGCCAGAGCAGGCCGAGGAACTCGTGGTACTCACCGGCGTCCTCGCCAGATGAATTCCACGCTTCGCGATATGTCTCGACGTCTTCCAGCATGACACGGCCTGCGAGGACATCGTCTACGAACGTCATATTTTGATCTTCCGTCCCTTTACCGGAGGCTTGTAGATGTGCCCGTCCTCAGGATCGGCGCTCCCGAGATGATTCCCATTCTTGTCGTACACCTCGATATCGCCGTGGGTGTAGTCCCACTCGAAGTATCTCTTTTTTGAGCCGCTCTTCCCGTTGGACTTGGTCTTCCCCTTGTAGGGCTTCAGTTTCCCCCAATACGGGGAACTGCTCGGCGTGGCCTTAGCGACGTGTCCATGGTGGTGGACAAGCCATTCGCCACCCTTGTAGACGGCGTATGTCACGATCCCTATGGCAACCAGAAGGGCCACGATCCAGCCGACCGGGTTCCAGAAGTCCGCCGCTTCGAAGAAGCCTATCGCCGCCACTGCGGCGAAGTCGCCGGTGAGGTCGAGGCAGGTGACGGGGTTGGCGTTGCAGTAGTCGTAAGCGTTGGCGCTGCCGTCGTGGATGGGGTCGGAGGACAGGAAACGCCCGGTGGCCGGGTTGTACAGGCGGGCGCCCATGAGGATGACGCCGGTCGGCGTTTCCGCACTTCGCTCGTGAGTACCGAGCCAGCCGTAGCGGGTGGTGTCCCCGGTGTTGCCGAACTCGTCGTAAGTGTAGGCGCTGGCGGTGGTGGTGCTGAGGACGAGTTGGACGGCGATGTCACCGTGGATGTTGGCGAGTTGGAGGGTGGTGCCGTCGGTGGCGGCTGTTGTGGCAGCGAGGGTGCCGGTGAGGTCGGTGACGTTGCGGCTGATGGTGCCCGCGGTGTCTTCGGCAGTCCAGGCGGGGTTGTCGCCGTCGTCGGCGTAGTGGTTTGTGGCGGTGGCGGTTGTGTTCCAGGTGGCGCCGCTGTCCGTGCTGCTCTGGGTGGTCCAGGAGGCGAGGCGTCCGGCGGCGTCGAGGGTCCAGGTCTGCTTGGTGGTGCTGGTGGTCTCCTGGCGGACGAGGTCGTTGGTGTAGTAGGCGAGGGCCGTGCCGTCGGGAAGAGCGGTGGTGCGGCCGAAGGCGTCGTAGCTGTAGCCGGTGTCCGTGATGCGGTCGGCGCTGTCGTAGGTGTGGTTGGCCGTTGTGGTGGTGGTTGTGCTGGATGTGGTGTCGGAGCAGTCCGTGGTGCTCGCGGCGGTGGTCAGGCTTGTGCGATTGAAGCTGGCGTTGCTTGCGAAGCCGTAGCTGCGGGTGGTGCAGCTGGTTCCGGTGTCGTCAGCGGCCTGGGTGAGGCGGTCGGCCGCGTCGTACGTGAAGTTGCTGGTGGTGGTGTTGCCGTTGTTCTCGGTGTGGCCTGCCTGCTGGCCACCGATGGTGTAGTCGGCGGCGTCGGTCAGCACCGGAGTGGCGCTGGAATCGGCGTAGTCGCGGGCGGTCTGCTCGCCTGCCGGGTCGAATGACTGGGTGAGGGTGTAGCCGCCGGGCAGTTTCTCGCCGGTGAGGCGGCCTTCGGCGTCGTAGCCGGTGGCGGTGAAGGTGCCCGCGACGGAGTCCGTGACGGTGGTCGGCAGGCTGGTGGTGTCGTCGTAGGTATAGGTGACGGTGGACGGAGCTGAGTCCGTGACCGTGGCCGGCCGGTTGAAGCTGTCGTAGGTCGTGGTGGTCGTGTTGCCGGTGCCATCGTCGTACGTCAGCTGGCGGCCGAGTTTGTCGTAGGCGGCGGCGACCGTCTGGCCGTTGGACGCCAAGGCGATGATGGCGCCGGTCGCGGGGTCGTAGCTGTATGTCGTCGCGGGTGTGGTGGTACCGGTGCCACCGGTGATCGATTCCTGTGTGACGCGCCCGATCGCGTCGTAGGCGTAGGCCGTGGTGCGGGTGGTGCTGTTGGCGGCCTCGGTCAGGGTCTTGACCTGGCCGTAGTTGTCGTAGGTGTAGGTCGTGGTCGGCAGCTCGCTCGGGTTGCTGCCGCCTCCGGTGATGGTGCTCGCGGGGGCCGTGGTGCAGACCATCCCGGCCCACTCGGGACGGCCCTGGCAGGCGCCGGTGCCGGTCGCGGTGTAGTAGGCGGTGACGGTGGTCTTGGCATCGGAGCCGGTGGAGGTCGGCTGGACCTCCTTGGTCTGGTTACCGTCGCTGTCGTAGCTGTACTTGGTGGTGATGGCCAGGCCGGAAGGGTCGGTGACCGTGGTCAGAGGAAGGCCGGTGGTCCAGTCGTACGTGGTGGCCGTGGTCTGCTGGTCGCCGTCGGCGGGGTAATCGGCGACAGTGGCGCCGGTCGTGGTCGAGGTGGGCAGGTCGGAGACGGTAGCGGTAGTGGGGCGGTTGTCGTCGTAGGCGTATGCCGTGTGACTCCGCGCGAGGGTTTCCGTCCCGGAGGGCAGATCGGCGGTGCTGGCCCCGCCCGACAGGGTGTGCTGCAGGGTGATGGTGTGAAGGGGGCCGTATTCGCCGGACTGCAGTTCGGAGCCGTCAGCGGCGGTGGTGTACGACGAGGTGGTGGACAGCAGATCCGCCGCCTCCGCCGGGCTGTTGGCGTTGGCGATCGCGCCGGCCAGACCCGGATCGGAGCTCGTGGTCGTGCCAAGGGCCAGTTCCCGGTTGGCAGCGGTCAACTGGCGCAGAGTGTTGCCCAGGGCGTCGTACTCCGTGGTGCTGATGTGACCGCCCGGGGTGGCCGTGTTGACGTCTCGGCCACCGGCATCCAGGTAGGTGATGGTCGCCTTGGCATACGCGGAGGACGACAAGGCGGTGCCGTCATGGCTCGATGGCACGGAGGTCGGCGGGAAGATGGCCGTTCCGACGGTGGGGTTGTCGGTCTGGCCCCACGCCGTGGTGGCCGTGGCGGACAGGCTGTACGGGGCTGCCGAGCCGGAGACTGGGACGCCATAGACCACGCTGGTGGTCGCGGTGCCGCCGTCGGTGGTGCCGGTGGTGCCGGCGTTGAGGGTGGGGCGCGAGGCGGTCAGCAGCATGCCGTAGCCCGCATCGCCGTTGCTGCCGACCTTGTCGTAGGTGAAGGTCCACGGCAGCTGGCCGGGCGGGGTCAGCGTGGCGACCCGGCCGGCACTGTCGTAGGTGTAGCTGGTCTTCAGGGGGTTGGACAGCCGGGGGTCCCAGGCATCGGCGAGCTGGCCGCTGCTGGTGTAGTCGTACGCGGCGATCGGGGTGGCGGTAGACGCCGAGGCGCTCGGGGCAGTGGCCCACAGGTTGATCTGCTGCACCTGGCCCGAGTAGTTACCAGGGGTCGAGGCGGTCGCGGTGGTGGAGGACGCGTAGACGAACTCGAGGACACGGCAGCCCGCCGTGGACGGGTCGCCCGCGCAGGTGGCCGCAGAGTGGGCGCTGGTGGGGGCGATGACGTACTGCGGCTCGGCCCGGTATTCCGTGCCGCCCGAGACCGCGACCGGGTGGGATACGACCGTGGTCGTGTTCGCGGAGTCGCCGGTGACGGTGTAAGAGGTGGCGAGCTGCCAGGTGGTGGAACTGCTGTTTGGCTTGGTGAAGGTGGCTGTCGTGCCGTCGGTGTCCGTCAGGGTGAAGGAGCTGCCGGACAGCGTGCCCGTCAGGGTGAGGTTCTCCGCACCTGGCTGTGGGGTCCAGGTACCCGAGGTGGCGTTCAACACGGTGAAGCCCGTTGAGGCGCCGGTGGCGTCGATCAGCGACACGGAGCTGGACGAGGTCGGCTTGATGTACGACCAGTCCGAGGTGGCGGCGGTGATGCCGGAGGTCCAGTTCGGGCCGAAGATGGAGATCTGGCCGTCCTGCTCGGCGGCGCCCTGCGGGTCCCGAGAGGAGAACGTACGGGTCACGGCCGAGCCGAAGGCTGAGGCGTCCGTGGTCGACAGGCCGAAGTCCCCGGTCAGCAGGTTGATCTGGCCCGGGCCGACGGCAGCCGTGGGGGCGTTGTCGGCCTTGCGATTGATGGTGACTGTGGCCGCACTCGTGGCGTAGGTGTTCGTGCCGTCGGTGAACAGCGCCCGCACTTGGACGGGGCCGTCGTCGGAGAGCTGGCTGGTGGCGGTCCAGTCGAGGTCGGCCGGCTGGGCGGATGCGGAGAAGGCCAGCGGCCATGACGAGACAGCCGAGCCGTCCGAGGACTTGGTGACGTACGTCAGCGGAATGGGCTGCCAGCCGTAGGGGTCGGCGGAACCGATCTCGTACTGGTACGTCACCCCGGTGAACGCCCCCGACTGGGTGGCCGACAGCGTGACGGCGTCGTCCGTCGTGTCGCCGGTCGTCGGGGAGTTGAGGCTCGCCTTGCCCACACCGAAGGAGTAGGAGGTAGTGGACGTGGAGAGGTTGCCGCCGGAGTCGATGGTCTTTGCCGAGAAGGTGTGCCAGCCGTTGGCCGGGGTGATGTGGACGGTCAGCGGGTCTCCGCCGTTGCCGTCAGCCGTGTCGAAGACCTTGTTGGGGACGGTCGAGTTGTCCAGGCCCCACTCGTAGCCCTGCCCGTCGCTCGATGAGGTGTCGATCGTGCAGGTCGCACCGCTGCTGGACTTGTCTGTCCAGGCACCCGAGGGGTAGGCGTCGCAGGAGATGGTGGGCGCGGCTGGCTTGCCGACGTTCGGCACGAAGTAGATGTAGGACGACCAGGAGCCGTAGTCGGTGCCGTCGTACCCGCGTACCCGCATCCGCAGGTGTGAGGCCGCGAGCTGACTCGCGGCCGGGATGGTCAAGGTCGCGGTGGAGCCGGAGGAGACCGAGGAGGAGGTAGCGGTGTAGGAGTACGTCGTCTCGCCGGTGTAGGCCGGGTCGTTGGTGATCTCGAACTGGGCCTTGACCGTCGAGCCGTCCGGGTCAGAGACCTTGGCGGAGAGCGTGGGGGTGTAGGAGGTGACGTACTGCTTGCCGCTGTAGGCGTTCACCGACGACGGGGAGACCGCCACCGACGTGGGCGTGGCCGGGTAGGAGTTGTAGTTCACCACCAGCTTCGGCGCGTACCCGGAGGTGGTGTAGTTCGCCGAGCGGAAGCGGCGCCAGGTCGTCGAGTCGGTCTCGTCGGCGCTGCGCAGCTGGATGCCGTTGTTGGCCGAGCCATTCGCCCAGTCCTGGACCATGCCGGTCAAGGCCCAGTTCGACCAGTTCGCCGGGCAGGAGGAGCTGTATCCCCAGTGTCCGGTGTTGGTGGCCATGTTCGTCGTCGTAGTCGACGGCTGCGCGCCCCAGGTGATCGACGAGGACGACCAAGTGGAGGTGATGCGGCGGGCCTGGGTGGCGGCGCCGGAGGTGGAGCAGGTCGCCGAGTAGTAGTTGTACAGCGACATCGTGGCCGACGTGATGTGCTTGCCGGTGAACTTCGACATGTCGAACTTCAGGTACGAGCGGGCGGTGTCTGTACCTCCGTCGTACGTGCCCGACTTCAGCTCCTGCGAGGAGATCTGCGAGTCGGGATAGTCGGGGTTCTGTACCCAGGTGTCGGTGGTGACCGCGAGGGTGGTGGTCGGGTCCACGGTGACCGGGTAGGTCGCGGTGGCCAGGAAGGTCTGGTCCGGGGTCAGGACGAGGGTCTGCGAGCCGTCGTCTGCGGTCTCGATCTTTGTAGAGACCTGCTCCTGGTGCGCGGACTCACCCGATGTGTCGTCCTTGGAAGAGTCCCACATCATGGGCGCCGGGGCCTCGGCGACCAGCTTGCCGTCGCTGTCCTTGAGCAGCAGGTGCCCGGAGTCGGCCTGGGAGAGTTTCAGCCCGTCCAGGTTCAGCGGGATGCGGTACGAGAGGGTGTCGTTGCCCGGCTGCTGGGCGAGTTTGATGTTCTCGGAGAAGCCCTGCGCGAGCGCGGTCACGGACAGGGTCTGGCCGCTGCCGAGGTTGTAGGAGGCGGTGCTGTCCTTCACATCAGGGGTGGGCAGTTTGTCCTGCCACCCGAGCCCGAAGGAATCCTTGCCCTTGGCCACTGAGGCGAGCTGGGTGTCCCCACCGTCGGAGACGTTGATGTCCGCGGCGGCGGCCTGTGGCTCCAGAGTGTCTCCGGTATCGGACAGCGAGGTGTCGATGTCCTTCCAGGTCCCGTCCTGCTTCACGCGGACCGGACCGGCGTACGCCTCCGTCTGCAGCTCACCGCTGGGCAGCGCGTACGTCGTCGAGTCAGCGGTCCTCTCCGACAGCACCTCGATGTTCCGGTTTTGGAGACGGGCCATCAGCACCGCCGACGCCTCGTCCTGGGCCTGCGCGGGCCCCGACGCCGTGGCGGTGGCGTCGGACGCCGAAGTGGCCGCGGTCTCCGTGGCGAACGCCATTCCGGTGCTCTGCGACACCAGCGCCAGCTCTGCGGCCATGGCCAGCGCCAGGCCGATCGCTATCTGCCCTAGCCGACGTGGCCGCGGCGTCCGTCTGAATCGCGATCCCCGAGGGATCACTTGTCTGTGACGCATGGTCAATTTCTTCCCCTGAACATTCCGCATGGCGGAGGCGACAAAAACGCGATGATCTTCGCAGAAGCTCCGCAATGTGGCCTATCGCGTCACACAGTCCACCCAATTTCAGTCCTTGAAATGGTCAAGATGAACTAAAAATGCCTCGCGGAGCGGGCATTTCGGAATGTCCCTATTGAAAGTTTTCATGTGCATCCATGCCGAGGCGATTGAGGTTGCGGGCCGAGAAATCGTTCCCTGGGGCGCTTCAAGACTTTCCCAAGATATGGGAGAAGAAGAGGATCAATCGGTATGAGGTCGGCAACGAATCTCAGCCCCTATCTGCCGTTCCCAGTGTCCTTGTGAGGAGCCCGTCCAGTTGGATCCGTCAGCACTCGGAGCAACGTCCGTGCCTGCGCCCATCTGTACGGGTCGATCATCCGGGCCTCAAAGCGCCAGTTCACCGTCGCGCGGGGGCACTACCAGCCGCTGCTAGCGTCCCTCCACTTCTACGTGATCGGCAGTGACTGACGCGGGGTAGGTCTGGAAGGAGTGGGGATGGCCGCGAGACGTTCAGGAGCCGGTTGAGTGCCGCCTGCCCTCCGGAAGATCAATCTTCCGTTCGGCTTCAGAGCCGCTCATTTCTGTTTTCCTTGGCGGACTTCCACGATGGGCAGCGTGGTGATGGTGGAGGAGAGACCGAGCTCCCGTGGTGTGGGGCCTGCGGGTGTGGGGATGTCGGACAGCCGGGCGAGGAGCGCGTCAATGGCGCTTCGGCCGTCGTCGACCGCGGCGCGTTCCTCCTCGGACAGCGGGATGGACGCAAGCATGCGCTGCAGGTTCTCTTTGGCTTCGAGGAGGTGGGCCTTGCTGGAGCCCTTGGGGGTGTAGAAGTCGCAGCGGGCGCAGGCCATCCGGTGCTGGCACTGTTCGAAGAAGGAATAGGTGCACCAGCCGTGACCCAGGTCGTAGTACTGCCAGGGCTCGCCGGTGGCCGCTGCGCCCGAGGCGACGGCGTCGCGATCGACGAGGACCTCGATGGTGCGCACGTTCCGGGCGAAGTAGCCGGCTTCGCTGTACGCCGTGGCCAGTGTCTTGGGGGAGATCTTGGCGTAGAACTGGGTCGAGCTGGGCGACCGGTGCCCGAGCCACGCCTGCAATTCGAACAGGGTCATCGGTTCCTTGGCGTTGTAGAGCTGGCTGGCGACGGTGCTGCGGGCCCGGTGGCTGGTGATTTTGCCGCGGACGTCGCTGGCGGGGACCCCGGCCTTCGTGCACAGCGCCGGGATGATCGTGCGGTTGATGTAGTCCTTGGAGACCCGCTTGGCACGGTGGGCGAACAGGAACTCAACCCGCTCGCCTGTCTTCGCGTCGAGCATCACCGGCTGCTCAGGGCGGACGGCCTGCCAGACCTCGATGGCCTGTCCGAGCAGTGGGTCGACCGGCTTGGTGAAGCTCGTGCCGGTTTTGTGAGCCGGGACATCCAGCAGACAGATGGCGTCACGGGCGAGCACGTCTGCGGCGTCCGGGCTGACGTCCGTGCCGTCGTGCTGCCAGCGGATGCAGCCGGTGCGCAGGCGGCGGATCTCGTCGCTGCGTTGGCCGCTGAACAGCCAGGTCAGCGCCACGGCTCGGGACAGCTCGAAGGGATAGCGCGGGCCGCTGCTGGTTGTGGGCAGGTCGTCGGAGGTGAGGTTGATGCCGGCCCACAGCAGCTTGGCCCATACCTCGTCGGCGATGACGCGGGGGTTGGGGCCCAGCAGTGCGCGGATGCTGCGGGGCGTCTCCAGAGCGCGCCCGGCCTCGAACCGGCGCGGGAGCCACTCCCATTCCTGAAGGTCGCGGAAGAACGCGCGGCTGGCGGTGAGCGCACTGTCCTTGGTGGAGGGGGACATTGGATCTCCGAACACGCCGCGGGTGGCGGTGCGTTCGACGTAGTCGCCGATCCGCATCCGGTCCACCGTGGCCACCCAGGCCGCGCAGGTCGCCCGAGTCCACTGGGCGGGTTCGGTGATCTGCGGGTGCTCGGCCGCGAGCCACCGGCCCATGCGGGCGAGATCCTGGCGGTAGGCCAGGCGGACGTTGCGGCTGAGTGTGGAGGTGTCGAACCACCGGGAGACGATCTCGGCCCACGGCGCCGGCACGTCCGTCCACCGCTGGGTCCGCAGCTCACTCAACAAGGTCTCGTTGCGGGCGACGGGCGGCTCGCACCGTCCCAGCGCCGCCAGCGCCCGCTGGAAAGAGTGCATGTCACCAGAGGCCCTCCCGGTGGAACGCACTGACTGGCGCAGACGTTCCAGTAATGCCGCATCCATTTCCGCCAGCAGCGGGCTGCGGTTGAGGAGCATCGCGTGTGCGATCAACGTGCGTACCGCGTTGTTGCCCGCCGTCTCAAGGCGGTAACCCCAGCCGCGCAGCAAGCCGTAAACAGTGCCGACCTCCCGGTCCACGATCTCGGGGCCGAAGACCGTGTGGGCCAGGCGCAGCCGTTCGAAGCAGAGGAACAGGGCCTCGTCCACAGGCGCTTCCAGAAGGTAGGCGTAGGCCAGCAGTCGGGGGCGGCATGCCCGCGATGCCTGCGCCGGCCACTGGCGACTCCATTCCTGCGCGTCGGACCCGATCACATGGGTCCACGCGCTCTGGTCCCAGCTCCACCACGCCGAACCGGTCTCGGCGGTGTGCCATAGCAGCATCCCGACCACCTGGTAATCGACCCACCGGTGGTGTCCGGACTTGTCCGGGATCCGCAGGCAAGAGCGCACCTGCTCCAGCGGCCCGAGCAACCGCACCAGCGCACCGCGTTCCGCCCGGGTCAGCCGAGAGGAGTGCAACAGCCGTGGTCCCGCATGCACCAGCACCGCGCGCTCTTCAGCGCTCAGTTGCGGGTCACGGTCCCAGGCATCGCCTTCCAGCGGCCAGGCCCAGCCGGGTGCTGCCTTCCCCGTGGCCGGGGCAAGGGCGGTCACCGAGGCCATCCGGTGTCCTCGGCATCGGCGCTCAGCAGCGCGACCCGCTGGGCATGGATGTGCTCCATCCCGCGCGCGAGTTTCTCGGCCAGGTCCCGGCCCGAGAGGTGGATGTAGCGCATGGTGGAGTCGGTGTGCCGATGTCCGGCGAAGGTGGCGATCGCGTGCACCTCTCAGCCCATCCGTGCCAGGTCCGTCAGGCACAGGTGTCGCGTGGTGTGCGTGGAGAAGCGTTCCACCCCGGCCTCCACGGCGATCCGTCGCACCACCTTCGACCACGTCCACAAGCTCAGCGGCTGGGCGAAGTTGCGCCGCGACTCGGACAGGAACAACCCACCGCGTGCGCGGCTGACCGAGGCCCGATGCACCAGGTACTGCGACAGCAGGACCCCGGTCGTCGCCGAGTAGGGCACCACTCGTTCCCGCCTACTCTTGGTCGTCTCCGCGCGTACCCGCACCAGCCGCCGCCCCGGGTCCAGGTCGTCGGTACTCAGCGAGCACAACTCCTCCCGGCGCAGCGCCGCATCGTAGGCCAGGGCCAGCATGAGCCGGGTGCGTACCGGCTCGGCGGCGGCGATCGCCAGAATGGCTCGCCACTGCTCGTCGCTGGGAATCCAGGGAAGCTTCTCCAGCCTGCGCACCAGCCCACGTTGCTGCCCGCCACCACGAGCCCCCAGGGTGTAGCGTCCCCGGCCGACGGGATTGTCCTGGCGCAGCCCCTCCTCGACGAGGAAGTCGTAGAATAACCGCACCGACACCAAACGCTGCTGGAGCGTCGCGTTCGACAACCCGGCACCGAAGTCCAGTGCCACGACATTGGCGCCTCTACGGCTCGGCCGCGAGCGCACCTCCCTCACATGTCGCGCGACATGGGCCCGCGTGGCTTGTACCGGGTCCACGCTCTCCTGTTCGCACAACTCCAGGTACTCCGCGAGTCCCCGGGCGTAGGCATCGATCGTCCTCGGTGCCCGTCCCAAGTCCTGCCACACTTGCAGCCAGGCCGCTGCGTGCTCGTGCCGACCGAGTATCGGCTACTTCTCCTTCAGCTCGACCATCTGGTACCGCTGATCCCTTCAGTCCGTGGGTCTCCGTACGAGGCACTCAGCCTCGCAAGTGATTCCACGTAACTTCTAGGTCGTCGTGGTGAAGATCCCAGCCGAGGTCGGTGAGGGGAGCGAGGGCGGGGTCACCGATCCCGGTGGTGGAGGCGAGGTGACGCGGAGAGACGAAGACGTCTCCGTCGATCGTGCGCAGGTCGTCGTGAGAGGTCACAGGTTCCTGAAGGGGTGAAGGCGCGGGTGGGTCAGGCGGCGAGCACCAGGGCTTCCTGGAGGACGTCGCTGGAGCCGGTGTAGTGCAGGGTCTGCAGGCCCGAGCGGGCGGCGGCCTGGCAGTTGTCGGCACGGTCGTCCACGAACAGAACGCGTCGTGGATCGCGAACTCCGGTGGCCCGTACGGCGTGTTGGTAGGCGGCCGGGTCGGGCTTGCACACCTCAAGGCGGGCCGAGTACAGCGCCTGGGTCATCAGGCGTCGCCACCCGTGGGTGTCGAGCACGGTGCTGAGATGGGCGGGTGCGTTGGACAGCAGCACCATCGGCATTCCCATGGCGTGGGCGCGGCGGAGGACGGCAAGGACGCTCTCGTCGGTCTCGGTCCACATGTTCGTGTCCGCGGCGAGGAGTTCGCGCAGCAGGCGGGGACCCGGGTGGGCGCCGAGGACGCGCGCCCAGTACGCCAGGTCGCTGAGCTGACCGGCGTCGTAGAGGTCGCGGTCGTTCCAGAAGGCGCGTTGGAAGCCGGTGAGATCGTCTTCGGGCCAGGAGGCGGTGCGGGCCAGTCGGAGCCAGTGGGCGCGGGTGGGCTGGAGTCCGATGACGCCGTTGTAGTCGAGGATGACGGCGTCGATGCTGGTGGCGCGGGTCAAGGGGCGGTGTTCTCCAAAGCACGGTAGGCGAGGGCGGCGAGGGCTGCTGCGAGGAGGGCGGGCAGCAGCAGGGCGGTGGGCAGGGTGGTGATGCTGGCGAGGGCGCCGATGAGGGCGGGGCCGGCGAGCAGGCCGAGGTAGCCGGTGACGGACACCGTCGCGACGGCCCCCGGACCGTGGCTCCCGGCGGCGGTGATCAGGGAGGGGACCGTACCGGACAGGCCGAGCCCGAAGACCGCCCAGCCCACCAGCGCCGCCGGCACGCTGTCGGCCAGGACACCGGTGGCCAGTCCCGCGGCGGCGAGCACAGCGCCGACGCGGACCACGGCAGGGGCCCCGAAGCGAGTCGTGAGCCGGTCTCCGGTCAGCCGGCCAATCGCCATGCCGGTGCTGTAGAGGGCGAACGAACTCGCGGCGACGGCCGTACCGGCGTGCAGGGCGTGCACGTGCACGGCGGCCCAGTCGGCAGCCGCTCCCTCCCCCAGCAGGCTGGCCGCTGCCAGCGCGCCCAGCAGCCATACGCTCCCCGTCGTACGGTTCCGTCCCCCGTGCAGGCTCGGGGGTGTGGGGTCGGTGCCGCTCAGGGTCAGGGTGGGCGGAAGGGCCGCGAGCACGCCCACCGCCAGTAGGGCTCCGACCGCCAGGAACAACGTGCTGTGGGCGGTGCCGGCGGTGGCAGCGGCTAGGGCCGCGCCGATCAGCGCTCCGATCGAGTACGCGGCGTGCAGCGACGACATGATGGGCGTGCCGTAGGCGTGCTGGCAGCGGACCGCCCCCGTATTCGCGGCGACGTCCAGGACCCCGTGCGCGGCGCCGAAGGCCAGTGCTGCTGCGAGCAGCGAGGCCAGTGTCCGGCATTGGCCGAGCACGGCGAGGGCTGCCGCCAGTGCGACCGCTCCGCCGATCAGGAGCACGGGGAGGCGTTCGGGCCGGGCGAGCCGGCCTCCGGCCTGCAGCCCGGCGACCATGCCGGCAGCGGCGGCGAGCAGGACGAGGGAGAGGCTGCCGGTGGTCAGGTGGGCGGTGTGCTGGACGGCCGGCATCCGGGCGCCCCAGACAGCCATCACCATCCCCAGACCGAGGAAGTAGCCGGTCAGCAGGACCCGGCTGCGCCGGAGGGATACGTCGGTGCGGCTCATGCGGGGCGGCCAGCGGCTACAGGCTCGGCGGCGGGGCGGGACTCGACGTGTACCTGGAGGCGGCGCACCGCTTCCTCGGCGCGGGCCTGTGCGAGGTCTGCGGTGGGCGCGGTGGTGATCAGGTAGCCGATCCGCGCGGTCCACATGTTGCCGCCGTCGGCCGGCAGGAGCAGCTGGTCGCCGACCTGGTGCTGGAAGGACACGCGGTCCAGCCAGTCCGGACGGACGCCGTCGAAGCCGAGGCGGACCAGGGTGCCGGAGGTGTCCGGGTAGAGCAGCTGGATCGCGGCGGCCGAGGACCTCGTCGCGATGAGGTCGGGACGACGGCCGCAGGCGACGTCGGCGGCGGCACGCGGCAGGTCGATGCCGGTCGCGAGCCGGACGAGGTGGCCGATCATGTCGCCGCCGATCCGGCCGTTGACCTCGACGAGCCGTGGCCGGCCGTCGACCAGGCGCATCTCGACATGGCTGACGCCGTCGGTGATCCCCAGGGCGCGGATCGCGGCCCGCGCCACCGGGGTCACCACGTCGAGCAGCGGGTCCGCGGCGTCCACGCAGTGGGCCAGTTCCTCGAAGAAGGGCGGAGCACTGACCGTCTTGCGGGTGACCGCGACCACGTTGGTCTCGCCGCGGTAGGTGACACACTCGACCGACACCTCGGGCCCGTCGAGGTACTCCTCCACGAGCACGCTGGTGGATTCCCGCCCGAGCCCGGCCGACTGGTCGGCGAACTCGAAACCGGCGGTGAGCTGTTCGGGGGTGTCGGCGCGGATCACGCCGATACTGGCCGCGTGCGCGGCGGGCTTCAGCACGAGCGGGTAGCCGAGCCGCTGGGCCGCCGCCTCCGCCTCGGCCAGGGTCCGCACGCTTACCGAGGCCGCCGACGGAACGCCGTGCCGTGCGAACAGCGCACGGGAGGTGGCCTTGTTGCGGCACGCCTGCATGGCCTCCGGGGCGGTGGTGGGCAGGCCGAGCTGGCGCGCGAGGCGTGCCACGGACACGAGGTACCACTCGGTCCAGGTGAACACCCCCGCCAGGTCGTGGCGTTCGGCGAGCATCCGGCCAGCGGCGGACAGCGCGGCCTGGTCGGCCGGGTCGGAGACGACGACGCAGTCGCGCAGGTACGGCACCTCCCACGTGGGCTCTTCGCTGGTGATCAGGACCACGTCATAGGCGGCGGCCACGGACTGAAGGCAGTACGCGCGGTATGCCTCGGCCTCCATGTCAGCGGCTGCCACGATCAAGGCGACGGGACGGTCGGACAAGGGCAAGCTCCTTGGATGCAGAAGATGGAAAGGTGCGCAGAAAACGAACGGACCGCAGTGGCACCGAAGTCAGAAGCACGGTCGGCCGGGACGGGTGGGGCCTCGGGCCGAGGCCGGTCACGCAGCTCGCGCACCGGCAGGGCCGCGGACGAGGCGTCCCCGTCAGGCGTTCTTCGGCCGGCAGGGTGAGGGGTGTCAGGCAGCGCGGCGGCGGCGCAGTTCGAACAGCCTGGCCCAGTGGGGGTGGTTGTCGATCAGGCGGCGGGCGTAGAGGACGGTGAAGTTGTTGTTCAGCCCGGCGACGCCGTGGGGAAGTTGGCGGCGCAGATCCTCGAACAGGTCCTTCAAGCTGACGCGGGTGGCGCCAGTGGCCAGGCGGCGGGCCGTCATGTGTTCCAGAGCGCGGTAGACGTGCGGGTTGCGGGCGTCGAAGGCGTAGAACTGCTCGGTGATGGTGCGGCCGGTCGCGCGGTGCGACCCGAGGGCGGCGATGGACATGACGTTCTCCACAGGCTGGGGCGCAGCGGGTTCAGGTGCGCAGGGCGGGATCCGTGCGCAGACGAGCGAAGGCGCAGAGCAGGCCGAGGGCCTGCAGGACCGCGCAGACGGTGATGACGTGGCCCAGTGCGTCGGGCGGGGTGAGGGCGGTGAGCACGCCGGCGGCGGGGAAGGGCAGCAGGAGGATGAGGATCGTCGCCGACAGGGTGCTGGCGAACTTGTCCGGCGGGATCAGGCGGGAGCGCAGGGTGCGCAGGACGACCGCCAGGCCGCCGTCGGCCGCCATGAGGACGGCGACCAGGACGAGGTAGGACGGGTAGTCGGGGGCCCGGGCAGCGGCGAGGCAGCCGAGCGAGGCAAGGACGGCGCAGGTGGCGCCGACCGGCCACAGGCCGAGGCGGTCCAGGGCGAACCGGGCGAGCGTGACGCTGAGGAGCGTTGCTGCGGCTGCAGCGGACCAGACCAGGCCGACAGCGGTGGTGGACTGCCCGAAGTGCTGGACGACGATCACCGGGCCGGCCGCCTGGAGAAGGCCGGTGGCCAGGTTGGACAGGGTCAGCCCGGTCACGAGCCAGCCGAGCGCGGGCAGCGAGCGGATGGTGCGCCACCCGGTGAGCAGTCCGGCACCGGACTGCCCCTTCGCCGCACGGGCCGGCGCCACCGGCGAGGGCGGGGTGCGCAGGGCGAGCAGCGCGGCGATCAGCGAGAGCACGGTGATCACCGCGAGCATCGACGGCGGACCGGCGAGCAACAGCACGCCGGCGAGCGCCGGACCGGCCAGGGTCGCCGTCTGGTCGATGCCGAGCAGGACGGCCTGGACACGGTGCGCCCGCCGTCCCGCTCGACGACCGGCGGCGGCGCCCGCCGTCTCGACCGCGATATAGCTGAACTCGGTGAGTACGCCGGTCGTTGCCGCCAGCACCATCACGGTCACGCTCGCCTCGGCGCCCGCCGGGTGGAAGTGGAGCAGGACCGCGCCGGCGGCCAGCGCCAGCGCCCGGCCCAGGGCGGCCCGGTGGAAGACCACCGCGGCACCGTGCCGGTCGACAACCGATCCGGCCCACCCGAACGCAGCCAGCCGCGGGATCCACTCCAGGGCGAAGGCGGCGCCCGTAAGCGCAGCGGAGCGCGTCGTGGCCAGGACCAGCAGCGGAATGCCGTAGGTGGACATCGCGAACGCCAAGGCGTCCGCCGTGCGCGGCAGGTAGACGCTGCGCACCAGCCCGCCGGTGTGACGTGCGCGCCGGGGCGTGGCCGCTTGGCTCACGCGACCGGCTCGGGTTCGGACACTCTGGCCGCCTGGGGGTTGTCGGCCAGCCACCGGATCAGGAGCATGCGGGGACGGGCCAGACCCGCCTCGTCTTCGCCACCGTCCAGCGGGGAGGGATTGTCGACGTACTCACCGGTGAGCGAAGGTGCCAGCAGACCGAGGACGTGCCGGATGCGGCTGCTGAACTCACAGACGGGGGCCGGGACGGCGTGACGCCGAGCCCAGCGGGCCATCGCGTCGTACAGGTCGGCCAACTCCGTCCCGGCGGGGGTGAGTTCCAGTCCGGCGCCGGGCGTGATCAAGATGAGGCCGTGGGCGCGGGCCGTGTCGGACGCGCTGCGCACCTGATGCGTGGAGAGGTCGGGCAAGGTAGGGGCCAGTCGTCGCGGCGGTATGGCGCCGTTGTCGTCGATCTCGGTGACCAGGCGGACCAGGGGCCGCGAGGCGAGCAGTTCGACGGCGCGCAACGCTTCGGCAGAGGTCATGGCGGTAGTCATCGGCGCGGGCCTCCCGCCGGGACGGCTGCCTTCGGGTGGGCGGTCGCGGCGTGCGAGAAGAGGTCCCGGTTGTGCCAGGCCGGAGAGGTCTGGGGTGTCCGGGCGGGTGGGAGTGCCGTGGGGGCTGGCCTAGGCTGGCTGCTGATCCACGGCCTCGGCGCGGGCTTCGCCTGCGGGTGCCCCCAGACCGGGTGCTGAGCGGCAGTGTCGAGGGGCTGCCCGGCGGACCAGGCGGACAGGGAGCCGAGCACCGGACCCAGGCCATCACCCGCTGCGGAGAGCCGGTAGGGCCGGCCGATGCCGTCGGTGTCGACCAGGCCGTCGGCGACGAGCTGCCGCAGCGGCGGGTAGATGTTGGTCCAGTCGCTGCTGGGCATCACGATCCGGGCCAGGGCCCGGCCGCTGACCTCCCCGCGGGACTTCAGCACCCACAAGATGGAGGCGGCGTGCCGTCGGGTGAGCAGGGTGAGGCTGTCCTCGATCTGCTCGATCGCGGGCAGCGGGACGTCCGGCGTATCCAGATACTCCTCGGCCCAGGTGACGATCACCGGCAGCACCGGCAGCAGAGCAGCGGCACGCCCGGCATGGCCGTAGGTCACGTGCCGCGCATCGTGTTCGGCGCGCTCGACCAGACCGGCGTCACACAGCGATGTGAGCTTGGGGTGGAGCTGGCCGTCCCGGAGCCAAGGCATCTTGGCTGCCAGCTCGCTGTAGCGCAGCGGCGATCCCGAGAGGGCCAGGAGGATTCTCACGTTCCAGCGCGGGGTGATCATGGCGAGGGCCTCGGTGACCCGGGCGACGTCAGCGTCGGTGTCAGGGGGCAGAGCGGTGGGGGCCAAGGGAGGAACTCCTGGGTGATGGAAAGGGGGATCGCCTGCAGGTCAGCGGCTGTGCACCGGGCTCGGCGCCGCAAGAGGCGGAGCCGGGGCAGGCGGTGAGGGAGCGAGCGGGACGGGCGTCGGGGCCGGGACGCGGGCCAGGCTCTGCAGGACAGCGGCGACGGAGGTGGCTTGGACGTCGCGGACGGCGACGGCTTCGGCAAGCCGACGGGTGCCGTCGAGGAGGTGGGATACCTCCTGCGGGCCGAACTGCCGCTCGCGATGGACGAGCCGGGCGAGGTGGCCGCGGTGGACATCGATGCTGCGCTCGGCGAGAGCGAGGTCGTCGTGCATGCCGAGCAGGGCGGAGAGCATGCCCGGCGGCTGATCCTGGGCGCGGGCTGCGAGGTCGGCGAGCGATGCGCCGTACAGGTCCTCGATCCGTCCGGCTATGTCGGTGGACGTGGGACGGGGCAATCGGGGGCCTTCACGGTCGGCGGGCCCTGGCCGCCCCGGCACGCTGGGGTGCCGGGGCGGCGGACCGGGGCAGGCTTGCGGTGGCCCTGAGCTGCGTGGTGCGGACGGGACGGGGCTGATGGGCGGGCGGAGGCATGGTGCGCAGCAGCTCGCCGAGGGCGGCCCGGTAGCTGTCGCGGGCGTCGAGCGCTGCCTCCAGCCACTGCGCGTCGAAGCGGAGCCGGTCCGCCGACAGCTCGCCCATGTCGCGGTCCGGGTCCATGTCCGCGTGCACGCGGTCGCGTACGCGGGCGACCTGCTCCTCCGTCAGCGCCAGGAAGGAGCGCAGCTCCAGGACGCGGGTGAGCGCGGGAGAAGTATCGCGGCCGACAGCCGCCTCATACAGCTCCGAGACCGGGGCCCCGAAGACCTCCTGCAGCTCGTCGTCCATGGTGCTGGCCCTGTCCCGGCTCAACGGGCGGGCCTTCCCGGCTGCCCCGCCGACATCGGCGCGGGTGTGCCCGCGGGTCGGTGGGGGGCGCTGGTTGGCACCGCCGACCCGGTTCGGGGGCGCAGGCGGGCGAGGCGTTCGGCGGCGAGGTCCTTCTTCCCCGGAGCGTCCGGGTCGAGGAGCCACCGCACGACCATGGCCCGGCCGTCGCGGGTGGTGACGGCCGCGTTCACGCGGTGGGCGAGGCCCATCGTCGGGCCGTCGACCTCACTGGACTGTGTCTCCAGCGCGGCAAGAAGGTCGTCCTCCGCGCGGTCGAGCACGGACTGGGCCTCGGCGAGGAGGCCATGCCACTTGACGACATCGGAGGCGGCAGGATTCGCGGCCGGCGCGGCGGCGACCGCGGCCTTCAACCGGCCAATGTCCATGCCGAAGCGCGCTTCGATCCGTTCGGTGAGTACGCCCAGGACATCCTTGACGTCATCGGATATGCCGTCGGACAAAGCGAGGACTCCTGATTCTGGGAATGGGGGTGGAGGACATGCGGAAGAAGCCTCCGAAGAGACATAGGGATTGCGTGATTGGTGCTGCGGGGAGGTTGTCCCGGCGGCTATAAGAGTCCGGAGAATCGCCGGTTTGGCTAACCGGCGATCGTCGGCTATGTTGCGTCGCCCGCGTCGGGCCGGGCACTCAGCGCGAACGGCCGGGCGGTCGCGGGGCGGGGGACCTCGCCACACCGGCCGGGCGGCTAGCGGCGGACGTCGGGCGGACCGGCGGGAGAGGACCGGCCTCGCCCATGAGGCGGTCCTCGCACCACTTCAGGGCCTGGCCGACCGTGTCGAAACCGCCCTCGCGCAGGGTGTGCGTCCACGTTTCGGTATCGACCTCTTCGACCACGACACGGAACGGCGACAGGGCACGCTCGTCCAGCGCTCGCAGAGCCACCACGACGACCATGTCGTCCAGGTCGTCCCTGGTGTAGGAGTAGCCCATGGCGTAGTGGTCGCCGTCGCCGACGAGGCGTCGCTCCAGTGCTCGCGTGGCCTCGTCCGCCGGCGGCGGTCCGCTCAACTCCGGGTCGAGGCCGATGGCATCGGGCGGGCAGCCCCGGTGGATGAGCCAGGACTGCGCCATCGCGGGCAGCGGCAGCGGCTTCTGCTCGAAGGCGAACGTCTTCTTCTCGTGGTCCCGTTGCAGATAGACGGCGAGCATCTGGGGCAGGCCCGGGTGTCCCCAGGTCACGGTGCGGTCGAACAGGACGTAGTAACTGTGCGGCCCGTCGTGGTGTTCGGCCATGGGGACGAGCATGTCCTCGTGGACGCCGACGTTGCGGTAGAAGTCGAGGTACTTCTCCTCGTCGGCGTCGAGGTCGTCCAGACCGAAGTCGACCTGGGGAATGGGCTTCCCGAACGGCGCCGTCTCGGCGTAATGCAACAAGGGCCTTTCGGAGAACATCAACGCCGCTGCGCCAGAGCCGACGGCGACGTGCCGGGTCGAGCCGGCACCTTCGGCGCCTGTGTCGTGGATGTCCGGCTGGCAGCGAACAGCGCGGCTCGTCCCGTGTCGGTGAGCGTGACCGGCTGGCCGGCGTGCACGGGGTGGCCCGTGTCCCGGACGACCAGACCGGTCTCCTCCAGCCGCAGCAGCTTGGCGTGCGGGATGCGGGTGCCGGAGGCTGCCGTGACGCTCATCCGGCCGGTGAGCAGGTGTTCGTAGAGCTTGGCTCCGCCGGCGATGGCGAGCAGCGCCGCCTGGTCGTCCGTCGAGAGCTGCTTCGCGTCGGGCGCTGCTGCGGCTTCGATGGGTTCCAGGGCGGCGAGCACCGCCCGGGCGGCGGCGTCCCGCGCGGCGGCGGCCTCTTCCAGTTGTTCCGCGGTGCGGTCGATGCGGGTGAACAGGGCGTCATCGACGTCGAACTCGCCGCTGGAGAGGCGGTTGAGGAGGCGCAGGTGGAAGGTGACGCCGGTCTGGGCCGTGGCCAACTCGCGGTGCCGGTCGACCAGATGGGCGTGGGGCTCGTCGAGGACGCCACGGTCGCGGAAGTCCCACAGCATGTCGATGTCGTGGCCGGTGACGGCTTCGATGTGGTGGTCGAGCGGGGAGATTGCTCGCCGGACTGCAGGCGGTGCGGGTTCAGGGGGCATAGGCGACGCTCCGTTGCGTTCAGCGGGTGGGATGGTGCGCGGGGTGGGGTGCGGGACGGGGCAGGCCCGGTGCCGCGATGGGCGGTGGGGCGGGCCGGGGCGCGGGAGTGCGGGTGGTCAGCTGCGGGGAGCGGGAGCGTGCCGCGTGGGTGCGGGCGCTCAGCGGCCGGCGGGTCATCCCCAGGCGGCGTCCGACCTCGTCGTAGACGTCGTTGCCCGCGCGGGGCCGGATCGCGACGACGTGGATCTCCTTGTGGAGGGGGGATCCCGCGGGCGCCGGGCGGACGGTGTAGACGACGCGCCAGTCCTTGCGCGAGTCCACGAACAGTTTCCTGAAGCCTTCCAGGTCACCGTCGAGACGCAGCCCGAAGCGCTGCGCGTTCACGACTTCCTGCAGGTAGGCGAGGGTGAGGTCGCGGATGTCGCCGGGTGCCTGGAGGAGATCGGTCAGCGCCCGGGGATCGAAGCTCAGTCCGAAGGCGGCCTGTCCCGCTCCCGCGGTCATGTCGCCGGCTCGTACGGCTCGGGCGTCCCGGTGGCCTCCTCAGCGGTGGCCCTCTCCGTACGCACGGACGGCTGCGGGCCGGGCAGGAGTCGGTGCGCGGGCCGGTCGGGTGAGGTCATGCAGGCCGACAGCGGACCGCCCGGCGCGCGGATCGCCGCGACGGCGTGGGTGAGGAAGTCCCGGTGCCACACGAACATGCCGGCCGGCCCGGCTTCGGGGTCCTTGTGCTGCTGGTAGGCGAGCCACAGGGCATGGAGCCAGGCCACGACGTCGTCGTGCTCCTGCCACTGCAGGCACCAGGGCGCCGCGGTGGTGACCTCCGCCCCGTAGACCGGGAGGAAGAAGTCGTCGACCCAGTCGGACAGGGCGTCGAGTTCGTCCTCGCGTTCCTCGCCGTCCAGTTCCAGGATCGGGCGGGGCTCCGGTGAAGCGGTGGCCGGCGGGCCGCCGAATCCCGGCATGCCGAACGCGGCAAACGGTGACCCGCTCGGTGACGAGTCGGACGCGAGATGGTCGAGTTGCTGGGCCTGTTGCGCCGACTGCTCCATGAGCCGCCGCACGCTCGCCTCGATCCCCTCCAGCTGCGGATCCGGAATACGAATCGGCTCCAACTCTCCACCACCGGCGGGTTCTACGGATTCGGGCATCGAGAAGTTCGGCCTCCTACAAGACGCGGAACGAGGGAAAAGCCGCGCCCGCACGCGGCGCCGCCAGCGAATTGCGCGGTGCGCCGGCAGGTACGCGTGGGGACGGGCCGTCTGGGCGGCGGGCAGGGGGCGGCTCAGGCGGTGAGAACCATGTCGTCCTGCGTGAGGGTTGAGCGGAGCGTCTCGGTGAGCCGCTCGGCCGCGATCGACGCGTAGTGCTCGGTCTTCTCCACGCCGATGAAGTCCCGGCCTTCCAGCAGGGCGGCCACGCCCGTGGAGCCTGAGCCGGCGCAGAAGTCGAGGACCGTTCCGCCCTCGGGGCTGATCTTGACCAGCTCGCGCATCACCTCGACCGGCTTCTGCGTGATGTGCCGGCGCTGCGCGCCCGAGGGCTGCGACGCCGAGTACATGCCGGGCAGATAGACCGGGTTGCGGGAGCCGTCGATCGGCCCCTTGCTGGCCCAGACGATGAACTCGCAGTTCTGGGTGAACCGGCCCTTCTGGGGCCTGGCCTGCGGCTTGTACCAGGCCAGCACCCCGCGCCACAGCCACCCGGCCGCCTGGATCGCATCCGTCGTAGTGGGCAGCTGGCGCCAGTCGGTGAACAGCAGCGCCGTCCCGCCGGTCTTGGTGAGACGGTGGGCTTCGGTCATGATCTGCGTCAGCCAGAACGCGTAGGACCTCTGGTCCATGTTCTCGCCGGTGAAGTCGGCGAGGTCGCTCTTGGAGTCGGCGGAGGTGTACTTCTGCTTCGCGGAGCGCGTGGTGCGCTCCTTCGCCGTCCGGCCCCCGGAGTTGTAGGGCGGGTCGGTGATGACGGAGTCGACGCAGCCGTCCGGGAGGCCGACGAGAACGCTCAGGGCATCGCCCTGGTGCAGGGAAAAAGGCAAAGAGGAGCCCCAATTTCGGGTACGGAATCGCAGAGGGAGCTACCCGTCTCGCACGGGTGTCCTCGCGGGCCGGAAGTGGGCGTGCAGAAGCCCAGGGCCACGGACCGAGGAGAGCGAGGGGGAGTCCAAAAACTGTAGAGGCGAATGTGCCGACGGCCAAGAAGTGCGTTCCTGAGGTGCCGGATTCCGGCACCTCACGCCGACTTTTTGGTCAACCGCCGATCCGCGCCTACTGTTTTTGAACCGCCCGGCGCACACCGCCGCTGGCTCACCCCCTGCCCCACCTCGCGGAGGTACCCCCTGCCCTGGCACACCTAGCTCACGGACCGGCCACGCGCAGCGAGCGGCAACTCACCGCGCACCGGCCCGCCGTCGATCGCCCACCCCGGCTGCCGCGCCCTTCCAAGACACCTCGCGGACGCGGTACGCCGGACACCGCAACCCCAAGGACACGTTCATGACGTCCCGCTACCCACCCATGCCCGAACCCGCTGACCGACGAGCGGCCCGCTCGGGTTGAAGGGGCTCGCCGCTGGCATCGGCGTCGTCTTCCTCTCCCCGATCCTTCTCGCCGGCACCGGCATGATGCTGGCCTCCGCCGCCGACGCCGTACAGCACAGCGGCTCCTTCAGCACCTGCCTGAGCGACATCGACACCGCCAAGGTCACGGAGCAGGTCGCCGAGATCCTCGACGGATCCTCCGGCAAAGACGTGCACATCGAGGGCCTGGACCTGCCCGCCGAGCAGATCCCCAACGCGGCGACGATCGTGGCCACCGGCCTCTCGCTCGACGTCCCCACGAAGGGGCAGATCATCGCGCTCGCCACGGCGATGCAGGAGAGCCGGCTGCGCAACCTCAACTACGGCGACCGCGACTCCCTCGGCCTCTTCCAGCAGCGCCCATCCCAGGGCTGGGGCACCGCCCAGCAGATCCGCGACCCTACCTACGCCAGCGAGCAGTTCTACAAGCACTTGCTCAAGGTGGACGGCTGGCAGCAGATGACTGTCGCCCAGGCCGCCCAAGCCGTGCAGCAGTCCGCACTGCCGGACGCGTACGCGCAGTGGGAAACCCTGGCCGCCGCGCTGCAGGCCGCTATCGCCAAGACCTTCCTCGGCGGCGGCAACGCCACCGACGGCAAGGATGCGGACCAAACCCAGCAAGCCGCGTCCGACACGAGCGGCTGCACTGCGAGCGAGGACGGTTCCGGGTTCGGCCGTATCCCCGAGGGAAGCGTCCCCACGGGCTACAAGATCCCCGCAGACACCGACCCCAAGGCGCGCAAGGCCATCATCTGGGCGATGCAGCAGCTCGGCACGCCCTACCAGTGGGGCGGATCCTGCACCGACGCGCACGGTCCCGACCCCATGGGCCGCTGCGACTGCTCCAGCCTGGTGCAACAGGCATACGCCCACGCCGGCATCACCCTCACCCGCACCACGTACACGCAGGTCAACGAGGGCAAGGCGGTCTCCCCCGCCCGCCTTGAGCCCGGTGACCTGATCTTCAGCCGCGGCACCGCCAGCCGGCCCGAGCACGTCGGCATGTACATGGGCGAGGGCCTCGTGATCGAGGCACCGCGCACCTCCAAACCGGTCCGGATCACTCCGATCAAGGACTGGACGATCCTCGCCGCCCGCCGCGTCCTGTGATCCCGGCCGGGCGAGACCGCCACGACACACCATCTCTGAGTGAGATTCCCCGACAGTACGGAGCATCCTTGATATCCCGCCACCGCGCTCTCGCAGCAGCCTCGCTGGGCCTGGCCGTCGCCGCCGGCGGCCTGGTCACCGCCACCACGGCACAGGCGTACGACACCGGCAAGACCACCATCAGCTGCAGCGCGGTCAAGATCCGCAAGGCCCCGTCGAAGACATCCACGGTCGTGGGCATCGGCTACCGACACGACAAGGTCCTCTACGACCAGTGGGCGTACAAGAAGGCCGAGAAGACCTGGTACACCCGCGGCACCGTCACCCGGAAGTCCGACGGCAAGAAGATCCGCGGCTACATGATCTACAACTGCGCGAACCCCTATCAGACCAACCCCGCGCCGGAGCCGTCGATCCCGAAGTAGAGCACCCCGGCCACCGCCCCGGAGCGTGACCACTGCCCTGCCGCCGGCAGGGCAGTCCCCGGCCCGGACGGCGCCCTAGTTCCCGCCCGAGGCAACCGCTTCACGCCTCCCCCGTCTCCCGTCGGCCCCGCCCGGCCTTCGTACGCAAGGAGTCCCTGCCACGCCCATGTCCGTCCCTCTCGCAGACCGCGTCATCCAGCTCGCCTACGACCCAGGCATCACGCCCTCGGGCGGCGGTCTCCCCGGCCTCTCCGTGCTGAAGAACGTGGTCAACTCCATCAACCTGTTCGCGATCGTCGCCGTGGTCGGCGCCCTCGCGGTCTCCCTCGGTGTGTGGGCCTGGGGACACCACACCGGTGGTCACCAGGCCGAGGCCAACGGCAAGAAGGGCGCGGTCGTGGCCGCCGGCGCCGCCCTCGGTCTGGGTGCCGCGAACGGGATCATCGCCTTCTTCTCCGGACTGGGGTCGCAGGTCCACTGATGCGAAACCCGCTCCCCTCCCTTTCGCTGTCCACGTACGGCGCGAGCTGGTCGGTCAACCGGCGCATCGCGATCGTCACCTGCACCGTCGCCGTCCTGCTCGCCCTCGCGGGGGTCGTCGCCGTGGTGACCGGCAGCGGGAACGGCCGCCAAGCTGCGGACACCGCCGCACCGGCCACGTCCGGCAGCAGTCCGTCCCCCGCCGCCGAGGCCGTCCCGACGCCGTCGTCCGGGTCCGGGTCGGTGCCCAAGCCCCCGCAGATCGCCGATCCGGTCGCCTACGCCAAGGCGGCAGCGCAGATGCTGTGGTCCTACGACACCCGCGCAACAAGCCGCGACCAGCAACTCGCCGGCATGCGCGCCTGGATGACCACGGAGACCAAGTACGCCGACTGGGCCTCCGTTGCCGGCCAGGTTCCCGATCCGGTGCTGTGGTCGCGGATGGCGGACCAGGACCAGCACGCCACCGCCCACGTCACCGAGGGGCACTACCCCTCCGCGTTCAAGCAGGCGCTGGCGGACGATCCGTCCGCGATCACCGAGGCGTACATCTACGTCGTCACCGTCAACGGCACACAGCAGATCGCCTGGAAGAAGGGCGGCAGCGGGGCCGAGGAACGGGCCGTGACCCTCGCCGTCCAATGCCGCCCGGACCACGACTGCACCCTGGCCGCCCTCGCACCGAGCGTCACCCAGTGACCCGCGTCCGAGAACGAAAGGAGGGGTGACTCCCCGTGGGTTTCTGTGACTTCCCCCTGGCCGACAAGCTGTGCGACGTCGGTGACGCGGTGGATTTCGCCTCGGATCCCGGCAAGGCCATCGGTGACTGGATGGCGAAGTCCGCCGGCGAACTGGCCGCCGCCGCAGCCGATCTGGCAGCCGAAGCGGTCGACACCACCACGAAGGTGGACCTCAACGCGACGTGGTTCGTCGACAACTACGAGACGCTGCTGCCGCTGGGCCTGGTCCTGCTGGTCGCGACCTTCTGCGCACAGCTCGTGCGGGCCGCTGTCCGACGTGACGGACAAGCCCTCACCCAGGCGTTCACCGGCACCGCGTCCGGGGTCCTGTTCGCCTTCTGCGCCATCTCCTTGACCACGGTGGCCGTCGAAGTCGTCGACGCCGTCAGCGACGGCCTGTTCAAGACCGCGCACCTGGACATCGAGTCGGCCGTGCGCCGCATCGTGGAGGTCAACCAGATCGGATCGCTGGCCAGCCTGGGCTGGCTCGTCCCGGTCGTCGCCGGGCTCGGCGCCGCCATCGGCGCCATCCTCTACTGGTGCGTGATGATGGTCCGCAAGGTCGGCATCCTCGTCATGGTCACCCTCGCCGTGTTCGCGTCCGCCGGCGGCGGCTGGGAAGTCGCCCGGCGCTGGCGCAAGGGCTGGATCGAAGCCACCGCCACCCTGGTCGTCTCCAAGCTCCTGATGACCGTGATCTTCGTGCTCGGCATCGCCGCCATGGGCAAGACCGAGGCCCAGGACGGCATCGCCGCCCTCGCCGACGTCATGTCCGGCATCGTGATCATGGTCCTGGTGCTGCTGTGCCCGTACGCGGTCTTCAAGTTCGTGCACTGGGCGGCCGACGGCACCGACGGCGAGTCCATCCACCGTGCCGGCGGTGCCGGAGCCCAGATCGCCAGGGTGCACGCGGAGAAGGCGGCCCGCAAGGCCGCCGCGGCAGCGACCGCCGGGACCGGTGGCGCTGCCGCCGGCGCGGGTGCCGCACCGCAGGGCCCAGACGCCGGCGGCGGATTCCCCAGCGACATCGCCGCCAACCCGACCGGCGGCGACGAAGGCAAGGAGGGATCGCAGAGCGGCGGAACGGGCGTCTCGGCTGGCGGCGACGCGGTCAAGTCCGGCCTGGGCAAGGCCGTCCAGCCCGCGCCGGCCAGCATGTCCGACGCCACCAGCGGCCAGGTGGGAGGCAGCCCGGGACCCGGTGGATTCGCCACGAGTGCCGCGTCCGGGCCGAGCGGCGGATGGCAGTCAACTCCGCCGACCACGACCCCACCGCCGCAGAGCGCACCGCCGTCCTCCGGTACGCAGAGCGCCTCGTCGACCGGGGCGAGCGGCCCCTCGCTGCCGCCTCCGACCGTCCTCTGATTCCCTGACCGACTCCCGGGGGCGGGGTGCGCAGGCTCGCTCCCGCCCCCGGGTTCCACCCGCGCCTCCAGGACCGCCCCTTTGACTGATCTCCCCGCTCCGGTCACGGTGAAGTTCCCGCACCGGTCCCGCCGCGGCATCCTCCTCGGCCTCTCCTGGCCCCAACTCGCCCTCGTTTCCTGCACGCTGGCACTGCTGCTGATGACGGTGATCTCCACCGGACTGCTCGGCGCCGTCGCCCTGACCCCTGTGTGGGCCACGGCCGGTGCGCTCGTCGCGATCCGCCGGCACGGCCGTTCACTGATCGACTGGACGCCGATCGTCACCCGGTACACGCACCGCCGCCGCACCGGCCAGACCCTCTGGCTCGCCCGGCCCGTCACCCGGCCCCGCCACGACGGCGTCCTCCACCTCCCCGGTACCGCCGCCTCCTTGAAGGTGGTCACCCCCGGCGATTCCGCCAACGGCGCCGCGGCCGTTCACGACCCGCACCGGCAGACGCTGACCGCCGTCGCCCGCGTCACCAGCCGTGCCTTCGCGCTCCTCGACCCCGCCACCCAGAACCACAACGTCACGGCCTGGGGGCGCGCGCTCGCCGGGATCGCCCGCACCGGGCACATCGCCACCGTGCAGGTGCTGGAGCGCACCGTTCCCGACAGCGGCGACACCCTCACCCGGCACTGGACACAGAACGGGCAGCCGCATACCCTGGTGGCGGGACAGATCTACTCCGAACTGGTCGCCTCGGCCGGACCGGCCGCCGCTCCGCACGAGACCTACCTCGCCATCTCCCTCGACCTCAAGGCCGCCCGGCGCCTGATCAGTCAGGCCGGGGGCGGGCTTCCGGGGGCGTTCACTGTCCTGGAGCAGACCACCGCTTCCATCGCCCAGGCCGCCCGCACCGCCGGGCTCCAGGTCACCGGGTGGCTGAGCGCGCGGGAGATCGCCGCCGTCATCCGTACCGCCTACGACCCGAAGGCGCTCGCCGCGCTCCAGCAGTGGTCCGAGACCGGCCGCGCCGAGGCCGACCCCGCCGCTGCCGGGCCTGTCGTCCAGTTCGAGGAGTACGACCGACTCGCCACCGACAGCGCACGGCACGCCACCTACTGGGTGGAGAACTGGCCGCGCACCGAGATGGGGGCCGGGTTCCTGCACGGGATCATGTTCACGGCCGGCGTGCGCCGCAGCCTCTCCCTCATCTACGTGCCGCAGGGCCTCGAATCCGCGTTGCGGGACGTCCAGCGCAAGAAGGCGGCGATCATCGCCGATGCCAACGAGCGGGCCCGCCGGGGGCAGGTCGACAGCGAGGAAGACTCCGTCGAGTACGCCGATGTCAAAACCCGCGAACGCCAGCTCATCGCCGGGCACGCGGACGTGGCGCTGACCGGCCTGGTCACCGTGACCGCCGAGACCGACGCCCTCCTGGACGCCGCCTGCGCACAGATCGAGACCCACGCCGTCACCTCCGGCGTCGACTTGCGTCGCCTCAACTACCAGCAGCCGGACGCTTTCGCGCTCGCCGCGCTCCCGCTGGCCCGCACCGCCCTGTGAGCCAGGGCCGTCCCCGGCCTCCGGCCCCTTGACTCATCCAGGACCGGACCGCCCATCGCCACCCCCTGCCTCCCGGCAGGAAGGATCACCGCTCTTGCCCCCTCGCACACCCCCGCCCGACGCGCACCCCTACCTCCGCGCCGCGAGCGCCGGAATCCGCCACCACACCCGGTCCCTTGCCTCGCCGGACGCGGCCCCGCCCCAGCGAGCGGACCGTCTGCACCTGGACGTGCTCCACGCCCACCTCACCGCCCTGCTCCACCTCCTGGACCACCTCGCCGAAAACACCCGGCCGCCGTACCCCACCGCCGGCCGTCACCTGGCCACCGCGCACACCCGCCTCTGGCAGGCCACCAGCGAGGTCCACTCCGCCTTCCACCTGCTGCCCGCCGACACCGCAGCGGAAGAGGCCGAGGCCAGCGCGTGCCGTCCAGAACGGCTGCCCGAGGGCCCGCCCGAGCTGACGATCTGCCAGCGCCACCTCGCCGCCGGGCACGTCCTGCGCCGCAAGACCACCCCCACCGACCTCCGCCCGCACACCACGGCCTGCGCGCGATGAGCACCACCCGCCGAATCGAGGGCCCCCGTTGAGCCACCGGCCCGCCCGCCGCGCCTCCGCCACTGCCTTGTTCACCCCGCACGGCGCCGACCGCGCCAGCCGCAAGGCCGCCCGTCGCCAGGTTGCCGAGGCCACCGCCAAGGCCCGCGCCGAAGCCAGCGCCCACCAGGACGAGGGAATGGTCGCCCAGCACCGGATGCCCGCCCCGATCCACCCGCCGAACGGACGCCCCGGGCCCGCTTCCGCTCGCGGGAACCGGCTGAGACTCCCCGCCCACCGCATGACCACCGCGATCGCGGCCGGCGCCTATCCCTTCCTCGCCGAAGGCGGACTCGGCGCCGAGGGCATCTACATCGGCCGCGACATCCACGCCGAAGCGTCGTTCGTCTTCGACCCATTCGCTCTGTACGGCAAGGTCGAGGGGTTCACCAACCCCAACCTGCTGCTCGCCGGGGTCATCGGGCAGGGCAAGAGCGCCCTGGCCAAGTCCTTCGCGCTGCGCTCGGTGGCCTTCGGGTACCGCGTCTACGTGCCGTGCGACCCGAAGGGCGAGTGGACGCCGGTCGCACAGGCCCTCGGCGGCCGGTCCGTCGCCCTCGGTCCCGGACTGCCCGGCAGACTGAACCCCCTGGACGCTGCGCCCCGCCCGGAGAGCGTGCCGGAGGCGGACTGGGGCGGCGAGATCCGCAAACGACGCCTGCTCCTGCTCGGCTCCCTGGCCCGCACCGTCCTGGGACGGGACCTGATGCCCATGGAGCACACCGCCCTGGACGTCGCCCTCGACGCCGTCGTCACCCACGCCGAGGCCACCAGCCGCACCCCGCTCCTGGGCGACGTCGCCGCCGCCCTCAACAACCCTCTGGCGCTCGACGAGGCCGCCGGAATGATGTCGGGCCAACTCGGCGATGCCGCCCGCGACCTGGCCCACGCCATGCGGCGCCTGGTCCACGGCGACCTGGCCGGCATGTTCGACGCCCCCTCCACCGTGGCCTTCGACCCGACCGCGCCGATGCTCACCATCGACCTGTCCAGGCTCGGCGGGTCCGGGGACGACACCGCCCTCGTCCTGGCTATGACCTGCGCGAGCGCCTGGATGGAGTCCGCCCTCTCCGATCCGAACGGTGGCCGGCGCTGGATCGTGTACGACGAGGCATGGCGGCTGATGCGGCACGTCGGACTGCTCCAGCGCATGCAGGCCCAGTGGAAACTCTCCCGCGGCCTCGGCATCGCCAACCTCATGGTCATCCACCGGCTGTCCGACCTGCTCACCGCCGGCGACGCCGGATCACAGGGCCGCGCACTGGCCGAGGGACTCCTCGCCGACTGCTCCACCCGCATCATCTACCGCCAGGAGACCGACCAACTCCACGCCTCGGCCTCCCTGCTCGGCCTGACCTCCGTCGAGATGGACGCCATCGCCCACCTCAACCGAGGGCGCGGCCTGTGGAAAGTCGCCGGACGATCTTTCATCGTGCAGCACCTCCTGCACAACCACGAGCTGGCGCTCTTCGACACCGACACTCGAATGAGTATAAAGGCTGCAAAAGCTCATGAAACCTGATATCCAGCGTGAATTGATCCCGCGCGCCACCACCCTCCACCTCATCGACGCGCTCAACGCCGTCAGGGGCAAACTCTCCGGCGCGTTCGAGCAGTGGGAGTTGCTGGACGACACCGGTCATGTCCTGGCCTCGCCGTCCTTCACCGCGCTGCTCCGGCACGTCACCGACGCGCAGGCTCTCGCCCGTGATGTCGTCCAGCTGACCGCCGACTTCGCCCGGACCACCTCCAGCCAGAACCGTGCTGGCAGCGCCGTCCTCGCCCATCTGGCGTCCGCGGTCACCCTGTCGAGCCAGGCCGTACCGCACTTCGCCGAGACCGCGCAGACCGCGCTCTCACTGCCCCGGTCGCACAGCGAGAACGACAGATACTTCCGGGACAACCGCATGGTCATCGAACACGCGACGGCGCGTTCCTGTCTGCGGCGCGCGTCGGAGTCAGTCGGTGACGCAGTCCAGGAACTCACCGACCACCTCGACTTCCACCGCTTCTTCCTCACGCCCTCCCCCCGCCAGAGCCCGGTGCCGCCCAAACCGGGCGGTCGCCACCGCTGACCCGGGCCGACCCCCGCCCCTTCAAGGAGTCCTCTGAACCGCCCCGCCCACTTCAGCGACGCCGACTGGGCCAACTACCAGCACTGCCAGGCCGAGCACGACGACCTCATGGCACAGATCGCCGAGCGCGAAGCTCAGATGGAGCACGGCCTGATCGCCGTCTGCGACGAGTACGAACTCGATTTCAGTCCGGTGCCGAAGCCGCAAGCCGTCCCCGCTCGCCGGATACCTCCGTCCCACCGCCCGACGGCCTCCCGCAGGCGGAACCGTGGCCGCTGACCAGCAGAGCACTCCAGACGCCCGCCGCGCGGCTCCGCTCGCGCCGCTTCCCGACCATCGCAACGTGGACACCCCGTGGTGGCAGGAGTTGTGGCGCCGCCACGCGCACATCACCACGCCGCTGCGAGAGCGCGGGCTGGAGTGCGACATCGAGTTCGGCCTCAGCGCCTACATCGTGCGCGTGGCCCTCCCCGACGGCAGCTACCTGATCATCAGCCCGCCGCAGGAGCCGCCCTCCGAGCGCCCGCCCGGCGACCCCGAGGGCTGGATCGTGACCCGCGAGCACCCTGACGACCAGAGCCTCTTCGAGGTCCTCTACGACTCGGCCCCCTCCGACGACCCCGGTGCCTCGCAGCGGCCCGAGGCCCGCCACGGCGGTAGCACCCAGCCTCTAGTGGCGGCTATCGACCACCGCCTCGGCCGGCTCGGGCTGCTGCCCCACCCCGTCTCGTCCAGCCACCTCCCCGTACCGGTCACGCCTCGCACCCGGCCGGGCCGCCCGAAGAGCCGGTGACCCGAACCCGGACACGTCCGCAGAGCACCATCCCTCCCCCTCCTTCTCGCCCACGGGTTTCCACAGCCCGGCGGACCCGCGCTCCGTCCGTCCGGGAGGTGGGCGGTGCTGTATCTCGGCACTCCCTCGGGGCCTGACATCCGGGCTGCGATGAGCGCCGGGCGCATCGGCTGTATGACCACGCCCGCGCAAGGCAGCCGCATCCCCGAGGGCACCCTGTACGCGTGTGACAACTCGAAGTTCGGCAGCGACGGCAAAGGCCGCTACTGGCCGGGCACCGAGGCATGGTTCGCATGGCTGAGCCGCACCGTCGACCGGTACGGGCCTGACCGGTGTCTGTGGGCGCTCGCCCCGGATGAGCCGTTCGACGCAGCCGGCACCCTGATCGAGTCCCTGCCCTGGCTGGCCCGCATCCGCGAACTGGGCGTTCCCGCCGCCTACGCGGCACAGGACGGATGCGATGCGCCCGGTCTGCTGCCGTGGGATGCCTTCGACGTCCTCTTCCTGGCCGGATCGACCGAGTGGAAACTCGGCCCGGTCGCCGAGCGGTTGGCACGGGAGGCGAAGGGACTCGGCAAGAACGTGCACATGGGCCGCGTCAACTCCCGGATCCGACTCGGGATCGCCGAGTGGTTCGGCTGCGACACCGCCGACGGAACCTACCTCGCCTACGGGCCCGACAAGAACCTGCCCAAGCTCCTGAGCTGGCTCCGCGACCTCGGCGACCGCCCCTCCCTCCTCGGCGGTATCCCCGAAACCCCACCGCGGGACAGAACGCCGGGCCCCTCATCGCCACGGACCGCACACGGAGCTCCCCAGCCGGTGAGCGGCGCCGTGAAAGCACTCGCGCCTCCCTCCCGGGCCTCGCCCCGTAGGCACCACCGCTCGTGACGACAGCCCCGCCCGAAACGACGACCACAACGCCCCCTTTCGATTCTCCGGAGTTACTCCTGCAGCACCCCGATTTCGAGCTGTACGACAACGTCGGTCGCACCGCGGAGCAGATCCGCGCCCACCAGACCGGCTCGGCCACCGCAGACGACCTGCACCGATGGGCCAAGCGCGACGCAGAAGACTTCCGCGCCCGGCATGCGCTGACAGCCGCGCCGCTCCCCGTCCCGGACCTGAGCCCGTACCGGCAGGCACTGGACGCCGCCGACACGCCGGCCGAGTTCAGCACCGTCCTCAACGCGCTGCTGGACACGGTCGAGCCGTTCCTCGCCGAGGTCATCGACCACCTGGCCCTGGCCGCCCGCTGGAAGAACCAGAACCGCGGCGCGGAGACCGGGTCGCCGCCGAAGCTGCTGCGCGACGCAGCCAGCCGTATTTCGTCCGCGCTCGCGATGGCAGCCGAAGCCGACCTGAAGATCCTCCGGGCGCACTACGACCCGCCACCGGATTCCGCCCCGCTCACGCAACGCGCCCGCACCGTTCGCGGAACGCTGCCGCCCCCGCCCCCGGCTCCGCCGGGCGGCCCCAGCCGATGACCTTCGCAAAGCCCGTGCCGCCGAACCGCACGACCTTGCTGGCCGAGGCCGCCGTCCGGCAGCTGACCGCTCAGGGCATCGGCGTCACCTTCCGCCACGCCACCCCCACCACCCGGCGCCCGGCATGCCGCGCCCCCGCGCCGGCCCCCGGCTCCGGGCACACCCTCAGCGGCTCGGCGGTAGCCCTCTGATGCCTGCTGAAGCCGTCAGCGACCTCGACGAGCGGATGCTGCTGCACGACGTGGCCGACCGGCTCAACTCCATCGCCGACCAGCTCCCGCTGCCCGACCAGATCCGCGCGGACCCGGTGCTCAGTGACCTCCTGGACGACGAAGTCCGCCACCTGGCCCGTCTGCTGGGCTACCTGGCCGGCCAGCACGCAGTGCGCCACCGGGCTGCCGACCGCTACCCCTCCCAGGTCACGGCCGCCCAGCGCCGCCTCGCCGGCGGACTCGCCCGCGCGGCCGAGCCTGCCGGTGCCGCGCTCGCCTCGCTCGGTGCCGCCATCCACGTGCTCGGCACTCTCGCCGACCTCAGCCACCAAGCGCCGAGCCCCGGCCGGGCCCGCGCGATGACCACCGGCCACCGGCATCTCGCCAACCGCATCGCACAGACCCGAACGCATCTCGCCGACGCCGCGAAGCACCTGCGGACCGCCGCCGACACCCGGCCCCCACCCCCTGCCGCGCCACCCGCGCCTGCGGCATCCGCGGCCCCCACCCGAACCCACTGACCGTACGCACCCGGAGCACCACATCCCCCAGCACACCCTCGCCCGCCGCACCACGGCCGTGCTCGCCGCCACCATCACGGCCGCTCTCACCGCCACCGCCTGCACCACCAGCAACAACGCCAGCACCACGGTCAAGACCGCCCCCAGCGCTTCGCCCTCCCCGACTGCCCTGCCGGCTTTGACGAAGAAGGAGGCCCTGGCCCAGGTCGACTTTACCGACTCTCTGCGTGTGCGGATCGGCTCTGACGCGTAAATAGGTGCAGGTCAGGGCGATCGTGGGCAGGGCTGGGTGCCGGGTGGCTGTGGGCCGCCGGGCGTCTGGTCTTCTGGTCTTC
>NZ_JBIVXP010000033.1:0-52516 GCF_044769305.1 Streptomyces sp. NPDC090499
TCCAAGACGATCGTGGCCGTCAACAAGGACGCCGAGGCCCCGATCTTCGAGCTGGTCGACTTCGGCGTGGTCGGCGACCTCTTCGACGTCGTCCCGCAGCTGACCGAGGAGGTCAAGGCCCGCAAGGGCTGATCACCGCCGCCGGGCAGTCCGAGGCCCCCGTGACCGACACCGGTCGCGGGGGCCTCGCCGTGCAGGCACCGCCTCGGTTCAGCGCAGGCTCAGGGAGACCTGCACGGGCAGGTGGTCGCTCGGGAACTGACCGTGCATCGAGAAGGTGTCCATCGACGCCTGATGCGTGGTCACCCCCGGTGAGGTCAGGATCCAGTCGATCCGGTCGCCGTCCGGCTTGAGGCGGTGGTAGCCGTGGAAGGTCGCGTACTGCGGGCCGCGGTGCTCCGCCGCGTCCCAGGTGTCGACGAGCCCCGAGTCCACCAGGGTGTCGTAGGCCCGGTTCTTGTGGGCGTAGGCGTTGAAGTCGCCGGTCACCACCACGGGCAGCCGCCGGTCGAACTCCGCGATCCGCTTCACCAGGAGCGTGGCGCTGCGCTCGCGGGCGTACTGGCTCTTCTGGTCGAAGTGGGTGTTGGCGACGTAGAACTCCCGCCCGTCGTCGGCAAGGTCCCGGAAGCGGACCCAGGTGACGATGCGGGGGAAGGCGGCGCCCCAGGTGTTGGAGCGGATGACCTCGGGGGTGTCGGAGAGCCAGAAGGTGTAGTGCTCCAGGGGTTCCAGGCGCCGCAGGTCGTAGTAGACGGCGGTCGACTCGTCCCGGCTGCCGCCCTCGCGGCCGGTGCCGACCCAGTCGTAGTGCGGTCCGAGGTCGCTGTCGATGTCGCGCAGCTGCTGGTAGAGGCCTTCCTGGGTGCCCATGACCTGGGGCTGTGCGCGGCGGAGCAGTTCGGCCATCACCGGGCGGCGGTCGGCCCAGCTGTTGGGCTCGGCGGTGCTGGCGTACCGCAGGTTGAAGGTCATGACGTCGAGGCGGGGGGCCGGCCGCGCCGGTGCCGCGAGGGTCGCGACCCGGCGGGCCCGCGAGCCGGCGGCGGAGACGGAGGAGGCGGACGAGGTGGTGATCGCGGCACTGGAGAGGGGCACGGTGACCGCTGCGGCCAACAGGGCCTGCAGTCCCAGCCGGCGGGTGACTCGGCGCTGGTTCGGCACGACGGCTCCTTCAGGGGGCACAAGCCGGACGGGCGGGCGTTGAGCAGTGTGATACCCAGGAGTGTGATGAGCGTGAACATGCCCAGATGGGGGCGTGTCGGCCCGTGGACACGGTGTTGACCGCCCCGACGGCACCCGGATACCTTCATTCAACGGATTGTTGATTCCGTACAGTGGAAAACAGGAGGGTGCGGGATGGGCCAGGGCCGGCAGGAGAAGGTGGCGACGAGCCTCGCGGGCGCCGTCAGCGAGGGGATCAGCGCCTCCCTCGCACCCGTCGACGCCGAACTGGAGCGCCGCTATCCGGGTGATCCGGGGACCCGGCAGCCCGTCCACACCGTGTACGTCCCCGGCGACGCCTTCACGGCCGGCACGATCCGCTCCTGGGGCGACCGGGCCCTCGCCGCCCTCGACGAACACGCCCCCGACGCCGCCGCCTTCGCCGCCGTCCTCGGCCTGCCCGACGACCTCGCCGAGCCGGTCCACTCCCGGGTCCGCGCCAAACTGGAGCGGGAGCCGGTGGAAGACCTGCGCGTCGACTTCGAGGACGGCTACGGCCCCCGCCCCGACGCCGAGGAGGACGAGACCGCCGCCCGCGCCGCCCGGCTGATCGCCGAGGCGTACGCCGAGGGCACGGCCGCGCCGTACATGGGCATCCGGATGAAGTGCATGGAGGCGCCGGTGCGCGACCGGGGCATCCGCACCCTCGACATCTTCCTCACCGGGCTGATCGCGGCCGGGCCACTGCCCGCGGGACTCGTGCTGACCCTGCCCAAGGTGACCTACCCCGAACAGGTCACCGCGATGGTGCGGCTCCTGGAGGCCTTCGAGAAGGCGCACGGACTGGAGCCCGGCCGGATCGGCTTCGAGATCCAGATCGAGACCAGCCAGTCCATCCTCGCCACCGACGGCACCGCCACCGTCGCCCGGATGATCCAGGCCGCCGAGGGCCGCGCCACCGGACTGCACTACGGCACCTTCGACTACAGCGCCTGCCTCGGGGTCTCCGCCGCCCACCAGGCGAGCGACCACCCGGCCGCCGACCACGCCAAGGCGGTCATGCAGGTCGCCGCCGCCGGTACGGGCGTACGCGTGTCGGACGGCTCCACCAACGTCCTGCCCGTCGGCCCGACGGCCAAGGTGCACGACGCCTGGCGGCTGCACTACGGCCTCACCCGGCGCGCCCTGGCCCGCGCCTACTACCAGGGCTGGGACATGCACCCCGGCCACCTGCCGACCCGGTACGCGGCCGTGTTCGCGTTCTACCGCGAGGGCCTGGAGCAGGCGGCCGCCCGGCTCGCCCGGTACGCCGGCCGCGCCGGCGGCGACGTCATGGACGAGCCCGCCACCGCCAAGGCGCTCAGCGGCTACCTGCTGCGTGGGCTGGACTGCGGCGCCCTCGACAACGGCGAGGTGGCCCGGCTGACCGGGCTGACCCGGGCCGATCTGGAGGGCTTCGCGGTGCCCCGGCGCGGCGACCTGACGGCCTTTGGGAAGTAGCGCGTACCGGTCAAGTCACAGCTTTTCCAGTCGACTTGAACCGACCCTGTCACTGCCCCGTACTCTGGTGCGCCATTCACGGACGGGTTTCACAGGATCGGGGCTGCGGTGTCGGGTTCGTACGGACAGGCTGACGGGACCGGTCGCCTGCTGGCAGGGCGGTACCGGGTCGTGGCCAGGCTCGGGCGCGGTGGTATGGGTGTGGTGTGGCGCGCCGTCGACGAGGTCCTCGGCCGCGAGGTCGCCGTGAAGGAACTGCGCGCCTACACCGACAGCGCCGCACCCGAACTCGCCGACCTGCGGCTGCGGATGCAGCGCGAGGCGCGGGCCGCCGCCCGGGTGCGGCACCCCGGGGTGGTCGTCGTGCACGACATCGCCGAGGTCGACGGCCGCCCGCTGATCGTCATGGAACTGGTCGACGGACCCTCCCTGGACGACCTGCTGCGCGAGCACGGCACGCTCGGGGCGCAGGAGGCCGCCCGCGTCGGCGCCGAGGTCATGGACGCCCTGGCCGCGGCCCACCGGGTCGGCGTCCTGCACCGCGACGTCAAGCCCGGCAACATCCTCCTCGACCGCTCGGGCCGGGTCGTCCTCACCGACTTCGGCATCGCCACCATGGCGGATCCCGGCGACGGCTCCGCCACCCAGCTGACCGGCAGCGGCGAACTCGTCGGTTCCCTCGACTACCTGGCGCCCGAGCGGGCCAAGGGCGCGGCCCCCGGCCCGGCCTCCGACATCTGGGCCCTCGGCGCCGCCCTGTACGCGGCCGTGGAGGGCGCCTCGCCGTTCGGCCGTACGTCCACCTTCTCGACGCTCACCGCGATCGTCGACGAGCCCCTCCCGGAGCCCCGCAGGGCCGGCCCGCTCGCGCCCGTGCTGCGGCGCCTGATGGACAAGCTCCCCGACGCCCGCCCGGACGCCGAGGAGGCCTGCGCGCTGCTGCGGGCGGTGGCGCGGGAACCGGTCCCGGACACGCCGACGACGGTCCTGCGGGAGCGGGAGCCCGAGCGGCCGGAGCCCGAGCGGCCGGAGCCCGAGCGGCCGGAGAGCGGGGCCGAGCCGGCGGCGCCGTCGGCGGAATGCGGGCCCGCCCCGGAGCATGTCGGACAGCTCGCCCCGGTACCCGCCGCCGGACTCGTCACGGGAGCCGGGACCCCGGGTGCCGAGCTGGTGCCCGCCCGAAGATTAGAGCCGGTGCCCGGCAGCCCGGACGGCCCGATGAGCCCCACCCGGCCGGGCCGCACCCGCCGCCGCGCCCGGCTGCTCGTCGTGGTGGCCGTCGCCGTCGTCCTCACGGCGACCGGCCTGACCGTCGCGTTACGCAACGACCGGGGGCAGACGGCGAAGACGGACGCGGGGCCGCCCGCCCCGACGCCGGCCGGCGCTTCGGAGAGCGCCCGCGGCACCGGTGCCGGGCACCCGGCCGGGGCCGATCCCGTGGGGCAGGGCGTGGAGACGGGCACCGTACCGGCCGGCAGCGCCACGCACGCCGCCGGGGGCGGACCGGCGGGACCGGCGGACGGCGCCGCCGCCACACCGTCCGGGGCGCAGACCACCGGCCCCAGCCCCTCCGGCGGTTCCGGCACCGCCGGTGCCACCGCCCCCGCCACCGCGACGGCTTCGGCCACCGCATCCGCCACCCCCGTCCCGGTCTGTGCGCCCGTGGGAGACGGCACGTACACCTGCCAGGTGCGCAGTGGCGGCGCCAAGTCCTACACCGCCGACGGCGTCAAGGTCGGCAAGGTCCGCCAGGGCGTTCACTCGTTCTACTGTCAGGCCGACCTGGGCCGCCGGGAGACCCACGGCCGGCGGACCAACGTCTGGTGGGCCGAGACCGACGACGACAAGGGCAACACCGGCGTGTACATCAGCGACGTCTACATCAAGGGCGGCACGAACGACGAGCCGCTCCCCGGACTTCCCGTCTGCTGAGCACGGACGTACCGCTCCAGCCCCGACGCGACCGCCCACTGCCGTTCCGCGAACAGCCGGGTGCCCCGCCCGCACAGCGCCGCGTCGGCTCGCGCCCGCGTGCAGAACTGCTCCGGCGTGCCACCGAACAGCTCCCTCAACTCGGCCGACTCCGCGAGGAGTTCGGTGAGCAGGGTGCGCTCGCCGGGGTGGCGGCGGGGCGCGCCGGTGCCGTCGTGCAGCACGCCGTGCCGGTTGACGTACGCGTGCACGCCCGGGAGCGTCGTGCCGTCCGCGAGAGTGGCGCGGACGGCGGGGGCGGGCAGCCAGGCCCGGACGAAGTTGCCGTGCGGCAGCGGTACGCCCTCGCTCGCGTCGATCACGTCCAGCTGCCGCCCGTCCAGCCAGAGGACGAACAACTCCCGGACCGCCGAAGGGGACGCGACCGGGGACGCCGAGACATAGCCGAGGCGGCTGACATGCGCGGAGACGCCGACGTCGAGGCCGCGCACCCGGGCGCGCACCATGGGGATGGCACCGGTGACACCGAACTCGGCCATCTTGTGCTGGAGCTGGGCGGGTGAGGCGTTGGAGCCGACCGCGAGCACCGGCACCCGGTCCTCGTCGTGCACCAGACGCCCGAGCGGCAGCAGCCGGTCGCCGTCGAGAAGCCCGGAGTCGGCCGGCCAGACACCGGGGTAGGTCAGCGGATGGTCGCGCGGCGCCTCGTCGAGGCCCAGCTCGGCGAGCGTACGGCCGGTCACGGGCGGCTCGTTCCGGCGAACTCCCGGCCGGCGGCCCTGTGGCGGCTCGGTCCCGTGAGCGTCCGGTCCGTCATGCGCGGCTCAGTCCGCCGGGGGCAGTTCGCCCGAGCCGCGAGTGATCAGCCTGGTCGGCAGCTCGATGCGCTCGGGTGCCATGAGGGTGCCGTCCAGCTGGCGGAAGAGCCGTTCGGCGGCCGTGCGGCCGAGCAGGGCCGCGTCCTGGGCGACGACCGTGAGGCCCGGGTGCAGCAGTTCGGCGAGTTCGATGTCGTCGAACCCGACGAGCGCGACCGGGCGGGACTGCTCGGCGAGGACGCGGATCACGGTGACGGTGACACGGTTGTTGCCCGCGAAGATCGCCGTGATCGGTTCCGGCCCCGACAGCATCTCCTCGGCGGCCCGGCGCACCCGCTCCGGGTCCGTCACGCCGAGGGAGGTCCACGCGGCCTCGACGGCTATCCCGGCGTCCTCCATCGCCGTCTGGTAACCGCGCAACCGCTCGACCGCCGTGTGGATCCGGGGCATGTCGCCGATGAACCCGATCCGGCGGTGGCCGTGCGCGATCAGGTGGGCGACCCCGTCCCGGGCGCCGCCGTAGCTGTCGGACAGCACCACGTCCGCGTCGATCATCCCGGCCGGGCGGTCCACGAACACCGTCGCCACGCCCGCCCTGATCTCCGGCTCCAGGTACCGGTGGTCGTCCCCGGCCGGGATCACCACCAGGCCGTCCACCCGCCGCGCGCACAGTGCCAGCGCCAGTTCCTGCTCCCGCTCCGGGTCCTCGGCGCTGGACCCGTTGATGAGCAACGCCCCGTGCGCTCGGGCCACTTCCTCCACCGCGCGGCTCAGCGGGCCGTAGAACGGGTCGGCGAGGTCCTCCAGGACCAGGCCGATGCTCGCGGTACGGCCCTTGCGCAGCACCCGCGCGCTGTCGTTGCGGCGGAAGCCCAGCGCGTCGATCGCCTCCTGCACCCGGCGCTCGGTGTCCGGGGTCACCCCGGGCTCGCCGTTGACCACCCTCGACACCGTCTTGAGGCCCACCCCGGCCCGCGCCGCCACGTCCTTCATCGTCGGCCGGGTCCCGTAACGGGAGCCGGGGAGACGGTCTGCGCGGCGGGAGGTGTCGGGCACGATGCGGCGTCCTGTCCTGTCGTCCACGGGATGCATGGGCTCATGAATCGCGTCTGGGCTCATGGGTTTGTATCAGGGATACACAGGCTCGTGGGTTTGTATGAGGATGTGGCGTCGAGCATAGAGCCTGGACAACGTTGTCAGATGCAAGGGAGACTGTCCACCGCAATCTCCGGCCTGCGTCCCCACCGCTTGACCGGCCTGTTGTGTCACTCGGCTACTCATGGTTGACGGGGAGAACTGACTCTGATGCACACCGACCTCGTGGCGGCCCTCGACATCGGCGGCACCAAGATCGCCGGCGCGCTGGTGGACGGTCACGGACGGATCCAGGCGCGCGCCCAGCGCGCCACACCCGCCCAGCAGGACGGCGAGACGGTCATGCGGGCCGTCGAGGAGGTGGTCGGCGAACTCGCCGGTTCACCGCTGTGGGGGCGCGCCCGCTCGCTCGGGATCGGCAGCGCGGGCCCGGTGGACGCCTCCGCCGGCACCGTGAGCCCGGTCAACGTGCCCGGCTGGCGGGAGTATCCGCTCGTCGAGCGGGTGCGGGCGGCCACCGGCGGGCTGCCGGTCGAGCTGATCGGCGACGGCGTCGCGATCACGGCGGCCGAACACTGGCAGGGCGCGGCCCGCGGCCACGACAACGCGCTGTGCATGGTGGTCTCGACGGGCGTCGGCGGCGGCCTGGTGCTCGGCGGCAGGCTGCACCCCGGCCCGACCGGCAACGCCGGCCACATCGGCCACATCAGCGTCGACCTCGACGGGGATCCCTGCCCCTGCGGGTCGCGCGGCTGCGTCGAGCGCATCGCCAGCGGCCCCAATATCGCCCGGCGCGCCCTGGAGGGCGGCTGGCAGCCGGGTCCCGACGGCGACACCTCGGCGGCGGCGGTGGCGGCCGCGGCCCGGTCCGGCGACCCCGTCGCGGTGGCCTCCTTCGAGCGGGCCGCCCAGGCGCTCGCGGCCGGGATCGCGGCCACCGCGACCCTGGTCGAGATCGACATCGCGGTGATCGGCGGAGGCGTCGGCAAGGCGGGGGACATCCTCTTCACGCCTCTGCGCAAGGCCCTCACCGACTACGCGACCCTCTCCTTCGTCCAGCGACTCACGGTCGTACCGGCGCAGATGGGTACGGACGCGGGCCTGGTGGGCGCCGCCGCGGCCGCGCTGGCCGCCAGGCCGGACGCGGAGGCGGCGGGGGTCTGACAGCGGTCCGACGGCGGTCGTCAGGCCGCGCAGGAACGTTCAGGCCCGGTCGGCCGGGGTTCAGGCCCGGCCGACCGGGCCGCGGGCGGCGGTGCGCTCGCACTCGGCGCCCCGCGGGAGCGGCCGGACGCCGGCCGGCGCTCGGGCAGGGCGCAGCCGGCCGGCGGCACCGGAACCCTCCGGGCCGGGGTACCGCCGGGGCCGGTGACCGGCGGGGTGCGCGCGGCGGCCCGGCCGGGCTCGCCGGACCGGCTGCCGTCCAGGCCGCAGCGATTCGCGCCGTCCGGTGTCCGGGGCCCCGGCACGCCCGGTCCCCGCTCGGGCGTGCCGCATTGCTCCCCTCGCGGGTACGCCCGTGACCCCCGGCCGCCGGCGCAGTTGAGACGGGCATGAAGAAGCGCAGCATGCTCGCCATCGCCAGCCTGGCCACCGGATTCGTCGTGGCCGCCATCACCCCGTCCCACGCGGCCGACGAAGGCCCGCTCGGCGACCTGTACGTCTCGGACACCCTGGAGCACGTCGGCCACGTCGTCGGCGAGGACAGCTTCCAGACCGACCCGGACTTCCTGGGGCAGGAGTAGCCCGGCGGAGCCCGAGTGGACGACAGTGCCGGTGTTCCGGGCGGCGGACGCCGGCACTGTCGATTGCGCGCCCTCAACGGGAACTGGTTTCCGTGGCAGTGTGGAGCGGGCAAGCCACAGGGGGCCAACAGAAGAGGGGGAGTCCGTGATCGTCTGGGTCAACGGCGCGTTCGGTGCGGGTAAGACCACCACCGCACGTGAACTGATCGAACTGATCCCGAACAGCACGCTCTTCGACCCCGAGCTCATCGGCGGGGCGCTGACACACCTGCTGCCGGCGAAGCACCTCGCCGAGGCCGGCGACTTCCAGGATCTGCCGATCTGGCGCCGGCTGGTGATCGACACGGCGGCCGCGATGCTCGCGGAGCTGGGCGGAACCCTGGTGGTTCCGATGACGCTGCTGCGCCAGGAGTACCGCGACGAGATCTTCGGCGGCCTCGCCGCGCGCCGGATCGCGGTCCGGCACCTGTGCCTCACCCCGGCGGAAACGATCCTGCGCGAGCGAATAGCCGACCGGGAGATCCCGCCCGACCTGCCCGACGGGGAGATGCGGATCCGGCAGTGGTCGTACGACCGGATCGAGCCCTACCGCACCGCCCTCGCCTCCTGGATCAGCGCCGACGCCCATCTCGTCGACACCAGCGCGCTCAGTCCCTACGAGACGGCGGTGCGGGTCGCGGAGGCGGTGGGCAGTGGCGAAGCCGCGGTATGTGACATAGTACAAACCCCCGAACCCACCGCCGAGACCGTCGCCGCAGGCGTCCTCCTCTTCGACGAACACAACCGCGTCCTCCTCGTGGACCCCACCTACAAGGCCGGCTGGGAGTTCCCCGGCGGTGTCGTCGAGCCCGGTGAGGCCCCCGCTCGGGCGGGCGTGCGGGAGGTCGAGGAGGAGACCGGGATCCGGCTGGAGGAACTGCCGGGGCTGCTCGTCGTCGACTGGGAGCAGCCCGCGCCACCCCGCTACGGCGGCCTGCGCCTGCTCTTCGACGGCGGCCGGCTCGACTCCGCCGAGGCACGGCGGCTGGTGCTGCCGGGGCCGGAACTGCGGGACTGGCGGTTCGTCACCGAGCAGGAGGCCGCCGACCTGCTGCCCTCGGTGCGTTACGAGCGGCTGCGCTGGGCGCTGCGGGCCCGCGAGCGAGGTGCGGCGCTCTACCTGGAGGCCGGAGTCCCGGTCGGTTGACATTCCCTGAAAGTCCGTCAAGTCCTCGCCGCATCAATGATGTTGGCGGGGACTTTGGCATTTCGGGGGCGTGTGTAGGGGACTTTGCACGGGGTGGAAGGTTCCTAGGGGGAAACGAGGGTGAATTGTCGCCGTCCCGGTATGAACAAGAACGTGAAGGAGGTACACAGACGTTCTACCGTCGGTGCGCAGCTCAACTTCCTCGCGGCCGCTGGCCGCCGTGCACAGGCCGGACAACGACCGGCTGAAGGAGGGACATGCGCGCGCACTCTTCGGCCCTCACGAGGGGCCTCGCACTGACCGCCGGGCTCGTCCTGGCGCTCGCCGCCTGCAGCAGCGGGGGAGGCGGCGGGGGCAGTGGCGGCAAGGGCACCTCCGCCGGCCTCACGTCCTGCGCCACCCAGGGCAAGGCCGACACCTGCAACTCCGGCACCACCAAGGCCGGCGGTACCTTCACCTACGTCATCGAGAAGAACATCCAGCAGTGGAACGTACAGGACACCAACGGCAACACCTTCGAGAACGCCGAGGCGCTGAGCCCCGTGCTGCCCCAGGTGTACGTCCCGCAGCCGGACTTCAGCGTCAAGCTCAACACCGATCTGGTGACCTCGGCGACCCAGACCAGCGCAAGCCCGCAGACCCTGGTCTACAAGATCAACCCCAAGGCGTCCTGGAACGACGGCACCGCCATCACCGCCGACGACTTCGTCTACTACTGGCGCACCAACGACGGCAAGGACTGCCCGCCGCCGCCCGCCAGCGACTCCACCCAGACCAAGGGCTGTCTGCCGGAGAGCACCGCCGGCTACGACCGGATCAAGTCGGTGACCGGCTCCGACAACGGCAAGACCGTCACCGTCGTGATGGCCAAACCCTACGCCGACTGGAAGTCCCTGTTCGGCGCGGGCTACCCGTTCTACCCGGCGCACGTCGCCGAGAAGGTCTCCGGTGCCACGGCCGGCGACGCGGCTCACATGACGGCCGCCCAGCTGACCCAGGGCTGGCAGTACTTCCAGAAGAACCCGCCCACCAAGTACGCGACCGCGGGCCCGTACCGGATGACCGAGTGGGTGGACAACGACCACGCCACCTACGAGCCCGACCCGAAGTGGACGGGCCAGAAGGCCACCCTGCAGCGGCTGATCTTCAAGGTGATCTCGGACGCCACCCAGGAGCCGATCGCGCTGCGCAACAACGAGGTCCAGGGCATCTACCCGCAGCCCGAGGTCGACCTCGTCAACCAGGTCAAGGCCATCCCCAACGTCACCTACACCATCGGCAGCGGGCTGACCTGGGAGCACTTCGACCTCAACCTGCACAACCCGGTGATCGGCAAGTACCTGGCCCTGCGGCAGGCGATGTTCACGGCCATCAGCGTCAAGGACATCATGGCCAAGACGGTCGCCCAGTTCGATCCCGGCGTGAAGCAGCTGTACAACCACAACTTCGTCCCCGGAACGGCCGGTTACAAGGACGTGGTCAGCGCCGGCGGCCAGGGCTCGGGTGACCTCACCAAGGCCAAGAAGTACCTCACCGACGCCAAGTTCACCGGAGTCGGCACCGCTCTGAAGACCCCGGACGGCAAGACCGTCGGACCCTTCGACTGCCGCTACACCACGGGCAACCAGATCCGGCAGAGCGAGTGCCAGATCCTGCAGAGCGACCTCGCCAACCTGGGGATCAAGGTCACGATCAAGCCGATCGGCGCCGCCGACCTCGGCACGGTCCTCGCCGGTCACCAGTACGACATCATCGTCTTCGCCTGGGTCGCCTCGCCGTTCGCGATCAGCGGCGCCCAGCAGCTGTGGACGACCGGAGCCGGCGGCAACTACGGCGGCTACAGCAACAAGCAGGTCGACTCCCTGATCAGCACGGCCATCGGCGAGACCGACCAGACCAAGGCCGCCGCCCTGCTCAACCAGGCCGACCAGATCATGGTCAACGACGCCTACGTGCTGCCGCTCTACCAGAAACCCACCTTCCTCGCGGTGCAGACCCGGTTCGTCAACATGCGCAACAACTCCACCAACGTCGGACCGCCGTACAACGTCGGCGAGTGGGGCCTCAAGAAGTAGCCCGACGACCAGCCGGACCGATTCCCGGCCCCGGAGACCCCGGGGCCGGGCCTCCGCGAGAGAAGACCGCATGCTCGCCTACACCGTGCGCCGCATCCTCGTCTCCATACCCGTCCTGATCGTCTCGACGTTCATCGTCTTCCTGGTCGTCGTCAACTCCGGGGACCCGGTCGCCAACTTCGCCACCTCCCGGCAACCGCCGCCCAGCAAGGCCGCCGTGACCGCCTTCGCCCGCCACATCCACGCCGACGAACCGGTCGCGGAACGCTACTGGAACTGGATCACCGGCGTCCTGCACGGCGACTGGGGCCCGTCCGTCCAGTCCAACCTGGACATCGGCCACGACCTGTTCACCCGCTTCCGGGTCACCGTCACCCTGGTCGCCGCCGCCATGCTGCTCGCCCTCGTGATGGCGATCGTCTTCGGCGTGTTCAGCGCGATCCGCCAGTACAGCGTCGCCGACTACACCATCACCTTCCTCGGCTTCCTGTTCCTCGCCATGCCCGTGTTCTGGTTCGCCGTCCTGCTCAAGCAGGCGGGCATCTGGTTCAACCAGGAGACCGGCAGCCAGTTCCTCGGCACCATCGGCGAGAAGTCCCCGTACCTCGAAGTCGACACCACCTGGAACGAGTTCACCGACCGCGTCGGCCACCTCATCCTGCCCACCATCACCCTGGCCCTGGTCTCCTTCGCCTCCTGGACCCGCTACACCCGCGCCGCCATGCTCGAAGTCCTGGACAGCGACTACGTGCGGCTCGCCCGCGCCAAGGGACTGCGCCGCGGCCGGGTGCTCACCCGGCACGCCCTGCGCACCGCGCTGATCCCGCTCGCCACCGTCACCGCCCTCGACATCGCGATCATCCTCGGCGGCGCGGTCATCACCGAGACGATCTTCCAGTGGCACGGCATGGGCGAGATGCTCGTCCAGGCCGCCACCACCCTCGACGTCTACCGGACCATGGCCTGGCTGCTGCTGTCCGCCGTCGTCGTCATCGTCTTCAACCTGTTCGCCGACCTGCTCTACGCCGTACTCGACCCGAGGATCCGCTATGACTGACATCGGAGCAGTCGGGCCGGCCGGTACCCGGACGCCGAGCGACGACCACGAGTTCACCGTCGTGCAGCGCACCCAGACGCAGCTCGTCCTGCGGCGCTTCCTGCGCCACCGGGCCGCGATGATCAGCCTGGTCGTGTTCGTGCTGATCGTGCTGTGGGCGTTCATCGGCCCGCACTTCTGGCACTACTCGTACGCCAGGTTCACGCCGGACAACTCCGAGGCCCCGTCCTGGAAGCACCCGTTCGGCACCGACTCCTCGGGGTACGACGCCTACGCCCAGGTGATGCGCGGCACCCAGACCTCCCTGAAGATCGCCATCCTCATCGCCCTCGGCTCCACCCTGGTCGGTGCCGTGTGGGGAGCCGTCGCCGGGTTCTACCGCGGATTCGTCGACGCGTTGATGATGCGCATCGCCGACCTGGTGCTGACGCTCCCGCTGTTCGCGATCGCGCTGGTCATCTCCTCGCGCAGCGGCGGCTCCTGGTACTGGATCGCCGTGGTGATCGCCGGACTGACCTGGGCGTACGTGTCGAGGGTGGTGCGCTCGACCGTGCTGTCGCTGCGCGAGAAGGAGTTCGTGGAGGCCGCCCGGGCGCTCGGCGCCTCCGACACCCGGATCATCTTCCGGCACCTGCTGCCCAACGCGCTCGGCCCGATCATCGTGAACGCCACCATCCTGGTCGCCACCGGCATCCTCACCGAGACCGCCCTGTCCTTCCTCGGGTTCGGCGTCCAGCCGCCCGACACCTCACTCGGGCTGCTGGTCGCCCAGGCACAGACCGCGGTCGACACCCGGCCCTGGCTCTTCTACATCCCCGGCGCCTTCATCATCGCCATCGCCCTCACCATCAACTTCATCGGCGACGGACTGCGCGACGCCTTCGACCCCCGGCAGCAAAGGGTGCGACAGTGACCGACACCGGCAACGGCAAGGGCGGCATCGACAGGGTCCTGGGGAAGGGCGAGGAGTCCGGTGCCGTTCTCGAGGTCGAGGACCTGAGTGTGGAGTTCCCGACCGAGGACGGGACCGTACGGGCGGTGCGCGGCGTCGGCTACCGGCTGGAGCGCGGCGAGGCGCTGGGCATCGTCGGCGAGTCGGGGTCGGGCAAGTCGGTCACCGCCCTTGCCGTGATGGGGCTGCTGCCCGGCTCGGCCCGGGTGCGCGGCTCGGCCCGGTTCGAGGGCACGGAGCTGCTCGGGATGTCCGACGCCCGGCTCTCGGACATACGCGGCAGCGGCATCGCCATGGTCTTCCAGGACCCGATGACCTCCCTCAACCCCGTCTACACCGTCGGCTACCAGATCGCCGAGACCCTCCTCCGGCACAACCCGAGGCTCGGCAGACGCCCGGCCCGCGCACGCGCCGTGGAACTCCTCGGCACCGTCGGCATCCCGAGCCCCGAACGGCGCGTCGACAGCTACCCGCACGAACTCTCCGGCGGCATGCGCCAGCGGGTCGTCATCGCCATCGCCATCGCCAACGACCCCGACGTGATCATCGCCGACGAGCCCACCACCGCCCTCGACGTCACCGTCCAGGCGCAGATCCTGGAGGCGCTGGAGGCCGCCCGCGCCGAGACCGGTGCCGCGCTCGTCCTGATCACCCACGACCTGGGGGTGGTCGCCGGCCACACCGACCGGGTCGCCGTCATGTACGCCGGGCGGATCGTGGAGACCGGCTCGGTCGAGGAGATCTTCTACACCCCGCGCATGCCCTACACCCTGGGCCTGCTCGGCTCGCTGCCCCGCCTCGACCGCGAGGAGGACCGCCTGACCCCCATCACCGGCTCCCCGCCCTCGCTGCTCAACCTGCCCCCGGGCTGCCCCTTCGCGCCCCGCTGCCCGCTGCGCCGGGAGCCCTGCGACACCACCGAACCCGCCCTGCGCCCGGCCGGATCCGACGCCCACCGCAGCGCCTGCCACTTCGCCGACGAACTCGTGGACACGGCGGCCGGCGAGGTCTTCGACGCCGTCGGCGCCGACACCGAGGCCCTGGCCCGGTTCGCGGACCTGGAGGACGATGCCCGATGACCGATCCGCTGCCCCCGCTGCCCGGTCACGGCGGCACGGGCGACCCCGTCCTCCAGGTCCGCGACCTGGTCAAACACTTCCCGGTGATGTCGCGGGGCGTGGTCCGGCGCCGGGTCGGCGACGTGCACGCCGTCTGCGGGGTCTCCTTCGACCTGCACGAGAACGAGACCCTCGGCCTGGTCGGCGAGTCCGGCTCCGGCAAGACGACCGTCTCCCGGACCCTGCTCAACCTGGAGACGGCCACCTCGGGCACCGTGCACTACCGGGGCCGCCTGCTGACCGACCTGAGCAGACGTCAGATGCGACCGCTGCGCCGCGAGTTGCAGATCGTCTTCCAGGACCCCTACGCCGCCCTGGACCCCAGGATCTCCGTCCACGAGATCGTCGCCGAACCCCTGCGCATCCACGGCCGCTACGGGCCGGGCGGCGCCGACGAGGTACGCGAACTGCTGCGCCTGGTCGGCCTCAACCCCGAGCACGGCAACCGTTTCGCGCACGAGTTCTCCGGCGGCCAGCGCCAGCGCATCGGCATCGCACGGGCGTTGGCGCTGCGCCCCAAGGTCATCGTGCTGGACGAGCCGGTCAGCGCGCTGGACGTGTCGATCCAGGCGGGCGTCCTCAACCTGCTGATGGACCTGCAGAGCGAACTGGGCCTGTCCTTCCTGTTCGTGGCGCACGACCTCTCCGTGATGCGGCACGTCGCCGGCCGGGTCGCGGTGATGTACCTGGGCCGCCTGGTGGAGATCGCCCCCGCCCGGCAGCTCTTCGCGCGGCCCGCCCACCCCTACACCCAGGCCCTGGTCTCGGCGATCCCGCTGCCCGACCCGCGCAAGGAACGGGCCCGGAAACGGATCACCGTGCAGGGCGACGTCCCGAGCCCGGTCCGCCCGCCCAGCGGCTGCCGCTTCCGCACCCGCTGCCCCAAGTTCGCCGGCCGGCTCACCGAAGGCGAGCGCACCGCCTGCGTCGAGCAGGTGCCGGACCTGGTCGACCGGGGCGGCGGCAACCCGGTCGCCTGCCACTACGCGGAGAGCGTGCAGCTGCTGTGACCGTCCGGGTACGGGAACGGCGTCAGCCGGCTCTCCCGCTCCAGCCGCCGGCAGAAGACCTCCATGCCGACGGCGAGCGGGGCGTGCCGCATCAGCAGGTCGGCGGCGGCCCGCGGGATGCCCTCGGGCCGCCGCCCGCCGGCACAGGCCCGCACGAACTCCGCGCGCTCCTCGCCCCGGTACCCGTACAGGGCGGTCACCAGCCAGATCACCAGGTGGTAGACGGTGTACACGCGGTCGTAGTGCCGGTGCCGGTCGAAGAAGTCCCGTTCGTCCGGGGCCAGTCGGAAGCGGGAGCCGAGGGAGAGCCCGAAGTCGGTGAGATACAGCTGCCGGCCGTCGGTGAGGATGTTGCGGAAGTGGGCGTCGAGATGCAGGAGACGGCTCTCCGAGAGGAACACGGTGAGTTCCTCCAGCCCGTGGGCCGTGAGGGCGCAGGCCGAGTCCGCGCGGCCCGTGCGCAGTTCGGCGTCCAGCCAGTCGTGCAGGGTGTGCGGGACGTGCTCCAGGAACAGGGTGAGGCTCGCGGACGCGTCCCGTAGGCCCTCGATGCGCTCCCGCACGCCCGCGGAGCCGCCCCAGTAGGCCACCGCCCTGTCGACGTCGACGAGTTCGCCGGGCAGCGGGGCGGGCGCGTCGGACAGGACCCGCCAGTGGTGCAGCAGCGGGAAACCGGGGAACCGGCCCGCCAGCACCCGGTCCGTCGCCACCTCGTGCGCGGCCAGCTCCCGCCAGGCCCCGAACCCCGGACTGCCGACCGCGCCGATGCCGTAGTGGCAGTACGCCGGCAGGCCGAAGAGGTTCTCGGTGGAGCGGGTGTGCCGCGGTTCCCGCTCCCGGTCGGTCAGGGGGATCCGCTTCACGAACACCGGCCTGCCGTCCACCGTGAGCCGCACCGCTCTGCCGCCGATCCCGGTGCCGAGCGGCTCTCCGGCCGCGACCAGTTCGGCCAGTTCGGCATCGCCGAGCAGGGCCAGGGAGGTCGCGATGCCGGTGTGGGCGGCGATGCGGTGCGCGGTGTCGGTCATCCCTCCATGGTCACCGCGGCGGCCCGTGGGTGTCCGCGGGTTCCCGCGGCCTGCGTACCGCGTCGGCGGTCACCGGGTCCCCGCGGCGAGGGTCCTGCGCTGTGGGCGGAGCGGTTCGGGTCACGGCGGAGGGCGGCGGACCGTGGATGTCCGCCGCCCCGGTGCGTCAGCCCGCGGCGTAGTTCCGCAGGAACAGCGCCTCCGCCACCGACAGCCGCTCCAGCTCCTCGGGGGACACGCTCTCGTTGACGGCGTGGATCTGCGCCTCCGGCTCGCTCAGGCCGATCAGCAGGATCTCGGCCTGCGGGTAGAGGCCGGCGAGGGTGTTGCACAGCGGGATGGAGCCGCCCTGGCCCGCGTACTGCATCGTCTCGTCCGGGTAGGCGACCGCCATCGCGTCGGACATCGCCCGGTACGCCGGGCTGGTGGTGTCCGCGCGAAACGGCTGGCCCTGGCCGACCACCTCGGTCCGCACCCGGGCGCCCCACGGCGTGTGCGCCTCCAGGTGGGCCTGGAGCAGCTTGCCGGCCTCGGCCGCGTCCACGCCCGGCGGCACCCGCAGGCTGACCAGGGCGCGGGCGCCGGCCTGTACCGACGGGGTGGCGCCGACCACCGGCGGGCAGTCGATGCCCAGCACCGTGACCGCCGGCCGGGCCCAGATGCGGTCCGCGACCGAACCGTCACCGATCAGCCCGACACCGTCCAGCACCTTGGCGTCCTCGCGGAACTGCTCCTCGTCGTAGGCCAGACCCTCCCACCGCGACTCCGGCGCGAACCCGTCGACCGTCGTGGAACCGTCCTCGGCGCGCAGCGAGTCCAGGACGCGGATCAGCGCGGCCAGGGCGTCGGGGGCGGCACCGCCGAACTGGCCCGAGTGCAGATTGCCCCGCAGCGTGTCGATCTGGATGCGGACCATGGCCATGCCCCGCAGTGTCGTGGTCACCGTCGGCAGCCCCACCCGGAAGTTGCCCGCGTCGCCGATGACGATCGCGTCCGCCGTCAGCAGCTCGGGGTGCTGCTCGGCGTACCGCTCCAGGCCGCCGGTGCCCATCTCCTCCGAGCCCTCGGCGATCACCTTGACGTTGACCGGGAGGCCGCCGTTCGCCTTCAGCGCGCGCAGCGCCAGCAGGTGCATGATCACGCCGCCCTTGCAGTCGGCGGCACCGCGCCCGTACCAGCGGCCGTCCCGCTCGGTCAGCTCGAACGGCGGGGTGGTCCAGGCGGCCTCGTCCAGCGGCGGCTGCACGTCGTAGTGCGCGTACAGCAGGACCGTTTTGGCACCCTCCGGACCAGGCAGATAGCCGTACACCGACTGCGTGCCGTCCGGGGTGTCCAGCACGGCGACGTCCGTGAAGTCCTCGGCGCGCAGCGCGTCGGCCACCCAGTTCGCGGCGCCTTCGCTCTCGCTCTTCGGGAACTGGGCGAAGTCCGCCACCGACTTGAAGGCCACCAGCTCGGCGAGCTCCGCCTTGGCCCTGGGCAACAGGGCGGCGACGGTCTCGGCGACCGGATTGGACGACATGGGCACGCTCCTCGTGGGTGCGACGTTGAACTGGTGAGTGGACCGATCCTCCCACAGCGGCCTGCGGCGATCTCCGCCGTAGGATGCGGGGGGACAGGTGACAGGTGTCGGCCCACGGGCGGACGGATCCTGCCCCACGGCTTTACCGGCACCTACGGCTTGAAACGCACCTACGGCTTGAAACGGCCTCTACGGCTTGATACGGCTTCTACGGCTTGATCGGAGCAGCGGACCATCGTGAGCGGCGAGAATTCTTCGGCGGACGACGTGCAGGCGGACGACGCGCAGCGGGTGTGGGACGTCGTCGTGGTGGGCGCGGGACCCGCGGGGGCCTCGGCCGCCTACGCGGCGGCGGTCGCCGGACGGCGCGTGCTGTTGCTGGAGAAGGCCGAGCTGCCCCGCTACAAGACCTGCGGCGGCGGCATCATCGGCCCCTCGCGGGACGCGCTGCCGCCCGGCTTCGAGCTGCCCCTCAGGGACCGGGTGCACGCGGTCACCTTCTCCAACAACGGACGGTTCACCCGCACCCGCCGCTCCAAGCAGATGATGTTCGGGCTCATCAACCGGCCCGAGTTCGACCAGCAGCTGGTCGAGCACGCCCAGAAGGCGGGCGCCGAGCTGCGCACCGGCGCCGCCGTGCAGCGCGTCGAGCAGCACGGCTCGGCGGTCCCGGACCGGCGGACGGTCGCGGTCGTGCTCCAGGGCGGCGAGACCCTGCTGGCCCGCGCGGTGGTCGGCGCCGACGGCAGCGCCAGCCGCATAGGCGCCCACGTCGGGGTGAAGGTCGACCAGGTCGACCTCGGCCTGGAGGCGGAGATCCCGGTGCCGGAGACGGTCGCGGAGGACTGGAAGGGCCGGGTCCTGATCGACTGGGGCCCGATGCCCGGCAGTTACGGCTGGGTCTTCCCCAAGGGCGACACGCTGACCGTCGGCGTCATCTCGGCCCGTGGCGAAGGCGCCGCCACCAAGCGGTACTTGGAGGACTTCATCGCCCGGCTCGGCCTCGCCGGCTTCGAGCCGAGCATCTCCTCCGGCCACCTGACCCGCTGCCGCGCCGACGACTCCCCGCTGTCCCGCGGCCGGGTCCTGGTCTGCGGCGACGCGGCGGGCCTGCTCGAACCGTGGACCCGCGAGGGCATCTCCTTCGCGCTGCGCTCGGGCCGGCTCGCGGGGGAGTGGGCGGTACGGATCGCCGAGGCCCACGACGCCGTCGACACCCGCCGCCAGGCGCTGAACTACGCCTTCGCCGTCAAGGCGGGCCTCGGCGTCGAGATGAGTGTCGGCAAGCGGATGCTCGCGGTGTTCGAGCGCCGCCCCGGCCTGTTCCACGCGGCGCTGACCGGGTTCCGTCCCGCCTGGCGGGCGTTCAAGGAGATCACCCAGGGCCGCACCTCCCTCGGCGAACTCATCCGCTCCCACCCGCTCGCCCAGCGCGCCCTCACCGCCTTCGGCCCGGAGCCGGCGGCGAAGGAGAACGTGCCGGCGGAGGAGGGCGCGGCCGACGAGGAAGCCGTCACTTCCTGACGGTGATCCGGAAGACGGGGTGATCGGCGCCGGCCGCGAGGAGTTCGTCGTCGGAGGACCCGGCCGTCACCCCGGGGAAGTACTGCTTGACCTCCCAGCCCCACCTCTCCAGGTAGGCCCGCAGCACCGGGAGCTTCTCGGCGTCGGGAAGCTCCACCACGGTGAACTCCCGGATCTTCCGCCCCACCCGCAGCTCCCCGCCGCCGGCCACCCGCATGTTCCGCACCCACTGCGAGTTGCCGCGCGCCGAGACCAGGTACCGGATGCCGTCGTACGTGTGCGGGTTGACCGGGACGCGCTGCATCCTGCCGCTCTTGCGGCCGCGCACGGACAGCTCCGCGCTGCCCGCGAGGCTGATCCCGCGCCGGGCGAGCCACCCGACGAGGCTGTTCATGCGGACGGCCACCGGGTTGGCCTCGGCGTAGTACGGCTTCGGAAACGGCTGCGGCTGCCGCTGCGGTTGTGACGACGACATGGTGACCCCCACTTGGTCGGATGTGATTGGGAGAGCAGTGCTCTCTCTTGAGGACCAGTGTGGGGAGATCGGTGATCCATTGCAAGAGCGGTGCTCTCTTTTTTGAGCGGTGCACTTGTGTCTGGGCGCCGCTCCGATTCGAGACCGCCGCTCCCATTCGAGACAGGTGATCCGATTCGAGGCCGGCGATCCAAATCGCGTGCGCTGCTCCATGACGTGTGCACTGCTCTGCAAGCGTGGCAAACTGCGTCCCATGACCACTCCGCAGGGCGCCCGAGCGCGAGCCAGGATGGAAGTCACCACGGCCATCAAGGACGAGGCACGCAGGCAGCTCGCGGCCGAGGGCGCGGCCAAACTGTCGTTGCGGGCGGTGGCGCGCGAGCTCGGCATGGTCTCCTCGGCGCTCTACCGCTACTTCCCCAGCCGCGACGACCTGCTGACCGCGTTGATCATCGATGCCTACGACTCCCTGGGCGAGGCCGCCGAGTCCGCCCACGCCGCTGCGGCCGACGCCGTCCCGGCGCGCCGCTGGGTCGCCGTGTGCGAGGCGGTGCGCGGCTGGGCGCTGACCCATCCGCACGAGTACGCGCTGATCTACGGCTCGCCGGTGCCCGGCTACTCGGCGCCGGAGACGACCATTCCGCCGGCCGCCCGGGTCGGCCTCGTCCTCGTCGGGATCCTGCGCGAGGCGTTCGAGGGGCGCGGTCTGGCCCGCACCCCCGTGTCCGCCGAACTCGCCCCCGAGGCCCGCCGGATGGCCGACGAACTGGTGCCCGGCCTGCCGCCGGAGGTGGCGGTGGCCGTGGCCGCGGCGTGGGCCCAGCTGTTCGGGCTGGTCGGGTTCGAACTGTTCGGTCAGTTCCAGGGGATCGTGCAGGAAGCGGAACGGGAACGGTTCTTCCGGCATGCGGCCGCACAGCTCGCCCACGGTGTGGGGCTGGTCTTTTCCTGACGGTGCCGGGTCATCCGGTCGGGCAGGCCGGGCAGGCCGGGCAGGTCGGGCAGTTCAGGTCCGTCGGGCCGTTCGGGCCGTTCGGGCCGGTCATCCGGTCACCTTCTCCAGGAACGCGGCGAGGTTCCCGACCGTCCGCCGTACCTTCTCCTCCAGTGTGAGCGACTCCGGCATCCGGCCGCCCACGCCCGCGTCCCGCTTCCCCCGCACGTACAGCGAACAGGCGAGGTCGCTGCAGAGGTAGGCGCCCACGGAGTTGCCCTGCTGCCCGGCCTTCCCCGCCTTGGCGGCGACCATCAGGGAGACTCCTCCGGTGTGCGTGGTCAGGCAGATCGTGCACATGCTGCGCCGGTTCTGCCAGGAGGCGGGGCTCGGGCAGCGCAGCGCCACCGCCCGGGGGTGACCGTCGTCCAGTTCGGTCACCAGGTAGGCGCGGTCGGGTGCCTGGGGGTCGCGCCAGCCGAAGTAGTCCAGGTCGGCCCACGGCCTTTCGGTCAGGTCGTGCGGGATGTTCAGGCGTTTTGCCGCGCCCTTGGTGCAGTTCACGAAGGCGCCGCGGATCTCTTGCTCGGTCAGCTGTCGCATGTGACGCACGCTAATTTGCCTAAAGCTTTTAGGCAAATGCATAATCGGTTCTCGGTGAGAGGTAAGAGGTCAAGGCGGAGGAGCGGGTGTGGCGCGAGCGGGACTGAGCACGGAGCGGCTGGTCCGGGCCGGAGCCGAGCTGGCCGACGAGGCCGGCTTCGACCAGGTGACCGTCTCGGCCCTGGCCAGACGGTTCGACGTGAAGGTCGCCAGCCTGTACTCGCACGTCAAGAGCTCCCAGGACCTGAAGACGAGGATCGCGCTGCTGGCGCTGGAGGAGCTCGCCGACCGGGCCGCCGACGCGCTGGCCGGCCGGGCCGGCAAGGACGCCCTCGTCGCGTTCGCCGACGTCTACCGCGACTACGCCCGTGCCCACCCCGGCCGCTACACGGCGGCCCGGCTGCGCCTCGACCCGGAGACGGCGGCGGCCAGTGCCGGTGTCCGGCACTCCCAGATGACCCGGGCGATCCTGCGCGGCTACGACCTGACGGAACCGGACGAGACCCATGCCGTCCGCATGCTGGGAAGTGTCTTCCACGGCTACGTCGACCTGGAGCTGAGCGGCGGCTTCAGCCACAGCGCCCCCGACAGCCAGCAGTCCTGGACCCGCGTCCTCGACGCCCTCGACGCGCTGCTGCGCAACTGGCCCACCCCGGACTGACCCCCCTTCGCGCAGAACACAGACGGAAGACGGACGGAACACAGAGGCGATGCACACCGACCCCCGCTGGATCACCACGCCGATCACCGCCGACCTCCTGCGCGGCGCCCTCGACCTGGAGCACACGGAACACGGCGTCCTGCCGCACCGGCTCCCGGCCCGGGCCCGCGCCCAGTGCGGCGACCCGCAACTCGCCATGGTCGAGTCCCAGCCCTCCGGCGTACGACTGGTGTTCCGCACCCACGCCACCGCCGTGGAACTGGACGCCCTCCCCACCAAGCGGCTCTACGTCGGCGCGCCGCCCCGCCCGGACGGTGTCTACGACCTGCTCGTGGACGGCACCCTGGCCGGCCAGGGCAGCGTCTCCGGCGGCACGGTCCAGGTCGTCGACATGAGCGCCGGGACCACGGAGCTGCGCCCCGGACCGATCGGCACCCTACGCTTCACCGGCCTGCCCGACCGGGAGAAGTCGGTCGAGATCTGGCTGCCGCACAACGAGACCACCGAACTGGTCGCGCTGCGCACCGACGCCCCCCTCGCCGCCGTACCCGACCACGGCCGCAAGGTCTGGCTGCACCACGGCAGTTCGATCAGCCACGGCTCCGACGCCGCGAGCCCCACCGCCATCTGGCCCGCGCTCGCCGCCTCGCTCGCCGGGGTGGAGCTGGTCAACCTGGGGCTGGGCGGTAGCGCCCTGCTCGACCCGTTCACCGCCCGTGCCGTCCGAGACGCCCCCGCCGACCTGATCAGCCTCAAGCTCGGGATCAACGTCGTCAACGCGGACCTGATGCGGCTGCGCGCCTTCGGCCCCGCCGTGCACGGCTTCCTCGACACCGTCCGGGAGGGGCACCCCACCACCCCGCTGCTGGTCGTCTCGCCGATCCTGTGCCCCATGCACGAGGACACGCCCGGTCCCACCGCCATGGACCTGAGCGCCTTCGGTGCCGGCCGGCTCGCCTTCGTCGCCACGGGCGACCCGGCCGAGCGCGCGAGCGGCAAGCTCACCCTGAACGTCGTCCGGGACGAGCTGTCCCGGATCGTCGCCCAGCGCGCGGCCGAGGACCCGCACCTGTACTACCTCGACGGCCGTGCCCTCTACGGCGAGGCCGACGCCGCCGAGCTCCCGTTGCCCGACGGACTCCACCCGGACGCGGCCACCCACCGCCGTATCGGCGAACGCTTCGCCGGGCTGGCGTTCGCGGAGGGCGGCGCGTTCGCCGGGGGCGGTGGCGGCTGCCGAGCCGGCGGCCGCTGAGCGGAGGGTCACCGGGTGGAGGGTCGCCGGGTGGAGGGTCGTTGAGCGGGCGGCCGCTGAGCGGGCGGTCGCGGAAACGGCGGTCGCGGAAACGGCGGTCGACGGGCCTGCGGTTCTCATCGCGCCGAGTCGGCCGATGCCCCGTCGCCGGCGTCCGGGACCAGTACCACCTTCCCCGCGACGGTCCCCGACTCGGCGAGCCGCAGGGCCTCGGCGGCCCGGGTCAGGGGCAGCCGGGCGGCGATGCGCGCGGTGACCTCGCCACGCTGGAAGGCCTGGAACACCTGGGTGAGGTCGGCGTCCAGCCGGGCCCGGAAACGGTCCTTGCCGAGGGCGCGGCCCTCCCAGACGTTGAAGAAGTAGGCGTGCCGCCCGTTGGGCAGCGCGTTCCACAGCCACACGCGGCCGAGGATCTTCAGCACGGGGAGCTGCTTGGAGCCGGAGTCGTCCCTGGTGGTGGCGCTGCCGTAGGCGACGAGGGTGCCGCCCGGGGCGAGGAGCCGCCAGGAGTCGACGACGCTGCGGCCACCGAGGTGGTCGAAGACGGCGTCGACACCGCCGGGGGCCAGTTCCCGGACCCGGGCCGGGACGTCCTCGGCGCGGTAGTCGACCGGGGTCACACCCAGCTCCCGCAGCGCGGCGTGATGACGGGCGGAGGCCGTGCCGATCACCCGAAGGCCCGCCGCCCGTGCGAGCTGGACGAGCACCGTGCCGACGCCGCCGTTGGCACCGTGCACCAGGATCGTGCCGCCACTGCGCACCCGCGCCTTGCGGTGCAGCATCTGCCAGGCCGTGATCCCGTTGACGACCAGCGTCTCCGCCTCCGCGGCGCCGACACCGGCGGGCACCTGTACGGCGTCGGCCGCGTCGAGCACGACATGGCTGGCCCAGCCGCCGACCTTCACGAGTGACGCCACGCGCTTGCCGACGAGCCCGGACGCGACGCCCTCACCGGTCGTGAGCACCGTGCCGACCAGGTCGTAGCCGGGGACGAACGGGAAAGGCGGCTGGTCGTAGTAGCGGCCGCGGCGCATCTGCTGCTCCGCGAAGGAGACGCCGGTCGCCTCCACGCGGACGACGATCTGGCCGGCGGCGGGGGCCGGGATCTCCCGGCGCTCGATGCGGAGGCCTTCCGGCTCCACGATGCCCGGCAGGACGACCTCGACGAGCTGGTCGGTTCCCGGGGTTCCGGTGCTTCCGGTGCGTCCGGGGGTTCCTGCGGTTTCTGCGATGCCCATGGCGACGGCCTCCGTGCGTAGCGATGTGTAGATGCAGTCGCAAGCGAGATGGGCTCTTGCTTGCGTTAGAAGCTATAACAAACATGACTGGTGCTCGCGGAAGTGTCAAGCCGTCGCGATGGATGGTGTCCTCGCGACCGTTAGAAGCCATCTCGAAAGTGATAGCCTGAAACAAAGGTGTGCGAGAGGAGCGTGATGACCATGGCGGCGGACGCAGGCGCGGACGCGGTGAGCCCCCGCGAGCGGTACCGGACCCAGGTGCGAGCGGACATCAAGGCGCGAGCCTGGGAGCAGATCGCCAGGTCAGGCGCGTCGGGCCTGTCCCTCAACGCGATCGCCAAGGAACTGGGCATGAGCGGTCCGGCCCTCTACCGCTACTTCGGCAGCCGCGACGAGCTGATCACCGAGGTGATCCGGGACGCGTACCGCAGCCTGGCCGACACCTGCCGTGCAGCCGCCGACTCCGCGGCCGGCATCGACGGCCTCGCCCACGCCCTGCGCCGCTGGGCGCTCGACGACCCCCAGCGCTACTTCCTCGTCTACGGCACGCCGGTCCCCGGCTACCACGCGCCCGAGGACATCACCGGCATCGCCCAGGAGATCATGGGGGCTCTGCTCGACGTCTGTACGGCGGCCGAGCCCGAGGCGCCTCCGCCGGTCTCCGCCGGGTTCACCGCGCACCTCTCGCAGCATCGCGAGTGGGCCGGCGGCCATCCCGCGCCGCCGGGAGTGCTGCGCCGGGCACTGGCCTTCTGGACCAGGCTGCACGGGGTTCTCTCCCTCGAACTCGCCGGCCACTTCACGGGCATGGGCTTCGACCCGGACCGGCTGTTCGACGCCGAGGTGGCGGAGCTGAAAACCGGGCGCTGATCCGGGCGCTGATCCGGATGGCGCCCCGGCCGCCGACCGGCCCCGGTGACCTCCTGCCACCTACTACCGGGGGAGTAGGCGTGATCACCTCGCCGGGCTGACGCTCGCGCGGGGCGACGGCGTCTAGCGTGGCGGTCATGGACGAGCAGCGGGTACGGGAGCGCGGCCCCGCGCAGTGGTGGCAGCACGGCCCCCCGTGGTGGAACCACCCGGAAGCCACCGCGACCACCGGTGCGACCACCATCGCCACCACCGGCGCGGGCACCGGTTCCGGTGCCGGAACCCCCCGCCGCCGCCTGCCCTGGCGTTCCACCCTCCTGCTCACCATCCTCGTGCTGGTGGGCTCGAACTTCGCCGCCCACACCCAGCCCCACCGCGAGCACCTCGACACCTACGCCCGCCTGCTGCTCCTCGCCACCTGCGCCCTGTTGCTGTGGCGGCACCGGCACCCGGTGACCGTGGTGTTCGGCACGGCCGCGCTCGCCCTGGTCTACCTCGGTGCCGGGTACCCGTACGGACCGGTCTTCGCGGCCGTCGCCGTGGCCTGCTTCGGTGCCGTAGTGGCCGGGCACCGCCGGGCCGCGTGGGCGGCACTCGGGATGCTGTGGGCCGGGCATCTGCTGATCTCGCTCTGGCTGTACCGGTGGCTGCCGCCGCCGGGCGACACGGGTACCGGCCCCGGCCAGGAAGTGATCATCGCCACCTGGGTGCTGATCATCGTCTCGGTGGCCGAACTGGTCCGGCTGCGGCGCGAGCAGTGGGCGCGGGAGCGGGCCGACCGGGCCCAGGCGGCCCGGCGGCGCGCGGACGAGGAACGGCTGCGGATCGCCCGGGAGCTGCACGACGTCCTGGCGCACAGCATCTCGGTCATCAACGTCCAGGCGGGCATGGGACTCGCGCTCCTCGACTCCGACCCCGAGCAGGCCAGGTCGGCGCTCACCACCATCAAGGCGGCCAGCAAGGAGGCGCTCGGCGAGGTGCGTCAGGTGCTCGACACCCTGCGCGCCCCGGGAGACGCGCCGCGGACGCCCGCGCCCGGTCTCGGCCGGCTGCCGGAACTGGTGGAGCAGGCGGCGAGCGCCGGCCTCACCGTGGACGTGACGGGGGAGCCGCCGCACCTCGCGCCCGGCGCCGACCTGGCCGCCTTCCGTATCGTGCAGGAGGCCCTCACCAATGTCGTACGGCACTCGGGTTCGCGGCATGCGCGCGTGCGGCTCGAAGACGGGGGCGGAAAGCTGCGGTTGCGGATCGACGACGACGGTCCCGCGACCGGGGCGGACGCGGGCGGCAGCGGGAACGGGCTGGCCGGGATGCGGGAGCGGGCGGCGGCCCTGGGTGGCACGATCGAGGCGGGGCCGCGTGCCGAGGGGGGCTTCCGGGTGCTCGCCGTACTGCCCTTGAGCGGTCGGGGCGACCCGGGCGACCCGGGCTACCAGGACGTACGGGAGGACCGATGATCCGGGTGCTGCTCGCCGACGACCAGTCGCTGGTGCGGGCCGGTTTCCGGGCGTTGCTCGACGCGCAGCCGGACATCGAGGTGACCGGTGAGGCGGCGGACGGCGAGGAGGCGCTGCGCAAGGTGCGTGAACTGCGCCCCGACGTCGTCCTGATGGACATCCGCATGCCGCGTCTGGACGGCCTGGCCGCGACCCGCCGGGTCACCGGAGAGCCGGAGCTGGCGGACGTCAAGGTGGTGATGCTGACGACGTTCGAGCTCGACGAGTACGTCTTCGAGGCGATCCGGTCCGGGGCCTCGGGCTTTCTGGTGAAGGACACCGAGCCGGACGAACTGGTGCGCGCGGTCCGGGCGGTGGTGGCCGGGGACGCGCTGCTGTCTCCGGGGGTGACGCGGCGGCTGATCGCGGAGTTCGCGGCCCGTTCCAAGGAGCCTGCGGCCGCCGACGTCCTCGCCCGGCTCACCGAGCGGGAGCGGGAGGTGATGGCCCTGGTCGGTATCGGCCTGTCCAACGAGGAGATCGCCCGCCGCCTGGTCGTCAGCCCCCTCACCGCCAAGACCCACGTGAGCCGCACCATGGTCAAGCTGGGCGCCCGCGACCGCGCCCAACTGGTCGTCCTGGCCTACGAGTCGGGGTTGGTACGGCCGGGCTGGCTGGGCTGACCCGGGCGCTGGAAGCGGACCAGCACGCTGACGACCCGGGCGACGAACAGCAGGCCGGCGAGGACCGCGCCCGCGACGGGCAGCGCCCGCTCCAGGCCGCCGGGCAGCTCGAACAGCAGCACCGGGCCGGCCACCGCCCCGAACACGACCACGGCCGCGAACACCGCACTGCACAGCGCGTATCCGATCTCGACGGTGATCGCGTCCCGCTCGGCCTGACCGCGCCGTCCCCCGTACGTCGTCATCCCGGCAGTCTCACAGCCGGGTGCCCGGCGGGGCAACAGGCCCCCGCCGGGCACACGTTCGGAGGCGTCCCCGTTCAGTCGCGTGCGGACACGCGCTCCGCCTCCAGGGAGGTGGACTTGGCGATCACGACGGTCTGCTGCGGCCGCCGGGTGCGCACTCCCGTGAGGGTGATCAGCAGCCCGGCGAGGGCCACGACCGCGACCACCAGGAAGCCGGGACGGTAGCTGTCGAGCACCGCCTGCGGGGTCGCGTGGGCGGGCGCGCCCGCGGTGACCACGGCCGTGACGATCGCCAGGAAGATCGCACCGCCCACCTGCACCGAGGTGTTGAGGAGCCCGGAGACCATGCCCTGCTCGTGGTCGTCGACGCCGTTGGTGGCCTGGATGTTGAGGGAGGGGAAGACCAGGGCGCAGGCCGCGCCGATCAGGAGCATCGACGGCAGGATCGCCGCGGCGTAGGCCGGGCTCAGGTCGACGCGGAGGAACAGGGCGTAACCGACGACCATGAACGCGAAGCCCGCCGCGATGAGCCGCGGGGTGCCGAAACGGTCCACGATCGCGCCGACCTTGGTCGACGACACCGCCACCAGCGCGCCCGCCGGAAGGAAGGCCAGGGCGGTGTGCAGCGCGGACCAGCCGAGCAGGGACTGCATGTAGAGGGTGGTGAGGAACTGGAAGCCGACGTACGAGCCGAAGAAGGCGATCGCGCCGAGCTGGGCGCGGACCTGGTTGCCCGAGCGCAGCACGCCGAGGCGGACGAGCGGTCCGGGGGAACGGCGTTCGACCTGGACGAAGACGGTCAGCAGGACGGCGACCGCGAGGAAGGAGAGCAGGGTGCGGGCCGACGCCCAGCCCACCTGCGGGGCCTCCACGACGGTGAACACCAGGAGCAGCATGGAGGCGGTGCCGAGGATCGCGCCGGGGATGTCGTAGCCGTTGTGGTCGCGTTCGCGGGAGCTGCGCGGCAGCAGCTTGAGGCCGACGAGGAGTGCGATCAGGGCGATGGGCGCGGGCAGCAGCATGGTGAGGCGCCAGCTGGCCTCGGTGAGCAGCCCGGACAGCACCAGGCCCATGGAGAAGCCGGTGGCGGCGCAGGTGGTGTAGATGGAGAGGGCGCGGTTGCGCAGCGGGCCCTCCGGGAACGTGGTCGTGATGATCGAGAGGCCGGCCGGTGCGGTGAAGGCGGCGCTCAGGCCCTTGATGAAGCGGCTGGCGATCAGCAGCGGGCCCGAGTCGACGAGGCCGCCGAGCAGCGAGGCGAGCGCGAAGACGCCGAGGGCCACGAGGAACACCTGGCGCCGGCCGAGCAGGTCCGCGGTGCGGCCGCCGAGCAGCAGCAGGCCGCCGTATCCGAGGATGTAGCCGCTGACGATCCATTGCAGCGTCGAGGTGGACAGGTGCAGGTCGGAGCCGATCGACGGCAGGGCGACGCCGACCATCGACACGTCCAGCGCGTCCAGGAACATGGCGGCGCAGAGCACCAGGAGCGTGCCCCAGAGCCGGGGGGTCCAGCGTCCCTCGGCGGCGGGTGCGGTGAGCGGAGAGGTCATGGACCCAGACACTACATGCGTATGCATTGAATGCAAACGCATTTAATTACGATGCAACAATCCTGGTTCTCTGCTACGGTGCCCCGATGGCGGCGAAGAAGCCCGAACAGGCACTCGTGGAGCAATGGCGGGACATTCTGGCCCTGCACGCCCGCACCCAGTGCGAGCTGGACCGTGCCCTGCACGGACACGGTCTGTGCGGCAGTGACTTCGAGGTCCTCGACCTGCTCTCCGACAGCCCGGCGGCGGACGGCGTCTGCAGCTTCCGGGTGCAGGAGATCGCCGAGCGGGTGCACCTGAGCCAGAGCGCGCTGTCCCGGCTGATCGCCCGCCTGGAGAAGGACGGCCTGGTCGAGCGGGCCATGTGCCCGGAGGACCGGCGGGGCGTGCGGGTGGCGCTCACCGGCAAGGGGCGCGCGCTGCACGGCGAGGTCCTGCCGGTGCAGCGCGCGGTGCTCACCCGGATGCTGGCCGCCGAGGCGGGCTGAGCCCGGCAGGCCGGACCGCTCGCCGGTGCCGGCCGGCGTCAGATACCGGAGTCCGTCCGCCACAGGTCGGCCAGTGCCGGGTCGCCGGTCACCTTCGGCACCGGTACCCGGTTCCACAGTGCCAGGTACAACTGGTCGGCAGGTCCTGCGAGTTCGGCTGTCGCGTCCTGGGGCGCGCCGAGTTCCGCTACCGGCGGTCGCTCCGACAGCCTTACGGTCCAGGCCGCGTCCGCGTCCACCGTGCGCACCCCGAGCACCCGCGGGTGTGTGCTGCGGACCCGGCTGCGGGTGCGGGCGTGGAAGCCGCGCAGCAGTTCGTCGATGCCGTCGACGGCGAAGCCCGTGCCGACCGGGGTCGCCGGGCCGCCCCGTGCCGCCTCGGCGTCGTACCGGTGGACGGTCGTCTCATGGGCCTGCCGGCGGAGCCAGAAGGCCAGCGGTGAGGGGACGGGGGCGGGGTGGAAGGTCCAGTACGTCACGTCCCGCGGGGCGGCGTCGAGGGTGTCGACGAGCCGGCGGTGGCCGTCCCGGTACCAGGCTGTCAGTTCCGTGCCGTCGATGTCCGGGGGGCCGGGGATGGGGCGGGGCGAGGTCTCGGCGTCGGCGACGACACCGGCCGCCCACCGGTGGATGGTTCCGGTGTGCCGCAGCAGGTCGCGCACCTGCCACTGCGGACAGGTGGGCACCGGGGCGTCGAGCCCCGCCTCGTCGGCGGCCGAGGCCAGCAGCCGGCCCTCCCGGTCGAGGATCTCGAGAAAGTCAGCAGTCTCCATGCGGGGAGTCTGCCGGATGTGCGGCTGTTCCTGCTGCTGGGCGATCCGCCGGACGCGCCCCGGACATGCCGTCGTTCGCGCTCAGCGCAGCAGGAACCCCACCGCGTAGCCGAGTGCGTTGACCGCCCAGTGCAGGGCCATCGGTGCCAGCAGGGAGCCGCTGCGATCGCGTACCCAGCACAGCAGACAGCCCGCCGCGGCAGTGAACAGCACGGCGCCGACGTCCACCAGGACCGCCCCGGTGACCGAGTGCCCGAAGAGCGAACCCAGGGTCGGCTTGTCCTTGTTGAGGTTCAGCGAGGGGAGGATGTGCCAGAGCCCGAAGAGCACGGAGGACAGGACGGCGGCCGAGGTGGCCGTGCGAAGACGGCACAGCAGCGCGAACAGCACCCCGCGGAAGGCGGTCTCCTCCAGCAGGACCGTCCCCACGGGCACCGCGACCAGCGCCTTGAAGGCGGTCTCCGAGCCGCTCAGCGCGTTGGTCCGCTGGTCCGCGAACAGACCGCGGGTGACCGGCAGCAGGGCCGCGCACAGGTAGACCGCCGCGACGATCCCGATCAGGGCCGCCCCCCAACGCACCCCGTCCGCAAAAGTGTTCTGCTCAAGTCCCAGCTCCGCCCAGCCGCCCCCGGCCCAGAACAGCAGCCCCACCAGGACGGCCGTGGTGAGCAGCGCGGTGAGCAGGATCCAGGACCCGGCCCAGCGGTTGTCCAGCAGGTTCGCGAGCACCAGCACGACCACCACCGCCGCCACGGCGGTACGGGTGGGGAGCCGTGCAATCCGGGGCAGCGGCATGGCGGGCGGGGTGTCAGAACCCGACCGGGGCGCGAAGCGGCAGGCAGGTCACGAGGTGCCCGCCGCCACCGCTCCGGCCCGGCACGGCGCCGACGACGGTGACGACCCCGGTACCCGACGTCCCCGGCGGGGTGCCGGCGCAGGCGGCGCGGGCACCGGCGGGGACCACGCCCGGCGGCGGCGCGGCCACGCCGACGAGCGGGGTGGCGTGCTCGGTAGTCCGGGCCAGGGCCATGCCCACCACGATGGGACACCTCGTGCGGCTCCGCACCTTTTCCCGGATCTTCCGGATGCGGCGGCGGGTGCGGTGGCCGATCGTGGTCCCGAGGTGGCGAAGTGAGTGGTGCGGGCAGGGCTCTGAATCGTACGAAGGACTGGACCCGGCGGACGGCGGATCGGGTGCGCCGGCACCTGGGCCCGGACCGGGTGGTCCGGCGACGGCCGTGCTGGGCCGGGATCGCGCTGGCGGTCCTGTGCTACTGCCTGTCCCTCACCCCGTCGCTGCTTCCGCGGGCCTGGTGGCTGCAGGGACTCGCGGCCGGTGTCTCGGCGGCCGTCGGCTACGCCGTCGGGGCCGTACTGGAGTCCCTGGCCCGGCTGCTGCTCCGCTGGGCCGGTGTCCGGGTCCGTCGGCGGGTCCGCCGTACCCTGTGGGCCGCCCTGGCCGTGCTCGGCGCCGCCGCCGTGGTCACGGCCACCGCCTGGAGCGTCCGCTGGGAGGACCAGGTCCGCCGGGTGGTGACCCTGCCCCCGCACCTCGTCTGGTGGCAGTGGGCGCTCGTCCCGGTCGTGGCCGCACTCGTGACCGCACTGCTGCTCCTGGCCGCCCGGACGGTACGGCTCGGCATCCGCGTCGTCGCCCACGCGTTCGGCGCCCTCGTCCCGCGCCCCGTCGCCTACGCCACCGGGGTCGTCCTCGCCGCCTTCGTGGTGGTCGGAGTCGTCCAGGGCTTCCTGCTGCGCGCCGCGCTGGACGCCATCGAGAGCGGCGCGTCCCTCGCCGACCAGGGCACCACCAAGGGCGTCCACCGGCCGGGGCTGGCCACCCTCTCCGGCAGCCCCGATTCCGCCGCCCACTGGGACACCCTGGGGGCCAAGGGCCGCGACTTCGTCGGCACGGCCACGCCCCGCGCCGACATCGCCGCCTTCACCGGGCGCCCGGCCGAGGATCCGGTACGGGTCTACGTCGGCCTGCGCTCCGCCGACACCCTCGACGAACGCGCCGCCCTCGCCGTACGCGAACTCGAACGCACCGGCGGTTTCTCCCGCAGGGTCCTCGCCGTCATGGGCACCACCGGCACCGGCTGGATCAACGACCAGGGCAGCAGACCACTGGAGTACATGTGGGGCGGCGACACCGCCATGGTCGCCATGCAGTACTCCTACCTCCCCAGCTGGGTGTCCGCGCTCACCGAGGACGAGGCCGCCGCCACCGGGCGAGCCCTTTTCGACGCCGTCTACGCCAAATGGCGGACGCTCCCGGCCGGTTCCCGCCCCCGGCTGCTGGTCTACGGCGAGAGCCTCGGCTCCTTCTCCATGGAGTCCGCCCTGAACGGCTCCCTGGCCACGCTCGTCGCGGAGACCGGTGGCGCGCTGTTCGTCGGGCCGACGTACGACAACCCGCTGTGGAAGTCGGTCACCGCGAAACGGCAGCCGGGCAGCCCCGAGTGGCGGCCGGTGGTCGCCGACGGGGCGCATGTGCGCTTCGCGCAGGTACCGGCGGACTACGGCATCCCGGACGCGCCCTGGGGCGAGCCCCGCGCGGTCTACCTCCAGAACGGCTCCGACCCGGTCGTGTGGTGGTCGCCCGGTCTCGCCTTCCACCGGCCGGACTGGCTGGACCGGCCCCGCGCCCGGGACGTCTCACCGGCGATGCAGTGGTATCCGCTGCTCACGTTCTGGCAGGTGGCCTGCGACCTGGCCGGCGCCGACAGCGTGCCGAACGGCTTCGGCCACCGGTACGGCACGCTGCCCACGAGCGCGTGGGCCGAGATCACGAACCCACCGGACTGGACGGCCGCCGACACGGCGAGACTGGCCGGGGTGCTGGAGTCGGTGCGGGAACCGGGGTTGCTGGACTGAGCGGGGCCGGACGTCCGAGAACGTGACGTCGTGCGGTCTGTGACTTCCTTCGCGTAGCGGCTGCGCACCGTTCTGCGATACCCGCGGACGAGCATCGCGAACGCGAACCGAACGAGCGTTCGACGGAGCGGGCGGTGACGTCGGTCAGTGCCCCGCCGTGCGCCGGGTCAGGAGTGCGATGGCCGCGGCGGTGGCGGCGAGGGCGGCGACCGTGGTCAGGGCGGTGGGGAGGGAGAGCCAGTCCGTCATGAAGCCGATGGCGGGCGGTCCGAGGAGCATGCCGCCGTAGCCGAAGGTGGAGGCGATGGCGACGCCGTCGGGGCCGGCCAGTGTGCCCGCCCGTTCGACGGCGACGGGGAAGAGGTTGGCGAGCCCGAGTCCGGTGATCGCGAACCCGAGGAGGGCCGCCCACAGGGCCGGGGCGAGTGCGCCGAGCAGCATGCCGGCCGCGGCGGTCGTGCCGCCGAACACCAGGGTGCGCGTCTGGCCGAGGGCTTCGAGAAGCTTTGTCCCGCTGAGCCGGCCGACGGTCATGGCGAGCGCGAAGCAGGAGTAGCCGATGGCGGCGGCGCCGGGTGCGGCGCCCAGGTCCTGCTCCAGGTGCAGGGCGCTCCAGTCGGCCATGGCCCCCTCGCCGTAGGCCGTGCACAGGGCGATCAGACCGAACGTGACGACCAGCAGCCGGGTGCGCCCTGCCAGACGGCGGCGTGCGGACGTGCCACGCGGTGCGTCGTCCCCGGGTGTGGCCGGCGGGGGAGTGCGCAGCAGGGTGCGGCCGGCGAGAAGGGTGACCAGGAGGGCGACGGCGGTGAGGGAGAGCAGGTGCTGCGTGGGGGTCAGCACGCCGGCGATCAGTGAGCCCAGACCGGAGCCGAGCATGCCGCCCAGGCTGAAGGCGGCGTGGAAGCTGGGCATGATCGGCCGCCGCAGGGCTCGTACCAGGTCGACCGCGGCGCTGTTGAACGCGACGTTGATGCCGCCGTAGGCGCTGCCGAAGACGAGCAGTACGGCGCCGAGGGCCGGGACCGAGTGGGTGAGCGGGGGCAGGGCGACGCTGAGGGAGAGCAGGACGGCGCAGACGACGGTCACCGGGTGGGAGCCGTAACGGCGGCACAGCCGTCCGGTGAACATCATCGTGATCACGGCCCCGGCCGAGACACCGAGCAGGGCGAGTCCCAGGGCGCCGGCCGAGGCGCCGGTCTGTTCCTTGATGGCAGGGATGCGGACGACCCATCCGGCGAAGATGAAGCCGTCCATGGCGAAGAAGACGGTCAGGACGACACGCAGTCGGGTGAGGGAGCTACCGGGCACGGCGTTGTGCGTCCGGGTTTTGTTTATTAGCGGCACAAACTCAGGCTAGGTGAGGGCGGGGGCCGGGACAAGGGCGGACGGGGACCGGGACCGGACCGTCGGCCGGTGGGAGGGCGCGGGCGTGGTGCCCGTCACGGAGCGCGGGTGCCCCGGAGACCGGCGGCGCCCCGGACGTACGTGCCCGGCCCCCGCGCCGCGGCCGGACCTCCGCCTGCCGTGAGCTCGGCGCCCGCCCTCGCGACCGTGCCCCCCGGTTGCGCCCCGTGCGGCCGCCGGCGCACGCGGGCCGGGCGCGCGCCATCCGGCGGGCGGCCACGAGCCGCCGATCGGCTCGGCGTCCTCGTCCGTCCGTATCGACCGCTCACCTCCCGCCGTTACGGCCGTTAGGACCGTTGCGACTGCCACGCCGTCGCGCGGTCGCGCCGCCGACCGCTCCGACCGCTCCGACCGCTCCGACGGCACCGACGACTCCGAAGAGGAGAGGAACCGTGAACGGATTCGAGCCGAGGACCCGCACCGTGCCCGCCGAACTGCCGACCGAGGTCTTCGACTGGGGAAGCATCAAGTGGGGAGTGAGCGCCGGCCTGTTCCCCGGGGCGCCCCTCACCGCGGGCGAGGTGATCATCAACCCCGCCAAGGGGCACGACCTGCACACGCACCCGGACTCCGACGAGGTGCTGTACTTCATCGACGGCGAGGGCGTCCAGACCGTCGGTGGCTCGGGGGAGTTCGCGGTGACGGCGGGCGACTTCGTCTACGTGCCCAGGGGAACGCTGCACTCCACCTTCAACACCGGCTGGCGGCAGCTGCGGGTCATCGCGGTCTACACGCCGGGCGGCGCCGAGCGGGCCCTGCGCGAACTGCCCGACTTCACGGCGCTCGGTCCGGGGGTCCAGCCGGTCTGGGAACGGGCCCGCTGAGCGGACCGGCGCCCGCCGCACCGCCGTCCCGCCGCCCGCCCCTCCCGGCCAGGGCCGTGAGGTAGCCGCGCAGCATGACCTTCGCCTCGTCGAGGAGGGCCGCGTCGCCCTCGGCGTCGCGGCGGAAGGCCTCCTGGGCGAGCGCGTCGGCGGCGAGGACGGCGGCATGGCAGGCGTGGCCGAGCCCCGCCGTGTCGCCGGCGATGCCGAGCGCGAGCAGCACCCGGCGCACCCCGTCGGCCATCCGGCGCTTGTGCTCCCGGTCCGCCGCCCGCGTCCGGTCGGTCAGGCCGCTGCCGAACCACAGGGCCCTGAAACCGTGTTCGGCGCGGTAGAGCCCGGCGTAGGTGTCGATCAGCACGCCGACCGGGTCGGGCCGGCGCTCGGTCGCCGCGCCGCGCACGAACTCCTCCATCACCGCTTCGAGCCGGGCGAAGTACGTCGCGGCCAGCGCGTCGATGATCGCGTCCCGGTCGGGCAGGTACTGGTACAGCGAGCCGACCGAGACCCCGGCCTCGGCCGCGACCCGGGTGGTGGTCAGGGCCGGTACGCCCTCGGCGATCAGCACGCGCTCGGCGGCCTTGAGTACCAGCGCCAACCGGGCTTTGCTGCGGGCCTGTTGGGGAGTGCGGCGCAGTACGGCCCCGGTCTTCTCGGCGGCCGGGTCGGTCACACCACCACCCCTTGAATCTGAACGTGACTTTGTTTCAGGTTTACGTTACCGTCGCGGCCATGACGGACTCAAGCTCCGCGCTGGTGCAGGAACGGGCCGCGGTGGCGGACGTCTGCCGCCGCCTGGGAGCGGCGGGCCTGCTGATCGGAACGGCGGGCAACGTCAGCGTGCGGGTGGGGGACCGGGTCGCGGTCACCGCGACCGGCGCGGTGCTCGCCCAGCTCACCGCGGGCCAGGTGACGGTGGTCGACCTGGACGGCAGGGCCGTCGCCGGGACACTGCAGCCGACCTCCGAACTCGACCTGCACCTCGGGGTCTACCGCCGTTTCGGCGCCGGCGCGGTCGTCCACACGCACGCCCCGATGGCCACCGCCCTCTCCTGCGTCCTCGACGAACTGCCCTGCATCCACTACCAGTTGCTCGCCCTCGGCGGCACCGTGCGGGTGGCGCCGTACGCCACCTTCGGCACCCCGGAACTCGCCGAGTCGGTACTCGCCGCGCTCGACGGCCGCAGCGCCGCGCTGATGGCCAACCACGGCTCGGTCACCGTCGGCCCGACCCTCGACAAGGCCGTCGAGAACGCCCTGTTGCTCGAATGGGCCTGCGGCGTCTACCAGCACGCGGCGGCCCTCGGGCCGCCCCGCGTCCTGGACGAGCGGCAGCAGCTCGCGGTGATCGAGGCCGCGATCGCCCGGAACTACGGCACCACCCGATCCCTGCAGGAGGGCAAGCCATGAGAGTCGTCACGATGGGCGTGCACGTGCTGGACGTGCTGGTCCGGCCGGTGGACGCGATACCCGAGGGCCAGGGCGCGACCCTGGTCGAGGACATCAGGATGACCGCGGCCGGGACCGCCGGCGGGACCGCGCTGAGCCTCGCCAAGCTCGGCGCCACCGTGCGCAGCGCCGGGGCCGTCGGCGCCGACGCGACCGGCGACATGCTGGTGCAGCTGCTCGGCAGAGCCGGGATCGACACCCGCTTCCTCGTCCGCCGGACCGACACCGCCACCTCGGCGAGCGTGCTGCCCATCCGCCCCAACGGCGACCGGCCCTCCCTGCACCTGCTCGGTGCGAACATCACCTACGGCGTCGACGACGTGCCCTGGGACGCCCTCGCCGAGGCCGACCATCTCCACCTCGGCGGCCCGGAGTTGATCGGCGTCGACGCCGCCGCCCGCATCCTGCACTTCGCCAGGGAGCACGGCGTGACGACCTCCGTGGACCTGCTCGCACCCGGTGTCCTCGGCAGCTTCGAGCAGATCGCGGCCGCGCTGCCGTACGTCGACCACCTCCTCCCCAACGACGACCAGGTACTGGGCTTCTCCGGCGAGGACGACCTGGTGGCGGGCGCCAAGAAGCTGGTCGGGGCCGGCGCCGGGCTGGTCGCGGTCACCCGGGGCGGCGACGGCGCACTGCTGGTCACCGCCGAGGGCGCCGAGCCGGTGCCCGCCTTCGAGATCGACGTCGTGGACACCACCGGCTGCGGCGACGCCTTCTCGGCCGGATTCGTCTACGGCATCGGCCTCGGCCGCCCCCCGCAGGACGCCGCCGTCCTCGGCAACGCCGTGGCGGCCCTGGTCGCGCAGGGCCTCGGCAGCGACCACGGGGACTTCGACCTCGCCGCTGCCGACGCGTTCGCGGCGACGGGTGCCAGGCGTGCGTAGACCGGGTGCCGGACCCGCATAAAACGTGACGTTGGCCACGGTCGTCCCGGAGGTCCGAGAGGTACCTTCCGTCCCCCGAACCACTGAATTCCTGCGGATATTCACTCGTCCCGGACGTCTGTGTTCGGACAGAGTCCGGCAACAGCTCGGTTAATAACTGCTCGCTGGTTGGTTACCGGAGAGTGAGCGGGCCATGATGGCCCCATGACGTTGGCCTCGCGCGCTCTGGCGCAACTGGCGACCTGGCCCGACCTGACCCAGGCCGTACCGAGCTGTGGTCTGGGGCAGGCCGTGAGTTCGGCGCAGGGCGAGATCGCGCACTTCCATTCCGACCGCGATGTGGACCTGCGTCTCACCACCCATGCCATCCGGCACTTCGCGAAGAACCTGAAGAGCACGGGAGCGATCCGGATCGTGCCGGGCTCGCAGTGGGTGACCATACGACTCGACGCCGCGAGCGACGTCGACCTGCTGCTGACCCTGGTGAGCGTCGCCCTCCAGGCGCAGCAGAGCTGGCCCGACCCGGCCGACCGGCCCGTGTTCGGCTGCAACGACCAGCGGGGCGCGGGATTCGTCAGCGCGGACACCAGCGGAATGTGACAGCAGGCCGGGCCGTACCGGGGCGCACTCACACGGTCAGAACCCGGATCCCCGCCTCCTCGAACCTGCGCACCGTCTCCGGCGCCGCCGCCGTGTCCGTGACCAGGACGTCCACCAGCTCCGCCGCGCAGATCCGGGCGAACGCCCGCCCGCCCAGCTTGCTGGAGTCCGCGGCGACCACCACGCGGGCCGCCCGCTCGCACAGCAGCCTGTTGACCGCGGCCTCGCCCTCGTCATGGGCCGCGGCCCCGTGGACGACGTCGAAGGCGACCACCCCGAGCACCGCCACATCAAGGGTGACCTGACCCAGCACCCCGTCCGCGAGCGGCCCGGTGAGCTCGTACGACTGCGGGCGTGCCACCCCGCCCGTCACCACGATCTTGAACTGGGGCCGCACCGCGAGCTCGTTCGCGATGTTGAGCGCGTTCGTGACGACCGTCAGCGCCGGCGTGCCGGTGGTGAGGTCCCCGCGTACGGCCAGGGCGCGGGCCACCTCCGTGGTGGTCGTACCGCCCGTCAGCCCCACCGCCTCGCCCGGCTCGACCAGTTCAGCCACTGCCTTGGCGATCCGCTGCTTTTCCGAGGCCTGCCGCGCCGTCTTGTAGCGCAACGGCAGCTCGTACGACACCCCGTGCACCACCGCTCCGCCCCGGGTGCGCACCAGCATCTGCTGCTCGGCGAGCTGGTCGAGGTCCCGGCGGATGGTGGCCGCCGAGACCGCCAGCTCGGCCGCCGCCTCCTCGACGTCGAGGCGGCCGCGCTCGACCAGCAATTCGAGCAGCGCCTTCCAGCGGGCATCGCGCGACATCCGCCGCCTCCGTTCCTCGGTCTTCCGGCGACTCCGGGTGACCTTAGCGCACCTGGATTTCGATGGAATGCTTGATTGTGCTTGAAAAGTCGCTCTATCTTGCAAGAGTAATCACGATGCGTCGCGCAGGAGGGAGCAGTGATATGTCACATATCGCTGAAGAGCTGAACAGCCAGCCCGAGTGCTGGACCCGGGCCGCCACCGAAGCCGCCCGCCATGCCCACGTCCTCCCGGCCCCGGGCGAGCGGGTCGCGATCGTGGGCTGCGGCACCTCGTACTTCATGGCCCAGGCCGCGGCCGTACTGCGCGAGTCCGCGGGACAGGGCGAGACGGACGCCTTCGCCGCCTCGGAGTTCCCGCACGGGCGGTCGTACGACCGGGTACTGGCCCTCACCCGGTCCGGTACCACCACCGAAGTCCTGGCCCTGCTCGACGAGTTGAAGGGGCGCACACGCACCGCCGCGATCACCGCCGACCCCGACACCCCGGTACCGGACGCCGCCGACGACCTCGTCGTCCTGGACTTCGCCGACGAACGCTCCGTCGTCCAGACCCGCTTCGCCACCAGCGCGTTCACCCTGCTCCGCGCGCACTTCGGCCTGCACACCGACACGGTGGTCGCCGACGCCCGGACCGCACTGTCCACTCCGCTGCCGCCGCAGCTGGTCGAGTGCGGACAGTTCACCTTCCTCGGGCGCGGCTGGACCGTCGGACTCGCGAGCGAGGCCGGACTCAAGATGCGCGAGGCCTCGCTGTCCTGGACCGAGGCCTACCCGGCGACGGAGTACCGGCACGGCCCGATCAGCATCACCACCAGGGCCACCGCGGCCTGGATGTTCGGCCCCGCGCCGGCCGGACTCGCCCGACAGGTCGCCGCCACCGGCGGGCTGTGGATCCAGGGCACCCTCGACCCGCTCGCCGAACTGGTCCGAGCCCAGCGCCTCGCGGTCGCCGTGGCCGCCGCCCGGGGCCTGGACCCCGACCGGCCGCGGCACCTCACCCGCTCGGTGATCCTCACCCCGACCGGCGAGGAGTGAGCGTGCCCCTGGCAACCACCGGCACACTCCTGGCCCGAGCCGCCGAAGTCCACTCCGCCGTCGCCGCGTTCAACGTCATCACCCTGGAACACGTGGAGGCCGTCATCACCGGCGCCGAGGCTGCCGGTTCACCCGTCGTCCTCCAAGTCAGCGAGAACGCCGTCAAGTTCCGCCTCGGAAGCCTCCTGCCGCTGGCCCGCGCCGCCACCGCGGCCGCCGAACGCGCCCGCGTGCCGGTCGCGTTGCACCTCGACCACGTCCGCAGCGACGAACTGCTCCGGCAGGCCCCGGACGCCGGATTCAGCTCGGTCATGTACGACGCGTCCCAGCTGCCCTACGCCGGGAACCTCGCCGCGACCACGGCGGCCGTCGACTGGGCGCACGACCAAGGCCTGTGGATCGAGGCAGAGTTGGGTGAGGTCGGCGGCAAGGACGGCAGACCGGCGCTGGACGCCCACGCAGCCGGGGCGCGTACCGACCCCGCCGAGGCACGGGACTTCGTCGCCGGCACCGGCGTCGACGCGCTGGCCGTGGCGATCGGCAGCGCCCACGCCATGACCACCCGCACCGCCGCCCTCGACCACGACCTCCTCGGCCGCCTCTCGGCCGCCGTGCCGGTCCCTCTAGTCCTGCACGGCTCCTCCGGAGTCCCGGACGGGGGACTGGTCGCCGCGGTCGCCGGGGGCATCGCCAAGGTCAACGTCGGCACGGCGCTCAACATGGCGATGACCGCGTCCGTCCGCCGCTTCCTCACGGACCACCCCGACGCCGTCGACTCCCGCCCGTACCTCGCTGCCGGCCGGGAGGCGATGGCCCGGGAGACGACCCGGATCATCGGCGTGCTCAGCGGCGGGACTACCCGCGCCTGACCGCCTTCAGCACCACGAACTTCGGGTCGCTCGCAACCAGTTGGCTGTTTCCGAACAGGCGCCGCAGCGTCACGTGGTAGCTCAGGTGCCGGTTGCCGACCACCCACAGCTCGCCGCCCGGCCGCAGCGCCCGCTTCGCCCCGCTGAACATCCGCCACGCCGTCGCGTCGGTGGTCGCCTGGTGGGAGTGGAACGGCGGGTTGTTCAGCACCACGTCCACGCTGCCGGCCGCGACCCCGGCCAGCCCGTCGCCGACCCGGAACTCGGCGTGCCCGGGTACCCCGTTGGCCTTGTAGGTGGCCTCCGCCGAGGCCACCGCCTGGAACGACTCGTCCACGAACAGCACCTCGGCCGTGGGATCGGCCAGCGCCACCGCCGTACCCACGACCCCGTTCCCGCAGCCCAGGTCGACGATCCGGCGGCCGCCCCCGGGCAGATGCGCGAGGAAGAACCGCGTCCCGATGTCGAGCCGGTCGGCGCAGAAGACCCCCGCGTGGTTCACGACCGTACGGCCGGAGACCGCGCCGATGCCGGCGGGGAGCGCGTAGCTGTACGGCCACGGGTTCGCCGGGCGCTCCAGCGACGGATCCGGCGTGCAGTGGATCAGCCGGGCCTTCTGCTCGGCCAGCGAGGTCCGGGTCGGCCCGAGGATCCGCTCGAACAGCCGGAGCGTCGAGGTGTGGATCTCCTTGACCATGCCGGTGCCGATCACGACCGTCCCCGCGTGCACGGCGGGCGCCAGCCGCAGCAGTTGGTCCTCGAGCAGCGCAAGGCTCTTCGGGACCCGTACCAGCAGCACGTCCACCCGGTCCGGCGGCGGATCCTGGGTGGTCAGCAGCTGCACCGCGCCCGGTTCGACACCCGCGCGCGCCAGGTTCACGCGGGTCGCCTCCTGACTCAGGTACGAGTCGGTGATCTGCACCGGCCGGTGCGCCGCCAGCGCCGTGACCAGCGCGCCCCAGCGGTCGCCGAGCACCACGACCGTGCCGGACAGCCCGGTCCGCTCCCGGTCGAGATACCGCAGCAGGTACGCGTCCGAGGCGTCCCAGGCACGCAGCCGGTCGCGCGGATCCTCCGGGAAGCGGGACAGCTCGAACTCGCCCCAGGCAGTCGTCATACGGTCGCTCATCGTGCGTCCAGGCTAGCGGAACCGCAGCTCAGGCCCGGTCGGGCAGGATGGGGGCATGGAGGACGAACTGTTCCCGAGGGCGTGCGCCCGCATCGCACCGGGCGCCGTGCACGTCCCCGACTGGCTGGACACGGACCGGCAGCGCGCGCTGCTCGCCGCCTGCCGGGACTGGGCCCGGCCCCCGGCGGGCCTGCGCACGGTCCGCACGCCCGGCGGCGGCACGATGACCGCCCGCCAGGTCTGCCTGGGCTGGCACTGGCACCCGTACGCCTACGCCCGCACGGTCGTCGACGGCGACGGCAGCCCCGTCAAGCCGTTCCCGGCCTGGCTCGACGAACTGGGCCGCCGCGCGGTGGCCGACGCCCTGGGCCCGGCGGCGGTCGACGGATTGTCGTACGACATCGCACTGATCAACTTCTACGACGCCGACGCCCGCATGGGCATGCACCGCGACGCCGACGAGAAGTCGCAGGCCCCGGTGGTGTCACTGAGCCTCGGGGACACCTGCGTCTTCCGCTTCGGCAACCCGGAGAGCAGGGGCAGGCCGTACACGGACGTGGAGCTGAGGTCGGGGGACCTGTTCGTGTTCGGGGGCGGGAGCAGGCTCGCGTACCACGGGGTGCCGAAGGTGCACCCGGGCACGGCACCGGCGGAGCTGGGCCTGACGGGCCGGCTCAACGTCACACTGAGAGTGAGCGGCTTTGGAGGTGCCTTGACTTGAGCGCCCCTTCAGGGGCGCGGGGCTGTACTGATTTGCGGCTCCGCCGCGTGGGCGCGACCAGCCACAACGCACCGCCACCGTGCTCCGCTACGGATCATGGCAGACTCCCTCTCATGAGCGGAAAGGCGGCCCCCGGCCCGACGGGGAACGGAACCTCGAAACCCCGGCTGGACCGAGGACGTGGCGCACTCGGCCCCGCCCTGGAACTCGTGCACACCGGCCGCGCCCCCACCCGCGCGGTGCTCACCGCGGAACTCGGCGTCACCCGGGCCACGGCCGGCGCCGTCGCCGCCGAACTGGAGGCGCTCGGCCTGATCAGGGTCGACGCCCACCCGGGCGCCGCCGCGGGCTCGCAGGGCCGCCCCTCGCACCGCCTGGAGGTCGCCGAGAACGGCCCCGTCGCACTCGCCGCGCAGGTCCACGCCGACGGCTTCCGGGCGGCGCTGGTCGGCCTGGGCGGCCGGATCGTCGCGACCGCGCCCGGCTGTGAGACCGTCGACGCCGACCCGGCGAAGGTGCTCGGCTCGGTGGTCGAGGCGGGCGCCGACCTGCTGCGCAGCACCGGACTGCGCTGCGTCGGCGCAGGTCTCGCCGTGCCGTCGGCCGTGGCCGAGCCGGAGGGCCTCGCCCTCAACCCCCTGCACCTGGCCTGGCCGGTGGGGGCGCCGGTACGCCGGATCTTCGCGGAGTGCGTGCGTGCGGCCGGCCTCACCGGGCCGGCGTTCGCGGGCAACGACGTGAACCTGGCCGCGCTCGCCGAGCACCGGCACGGCGCGGGCCGGGGCGCCCGGGACCTGCTCTGCGTGGCTACCGGGCACCGGGGTGTCGGCGGCGCACTGGTCCTGGACGGCCGCCTGCACACGGGGAGTTCGGGCCTGGCCCTGGAGGTCGGCCACGTCGCCGTGAACCCGGAGGGCCGCCCCTGTCACTGCGGCAGCCGGGGCTGTCTGGACGTGGAGGCCGATCCCCTGGCGCTGCTGATCGAGGCGGGCCGTGATCCCGGGCCCGAGGTGTCGCTGCTGCGGCAGGCCGAGGACCTGGTCCGCGACCACTACCGCGACCCGACCGTCCGCAGGGCCACCGAGGCCCTGATCGACCGCCTCGGCCTCGGGCTGGCGGGACTGGTCAACATCCTCAACCCCGACCGCATCATCCTCGGCGGCCTGCACCGCACCCTCCTGGACGCCGACCCGGAGCGGCTGCGCGCCGTCGTCGCCGACCGCAGCCTGTGGGGCCAGAGCGGCAGCGTACCGATCCTGCCGTGCACGCTGAGCCACAACAGCCTGGTGGGAGCGGCCGAGCTGGCCTGGCAGCCGGTACTGGACGACCCGCTCGGGGCACTCCGGTAGCCGCCCACCGCGACCAGGGCCGGGGACATCTCGGTGGCCCGAGCGCCCTGAAGGGGCGCGGGGAACTGCGCGACCAGCCACGACGGCGCAGCAGTCGGTACACGGCACGCAGTTGTACACGGCAGTGCTGCGGCACCTCCAGCTGAGCGCTGAGCGCTGAGCGCCTAACGCCAGTCGACGGCGAAGGCTCGGGCGGGGTTGTCCATGAGGATCCGGCCGACGTGCTCCGCACCCAGCTCGGCCTCCAGCCGCGCCCGCACCCGCCGCAGCAGGTACGGCATCCCGGGTCCGCCGTCCACCGACCGCGCCCCCGCCACCACGGTGTCGCCGCCCAGCAGCAGCCGGTCCCCGAACCCGGCCTCGGCCAGGGCCCGTACGGCCTCGGGCATCCGCCAGTCGGTGGCATGGTTGGCCCGCGACGGCCCGTCGAAGGCCAGCCAGCAGCCGGAGGCGGCGGCCTGCCGCTGGACGACGAGGTCGGGGGAGCGGTTCAGGTGGCCGAGGATCACCCGGTCCCCGGGGACGCCCAACTCCCCGCAGAGCAGGTCGAGTACGTCGAGGGCGCCGGTGCCCAGCTCCAGATGGACGGCGACCGGCGCGCCCGTCGCGTGATGGGCCTCGGCCGCCGCGGTCATCGTCCAGCGGGCGTGCGCGTCGAGGTGGTGGAAGCCGCCCGCCACCTTGACCAGACCGGCGCGTACCCCGGACGTACCGATGCCCTCGGTCAGTTCGCAGACGAAGACCTCGGCGAGCCTTCCGCGCAGTTCGTCGAGCAACTCCGGTGCGTAGTGCGCCGCCTGGTGGAGACCCGTCGCGCAGATCAGGTGCACTCCGGAGGACCGGGACAGCTGCGGCAGGTCGGCGGCCCGCCGTCCCATCCCGTACGGCGTCCACTGCACGACGGCCGCCCCGCCCGCCGCGCGGAACGCCGCCACCTCGGCACGGGCGGCGCTCGCGTCGTTCAGCTCCTGTCCCGGCAGCCGGGGGCTGCGGAGGAACAGGTGGTCGTGCGCGTCGCAGACGCCCAGGTCGGCGGGCCGGATGTCACCGAGGACCGTACGGACAGCGCTCACCACTGCCGCCCTCGCGGCAGCGCGCCGTGCCCCGGCTCGGACAGGTGCAGTACCTCGAAGACGTCGCCCTCGGCCTCGGGCGTGTCGTGCTCCCAGAGCGAGAAGTGGACCAGCTCCCAGGCGTCCGTGTCCACGGCGGACGCCGCCAGCACGGCACCGTCCTCGGCCGCCAGCCGCCGGGTCCCGTCCGCCGCGTCGGCCATGAAGGCGGCCAGTTCCACACCGTCCGGCACCGGTTGCCGCCGCCGCACGGCGAACGCGGCAGGGGAGCCGGCGGCGGTGCCCACCTCGAAGGCCAGGCCCGTCCACTGCCGTATGTGCGGCCGCCCGAAGTCGTCGACGGCCCGCTGGAAGGCGCCTCCCCACAGGAAGCTGTTCATGCCCCGCACGGTGTTCCAGAGGTAGAACGGGCCGTACTGGTTGACCGGCGAGCCGTGCCGGCCCCGCTCGCGCAGGAGGTAGGTCTTGATGCCGAGGCCGTCCCAGTCGTCCAGCAGATGCCCGACGCGCGCGACGCGGGCGCGGATGACGCCCATGTCGTAGTCCGCGGGCAGGGCAGTCGGGACACCCTTGCATGTACCATGCGGCGCAGGGGAGGGGCTATGGCAAAGCTGATCGATCTTTACTTGCGGAAGTCCGCGATCACGCGACAGCGAGAGCGGGCCTTGACGTTCCGGGCTCAGGAGGAGCGGGGACGTCGGTGGGCAGACGAGAATGGCTACACCGTCCGTAAGGTGTGGGCGGACAACCTGAGCGCGTACACGGACACGGTACGCCCGAAGTTCGATAAAGCCATCGGCGCACTCCTTGCGGACGAGGTACCGGCGTTGTGGTGCTACGCGGCCGACCGTTTCTCTCGAAAGGGTGCGGGCGCTGTCATACCGCTACTCGACGCCGGCAAGCGGATTGTCTTCGACTACGAACGCTTGGACTCCGCAGACCCCCGCGACCGTCGAGACATCATCAACCGCGCAGAAGAGGCGCGTGAGTATTCGTCGCTTCTCTCCCACCGTGTCCGTGACACGAAATCGCAGCAGCGCGACGAGGGCGCTTGGCTAGGCGCAGCACCCTATGGCTTTGAGATAGCCGATAGGGAAACGCGAAAACTCCGACACGCAGAAACGTGGCCAACGCTAATCAGCATCTTCGAGGCGACGGCCGAAGGTAAGTCGGCGCGGACCATTGCACAGGAGTTGAACGGGGAGTGTGTCCCGTCGCCTGACGGGATCACATGGGGCGGATCCACAATCCACCGGATGATTCGAACTCCGGTCTACGAGGGTTGGCAGTCGGTTGCCCTGACGAGGGGTGGTCGCTCTGTTCCTTACCGGAACAAGAAGGGTGAGCGGGTTTCAGTGCTTGCGGACGGCACCGAACCTGTACCCGCAGACCTTGTAAGGAGGGCTCGTCTAGCGGTTGCGGGGCACCTACCCGTAGCCCCGGAGTACCAGCGCGGCAAGGTCAAGCATCTGCTATCGGGGCTCTTGCGCTGCGCAAGTTGCGGGGGCGGTACAGCGATCCACGGGCGTTCGTACCGCTGCTACAACTACACCGTCGGGAAACCCTGTGCGGAGCCGGCGTCTGCCATGAGGTCTCTCATTGAGGCATATGTCTTCGAGGAGTGGCTCAGCGCGGTACTGAAAGCCGACCTAGACGATGCCGACCCGCTCATGATTGCTGTAGCGCAGCGCTGGGTGGCTCTGACGAAGCCCGAGGAGACGGAGGAGCACCGTCAGGCCGTAGCGGCCGTCAAAGCGGCGGAGAAGGCAATGGAGCGCCTTGCGGAAGACCGCAAGGCGGGTATCTACGACGGCGCCATGGGGCGCTTCTACCCTCGACTAGTCGAGGAGGCGGAGGCCGACCTAGCCGCCGCTACGAATCGCGCAGCGGAGTTCGGCGGGTCGGTAGACCTGACGATCTTTGACGATATGGATATGTTGACTGCCGCATGGGAGGCGGCGGACGACACCATGCGGCGGGACTTGATTCGTCTCGCTATCGACGAAGTCAGCGTGACGCGCGGCGCACGCCGAGGAGCCCCCTTCGACGGCGATGCGCGCTGCACCATCAAGTGGGCTACCCCCGACGAGGAGTAGCGCAGGTGCAGCAGAGCCCCGCCAGGACAACCCGGCGGGGCTTTGTCACGCCTTCGGTGCCTCGCTCCACGGGCCGGCGGGAGGCCGATCCGGGAGCTTGGCGCCCGGCCTGCGGCAGTAGTGGGCGACGAAGCGCCGGAGGACGTCTGAGCGGTCGGTGTCGTCGGGCACAGCGTCCCCGAACGCCTTCCACAGCTCCGCGTCGATTCGGAAGCGGCTGACGGGTGTCTTCGGTTGGTTGGGCATGGCAGAACGGTAGCAGAGGTGTGGCCACACCAGGGGGGTTGCGGAGGTGTGGCCACACCCTCTACGGTGTAGCCACACCCCGACGCAAGCAAGACGAAGGGCCCGCGGAATCTTGGCGGACGCAGCGGGCCCCTTGTCTCCATATCTGGAGGTTCCATAATGGCACGCCCCATCCTCGTCGTAGGCAACTTCACCACCGCTGACAACCTGGCCGACGTCACGGCCTTCGCGTCCGACGTCGCCGACCGTCTCCGCCTCCCCGCTGTCGTCGCGACGGGCCGGGACTACGACCTGTCGCAGTACGAGGGCGTCGTACTGGCCGACGGCTGGCACGCATCGCTTCCGTCGGCCGCCCTGGGCTGTGAGGCGCTGCTCACCGACATGTGCACCCTGTGGGCCCACGAGGTCTATGAGTACCCGGTGGACACCATGTGCGGGCACTGCGGCACCGACGACCCGGAGGCGGCCCCGGTGTACGCCGACGGGGTGTGGACGACGTCGCTGTGCCCCGGGTGCGTAGCGGCGCACGAGAGCCTCAGCTTCCCCGGCGTCGTCCTGGTTGCCGCGTGAGCGCCGCGGAGCGGGACCTCCGGGAGCTCCTGGAGGCGGTGTGCGAGGCACTGACGGTCCCCGGGGAGGACTTGAACCGCCGTCGCCTCGTCGAGCGGGCTCTGTGGGCGCGGACGACGATCCGCGGCGCTCTTGACGAGGATCCGGCGGACGTCGGATGGAATGTCGGCTACCTCCGACGGAAGATGACCGACGAGGAGCAGCGCAACAAGTAACTACTATCTGTGACGGAAGGGCCCGCCCGGCTTCGGCTGGGGCGGGCCCTCCGCATGCTCTGGGCGCCTCGTCGACGTCCTCTGTGGCCCTGGAATGTGATCGGGGTCACCGTCACATAGCTTCGTCCTCCGTCGGCCGCCGTCCGGAGACCCCGCGTGCCCCGGTGCCCGCCAAATTTCGCACCCCTCTGACCTGCGACGTTGTCCAAATGGCCAAACTAACCCCCTTTCCTGAACTCCTCTTAACGCGTGTTAGAGAGAAGTCAGAATGGGGGTTAGTTTGGCACTTTGGACCAACTCCGCCCTGGAGGACGTCGAACCTCCGCCCGACGGAGGCCGACGAGGAGGAGCGAGACGGGTGAGGCCCGGGAAGGGGCCTGCGCGCCCGTCTGGGCGCCTTTCTCGGCCTCGGGGTACTCAGGGAGCCTGGAAATGCGTACAGAGCCACTCAGGGCTTCGTGCCGCTCATGACCCCGCCCGCGACGACAACGCCCCCTGTAGCACAGAGTAGTTGATCTTCCCTGCGTCACATCCGACCCCCATTACGACACAACGTAAGTAGCAAGTCGAACAAGCGGCTTGCTCGACGAATGGGGACGCTGTGAGGCACGAAGACGGCTTGAGGGTGCGCCGCACCCGTCGCACGTACGAGGCGATGGAGATGGATGCGCTCGAAGAGGAGATGACGGAGCTCGACGCCTACGTATCCCCGGGGCGGGGTTACTGGCGGGGCCTGTCGGGGCGGGATCCTCTGGCGGAACTCACCGATGAGGAGTACGGCCTCCAACGCTTCGAAGACTGGCACGATGCCTCGGAGGTCGACGAGGAGCGTCCGACGCGGAGCCGGCCGAGAGGGCGTGACGTAGACATCGTGCCGCCCGTCGTGGGTGAGGTCACCGTGCGCGTGGATCCCGCGATAGCCGCCGCACACGCGGCACGTCAGCGGGGCGCCACGCCGACGCTCTCGTACGAGTCGGCCGGCGGACATGTGACCGTCGAGGGTGCGCTGAAGATCTGGCGGGGCGCGTGCGCGCAGTGCGGCACGTCGTTCGAGCAGCGCCGCCCGGTGAGCCAGCGTCGACGGTGGGCGAGCCTGTGCGGCGACGAGTGCCGGACGCAGTGGGACCGTGAGCGTGCTCGCGACCGCATGAGGCGCCTCCGGGGCGACGAGGCGGCCTGACGCGTTCGACTTACTTATGTATCTGGAGGAGGGGGACCGCACAGCGCCCCTCCTCCTCGTCGCATCGCGGAGAGTCTCCGGCCCCTCAATAGCCGTCGAAGCCTCCCGTGCCGCGTGGCGCCGCTCTCTCTCCCGGCGTCGCGCTAAGGGCTCCCGCCTGTGTCCCTTCGGGGAGCGTGTAGAGCGCCGGTCTCCTCCTCTGGGCCGTGCCGTTCCGCGCCGCCACTCCACGGGCGGGAGCCCTTCTTTGCGAGCTCATTTCGAGCGATAGACCGAACGCCATGGACGGAGACCAATGCGCACCCTTGACGTGCCTGGCCCGACGTCGCGGCCCTGCCTCACCTGTGGGGAGTCGTTCCCTCTCACGCTGGAACACTGGCCGTTCGACGCGATGGGACGAGGCGGCACACGACCTCACTGCCTTTCCTGTTACAACCGCAAGCGCCGCGAAGCGTACGCCCGGGATCCGGGGCCGACGAGAGAGCGCATGCGGCTACGCCGTGCGGAGCGTACGGCGCACTTCCGAGGAGCCTTGACCCCACATGGGCAGGGCTCTTCGTCGTTTCTGGAAACAGAGGAATGACCATGAACAAGCACCTGGAGGCGGCTCAGAGCGCCGTCCCGGAGATCGCGGACTACGAACGCCGGAAGGCGCTCGTCGAGGCGAAGCTGAGCGAACTCCCGTCCGCCGATGACCCCCAGGAGGCCGCCAGTGCTGTTGTTGCTGAGGCTCTGATCACCTATCTCGACACGGGGACGTGGCCGGCTGACGTCGACGAGCGCGCGCGGACGGCGTATGTCGACGCCATAGCGGCGGCGGAGATCCGGGGGCAACTCACCTACATGCGGACGGAGTTCCGCAACGGCCACGAGCTGAAGGGCATCGTCGAGCGCCGCGCGCCGGAGATCCTGGAGCACCTCGACGGACAGCTCCGTGACGTCCTGGAGGCCGTCAGGAGGGATCTGGGCGCACTCGCGGACGTGCGCACCGCGGATGACGCCATCAACGCCCCGAAGGCCTCCATGGAGGCCTACAAGCGCATTGTGGCGCGCGTGCCGGAGCTGTTGAGTATCCGGGAGGCGCAATGGACGACACTCTCTGACACCGTCGACGTCACCGGACCGCACAGCCCGCTCAGGCACGCCAAGCGGGACGGCTGGGGACACGTTCGGGGCGCGGCTCTGCCGGCCGACCATGCAGCCGAAGCGGTAGCGGGTCGGTTCACCCTCGATCACCTCGTCTGGCTCGCACAGCAGCCTGACGCTTACGTGCCGACGGATGCTGACGAGTTCATCGAGGCGCGTCAGGCGTACCGCGCTTCGCTCACCGACGACGGTTCCATTCCGCGGGAGGCCGATCCGTACGGCGACGACCCGCTCATCATCGACGCCAGGAAGGCCACCCATGTCTGAGACCACCGCTCCGAAGAAGGGCACCGTCCGTGCCGGCGCGGAGCGTTACCGCAAGTTGCACGACGAGAGCGGCCAGCGACTCCCACGCCCGATCTTCGACCCGTCGGAGCCGGAGACGGACGCCCCCGGGACGGAGGTCATGGAGTGAGCGACGTACAGGGCTACGTGCCCGGCCTAGGCATCGGTGAAGCGCGGTACCGCGCAGCACAGGGCGACACGTCCTCGGACGTACGGATGACGCTCCGCGGCACCGTGGGCGGACGCTCGGATGTCCAGTCTTCGGAGCCGGCGCCTGCCATGCCGATGAACGGCTTCTTCGACAGCGGACTCCACTGGACCCAGACAGCCGCCGGACAGGCGTACCTAGAGCAGTGCCGTACGGGTCGGCTCTGACGTCAGGTGAGGATGACATGACTGCCTGGGAAGGCAGCACGAGACGCGCAACCCTGCCCCGCAACTGGGCCACGCTGCGACGTCGAGTGATCCGCCGTGACGCAGAACAGTGCACAGCACGCCACAGCGACGGCACGCGGTGCCCGGAGCCAGGGACCGACGTCGACCACGTGATCCCTCACTCGCTCGGAGGGACAGACGACATGACCAACCTGGCGCTGCTGTGCCCTTGGCATCACCGACGGAAGAGCAGCAGCGAAGGCGGGCGAGCGTCCGCACTCAAGCGCGTGTCGACGCACCGTCCGCGCGCGTCGCATCCGGCGCTCGACGACTGAGAACGTTCTGACGCGTAAATAGGTGCAGGTCAGGGCGATCGTGGGCAGGGCTGGGTGCCGGGTGGCTGTGGGCCGCCGGGCGTCTGGTCTTCTGGTCTTCT
>NZ_JBIVXP010000034.1:0-22827 GCF_044769305.1 Streptomyces sp. NPDC090499
ACGATGCCTTCCGCATGCAGCGCGACCCCGCCGACAGCTACCGGTTCGTCGTCGACACCCTCATCAACGGCCTGCAGGCCGAGGCCGCCACCGGCCGACCCGGCACCGCGCCGCTCCACGCCGGGGAGAAACCGTGACCCGGGCCGCCGGCTCCCCCAACCCCGCCGGCGCCGCCCCGGTGACCCGTGCGCGGTGCGCCCCCGGCTGGCCGCCGGGCCCGCTCTCACCGTGTGCGCCAGTCCGGCCGGAGCCGGACCCCGGCTCCTGGGGACCGGTTCAGGTCTCCTCGGCGGATTCGGGACCAGTGCCGATGGTGTAGACGTCCTTCACCTTCATCTCGGTCAGACCGCGGCCCTCGGTGAAGACCGTGCGCCAGTCACCGATGACGTGGAGTTCATCCGTGCCCTGGACACTGACCACCGTCAGACCCTCGTCGTGGGCCTTGTACGCCCGCCACCACAGGTTCGCGAAAGCCTGGCTGCGGATGATGTGCATCCAGTCGGTGCGGTGCAGCTCCCGGTTGTACGCCGACTCCCCCATCGTCGAGACGAACTTCGAGTACATCGCCTTCAGATATGCCTCCGTGAGCGTGTCGTTCCCGGCGATCGCCTTGTCGCGGGCTTCCTTGAGGACGGTGCGGAAGCTTTCCAGCAGCCCTTCCGTGCAACCGGATGTCCAGGACTCGTGGATCCGAGGGGGGTCGCACAGACCGTACCTGGGGCCCGACAGGCGCAGCAGCAGGCGGAGTGTGGGCTCGGTGACCCACAGCGGGCCCGGCTCGTCCCGGCTGCCGATCGGGTTCGGCAGCATCGCGCCGTGGTCCCAGGCGGGCGGGGTGATGAGGTAGGCGCCGGCCCGGCGGCGATCGTGGTGGGGGCTGGTGGAGTGCTCGAGCCGGCCGAGGGGGAGGTGGGTCTTCATGGCCGACAGGTAGTAGGCGTTGACGTCGAGTGTGGTCACCTTGTGGGTGCCGGGCGGGAGTTCGGGCCGTGTCCATCCGGGGCGGGCTTCCCAGATCTGGTCGGGGCCGCGGCTTGTCTGCTTGTGGAGGATCTCGGGCAGCCACGGGTGCGCGACGATGTCGTACCGCCCGCCTTTTCGGCACTCGTCGAGGAGGGTCATCGCGTCCGGGATCGCCCGCCGCACAAGTGCTGCCTGTGCGGCTGCGGCATCGCCTCCGTGTGCGGCCAGGGAGGCCGCGACGGCTTCGCCGATCACGTCCCGGCGCTCGGAGGCCGCCTGCGCCCGGCCGCCCCGGGAGACGACCTTCATGCCCTGTCCGAAGCTGCGTACTTCGCGGTGCCCGGTCCCCGGAGCGGTTCGGGCCGTGTGCCCTGGTGTCTCGCCGGCCGGTTCGGGACGGGTGCCGGTCAGCGGCGCGGGGGTGCGTGCGGCGGCGCGGGCGCACTCGGCCTGGTCCAGGTGCTGGGGGAAGCCTTCGATCTGTTCTGTGGCGGGCCGGCCGCACAGGATGCACGGTCCGGTCGTGTCCGGCGGCTCGTCTTCCTGTGGGTGTGCGGGGGTGGGGGTGGGGGTGGGGGGTGTTCCGGCGGGGTCAGGCGGGGGCGGCTTCGGGTGCCGGGGCTGGCCGGCGGGGGTGACCTGGCCGGCGGCCGGTGCGGGGAGGCGGGAGGTGCCGGAAGAGCGGCGGCGTTCGGGGGGAAGGGCTTCGCATGCCGCGGTCGGGCCGGCCAGCAGCTGCAGTACGTTCATTCCGTAGTGGGCGGCCAGGGCGTCGCAGTCGGCCAGGGTCCAGGAGGTCCGGCCGAGCTGGCGGCGGGAGACTTTGGGCTGGGTCAGCCCGATCCCGGCTGCGAGATCGGTCTTTGATTCCCCGGCAGCGTGCATCAGGGCTGCGACGGTGAGACGCAGCGTCTCCTCCGTGGATGTCGTCACGCCCGCAAACCCTAGCCGCTTCATCTGTTTATTGCATGGACGGAGCGTTTTCTGTCGCCTCCGGGGCCGCCCAGAGCGCCGCTGCGCGCCCGCGGAGATGCGTCCGGGGCCTGTCAGGTTCCGCGGCGGCCGCCCGGGAGCCCCCGGGATCCGAATCGGGCCGCCGGCCGGGCCGGCCGGGCCGGGGTGTCAGGCGGCGAATCCCACGGAGGTGACGTACTCGTATTTTCCCCACTGGGAGCCGAGGCTGACGATCTGGTCGGTCCAGGCGTCGTCGAGGGCCTGCGGGTCCGTTCTGGTCCAGGCGTCGATGATGGCGTCCCAGGTGCGGATGTTGAGCCTGCGGTATTCCAGGACGCGCTGGCGGGGAAGGGGGACGCTGCTCTGGTCGAGGGGGTGGATCTCCACCCGGGTCCCGCCGCCCGCGTTGAGGCGCCTGAGGAGGTGGCGGGCGACGTTGTGACGGCGCAGCGTCCGGTAGGCGGCCTCGATCCTGGCCAGGTTCGCCCTGTTGGGGCGCTGCGTTCCGGCCAGCCACGCCTTCCGGGTGCGGGGGGTGACGGTGATGCCCGCTGCGCGCATGGCGTCGTGGCCGGCGGCCGAACGGGTGAGGTAGCGCAGGCGGGCGGACAGGCCCCGGGAGGAGGTGACAGGGGAGGCGATGTAGCCGGCGAGGGCGTCGAGGACGCGGGCCGCGGCTTCGCTGCCGCGTTCGCCTCTGGCACCGTAGTGTCCGAAGTCGTGTGTCCTGTCGGGCATGCGGGCTTCTTACCGGCGGCCGGCGCGGAGAGTGCGGACGTCTTTTGCTTTCGCCTGTGCCACGTCGCGGCCTTCCGTGAATACCTGTCGCCGGTCGCCGGCGGTGTGGAGTCCGCCGGTTCCCACGGCCCGCAGAACGGCGAGTCCGGCTGGGTGCGCTTTATGGGATTTGAGCCAGGACACGAACTCAGAATACATGGATTTCACGTATTCCAGGGCGACTTCGCCTTCTTCGGCGCCCGTTCTTTCACGGGCCTCGCGCAGGGGCCGGCGGAATTGCCCGGAGAGCTGTTCCGCCGGACCCGGTGGCCGGTGGCCGGTGACGCGGGGTGCGGACACCCCGTGCGCCGTGCGGGCGACGGGGCGGGACCGGGGGGGTGCCGGGGTGCCGGGGTGCCGGGGTGCCGGTGAGGAGGGTCCGGGCGGGGGCGGAAAGGCTCACATCCGCCAGTCGCCTGCGATCTTCAGCAGGCGGTCGTTCTGCCCGGGGGTGCCGACGGTGATGCGTACTCCCTCGTCGCCGAAGGGGCGCACCATGACTCCTGCCGCCTCGCATGCGGCGGCGAAGGCCGGTGTGCGGGTGCCCAGGCGCAGCCAGACGAAGTTGGCCTGGCTGTCGGGGACGGTCCAGCCCGCGGCGCGCAGCGCACGGGTGACGCGGGTCCGTTCGGCCACCAGGGTCCGGACCCGCTCCAGGAGTTCGGGGCCGGCGTTCAGCGAGGCGCGTGCGGCGGCCTGGGCGAGTCCGCTGACGCCGAACGGCACGGTGCAGGCGCGCAGTGCGGCGGCGACCGGGGGGTGGGCGACCGCGTAGCCGACGCGCAGCCGTGCCAGCCCGTAGGCCTTGGAGAAGGTGCGGAGCACGGCGACGTTGGGGCGGTCGCGGTAGCGGGTGATGCCGTCGGGGACGTCGGGGTCGTCGGCGAACTCGCGGTAGGCCTCGTCGAGGACGACCAGGACGTGGGCGGGGACCCGGTCGAGGAAGCGGTCGAGTCCGGTGCCGTCAACGGCTGTGCCGGTGGGGTTGTTGGGGTTGCACACGAGGATCAGGCGGGTGCGGTCGGTGACGGCGTCGGCCATGGCGTGCAGGTCGTGGCGTTCCTCGCGCAGCGGGATCTGCACGGGGGTTGCCCCGGTGGCCCAGACGAGCTGCGGGTAGGCCTCGAACGAGCGCCAGGCGAAGAGCACTTCGTCGCCTTCGCCGGCTGCGGCGCGCAGCAGGTCCCGGGTGACGCCGAGGGATCCGGTGCCGGGTACGAGGTGTTCGGGGGGTACCGCGAGGGCGGTGGACAGCTGGGTGACCAGTTCGCTGCTGGCCGGGTCGGGATAGCGGTTGACGCGCCCGAGTTCTTCGAGCATCGCGGCGCGGACCGACGGGAGCGGGGGGTAGGGGTTCTCGTTCGAGGACAGTTTGTCCACCAGGTCGCTGGGGGCGGGCCGGCCGGGGATGTAGCGGGGCAGGCCGGTGACGTCGGCGCGTAGCCGGGGGGCCGGTGCAGGGGGCATCGGGGGCTTCCTGGGCGGAGAGGGGGCGGGGTCCGGGCCGGGGCGGGGGCGGGGGCGGGGGCGGGGGTGGGGGTGGGGGTGGGGCGGGGGTGGGGCGGGGGTGGGGCGGGGGTGGGGCGGGGCGGGGCCGGGGGCCGGGGGGGGGCGGGGGGGGGCCCCCCCCCCCGGGGGGGGGGGGGCCCCCCGCCCCCCCGGGGGCGCGCCGGGGGGGGGGCGCCCCCCCCCCCCCCCCCCCCCCCCCCGGCCCCCGCCCCCCCCCCCCCCCCCCCCGGCCGGGGGGGGGGGGCGCGGGGGCGGGGGGGGGGGGGCCGGCCGGCGCGCCGTCGCCTGTGGTGCGGGCGGCCGCCGGGGCCGGCGGGGCCGGCGCGTGGGCGGGTCAGCCGAGGGCCTCGGCGGGTGCGTTCTCCTCCTCGCCGACCGCGGTCTGCACTCCCGCCCCGGCGAAGTCCTCCAGGAAGGTGGGGAAGGACAGCCGGACGTCCTCGAAGCCGGAGAACCGGTTCGCGGACTGCATCCGCAGGCCTGCCAGGAACAGCGACATGAAGATGCGGTGGTCGCCCCAGCTGGACAGGGTCACCCCGCCGGGGTAGGTGCGGGCGCCGCGGACCTCGAAGCCGTCGCAGATGCCGTCGTCGTACAGGACGTCGATGTCCACGCCGGCGCGGGTGAGCTCGGCGGCCATGGCCTCGATGCGTGAGGCCTTGTGGAAGCGGGTCAGGCGTCCTCCGGTCACCCGCAGGCTGCCCTGTACGTAGGCGCCGAGGGCGGCGAGGGTGGGCACGATGTTGGGGCAGTCCCGCACGTCCACCTCGAAGTGGCCGCGCAGGCTGCCGGGCGGGTTGTCGACGGTCAGCAGCGAGGCGTCACGGTCGAAGGTGACGTTCACGCCGAGCTGCTGGAGGATCGGGACGATCGCGAACTCGCCCTGCATGCTGTCGCCGTAGGCGTTGCTGAGGACGGTGCGGCCCGGGAAGAGAGCGGCGGCGGCCAGCAGGTAGGAGGCCGAGGTGTAGTCCTCGTGGATGGTGATGTCCTGGGCCTGGTAGACGGAGGGCTCCACCTGGTAGTGGCGCAGGTCGTCCGAGGCCGAGACCTTGATGCCCGCGTCGGTCAGGCTGGCCAGCGTCTGGCGGATGTAGGACTTGGAGTAGACCTCGCCGCTCACCTCGATCTCCACCGGGCCCTCGGCCAGCGGTGCGGCGAACAGGACGGCGGTGATGAACTGGGAGCTGATGTCGCCGGGCAGGCGGCAGGTGCCGCCCTTGAGGCCGCGTCCCCAGTTGACGACCGGGGCCTTGTTCTCGCTGACGATCGACTCGATGTCCGCGCCGAGTTCGCGCAGCGCCTGCAGCAGGGGTTCCATCACACGGTTGCGCAGGGTGGCGTCACCGGTGACCACGACCGGTGAGGGCTGTACGGAGGCCAGGGCCGTCACGATGCGGAAGACCAGGCCCGAGCCGCGGGACTGGATGACGCGTCCGATGCGCGGGAAGGTCCCTCCGATGCCCTGGATCTCCAGGTGTCCGTCGTGCTCGGTGATCGTGGCGCCGAAGGCGCGGCAGGCGTTCTTCATGGTCTCCGTCTCGTCGCAGCGGAGATCGTTGAAGATCCGTGACGTGCCCTCGGCCAGGGTGGCGGTCAGAATGGCCCGTTGCGTCTCCGGTTTCGAGGAGGGGATGCGGAACGTTCCAGAGAAAGAATCGATCGGGGCGACCTTCAGCAGCATCGTCGTATCTCCCGTTTCCCGTCATTCGCCGTGTGATACCTGTGGATGCGATGTCGCTCGGCCGTCCGGGCCGGCGATAGGTGCGGAGTGAGATCGTGCGGCCCCTTCGCCCGGGGGTTTCGGTGCCGGGCGGCGGTGCGCCGGCTGTTTCCCGGCGCGCTGCGGCCTTTCCGGAGAGAGGGCCGGAGGGGGGTGGGGCACGGTAGGAATTCTGTGTCGCGTGCGGCGGCCGGGCAATAGGTCCATCTGCCCATGGAATTGTGCGGTGCGGGCCGGTCCGGGTGTTCCCCGGTGCCGGGTCCGCGGTCTTTTCCGTTCAGGCCAGGAGGCGGAAGGACCGGTCGTAATAGACCATGGGGGTCCGGGTGCTCTCGCCCAGGCGGGCGCCGGCCACCCGGCCGATGAGGATGGTGTGGTCGCCGGCCGGGTGGCGGGCGTGCGTCTCGCAGTCCAGTTCGACGAGGGCGCCCGCCACGGCCGGCAGGCCGCCGGGGGTGCGGGACAGGCCGCCGGAGGCGAACTTGTCGGCGCCCTTGGTCGCGAACTGCTGGGCCAGCGGCTGGTGTTCGGGGCTCAGCACGCTCACCGCGAAGCGGCCGCAGGAGGCGAACGCCGTGTAGGAGTCGGCCGAGTTGGCCAGGCACACCAGGATCAGCGGCGGGTGCATGGACACCGAGCAGAAGGAGCTCGCCGTGAAGCCGCGCGGCACTCCGTCGCCGCCCAGGGTCGTGACCACCACGACCCCGGCCGCGAACCGGGCCATCGCCGCCCGGAAGTCCTCGGAGCCCGCCCGCCGTACCGTCTGCGTCGCCTCCGTCATGGCCTACCACCACCTGTCCCGCGAGATTCGGTCCGGTTTCGGGGCCCGGATGCAGGGCCGTGTCCCCGCTGTGCGCGGGCACCGGTGGTGTCCGCGGGGCGGGGGTGTGCCGTCCCGTCGCCGGTGGCCCGGTGCCGGCGGCAGGGGCGGTCCCGGACGGTTCCCCGGACGGTTCCCCGGACGGTTTCCCGGACGGTTTCCCGGCGCGCACGGCAGCCCTTCCCGGGCGGCGGGGGCACGCCAGGAATTCTGTGTCCGGTGCGGCGTGCGGGCAATAGGTCCATCTGCCCATGGAATTGTGCGGGGCGGGGCGGCGGGTGCCCGTGGAACGCGGCTGTGGCGCGTGGCGGGGAGAGGTCCAAAACGCGGCTGCCGTCCGGGGCGGGGGCTGCCGGGACTTAGGTCCTATTCTGGCCGGGCCGCTGCCGTGCGAGGCTGAGTCAGCGCGTTCGGCGTGCCGGGACCGTTTCCGTGAATTCGGGCCGGGTTTCGTTCTCCGGGTTTTCCGGAAAGGCCCGCCGGCGCCGCCGTCAACCGGCCGCCCGGCCGGGCATGTCCATCCATTTTTGTGAACCGTGAGGACGGCAGCCATGTCCGGCGCAATCCTGTACCTGAACCGCTGGCCCCTGTACGAGGACGAGCGGCGCTGGGAGAACCGGCTCGCCGCTCCCGAGATCATCTTCGGTGCGGAGGCCGGCCGCGTCACGTACGTCTGTGACGAGGGCGGCCTCAGCTCGGTGCCCGACGGCGCGCAACGGGTCCATGTCGTGCCGGACTTCGGCGACCTGGACGGCGTCCTGCGGGTCGTGGACGCCGTCGTGCGTGACGAGGGCCCCTTCGAGCACGTGATCGGGTTCTCCGAGTTCCTGCTGGATCTCGCGGCGGTGCTGCGCGAGCGCTACGGCATCCCGGGCCCGGGCTCCACGCAGACCGCCCGGTTCCGTGACAAGACCGTCATGAAGGAGACGCTGTCGCGGGCGGGCATCCGGGTGCCGCGGTGGGCGCCGTGCCGCACCGGGGAGCAGGTCCTGGCGGCGGCCGGGGAGTTCGGCTACCCGGTGATCGTCAAGCCGGTGCGGGGGGCGGCCAGCCAGGGTGTGCACAAGATCGCCTCGGCCGGCGAGCTGCGGGCGCTGTGCGCGGGGCAGAGCCTGCACGACCTGGAGGTCGAGGAGTTCGTGCAGGGGGAGATCCTGCACGTCGACGGTGTCCTGGACGCCGCGGGCAAACCGCTGTTCCTGTGCACCTCGCGCTATGTCGCCACCTGCCTGGACTTCGAGGTCCTGGGCGAGCCGCTCGGTTCCGTCTTCCAGACCGATCCCGCGGTCCGTGACCGCTGCGAGGACTTCGCCGTGCGCTGCCTGGCCGCGCTCGGGCTGCGGAGCTCCGCCTTCCACCTCGAGCTCTTCGACACCGGCCGGGAGCTGGTGTTCCTGGAGGTCGGTGCCCGGGTGCCGGGCGCCGACGTGTCGTACGTCATCCACGACGTGCACGGCGTGAACATGTTCCGGCTGTGGGTCGACGTGCTGCTCGGGCGGCCGGTGGACCTGCCCGTCTTCGACCCGGAGCTGAGCGGCGGCTGGCTGATGGTGCCGGGGCCCAGGCCGCTGCCCCAGAAGGTCACCGCCGCGACCCCGCTGCTGGGTGAGGTTCCCTACCTGTACCGGGAGCTGGTGCCCAGGGAGGGCGAGGTTCTTCTCTCGCGTCCCGGCTCGTACGCCACCGTCCAGGGCGGCCGCTTCCTTTTCCGGGGCGGCGGCCAGGAGCAGATCGAGGCGGCCGTGCGCCAGGCGCGGGCGCAGTACCGCCTGACGACGGAGCCTGTCATGTAGGGCGCCTTTCGTGCAGGGCGCCTGTCGTGCAGGGCGCCTGCCGTGCAGGGGCGCCTTTCGCCGTCGTGTGCCATCCGCAACCGAACCGACGAGTCTGTGGAGGAAGACATGGCCCAGCTGAACCATGCGGAGCTGGTCGACAAGAAGTTCGTGCTGTTCGCCGAGGGGTGCTTCGGGCTCTTCACGAGCAAGATCGGTGCCTCGCTGCTGCGCTACCGCGGGGACCGCTGCGTCGCCGTGATCGACAGCCGCAAGGCCGGCCAGACCGTGCAGGACGTCCTCGGCTACGGCGGGCCGATCCCGATCGTCAGCCGCGTCGAGCAGGCTCTGCACCTGCACCCCGAAGTCATGATCATCGGTAAGGGGCTGCACTCCGCCGAACTGCCCTCCGGCTGGAAGCCGCACCTGCTCGCGGCCGTCGGCAGCGGCCTGCACATCATCAACTCGATCCACTACCGGCTCACCGACGACGCGGACATCGCCCGTGCCGTGCGGGACAGGGGCGTCACCGTCTGGGAGACCAAGGACGCCCCGAAGGCGCCGCTGAACAAGGCCCGCGTGCTGGACCTGGACGCCTGGATCATCCACACGTGCGGCAGCGACTGCAACATCGGCAAGAAGACCACCGGCCTGGAGATCTGGAACGAGGCCAACCGGCGCGGCATCCCCACCGGGTTCGCCGCCACCGGCCAGTCCGGGATTCTGATCTCCGGCCACGGCGTCGCGGTCGACGGGGTGGCCGGCGACTTCATGGGCGGCGCCGTGGAGCAGGTCGTGATGGAGGCCGCCGCCGGCAACGAATGGGTCGTGGTCGAGGGGCAGGCCGGCCTCAACCACATCCAGGGCAGCGGTGTCGCGCTGACCATCCTGCACAGCGCCCTGCCGCACGCCCTGGTCTTCTGCCACCGCCTGGGTGCCGAGCGCACCAAGGTCTGGGAGACGCCCATCCCCCCGATCGCCGAGATCATCCGGATGAACGAGGAGCTCAGCGGCATCCTGCGGCCCGCCAAGGTCACCGCCATCAGCGTCAACAGCGTCGGTTTCAGCGACGAGGACTACCGCCGCGAGGCCGAGAAGCTGGAGGCCGACACCGGACTGCCCGTCGTCGACCCGATCCGTGAGGGCAGCGCCGCCCGGCTCGTGGACATCCTGCGCGCCCACCAGCTCGAGACCGCCCACCAGTTCGAGACCGCCCGCCAGCAGCCGGCCCGCCTGCGCTGACAGGGGGCGGGCCCGCACCCCGGAGGAGATGCACAGATGAACAGAGCGGTCCTGCTCCTCATGCACCAGGGCAAGTCCTACACCGAGGAGGCCGCCGCGGCCGCCGCCGGGCTCGGCCTGTCCCTGGTCGCCGTCAGCTCCCGGCCCAAGACGCCGCAGGCACTCAAGGAGAGCCTGCGCCACCTGGCGGACTGCGTGGTCACCGAGGAACCCGAACTGCACTTCGGCGACGTCGAGAAGGCCGTGCGTGAACTGGCCGACCGCGGCTACCGCGTCGAGGCCGCCCTCGCCAGTTTCGAGGGCTACCGGCTCCTGATGGCCGAGCTCAACCAGCAGCTGGGCGCGCGCGACAGCGCCGCGCCCGCACTGCGCCTGTGCCTGGACAAGTACGCACTGCGCCGGCACCTGTTCGCCGAGGGGCTCAGCGAGGTCCGCGTGCACCGGCTCGCCCCCGGGGCGCTGCCCGAACTCGACCCCGGTGCCCGCTGGTTCGTCAAGCCGGTGCGCGGTGCCGCGTCCTTCGCGGCCTTCGTCCTGGAGGACACCGACGACCTCGCCGACCTGCCCGCGATCCAGGAGCAGATGCGCGCCGACCGCTCCATGAAGGCGATCTTCATGGACCGCTACGACTTCCTCGCCGAGGAGTACGTCGAGGGACCGGAGTTCAGCTTCGAGACGTTCGTCCTGGACGGACGCGTCCACCACCTGTGCGTCCACGAGAAGGCCCGCGTGGAGCGCCTGGAACGCACCACCCTGGAGGGGATGTCGGTCAGCCCGCCCGTCAGCCTCGGCCGTGAACTCGTCCTCGAGGGAGCCGACTTCGTCACCCGCTGCCTGCAGTCGCTGCAAGAGCACGGGCTGAGCGCCGGCGCCTTCCACATCGAGGCCAAGTACTGGGAGTCCAAGAAGCGCTGGGAGATCATCGAGATCAACCCGCGGATGGGCGGCAGTCTCATCGACCCCAGCGTCCGCACCGTCACCGGGCTGTCCTTCTTCGACCTGTGGACCGAGGCCCTGCTGCTGCCCGGCGGCCGCCAGGACGCCTTCCACGACCGGCTCACCCGCGCCTCCCAGCTGGAGGCGCTGCGCACCGGCACGCCCACCCCGGCGACCGTGTTCCTCAGCAAGTACGGCCGCAAGGGGCGCACCGTCGACGCGATCGGCTTCGACCCGCCCACCCGGCCGCCCCGGATCCTGCGCGTCCACGTGGCCGAAGGAACCCGGCTCGAGGACTCCGACCGGGCGATCTGCCTGATGGACGCCCTGTGGGACGTGTCGGTGGACGACCTCGAGGCCGAGACCGACTTCCTCGAACGGCACGCGGAGGAACACTTCCACGTCCGCTACCGCTGACCGCCCCCGCATTTTTCCGTGAACACCCCCCTGCACGCCCCCTGCACATCCCCTCTGCCGAGAAGGAGAACGCGATGAACCGCGTACAGAACACCGGGATCGCCCACCCCAAGCCGTTCTACGACGCGGAGCAGAGCCGGCTGAAGAAGGCCGAGCTCGACCGCTACCTGGACAAGAAGATGGCGGAGTGGAAGGCCACCGTCCCCTTCGCGTCCCACCTGAGCGAGCCCTCCCTCCACCAGGCGTACTACCGCCGCACCCTCATCGAGCACGTGTGGCGGATCCGGCTGTCCCGGGTCAGCCAGTCCAAGGCCATCTACAAGATCGCCCAGGTCTCGCCGCGGGCCGCCCGCGACTACGCGCAGTACCAGGCCGACGAGATGCTCCACGACAGGCTGTACATCGGTGACGCCGCGGCCGCCGGCGTCACCGAGGAGGAGATCCTCGCCACCGAGCCCTACCTCTCCACCCGCCTGTTCGAGGGCTTCTTCTACTACACCCTGGAGCACGAGTCGGCCCTCGCCCCGGTCGTCTCCAACTACCTGGTGGAGTACACGCAGGTCAAGCTCCAGCCGGCCATCGTGGACAACCTCCAGGAGCAGCTCGGCAAGGAGAGCGTCAAGGGGCAGGCCGCCCACCTGCACGTCGACACCACCGAGGACCACTCCCAGGAGATGTGGGACATCCTCCACCAGCTGATCTTCAGCGAGGAGGACTTCCAGAAGGTGTTCAAGTACATCGACGACGTCCAGGACATCCTCGCGATGTTCTTCCGGGAGATCTACGAGGACACCGTCGCCCGGCACGCGCAGAACGCCGCGTGAACGGCGCGTCCCCGGCCCGCGCCGGCCGCCGGACCGCCACGCGGGGCCCCGGCCGCGGCGCCGGCCGGCGGCGCCCCTGAACCGGCACGGGTCCGGCGGCCGCGCCCGCCCGACCGGCACAGGTCCGGCGGGCCGCGGCCGCCCGACCGCCACGGGTCCGGCGGGCCGCGGCCGCCGGGCGGACCCCGCACCAGCTCCCCGCCGCCCGCCAGAAAGGAACCCCGCGCATGTCCACGCCCACCGACACGTTCGTCAAGGAGTACCGCGAGAACGGCTTCGCGGTCGCCGAACGTCTCTTCGGCCCGAGCGAAGTGGCCGAGCTGAACGCCGCCATCACCCAGATCCTGGACGTCGCCGACATCGGCTCCGTCGCCGAGGTGGAGCCGGGCGACGGCGGCACGGCCCGCCGCATCTGGTCACCCACCAGGCAGCACCCCGCGTTCGAGCAGGCCGCCGCCCACCCCCGGCTCCTCGACCACGTCGAGGCCCTCATCGGCCCCGACATCCTCTTCCACTACAGCAAGCTCCACCTCAAGGCCCCGCACGTGGGCAGCGTCGTGGACTGGCACCAGGACTTCGCCTACTACCCCCACACCAACACCGACCTGGTCACCGCCCTCGTCTACCTCGACGACACCACCACCGAGAACTCCGCGCTCCAGGCCGTCCCCGGCTCCCACCATCACGGCCTGGCCGACCACTACGTCGACGGCTACTTCCGCGGGAAGGTCACCGGCGCCGGCGCCCCCGACCCGGCCCTCGCCGTGCCCATCGAGGCACCCGCCGGCAGCGTGGTCTTCATCCACTGCCTGCTCCTGCACTACTCCTCCCCGAACCGCTCCGACCGCTACCGCCGCGCCTTCCTGCCCGCCTACCGCGCGGCCGACGCCTACCCGGTCCACTTCGGCCCGCACGCCGGCCACAACGAGGCCGGCGTGAAACTGCTGCGCGGCAGCGTGTCGGACACGGCACGGGTGGAGGCCGGAACATGGCGCCTCCCGCTCGCCGAACGCCCCTTCGGCTCCCTCTTCCAGCTCCAGGAGGGCGCCGGCAAGGCCACGGCCGCGGCGGCCACCGGGTACGCCACCCTCCAGGAGACGACGTGACAGCCCCGTGAGCACCCCGCACGTGACGGTCGTCCGCGCCTGCCTGCGAAACGGCGCGGGCGGCAGCCCCACGGCCGTCGTCGTGGAGGCGGACACGGACGGCCCGCCCCCACACGACGACGAGCGGCGCCGGATCCCCGCCGCACACAACACCTCGCACGCCGTGTTCATACGGCACACCGGCGACGCGGTGGAACTGCGCTTCTTCACCGCGGAAGGAGAACTGCCCGCCTGCGGTCACGGCACGGTCGCCGCCCTGGCCCTCCTCGCCGCACGGCACACCGGCACCGGCCCCTACCGGACCGCCCTGCGCGCCGCAGGACGCGTCTTCGACGGGCGGGCCGAACGGGCCGGCGAACTGGTCACCGCCGTCTTCGACCCCGGACCCGTCACCCTGCGCGAACCCACCGCCCAGGAACGCACCCTCGTGCTCGCGGCCCTCGGCCTCACCCCGGCCGGGACCGGGCCGGACGTCCGCATCGCCGGCGTGGGCCGCGAGCGCGTCCTGGTGCCGGTCCCCACCCGGGCCGCGCTCGCCGCGCTGCGCCCGGACCTCGGCCGCCTCCAAGCAGCCTGCGACCGGTCCGGCCTGCTCGGCGCGTACGTCCACTCGGCCCCCTCGCCCCAGGGCAGGCTCGCGGCCCGGATGTTCGCCCCCTCCATCGGCGTCCCCGAAGACCTCGCCAACGCCAACAGCACGGCCTGTCTCGTCGCGCACCTGGCCGGCCGGGGCATCCGCCGGATCACCGCCGACATGGGCGACGCCCTCGACAGCCCCGCCACCATCACCGCCACGGCGGGACCGGACCTGCGGGTCGAACTCGGCGGCACCGCACGCATCCTGACCCCCCGGCAACCCGCCCGACAGCCCCTGTGACGCCGCTACGGATCCGGGGCGCGGCGGATCCCTGCCCGGCAGCCGGGCAGGCGGGACGGCGGGTGGCGGGCCGAGCGCCGGGGGGCGGATGACGGGTGCTGGCTGCCGGGTGGCGGATGACGGATGACGGGTGGCTTCCTGTACGGCTCTGACGCGTGCGGCCCCTGCCGGCCGTCGCGCGCAGCCTGCCCGGCGGCGCGCCCGGTTCCCGCAGCCGGCGGATGACAGCCGGCACCCGGCCCGCACCCGCGGTCCCCGAACACCCTGAACGGCCCCGCCCCGCGGCACCGGAGGCGACGAGGCCGAACCCGGCCCCGGCCCCGGCAACCGCACAGGGTCCCCGGCGACGGGCCTCTCGCCCACAGCCATGACGAAGCGTGCGGACGGGTACCGGTCCGCAGGACGGCGAGAGCGACGGCGGCCTCCAAGGCACACCGGTCCACCCGCAGAATCCTGTACGCGTGGCGGGACAACGCGTGGCGGGACGGGACAACGCGTGGCGGGACAGCGGCCGTGTGACGGCGCGTGGGGCCGGACAGCGGCCCGAAAGCGGCGTGCGGGTGCCGGCCGGAACAGCGACGGCTTGTGCGACAGCTCCTGCGACGGCTTGTGCGACGGCTCCTGCGACGCCGGCACGGCCGCCGACGCCGATGCCGGCGGCCCTGCCGGCGGTCACGCGTGCGGCGTGGACTGCCCGGCCGCGGGCGGTCCGGAGGGCGATCGCGACCGCGGCCGTGAAGGCACAGGAAAGCAGGGGAAGGCAGGGGGGACGAGCCGTGGTCCGGCGGGACGGTCATGCCCCGTGCGGGGGGCCGGTCAGGTCCTTGCCCGTGGATCCCCGCTGTGACCGGGCGGGCCGAAGCCCCCCCGGTCACAGCCCGGGTGCGGCGGACAGTCAGGGGTGCCCAGGGCGACCGGGCAGGTCTGCCGACAGCCCGGAGCGGCTTACGAGCGGGCGCCTTCGCCGAGACGGGCCCGGGACGGGAGTGCCCCGGGCGCCGAGGCGGGCGGCGGCTCGCACCGCCGCCGACGCGCTCACGCCGGGAGGCCGGACAGCTCTCCCGCCCTCTGCCCGGCCCGTTCGAGCCGGCGCAGCAGCGGCAGCACACGGGTGTAGAAGATGCGCATCTCGTCACGGGTGGGCCAGCCGGAGAAGATGAACTCGCTGATCCCGGCCGCCTTGTACTCGTAGAGATACGCGGCGACTTCCTCGTAGCTGCCCACCACGCACAGGGCCGGCCCGCCGCGGTATGCCACGGCACCGGAGAACAGCATGGGTGAAAGCCAGCCGGATTCCGCGGTCTCGGCCAGTTCGAAGGACGTCTTGACCGCCACGGAGTCGGAGGAGGCCACGGCCGCCGCGATCCGCTTGCGGTGTTCCTCGTCGGGATCGCCCATCATCTCCGCGAGATCCGCCAGCGCCTGTGCGCGGGTCTCCCTCGCCAGCACGTGCATGCGCGTTCCCACCCGGCCGCCCTGCGCCAGGACGGGCTTGGCCGCAGCGGCCATTCCCTCGGGGGTGTCGCCGTAGCGCAGCCAGCAGTCTCCGTGGTCCACGGCGGTCTGCTGTGCCACCTCCGATGCCCCGCTGATGTATATCTCGGGACGGCCTCCGCCCTTGTAGCCCAGGCCGATCTCCGCGTCCTTGATCCGGTAGTGCTCGCCCTCGTAGGACAGCGGGGCCTGGCCGCGCCAGAGTCCGTGGAGGATGTCCAGGAACTCGTTGGAGCGTGCGTAGCGCTCGTCGTGGGCGAGGAAGTCACCGTAGTACGCCTGCTCGACCGGGGAAGCGCCGGCGACCAGGTTGAGGGATATCCGCCCGTCCGACATCCACGAGACCGTGTTGACCACCTGGGCGAAGAGCGTCGGTGAGAGCAGTCCGGGGCGGTAGGCGAGGAGGAACTTGACGCGCCGGGTCGCGCGGACCAGGGCGCCGAGCATCGGGAGCGGGTCGGGCATGTGGGCGCCGATCCCCATGAGGAGCGAATCCACACCCAGCTGGTCCGCTTCCTGGGCGAATTCGACGATCCCGTCGAAGTCGAGCTGGCCGACCTTGTATTTCCCCGACGCTTTCTGCTGCCCGCTGAGCGGCGAGTTCCAGTGCACCCTCAGCTCATTCGCATCCGGCTGCGGCGGGCCTGACAAACGGCTGGCGTCCAAGATTCCACCTTCCGATCGCTCAAAATCCGACGCCCGGGCCGCAGTACGCGAAAATCAGCCGGCCAGTGAACGGAATCGGTCCTGGCGAATACCCGGGTGGTTCCCGAACATGTTGTTCGCGCTGTCTCAGCCTCGCACGGGATCGGCCCGGTCAGAATAGGACCTAGGTCCCTGCCCGTGCGGTGACGGCGCACGGCACCGGACACGGCCCCGAGGGCTGAGGGCCAGGGGAGTTGGGGGCTGAGAGGTCGGGGGTGGGGGGCTTGAGGGGTGGGGGGCTGAGGGCCGCAGCTCTCCTGCGGACCCCGCGCGGCCGCCCGCACGCGCACCGCGGTTCCCGGCCGGTGCTGCGGCCCGGGCACTCCCCCGCGCACGGCGGTCCCGCCCGCCGGGGCCGCCGCCCGGTTGCGGGGGCGGCGGAAGAGCGCCGCGGGCCGCACCGGCGGGCCCGCGGCAGGAGACGCCGTACGCCGGTGCTGTGCCAGTCCTCAGGCCGGCTGGTGCGCGCGCAGGCGGTCGGACCAGTTCACGACGAGCGGTACGGCCTGGCCGGCGGCGAGGAAGACGGCTCCCATGACGAGCCAGCCCGGCTCGCCCCAGCCGATGCACACCAGGCCGAGCAGCGGCGGGCCGACCGCGTTGGACAGTCCCTGGCCGATGGCGAACAGACCCGAGTACTGGCCCTGTGCGTGCTCCGGGGCGAGACCGAAGGACAGCTCGAACGAGGCGGCGGTGTGCCACAGTTCGCCCACGGTGTGGACGATGACGCCGAGCACGACGACGACCATGGCGACCCATCCGGGTGCACCGCCCGCGACCGCGATGAGAGCAGTGGCCAGGAGGAACGCCGCGCCCGCGCGGCGCACCGTGCGGCCGGCCGCCGCGTTGCTGTCGACGCCGCGGCTGACCCGCACCTGCAGGCAGACCACCAGGGCGGTGTTGACCGCCACGCTCGCACCGACGAACCACCGCGGCGCCTGGGTGTGCCCGATGATCCACAGCGGCAGGGCGAAGATCAGCACCTGGGTCTGGATGGACATGATGCCGTCCAGGACGGTGAGCACCACGTACGGCCTGTCCTTCAGGGCCGGCCAGCGGCCGCTCTCCGCCGGGGCCTTGACCGGCGGCACGGACGGGACGCGGGAGGCGACGGCCGCGGAGAGAAGGAACAGGACGGCGGTGCCCAGGATGAGGCCCACGTACGCGGTCCTGGTGTCCAGCTGGACGACGACGCCGGCCGCCAGGGCTCCGCAGCCGAGGGCGATGTTGTTGAGGGCGCGCAGGTAGGAGCGGTAGCGGGTGGGGCTGGGGGCGCCCAGGGCGCGGGTCAGCGGGCCGCGGGCGGCGGTGCCGGCCGAGACGGCGAGCTCGGCCACGCACAGGAACACGATCAGCGAGGGGACGGAGCGCACGAACACCAGCCCCGCCACGGCCAGGGCCTGCACGACGACCGCGAGCCGGAAGACCTCGCGCGGGCCGCGCCGGTCGGCCAGCCGGCCCACGGGGACGCCGGCCGCGAGCCCGATCAGGGCGGCGGCGCCCAGGGCGAGTCCGACCTGGGCGACCGGGAGGCCCACGGAGCGGGTGAAGAACAGCGCGGCCCCGGAGATGAACAGGCCCTTGCCGATCTGGTTGACGAACGTCGCGGCGGCGAAGGCCCGTTTGGGGCTCGTCTCGGGTATGAGGCCGCGGGCCACCAGCCAGGCCGGTAACCCTCCTGCGGTGCTCTTCTCGGCCGGCGTCCCGATCTCGCTGTGCCGGCGCTGCATCCTGGTGTCCAACGGACTGTCCCTCCGACTCTGGGTGATGACGTGCGCTCAGGTGCTCTCCGGCCGGAAAGACCGTCCGCGCCGTGCGACTGCCGGGTGCTCCCCCGCCCGGGGGGCGCGCCGCCCGGCACGCCGCCCGGTGCGCTGCCCGGCACGGTGCCCGGCACGGTGCGACGGGCACCGGCACCGGCCAGGCGGGCGGGCCTGCCGGGGGGCCGGCGCCGGGTCCAGGCGGACCTGCCGGGGGGCGCCGGCGCCGGGTTCAGGCGGACCTGTGGCGGGCGCCGCCCTCGACGTGGATCGTCTCGCCGGAGACGAAGCCCGCGCGCAGGAGCCACATCACCGCCTCGACGACGTCCTCGCTCTCGCCGTGGCGTCCGACGAGGGACGCGTCCGCGCTCTTGCTCAGCAGGGCGGCCTTCCTGTCCCCCAGGCGGTCCCATGCGCCCGAGTCCACGACACCCGGCGAGACGGCGTTGACCCGGACCGGTGCCAGATCCGCCGCCAGGTGGCGGGCGGCGAACTCGACCGCGCCGTTGGTGACGCCCTTGACGAGCGATCCGGGCCCGGGGCGCCAGCCGACCACGCCGGAGAACAGCACCATCGACCCGGTCGGCCGCAGGACGGGCGCGAAGTGCTTGGCCACCAGCATCGGGCCGACCACCTTCGCCGTGAACGCGGCCAGCAGCCTGTCCCGGTCCAGTTCGGCAGCGCGGACGTCGTGCGGGGCCGAACCGGTCGTCACGATGTGGTCGACTCCGTCCTCCAGAAGCCGCGCCGCGGCCGCGAGCGTCGACTCGTCCTGCAGGTCCACCCGCAGCGCCGTGGCGCCGATCTCGCCCGCCAGCGCACCGGCCGCGGCACGGTCACGGGCACCGACGACGACGTCGTACCCGTCCTTGGCCGCACGCCTCGCGACGGCCGCGCCCAGCGCCCGCGCGCCTCCGATGACCAGGATCCGTTCCATGCGCCCCGACTCCTTCTTCCGTAGGACCGGAACTCACGGTATGGTTTTGATACCGGTATCTACAACGAAACTGGGAGCGGGCGATGGGCAAGGCGTACAACGTGATGGCAGCGACCTGCCCGAGCCGCACGGTGCTGCACCGCATCGGCGCGCGCTGGACCGTGTTCGTCGTCAACGCCCTCGCCGACGGCCCCCGCCGCTTCACCGAACTCAAGGGACACATCCGGGGCATCACCCCGAAGGCGCTGACCGAGACCCTGCGCTCCCTGGAAGCCGACGGCCTTGTCAGCCGCCGCGACTACGACGAGAACCCGCCCCGCGTCGAGTACGCCCTCACGCCGCTGGGCCGCTCCCTGCTCGTCCCGCTGCGCGCCGTACGGCTCTGGGCCGAGCAGCATGTCCCGGACATCGAGGCAGCCCGCTCCCGCCAGCCGGTCTCCTGACCCATGCGCCGGCGGCCTGCCGCGGCCCCCGACCCGGGGGCCGCGGCAGGCCGCCGGGGTCCGGACAGGTTCCCCACGGACCGTCACCCGGCGCCCCTGCACACCGGCGGGTCCGGCACGCGCCCCGCGTCCGCCCCGTCCCGCCGGGCACGGACGCACCGCCTTGAACCGTGCCGCCGGACACGGCGCCCCCTTGCCCGGCCGGCAACGGCGCAGCGGCCGCAGCCGCAGCCGCAGCCGCAGCCGCAGCCGCAGCCGCAGGGACAACGGCCCCACGGTCCGCGGCGGGAGCGGGCCCCGGCCAGGAGCCCCAGGCCCGGCAGGCGGCAGGGCGGCAGGGCGGCAGGGCGGGAACCCTGTTTCTCCGGCCGGGGGAACGGCGGTGCGTGCGGGCCGGGCTGCCGTTGCCGGACCCGCGCCGGTGTGGCGGCTGCCCTGCCGCGTGCCGCGAGCCGCCCCGGGTCCCCGGCCCGGCAGAGCCACCGCCGGATGCGCGTCGCCCCGGCGCTCCGGCCCGCGGCCGGCAGGCTCCACCGCCCCGTTGCGCAGCGGAGCGGGACCCAAGAGGCCTGCCCCCCAAGGCAGGAGCGTGCCCGCGGCGGCCGGGACGCAGGCCGTGCCGGGCCGCCCGGCCGGCGCCGGGTGCCCAAAGCCGCCCGCCGCGCTGCCGGCTGACGGGCCGTCGTCCGCTCCGGCGCCGCCGACGAGCCGCCGCCGGCCTGTCCGCCGCCGGGCGGGACATCCCCGGCGCACATGCCGTGCTCCTGCCCCGGCTACCGTCGGAAGGACTCATGGCACCACGCACCGCCCGCACCCCCGCGTGCCCGTCCGAAGGACCCCGATGACCGCACACGACCAGCCGGCCCCGGCCTTCGCCCGCGCCCAGGACGGCACCGTCCTGGCCTACCAGCACCGCGGGCAGGGACCGCAGCTGGTGCTGCTCGCCGGGCAGGCCAACGACCACCACTGGTGGGACGGCGTGCGCGAGGACTTCCACACCGTGCGCTCCACCCTCACCCTGGACATGCGCGGCACGGGCGACAGCGGCAAGCCCGAGGGGCCCTACTCCACCGAGCAGTTCGCGGACGACGTCGTCGCGGTCCTGGACACGCTCGGCATCGCACGCGCCGACGTGTACGGAACCTCGATGGGCGGCCGGGTCGCGCAGTGGCTCGCGATCCGCCACCCCGGGCGGGTGGGCCGGCTGGTCCTGGGCTGCACCTCCCCGGGCGGCCCCTACGCGGTGGAACGCGACGCCTCGGTACGGCGGCTGCTCGCACAGCCCGACCCGCAGGCCGTACGCCGGGTCCTGGCCGACCTGATGTACACGCCCGCCTGGCGGGCCGCGCACCCCGGCCCCTACCGCACGCTCGGCGACCCGCGGATGCCCGCCCACGCACGCCGCGGCCACCTCGTCGCCAGCAACGAGCACAACGCCTGGAGCGAACTGCCGCGCATCACGGCACCCACCCTCGTCCTCCACGGCGGCCAGGACCGGCTGACCCCGCCGGACAACCTCCCCCTGCTCGCCTCCCGCATCCCCGGCGCCCGCACCCGCCTCTTCCCGGACGCCCGCCACGCCTACTTCGAGGAATGCCGCAACGAGGCCGGGGACCTGGTGCGCAGATTCCTCACCGAACAGGACTGACAGCGAACGCCGCCGCCCTCTTGGGTATGCCGGGGAGTTTGGGGAACGGGTGTCGCTCAGCGTCGGGAACGCCTTGGACTGAGGTGCGTGGGTGTCAGTGAGTTTCGGCAACACCCGGGGCCTTGCGGTGGCTGGACCAAGACCTTCACCGACCCCGGCTCTGCACAGCCATCGTCGACCGGCTCACCTTCAACGGCACGATCACCGAAACCCGCACCGGCTCCTACCGCCTCGCCCAGTCCCGAGCCAGAGCCGAACACGCAGCCGCGACCTGAGCCGACGTCCACCCATCGGGGTGCCTCACGTTGCGGCCGCCGCTCCTTGCAGGGCGGCTGCCGCGCCATGGGTGATGGGATCACCGTGCCCGAAGAGCACGGTCTCGACGTCCAGCCCGGTGAGCCGATGCAGTGACTCGACGGCCCGGGGGCGGTCGGTGTTGAAGACACCCAGCGCGGTCCGGCCGACGTTGGCGACCGCGTCGCCGGTGAACAGCACCCTCGGCCCGGGCAAGTGCAGGGCGATCGACCCGTCCGTGTGACCCGGCACCGCGACCACCACCGCACCGCCACCGAACGCCAGCACATCCCCGCCCTCCACCTCCCGGTCCACCCGGCACGGCGGAGCCGGCGGAAGCGGCGGAAGCGCCGCCCGGATCGGTACCTCGAAATCCTCCAGTACTGGCGGCGCCCCGGCCGAATTTCCCCGGATCACCGGTGCCTCCAGCCGATGCGCCACCACCTCCGCACCGTGCCGGGCACCCAGTTCAGCGGCTGAGCCCGTGTGGTCCTCGTGCCAGTGCGTCAGCACGATCCGCCGCAGTTCGCCGTCCATCACCCCATCGATCCGCGCGGCGCAGTCCGCCGTCCCGGTGTCGGTCAGAGTCAGCGCGTCATCGTCCCGCCACAGATAAGCCGCCCCCACCGGGAAGCGGAGCATGAACAGCCTCGGCAGTACCTCGATGACATCCATGCCCCCAGCCTGCGCGACCGCCCTGGCAGCCATACGGTCGTTCGCTGACGGCTCACAACGGTCCAACCCACCGAAAGACACCCTGCAGCGGACCGCGATACAGCCTCCCGCCAGCCCCGCAGCGTTGCTGAAACTCACCGACATCTCTGCCGCCGAGCGCCCTCAAACGTTCCCGCAACCCACCGTCACGCGTTGCCGCTTCCCATCGACACAATCACCCCCTCCTCCTCACCGGCCGAAGCACACCACGGGACCCCCGGATCCGGCCCGGCCGCACCAAGAACACGGTCCACAGACACGGTCCACACCGGCAGCGGCCGACGAGGGACACCGGCCGGCCGGTGCCGGCCGCGTCCAGCAGGCCCCCCGGGCACGGGGACGCAGGCCCCCCGGGCACGGGGACGCAGGCCCGATCCGGCCCCCGGCCGCACCCGTCCGCCTCTGTCCGCACCCGGCCGCACCCGGCCGCACCCGGCAATCCGGCCGCGGAGGAACGCCCCCTCGGGACCGGCCCCTTCTGCTCCTCTCGCGGCGCAGGGCGCGTAAGCGCGGGGCGGAGCGGGAGCCGGGGTGCACGGGATCCGGCAACGGACCCGGACCGCCCCGGGTTCTGTGAGGGTGCGGCAGGACCGTGCCCCGGGCCGGGAGACCGGTCCCGCAGGCCGCCGGGCAACCCGCCTCCCGCACGGGAGACACGAAGAGGCACGAAGAGGCACGAAGAGGCACGGAACACCGCCGGGCCGCCGGGACCGCCGGGCCGTGCGCCTTCACCGCCGCCCGTCCGGACCGGGCGACCGGGCGACCGGGCGACCGGGCGACCGGGCGACCGGGCGACCGGGCGACCGGGCGACCGGGCATGCCCGTGCGGGCCGCTCAGGAAGCGAGGAGGCCGGTGTGCTGGGCGTAGAGGGCGGCCTGGGTGCGGTCGGCGGCGCCGGTCTTGAAGTAGAT
>NZ_JBIVXP010000034.1:22925-51669 GCF_044769305.1 Streptomyces sp. NPDC090499
ATGCTGCTCAGATGGTTCTTCACGGTCTTCTCGGATATGTCGAGCCTGCGCGCGATGAGCCGGTTGCTCAGCCCCCACGCCAGCAGGCGCAGCACGCCCCGTTCGCGTGCGGTCAGGGCCCTCCCGGCGGGCGGCGCGTCCTTCCCGGGCACAAGAGCGAACACCGCGGACAGGGCCGCCTCCCCGGGGCCGGTCAGGCCGGCGTGGCGGGCGTAGAGGGCGGCCTGGGTGCGGCCGGCGGCGCCGGTCTTGAAGTAGATGCTGCTCAGATGGTTCTTCACGGTCTTCTCGGATATGTCGAGCCTGCGCGCGATGAGCCGGTTGCTCAGCCCCCACGCCAGCAGGCGCAGCACGTCCGACTCCCGGCCGGTGAGTTTCGCGCCCGGCGCCTCTTCCACTTCCACGTCGTGCCTCCCCCTCGCTCCTCCCGCAGGACCTGCGGAAAAACGTCCCCGGGAACGTCACCGGGCGCGTGCCGGCCACGAACGGGTGCCCCCGCGGGCGGGCCGCCCGGGGCGGCGGCGTGCCGGTGCGAAGCCCCCGCGCCAGGAAGCTAGGCCACCAGGACGCCCCGGGCCGGTGCCGCTACGACTTCCGGCACACAGCACCGCACTCAAAGACACATCCGGCCCTGCACCGTCGTTGCGGCGGCCCGCCCCGCCCCGATATGATTCCTTCGCAAAGGTTTTTTATTGGGAGGGGACGGGATGCAGGACAGGGCTCAGCGGACCCGCGAACGCATCCTGGACGCCGCCGCCGAGGAGTTCGCGGTGCACGGCCCCGACGGCGCGACCCTGCAGGCGGTGGCCGACCGGGTCGGCATGACCAAGGGCGCGGTGTACGGGCACTTCACGTCCAAGCAGGCCGTGGCGGCCGCGCTCGAGGCGTACGGCGCCCTGGCCCTGTCCGCGCTGCGCCCCGACAGCACGGCACCGGACCCGGTGGACACGCTGCGCCGGCTCGTGGGCGGGCTCGGCGCACGGCTGCAGTCGGACATCCGGCTGCGCGCGGCCCTGCGGCTGCGGGCGTCACTGCCCGCCGTGCACCCGCCCACGGCCCTGTCCGACCTGCTCCGGCACACCAGCGAGACCGTACGGGCCGCCCAGGACAAAGGAGCGGTCGCCGCGGACCACCCGCCGCACCTCATCGCCGGATGCCTGCTGACCCTCGCCTGCGCCGGCGCCGGCGCGGCCGCTCCCGAGGAACTGCGCCCCCGCCCCTGTGACGTACAGGAAGTCACGGACATCGCCCTCAAGCTGCTCGACGCCGGATGACGGGCCGTCACCCCGGCCGGGACCGTGTCCACCAGGCGCGCCGGCCACCGGCCCGGCCCGGCCCGGGAAACAGGAGTACCGCCTGCCATGCCACCCACACCCATACGCGTTGTGATCGCGGACGAGCAGAGCCTGCTGCGCGAGGCCCTGTGCGCGCTGCTGGACACCGAGCCCGGCGTCGAGGTCGTGGGCCAGACGGGCTGTACGGCAGACCTGCTCCCCCTGGTCACCCGCACCCACCCCGACCTCGTCGTCCTCGACATCGGCATGACCCCCGCCGGCAGCCGCGAGTCCCTCCTCAACCGCCTCCTGCACGGCGTGCCGGCCTGCCACGTCCTCGTCCTGTCCATGCTGGACCAGCCCCGCCTGGTCCAGTCCCTGCTCGACCTGGGCATCCACGGCTACCTCCACAAGAGCATCGGCTACAGCACCCTCATCGACGCCGTACGCGCCCAGCGCGAGACCCGCTCCCACCAGACCGTGACACTGCCGCTGCGGCCCACCCTGCACACCGTCGGCACCGGCCCCTCCAGCGGGCCGGAACTGTCCGCACGCGAAGTGGAGATCCTCACCCACGCCGCAGCAGCCCTGAGCAACCGCCAGATCGCCGTCCGGCTCGGCATCGCAGAAGGCACCGTCAAACGGCACCTCAGCAACATCTTCACCAAACTCGACGCCGTCAGCCGCCTCGACGCCGTCAACAAAGCCGCCTCCCTGCGCTTCATCCACCCCGGCGACATCCGCAGCACCCGCCGGCTGCGCGTGGCCACCTGACCACAGCCCCACCGGCCCAGAACCCCCGCCCCACCAGCACGACACCAGCACGACACGGCACCGGCACGGCACGGCACCGGCACGGCACCGGCACGGCACCGGCACGGCACGGCACCGGCACCGGGGCGGCACCGGGAGAACCGCCCGGCACCACGGGGCCTCCCTTGCCGGCCACCGACCAGACCAGGGCCGCGGAGCGCACCGCAGCGCACCGGGCAAGGGCCCCCAGCCGCCGGCCGCGATGCCGGACGTCCCGGCCACACACCCCAAGGGCCCCGCCGGCCGTCCGTCCCGCCGCCCCCGGGCCGCCGCGGACCGCCGCATCCGCCCGGGGGCGGGGGCTGCCGGGAAACGGCTCCGGCCCCATCCGCGTGACCGGTTGCAGTGAGCCACCGGCCTCGGGGTCTCCCCGCGATCACACGATGTCCGTCAGGCCCTGCCAGCGCCGGGCCGGTCTCAGGCAACCGGCCGCAAACGGACAGGTGCATGCTCCCCGAGACGGTGCTGCACACGGAACGACCGGTCCTGCGCCCCTTCACCGGTGCCGACATCGAAGACACGCAGGCGAGTTGCGGCGACGCTCCCACCCGGCGACGGCTCCCTCTTCCTCAGCCCTGCACGCCGGCGACGCGGCCGCCTGGTGCACGAGCGCGGCCCATGCCCTTCGCGAGTCCGGTGACGGCATCCACTCCGCGGTCGCGGACGCCCGCACCGGGCGGCTCATGGGCACCGTCAAACCGAAGAGGACCGACCGGCGGGCCCCGGCGAGTGAGGCCGGCTACCGGACATCCCCCCGGGCCCGCGGCCGCGGGATCGCCGCCGAGGCAACCAGCGCATCGGCTCCATGGCTGCCGACCGGCCCGGAGTTCCAGCATCGGAACTCCGGGCCGCCACCGAGAACACCGCTTCCCAGCAGGCCGGTCAAGGCCGGCTTCCGCCACGAGGGCCTCCTGCGAAATGCAGGCCTCCTCCACACCGGACGGACCGGCCCCGTCCTGTTCCCTCTGTCCCCTACGACCTCTTGGAAAAGAGCTGCACGTGCGCAGACGCAGCCGGCCCCCGCAACATCTGACGTCCGCCCGGCCGGCGCAGGCGAGCAGCACTCGCCTGCGCAGCAGCCGGAAGCCGGCACGGCCGAACAACCGACGCCCGGCCCGCCTGCCCCGAGATCACCGCCCGTGATCTGCTGCCGGTCATGCCGTTGCTGATGCCGGACCCCGGCAACACCCCGGCCGACCGCAACGCCGCCTTCCGCGACGCCGTCACCGCATTCCTCACCGGGCACCGCCTGCCCGGCCCCGGCCTCACCCGGGTGACGGCTCTCGACACCGGCGGCCGTACCGCCCGCCACGACGCCGCCGCGGCCATGACCGACCGGCACCGCGACACGGTGCCCACCACGGCCGTCCATGCCCCGCCCGGCCACGGCGCTGCCGATCGCGTCGTAGCGGCCGGCCTCTCCCGCAAGGCCCTGGACAAAGCACATGCTGCCCGACGCTGAAAATGCCGACGAGGGCGGCGTTCAAGATGCCGGCGAAGTGTGACGGCGACGCCCCGCCGGTGGGTGTTCCGGCGGGGCGGTCGCCGGCAGGGTGTCGTTTTCGTCGGCACGGTGCCGGTGCTTCAAGGCTGCGCGGCGTGGGGGCCGTCAGGCGGGCGGCAGGGCCGTCTGGGGCCTGCCCGCCGTTGTGGCAACCGCGCGGTGCAGGGGGAGCAAGAACGCAACGACGACCAGACCGAAGAGGGTGATGGGCAACAGCGGCAGCAGCTTCGCGGGATCGTCCTGCAGCCAGTGCCGGTTGCCCCACCAGTTCGCGAAGACGTCCGTCACCATCACGGCACTTGCCAGCCAGACCCCTTCCCGTCGCAGGAGCCCCACCAGGACGGCCACGAGCGGATCAAGGATCGCCAAGCCGACGAAGAACGCCTGCAGGAGAACCTGGGGAAACGCTGCATAGGCATGGAAGCCTTCACGGACCAGATCGCGAATGTGGACGCAGGATCCTTCGAGGAATCCGATCAAGTACGCCGCGAGAACCCATCTCGCCCACAGTGGCTGTCCGCCCCATCGTTCCCGCAGCTCACACCCCACCGGGTCACCCTAGTGCTCCGGCCCGGTCAAGGGATCAAAAAAGGGGGGTTTCCCAGCCGCCTGCCACCTCGCTCACGGCAGCGCGGGCGGCGGCCTCGCCGACGAGGTTCTTGCCGGTGGCGAACGCGGCGGCCAGGGCCTGCAGGGAGAGGTTGTCGACCGCCCGCGGGCAGCCGCGCGAAGCCGTGGCCGCCGCGGACGCCGTCGGAGTACCCCTCATGGGCGCGTGGGGCATCGGCGGTTCCCCCCGCATGCCGGCACCGCCGGCGCCAACACGCCCGGGCTTCGAAGCATGGGGGTGCCGAACGGACCGCCATGGGGCCCAGGACTCCTGCCAGCCCGCCCATGCCGCCGAGGACGCCGCCACCGCGATCGACCACGTCATCACTGCGGCGGGACAGGACACGACCGGCCCTCCGCACCGTCCCGCAAGGCCGGAGCGGTGAAACCCCGCCGGGCGGCGGCACCCGAGCGGGACAGACCGCGGCCCGTGTGCCGCCGGCCGTGCACACGGCCGGCGGCACACGGGCGCTCACCGCTCAGGCACCGGCCACGGACGCATAGGCGTCGGCCGCCGCCTCCATGCGCAGGACCCCATGCGCCGCAGCCGTGTGCACATCACGCCAGCAGCGCTGCAGGCAGCCGCTGTCGGTACGGGCATGCCGGCCGCCCGTGCGGAAGAGACGCTCCACGGCCGACACCAGCAGATCGGCGGCGAAAGCCGCATCACGCCGGTTGCGGGCGACGGCAGCCTCACAGACGACCGCCGTGTCAGCCCGCAGCGCGGCCCGCTCCAGCAGCAGCGCCGCAGCATCGATCTCCGCCGACGAACGGGCCAGCGTCTCGCGTACGGATGCCTGCACACGCACAGGAGCAGCAGCACCCGGCGCACACGCCCACACCGACCAGGCTGCAAGAGCCCGCCGCGCACAGCCCAGCACCGGCGCGGCGAACAGCAGGCCCCCGCCCATGTGGGCAGGCACGCTGTGACAGCGGGCCCGCCCCGGCCCCGGCGCCCCCTCCACCAGAAGGGCCAGGGGAAAAGTACGGTGCGCGGGCACCACGGCCGCAGCGACGACGACCGTGTCGCTGCCGGTCCCGCGCAGCCCCGTGCTGTGCCACACATCACGCACCGCAACCTGCTCACGCGGCACCAGGAACACCCGCGCAGGACGCCCCGCACCGCAGACGTCCCGGGCCGCGAGCAGCAGCCAGTCCGCCTGCCCCGCACCGCTGACACACTCCCACTCACCCTCCAGCCGCCACCCGCCGCCCACCGGCACAGCCCCGCCCGCCGGCGGCATCACACCCGCCGCGATACACACATCCGGCCCCCTCCCCCACAGCTCACGCTGACCCGCCACCGGCAGACACGCCGCAAAACGGCCGTGCGCAGCCCACAGCGCCGCACACCAGGCAGCAGAAGCACACCCCTCACCCAGCCCCGCAACCGCACCCACCAGCTCACTGAACGTCCCCTGCACACCACCCCAGCGCCCCGGCACGAAATGCCGGGCAAAACCCGCCTCACACACCGCCCGCACCACCTCAGGATGCAGACCCCGCTCCCCATCAGCCCGCACCGCATGACGGGCAGCCACACCCGCCACCCCCACCACACGACCCACCAGACCACCCCCCACCCCAGACACCGACGCCGGCACAGACACAGACACCGACACCGACATGGATCCGGACGTGGACGCGGACACAGACCCGGATGAGGACGCGGACTCGGACTCGGACTCGGGCACGAACGCGGGCACAGACGCCGGCAGGGATCCGGATCCGGACACAGATCCAAACGCAGGCACGGACCCGGACTCGGACCCGGACTCGGACTCGGACCCGGACTCGGGCCCGGACTCGGACCCGGACCCGGACCCGGACCCGGACCCGGACCCGGACCCGGACCCGGACTCGGACGGGGACCCGGACCCGGACCCGGACTCGGACGGGGACACAGACGCAGACCCGGACGAGGCGCCGGACGCAGACCCGGCCCCGGGCACAGGCACAGGCACAGGCACAAACGGAGACGAAGACGAAGACGCGGGCACAGACGGAAACGCGGACGGGGCCGGGGCCCCGGGCACAGGCACAGACGGGGACGGGGGCCCGGCAGAGACTTCCAGGACGGGCCCGTCGGCAGCAGTCATGACGACGACTCCTCAGACATCACGGATACCTCACGCCGCGGACACGGACATGAGTGTGCGGCAGGCCCGGGCACATGCCGTTGCACATCAGAAGAAACAGAACCGCCGCCCCGCGGGCACAGCCGCACAGCCCGGTCACCCGGTGCGGGGCACGGCAGCCCGGGCACCCCGCGCGCTACAGCACCGGGCGGCCACGGGAACACCGCCTGCGTCAGGCAGAGCCGGGAGCCGCCACCGGCACACCCCGCTCAGCCGTCCAGGACATCGACGCGGTCGACAGCAGCACACCGCGCTGCACCGCCTCGACCCGCAGCAGCACCGGACCCCCGGCATCCGCCGGCGCACGATGCTGCGTCATCACCAGCCGGACCGGCACGTCGAGTTCCGCAAACGCCAGACAGGCCACAGACGCCCCGGCCAGCGTGTGCGGGACAGCCGCACCCCCCTCACTGGTCTGCAGGTACCCCAGCTGGCGGAAACCCTCCAGCAGCACCATGAGCGGCACATGGTCGGTGGGATGGTCGAAAAGAATGGCATGACCCAGATCCAGCTCCAGATCCCACTCCCCCGCCCGCCCGCCCGGCCTCAGAACACTGTCCTTGGCCCGCAGCCGCCCCACCCGCTGGGCAGCCAGCCGCCCAGCCCCCACCCCCCGCCCCGCCCCGCCCGACGAAACCGGCGAGACCACCCCGCCCGCCCCGCCCGACGAGACCGCCCCGCCCGGCGGCAGACCGTCCGGTGAGGCCGCCCCGCCCGGCGGCAGACCGTCCGGTGAGGCCGCCCCGCCCGGCGGGACCGCCCCGGCCGGCGAGACCGGCGGGACCGGCGAGGCCGGCCGGCCGGCGCGCCGCCTGAGAAGCCCGTAACGCTTCTCGTCCACCGCGACCACCCGCAGACTGCCCCGCCCGCACGGCACACCACCGACAGTGAGAACAGCCTCGATACGCATCCCGTAACGCTGCGGCGGCCGGTGGTCCGCCCACGCCCAGGACACCTCCAGGACCACCGGCAGCGGCACCGCACCCACCTTCAGCACAGAACGCTCGGTGAACTCGAAATCCATGTCCCGGCCCACGAACCGGTACCCCAGCGGCACCCCGTAGTACTCGTGCGCCAGAAACACCAACGTTTGCCGAATCGTTTCAGCAAACAGCAGCGGATCCGCGCAACCGCTGCCGTCCGGGTGGTACAGCGCATGATCGCGCGGCCACTGCGCAGCCACCAGGAAACGGTCCCCCTCCCCGGCGACGGCATCGGTCACAAACACCTCCGCCACCGACGCCCGGTGCACCAGATGACGCGGGACGGGCTGCACAAAAGCAAGCTGCCGGCCGGCCGGCACGGACGCAGTCAGCAGACCCGCAGACCCCCGCCCGGACATTGCGTGACGCATGATCCCCCCAGTGCTCTAGCCACACCTGACACTCTCACGGGCTGACACTCACGACGCGCGCCAAAAAATATACCTCCCAGAAGGTATATACAAGGTCTCCCGCCACCTCCCCGCCCCCGGCACACACTTCTGGCCACCCGCCGAAAACCACCACCCGCCACCACCCGCCCCACACACCGCCCCACACCCCCCCAGCCACCCCCGCCAGGCACCGGAAGAAACACGCGCCCCGGGCCCGCACATCCAGCACCCGGCCGTCCGGCCGGACCAGTCCGGCCCGCCGGCCCTCACCCGCGAAGCCGGACGACGCCGGACGGCCCGATACACCCCAAGGCTCCACGAACGGCCGAGCAGCCGGCCCAGGACATCCCCACCGCACCCGGCGAACACACCGCCGCCGCCCCCGTCACCGACACGCCCCCCTGACCGCCCCCAGCCCCGCCAGCCCGCTCCGCACCGCCCCCGACCGGCACACACCCCTCACCACCAGCACCGAGGAACCACTGAAGGCCCACCCCCTTCCCAGGACACCTCACGGCGCTCAAAGACACCGTTTCTTCTGGCCGCAGCACGACGAACGCGACCGCCACAGTGATCCGTATGCAACCCCCTGCCGATACGGTGCTCATCCTCGACCGCGACGAGAACCTGCCCGTCTTCGAATCCTCCGCCCACGCCACGAACCGGGCGCAGGCCATGGACGCCGACGAAGGCGAGTACACAGCGGCGTACGCACCGCACGGCGGCATGCCGGCGCTGACAGCCCCCGAAGGCCCGGAGGGACCAGCCGCTCCCGCCAGGACCGGAAGCCCGGACCCGGGCGATCTGGAGCCGAGGACAGCCCGCTACCGGCACCGCCACCAGACAAGGCCAGCCCCCCTGCGACCCGCCACACACAGCACAGCACGGTTCCCGACCGAGAAGGACAACGAGCCGCACAGCGGACGGCCGGGCCGGCTCGTTGCCCTGCCGCGACGCGCAACATCCAGGACCCAACCCACCCCATCACCCCGCAGCCGCTTCACCCCGCAAGACGACGGCAGCCGATGAGATCTGCGGCCATGCCGACGAAAGCGAGGAAGGCGAGGAAGCACCCGGCCCTGCACCCGCAGCAACGCTGCAGGCGGCGCCACCCGGCAAGCCAGGACACCGCCCCTCCCACGACCCAGCAATGGCGGCCCAGCCACATGCAGGACCCGACGCCCCTACGGGCCATCCGGCAGCGGAGCACCGGCAGACCACGCAACCGGCACCAGGACCCTCACCGACCGCACCCAGCCCCCCACCCCCCGGCAACCCGCCCGCAGGCCACCGCCCGCAGGCCACCACGGGCAGGCGGCCACGGGCAGGCCACCGCGGGCAGGCCACCGCGGGCAGGCCACCACGGGCACCTCCCGGGACCAGACCGCGTAAAAATACCTAATCAAAGGTATGTTTACAGAAAGGTCCCGCCCCCGCCCCCGCAGCACACCGCAAGCGCCCCACAGCACCAGGAGAAACCCGTGCCGTCCGACCCCGCCCCGCCACACCCCCGCCCCAGCCGCACCGCCAACGCCAAAGGCCAGGCATTCAAACAAGAACGCGCACTACGCACCCGCCGCCTCCTCCTCGACGCCGCCGCCCAAGCCTTCGCCGACAAAGGATTCCCCGGCGTCACCATCCTCGACATCGCCGAACTCGCCGACATGACCAAAGGCGCCGTCTACTTCCACTTCGCCAACAAAGAAGCCCTCGCCCTCGCCCTCGCCGACGAATTCTACGAACGCCTCGACGACCTCATCGACACCGCACGCCGCACCACCAACACCCCCCTCGACACCGTACGCACCATCCTCACCCGCACCGCCACCGCCTTCCGCGACGACACCACCATCCAGGCCGGCGCCCGCCTCCAAGTCGAACGCACCTACATCAACGCCGCACTCCCCACCCCCTACACCGCATTCACCACCACCCTCACCGACCTCCTCACCCAAGCACACACCACCGGCCAACTCCGCCCCGACTGCAACCCCCAAGCCCTCGCCCACACCCTCACCTCAGCCTTCTTCGGCGCCCAACACATCTCCTGGATCCTCCACAACCGCACAGACCTCCCCCAACGCACCCACGACATCCTCAACACCACCCTCAACCCCAACCAACCCTAAACACCCCCACACCCACACCCAACCGGGCAACAACACAGACGCCGCCGAGAGCCAAGACCTCGACCGCAAGCACGAGCACCGCGCCAGAAACGACGCGAAAGACCCCGAGGAGCCGGCCAAGGACATCACCACCTACACCAACCACACCACCAACCCCCTCAACCCGCACACAGCGCAGGACAAGGGAGCACCCCAAAGAGCGCCCGACACCGACCTCAACAACTTCAACGGTTTGAGCCGGCCCCATTTCTCCGGCTTGAAGCGGCCCCACTTGAAGTGCGGCCGGGCGGAGATTCCGGCTCCAAGCGGCCCCGACTTCCGGGCCGGGCCGGCCCCGGCTCACAGCCGGCTCATCGCGGTAGACGGTGCAGTTCGGGTCTGCCGGTTTTCGAGGTCGCCGGCACGGCTTTCAGGCTCGGCCGCACTCCTGTCCGAGCGTGACGGGACGCGTGCCGCGGAGCGGGCTATGCGCCTTCGCTGTCACCGCGCAGGGAACGGATCATGCTCTGCAGGATCCGGAACGCCTCCGACTGCTCGGTCCCGGTCAGGCCGGCCAGCATTCCGGCCTCGACGGACCGGACGGCTGCGCTCGCCTTCTCGAGGCTTCGCCGGCCGCGAGGCGTGAGCCGCGCCGGAAGCACCTTCCCGACGGGTGCCTCCGCGGGCCTGGTCACGCAGCCGTCCCGCTCCAGGGCCTGGAGCAGCACGTTCATCGTCTGCCGTGTCACGAACGCGCCCCGCGCGAGCTCGGAGTTCGACAAGCCCGGCCGTTGCGCCAGCAGCTCGAGGCAGGAGTAGTGCGTCACGCTCATCCCGAGCGGCCGCAGCACCTCCTCCATGGCCGTACGAAGAGCGCTCGACGCTTCTTTGAGCAGATAGCCCAGTGACGTCTCCAGGTCGACGCCGACACCTTCCTGACTCATGTCAGCATTCTGACATAGCTTCTGCATGTCAGAAAGCTGACACGAAAAGAAGGAGTGCCATCATGCCCGCCACCGGCCCCGACTTCATCTCCCTCCAAGTGCGCGACCCCGACGCCTCACAGGCGTTCTACGAGCAGTACCTGGGCCTCGTCCGCTCGCCGGCCGGACCTGCGCACGCCGTCGTCCTCGAGACGAAGCCCATCGCCTTCGCACTCCGCGACGTCATTCCCGGCACCGACCTCGCATCCGCCGCCCAGCCCGGCATCGGTGCCGCGATCTGGCTCCACGCCACCGACGTCCAGGCCATCCACGACGCGCTCGCCGCCGACGGTCACACCATCGTCTCCGCACCGATCGACGGCCCCTTCGGCAGGACCTTCACCTTCGCCGACCCCGACGGCTACCACGTCACCCTCCACGACCGCACCTGACCGACCCAACACCACCGGACGATCACCAGCGGCAGCGCCCCGGACTCGAACGCGACGGTGCAGCTCCCAGCCACAGGTCTCGACATCGCTTCCCCCGCCGGCCCGTGCCCGCCCGCCAGGACGGGCCTGCCAAACGAACGGGCCTGTTCCGCAGCCGGCGGTGACAGAGCGTCCGGCCAGCCCAGGAGGATGCGGTGGCGGAGAAGAGGGAAGCCTGCACGGCCCTGCATCCGGCGCGCGATCCGCATGGACCGGGTGCTGACGCCCTCGGCGGGGCCGCTGCCGTACGCAAGCGTGAACCCGGCGATCACAGCGCCGACGTCCCGGTCCAGACCCCGGGCGAAGGCATACAGGCGGGGCAGATCACCTGTCCGGACTTGAACGACCCAACGCGTGAGCGCACCGGGGCTGCCGGCATGTGGCCTAAGAGGTCCTAACAAAGGCGTCGGACGTGTCTGTAGGTGATGAGGCAGGTGGCGAGGCCGAGGAACGCTTCGTGGATGTCGTCGCGTCGTTCCCAGCGGATGCGCAGGCGGCGGAAGCCGTGCAGCCAGGCGATCGTTCTTTCGACGACGTACCGGAAGATGCCCAGGCCAGTGCCGTGGGGCCGGCCTCGTTCGGCGATGACTGGGCGGATGCCCCGGGCCCACAGCAGGCGCCGGTACTTGTCGTGGTCGTAGCCGCGGTCGGCAAGCCGGGCGTCGGGCCGGTGCCTGGGCCGGCCCACGGTTCCGGCGACGGATGGGATCTTGTCGACCAGAGGCAGCAACTGCGTGACGTCGTTGCGGTTCCCGCCGGTCAGCGACACCGCGAGCGGGATGCCCTGGGCGTCGGTGATGACGTGGTGCTTGCTGCCCGGCCGTGCGCGGTCGACCGGGCTGGGACCGCTTTTGGGCCCCTGCGGGCCGCCCGCACGTGGGAGGAGTCGATCACCGCCCGCGACCAGTCCAGCTTCTTCGCCGCACGCAGCTTCTTCAACAGCAGCAGATGCAGCTCGTCCCACACGCCGGCCTCGTTCCAGGCGGCCAGCCGCCGCCAGCAGGTCATGCCCGAGCCGAACCCCAGCTCCTGCGGCAGGTACTCCCACTGGATGCCAGTGTGCAGCACGAACAGGATCCCGCACAACGCCTGCCGGTCCGGCACCCGCGGTCTGCCCTCGACCAGCTTCGGACCCGGCACCGGCAGCAACGGCTCGATCAGCGACCACAGTTCGTCCGAGACAATCCATGGCCGCGACTCCCTCTTCCCCACAAGCAGACCAACGACCCCTCAAGCCGAAAGTCACATGATCAACAACTTCTGTTAGGACCTCTAAGGAGCGGGGCGAAGTCCCCCATGCCTGACACCAGTCGGGTCATCTCGGGGCAAGCGGCGCTGAGTTCGTCTAGGAGTTCGTGCTGCCCGGCCTCGAGGCTGTCGGGCCTGGTCAGCATCCTCCGGGCGAGCCGACGTGGCGGGACATGGCTGCGGTCGGCGTCCGCGCGGCCTAGGTTGACGTACTTGTACAGAAGGTTCAGACAGCCCGTGAAGCCGAAGGACTCGACCTCTTCGAAGCAGCGAGCCCGTGGACCGTACCGGCCGCCCGATCGTGCGGGCCTGACCGACGGCCTGCGACCGCTGCGGCGAACCGAGGCCGGTCGGCAGACACCGGAGCCCCGCCCGGCCACCGAAGCAAACGACCCGCAAGGCCCGCGGCGCACGGACCGCCGAAGACAACGAGACAGAACCCCCCTCCTGCCCGAAAAACAGTTCGGCGCTGGCCGAGGCCGACCCGCCTCACGAGCCGAGCAGGACCACCGACGCAGCCGGACCCAGTACACCGTCGGGCAGTTCGGCCCTCTCCGCCGTCCCGTCGACCACGCCCACCAGGAACGCGAGCATGCCTCCCGCGCACTCCCACCAGGCACCATTGCGCCCGCCGGCAACCACCGGCCACCGCCCGGGATCCCGGCCGGCCGTGCGCCAGTAGAAGACATCACCTTCGAGCGACTCGCCCCACGGCAACAGCCCTCCCGGCTCCGGGTAGACCGCGTAGCCCCCTGTATCACCGGACTCCCGCAGATCCCGCACTGACCGCCGCGGTGGACGAGGCAGCCGCGACATTCGGCAGGCTGGACATCCTGGTCAACAACGCCGGCGTCTTTCTCGTCGGCCTGCTCGACGACCTGGGGCAGACGGAGATCGACCGCACCCTGGCCGTGAATGTCCGGGCACCGTTCGTGGCGTCACAGGCGGCGGCACGTCACATGGGCGATGGCGGACGCATCATCAGCATCGGCAGCAATGTCGCCGAACGCGCGCCCTTCCCGGGCCTGGCCCTGTACTCGATGAGCAAGACTGCCCTCGTCGGCATGGCCAAGGGCCTGGCCCGAGAGCTCGGCCCGCGCGGCATCACGGTCAATGTGGTCCACCCCGGCCCCACCGACACGGACACCAACCCCGCGGATGGCCCGAACGCCGAGACGATCGCCGGCTTCACCGCCGCGGGCCGTTATGCGGAAGCGGCCGAGATCGCGGCCACCGTCGCCCACCTGGCAAGCGCCGACGGCAAATACATCACCGTAGCCTCGATCCACGTGGACGGCGGCTTCACCGCGTGACAAGGAGAGGTCGGGGACGAACAGTTCGGTGAGGCGGTCTGTTCGTCTCCGACCTCGGTGTCAGATGCCCAGACCTTCAAGGGGCCTGCCGGGGCAGCGGCTGTGATGGCGGAGACCTTGGGCGATGTTGGTCCAGCCGTCGAGACGGAGCGTGCCGAGGGCAAGGTTACGCAGGCCGGCCATGGCGCGGGGTGCGGTGCCGGTGCGGACGCGGGAGGCATCCTCTTCGAACGTCACGTCGCGGACACGGTGTTCCTTGTTCTCGATCCACCAGTGCCGTCTCACGTATTCCGCGAGTTGTCCGCCTGTTCATGGAGGGTGTCCAGGCTGGTGAGGGCATAGGCGCGGTCGATGGTGGTCTTCCCGTTCCGGACGGTGCGGCGGACGATCTGGAGGCCTGCGCCGCGTGAGGGAAAGGCAGCCGGGTCATCGCGGCGGCCTTCAGCCGGCGGATCTCGTTACGGCCCCCGGAGGTGTCCCGGCTGCGCTGGCCGAACGGGACGTCCCGCCAGGGCAGTTCCTTGACGAGTTGGTGCAGGCGGGGGTGGTTCGCCTTCAGCACGGCGATGTAGTGCGCTTTCTTGTCCTCGACGAGGAAGCGGGCCAGATCGGTCTGGGTGAGCAGGGTGTCGAAGGTGATCACATGGTTTTCCAGGTCGAGTGGGGTCAGGAGGGGCTTGAACGCGGTGATTTCGTTGGTTTTTGACGGCACTTCGCGCTGGGCGAGGACCACCCCGTCCATCCGCAGCGCGGAGATGAGGTGGACTTGGCTGCCGTCGGGGTGGACCGCGCCGCGCAGAGTCTTGCCGTCCACAGCGACCTGGACCAGCTCCTTCTTCTCTGGCTGATGGTGGGCGCGTTCGCGCAAGTAGGAGCTGATGGCGCTGTCGAGGGCATCACCGTCGAGGCGTTGGAGGACGCGGCGGAAGGTGGCCTCGGACGGCGGTCGGCAGGCAAGGCCAGGTTCGGGGTCGAGGACGCGCGCTCCCGTGCGGGCGAGCCGGTCGCGCGGCAGATCGGCGGCCCACTCTGCAATCGCGGTCAGGGAACGGGCCCCGGCCAGGACCGCGCAGGCGGCCAGGGCGAGGACATAGGCCAGCGGGTGACGGCGTCCCCGCCGGATCCTCGGGTCGGGAACCCGCTCAAGGTGCCGGAGCAGGGAGGGGACGTCTGCTTCCGTGACGGTGCCGGCAGAGCCGAGCTGGACCACAGACGCGAGGATCGGTGAAGATGCGGGAGCAGGCACGGCCTTCTCGGTGATCAGGGAACTCGACACTCCGATGATCACTGGAGGCCGTGCCTGCACTGCTTCCGGGGACGTCCAGGGGCCCCTGGCGAACTATCCGACATCCAGAGCGAGTTACCCCCAACCCGACGGAACCGTCAGACCACCCTCACCGCGAGAACGACGCCGCCCTGGATCGAGGTTGACTCCGGGCAATCCTTATGAGAACGCCACCAGTTGAGGTGGGAAATGAGCAGAAGTACCACTCAGGTCGTCTCGAATTGGGTCACCTGGAATCAAAATGGGAGCAAATACCCTTTGGAGAGAGGAGAAGTCTGCATGCAGATAATCGCTCCATGTGGCCGCAGCCTGAAGCCAGTACGCACCATTTGCGAGTTCGTTAACTTCGCTGAACAACCCGCATTCCCTCACGGCGCCGGCCCCTCCAATCACTTCCAAAATCTCTCGCGGAAGTACAGTGATCCACGAGTATCCGCGCGCTAGTCCTGGATGCTGCGTGATCGAATGTTCGGGATCGATATTGAGGGCCTCTTCATAGGCGGTAGGAGACAGCGGATTGTACAGATAAGACACATGCCCGAAGCCGACTTCTTGACTCTCTGCGAATCGCTTCAAAACCGTCAAGCGCCTCGAGATTCTTTCTGGATTCGCAATTGTCTCCGACTCGCGAAAATTCATCGAGGCCCGAAGCCAGCCAGGCTCATCACCCACCCTTGAGCAATTCAAGGAAAATCCGTCCGACAGAAACCCTAGACTATCAAGCTTGCTAACCTCGAAAAATACCCTTTTCAGATCCGCCCTATCGGCTTGCAGCCACCTTCGCGTCGGTTCACCCCGATATCTCGCAGTAGAGATAAAATTACCGCTTCCGCTTGCAGTCGTGACTTGCGCAAGAATCCCCTCTGGGGGACCTGCTGGCGCCTCGGGATCATCCGATCCGAATGGGACTTCATCGTCGGCGACCTCATTCATCTTTTTATACCAAGAAGGTTCTACAGTCGACGCACCTGAATCAACCCAAACAAGCATCTTTTGCAGAAATTCTTCGGAAGTGGCGAATCTCACCGTCAGTTCTGCAACCATACCGAAATTCCATCGACCCATTGCGGGAAAACACCTCTCCATGAAAGCGCTAAATGAAATCAATCGTATCCCCCTTTCGTTGCACCTTCAAGGGACACGCCTGCATCCATCGATCGGCACAGTGAGCTTCAACGCCCTGCCGCCGCGACTGAACCCAGAAGGCCGATGCACATGGGTGCGCACGCCGATATCGGCGTGCGCACCCATGTGCAGTGCGTCAGGCAGCGAGCACGAAAGTGAGGACCCTGGCGAAGGACCCGCCAACGCCCGGGAACACAGGGCCAGGGTGCATGTTGAGCGGTCCCGTGCCGGCGTCAAACCTCTCGTCGGTGTCGAGACGTCCCGCCTCGGGATTCACCCGATACGAGCCAGGATGTGTCGAGTCCCTGTCATCCTGCCGTTTCCTCGTCCACCAGGCCACCACGCCCGCATAGCCAGGATCACTGGGACCATTGACTCTGTCCAAGCTCGACTGAGCGATCAGGGTCGTATCCTTCGGAGAAATGAGGTCGGGTGCGGAAAGCTGAGGGATGTTGCCACCCGCGCGAACCTTCCATCCCGGGTGCTCCACCTTGAGAGCTCTGATGTACTCCTCTAGAGCCGGGACGGCGGTTGGTTCGGCTGTTTTCACGCTCTTCACCTCCCAGATCAGAATAGTTTTCCCGTTGATGTAGATGACGTCCGCTCTGCCGTCATCACCATGCACCTTCGCGCCAGGAATTGAGTATTCCGTGTAAACTTTCCCACCTCCACCGGCAAGGCGCCCCCGAAGATACGATGCGGTCATCGCGACTGCCTGGTCGTGGCGAATCTTGCTGTCAGCCAACTCAGAGCCACCACTGTCATCGTCGCTTCCCCTGACGCTCCCCTGACTGTCCGAGGAAGAAGTTCCTCCCCAGCCGGTAGCTACCCCGCCGCCGGTGGGATTACCGTTATGGGACAGGCTGCCGTCACCATGGGTGACATTGCCGTTGCCGCAACTGACGCCGAATTCCTTGCCGCAGGCGAGACCTTCGCCGGTGGGGTCGGAAAATGTCAGCGGGTTGTTGGCACTGTAGGTGTATCCGTTGAGGGTCTGGGGTTTGTCGGTTTCGAGGAGCGGGTCGACGCTGAGGAAACGGCCGGTGGTGGAATCGTATTCGCGAGCGCCGACGTAGGTGAGGCTGGTGGTCGGGTCGGTGGCTTTGCCGAGGAAGGTCTTGTCGTCGGGCCAGGTGCCGGTGCCGCCGGTGCGGATGGCGCCGAAGGGCGTGGTGTAGCGCTTGGTGACGGTCTGGCTGGTGGCGTTGACGGCGAGGGTGCTGGTGCCGTGCTGGTCGGCGGCGAGCCAGGTCAGGGTGTTGGTACCGGTCTGATTGCTGCGCAGTGCGATGGCGGAGCCGCCGGCGGTGTAGTAGCGCTGGGCCCAGTACTTGGGTGTTGCGGTGGTGTCGAGGTGGACCTCGGTTCCGCCGCTGAGGTAGAGGACGGTTTGTCCGCTTGTGTTGCGGCGGATCAGGAGGTTGCCGTCGGCGTCGTAGACGTGGCTGGTGGTGCTTTTGGTGGTGCCGGTACTGGACTTCTCGGTGAGGGTGTCGAGCTGGTCTTTGGCGTTCCAGGTGAGGGTCTGGGTGTCGGTGCCGTTCGGGCGTCCCGTGGTGTCACCGGTGTTGGTGTCATAGACGTAGGCGGCTGTGACTCCGTTGCAGTTGGCGGCCGTGGTGGTGGCGACCAGCCGGTGGATCTTCTTTGCGTCGTAGCAGTACTGCTTGGTGCTGGTGCCGGAGGAGGTGTGGGCGGCTTCAGTGGTGCGCAGGCCGCTGTCGGTGAAGGTGTAGGAGGTCCAGTAGGGGGCGGGTCCGCCGAGGTTGGCGGTGGAGCGGTTGGCGGTGGTGCAGTCGGCGGTGGCGGGTGTCCATGCGTCGGTCATGCGCCGGTAGCCGTCGTAGGCGAAGCACTGGTTGTCGGCCTTGCCGGTGCCGCCGAGGGTGGTGGGGTCGGTGATGGAGGTGACGTTGCCCGCGTCGTCGTAGCCGTAGTTCAGTTCTTGCAGTTCGTAGGAGTGGGTCTGGTCGGTGATGGCCGACTGCTTGAGCCGGTCGGTGCCCTCCTCCCAGATGTTGTTGATGTAGGCCTTTTTGGTGCCTTCGGCGTTGGAGGTGCCGAGGGTGAGCTGCTGGGTCTGTCCGGTGGCGGAGTAGCCGGCTGCGAGCAGGTAGCTGCTGGTGCCGGTGAGGGTGGTGGGCAGCCCGAGGGTGTTGTAGCCGGTGACGATCTTCTCGGAGGCGAGTCCGCCTGTGGCCGGCTCCTGGATGTACTGCTGGGTGTCGTCGAGGTTGTAGTACGTCGAGAACTGGAGCGAGGACGTGACGGCGCCGGAGGTGACCAGCGCGTCGGTGGCCGGAAGGACGAGCTGGGTGGTGGTTGGCCGGTTGAGCTTGTCGTAGGCGGTGACCTTGTTGGTGTAGGCGCTGCCGCTTACGCCGTTGACGTAGCTGGTGGACGAGTCGAGCTGGCCTTTGGCAGCGGTGTCGTAGTCCCAGTGGGCAAGCTTGTTGGCGTCGGTCTTGGACGTCTGCCACTGGTCGGTCTTGCGGCCGAGTCCGTCGTAGGCGTAGAGCAGTGTGGTCGGGCGGGAGTCCGTGGTCGAGGCGACCTGGTCGAGGTCGGTGTACGAGGTGGTCGTCGTTCCCTTGTCCGGGTCGGTTGCCGAGGCCTGGCGGCCGAACAGGTCGTAGGTGTAGGACCATTTCGTGTTGTCGGGTCCGGTGACGGTGTCGGGCTTGCCGTCGCGGGTGTAGGTGAACTTCGTCGAGGTGTAGGCGGCGCCGGCCCCAGCGCCGTAGGCGGTGTCGGCCGGGTCCCCGCCGGCGTAGGTGCGCTGTTCGACGATGCGGCCGGCGATGTCGCTGATGGTGCGGACGGCGGATCCGCCGCTCACCGCGGTGGTGGCGGTGGAGTCACCGGTGTACGTACTGGCCGTGGACCACTTCTTCTGGCCGTAGATGTAAAAAGTGTTGCTGGTGGGGCGCTCTGCGCCGTCGAAGACGGTGTCGGTCTGCTTCGGGGCGCCGCCGTACAGGGCCCGGGCGTAGGTACCGGACGGGGTGTTCTTGTCGTCGAAGACGTCGGCGTAGGTCTCGTAGGTGAGGCCGCGGCTGTCGTAGCGGGTGTCGGTCAGGAGCCGGCCGCCGCTGGGGGTCGGTGACTGCGTCTGCAGCGGTCGAAGCAGTGAGTCGTAGATGGTGTAGGTGGTGTTGTAGGAGCCCTCGGCGATGATGGCCGAGCTGGAGGTCCAGGACGGGTCCTTGTTGGATACGGAGTAGGCGTAGGTGTAGTTGGCTCCGAAGCCTCCGGCGCGGACGTGGTTGGGCAGCCACACCGCGGTCACGCGGCCGAGCGCGTCGTAGGTGGATTCGGTGAGGTTGTTGTTGACGTCGTAGGACTTGAGTGTGGTTCCGCGCGCATAGTCCAGGTATGTGTACGTCTTCTGGGTCTTGGCGTTGGTGACGGTGGTCTTGGTCAGCGGTCCGGTCGTGAGGGGGGTGTAGACGGTGCTGGTCGAGTTACCGAGGGCGTCCGTGACGGTCCCGGGCCGGCCCAGGGAGTCGTACCCGGTCGTCTTGGCCGTCGTCAGCCAGGAGGCCGGGTTCCGTTCGCCGTTGGTGGCCGTGGCCGGGTAGGCGGAGGCGCGTCCGATCCAGCTGTTGTTGCCGAGGGTGGGCGTCTGCGAGGCGGTCCACGTGGTGGCGTTGTCGTCGTCGTAGACGATGGCGGTGTCGCTCAGCACGTCGCCGCGGGTCTTGGAGTTCGCCGGCAGGTTCAGGTCAGTCTCGGCGGTGGAGCACGGCCGGCCGACGACGCGGGTCCGGGAGACCAGTGAGTTGATGCCGAGGCTCGCGTTGCGGGCGTACCAGGTGCGGGTGCAGGTCTCGTCACCGTCCAGGCCCGCCTGGCCGGAGTCGTCGACGCTGACTGCCATGCCATAGTTGTCGAAGCTGGTGTTCGTACTCTGGGTGCGCCAGCTGGAGGTGGCGGTCAGGTACGTCGAGGTCTGCGTCCTGGAGGTGCGGACGAAGTACGCGTCGATGTTGGCGTACGACTTCTGCTGGCTGCCGGTGACCTTGGACCAGGGGTCGTTGACCGTGACGCTGACAGGGCTGGAGCCGTTGTAGGTGATCTGCTCGCGGGCGAAGCCGGCGTACTGGTCGGTGTCGGTCTGGTCGGGCACGCTCAGGCCGGTGAAGCCGATGCCGGGAACGGGCACGGAGCGGGTGGTGCCGTTCTTCTGCTTGTCGCCGTCCATGCCCTGCAGGTAGACCGACACGCTCTTGGACTGTGTGGTGCCCGCGGCTCCCTTGAGGGAGGTGACGGTGCGATAGCCGCGCCAGTCGGACCAGGTACGTTCCTTCGCGGGAGTGAGCGGGTCGTTGTTGTAGTGCCAGGCCGGGCCGGAGTAGGTGTAGTGGTTCTCCGTGGTGTCGGTGTGACCGGTGGGGTCGGAGGTGATGACGTCGGTGACGCGGTACTTGTTGAACCAGTCCAGTGATGCTTCGAGGGCGCCGTTGATGTGCCAGTAGACGGGGTAGCAGCTCATCGTGTCGTTGTCCTCGGACGACGGCATCGTCGAGCCACGCACGCACTCCGGGTTGGAGAGTGTCACCACGGTGATCGCGCCGGTTTCGGAGGTGACGCTCTGAATGCGGGGCCGGTTCAGCGGCAGGATGTTGTCCTTGGGTGCGTCGACCCGGTTGGCGCGCATCTGGTAGGTGAAGGTCACCGGGGCAAGGGCGATCGTGCCGCCGTTCTTGCCGGTGTGCTGGATGCTGTCGAGGACGAGGCTCTGGTCGGTGCCGTTGCCGATGTCGCCGGGATCCAGAAACTCCTGGGTGAGCGTCCAGGAGTCGACGGGCGTGAACTTGCTGTCGGTGGCGGACCAGGCGAAGGTGTCGATGCTGCTCAGCCGCTTGCGGGTGAAGAACGCGGGACCGGTCGCGTCGCAGTCGTCGCCGGAGGTGCAGATGGAGTCGAAGGGGACGTCGGGCCAGTTCTTCGCCGTGTCGGAGGTCAGTGAGGAGCAGTCCGATGCGGTGCACCGCTCTGCGTAGTCGAAAGTGACTTCGTCGGAGGCGTTGCCGGCGAACAGGGTGTCCTTGTTCTGCCCGTAGAGGATCTTGTTGAGGTAGCCGCCGCGCGTGTACTGGGCGGTGCCGGTGGAGGCGCCGTTCTTGGCGTAGTAGTTGGTCTCGGCGGTGTACCAGTAGGTCATCGCGTTGCCGTGCAGGTCCACGACGTAGTCGAGGTTCCACCGCCATGCCTGGGTCACGGCCCGGTCGGCGAAGGTGTCGCCCTGCTTGTAGCCGGGCTCGCCGGAGTCGTCGCCGAACACCGGCGTGGTCCAAACGGAGTTGGTGCGCTCACTGCCGGCGCCGGGCAGCTTGTTCAGGCCGAAGACGTACTTCGTGCCGTCGCCGGTGGTGACGGTCCAGTATTCGCCGGCGCCGTCGATGCCGGCGTCGCCTTCGTCGCCGTTGTCGGCGCCGGTGGAGTGGGTGACGGTGGAGGCGTCGTCGTCCTTGAGGTGCCAGTCGCCGGTCTTGTCGTCCTTGACCAGTTCCGTGGACTTGCCGTTCAGCACGAGCGAGGCGTTGTCGTACTTCCAGCACAGGTCGTACTTGTCGTCCTGGCCGTCGTCGTCGCATGAGCCGTAGGAACGCTCCACATAGGACGAGCCGAGGTCGTCGAAGCCCTCACCGACCTGGCTGCCCTGGTTGTTCGTCGACGCCGTCTTGCCGTCGGTGCTTCCGGAGTCGTACGACAGTCCCAGGTCGGGGGCCGGGCCCGCGGCCGCCGGCGGGACGCCGATGGGGTAGTTCCAGGTGAAGGCGCCCGACGAGCCCCCGGCCTGCCAGCTGGAGGAGGCGGAAAGCTTGCTGGCCGCGTAGTTGCCCGAGCCGGAGGCGGATTCACCGGACGTCGTCGCGGTCAAGGCCAGCACCGTGGGAGCGGCGGTCGTCGCTGTCGTGCCCTCGGCCGTGGCCGCCAGGTTCACCTGGGCGGTGACGGTCTGGGCGGCCGGGTTGTTGCGCGAGCCGAGGCGTGTCTGGGTGCGGCAGGCGGCCTTCTGCGGGGTGGTCAGAGCGCAGGCGGGCAGTTGGACCAGGCCGAGGCGGCCGGCCCAGTCACCGCCGTAGGCGGCGGCGAAGGAGGAGTAGTCCACACTGACCTGGGCGGAACCGGGGGCGGTGGACGATGCCGTCAGTAGGACGCCCTTGATTCCGGCGGCGTGGGCCTGTTTCTGTCCCTGCACGCGCACCTGCGCCTGGCCGGCGGCTGTGTGGGTGCCGTGGCCGGATGCGAGGCTGACCGGCAGGCCGCCGGCCGTGAACCTCGCTGTGCCATGGGCGGGTATCTGCCCGGTTTTGGCGGCGGCGGCAGGCCAGTTGGCGTGCTGCGCGGCGCGGGCGCGCCTGGCCTGGGCGGCGTTCACGGCCGCGGTCCGGGCGACCTCCGTCCGGGCCTTCTTGGCGCCCAGGCCGAGGTGGGTCTGGACGTGGTCGACCCGCTGCTTCTGCGGAGCGGGCTTGCCCAGCCCGCCCGCGGTGGAGGCCTGGGCAGCCGGCGCCGCCAGTGAGCCGGACGTCAGCAGGGCCATGCACAGAGCTGCGACGATCGGCAAGCGTCGGCGCCGTGCGCGTTTGTGGGGTGGGGGTGGCGTTTGCTGCGCCCGGCGGAAACGCCGGGCTGTCATGCCGGTTCTCATCGCTGGCCTCCATGCGGTCAGGGGAGGAAGAAACGGATGCGCACGCGTCGAATCGATGGCGGCGGGGGGCCGTCGGTGCGCGCCGAAGGGTCAAGGAAGCGGGGAGAGTAAAGGGAGTCCGGTGGGTGGGGTGGCCGTCTGAGGCCGCCCCACCGGTGTTGTCTCCGGGGTCAGTCGCCGATCAGGTCGGAGATCTGCTGGCTGGTCATTGCACCGGCCCACAGTCCGATGTCGTTGATCTTGCCGGGCAGGTAGTGGCCCCAAGCGCCGCCTACGTATCCCTCACCTGCGGCGAACTCGCCCGCGCCGAGGACTGCCGTGTAGCTGTGGGGTACGCCGGCACCGTTCTCGTTCGCCCCGAGGTAGAGATGAACCGTGCCCGACGCCGCTTCGTAGGTACCGGTCAGACGAACAGCGCTGCCCAGTTGCGCTGTGTCGTCCGATACGACTCCGTCGAAACTGCCGTCCGTGTTCATCCGCCCGAAATACCACTTGCCGACCGAGATGGGCGTGCCGGTGTCCTGGTCAGTGTCGGCGCCGGTCCGTTGGTACCAGATGCCCCAGCCGGATCCGTCCGCGCTGCGCTGGCCCATGACTTGAGCCATGGAGTTGACGGGCTTGGACAACAGGGCGGTGCTGTCAGCGTCCACCAGGGTGGTGGCCGTGAACGAAGCGGTGTCGTCCAGCAAAGGTCCGGCAGCGGTGGCCGCTGCGTCGGTGCCGTTGAACACGATGGACTGACCGTCCAGAGACGCTCCGCCAGTCAGGGTGAGAGTGCGGTTGCCGTAGCCGGACAGGGTGTCGGTAATGGTCTTGCCGCTCGCACCGTCGGGTTTCCAGTCGGCCATCAGTTCCACGGCCGGACTGCCGTCTGTGTCGAGGAGCTGGTCCTCGGAGGCGATCTCGTCGTCCGTCAGGACACGCTGCCACACGGCCACTTCGTCGACGCGTCCGTCCCAGTAGTCCTGGTAGGTGCCGGGGGTGTAGCTGGCCCGTCCGAACTGCAGGTTGCCGTCGCTGACCGTGGCGCCAGAGGAGTCGGGCAGCGTCTTCACGTCAGCCTGCAGGCGGCCGTTGACGTACAGGGAGATGGTGTGGTCGGCGGTGTCGTATACGCCGGTCAGGTGTGTCCACGCCTTCAGCGGCACGCCTGTGGTGTCCGAGCCCACGGCTGCGAACTGGCGCGTACCGTTCGCGGTCCAGCTCCAGCGGAACGTCCAGCGCTTGGTGTTCGGCGAGTAGTACAGGGAGAAACCGGAGCCGTCGCTGCCGGTCTCCGAGACCACTGTGCCGAAGTTGGATCCGTCCGACAGCAGCGCCCACGCCGATGCCGTGAACGACGACTGCGTGTTGACCGCCGGAGCGCTGGTGGCCGCGTAGCCGGACCGGCGGGTGGGGTCCGCGGTGTCGTTCAGCCACAGCGACCGGTCCCCCTCACCGCGGCGTGCGAGTGAAGACCATCCCGCATCGGCGGTGTAGAGCGTGGCGGGATGGCGTGCGGCCTCGGTCGCTGTGTCCTCGGCCTTGGTCACGTCGGAGTTGGGGGCTGCGTCATCGAAGTGCCAGCGTCCGACGGCGCCCTGACCCGGGGCGACGTTGAACTTCACTATCTGCGAGGCCCCCCAGCGGCCCGCGCTGTCCTTCGCCCTCACCTGCAGCTGCTGGGTGCCCGCCAGCTGCGGAGTGACCGGCCAGTCCTTGACCGTGTTCCCGGGGATCTCATTCGACCACTTGGTTGAGGTCGTGAGCTTGTACTCGTATGACGAGTTGGTGTCGTCGGAGGCGGGTGCGAAAGTGAACTTGCCCGGCACATTCGGTCCGCCGGCCGGGTCACACAGGTTGGCCGTGCACGCGGAGTAGGGTCCGCCAAAGGTCACGACCGGTTGCTTGGGGGCAGTGGAGTCGACCTTGAAGTAGCACCATCGCTGCTTGGCGCCGGCGTCCGGTGAGTCCAGCCAGCTGTTGCCGCTGTTGTAGTACGAGCGGCTGTAGGCCGTCAGCCGGTACACAGGGCCTTCGGACAGTGTGATCGGCGACGAGTAGGTCAGGGTGTCGCCGTTGATTGCGTAGCCGCTGGTGGGGCGGATCGGTTCGGTCGCCGTCGACCAGGTGCCGTCGCTGTTCTTCTTCTGGATCAGATAGTGCGCACGCAGGCTCGCCTGGTCGCCTCCGCCCGACATCGTCCAGACGACCGCGTTCAGTGACGGAGTGGGGTCAGCTATCACGTCGGGGTCGGCGGAGTTGGTCTCGCAGGTGACGCCGCTGCCCTGGACGATGCCCACCTTGCTGGGTGTGTTCGGCAAACCGACATAGGTCACCGACAGCACCGCGTCGTTACGGAACCGCTTCCACGCGCTGGTGTCGCTCTCGTCCTGCGCCTTGAGCAGCAGGGTCAGTCTGGAGAACTTCCCCGCGGCGAAGTCCCCCACCGCCCGCGAGAGCGCCGGGTCGGTGAACTCGATCGGGGCAGCCGGCTGCGAGGGGCTGCACAGCGAGCCGCGCCCCGCGGAGACGTTCACACTGTCCATCATTGCGATGAAGGAAGGGCGGTTGGACCAGGTCGTGGACGAGGAGAAGTTGCCCGTGCGGTCCAATTCGACCGCACGCGCGTCACAGGTGAACGACCAGCTCTCGTTGGCGCGGAACGTCGCCGAGATGACCTTCTTGCCCGCCAGCTTCCCGGGCGAGAACTGGTAGTACAGCCGCTCGGTGTAACCAGGGCCGCAGTAGTAGCCGTTCCACGAGGAGCAGTGCCCCGTGCCCTTGCCCTCGTTGTCGCTGCCGTTGCTCCAGTTGTAGTCGGAGTAGCCGTCCGAGCGCAGCTGCGTGTGGGCCTGCTGGTCGAGTCCGACGCTGGGGTCGATGTAGAGCGGATAGGCACTGCTGTCGGTGTTGGCCAACATGTCCGCGTCCGGCACAACCGTCAGGGAATCCGGTGCCACCTGCACCGGGAGCACAGAAGAGGTGTCGCCCGCCCCGGGGCCGGCCGTCTCGTCCTGGCTCGTTCCCGTGGACGGATCCGAGGCGTTGGTCGAGGCGATGTCTGCGGACTTTGCAGTATTGGCCGTCTTGGCGGTCCGCTTCGCGCTGGCGCTGGAGCTGGTGGTGGTGTCGCCCTGGGAGTCCCACATCATCGCGGCAGGCGCGGAGAAGACAGGCCGGGCATTGTCGTCCACGGCCGTCATCCCGCCCCCGCTGGTCGGGGCGACGGTCAGCCCCTGCGACTGCAGCGAGAACGCGAGCTTCTTCAGCGCCGGCGCGGCGGCCGCCTGCGGTGTCTTGACAACGAGGAGCTCACGGAAGCCCTCCGTCGTCGCCGTCATCCGCAGGTCGACGCCAGGCAACACACCGGCGTAGACAGCGCTCGCCCCGTCCAGTGTGGGCCTGGGCAGTTCACCCGGCCACCCCAGCTGCAGCGACTTGCCGCCACGGCTCACGCCGACCAGCGTCGAACCGTCACCGCCGCCGGAGAAAGACAGGTCCACCACGGCTGCCTTCGGACCGACCGAACCATCCCCCCGCACTTCAAGGGTGGGGTCAGGACTCACCCACGATCCGTCCCGCTCCTGCACCCGCACCGGCACCGTCGACTGATCCAGCGTGAACGTCATCCCGTCCGGATTCGCGAACGTCGTCGCGTACTCCGTACGGTCATCCGGAACCTCGACTCGGTCCCCGGACTTCACCGCCTCCTGCGACGCGGCTGCCTCCGACGACAACGATGCCGTACCAGCAGACCGGTTGCCGACCTGCGCGAATGCTGGCGCCGTGCCGGCCGCCACAAGTGGCTGGACCAGCAAGGCGACCGCCGTCACCCACGCCATGCGCCATGAGCGCGCGCGTTGACCAGGGAACGCCACCACAACCCCACCCCGTTTTTACATGATGAACACACTTACCTGGTGATCACGGATCGTGGCAGCGCCATGACAATGCCCATGCCACGGAATACCAAAGACCAGGCAAAGGAAAGTCACAGCAAGAATAAAGAAACCTGATATTCACTCTCCCGCTACCACCAATATGAAGCGTCTACCGCGCATGCCGAATATGGTCCAGGCCGATCGAATTCAACCCAGATAGCACCAAACAGAGCCCAAGCTCCTACTGTTTTACGAATCGCGCATGGATGGTGTGAACCGGCGGAAATCTCAGCGGATGAACTTCTCCCACCCACAGGGGCACTTCGCCGCTTCGGCGAACTGCACGATGACTTCGGAACACTCCAGACCGACACGGGATTACGGTGCATCCCTCGCCAATTTGGACATCGCACAGAAGCAGACCGCAAGGCCGACGGGACTGATGCACCCCCGCCCCACGGCCATCTGCGCCGGCAGAAACACCACCATTTGCCCGCCGCACGCCGGTTCGCATGGCGCCGGGCCAGGCCGAGACCCGGCGAGGCGATCACACCACTGCCACTCGCGGACGGAGGACCGCCCACCGTGCCGAACGGCCCTCCCCCGCCGACATCCCAGCCCGCGTCTCACCACACAAGCAATCTCGACGTCGACCACCCTGGCTCTGCTCGCCGAGGCCTGGAACTCCGCCCCACTCCACATGGACGGCGAAGGAACGCGCGGCCTACGCCAACGACCTGGACGACCTGCGGGCGCACATCGCGGCCTCCGCGCCTTCGAACCGGTCGAAGGCCGGCAAGAACCCCACCGACCGGGTCGCCGGCAAAACCCGCTACCGGCTGAGCATCGACCCCGCCGAGCGGAACACGCCCGGCGAGCACCTCGCTGCCTGCCCCGACCAGCCCATCACCGTCACTCTCGCCCACCGAACAGACATCTGACCCGTCACCACGGCGGAAAGGCGGGTGACGGGCCAGACAGAAAGGACGCTACGTAACGGCGACCGGCGATACACCTCCGAGAACGGAGACACAGCCCAGAAGCGAGGGGTTCGGGGGCCGGGCTCGGGTCACCGGCCGCCAGCACCAACAGGCAGGTCAGCGGCGGATGTCGCCGCCATCGCGGTGCTCCCCCGCAGTGGTGGCGGTCGTCGCCACGGTGGTGGCCCCAGGAGGTCTCCTCGACGCACTGCTGATCCGTCCCAGCTGAGTAGGACCTACTGAGCGACTTCTGAGACACCGTCCCTGCCGCGCTCACACCGAGCGGCAGAGCGATCTTCATCGACGAAGGCCCTGGAGCGGCCGCCCATCAGGAAGTGACCGCGGAGGTGCAGTGGCTCGAGGATGGCAGCCAGTACCGCATCGTGAAGGTTCTCCATGATCCGGCGGCACTCACCGGCGAGCTCACCGCATCGGGGTGGTCGGCCAGCATCCGACTGCAAGAGAAGTTTATCGTCGGCGTCGCAGAGCCACCTCCCGTGCCCATCAACCAGGGTGCGTATCGAGTCGTGGTCCAGTGGTGCAACAGCCAGCGCCAGCGGGGCTGTTCGCGCACGGCCGACGTCGCGGCCAGTGCGGTCGCGAGGGCTGCCGCCCATGTGGGTCACGCGAACCGCGGCGCCACCGCCGCGGCGGCCGCTTCGAGGGGCACGAGCAGGAGCATCGCCGCGCCGGGGACCGCCACAGGCGGGTCGAAGGGGCGGTCGCCGGGTGTCCCGACGACGGCCGGCAGTGCGATCAGCAGGACCAGCGCGGCGATCGCGACCGCGCAGCCGACCCGGTGCAGCGCCCACGGGGCGGCCGTCGAGCCGGTCAGTTCGGTCAGGAACCGCAGCCCGGAGGCGACGTTGGTACGGTTCGGAGAGTCGGCGGCCCGGGTCACGGTCCCTTCCCGGCGTGGAGCGGCGCGGTGCCGGGTCCGCCGGTGGCGGCCTCGGCCTGCAGGCCGTTGATGAGGGTGTCGACGACGAACCGGTAGCTGTCGGCGGGGTCGCGCTGCATGCGGAAGGCATCGT
>NZ_JBIVXP010000035.1:0-50065 GCF_044769305.1 Streptomyces sp. NPDC090499
CCGACACCATCGGCTTCGCCGTCCACTTCCCCCAGCCCTTCGGCCGCGTCCACATCGAGGACAACTGGGCCACCTGGCACCCCGTCGACGACTGACACCACCCGACCGCACCGGATCCCCGGCGACCTTCCCCCCGGGGATCCGGTGCCCAGCCTTCAGGCAGCCCAACCCAGGCAACCCGCCACACATAGTTTCTGCACATATTTCATGAAATGGAAAGCCATGGATCTCCGCCTCACTGGCAAGACCGCCATCGTCACCGGCGCCAGCAAGGGCATCGGACTCGCCACCGTCCGGACCCTGATCGGCGAAGGCGTCCGGGTCGTGGGCGCCGCCCGCACCATCACGCCCGAGCTGAAGGAGACCGGCGCGCACGCGGTGTCGGCCGACCTGAGCACCGCGGAAGGGGTCTCCACCCTCGTCGACGCCGCTCTGGCCGAGCTGGGCGGCATCGACCTGCTGGTGAACAACGTCGGAGGCGTCGACGACATGACCTACGCCTTCCTCGACATCAAGGACGCCGCGTGGACCAGCGCGTTCGACATCAACCTGCTCAGCACCGTCCGGACCACGCGCGCGGCCCTGCCCAGCCTGATCGAGCGCCGCGGAGCGATCGTCAACATCTCCTCCACCGTCGCGCAGCTGCCCACGAACGCCCCGGCTCCCTACAGCACGGCCAAGGCGGCACTCACCGCGCTCGGCAAGGCCCTGTCCGAGGAGTTCGGCCCGCGCGGCGTCCGCGTGAACACCATCTCCCCCGGCCTGGTCCACACCGCCGTCTACGACGACCCCGACGGCCAGGCCGCCCAGATGGCCGCCGCATCCGGCCTGAGCACCGCCGAGTTCGTCCAGCAGATCGTGGCGTCCCAGAACGTCGCGACCGGCCGCATGAGCAAGCCCGAGGAAATCGCGACCCTGGTCGCGTTCCTCCTGTCCGACGTGGCCGGCAACATCACCGGCGCCAACTACGTCATCGACGGCGGCACGATCAAGACCGTCTGAACCAGACGCACGGCCGCCCACGGATCAGTACGAAAGAAGACCGGGCTCACCGGTGACAGGCCCGGAACGCGGCGAGTGATCGCGCCGCCCGCCTGATCGGGCCCGGCGGCGCCACCCGTCGCGTGGACCGGCGAACCTTGCCGTCACCACACCCGTGAGTCCGGGCGTGTGCCCGGCCGGCCGAGGTGGGATCTTTCGGGGCCCCGTCGAAGGACCCCCGGCGAAGGATCCCACCCGGCTGTCCACCCTGTTCATCAGAGCCCCGTTCGCCAGAACCCCGTTCATCAGAGAAAGGGCAGTGTCCCGATGGGCCTACGAATAGTCGTCACCGGCGCGGCCGGGATGCTCGGCTCGCACCTGGTCGCGCGTCTGGCGGCGGACGGTCACGAAGTGCTCGGCCTCGACGTGCGTGATGTTTCTCCCCTGCCGGACGGTGCCCGGCACACGGTCGCCGACATCCGTGACGGTGCTGCCCTCGCCCGCGCGTTCGCCGGTGCCGATGCCGTGATCCACAGTGCGGCCGCGCTGCCCAGCTACCCCGCCGACCAGATCCGTTCGATCACGGTGGACGGCACCCGCAGCGTCCTGACCGCGGCCGAAGCGGCCCGCGTCGCCCGCGTCATCCACATCTCCTCCACCGCCGTCTACGGTCTGCCCAAGCTGGTACCCACGCCCGAGGAATACCCCCGCACCCCCGTCGACCCCTACAGCCGGGCCAAGGCCGAAGCCGAGGTCATCTGCGAACAGTTCCGGACCCGCGGGATGTGCCTGTCGGTGCTGCGTCCCAAGACCTTCCTCGGGCCCGGCCGCATGGGCCTGTTCTCGATGCTCTTCGAGTGGGCCGACGAAGGCCGCAACTTCCCCGTGCTGGGCAAGGGCGACGTGCGCATCCAGATGTTCGGCATGGCCGACCTGGTCGATGCCGTCGTGCTCACCCTGAACGCGCCGCCCGAGACCGCCAACGACGTCTACAATCTCGCCGCCGCCGAGTTCGGCACCATCCGCGAGGACTTCCAGGCCGTCCTGGACGCCGCGGGACATGGCAAGCGTGTGGTGTCACTGCCCGCCAAGCCGACGGTGGCCGTCCTGCGCGGCCTGGAGCGCACCGGGCTCTCCCCGGTGTACGGGCGGCTGCTCTACAAACTCCTCGACGACTCCTACGTCGACATCAGCCGCGCCCGCGAACGCCTCGGCTTCGCCCCCCACCAGTCCAACCAGGACGCCATTCTGAGCACCTACGAGTGGTGGCACAGCCGCCCCCAGGGTCCGTCGACCGCCCCCCGCACCGGCCGGACCAGCCGCGACGCCTGGCGCCAGGGAGCGCTCGGCCTCGCCAAAGTATTCTTCTGAACCCCCTTGGAGCCACAGTCATGAACAGCTCCGTCCTGCACGCACCGCCCGCACCGCCCACCCCGCCGTCCTCCGCCCGGCCCGCGCCGGCCCCCAGGCGGTGCCGTCTGTCCGGCCCGGGCAGGCCGCCGACGGCCCCCCGCGCCGTCGTCACAGTGCCGGTGGCCGCCCCCGCGGCCGGCCCGTCGGCGGCCACCCGCACCACCACGCCGCCGGCAGCGGCCACGGTCACGCCGCGCCCCCGGGCGCTCGCCGACCTGCTGTCCCTCATCCGCCCCGGCCAGTGGGTCAAGAACTTCGCGGTGATCCCGCTGGCCCTGCTCGACACCCGCTACTGGAGTGTGTGTCCGGGCTCGGCCGGATCGCCTGGGCCGTCGGCGTGTTCACCCTCGCGTCCGCCATCGTCTACGTCGTCAACGACCTGTCCGACCGGGAACGCGACCGCCTCCACCCCGTCAAACGCCACCGCCCCCTGGCCTCCGGCCGGATCGGCACCATACAGGCCCTCACCCTCGTCGGCGTTCTCGGCGCACTCCTGATCGCCGCCTGCGCCACCCGCCCCGTCACGGTGTGGTGGCCGGCCGCCCTCTACCTCGCCGTCAACTACGCCTACAGCCGCGGCCTCAAACACGTCCCCCTGCTGGACGCGTTCATCGTCGCGTTCGGCTTCATCCTGCGTTTCGTCGAGGGCTGCCTCGTCCTCTCACAGCCCGTGCCCCAATGGCTCGCCATCTGCGTCTTCTCCGTCTGCCTGCTGCTCTCCCTCGGCAAACGACGCCACGAACTCCTCAGCGCCGGAAGCAGTCACCGCCCCGCGCTGAGCGGCTACACCCTGGACTTCGTCGACCACCTGATCGTCATGGTCACCGGACTGACCGCCGTCTCCTACATGCTTTTCATAGGCGACAACCCGGCCTTCGCCGGCTCCGCCCATCTGCCTGCTCTGCTCTCCACGTTCTGCGCCCTCTTCGGACTCGCCCGCTACCTCCAGGTGCTGTACGTCATGAAGGGCGGCGCGAGCCCGGTCAAGACGCTCTTCCAGGACCCGGTCAGCCGGGTCAACTCAGCGCTCTGGGCCGTCCTCCTCGGCGCCGCCCTCCTGCTGCAGCGCTACGTCGCCTGACCGCCGGAACAGTCCGGAGGGTGCGGCTTGTCATGACCGCAGGAACACCACGCGTCCCCGTCGTGGTCCCTCATGGCGACTACGGTCGCGCACTCGGCCTCGCCAACACCGTGACCATGCTCCGTGCCAACCCTCGCACCGGCACCGTCCGGGGCACCTCCGTCGCAGAACCACCTACGCGTGACAGCCTCGTCGAGGAATACCCACGCCTCCACCAGTGCTGCCGGCTCGCCGGGATCAGGTGACTCGCCGCAGCCCCGAGGGGGACGGCCGCCCTGACCCGGTAACGCCGGCCCGAAGGCCACCGCGGCACCCGCGCCCTTTACAGCATCGGGGCGTCCCTCGACGGCCGTGAAACCCTGTTTCGGAAGCTCGGCGAACCCAGGAAGATTCGTTCAGTGATGCCAGCCCAAGTCGCCCTGTGTGCCGCCCTCGTGTGGTCGGCCTTCCTCGTGGCACACCTCCTGCTCAACGGCCGCTGGTGGGTCTGGCTGCTGCCCTCGCTCATCCCGCCGCCGCTGTTCGTGGCCGTACCCGCGCTCCTCGCACTGCTCGGTCTGCTGGCAGGCGGCCGTACGGGCCTTACCGCCGCCGCGCTCGGCGCCGCCGCCCTCGCCGCCGGCGCACGCCAGTCCGGAATCACCCCGAAAGCCCTGCATCGTGGCAGGACCGCCACGTCCCCGGCGGACGCGGTACGGCTGGTCTCCTGGAACACCCAGCACTGGTGCCAGAACACCGACCCCGACCGGTTCTACACGTTCCTGCGCGAACTCGACGCCGACGTCTACCTGCTGCAGGAATACAGCCACGACCATTTCGACGGCACCTACGAACTCATCGACGACGAGCCACGACTGCGCGCCGCCTTCCCGGAACACCAGATCGCCACCGCCCGCGGCCTGGTCACCCTCTCCCGGCTGCCGATCGCCGATGTCGTGGAGACCGCCGCCCGCCGTACCCTCCGGGTCGACCTCCAACTGCCCGACCACCGTGTGCTTTCCACCTTCAACGTGCACATCCCGGTCCAGCTGCGCCTCATCAGCCCCCTGCGCGCCGAGTTCTACCGCCAGGTACGGCAACGGGCCGCGGACCGGAAGAAAGAGTACGAAGGCCTGGCAGCCGATGTCGCCGACTGCCGCACGCCCGCGCTGATCGCGGGCGACTTCAACACCAGCCCGGCCATCGGCGACGCTCACCGCATCGCACGGCTGGGCAAGGACGCCGTCCGCCTGACCGGCCGCCTGTATCCCACCTCATGGCAGCCCAGGCCCGGCATGCGATGGTGGCGCCTCGACTGGCTGCTGACCACACCCGGCGCGCACGTCCACTCGTATCGGTTCCGCGACCCCCACGGCCTGTCCGACCACAGCGTCCAGGAAGTGACCGTCAGCCTGCGCACAACCCGCCCGGCCGGTCGGCACGCCCGGCACCTACCGCCTCGTCACTGAGCAAGGTCGGGGACCGGCGCGGCGGCTCTCGCTCCGTTTCCAGTCCCCGCCGGTGCGGACCGTGCGTGCGGTTCTCCCGCACACGGCTTTCCGACATCGTTCACCGACTGGCATGCGCCGCGGCCCCGTGCGCAGAGCCGAAGTGCCGACGAGTCCGTTCCTGGCCTACGGGAAGGGTTCGCGCGACGCCTGCCGGAGTCGACTCAGGAGTTCCTCTCAGCCGTTGCGGCGACGGGTGCGGTGAAGCCTTCCTCGTCCGGGAGTTCTTCGGTGTCGACGCCGCGAACCTGGGCCAACTCGTGCTTGAGCGCGGCAAGTTCGGTGCCGCCCGCCATGTGGTTGGTCAGCTCCTCCAGGCTCACCTCGCTGCGGGAGGCGGAGAGTTCGAGGGTGCCCAGGCGCAGCACGCTGAAGTGGTCGCCGACCATGTAGGCGTGGTGGGGGTTGTGGGTGATGAAGATGACCCCCAGGCCGCGATCCCGCGCGGCGGCGATGTACTTCAGCACCACGCCGGACTGCTTCACACCCAGGGCGGCGGTCGGCTCGTCCAGGATGAGGACGCGGGCGCCGAAGTACACGGCGCGGGCGATCGCGACACACTGGCGCTGGCCGCCGGAGAGGGTGCCGATGGGCTGGTCCAGGTCGTCGAGGACGATGCCCATGTTGCGCAGCTCTTCGTCCGCGGTCTTCTTCATCTTCGCGATGTCGAGCCGGCGCACGGGCCAGGGGCCCTTGGTCAACTCGGAGCCGAGGAAGAAGTTCCGCCACACCGGCATCAGGGGGACGGTCGCCAGGTCCTGGTAGACCGTGGCGATACCGCGGTCGAGGGCCTCGCGTGGCGTCGAGAAGCGCACCGGGGTGTCATCGACGAGGAACTCGCCCTCGGTGTGCTGATGCAGCCCGGAGATGATCTTGATGAGGGTCGACTTGCCGGCACCGTTGTCGCCGAGCACGCAGGTGACCCGGCCAGGGTGGACCCTGAGGCTTACGCCGTGCAGGGCGCGGATGTTGCCGTAGGACTTGCCGGTGTTCTTCAACTCGACCACCGGCTGGCCGTCCTGGAGTGTGGCGTCCTCGGGTGACGTCCCACTTGGTGTGGTGGTGTTGGTCGTTGTCATGTGTGTGGTCACCTCCGGGTCGCGGTCCGCTGGACCCACAGATTGATCATCACGGCGCCGAGCAGCATCACGCCGAGGAAGGCCTTGAACCAGTCGGGGTTCCAGCCCGCGTAGACGATGCCCTGCTGGACCATGCCGAACATGAAGGCGCCGAAGACGGGACCGATCGCCGAGCCGGCGCCACCGGTCAGGAGGCAGCCGCCGATGACGGCCGCGGAGATGTAGAGCAGCTCCTGGCCCACGCCCTCGCCGGACTGCACGGTGTTGAAGGAGAACAGCTGGTGCATGCCGACGAACCAGGCGCCGACGCCGACCAGCATGAACAGAGAGATCTTCGTGAACGCCACCGGGACGCCGACGGCGCGGGCGGAGTCCTTGTTGCCGCCGACCGCGAAGATCCAGTTGCCGTACTTGGTGCGCAGCAGCACCCAGGTGGCGATGGCGGCGAAGATCAGCCAGTAGAACACGGTGATCTTCACCTGGACGCCGCCGACGTCGACAGTCGAGGCGAAGATCTTCCTGGCCTGGTCGAAGCCGTCCATGTTGCTGATGTCGTCGGTGGCGACGTTCCCGGTGACCAGCTTGGTCACCGCCAGGTTCACGCCCTGGAGGATCAGGAAGGTGCCCAGGGTGACCAGGAAGCTGGGCAGTCCGGTCTTGACGACCAGCCAGCCATTGAAGAAGCCGACCGCCAGCGATACGAGCAGGGCGACGAACACACCGACCCAGACATTCATGCTCAACTGGTAGGCGAGCATGCTCGCGGTCAGCGCCGAGGTGATCACGCCAACGCCTGCCGAGAGGTCGAACTCGCCGCCGATCATCAACAGCGCCACCGGCAGCGCCATGATCCCGATGGTCGACGACTGATACAGGATGTTCGCCATCGAACTGCCGTCACGTACGGGTGGCGCCGAGATCAGGAAGAACACGTACACGGCCACCGCACCGAGGAAGACACCCACCTCGGGCCGGGCCAACAACCGCAGCGCCAAGGGGCGCTCGGCGGTCCGCCCGTCCTTCTCCTTGCCGGGGCCGGAGGCCGGCGGTGTCGCCACCGCCGGCGCAGCCTGTTGGGTCATGCTCATCACCGGGTGCCCTTCGCGGCGAACGCGGCGACCTTGTCGACGTTGGACTCGTCGACGAAGGCCGGGCCGGTCAGCACCGGCTGCTCACCGCCGCCGCTGTAGTTGCCGTTGTTCTTGTAGAGCCACAGCGAGTCGACCGCCAGGTAGCCCTGCAGGAAGGGCTGCTGGTCGACGGCGAACTCGATGGTGCCCTTCTGGATGGCGGACACAAGCTCCTTGTTGAGGTCGAAGGTGGCGACCTTCGCCTTGGTGCCCGCGTCGGACACCGACTGCACCGCGGTGAGTGCGATCGGGGCAGCGAGGGTGACCACCTGGTCGATGGAGGAGTCCTGCTTGAGCTTGGCCGTGATGGTCGACTGCACCGACGGCATGTCGGTGCCGTTGACGTAGAGGGTCTGCACCTTGCCGGAGAAGGTCTTCTTGACGCCGTCGCAGCGCTGGGTGAGGGCGACGTTGCCCTGTTCCTGAATGACACAGGCGACGTTCTTGGCACCGGTCTCGTTCAGCTTCTTGCCGAACGCCTCGCCGGCCACCGTCTCGTCCTGGCCGAAGTACTCCAGCATGCCGAGTTTCTTCCACTCGCTCAGACCGGCGTTGAGGCCCACAACGGGGATGCCCGCCGACACCGCCTTGCCGACGACGGTCTTGAGGGCGTCCGGCTTGGCGAGGGTGACCGCGATGCCGTCGACCTTCTGGTCGATCGCGTTCTGCACCAGGTTGGACTGGTTGCCCGCGTTCGGGTCGGCGGAGTAGATCAGCTTGATGTTGTCCTTGGCCGCCGCCGCTTCGGCACCCTTGCGGACGATGTCCCAGAAGGTGTCACCGGGGGCCTGGTGGGTGACCATCGCCACGGTCATGCGGGGAGTGCTCGCCTTCCCCGCGGAGGCCACCGCACCGTTGTCCTCGGACTTCTTGCCCCCGGAACTACTGGAACAGCCGGCGACGGTCAGAGCTGCCGCAGCCGCCACGGCCACGAGCGGGACCAGTCTGCGGGAGCGTGAGTGAGAAAAGCGTTCCATGTTTCGTGCACCTCGCTGTGCGACAGGGGAGACGGAAGTTGCAGATCCCAAGGATCCGGAGGATCCGGAGGATCCAGAGGCCGACATCCGATCGTCGGATACGTGCCTGATTGCCGTAGTCACGGTGACCGACGGGAGTGGCTCTGCCGACAGATGCCGGAAGGTCATCCCGACATGCGCCGACAAGGCAGGCATTGGCGTTCGCCTGCATCTAGTACGTTCTAGAAGGTGTGGTCAGTACGCCAGGCTTCGGGAGTCACGTCAAGGCATCCGGCCTGGAGCGTTATAGAAGCGTTTCGACATGAATGCACCCTCGACTGATCGCCCACCCCAACGATCGCTCGCTACAGCCCACCCGAAGCCGGAGCAAGGGGACCCGCACATGCACTGAAGTCGTCCGAGCTCCGATGACCGGGGGTACCGATAGACAACTAGTACGTTCTAAAGAATGTCAAGACATTAGCATCGAAGAATTTCCTCGAACGAGCGCCGAAGCCACGGGTCAGCGCGGCGCCGGGCCGGTGGTCGCCCGCTCCACCAGGCGGGGTGTGAGGACGACCTCCTGCGGAGTACCACCCGCGATGAGGTCCAGCGCCGCGGTCACCGCGGCGTCCGCCATGCGGGGCGCATCCTGGGAGACGGTGGTCATCCGCACGTGTGGCATCTTCGCCAGCCGTGAGTCGTCGTAGCCGACCACGGACATGTCTCCGGGCACAGCACGGCCCTGATGTGCGAGGACGTCCAGGACACCCGTGGCCGTCCGGTCGTTGAAGGCGATGACGGCCGTGGGTGGTGGCACTTGACGAGCCAGCAGGTAGTTCATGCCTTCCGCCCCGGCCTCCTCGGTGAGTCCGCCCGCGAGCACGTCGGCGAAGTCTCCCAGCCCGTGATCCGCCATGCCCTGCAGGAAGCCGAGGCGGCGGTCGGAGCTGCCCGGGGCTCCGGCGCCGTCGATGTGCGCGATCCGACGGTGGCCAAGGCCCACGAGATGGTCGACCGCGAGCCTGATGCCCAATGAGTCGTCGCCGCGGACGGCACCCACGCTCGGTACATCACTGTGGCGGGCGACGAGGAGGGTGGGCAGCCGCAGGGCCAGACGTTCGAGTTCTTCGGTGGTCAGGCGGCTGCCGAGCAGAATCCCAGCCTCGCAGCGCTCTCGCATCAAGGCGTTGAGCGCCGTGGACTCGCTGCGGCTGGGGGCCACCGCACTGATCACCGCTTCGTAGCGATGCCGTGCGGCGGCGGCGTAGATGTGCTCCACGAGATCGCCGTGGAAAGGCTGCTGGAGCTCGAAGACGACACCGAGCACCCGCGAGCTGGACCGGCGGAGTTTCTGGGCACGCTGATCAGGGACGTAACCCAACTCGTCGGCGATCCGCAGAACGCGCTGCCGGGTCTCGTCACTGGCGCCGGGGACTCCGCGGATCACGATCGAGACCAGAGCGGTGGAGATGCCTGCGGCTCGTGCCACGTCGGCCATGGTCGGGCGTCCTCTGCGTGCGGAGCCGGCGTCGGCGACAGGCGCAGGGGGCGTTTGTTCGACGCTGTCGCGAGCGTCGCCGTCGCCCAACTCGGTCACGTCACCACTCCCCAACCTGGTCGAATGCGGCTTCGTCGCCCATTCGGGCGGCCTCCGGCCGAGCATATCGACCCCTTGACCGATTCCCGGTGCGCGCTCTACCTTCCCGCCTAGAACGTACTAGTTTCTGGGAGCCCCGACATGGTCGTCGCTGACAATTCCCCCGGCCGCAACCGGCCCGTCCCGCACACACTGCGGTTCGCCACGATCGGCGCAGGCCGCATCGGGTCGAATCACGCCGCGATAGTCGCCCGCCACATCCCCGGCACCGCCCTGGCCGCGGTCAGCGACCCGGTTCCCGGCGCCGCCGAACGCCTCGCCGCCGAACTGGGCGCGCCGCAGGCCACCACCGACGTGATCGAGGTCCTCGGCCGCGACGACATCGACGGCGTGCTGATCACCGCACCGGCGCGCGCCCATACCGAGCTGGTCGTCGCGGCGGCCGAGGCCGGCAAGCACATCTTCGTCGAGAAGCCGATGGCGGTGACCCTGGCGGATGCCGACCGGGCCATCGCCGCTGCGGAACAGGCCGGCGTCGTACTCCAGGTCGGCTTCAACCGGCGCTTCGCCCCCGGCTTCGCCGCCGCCCGCGCCGCGATCGACGAGCAGCGGATCGGCACCCCGCAGCTGCTGCGCTCGCTCACCCGCGACCCGGGCCCCTTCACCGCTGACCCGGCGCGCATCCCGCAGTGGACGATCTTCCTGGAAACCCTCATCCACGACTTCGACACCCTGTGCTGGCTCAACCCCGGCGCCGAACCGCTCAGCGTCCACGCCACCGCCGACGCGCTGGTCCGCCCCGACGCCAAGGACCAGGGCCACCTGGACACCGCGGTGGTGACCGTCCGCTTCGACAACGGCGCCATCGCCACCGCCGAAGCCTCCTTCTGCGCGCTGTACGGCTACGACGTACGCGCCGAGGTGTTCGGCTCGGAAGGCATGGTCACCGCCGGCGACGCCCGCACCACGAACATGACCTTCTACGGCGCCCAGGGCATCCACATCGACACCGCCCGCCGTGACACCGACCTGCTGCACGCGGCATACGTCGGCGAACTGACCGCCTTCGCCGACGCCGTCCGCCACAAGAACCCCGCCGCCGTCACCGGCCACGACGCCCGCCGCGCCCTGTCCATCGCCCTCGCGGCGATCCGCAGCGTGGAGACCGACCGCCCCGTCACGATCGCCGAGGTGACCGCATGACCCCGACCACGTCCGGCCCGTCCCCCTTCGTCCTCGCGGCCAGCGCCGAAATGCTCTACCGTGACCGGCCGTTCACCGAGCGCGTGACCCGGATCGCCGAGCGCGGCTTCCAGGTGGAGATCTGGGACTGGTCGGCCAAGGACCTCGACGCCCTGGCCGCCACCGGCGCCACCTTCTCCTCCATGACCGGCTACCTCACCGGCAACCTCACCGACCCCGACGGCATCGACGCCCTGCTCACCTCGGCCGCCACCTCCCTGGAAGCCGCGAGCCGCATCAACTGCCCGAGGCTGAACCTGCACGGCACCGGCCTCGACGACAAGGGCCTTCCCGTCCGCCCCATCGAGGTCGTCACGCCCCACATGTGGCTCACGGCCGCCGACACGCTACGGCGCGTCGCGGAACTCGGCGAAGCCGCGGGCCGGGTCTTCACCCTGGAAAACCTCAACCTGGCCGTCGACCACCCGGGCACCCCCTTCGCCCGCGCCGCCGACACCCTGGCCCTCGTACGCGCCGTGGACAGCCCGTACCTGCGCATGAACCTGGACCTCTACCACGCCCAGATCGGCGAGGGAAACCTCGTCGAACTCTGCGAGCTGGCGCTGCCGTACATCGGTGAGATCCAGGTCGCCGACGTCCCCGGACGCTGCGAACCGGGCACCGGCGAGATCCACTACCCGGCCGTCGCCCGCGCCCTTCACGCCCTCGGCTACACCGGCGTCATCGGCCTCGAAGGCTGGGCCCGCGACGACTCCGACGCCGCCCTCGACGCCTTCCAAGACGCCTTCACCCTCACCATCCCGGCCCCACCCGGCCACGACACCACTGCGGCCACCGTCAGCTCCTGACAAGGACGAACTCCCCCCGACTGAGCGGTACCGCCCGCCGCGCCTGCGGTTCCGCCAACAACACCGCCGCGCCTTTCGCCGGGCGAAACAGCCTCCCGGCGAAACCTTCCCCCTTCACACGAGGTGACACCGATGAACTCTCGCACCCGCATCGGAAGCGCCCCCGATTCATGGGGTGTGTGGTTTCCCGAGGACCCCCACCAGACGACCTGGACGCGTTTCCTGGACGAACTCGCGCTCGCCGGGTACAGCTGGCTGGAGCTGGGCCCCTACGGTTTCCTCCCCACCGACCCGGAGGTGCTCCGCGAGGAGCTCGGCCGCCGCAACCTGAGACTGTCCGGCGCAACCGCCGGCGGCCCCCTGCACCTGCGGGAGGCCCACGAGAACATCCGCAAGGAACTGCTCCAGGTCGGTCGCCTCGCCGCCAGCCAGGAAGCGCGGTACGTCGTCTTCCTGCCCGCCATGTACCGCGACCTCCACAACGGCGCCCTGCTCGAACCAAGTGAGCTCGATGCCGACGGCCGACGGGCACTCGTGGAAGGGGCCACCGAACTCGCCCGCGCGCTCTACGAGGAGACCGGAACCCGGTTCGTCTTCCATCCGCACGCGGAAACCCATGTGGAGACCGACGAACAGATAGCAGCGTTCCTCGCCGACACCGACCCCGGGTTCGTCGGCCTCTGCCTCGACACCGGACACGTCGCCTACCGGCACGGGGACACCCGCCGGCTCATGCGCGAGTTCGCCGAACGCATCTGGTACGTCCATCTCAAGCAGGTCGACCCGCAGATACTCGGCAGGGCCGACCGGCAGCAGTTGCCCTTCGCGAAGGCCGTCCAGCTCGGCGTCATGTGCGAGCCCCCTCAGGGAGTCCCCAGCCTCCAGGAGATCGGCGAAGGACTGGCACACCTGCCCGACGACACCTTCGTCATCGTCGAGCAGGACATGTACCCCTGCGCCCTGGACCACCCTCTCCCGGTCGCCACGCGCACCCGCCGCGTGCTTCACGATTCCGCGATCGGATGACACCTCCACGGTGCGCCAGCCCCCTCTTCCATCCACACGCCCCTCCTCCGAAGTGAAGGGAACCAGCAATGCCGTTCGAAGTGCTGACCATGGGCCGGGTGGGAGTGGACGTGTATCCGCTCCAGACCGGTGTCGGGCTGGCCGAGGTCACCTCGTTCGGCAAGTACCTGGGCGGCAGCCCGACGAACGTCGCGGTGGCCGCGGCGCGGTACGGCCGTACGGCGGCCGTGATCACGAAGACCGGCCGGGACCCGTTCGGGGATTTCGTGCGCACCGCGCTGGACGGCTATGGCGTCGACAGCCGCTTCGTCGGTACGTCGGACATCGCGCCTACCCCGGTGACGTTCTGCGAGATCTTCCCGCCCGACGACTTCCCGCTGTACTTCTACCGCCTTCCCAAGGCCCCCGACCTGGACCTTCAGCCCAATGAGCTGGACTTGGACGCGGTGCGGGACGCGGCCGTCTTCTGGATCACCGGGACCGGGCTGAGCGAGGAACCCAGCCGTTCGGCGACGCTGGCCGCTCTCCAGCACCGCGCCAAGGCCGGCACGACGGTGTTCGATCTGGACTGGCGGCCGATGTTCTGGGCCGACCCTGCCGAAGCACGGACGTACTACGCCCAGGCCCTGCGCCACACCACGGTCGCGGTCGGCAACGTCGACGAGTGCGAGGTCGCCACCGGCGAGCGCGAGCCGTACGCCGCCGCGAAGGCACTGCTGGCCGCCGGTGTGGAGCTGGCCGTGGTGAAGCAGGGCCCGAAGGGCGTGCTGGCCGTGGACCGCGACGGTACGGCCACCGAGATCGCGCCCGTCCCGGTCGACGTCGTCAACGGCCTCGGCGCCGGCGACGCCTTCGGCGGGGCGCTGTGCCACGGACTGCTGTCCGGCTGGGACACCCATCGCACGGTGTCATACGCCAACGCCGCCGGCGCCATCGTCGCCGGCCGGCTCTCCTGTTCCGACGCCATGCCGACCCAGGACGAGGTCGAAGCCAAGATGCGTGAGGTGACCCGTGCCGTCTGAGAAGCTGAGCCGCATTGTGGAGGCCCGGGTGAACGACCCCGGCGCCATCGCGGCCGCCGCCGCCCGGCGGGTCCCGGCAACCTCACTGCGGGGCGACCACGGCAAGGCGATGATCATCGCCGCCGACCATCCGGCCCGCGGCGCGAACGGTGTAGGCGGCGACCCGACCGCCATGGCCGACCGCTTCGAACTCCTCGACCGCCTGTGCGTCGCACTGGAACGGCCGGGCGTGACCGGGGTGTTGGGCACCGCCGACATCCTGGAGGACCTGCTGCTGCTCGGCGTGCTGGACGGCAAGTCCGTCTTCGGCTCGATGAACCGGGCCGGACTCGCGGGCAGCGTCTTCGAGATCGACGACCGCTTCACCGGCTACGACGCCGCCACCATCGCGGCGATGGGCTTCGACGGCGGCAAGATGCTCACCCGGATCGCGCTGTCCGATCCGGCGACGCCGTCGGTGCTGGAGGCGTCCGCCCACGCCGTCGACGAGCTCAACGACCGCCGGCTCATCGCGATGGTCGAGCCGTTCATGTCCGAGTGGCGGGACGGGAGGATCCGAAACGACCTCTCCCCGGAGGCCGTCATCAAGTCGATCACGATCGCCTCGGGGCTGGGCCGCCGTACCGCCTACACCTGGCTGAAGCTGCCGGTCGTGGCCGACATGGAGCGCGTGCTGGCCTCCTCCACGCTGCCCGCCCTGTTGCTGGGCGGCGAGGTCACCGACCCGGAGGCCGCGTTCGCCTCCTGGGGCCGGGCGCTGAAGCAGCCGACCGCGCAGGGGCTGGTCGTCGGCCGCTCGCTCCTGTACCCCGCGGGCGGCGATGTCGCCGGCGCCGTCGACAAGGCGGTGAGCCTGCTGTGAGCGGCGACAGGTACCACCTGCCCAAGGGCACGTCGGCCGACGGCCCCTACGACCTCCTGGTCACGCCGGAGTCGGCGGGCTGGGGATACTCCGGCCTCAGGATCCTGACCCTGGGGCCGGGCGAAACGCACGCCCTGTCCACCGAGGACTCCGAGTTCCTGGTCCTGCCGCTGACGGGCTCGTGCACCGTCGCCACGGACGGCCAGGCCTTCGAACTCGAAGGCAGGACAGGCGTGTTCGCCTCGGTCACCGACTTCGTCCACCTCCCCCGCGAGTCGGCGGCCCTCATCAGCAGCGCGGCCGGCGGGAGGTTCGCGCTGCCCTCCGCCCGTACCGAGCAGGGAGGTCATTCCGCTCGGTACGGGCGCAAGGAGGACGTCCCCGTCGAACTGCGCGGCGCCGGGGCCTGCTCGCGGCAGGTCAACAACTACTGCCTGCCCGGCGCCTTCGACGCCGAACAGCTGCTGGTGTGCGAGGTGCTCACGCCGGGCGGCAACTGGTCCTCCTACCCGCCGCACAAGCACGACGAAGCGCGGCCGGGGGTCGAATCCGAGCTGGAGGAGATCTACTACTTCCAGGTCGCGGGCGGCGAGGGGGGCTTCGGCTACCAGCGGGTCCACGGCACCCCGGACCGCCCGATCGACGTGCTCGCCGAGGTACGCTCTGGCGACACCGTGCTGATCCCGCACGGCTGGCACGGCCCGTCGATCGCCGCGCCCGGCTACGACCTCTACTACCTCAACGTCATGGCGGGCCCCGGCCAGGACCGGGCCTGGCTGATCTGCGACGACCCGGCCCACGGGTGGGTGCGCGCGACCTGGGACGCCCAGGACGTCGACGACCGGCTGCCCTTCGGAGAGGACCGATGAAAACCGTACGACTGACCACCGCCCAGGCCCTGGTCCGCTTTCTCGCCAACCAGTACAGCGAGCGGGACGGCCAGGAGCAGCGCCTGATCCCCGGTGTGTGGGGGATCTTCGGGCACGGCAACGTCGCCGGCATCGGGCAGGCGCTGCTGCAGGCCGCGGTCACTCGGGAGGCCGATCTCCCCTACTACCTGGCGCGCAACGAACAGGGCATGGTCCACGCCTCCGTCGCCTACGCGAAGATGCGCGACCGGCTCGCGACCTTCGCCTGCACGGCGTCGACCGGTCCGGGCTCCACGAACATGATCACGGGTGCGGCGCTGGCGACCACGAACCGCCTGCCCGTCCTCCTGCTTCCCTCGGACATGTTCGCCACCCGCGCCGCCGACCCCGTCCTCCAGCAGCTGGAGGACACTCGGGGCGGCGACGTCACCGTCAACGACGCCTTCCGCGCGGTGTCGAAGTACTTCGACCGCGTCTCCCGGCCCGAGCAGCTGATCCCGGCCGCGCTGGCGGCGATGCGGGTGCTGACCGACCCGGTCGAGACCGGCGCCGTCACTCTCGCCCTGCCCCAGGACGTGCAGGCCGAGGCCTACGACTGGCCGGTCTCCTTCTTCCGCCGCCGGGTCTGGCACGTCGGCCGCCCGGTGCCGGAACCGGCCGCCGTCGAGCGAGCCACCCGGCTGCTGCGGAACGCCAGGAAGCCGCTGATCGTGGCCGGTGGCGGCGCGGTGTACTCCGGTGCCGAGACCATGCTGCGGGCCTTCGCCGAGGCCACCGGCATCCCGGTCGCCGACACCCATGCCGGCAAGGGTGCGGTGCCGTGGGACCACCCCTACGCGGTCGGCGGCATCGGCTCGACCGGTTCGTTCGCGGCCAACGAGCTCGCGAAGGACGCGGACGTGGTGCTGGGCATCGGCACCCGGTACTCCGACTTCACCACCGCCAGCCACACCGTCTTCGGCAACCCGGACGTCACGTTCGTCAACCTCAACGTGGCCCGCCTGGACGCCGTCAAGCACTCCGCCGAGCCGCTGGTCGCCGACGCCCGCTTGGGCATCCAGGCCCTCGCCGGAGCCCTGGACGGCTGGGAGGTGGAGGAGTCCTACCGGCGCCGCACCCGTGAACTGATCGCCCGCACACGGGAGATCGAGGACGCCTGCTTCACCGTCGGCCACGGCCCGCTCCCGGCCCAGACCGAGATCCTCGGCGCCCTCAACGACGTCCTGGACGACCGCGCGGTGGTCATCAACGCGGCCGGGTCCATGCCCGGAGACCTCCAGCAGCTGTGGCGGGCCCGCGACCCGAAGGCCTACCACGTGGAGTACGCCTACTCCTGCATGGGCTACGAGGTCGCCGCCGGCGTCGGGGCCAAGATGGCAGACCCGTCGCGTGAGGTCGTCGTGCTGGTCGGCGACGGCTCGTACCTGATGATGGCCCAGGAGATCGTCACCATGGTCTCCGAAGGCCTGAAGGTCATCATCGTCCTGGTCCAGAACCACGGCTTCGCCTCCATCGGCGCCCTCTCCGAATCCCTCGGCTCCCAGCGGTTCGGCACCAAGTACCGCTACCGCAACGGCGATTCGGGCCGGCTCGACGGCGACGTCCTCCCCGTCGACCTCGCCGCCAACGCCTCCTCCCTGGGCGCGGACGTCCTGCACGCCACCACCGTCGAGGAGTTCCGCTCCGCGATGGACAAGGCGAAGGCCGCCACCCGCACCACCGTCGTCCACGTCGAGACCGACCTCTACGGCCCCAACCCGCCGGGCCACGCCTGGTGGGACGTCCCCGTCAGCGAGGTCTCCGCCCTCGACACCACCCGGGCCGCCTACGACACCTACACCGCCCACAAGCAGACCCAGCGCCACTACCTGTAAGGAACCCCCGCTGTGAACACCATCCCGCACTGGATCAACGGCGCCGAGGTCAGCACCGAGACCACCGCCCCCGTCTTCAACCCCGCCACCGGCGCCGAGCAGGCCCGCGTCGCCCTCGGCGGCGCCCCCGAGGTCGACGCGGCGGTCGCCGCGGCCTCCGCCGCCTTCGATACCTGGCAGGACTCCTCCCTCTCCCAGCGCACCCAGGTCACGTTCGCCTTCCGCCAGCTGCTGGTCGACCACGAGGAAGAACTCGCCCGGATCATCTCGGCCGAGCACGGCAAGACCGTCGACGACGCCCGCGGCGAGATCACCCGCGGCCGCGAGGTCGTCGAGTACGTCTGCGGTCTCGGCGACGTCCTCAAGGGCTCCTTCTCCGACCAGGTCTCCCGCGGCGTCGACGTCCACAACTTCCGCCAGCCGCTCGGCGTGGTCGCGGGCATCACGCCCTTCAACTTCCCGGCCATGGTCCCCCTGTGGATGCACCCCGTCGCCATCGCCACCGGCAACACGTTCATCCTCAAGCCGTCCGAGCGCGACCCCTCCGCCGCGAACTTCGTCGCCGGCCTCTACCGGAAGGCGGGCCTGCCCGACGGCGTCTTCAACGTCGTCCACGGCGGCAAGGACGCGGTCGACGCGCTCCTCACCCACCCCGGCATCGAAGCCGTTTCCTTCGTCGGCTCCACCCCCATCGCCAAGTACGTCCACGAGCAGGCCACCGCCCACGGCAAGCGCGTCCAGGCCCTCGGCGGCGCCAAGAACCACGCCGTCGTCCTCCCCGACGCCGACCTCGAATTCGCCGCCAACCACCTCACCGCCGGCGCCTACGGCTCCGCCGGCGAACGCTGCATGGCCGTCTCGGTCGCCGTCGCGGTCGGCGACGCCGCCGACTCACTGGTCGAGATCCTCACGCGCAAGGCGAACGAGGTGAAGGTCGGCCCCGGCGACGCCCCCGGCACCGAGATGGGCCCCCTGGTCACCAAGGCCGCGCAGGTACGCGTCGAGAACGCCGTCACCACCGCCCAGACCCAGGGCGCCACCGTCGTCGTCGACGGCCGCGGCCTGAAGGTCGAAGGACACGAGAACGGCTTCTTCACCGGCCCCTCCCTCCTCGACCACGTCACCACCGAGATGGACGCCTACCAGGAGGAACTGTTCGGCCCGGTCCTGGCGATCCTGCGTGTCGACACCCTCGGCGAGGCCATCGAGGTCATCAACGCCAACCCCTACGGCAACGGCACCGCCCTGTTCACCGCCTCCGGCGAATCCGCCCGCACCTTCCAGCGCAGGATCAAGGTCGGCATGATCGGCATCAACGTCCCCGTGCCCGTGCCGATGTCGTACTACTCCTTCGGCGGCTGGAAGGACTCCCTCATCGGCGACTCGCCGATCCACGGCCCCGAGGGCATCCGCTTCTACACCCGCCCCAAGGTCATCACCACCCGCTGGCCCGAACCCAAGCAGCAGCTCACCGCCGGCTTCAACTTCCCCACCTCCAACTGATGGCCCTGGCCCTGCTCAGCGCATTCGTTACCAGGCCAGCGCTGGGCGAGGAGTCGATGGACCAGCCGACCACCTGGCGTGAACAGGTGTTCGGGGCGACGGTGCAGTACATTTCGGCCTCGAACGTGGGGTGTTGGGTGATGCCGGTGCCCCCCCCAGCTGGCGCCGGGCGTACCGGGTGAAGTCGCCAATCACCAGGTCGGCGACCGACGGGGGCGGGCAGGCCGTGCCGGCCGGCCCGCTGCATCAGAAGTTCCACCGCGCCATGGTGGACGTGAATGTATAACGCGAGGGCGGGTTCGGCGTGCACGCGGCGGAAGCCTTGGGTGCCGCGGGAAGCGGCACGGATGCCGATGTGGGCTTCGGTCAGCCAGGCGTGCGGCACTGCGCGGGCCGACGCCGTGCGGTCACGCCAGGCGTAGTATCCGGATTCCGCGACGTGTAGCACCCGGAAGGCCCGCTCCACGACATGCCCCGCACCGGCCACGACGCGGATGGCTTCGAACCGCCTTTTGAAGAGGCAACCTTCCCCATCGGTTCGGCAGCACGGCGGTGTATGGCCGACTCGGCTTCCAGTTCCGCGATACGAGTCTGCGGCGGCCGGCTTTCAGCAGTGCGGCCGGGGAACCGTAGCGTTCCACCAGCCAGGTCACGGCCGGGTGGTTCAGGCGGGGGCCGCGGACGCGCTCCAACGAGGGGGGAACTCGGTGAGCAGGCCGCGTATCCGGTGGGAGGTGCGGGTGGCCTCGGCCGCGAGGTCCTGGTCGAAGCCCACCAGCGCAGTCAGCTCGGCGGTGATCTCGTCGGTCAGTTCCAACGAGCGCAGGGTGTGCGGCATCGTGCGGGCCGCGTCTGGGATCACCGCGGCGTCCTTCGCATGGGTCTTGGCCTCGCCCGGATACAGGTCGGCGATCTGACGCATGGCCACGCCGGGCAGGTAGGCGGCCTTGCAGCCCACGTCCCGGGCCACGGTGGGCGGGAGGGCGCCGAACTTGATGGTCAGCTTGTCGAAGACGGCCCGCAGCCTGGGCTCGCTGTTGGGCAGCTGCTTGTCGAGGACCTTCGTCCCGGACGGGGTGAGCCCATGGCCGCGGTGAGCGGTCTTGCCGACGTCGAGGCCGAGGAACACGCCCACGTCTTCGGTGTCGAACATCCAGCGCCTCCAGGGAAGTTGAACATGCCAGCCTTGGCGGTGATGTCGTGCGCGCGCATCCACGTCATGCAGACCTGCCGCCCGAGAGCTGTCCGGCATTGCGCCGGACCGGGCAGTGGCCGGCCCTCTCATAGCCGTCTCCGACGGCACCTTCCGGGCCCGGAGGCCAGCGGCCCTCTTGCAGGACCGCGGAAAACATAACGGGGGAATGGCTGCGGGGCATGCTGGCCCGCGGAGGCTCCTGGACGGTCAGTCGCGCGGGTAAGAGCCCGCGACATCCTCGTCGGGCCACAGGCGGTCCCGCCGGTCTCGCCGACAACGCCGTCGTACCGCCCGGGACCGTCAGCCTGGGGACCAACCACCCGGCGACTTCTACCTGATCCCTGAGCATGTTGTTCAACCCGTGCGATCTTCGGAACCATCGCGTACAGGTGATGGACTCGGGTCGTCTGGTGGAGCCACCCACGTCGTCATGGGTGATGGAGCGGCGGTTCTTCGGCCCAACTGGGCGTCGGTCCGAACGTCGATGGTTCTCACGGCTGCGCCAACCTGGGCCTGGAGCCGTGTTCTTGTCGAGTCGCCGTACTCCTGACGCAGCCGACGAGCTACGCGCCCTGTGCGTCCCGCCGAGCCGTCTCTACCGATCGGCAGAGACGAAGAGGCCTTTCGGTAGAGGTTCAGTGCGCCCTCGACCGCCCATGCTGCTTCGGATCGGGCGATCGCACGCCAGGAAGTCGATCGCCGCCACGTTCCTACAGAAGGGTGCTCGGATGCGCCTCAGACGCCCGGCTCTCGGCCTCCACTCCGGGGGCCCGGACCCGGTTGGGCAAGTACCAAGAAGGTACGGAGCCGTTGTCGCCGCGGCGACCGCGGTGGCCTTGGCGGCAGGTATGAGCGGCCCGGCGTCCGCCGGCGCGGTGAACGGGCCGGACACCGCCCTGAAGAGCTCGGTGGCGCTCAACGACGCGGCCGGTCGGGCCGCCTCCACGCGCACCGTCACCCTGCTCACCGGCGATCGTGTCGTCGTCGGTGCGGGCGGCCGCGTCAGCGGTGTGGAGATGGCCGAGGGACGCGAGAAGGTCCCCGTCCGGGTGCTCAGGCTGAGCGGCCGCACTCTGGTCGTCCCCGCGGACGCGCAGCCTCTGATATCCGACGGCAGGCTCGACGAGCGGCTCTTCGACGTCGGTGCGCTGGCGGACGCGGCCCGCCTGAAGGGCCGGGCGAACACCCTGGGTGTCATCATCGGATACCGGGGACGAGCCTCCGCCATGAAGGCGGAAGTCCGGTCCGAGGGCGGCGCCCAGGAGCACCGCTCGCTGAAGGTGCTCAACGCGGACGCGGTCACCATCCCCCGGCAGGACGCCACGAAGCTGTGGAACACGCTCACCGACGCAGGGCGCGTCGGCATCCGCACCGCCGGCGGCATCTCCCATGTCTGGCTGGACGGGGTCCGCGAGGCGAGCCTGGACAAGAGCGTCCCCCAGATCGGCGCGCCCACGGCGTGGGCCGAGGGGTACGACGGCAAGGGGGTGAAGGTCGCGGTGCTGGACACCGGCGTCGACGCCGACCACCCGGACCTCAGGACCCAGGTCGTCGCCCAGAAGGACTTCTCCGGCTCCGGGAGCGTCAAGGACCGTGACGGGCACGGCACGCATGTCGCGTCCATCGTGGCCGGTACCGGCGCCAAGTCGCACGGCAGGTACAAGGGCGTCGCGCCGGGTGCGAAGATCCTCAGCGGCAAGGTCCTCGGGGACGACGGCTCCGGCAGTGACTCCGGCATCATCGCCGGGATGGAATGGGCCGCCGCGCAGGGCGCGGACGTGGTGAACCTCAGCCTCAGCGGTCCGGACACTCCCGGGATCGACCCCTTGGAGGCCGCGGTCGACAAGCTGTCGGCCGAGAAGGGCATCCTGTTCGCCGTCGGGGCGGGCAACTCGGGACCGGGGGCCGGCACGGTCGGCTCGCCCGGCAGCGCGGACGCCGCGCTCACCGTCGGCGCGGTCGACGACAACGACGAACTGGCCGACTTCTCCAGCACCGGCCCGCGCGACGGCGACGGCGCCGTCAAGCCCGACGTGACCGCGCCCGGTGTGGACATCACCGCCGCCGCGGCCCCGGGCAGCGTCATCGCCAGGGAGGTCGGCCAGAACCCGCCGGGCTACATGACCATTTCGGGTACGTCGATGGCGACCCCGCACGTCGCGGGCGCGGCGGCCATCCTGAAGCAGGCCCACCCGGACTGGAAGTACGCGGAGCTGAAGGGCGCCCTCACCGGTTCCGCCAAGGACACCGGGTACTCACCGTTCCAGCAGGGCACGGGCCGCATCCAGGTCGACAAGGCCATCGAGCAGTCCGTCATCGCGGAAGCCTCGGTGGACTTCGGCCTGCAGGCGTGGCCGCACGGCGACGACACACCGGTCACCCGGCAGCTGACGTACCGCAATCTCGGGAAGACGGACGTCACCCTGAAGCTCGCGGTGAAGGGTCTCGACCCGGAGAGGCGTCCGGCTCCGGCCGGATTCTTCGGGCTCGCCGCCACGACCGTCACGGTTCCGGCGGGCGGCAGGGCCTCCGTCGACGTGACCGTCGACACCCGGCTGGGCGGCACCGAGGACGGCGGCTACTCCGCGTACGTGACGGCCACGGGCGGTGGCCAGACCGTGCGGGCGGCCCTCGGCGTCGACCGGGAGGTCGAGTCGTACGACGTGACGCTGAAGTACATCGGGCGGGACGGCAGACCCGCGACCGGGACCGCCGTGGAGAGCAGTGCGCTCGGCATGAGAGGTCTCGGGGCCGGCAGCGAGGGCGACGCGGTGCCGGACGCCTCCGGCACCGCCAGGCTCCGCCTGGCCAAGGGCACCTACCTGCTCGACAACAGGATCTACGACGACCCCCAGGACCTCGGGAAGGGCGGCGCCTGGCTCGTCCGGCCGAAGCTGGACATCACCAGGGACACGACGGTCACGATCGACGCCCGCACCGCCAAGGCCGCCGACGTGACGGTCCCGGACGCCGCCGCCAAGCCGGCGGGCGCCGCCTCGTACTTCCGGCTGCAGAACAGTGGCATCGAGGTCTGGGTGGGCTTCCTGGGCCAGTCCTTCAAGGGACTGCGCACCGCGCACATGGGAGAGCGGATCCCCCAGGGCCTGTGGCAGCAGTGGAACGGCAGCTGGGAGAAGGGAGCCGCCACCGAGTACCACACGGTGTCCGGCGGCCCGGTGCAGAAGATCGCGACGGGCTACACCAAGCACTTCACAGCCCGCCAGTTCGCCACCGTGAAGGTCGGCATCGGGGCCGCGGCCCCGGGCAAGACGGGTATGGCCCTGGCATCCGCCGTCCTGCCGTCGGTCGGGGTGAACTTCGGCGCGATCTGGCCGAAGCCGTACAGTCTTCCGGCCAGGCGCACGCTCCATCTGTCGACGCTCGGCGATCCCGGGTGGTACGTCGACTCCCGCCAGTACGGGGGCGCCAGAGGGGCGGACGAGGTCGTGTTCCTCCAGGACCTGCCGCGGACCTACAGGTCCGGCGAGACGCGTCAGGAGACGTTCGGCACCGGAGTCATGGCGCCGAGCCTGGCCATCCGCGACACCGGCGTCCTCAGGAACGGCAATCTCATGGCGCTCTACCTGCCGATGTACACCGACGCCGGGGGGCACGCGGGCACCTCGGAGTACTCGTCCGTCAGGACGACGCTCGACCGCGACGGCACAAGGATCGTCGACACGGATGATCCGATGGAGGCCACCCGCCAGTACCAACTCCCGGCCGCGGACGCCCGGTACAGGCTGACCGCGTCCTTCACGCGAAGCACCGGGATCAGCGCCGTGTCGACCCGTATCGACGCGAGCTGGACCTTCCGTTCGAAGAAGATCGGCGAGTTCGCGGTGATGCCGCTCTCCTCGGTGCGCTTCCAGCCCGCACTCGGCCTCGACAGCACGGCTCCGGCCGGCCGGACCCAGTCGGTACCGGTCAAGGTCGAGGGCCCCGCCGCCGGCCGTAACCTCCGGTCGCTGTCCGTCTACGCCTCGTACGACGACGGCAGGACGTGGCGGAAGCTTACGGTCCGAGGCGGCAAGGTCTCCGTGAAGAACCCGGAGCGGGGCAGGGGAATCGCCCTCCGTGCCGAGATCACGGACCGGAAGGGCAACAAGTCGACGGTGTCCGTCCACAACGCGTACCGCGGCAGGTGACACCTCCCTGGTACCGAGCGGTCTGCCGGAGCCGTGTGGCTCCGGCAGACCGCTCGTCCCTGTGCGGGCGCCTCGGGCGCGGAATGAACGCGACGCGAGAGGAAGCCGTGCTTCAGGGCATGCGAGGGGATCGGGCGGAGCCGTTCCGGGGGGCTCGGGCCACCTGGCGTGTCGCACGGGAGGCCGGGCTGCTCGGCATCGTCGCCGCGTTCACCTGGGTGTCCGTCGGTCAGGTCGTCTATCTCTGGTCACCGGTCCACTTCATGACCGAGTCACGCTGGACGTGGGCCTTCGTGGCCGGCACGGTCCTCGTCACCCTCCTGCGGCTGTGGGCGCCAGCCGTCGCGGTGGTCGCCGCGGCCGCGCTGTTCGGCTGGCTGCCCGCGTCGGGCATCGCCGTGACGGTGACGGCCTACACGGTCAGCGGGCGTTACCGGCCCCCGCGGCGGCGGTTCGCGGTGCTGGGTGTGGCCGCCGTGACCGGCTACGCGATCGCGCTGTCCTCCAGCGACATGCCGAAGTCCGTGGTGACGAGCCTTCACCTGGTCACGGCGCTGGTCTGCCTGGGACTGCCCGCCGGAGTGCGGGCCCTGCTCGCCGCGGCCGACCACGTGGTCCGCACGCTGCGGGAGCGCGCGCATTTCCTTGAGGAGAACTACCGCCTGGCGCAGTCGACGGCACGTCTTCAGGAACGGTCCCGCATAGCCCAGGAGATGCACGACCAGCTGGGCCACCGACTGAGTCTGATCTCCCTCTACGCGGGAGCCATGGAGATGGCGGCGACCAGCGGGACACAGGCTCCGGACGGCGGTGCGGCCCAGCTGATCCGCGGCACCGCCCAGACCGCCATGCACGAACTGCGCACGGCTCTCGGCATCCTGCGATCGGCCGACTCCGTGGACGCGGCGGCACTGCAACCGGCCCAGGAGACCGGCCTGCGCCCCGACATCGCGAGGCTGGTCGAGCAGTCCCGGTCCGCGGGCGTGGAGATCGGCCTCACGTGGCAGGGGGCGGATCTGCGGGACGTCGCCCTGCCGGTGCGGCGGGCCGTCCACCGCGTGGTCCGTGAGGGGTTGACCAACGTGCACCGTCACGCGCCCGGCTCGACCGTCTCGGTCGTGGTCGAGCGCGCGCCCGATCACGTGCGCGTGGAAATCTCCGACGAACGCGGCCCCGTGGCGGCGCCGGACAGTAGCCCGCCGGCCGGGGCCGGTATGGGGCTGGTCGGCGTACAGGAGCGGGTGACCCTGCTGGGAGGCAGCTTCGTCGCCGGCCGCACGGGGGACGGCGGCTTCCGGCTGGCAGCCGAGCTGCCCCTGCGGATGGTGGAAGGGACCCGACCCGTTCTCCGGCGGGCCGAGCCGGACAGATCGGTCGCCGAAGCCGGGGCAGGGGCCGGAGCCGGTGTTCCCTCCCCCGACACCGCCGAACCGCTGGCGCTCTTCGGTCGCTGGGCGGGCCGGGGAACGTCCGCCGTGCTCGGCATCGGTCTGGTGGCCGTCGCGGCACTGGTCGCCGTGGCATGCGACGCCCTGCCCTGGTATTCCTCGGACTACCGGAACACGGTGCGGCAACCGGGCATCACGGAGGTGGCCATCGGCATGACGCGTGCACAGGTGACCGACATCGTCGGGTCCGACGACGCTGTGGCGCGGTTGGCCGCCCGGTCCGTGGAGTCGCCCCGGCCGCCCGCCGACACATGCACGTACGCCCAGCAATGGTCGAGCGAACTGCAAGACCACGTCGTGCGCTTCTGTTTCCGCCGGGATGTCCTGATCAGGATCGACCGGTTCCGAGCCGAGGACGGAAGTGCCGGTGACCGGTAGGAGGCGACGCGCATGAGTAAGCAACCGACCGAGCCCATCAGGGTCTTGCTGGCCGACGACGAGGCACTGCTGCGGGTGGCCCTGCGCCTCATCCTGGGGCATGCCGGCGACATCGACGTGGTCGCGGAGGCCGTCAACGGATCGGAGGCCGTCGATCTCGTCGTCCGCCACCGCGTCGACGTGGTGCTGATGGACATCCGCATGCCGGGCACGGACGGTCTCGCCGCCGCCGAGACACTGGCCGGCCTGGCCCCGGCGGTCCGGGTCGTCATGCTGACCACGTTCGGCGAGGACGAGTACGTCACCCGGGCGCTCGCCGCCGGGGCCGCTGGCTTCGTCCTCAAGGACAGCGGCCCGCAGGAGCTCATCCAGGCGGTGCGCGTGGCGGCGAGCGGTGAGGCGATCCTCTCCCCGCGTATCACTCGCGGCCTCATCGAACAGCACGTGGTCACGAACGCTCGGCGGGCCGCCGAGGCGCGGCGGCGGGTGGACATGCTGACCGCACGCGAACGGGACGTGCTGGCCCTGGTCGGACTGGGCCTTTCCAACGCCGACGCCGGCGGAAGGCTCCACCTCGGCGAGGGCACCGTCAAGACGCACGTGCGCAGCATCCTGGCCAAGCTGGGCTGTGCCAACCGGGTCCAGGCGGCGATCCTCGCGCACGAGGCCGGCCTGTTGAAGGGAGTCTGAGCCGCCCGGACGTTTGGTGCCGCCCCTGGGTTCTGGGCCCGCGGTCCTCTCGCGCGTCGCTTCGGCGAGGTGCGTCGTCGGGAGAACCGCGTGCCGCAATCCCCGTCTCAGGAGGCGCAGGTGACGTCGGCGGCCGGCAGCCGTCCGCCGGTGAGGTAGGCGTCGACGGTGCGGGTGACGCAGGTGGGGGCGCCAGGGAAGCCGTAGACGGCGTGGCCGCGGCCGCCACGGACGTACACCAGACGCGAGCCGTGCAGGGCGCGGTGCATGGCGCGGCCACCGGGCAGCGGGGTCTGCGGGTCCCACTGGTTCTGTACGACGAGGGCGCCGACGGTGTTGTCGACGTGGGTGGCCGGTTCGGAGCCGCGGGGCCAGAAGGCGCACGGGGTGATGTTGGCGGCGAAGTCCCCGTAGAGGGGGTGGCGGGAGCTCGTGCTGCGGGCGTCGCGCTGGTAGCGGGCCGGGTCGCGGGGCCAGGACTTGGTGTTGTCGGCGCAGGTGATGGCCCAGTTGAGGCCGACGCTGTTGTCGGTCGTCACGTCCGCGGGGCCGGTGCTCGGGCGGGTGGCTCGGTTGGTGGGGCGGGAGGTGCGGAGGGCGGTGATCTCGTGGGCGGCCTGGTAAGGGGCGGCGGCGAAGTAGGGGCGCAGCCAGGAGCGGATGTCGGTGCCGGTGAGGGCTTCGCCCTGGTGTTCGGGGTCGTCGCCCTGGTACAGCAGCGGTGTGCTGTCGGCGCGGGCGATCAGCTGCCAGAAGGCGGCGCGGACCTTCGCGGGCGTGTCACCGAGGTGGTAGGTGCCGTCGCGGCGGGCGATCAGGCGACTGAAGTCCTCGAAGGCGGGCTCGGCCCCGGCCGCCATGTCCAGGACCGTGCCCCTGCCGAACCGGTTCGGGTCGGGTGCGCTGTCGAGCACGATGCGGTCGCTGTGCCGCGGGAAGAGCTGGGTGTAGACGGCGCCGAGATAACTTCCGTAGGACCAGCCGAGATAGGAGAGCTTCTTCTCCCCCAGTACACCGCGGATGACGTCCATGTCCCGGGCGGTGTTGCGGGTGTTGATGTAGGGCAGGACCCGGCTTCCGTTACGGGTGGTGCACTTGGCGGCGACGTCACGGGCGTCCGCGGTGTCCTTGGCGAACGTGGCGGCACGGTAGGGGCGGTAGGGCTCCGTGTCGTCCGCCTGGTCCTGTGTCAGACCGCAGCGCAGGGGGCTGCTGGCGCCCAGGCCGCGCGGGTCGAAGCCGATCAGGTCGTAACGCTGCAGGACGCTCTTGGCCAGGGCGTCCTTGAGGGAGAGGGGGTTGCCCAGGCCGCGGTTTCCCGGGCCGCCGGGATTGGACAGCAGCACGCCGTGCCGCTCGCCAGGCGTGCTGGTGCGCAGCCGCGAGATCCGCAGGCGCAGGGTCGGGCCGTCGGGGCGGGCGTAGTCGACAGGGACGGTGATGGTGGCGCACTGGTAGGAGGCGGGGGCACCAGGGGCGTCGCACCGGTGCCATGCCGGGCGCTGGGCGTAGTAGCGGGTGAGACTGGAGGTGTGGTCCGCGACCGGGGGCCGGGCGGTGGTCGCTCCCTGGGCCTCGGCCAGGGAAAGGGCGGCGAGCAGGCCGGCGGCGGCGAGAGCGACTACGCGGGTGATGCGGGGCATGGAAACGTCCTTCTTGAGTGCGGACTTACCGCTGCGGACAGGGGGGCGACGGCGCCCACCCCCACTCTCTGATCGCCCGGCTCGGCGACGCCTCGGCCAAACGGCCAGAGCCCCGGCGTCGGCCTCGTCCGAACGGCCATCTCCGCGCCGGCCGCCGGACGATCCCTTCCGGCCCCATCGCCGGCCGGCCCGAGCCCACACCCGAGCCGTCCGCTTCGAAAGCCGGCCGCGCCTGAGTCCGAGGGGCAGCCGTCTCCTGCAGCGGAACGGCCGGACGCAGTTGGAGGACGGGCGGTCTCACGAAGGGAGGCCGACGCGAGTAGGCGCCCTCAGGGTCTCCGTGCCGGAAACACCGCCCGAACCTCCCACCCCGCGCCGCCCCGCGGTCCGGCGTGCAGTTCGCCGCCCAGTGCGGTCACTCGCTCCTTCAGGCCCACGAGGCCGAAGCCTCCGCCGTGCGCGGCGGCCGGGAGCTGGGTGCCGCCGCGGCCGTCGTCGGCCACCGACACCTCCAGGCGGCCGGTGTCGTCCCGTAGGCGGACCTCGATGTGCGCGGCGTCGGCAGCATGCCGACGGACGTTGGTCAGCGCCTCCTGCACGACCCGGAAGGCGGCGGCCTGCACCTCGTGGGGGAGGTCGTCGGCCACCGTGCGGTCACGGCTCAGGACGGCCTTCTGACCCGGCATCGCGAAGCCCTCGACCAGTTCGGCGATGCCCGCGAGGTCGCCGACCGGGCGGCGGTCGGCCGTTGCGGAACCGGTGTCGCGCAACACCCCGACCGTGCGGCGCATGGAGGCGAGGGCCTCGGTAGCTGCGCGCTCGATGCCGGCCAGGACGGGGTCCAGTTCCTGCGGCTGGGTGGTGGCCATCATGCGGGCCATCTGGGTCTGCACGAGGATGCCGGTCACATGGTGGGCGACGAAGTCGTGCAGGTCGGCGGCGATGGCCAGGCGTTCGCCGCGGCGGGTCTCGCTGACGGCGACGGTGCGGCGGTAGTCCATCGAGCGCAGATAGCCCGCGAGTCCGGCGACCAGGCCGACCAGTAGCAGGCCGATCATCTCCAGACCCGTCAGGTCACTGCTCAGCGTCACGTCGCCGCGTACCGGCAGGGTGAGCAGCGCGCCCGCGTCGAGGACACCGCACACCACTGCCCAGCGCGACGGACAGTGCCGTACCGCGATGAAGAGCAGGCACAGCAGGATCATCATCTCGCCCGGGCCGAGCACGACCTCGCCCGGGACCAGCAGCGAAGCGGCTGTGAGGAGGACCGAGGCGAGTGCGGGCACGGCGGTGCGCACCTGGGGCGTGAACCACTCGGGCCGCCGTCGGGCCGGCCACAGCACGCAGGTCAGCCCGACGAGCACCACGGCCAGGGTCTGCCAGAAGGGTTCCAGCCCCGGCAGGACGCTCGCTGCTTGGGAGTCGGAGCCCGCGTAGAGAACGACGTCCACGACAGCTGCGGCGACCAGGAGACCGGCGGCGAAGTAACGGGCGCAGCCCCGGGCGGAAACGGACTTCATGCCGATCACCGTAGGGCAGAACCCCGCCAGCGGGATCGGCCGGACGGCCGAGGAGCCCGCCCGCGCTCACGGCCGTTCGGCCGAGGCGCGCGTGCGGGCCCGCGGGCGAGGGTGGAGCCGCATCCTCACCACGGACATCAGGAGTACGCGATGGAGCGGAGCAAGTTTCTCGTCGGCGTCGTCGGTGGCGCGACCGCCGTGGTCGCGCTGGGCGGCCTCGGTACGTATCTGCTCTCGGGCACCGAGTCGACCAGCAGCCTGGACAGGTTCAGCACGGCCTCGGTGGACGGGCACAAGGTGCTTGCGGCCGACATCGTCGCGGGCCGCACCGAGAGCAAGTACCACCCGCTGCCCTGGGTCGGCGACAAGCTCGCGGGTGTGACGTGCCCGAGCGGACTCAAGGCCGTGGCGGGGGCCACTCTCACCTGCACCGGCGCGAAGCGAGACGGCGGGACCGTCGATATCCCCGTGCGTGTGGTCAAGGCCGACGCCAAGCGCGTCACCTGGACGTTCGAGCGCTGAGAAGGGATCGCACATCATGAGCACCGTTCTGGCCGGATACGGCCTGGTGAAGAAGTACGGCCCGACCACCGCCCTGGGGGGCGTGGATGTCGAGGTCGCCGAGCGCGACTCGCTGGCCATCATGGGCCCGTCAGGGTCGGGCAAGTCCACGTTGCTGCACGTCCTGGCCGGGATCATCCGCCCGGACGAGGGCCAGGTGCTGCTGCGTGGCGAGCGAAGCGAGATGGGGGTTTCCCCGGCCGAAGGCTGGGGGCGCATCGACAAGCTGGGCGAGAACCGGCTCAGCGCGCTGCGTCGCAAGCGGTTCGGGTTCGTCTTCCAGTTCGGCCAGCTGCTGCCGGAGCTGCCCGCCGAGGAGAACGTGGCGCTGCCGTTGATGCTGGAGGGCATGCCACGGCTCGAGGCCGTCGCCCGTGCCCGCCGCTGGTTCGCGCCGCTGGGTCTGGACGGGCTGGAGCACCGCCGCCCCGGCCAGCTCTCCGGCGGCCAGGCCCAGCGTGTGGCGATCGCCCGCGCCCTGGCCATCGAGCCGGACGTGGTCTTCGCCGACGAGCCCACCGGCGCCCTGGACCAGCACACCAGCAGGGAGGTGATCCAGCTGCTGACCTTCGCCACCCGGGACACGGGCGCCGCCCTGGTCCTCGTCACCCACGACGCCGACGTCGCCGCCCACTGCGGCCGCATCCTCCAGGTCCGCGACGGCCGGATCAGCGGCCACAGCCAGTACACCGTCGCCTGATCCGACCCATCTCGCCCGAAGACCTCCGGAGTCCCCATGCGTTCGCCTGTCCTGCCCCTCACCTGGCACCTCGCCAGGTCCTCCGGCCGCCGCGGCCTGCAGTCCCAACTGCTCGCCGCCGGGGCCGCCGCCGTCGGCTCGTTCCTCCTGCTGGTGATGATCGCCACCGCACTGGGGGCGGGCGCCCGCGCCGATCACACCACCTGGCGTACCCCCGACGCCGTAGCGGCGACGAAGGCCACCGCCGTCCAGGCCACGACCATCACCTACGTCCGCCATGAACCGGTCACCGTGGTCAACCTCGCCCAGCTGCCCGACCGCAAGCAGACCCCCGCCCCGCCCGGCCTGAGCGGCTTCCCGAAGCAGGGCCAGGTGTACGTCTCCCCGGCTCTGGCCGGGCTGCTGCACAAGCTCCCAGCCGGCCAGCTCGCCGACCGCTTCCCGAAGGTGACGTCCTACGGCATGATCGGCGCCGCCGGTCTCGCCTCGCCCGACGAACTGGTCGCGGTGGTCGGACGGGCGCCGGGCGACGCGGCCGTCTCCAAGGCCGCCGGAAACCAGAACTACTACGACGCGGACCTGACCGAACGCGCACTCGTCTCCGGGTTCTCCTCCACCAGGGCGAGCGTGTTCACCGGCGCCGACCAGGGGACCGTGCTGCTGGGCGTGGTGCTGCTCGTCATGCCGGTTGTCGTGCTGGCCTCGGCCGCCGGACGGCTCGGCGCGGCCCGGCGCGAACAGCGGCTCGCCGCACTGCGGCTGGCCGGGGCGACCCCGCGGCAGATCCTCGCCATGACCGCCGCCGAGGCTGCCGCGGTCGGCGCGGCCGGCGCCCTGGCGGGCGCGCTCGCCTACACCGCGCTGCTGCCCGCGCTTGCCGAACTCCCCTACGGCGTCGGCTCCTGGTACACGGGCCGACTGTGGGTGGGGCCTGCGTGGCTCGCGACAGTGGTGCTGGCGGTCACGGCGCTCATCACCGTGAGCGCCGTGACGATGCTGCGCCAGGTGGCCACCTCGCCTCTGGGCGTCGCCCAGCAGGCCGCCCCGCGCCGCACCCGCGCGATCCGCCTATTGCTGTTCGTCGCCGTCCTGCTCATCATCTGGGCAACCACAGGCGACGGCGGCCAGCTCAAGGCCCGGCAACTGCTCGTCCTGCTGGCGCTCTTCTACGGCGCGTTCTGGCTGTTCGGCCCCTGGGTCGTGGACCGGCTGGGCCGGATCGTGGGCCGTCGTGCCAAGCGCCCGGACACGCTGCTGGCCGCGCGTCGGCTCAGCGACGACCCGGGCGCGGCCTGGCGCACCGTCAGCGGCCTGGTGCTCGCCGGGTTCGTGGCCGGGTTCTTCTCCATCAGCTCGCTGGGCTCCGAAGGCCCGAGCCACCAGGGCCAGGTCGCGGTGATCACCGCCAACGCCGCCGACGCCCGGCACACCGCCACCGAGGCCCGTACGGCGTTGCACCGGGCGGGCGTCACGGCTACCGTCACCGTCACGAGCGAGGAGGAGTACTTCAGCCTGCTGGGCGGTCCCCCTGGCGTGACGGCCCAGGTCTCCGGAGGGCAGGAGAGCATCGACACCGCCGTCACCGCCCTGACGCCCCTCGGGTCGGGCAGGTACCCCTTCACGCAGGAATACGTGTCCGCCCCCGACGACACGGTCACCGCCCGCCTCGCCACCGTCAGCACTGCCACCCTCGTTCTGAGCTTCCTCGTCGCGGCTGCCTCCGCCGGCCTCACGGCGGCCGCGAACGTCCTCGACCGGCGTCGGGTGTATGGCCTGCTACGACTGGCCGGCACCCCATTGGAAGTCCTGGACCGGGCCCGGACCCGCGAGACCGTCATCCCGCTGGCCGTTCTCGCCGGCGGCACCACCGCGATGGGTGCGTTCGGGGCCATACAGCTGAACAAAGCGGCCGGCACCACAATCAACGCCTCCGGCGCCGGGCAACTGGTGCTCTGCGTGGCCGTGGGCGCGCTGGCCATGCTCGCCGCGATCACCGGCAGCAGGCCACTACTGCGGAAGGTGACCGAGGGCCCGGCTCGGATGGCGGACTGATCCCACCCCGACGGTAGGAAACGTTCCCCGGCTGCGGCCGAGCCCCGCCAGGACGGTGGGTCACCCGCGCTGGGAGCGCCGTCCGAACGACCGCTTTCCTGCCTCGCGGTGCGCCGGCCGCCGGAGCCGAGAGCGGTCATGCGAGGCGGAAAGCGGCCAGGGCGAGGTCTGCGCAACGGCGCCATCGGGCGGGGTCCGTGATGCCCGGTCTCTCCAACTGTTCGGCGCAGCCACCCGCCAGGATTTTGACGTCGGTGATACTGGCGTACGGGCGAGTCAAGCTCTGCTCCTTGGCTCCTTCGAGGAGGGCACTCAGTAGTTTGCCGGGCCCCGGTCGTGGCTCCGCTGTTGGGTCGTTGCTGCTGTGGGCCGTGGGGCGGCGCGGAGTGTTCGTTGCCTTGGCCGAATACGAATTCATCGCGGCGGCGCTGTGTGATACGGCTCAGCGACAGAAGGCTGGCGGGGACGACAGTCATCGGGGCGATGATGATCGGAGGCGTGTTCGCCTACCGGCGATAGCGCCGCTGGGGCCCCGGGTCCTCGTTCGCGTTCCGGATCGCATACGTGCTCAGCGCCGAGGACCACACGCTGGTTTGTGCCGTCAACGCCTCGGCGTTCGCCTTGAGCCTCCACGTGGCGACCAAAGGCATCGATGTGTTCGCCGCAACGGGTGCCGCGGTGGGCTCTGAGCGCGGCGTTGATGGCCACAGTAGGCACGGGGACGGGCTGCTCCTGTGGACGCGACGGGTGTCCCCAGCTCAGCGCCGTCCCCGACGGTTCACCAGCCGTTCCCGACCGTTCGGGTAACCGTCTCCGAGAAGCTCTGGCGCGTCAGCCGCCGGGCTGCACGTACCCGTACTGCCAGGCCCAGGCGGCGATCTCGACGCGGTTCCGGGTGGACAGCTTCACCTGAGCGCTGGACAGATGCGTCTTGACCGTGGACAGGGAGACGTAGAGGGCGGCGGCGATCTCTGCGTTCGTACGGCCGAGGGCAACCAAGCGTACGACGTCGAGTTCGCGGTCGGTGAGGGGCTCCGTGGGCAGGGTGGGCCTCGCCGACGCGGCGCCAGTGGTCCGCGGCGCGGTGACATGCTTAAGCAGCCGGACCGTGATCGACGGCGAGATCAGCGAGTCGCCCGCCGCGGCAGCACGCACCGCCTCCGCGAGGAGGGCGGGCCCGGAGTCCTTGAGCAGGAATCCGCACGCGCCGCCGCGCAGGGCCGCGTACACGTACTCGTCGAGGTCGAAGGTCGTGACCACGACGACCCGCATCGGGTGCGCCGCGTCGGGCCCCGCGAGCAGCCGGGTCACCTCCAGCCCGTCCAGTTTCGGCATCCGGATGTCCAGCAGGCACACGTCCGGCCGCTCCCGCCGTGCCAGCGCCACGGCCTCCTCACCATCGGCGGCCTCGGCCACCACGGTGATGTCGGGCTGGGCGCTGAGGAAGAAGCGGAAGCCGGTACGGACCATCTCCTGGTCGTCGGCGATCAGGACGCGGATCCGCGCTCCGGAAGGGCCTGAGGTGGTCATGGCTAGATCATGCCTTACCGGAAGGGAGCCACGCAGATCGCCAGCTGTGCAGCACCGGAGGGGGCGTTCATCGTGGTCTCGGCGGCTTGTTGAGCTGCATGGCGCCGAGGGTGCCGAACTCGCTTGCCAGCAAGGCGAGTTCATGGCTGGTGTATTGACCAGGTTCAACCAGTGGATGCAACACCGGCCCGGCCCCGCGGGGCGGCACTGGTGGCAGGCGGCTCGCAGGGCGTTGGCGACCAGTTCGGTGCGCAGTGGTCGGCGGTGGCCCAGCCGACCACCGAGCGGGAGGCGATGTCGATGACGGTGGCCAGGTAGAGCCAGCCCTCGTCGGTGGGGATGTAGGTGATGTCGCCGCACCAGCGGGCATCCGTCACGGTCGGGTCGGGCCGGAAGTCTCGCAGAACCAGGTCCGGGCGGGCGACCGGTACGGGGCGAGGATCGTGGTGCGGTGTCGTCGGCGACGTGACGGCCGGCGAGCCCGGCGGCTCGCATCAGCCGGGCGATGCGTCTGCGGCCGCAGGCCCCTCACGCTTGAGGACGGCGTGGATGCGCAGGGCACCGTAGGTGCCCCCGGACCGGGCGTGGACGGCGGTGATCTGTTCGATCAGCTCCGTGTCCTGCACGGCCCGGGGACCGGGTGTGCTGGTGCGGCGGGCGTAGAAGGCGGCTCGGGAGACCTTGAGCAGTTCACACGCCCGTTTGACGCTGTGGCCTGCTTGCTTCTCCGCCTCGATGAACGGGTGCACCGTCACCGGGTCGCCTTCGCGAAGAAAGCCGTGGCCCGCTTGAGGATCTCCACGTCCTCCCGCAGTCGGCGGTTCTCCCGCCGCAGCTGGGCCAGTTCCTCGCGTTCGCTGCTGGTCAGGCCGTCACGCTCGCCGGCATCGACCTCGGCCTGCCTGAGCCAGTCGCGTACCGCGGTCTCTGTCGGGTCGAAATCCTTGGGGACCGGACCAATTGAGCGGTCATCGCGTCGGCTCAGCTCGACGATCGCGGCCTTGAACTCCGGCGTGACCGAGCGGCGAGGACGCGGCTTCTTCTTCCCCATGCTCTCCATGATGGACATCATCCTTCTGGGGCCAAAGCCCCTGATCTTCGTGTCCGTCAAAGCGGATCAAGCCCACTCGGAAGCTGCGTCGGTCCTCGAAACAGCCCCGAGCATGCCCGCTCATCATGTTTGGCGCGCTGAGGAACGCCGAGGTCCCCGCAGGTCCAGGCTCAGATGTTGGGGGTTTCAGCAGCGGATATGGCTCGCTGCAGCAGGTCCCGCAGCACGTCCTGCTCCCACTGGGTCAGACCCGTCACCAGAGGTTCCTCGCACAGGAATCTCAGCATTCCTTCCCGCTCGACACCTTCGGGCGTGAGGCTGAGCTGTTTGGCCCGGCGGTCGGTGGGGTGGGGACGCCGTTCGACCAGCCGCTGGCTCTCCAGCTTGTCGATCACGACAACGGCGTTCGACGGCTCGCAGCTCAGCCGCACGGCCAGTTCGCTCAGGGTCATGGGACCCGTCAGCTCGCGCAGCGCCGTGGCCTGCGCGATGGTGAGGCCGATCTTGGCCACGCGCTCACGTAGCCGCGCGTTGTTCTGCATGTCGAGCTCGTGCACCAGCTTGCCCAGCTCCCACCACCGCGCCGCCGTCTGCGAATCCCATGTCGTCATAACCCCAGTTTAACCAACTCGTTCAAGCCATGATAGATATAGCCATATCTTTTTGATGGATAATGACATGGAGATCATATTCATGCCGGAGACGACATCGCACCTGGCCGAGCAGCCGCCGGGCATCCGGACCTTGACGCTCGGCGACACCAGGCTGAGCTTCGTACCGGACGGCGTGGGCCTGCTCAATGCCCGGCTCTGGTTGCCGGAATCCACCGACGACGACTGGGCGCAGTACTCCAGGCACCTCGACGAGTCCGGGAATCTGGTCGGCAGCATCGGCGGGCTGCTCGTGGAACGCGACGGCCGTGCGCTGCTCATCGACGCCGGGATGGGCCCGATCGAGGTCGGACCGCCGCTCAACCCCTTCGGCACGGTCACGGGCGGCCGACTGCTGGACAGCCTCGCCGCCCTCGGCCGCGACCCCGCCGACATCGAGGCGGTCGCGATCACCCACCTGCACCACGACCACGTCGGATGGGCCTGGCACCCCGCCCCCGGCAGCGACCGGCCCGCCTTCACAGGCGCCGCCTACCTCATCGCCGAACCCGAGTGGACCCAGCGCCACCACGCCGAGGCACAGGGCATGGGCGACATCATCAAGGCAATGGAGCCGCAGGTGCGCACCGTGGCCGACGGCGAGGAGATCTTCCCCGGCGTCCGTCATGCTCACCCCCGGCCACACCGTGGGACACGCCGCCTACGTCATCGACGCGGGCGGGCAGCGGGTCATCGCCTTCGGCGACGCCTTCCACTCCCCGGTCCAGCTCACTCACCCACTGTGGGAGGTCCCCGCCGACCACGACCGCGCACAGTCCATCGGCCTGCGTCGCAGCCTCGTCGACGAGCTCCTCGAGCCCGACACCATCGGCTTCGGCATCCACTTCGGCGACCGGGTGTTCGGCCGCGTCCGTGTCGACGAAGGCCGGCGGGTCTGGCACCCGGTCGGCGCCTGACAGCCGTTGATCCGTCCTCGGCCATCCGGTCGAGGGCTCGGCAGCTGTCTCGCCACCCGCGTTCTGTAAATCCGTACTCATAGTTCAGAAGCTCAGAAATTGGAGTGCCGTGAATCTCAACCTCACCGACAAGACCGCCGTCGTCACCGGCGCAAGCAAGGGCATCGGACTCGCCACCGTCCGCACCCTGACCGGCGAAGGCGTCCGGGTCGTAGGCGCCGCCCGCACCATCACACCCGAACTGAAGGAGACCGGCGCATACGCGGTGTCGGCCGACCTGAGCACAGCGGAAGGGGTCTCCGCCCTCATCGACGCCGCTCTCGTCGAACTGGGCGGCATCGACCTGCTGGTCAACAACGTCGGAGGTGGGGACGCGGCGGCGCTCGGCTTCCTCGCCGCCGATGACACCGAGTGGACCCGCACGTTCGACATCAACCTGCTCAGTGCCGTCCGGACCACGCGCGCGGCCCTGCCCAGCCTGATCGAGCGCCGCGGAGCGATCGTCAACATCTCCTCCACCGTCGCCCGGACGCCTGGCTACGCCCCGGCTCCTTACAGCACGGCCAAGGCGGCACTCACCGCGCTCGGCAAGGCCCTGTCCGAGGAGTTCGGCCCCCAGGGCGTCCGCGTGAACACCATCTCCCCCGGAGCGACGCGCACTTCCGCCTTCGAGGACCCGGACCGCCCGGTCGCCAAGTGGGCCGCCGCAGCAGGTCAGACCCTCGCCGAGTTCATCCAGCGGGTCCCGAAAGACCAGAACATCACGACCGGCCGTATGACCGAGGCCGACGAAGTGGCGGCCCTGATCGTGTTCCTCCTGTCCGACGTGGCCGGCAACATCACCGGCGCCGACTACGTCATCGACGGCGGCACGATCAAGACGGTCTGAACCACGGGTAAGAGCGGCACCGATACGTTCGAGGACGGTGGCGCCGGGCGACTGCACCTTGCGGGTCGGCACAGCACGGGGCAGTTGCATACGCTGGATGCCCTTGGTGGCGGCGGGGATCGCAGCCTTGAACGGCTGCGGTTCTCCTGTCACGCAAGGGCATCTCGGCGTTGTGGCACGCTCGCTCGGCCGACCGCATGTCGCGGCGTGTCCGGGCTTACGGCTGGTGTCCCAGCTTCACGGTCATGTTCGGGTGGCGCTTGCTCAGCGCCTTCAGCTTGAGCAGGCTGTCGATGCTGGGCTGGCGCTCGGCCAGGAAGGTGCCGGGCTCGACGTCGTTCTCCCAGCCCCAGCGCGTGTGGCACACATCGCCGGTCAGGAGCTCGGGACCCGCCGGGGTGCGGGCGACGAAGGAGAGGTGTCCCGTGGTGTGCCCCGGGGTCAGGATCGCGAAGAACGAGCCGTCGCCGAAGACGTCGTTCACCCCTTCGAACCTGCCGTCCGGGTCCTTGGCGAACTGGAGCTCCTGCAGCGGAGGCCTGCCGTCGAGGAGGTTGTTGTTCGTCCCCTGGGCGATCAGGTTCAGGAAGAGTGTCGCCTCCGGTTCGTCGGCGCCCGTGTAGATCGGGACGTCCTTCGGAATGTCGGGCAGTCCGGAGACGTGGTCAAGATGCAGATGGGTCATGAAGACCCCGTTCAGAGGAACGCCCTCCGCTTCAATGATCTCGGAAGTGCTCTCCTGGGCCTTCATCTTGTCGATGGCCTGGAACTTCCTCATCACCCATCCGACCCCCTCGCCGGCGGGGTCCTCCACGAACTGCCGGGAGACACCCGTGTCCACCAGAAAGAAACCGTGCGTGGGATGCCGTACGACGTGGGCGTAGATCTTGATCGCCTCCTTGCGGTCCTTCAGGCCCGCCTGAACAGCTTTCGGGTGCTTCAGGTTGAGCACTCCCGACAGCGGGACCTCCCAGTCCGCGGCGACCGTCCTGATCTCGACCGGACCCGGCTGATCGATCAGGTCCTCCATGACCGCCGAGCCGACCGGCGTGCCAATGCTCGCCCGCGTTGAGCTGTGGGTCGTGGTCTTGAATGCCTTCATGCGTGTACTCCCGTTCCTGACAAACATCGGCGATGAGCAACCCCACGCCGTCCGGAGCCGACGGCCATCTAGTTATGGCCTGAACCCTTCACTTCATAACTATCATAGACTGAAGTAGATGGCCAGCTCAGGCTTCCGGCGATGTCGGATCGGCAAGGAGTCACGGACTGGGGAGGTGGAAAGGTTGCTGCAGGTGCTGGGCAGGCAGAGCTACGCCCGACTGCGCGAGAAGGGGGCACACCCATCGCGTCATCAGGCCGGTCTGCGCGCTGCACGAGCTGGGTACTGCGACCCGAGCGCCGGGCCGAAGGCCGCGCGTCCGTGTGACATGCCCAGGTCGAGGGAGAAACCACCCTGCGGTCAGGCGACGGCGGCCTCGCCCAGATAGCGCGCGAGAACCTCCTGCTGCGCACTGTCCGCCGGCCCCCGCCAGGCCACGCGCCCGCGCGAGAGCAGGACGGCGTCGTCGGCGAACCGCAGCGCGCGGTGCACGAACTGCTCGATGAGCACGATGGTGACGTCCGCGCCGCGCAGCCGGTCGAGCGCGCCGAACACCATGTCGACCATCATCGGCGCGAGACCGAGAGACATCTCGTCGGCGATGATCAGCTTGGGTGAGAGAACTAGCCCACGGCTGAGCGACAGCATCTGCCGCTCGCCGCCGGAGAGCATGCCCGCTCGGGTTCCGCGGCGCCGCGCCAGGGCCGGGAAGATCTGCAGCGCCTCGTCGACGGCCGCACGACGGCGCCCCCGGGGCAGGAGGGCGGCGGCCATGCGCAGGTTCTCCGCGACGGTGAGCCCGGGGAAGACGCCGGACCCCTCCGGCAGGTACACCAGTCCCTCGCGGCGCACCCGGTGCGCCGCCTGCTTCGTGATGTCGGACCCACCGAACCGCACCGAGCCGGACGCGACGGGGACGAGCCCGCTCACGGCGCGGGCGAGTGTGCTCTTGCCGGCACCGTTGGGGCCGAGCACGGCGAGCACGCGCCCTTGTTCCAGGTCGAGGGACACGCCGTCAAGGGCGAGAGCCTGGCCGTAGCGGACCCGCATGTCCCGGACGGACAGCAGTGGCTCGTTCATTCCTGTTCCTCCGAGCTGGGTTCCGTCGGGGACTCGACGTCCTCGCCGAGGTAGGCCGCACGGACGGCCGCGTCGTCGCGGATCTCGTCGGGCGTGCCGGCAGCGATGCTGAGTCCGAAGTCCAGGACGTGGACATGACCGCACAGGCCCAGCACCATCGACACGTCGTGCTCGACCAGGACAAGCGACACGCCTCGCCGCTCGACGGCGAGCCGGAAGACCTGCATGACCTGCTCGGTCTCCTGCTGGTCGAGGCCTGAAGAGGGCTCGTCGAGCAGCAGGACCTTCGGATTGGCGGCAAGGGCGCGCGCGAGTTCCACAAGCCGGGTCATGCCGAGCGACAGGCCGGCGACCGGCAGGTGACCGATGGCGGTGAGGTCGAGCGCCTCCAGCAGGGCGTCGACGCGCTCGACCTCGTCGGCGTCGGCGCGCCAGAGCCCGCGGCCGGTGAACATGTCGGTCCAGACGCTCGAACGCCGGGTGCTGACGCGGTGGGCGAGCATGACGTGCTCGCGGACGGTCAGCGCGGAGAACACCTCCGGATGCTGGAACGTTCGCGCCAGTCCGAGCCGGGCGCGGCGGTGGGCCGGCAACGACGTTATGTCGGTGCCCTCGAACCGGACCCGGCCCGAGGTGGGACGGCGCAGACCGGACAGCACCGAGAACAGCGTGCTCTTGCCCGCGCCGTTCGGGCCGACCAGGCCGACGATCGCTGCCGGCGGCACCGTCAGCGAGACCGAGTCCAGCGCCACGACACCGCCGAATCGCACCGTGACGTCGTGGCACTCCATGCGCGGCGCGGTTTCGTTCGCAGCCGCGGGGATCGATTGGGCCGGGGCGCTCATGGCGTGGTCCCCTTCAGCAGGCCGGGCACGTCCGAAGACGCCGCTCCAGGCGGTGCCGGGGGCTGTGGCGGCGGCCCGGATCCGTCGCCGGACCTCCGCCGCGCCGCGATCCTGACCAGCAAGGCCTGCACCTGACGCGCGTGCATCGCGATCTGACCGTCCGGGTTGACGGCGACCATGACGGCCCCGAGGCCGAACAGGATGGTGGGCACGTTGCCCCATTCAGGGAGCAGGTACGTCTGGAAGACATCCGGCAGCAACGTGAAGCTGAGGCCGGCGAGGATCGCGGCGGTGGTCGATCGAAGCCCGATCGTCACCAGCACCGCGAGCCATATGAGTCCGCCGAAGGTCGCGTAGGAAGTCGGCATGGCCGACTCGTAGTTCAAGGCGAGCAGGCCGCCGCCGACCGCCGCGATGAAGGTACTGAACGCGGCGACCAGCAGCTTCATGCCGAGGACACTCAGCCCTAGGGTGCGGGCGCCCGGTTCGCTTGAGCGGATCGCCGCCAGCGCGAGCCCGGTGGTCGATCTCCGCATGCCCACGACGATGACGGCCAGCACGACGAACACCGCCAGGGTGAAATAGGCGAAGGAACGATCGCCGGAGATGAAGCCCGGCCGGGTCACCGCGACGCCCAGTCCGCTCTGGGAGAAGAGGTCACGCGTGAAGATCAGCGTCTCGGCCAGGAGCCCGACGGTGAGGGTCACCAGAGCCACGTACAGATTGCCGAGGCGGATGGTCAGCAGGCCGATCACGACGCCGATCGGCGTGGCCAGCAGCGCGCCCATGAACACGGCGAGCAGTGGGTCGAAGCCGTGGTTTGTGGCGAACTGGGCGGTGGCGATGGCGCCGATGCCGGCGAAGCTGGCCTGACACAGCCAGATCATGCCGCCTTCGCCGACGACCACGGTGAAGGACAGGAAGACCACGGCGAACGCGAACCCGCTCCCGAGCGAGGTGAGCCAGTGGCCGGGCAGCAGCAGAGGCAGCAGGGCGAAGAGCGCGACGACCAGGACCGGCCCGAGCAGGTGGAGCCACCGGCCCGACCGTGCGCCGAGGGCGGCGGCGCCACTTGCCGTGCTCGCCGCGTCGCCCCCCATCGGGCGGATCGCCCTGTCCAGCGCGCCACCGGTCGACGCCGCTTCGTCGATCCGCCCGCTGACCCCGAGGTGGACGATCAGGAACGCCCCCATCACGAAGAACGGGATGCTCACCAGGATCGCGTTCGTCAGCGAACTGTCCGACGGCAGGAACTTCTGGATGACGTCGGTGAGGACACCCATACCCATCGCCACGCCGACGGCAGTGGCAAGGCTGGCCAGTCTCGCCGCGACCACCGCGGCGAAGGCCACCGCCATGAGGGCTGTCATGCCCTCCGGCGTGAGCCCGGTGCTCGGCGCCGTCAGCACTCCGGCCAGGCCGGCGAGTGCCGTCGTCACCATCCAGACGCCGATCGAGATCGCCGACGGGTTGACGCCCGAGAGCGAGGTCAGTGCCTTGGTGTCGACCATGGCTCGTACCTTGAGCCCCAGGTCGGTGCAGCGGAGCAGCAGCGTGCCGAGAACGACGACGCCGACGACACAGCCGAACGCGACGATCTGGTCGAGGCCCGCGACCGCACCGAAGATCCGGTAGGACGGCACCGGGGCGGGCACCAGCCCCGGTGCCGTGGTGATGGTGTCGTCCCCGAAGATCGTCACCGCCACCGCGGGAAGTGCGACCGACACACCGATAGTCGACACGATCCGGATCAGTGGCGATGACGTCTGGAGGTGCCGGAACAGCAGAAGGTACAGGGCCGCACCGAGCGCCGGCCCGGCCACGAACACCGCCACCAGCAGCGAGGGGACCACTCCCCAGCCGTGCTCGGTGTTGAGGTAGTAGAAGAACCGGGCCAGCACGAACGCCAAGGCGCCGAAGGCGAAGTTCAGCACTCCTGACGCCACGTAGGTGACCACGATCCCGGCTGCCGAGATCGCGTAGATCGACCCGAGCGCTATTCCGGCGAAGATGTATGCCAGCACGACGGCTCCTCGGAAACGGGTCCGCGCACCGGGCCATACGACGACGGCGGCGCTGCAGACGTCATGTGTCGAGATCGTTGTGAGCAGTGGTGTCGCGCCCCCGGCTTCAGCGGGTTCGCGCATTCGGCGCATCGAGCGCGCAACTGTATTACTTACGGGATGGCCGCTGACCGTAGATGGCGGCTTGCGCGAGTGTCAAGTACGTCACACGGCCACACACGGCGGGGTTACCGACCCGTGACGCTTACGGTAACGTTTTCGGCACATCTTGCCGTTGGAGCGACGATACGGCTGCCGAGCTGCATTACGGTCAGCGCACTTCCCACCCGGTCGCAGGCCGTGCCGGGACATCACGGACGCAGGAGACCGCCAATGACGGCAGTTGAACCCGCGATGATCGAGTCGAAGGAGCTTCCGGCGACGGACCGCCGGGCTCACGTTTCCGCGACAGCCACAGCGACCCCCGCGGCGTCACGCCGGCATGACCGACGTGACGGTGAGCGGTCGGCAGCCGCTCCCACCTGGTACGTGCACCGTTTGCGAAGGCGGACCTCTTCGCGCGGGACTGCCTGCGCAGTCTCGGCACGTACACACATCTGACCGACACAGTTCGCACGCTGCAGGACGTCCGGTCCCTGATGGATTCGCGTCGCGCCTGACCCGGATCGCATGGCCTCCCGGCCGGCGTGCTGCCCACACCGACGTGTTCGTCGACAGCCTCAGTCCCCCGAAGTGAGTCGAGGAAGGCAGACACATGAGCAAAAGAAGCAGAGTCATCGGCCTGACAGCAACGGCGATGGCGCTGACCGTGGCCTTGAGCGGCTGCAATTCGAATTCGTCCACCGCCGGTGGCGGTGGCGCCGGCGACGACGGCACCATCAAGCTCGGGGTTCTCACCGACCTGACAGGTCCGGCCGCTTCCGCCTTCAAGTCCACCGAGCAGGGCATCAAGGCCTACGTCGAGGCGGCCAACCAGGCGGGCGGCATCGCCGGACACAAGATCCAGTACGTCGTGCGCGACACGGCCTCGACCCCGACCGGCGCGCTGACCGCGGCTCAGAAACTCGTCCAGAACGACCACGTGTTCGCCGTCGTCGAGGTCTCGTCCAACTTCTACGGAGCCGAGCCGTACCTGCTCAAGCAGGGCGTTCCCGTCGTCGGCGGTGGCTTCGACGGACCGGAGTGGACGGACAGCAAGAACACCAACCTGTTCAGCGTGATCGGCACCTTCGACCTCGACGGCGTGAGTACCACCGTGGGCGATTACATGAAGTCGCGCGGCGCCACGAGCTGCGGCTCGATCGGTTACGGCAGCTCGAAAGCTTCGCAGAGGGGGGCACGGAACGCGGTCGAGTCCTGCACCGCGGTCGGCCTGAAGGACGGCTACCTCAACGACCAGGTGCCCTATGGCACCACCGACGTGGGCGCCGTCGCGCTCGCCATCAAGAAGGCCGGCGTCGACGCCGTCTACCTGCCCGTCGTGCCCAACACCGCGTTCGCACTCGCCGCCGCCCTGAAACAGCTCGGCGTGAAACTGAAGTCGGTCATGCTCACGACCGGCTACGGCGGTGACCTCCTCGCGTCGAAGGCCGCTGTCCAGGCCGCGCAGGGTTACGAGTTCGGCTCGGCCGGCCTGCCGATCGAGGCCAACACTCCGGCGACGCGGAAGTTCGCGAAGGCACTCGCCGGTGTCGGCATCAACGGCGACCCCTCCTTCGCACAGCAGCATGCCTACATGGGGATGACCGCCGTCGCCGCGGGCCTGAAAGCCGCCGGGCCGAAACCGTCGCGTGCGTCGTTCATGACCGCGCTGCGCGGCATCAAGAGCTTCGACGCCGAAGGGCTGCTGGCGCCGTCGAAGATCGACTTCAGCAACTTCAAGCAGTTCGCCGAGGGCGGCGGCCCCGCCGGGTGCCTGTACCCGGTCCGGCTGACCGGCGACAAGTTCGTCCCCGTCGCCGGCACACCGATCTGCGGCAAGAAGATCAAGTAGCACAACACCGGCCTCGCGCACGCTTCCTGTCCACGAGAACTGCGTGCCCACCCGCGCCATGCACCGGTTCGGCCGCCCTGCACGCTCCAGAGCCGCAGGGGGCTCGGATCAGCAACCCGAACGCGGCGGCCGCGATCTGGTCCCACGTCCGGCTGGACGGGTTGGCACGGTGAGGACTTCGCCGCCTGATAGCCGCGCGACGAGCGGCCGGGGTTGTCCCCGGCCCACCTCGTAGTCAGGGGTCAGGTCGGGCGGAGGGCGGCCAGGACGAGGCCGCCGTAACGGCGCCACTGTGCCAGGTCCGTGATGCCAAGTCGCACCAGCTGTTTGGTGCAGCCGCCGGCGAGGATTCTGAGGTCGGTCACGGTGGCGTCCGGGCGGATCTCGCCCTGTGCCTTGGCCGACTCCAGGAGGGTGTCGAGCAGTTCCAGAAGATCGGTCGATCCCGAGGAGGGCTGCTCGTAAAGGACCTCGGCCAGCAGCCGGTTGGCCGCCGTCATCTCGAAGATGTCGGGCAGGAGCGCGGCGAGGGCCCGGCCGGCGTCCGCTTCCGCCAGAGCGGCGCAGGTACGTTCCTCAAGCTGGCCGAACCGGTGCCGGATGGCGGCCTGGATCAGGTCGTCCTTGGTCGGATAGCTGCGGTAGACCGTCGCCTTGCCGACACCGGCGCGGGCGGCGACCTCGGGGACGGTGGCCTCCAGGCCCCGTTCCGCGAAGACCTGGAGGGCCGCTGCGACGATGCGCTCGTGGTTTCGGCGGGCGTCGGTGCGGCGGTCGGACCAGTCCGTGCCGGGCCTGTCCCCGGGCGCGGGCCGTGCGGCTCTGGGCGTGTGCATGGGCTCAAGTGTGCCGTGGGGGGGTCTCGTCGGCGGCGAGGGCCGGCTCGGGCAGCGGGGCGGCGGCGCCGATCTCTTCGAGGGCCGACACGTGGGCGTGGCTGCGGGGACGCGGGATGAGCAGGGCGACGGCCGCGGCGACCAGGGCCCCGGCGCCGCCGACGGCGAACGACACCGTGTAGGCGTGACCGGTGGGCAGGGGGCTCGGCGCGATGACGCTGTGCGCGAGGATGCCGGCGATCACCTGGGTGCCGAGCGAGGAGCCCACCGACCGGATGAGGGCGTTGACCCCGGTGGCCTCGCCGGTCTTGGCCGCCTCGACGGCGTCCACGATCAGGTTCGGCATGGCAGCGAAGGCCAGGCCGATGCCGGTGAAGACGAGCATCGTGAAGCCCAGGACGGCCCCCTGCGAACCGTGCTCGGCGGCGAGCAGGACCATGCCCGTGGCGGTGACGGCACCACCCAGCGCCATCGGCACCTTCCCGCCGAAACGCGCGGTCAGCATGCCGGACACCGGACCGGACACCAGCATCGTCAGGCACCCGGGCAGCATCAGCAGCCCGGCCCGGGTGGCGTCGCCGCCGAAGCCGTACCCACTCGCCGCGGGCGTCTCGACGAGCTGGGGGATCAGAAGGAAGGCACCGAACATACCGAAGCCGATCAGCAGTGTGGCGACGTTGGTCATCAGCACCGGCCGGCGTGTGAAGACCGTCATGTCGACCAGCGGCTCGGCGGTGCGCCGCTCGACGAGGGCGAAGACCGCCAGGACCGCCAGGCCGGCGGCGATCAGGCCCAGGGTGCGGCCGCTGGTCCAGCCCCACGACGTGGCCTGGCTGATGGCGATCAGCGGGGCGGTGACCCCCGCCCCCAGCAGGACGGTACCGACGAGGTCCACCTTGCCGGGGGTACGCACCGGCGACTCCGGCAGCAGGAACCGCGCCGCGACCGCCGCCGCGGTCGCCATCATGGTGCCGGCCCAGAAGATCCAGCGGTACGAGGTGTGGTCCACCAGCAGGCCGCCCAGGAGCAGTCCCAGCCCGCCGCCGATCCCGGCGAGGGCGGAGATCAGCCCCACCGCGCCGGCTCGCCGTTCCGGCTCGAACTCATCGCGGACGATGCCGAAGCAGAGGGGGAAGATGCCACCGCCCGCGCCCATCACCACCCGCCCGGCCACGACCATGGCCAGGTTGTCGCCGAGCGCGGCCACCGCGCCGCCGACGGCGAACAGTGCCAGCGAGATCACCAGCAGCCGCCGCTTGCCGAACATGTCGCCCAGGCGCCCGAACACCGGCGTCAGCACGGCCGCGGCAACGAGGTAACCGGTCAGCGCCCAGGTCGTGTTGTGGGCACTGGTGTGCAGCGAGACGGCCATGTCGCCCAGCGCCGGCGCCACGGAGGTCTGTGCCAAGGAGTAGGCGAGCGCCGCCAGGCCCAGGATGGCAAGGCTCCGGCCCACAGGCACGGTTCTCGCCTCGTTCGTATCTGCCATGACTTCTGTCTCCCAAGTACGGGCATTAAATGGACTGTTGGGTCCGTTTCTTCCCCGATCCTAACCGAACCCGATGGTCCAGTTCGGCTTGGGGTGACCGGACAGTCCGACTTCGTGACCGTACCGACGGCGGCCCGGGGAACGGCGTACTCGGCGACGGACTCTGTTCGGGCAGGTCAGCCTTGATGGATTCCGCCGGCGCGGCACGATCGACGCACTCGCGGCCAGCGGAGAGTTGGGGCGCGGACGTGCGGAAGGTGGCCCGGGCGCTTGCGTCCGGGCCACCTGGCGGCTGCGGGACGTCACCGAGATCTCCGCCGCGGAGTTCGTCGAAGGGTAACCCCCTTGCCGCCACCGCGAGTAAGGGCTTACTCGCCCGGGCCCACCGGTGTCGGCGCGAACGCCCACAGCAGATCGTGACCGCGACGGGCGATCTTCCATTCCCCGTCGACACGGACCGCCTCGTCACGGAGGCCGATCCCCCGGACGCGCATGGCCGGCGCGCCGTCGCGCTGGCCGACGAGGGTGGTGATCGCCAGGCTCTCGACCGTGGCGGTGTCACCGTGCAGTTCGACACTCACGTTGGTCGTGGCGCTGCTGGACGCGTCGATGCGGTCGAGCCCGTTCGTCCTCCTCATGACCGCGGGATCCACAGAGCTCATCGCCCCCAGTCCGAGATCGCTCACTCGCAGAGGCTCTCCCCCGTCGAACACGAAGACCGCGTCCTCGGTGAAGCAGGAGGCCGTCAACTCGGCGTCGCGGTCGCTGTGTCCATGGACATGATGGGCGTAACGGTGGACCAGTTCGGTGAGGGCCACGTGGTCGGCAGCGTCTTCCAGTTTCTCGGTCATGGTCATTTCCTCTTTCTCTTGTCTCGGCATGCGGATCCGCGGTGCGCCGCAGGCGTCACGCGCGGGGCTTCATGCAGCGGCGGCGAGCCGAGGGACCCGCCCCGTGCCGTGCTTTCTGATTTCTCGTCACCGCCGGGCCGGCACAGTGGCACCGGCCGGCCCCAAGCGGTTTCCGGCCCGGTCGGTCGCTCGGCCAGAACGGCGCGTCCGAGATGCCGGAGCGGCTCTCCGCGCTCAGCGCGCCGCCAGCGCGGCTTCGTACAGGGCGTCGCCGAGGGCCGCCAGCGGGGGCTCGGGCGGGGCGTAGAACATGCGGTTGTGGCAGATCGCTATCGAAATGCCGGTGTCCACGTCGGCCCAGCCGAGCGACCCGCCGGCGCCGGCCTGGCAGAGAGCGCGCTTGCCCTCGCCACCGGGCGCCATGAACGGGATCAGGTTGATCGAGTAGCCGGCGTTCCCTGTGGGGACACCCGGTGTCCGGTACGTCTCGTCGAGCTCGCCCAGGCCCGGAGAGGGGTCCAGAAGGGACAGGACGCGCTTCTCGGAGAGCAGCCGGACACCGTCGACCTCGCCCCGGTTGGCGAGGAGCGAGAAGATACGTGCCACGGACTTGGCGTCGGCGATGCCGCCGGCCCCCGGGATGACCGCTCGGTGCACCTCGGGCCGGTTGTAGAGCGTCGGGGTGAAGAACACGGACGGCGGTACGGCCTCGGACCAGAGCGTCCCCGCGTCCGGCTGATAGATGTTCTCGCGGGTGTGGAGTTCGGCGACGCGGGGCTCGACCGACTCCGGGAGGCCCAGCCAGAAGTTCTCGACGCCGAGGGGCTGGCAGATCTCCTGCTGCACGAAGTCGGCGAAGGCGCGGCCGGCCGGGTCCGTGCGCCGCACGACCTCCCCCAGGATCCAGCCGTAGCTGTACGGCTGGTACGCGTTCACCGTCCCCGGCGCAAACCGCGGGTCCACCTGGGCCAGGCGCTCGACGACCCAGTCCCAGTCACCGAGCCGGTCGGGAGTGATGTCGGACGGCATCTGCGGGGCACCCGCCCGGTGCGTCAGGACATGGCGAACGGTCACCGTCTCCTTGCCGTTGGCCGCGTACTCCGGCCAGTAGGTGGCGACCGGCGCGTCGTAGTCGATCAGGCCCCGCTCGGCCTGCAGATGGACCGCGGTCGCCGTCACCGCCTTGGTCACCGAGAAGACGGGGAACAGTGTCGTCTCGTCCACGGCCGCTGCCCCGGCCCGGTCGGCGAGCTTGCCCGCCTGGACGTTCACAACCAACTCCCCGCCGACGTAGGCGGCCGCGCTGATCCCTGTCTCCCCGCGTTCCAGCGCCAGTTCCAAAGCCTCGTTTACGTCCATCGGACGACTCCTTCCATTCATGGTTCTCGATCGGACACCGCGGGCCGGACCGGCCCGCGCGTGAAGGTCTGCTGCTGGGCCGGGTTCAGTCGTCGACGGGGTGCCAGGTGGCCCAGTTGTCCTCGATGTGGACGCGGCCGAAGGGCTGGGGGAAGTGGACGGCGAAGCCGATGGTGTCGG
>NZ_JBIVXP010000036.1:0-47742 GCF_044769305.1 Streptomyces sp. NPDC090499
CTGGCACATCGCACCAGCCAGTGCATGAGCGGAGGGCTGTCCGGCCTGACGGCCGGACAGCCCTCACCAAGATCTTCATCAGCCTTCTAGGGGCCGGTCAGAGGAAGGTCAGGTGGAGGCCAGAGGGAGGTCAGGGGGAGGCCAGAGGGAGGTCAGGGGGAGGCCAGAGGGAGGTCAGGGGGAGGTCAGGGGGCGACGAAGAGGGCGGGGAAGCGGGGCCCGAGCCAGGGCTTGCGCCCGTAGGCGAACACCTGGCCCCCGGCCATGGCGAGCCACGGGTTGCGGCGGCCGAGGGCGATGAGCAGGAAGGCCACCGGATCGATGAGGATCGTGCAGTCGGGGCGGTCCTGCGGTTCCGGTGCCACCTGCACGGCACCGTCGGCCAGGGTGACGCCGAAGGCGCCGTCGCCACCGCGCAGCCGGATCGTGTAGCGGGCGGTCAGACCGGCGGTGGCCGTGCCGTCCGCGACGGCCGGCATCACCGAGAGTAGGAACGGCAGGCACCACGCGACCCGTTCGGCGTCGATCATGTGCGGGCGGCGCACCGCACGGGCGAGGTCGTAGCCGTGCCCCAGCATGTGGGTGAGCAGGTAGGAGGCGAGCACGGAACGGTCCATCGGGCCGAGCGGGGTGACCGGCGCGGGACCGTCGGCCGTCGCGGCCAGTGCGTCGGCGCACCGCTCCGCCTGCTCGCTGATCATCGCCGCGAGCGGTGCCGCCCGGCGCTCGCCGAACACGGCCAGCGACTCGGCGTTGGCCGCCGCCAGGCTCTGCGGTGTGCCGTCCCCGTACGGCCGTTCCCGCCCCACGGCGAGGTCGGCCATCAGCTCGTTGGCGAGCGCGAGATGGGCCGCCGCCTCACCGACCGTCCACACCGATCCCGGTACGGCGGCCCCGGTGTCGCCGACCCCGTCGAGTACGGCCGCGATGTCGGCGGCGGTCCGCCGTATCGCCTGCCCGAGTTCCGCGGGCAGCGCCCCGCGAACGTCCTGCCGTGCCGCCTGATCCACGCCGGTACCCCTGTTCTGTCGCGCGGTACCCAATCAGACGCGCGGGCCTGCCACAACCCCCGCGGCGATCACCGCGCTCCTAGCCCCCGCAGAAAGGTGTCGACGACCGTGTCGGCGGCCTGGGCCGCGTTGAGCTCGGGCAACTGCTGCGACGCCAGGTGCATGAGCTGCGGCAGCAGTGAACTCGCCCAGCCGGGCGGCAGGTCGTCGCGGAGCAGCCCCTCCTCGGTGGCCCGCCGCAGGAAGTCGTCCACCTCGTGGACCAGGGCGTCGCGCCGCGCGCGGATCGCGTCGTCGGCCCGCAGCCGGGTGAGCTCCACGGGCCACTTGCGATTGACGCCGATGATCTCCTCGACGTACCGGTGCAGCGCCACGGCGACCGGGGCCTCCCGCAGCCTGGCGTGTTCGACGGCCCGCTCGACCGCGTCGTACCGCGCCTCGTAGATGGCCGCCAGCAGCTCCTCGCGGGACGCGAACCGCCGGTAGACGGTGCGCCGGTCGACACCGGCCTCGGCGGCGATCGCGGTGATGCTCGCGCCCGGATCGACGGCGAGCATCCGGGCTCCGGTGGTCAGAACGGCTTCCAGGTTGCGTGCTGCGTCGGCTCTCACGGGCCAGAGCATAGCCGGAGGTGTGGAGCCTGTCTCATCTTCCGCCACGCATTAGATGCTCTCTCGCATGTAAGTGCTACATTGAAGTGACAGATAGCGCAGTCTTGACCCTTCGACCCCTCCGGAGAGGGCACATGATCACTTACGACCGTCTCTACCTCGCGGGCTCGTGGACCGCGCCCAGCGACCCGGACCTCCTCGACATCCGTTCGCCGCACGACCGGACGGTGATCGGCCGTGCCGCGCAGGCCCGGCCCGCCGACGTCGACCGTGCCGTGGCAGCGGCGCGGACCGCCTTCGACGAAGGTCCCTGGCCGCGGACCGCACCGGCGGAGCGCATCGCCGTCATACGGCGGCTGAACGCCCTGCGGGAGGCCGACGCCGAGCGGATCGCCGACCTCGTCTCGGCCGAGAACGGCTCGGCCCGCTGGTTCACCAGGGCCGGCCGGGCGGGGCTCACCCGGCAGGCCGAGGCCTACCTCAGGGCGGCGGAGGCGTTCGGCTGGGAGGAAACGCTGGAATCCGCCGCGGGGGTCCGGACGGTGGTGCGCCGCGAGCCCGTCGGTGTGGTGGCCGCGGTCATCCCCTGGAACTCCCCGTTCTCGGCCGCCATGGCCAAGATCATCCCCGCGCTGCTGGCGGGCAACACCGTCGTCCTGAAGGTGTCCCCGGAGAACTCGCTGAGCATGGGGCTGCTAGCCGAACTGCTGGAGCGGGCCGGGCTGCCGGACGGTGTGATCAGCGTCCTTCCCGCAGACCGGGCGACCAGCGAGTACCTCGTCTCGCACCGTGACGTCGACAAGATCGCGTTCACCGGCTCGACCCTGGCCGGCCGCAGGATCGCCGCCATCGCGGGCGAGCAGCTGAAGCGGGTCAGCCTGGAGCTGGGCGGCAAGTCGGCCGCGATCATCCTGCCGGACGCGGATCTAGACCGGGCGGTGCCGGGACTGAAGTTCGCCTCGCTCCTCAACAACGGCGAGTCCTGCATCGCGCAGACCCGCGTCCTCGCACCGCGCAGCCGGTACGAGGAGGTCGTCACCGCCCTCAAGGACCTCGTGGAGTCGCTCAAGGTCGGCGACCCGGCCGACCCCGGCACCTTCATCGGCCCGATGGTCCGCCGGGACCAGCAGCAGCGCGTGCGCGACTACATCGAGCTCGGCATCAGGGAGGGCGCCCGGCTCGTCACCGGCGGCCCGCAGGTCCCGCCGGGCCTGGAGCACGGCAACTACGTCACCCCCACCGTGTTCGCCGACGTCGACAACTCCCTGCGGATCGCCCAGGAGGAGATCTTCGGCCCCGTCCTCGTGGTCATCCCCTACGACGACGAGGACGACGCGGTGCGGATCGCCAACGACTCCGAGTACGGCCTCTCCGGCGGCGTGTGGTCCGCCGACGAGACCCGCGCCCTCGAAGTCGCCCGCCGGCTGCGCACCGGCACGGTCACCGTCAACGGCGCACCCGTCTCCTTCGACGGCCCCTTCGGCGGCCACAAGGCCAGCGGCATCGGCCGCGAGTACGGCGCGGTGGGGCTCGCCCAGTACGTCGAGTACAAGTCGGTCACGCTGGCGGCGCCGGGCGCCTGATCCGGAGCAGTCGGCGGGTCAGCGTGGTTCGAGGCGGAGGGTGGACTCGCGGGCCCGGTCGGTCAGGACGTGTTCGACGATGCCCGGGTACCGGCCGTACTTCTCCCGGTAGGCGGTGTCCACCGCCGCGTACTCGTCGTGATCGGCCGGACGGAAGGTCACGTCCTGCCGCACGCCGCCCGCGCTGACACGGCCCTGCCGGCGGGACTGGGTGCCCCGGTACCAGGGGCCGGCGGTGCCCTTGACGGAGCGTACGTAGAGGTGGTCGCCGGCGCGGACGACCCACATGGTCACGCGGTCGCGCAGGGTGCCGTCGGCGCGCTCGGACTCCAGGTCCAGCTCTTCCGCGGCACCGACCCTGGTCAGGTCCGTGTCGTTCCAGTGCGTCATGGTCGTTCCTCGGGTTGGTCACAGGTGCTTTGAGGCGGCCGGGCCGGGGCTCAAGGCTGCAGTCGGGCGAAGGTCGCTCCGTCGATGACGAACCGGTAGCGGACGTCGGAGGCGAGGATCCGCTCGTAGGCGGTGTTGATGTCCTGGGCGCCGATCAGTTCGATGTCGGCGCTCACGCCGTGCGCGGCGGCGAAGTCCAGCATCTCCTGGGTCTCGGCGATGCCGCCGAACAGCGAGCCGGCGTAGGCGCGGCCGTTCTGCAGCAGCGGGAAGACATCGAGCGGCATCGGCTGTGTGGTCACGCCGACGCTGACCAGGGTGCCGTGCAGACGGAGCATCCCCAGGTAGTCCTTCAGCGAGATCGGTGCGCTGACGGTGCTGAGGACGATGTCGAAGGTGTTGGCCAGGTCGGTGAAGGCGGACCCGTCGCCGGTGACGGCGTAGTGGTCGGCGCCGAGGGTCCTGGCGTCGTCGCGCTTGCGGTCGGACTGCGAGAGGACGGTGACCTCTGCGCCCATGGCCTTGGCCATTTTGACGCCGAGGTGGCCGAGGCCGCCGAGGCCGACGATCGCGACCTTGGCGCCCGGCGTGGCGCCGTAGCGCCTGAGCGGGGCGTAGACGGTGATGCCCGCGCACAGCAGCGGTGCCGCGGCGGCCGGGTCGAGGCCGTCGGGAACGCGGACCACGAAGTCCTCGGGGGCGACGACGGCCTCGGAGTAGCCGCCCTGGGTGTGGGCGCCGGGCTCCACGGGGTCGGGGCTGCCGAAGACGAGGGTGTGGCCGCCCAGGCAGTACTGCTCCTGCCCGGCCCGGCAGTTCTCGCACCGGCGGCAGGAGTTGACCATGCAGCCGATGCCGACGAGGTCTCCGACCCGGTGCCGGGTGACCGCGGACCCGGTCTCGGTGACCCGTCCGACGATCTCGTGGCCGGGCACCAGCGGGCTGGTCGGCAGCGGGCCGAACGCGCCGCCGACGTAGTTCATGTCGGAGTGGCAGATGCCGCAGTACAGGATGTCGAGCCTGACGTCGTGCGGGCCGACGTCGCGGCGCTCGATGGTGAGGGGGACGAGCGGCTGACGCACGTCGTGGGCGCCGAACGCCTTGACGGTGGTGGACACGGTGAATCCTTCGGTCGGAGTGGTGCTGAGAGGGCGCGGGTCGGGTCAGGCTTCGGGGATGGTGCGGCCGTAGGCGGCGAGGGTGACGTCCTCGGGTTCGGGGCCGCCGCGCCGGCCGGTGTCCAGCGCGTCGAGGGCGGTGAGCTCCTCGGTGGTGAGCTCGAAGTCGAAGACGTCGATGTTCTCGGCGATGCGTGCGCGCCGGGTGGACTTGGGGATGACCGAGCGGCCCTGCTGGAGGCCCCAGCGCAGCAGTACCTGGGCGGGGCTCTTGCCGTGCGCCTCGGCGATGCGGGTGACGGCGGGGTCCTGGAGGACGCTCGTGCGGTCCTCGCCGTATCCGGGGTAGAAGGTGATCCCGCCGATGGGGGACCAGGCCTGGTTGAGGATGCCGTGCCGGTCGTCGAAGTCGAGTACGGCGCGCTGCTGGAAGTAGGGGTGGATCTCCAGCTGGTTGACCGCGGGGACGACGGACGTGGCGTCGAGCAGTGTGGTCAGGTGGCCGGCCATGAAGTTGCTGACGCCGATGGCCCGGACCTTGCCGTCGGCCAGGAGCTTCTCCAGGGCGCGGTAGGCGTCGAGGGTCCGGTCGAAGTCGGACGGCAGGGCCTGGTGCAGGATCAGCAGGTCGATCCGGTCGACACCGAGTTTCGCGGCGCTCTTGTCGAAGCCGTGCAGGGTCGCGTCGTAGCCGTAGTCGCTGATCCAGATCTTGGTCTCGACGAAGATCTCGTCGCGGGGCACCCCGGAGTCGCGGAGGGCCCGGCCCACCTCGCGCTCGTTGCCGTAGGCGGCGGCGGTGTCGATGTGCCGGTAGCCGAGGTCGAGGGCGGACCTGACGGCGGCCACGGTCTCGTCGGGCGGGGTCTGGAAGACGCCGAGGCCGAGCGCGGGCATCTCGACGCCGTTGTTGAGGGTGAGGGTCTGCATCACTGGGACCTTTCGTTGTGCGTGGCCCGTGCGGGCACGATCAGGGTGAGGACGGTCACGACGGCCAGGGCGAGCAGGACGGCGGAGCCGGTCAGGGCCGTTCCCGAGCGGGTCGCGATGTCCGAGGCCGCGTGCCCGGTGGAGACGGACGCGGCGACGGCGGTCAGGATGCTCAGGCTCAGCGCGCTGCCGATCTGGTGCACGGTGTTGACCAGGCCCGAGGCGGCCCCCGCGTCCGCCGGGGCCACGCCGTCGACACCGCTGGAGGTCAGCGGGGCCAGCGTCAGGCCCTGGCCGGCGCCGATGACCACCATCGGCAGGGCCACGCCCGTCAGGTAGGGGGTGTGCAGGTCCAGGCGGCTGAGCCAGGCCATGCCCACCGTGGTCAGGACGATCCCGGTCAGGAGCACCAGCGGCCGTGCGGCGCGCTCCAGGAGCCGCGGCACCTGGACGGCGAAAGCGAAGTTGACCAGCGTCATCGGCAGGAACGCGAGCCCGGCCTGCAGCGGTGTCCAGTGGTAGACGCTCTGCACGAACTGCGCGGTGAAAAAGAAGAAGCCCATCATCGCGCCCATGTAGAGCATCCGGGTGACGTAGGCGCCGCTGCGCGCCCGTGCCGCGAACAGCCGCAGCGGCACGATCGGCTGCGCGGCCCGCCGCTCCACCTGGACGAACAGCCCGAGCATCACCACCCCGGCCACCAGCGGCACCAGGGTCAGCGGGGCGGTCCAGCCGAAGTCGGCGGCGTCCACGATGCCGAGGACCAGCGCGGTCGAACCCAGCGTCGCCAGCACCGCCCCGGCGATGTCGAAACGGCCCGGACGGCGTTCGGTGGCGGGCAGGAACCGCGGGGCCAGTGCCAGCATCACGACGCCGACCGGGACGTTGAGGAAGAACCCGGCCCGCCACGACACCAGGTCGGCGACCAGACCACCGACGACCAGGCCGAGGGCGGCGCCCAGACCGGCCACGGCGCTGTAGGCGGCCATCGCCCGGTCACGGGCCCGCCCCTCGGCGAAGGTGCGCGTCAGCAGGGACAGCGCGGAGGGCGCCAGCACCGCGGCCCCGACCCCCTGGAGCGCACGGGCGCCGATCAGCCACCACTGGGTCTGCGCCGCGCCCACCAGCAGCGAGGTCAGCGAGAAGACCACCAGGGCGAACAGGAACGCCCTGCGATGACCGAACAGGTCACCGGCCCGGGCTCCCAGCAGCAGCAGGCCGCCGAAGACCAGGACGTAGGCGTTGGTGATCCAGGACAGGCCGGTCTCGGAGAACCCCATGTCGGAGCGGATCTGCGGCAGCCCGGTGAAGACGATCGAGTTGTCGAGGATGACCATGAAGTAGCTGACGCAGATGATCGCGAGGATCAGCGTCGCGTGGACCGGCGTCCCGTCGGGGCGCACCGCCGCGGGTGCCGAACCGCGCTGTGCCGCGGTGGTCATCGCGTCACCGGTCCCGTCACCGGCCTCTCACCGGTTCTGTCGCCGGCGTCGCCGGATTCGTACATGAGTGCTGCGCGCACGGTGTTCCTTCGGATCGGTTTCATCGGGCCGGTCGAGGACTCGCAGCCCTCGGCCTTCTCCAGAGAACCGCGGACGGACGCCCGGGTGGGAGTCACTCCTGTTCCAGGTAATGGCAGTACCTCGCAGGCGTCCACCGGCGCACCTACCGTGAGGAGGCGGGCCGGATCCACACCGCCCGAGCACGCCCGCCGTTGCCGATCAACCTCCCGAGGCCCGACCATGACCGAGAGTGACAAGACGAAGAAGGACCTGGCCGGCGAGGTGCGTGAGTTCCTGAGCACCCGTCGGGCGCGTATCACCCCGGAGCGGGCCGGGCTGCCCGTGTTCGGCGGGAACCGCCGGGTGGCGGGCCTGCGCCGGGAGGAGGTTGCGCTGCTGGCGGGGATGAGCGTGGACTACTACGTCCGGCTGGAGCGCGGAAACCTCAGCGGCGCCTCCGACTCGGTGCTCGAAGCCCTCGCCCACGCACTCCAGCTCGACGAGGCCGAGCGCGCCCACCTCTACGACCTGGCCCGCGCGGCGACCCCGTCGGGCCGCCGGTCCGCGGTGACCGCGTCCCGGGTGCGGCCCACGATCCTGCGGCTGCTCGACTCCATGACCGGGGTGCCGGCGTACGTGCGCAACGCCCGGTTCGACATCCTGGCCGCCAACACACTGGGCCGGGCCCTGTACGCACCGGTCTTCGACTCGCCGCTGTTCGCCCAGCGCGGGCCGGTCAACACCGCCCGCTTCATGTTCCTGGACCCGGCGAGCCGGGAGTTCTGGGTCGACTGGGACAAGGGCGCCGACGACGCCGTGGCCTTCCTGCGCGCCGAGACGGGCCGGGCACCGCACGACAAGGTGCTGACCGACCTGGTCGGCGAGCTGACGACCAGGAGCGACGAGTTCGCCCGCCGGTGGGCCCGCCACGACGTCAAGTTCCACCGCACGGGGGTGAAGAACCTGCACCATCCGCTGGTCGGCGATCTCGCCCTGCCCTACGAGGCGATGGACCTGCCGTCCGACCCCGGCCTCCGCCTCAACTTCTACACCCCCGAACCCGACTCCCGGGAACGGGAGGCACTCGGCCTCCTCGCCGGCTGGACGGCCACCGCCACCGTCGTCCCCACCGGGAACGACTGACCACCGGGAGGGGCCGCACATCCCCGGGACGGCCGGTCGCCGCGGGGAGGGAGGTCAGTCCGCCCGCGGCCGCCCCGCGAGGGCTTCCCGTGTCGCGGCCCAGGAGGCGAGCAGGCGCAGGCCCTCCTCGGAGGGCGAGCCGGGTTCGGCGGTGTAGACGGTGACGGTGAGACCGGGCTCGGCCGCCATCTCCAGGCCCTCGTAGGCGAGGGTGATGTCCCCGACGGCCTCGTGGTGGAAGTTCTTGGTGCCGGTGCCGTGGTGGCGGACGTTGTGCGCGCCCCACCGGGTACGGAAGTCGTCACTGCGGGTGGAGAGCTCGCCGACCAGGTCGTGCAGCTCCTTGTCGTACGGGTTGCGGCCGGCCTCGGTGCGCAGGATCGCCACGGTGATGTCGGCGGCCGGACCCCACTCGGGGTAGAAACGGTGGGCAGCGGGGTCCAGGAAGGCGAAGCGGGCGAGGTTCGCCTGGTTGTGGGGGTTCGCGTAGATGTCGCTGTAGAAGGCGCGGGCCAGCGCGTTGGTGCCGAGGATGTCCATGCGGCCGTTGCGGACGAAGGCCGGACCCGCGGTGATCGCGTCGAGCGTCCACTGCAGGCTCGGGTGCGGGGTCCACTGCCGGGCCGGGCGTCGGCGGCGGGGACGGGCAAGTGCGTCGGAGCCGTCGGCGGCCTGCGCCAGATGGACCAGATGGGCGCGTTCGGCGTCGTCGAGCCGCAGCGCACGGGCGACGGATTCCAGGACCGCGGGGGAGACCCCGGCCAGGCTGCCGCGTTCGAGCTTGGCGTAGTACTCCACGCTCATGTCGGCGAGGGCCGCGACCTCGCTGCGGCGCAGCCCGGGGACGCGGCGCCGGGTCCCGGAGGGCAGCCCGGCCTGCTCGGGGGTGATCTTGGCGCGCCGCGAGGTGAGGAACTCGCGGACCTCCTGCTGGTTGTCCACCCCTCGACCGTACGTGCAGCGGGCCGCATCAGGGATGTACTGCCGGTACACCCATCGACGGTGACTGGCCGGCCGCCACCGAGGGGGGTTACCTGGAGGACGTGGCGCCGTCCCCGGCCGTCCGCCGACGGGGACGGACCCGCCCGACCCCGACGCGCGGACACCTCGCGGCCCAGAACCGGGCCCACCCGGACCGCCCTCAGCGGCCCGGCCTCACGTGAGCAAAGGAACCCCCCATGCGCGGCGCAGTGATCCACGCCCCCGGTGACGTCCGCTTCGAGACGCTGGACGACCCGAAGATCCTCCACCCCACCGACGCGGTGATCCGCACGGCCGTCACCTGTGTGTGCGGCTCCGACCTGTGGCCCTGGCGCGGTCTCGAACCGATCGGCGGCGCCCATCCGATGGGCCACGAGTACGTCGGCTTCGTCGAGGAGGTCGGCTCCGAGGTCACGGCCGTGCAGCCGGGCCAGTTCGTCGTCGGCTCCTTCGCCACCTCGGACAACACCTGCGCCAACTGCCGCAACGGCTTTCCGTCGAACTGCCTGCACCGCGAGTTCATGAGCACCTGCCAGGCCGACTACGTCCGCATCCCCAACGCCCAGGGCACCCTGGTCGCCACGGACGAGGTGCCGGGCGAGGAGCTGTGGCCCGGTCTGCTGGCCGTCTCCGACGTCATGGGCACCGGCTGGTGGGCCGCCGAGGCCGCCGAGGTGAGGCCGGGCTCCACCGCCGTGGTCGTGGGCGACGGCGCGGTCGGCCTGTGCGCGGTGATCGCGGCCAAGGAGATGGGCGCCGAGCGGATCATCGCCATGAGCCGGCACGCGTCCCGGCAGGAACTGGCCCGCGAGTTCGGCGCCACCGACATCGTCACCGAACGCGGCGACGAGGGCATCGCCCGGATCAAGGACCTCACCGACGGCATCGGCGCCGACAGCGTCCTGGAGTGCGTGGGCACCGCCGAGGCCATGCGGCAGGCGCTGCGCTCCGCCCGCCCCGGCGGCAGCGTCGGCTTCGTCGGCGTCCCGCACGACGTCGCCGTCGACGGGCAGGAACTGTTCTTCTCCCACGTCGGCCTGCGCGGCGGCCCCGCCCCCGTGCGCCGCTACCTGCCCGACCTCATCGAACGCGTGGTGACCGGCCGGATCGACCCGGGCCGGGTCTTCGACCTCACCCTGCCCCTCGACCAGGTCGCCGAGGGCTACCGGGCCATGGACGAGCGCCGGGCGGTCAAGGCACTCCTCAAGCCCTGACGCCGAAGGAGCGACAGCAGGCCCAAGCGGTCCCTGCTCACCGAAGAGCGCGAGCCCGGCACCCGGCATCCCACGCCCCCGCGACCGCACAGCAAGGAACCCCTTCCGTGGAACTCGTCACGCAGACCCCGACCGCCAAGGCCCCGGCCGAACGCTTCACCGGCGACGTCTACCTCAACATGATCCAGACCCCCGCCGAGCCGGCCCGGCTGGCGACCGCCCTGGTCCGCTTCACCCCCGGTGCCCGCACCAACTGGCACTCCCACGCCAACGGCCAGACCCTCTACATCACCGACGGCGTCGGCCTCGTCGGCACCCGCGACGGCGACGTCGTACGCGTCAGCGCCGGCCACACCGTCAAGTGCCCGCCCGGTGAGGAGCACTGGCACGGCGGCACCGACACCACCCTCATGGCACACATCGCCATCGTGGTCGGCGAGCCCGGCGGTGACGGCACCACCTGGCTGGAACCGGTGACCGACGAGCAGTACGCCGAAGCGCTCGCGACGCTCACCCGCTGAGGGCCGCCTCCTCAGGCGCGGCCGGGCCCGGACCGTGCTTCGCCCGCAGCCCACTCCTGGACCAGCCGGACGGTGCGTTCGGGGTGCTCTTCGTGCAGGTAGTGCCCCGGTGCCGGACCAGTGGTCGGCGCGGGAGCCGGGCACGTGCAGCGTGCCGCGCTCGCACGCGGCGGCCTCCGCCGAGGTCCACACGGTCAGGGCGCGCCGCGTCCGGCGCCGCAGATACGCCTCGCTGCGCGGGCGGACGCCCACCGCGTCCTGGTCGGTGTACATGCCGGCTACGCGACCTGGTGGATCAAACAGGCCTTCACCCGCGCCCTGGCCGACCAGAGCCGCACCATCCGTATCCCCGTGCACACCGTGGAGGTCATCAACCGGGTGGCACGGGCCCGCCGGGAGCTGACCCGGGAGACCGGCACCGCGCCGGCACCGGAGCGGCTCGCCGAGCAGGCCGGGATCACGGTGGAACGGCTCCGCGAACTGGACGCCTACACCTGGGAACCCGTTTCCCTGCACGCAAGCCTCAGCGAGGACGGAGACGGCGAGTTCGGCGACCTCATCGAGGACTCCGACACGCCCGCCCCCTGGGAGGCCGTCACCCACCACCTCCTCCAGGACACCATCCGCGGCCTGCTCACCGGCATGACCGCCCGCGAGGCCGGCACCATCTCCCTGCGCCTACGGACTCACGGACGGCCGCCCCCGCACCGTGGAGGAGATCGGGCACGTCTACGGCGTCATCCGCGAACGCATCCGCCAGATCGAGGCCAAGACCATGACCAAGCTCCGTCACCCGTCCCGCTCACAGGTCCTGCAGGACTACCTCGACGGCTCCTGAGCCCGCGCTGGGCGCCGTCCGGCGGATCAGGTCGCAGGACGGCGAAGGCGGCTGTCGGCCGAGGTGAGCGGGGTCTGGTGGATCGGCTGCGTGGTCGCCTGTGACACCATCGAGCAGGGAGTCGGTCCGGTGCGGAGGACGCGGACACCCCGGCCCGCCGCCGATCCACCGGAGGTCACCCGTGTCGAAGCCCCGTTTCGCCGTCCTCGGCGCCGGCAGCATCGGCTGTCATCTCGGCGGCCACCTGGTCGCCGCCGGGTACGAGGTGGCGTTCATCGGGCGGCCGTCCGGCATGCGGGTGCTGGGTGAACGAGGGCTCACCCTCACCGGTTCCCGTCGTCCGCCCGTCCACCTCACCCCCGACCGGCTGACCCTCGCCACCGGGACCGAGGCCGCGGCCGGCGCCGACTACGTACTGGTCACCGTGAAGACCGCGGGAACCGAGGCCGCCGCCATGGACCTCGCCGCCCACCTCGCCCCCGGCACCGTCGTGGTCAGCTTCCAGAACGGGCTGCACAACCCCGCCACCCTGCGCCCCGCCCTGCCGGGACACACGGTGCTGGCCGGCATGGTGCCCTACAACGTGGTCCAGTCCGAACCCGGCACCGTCCACCAGGGCATGCCGGGCACGCTCATGACCGAGCCCGACGACACCCTCCACGAGGCCCTGCGCGGCGCACACCTGGCCGTCGAGGCCCGCACCGACATGACCGCCGTACAGCACGCCAAACTGCTGATGAACCTCAACAACGCGATCAACGCCCTGTCCGGGCTGCCGTTGCGCGACCAGCTCGGCCAACGGGCCTACCGCCGCTGCCTGGCCCTGTGCCAGCGCGAAGCCCTCGCCGCCTACCGCGCCGCCGGCGTCACCCCCGCCCGCCTCGGGCCGACCTCGCCGCGCCTGACCCCGTACATACTCGAACTGCCCGACGCCGCGTTCCGCCGGGTGGCCGCGGCCTCCCTGCGCATCGACGCCCACGCGCGCTCGTCGATGTGGGAGGACCTGCAACGCGGCCGGGCGACAGAGATCGACTCACTCCAGGGCGAGATCGTCGCCGTCGCCCGCAGCCACGGACACAGGGCCGCCGCCAACGCCCGACTCGCGTCCCTGGTGCACGAGGCGGAGACCACCCCGCGCACCTGGACCGGAGCGGAGTTGTACGCCGAGCTGCGTGCCGCGTCCTGAACCCCGCGCCCCAGGGTCCTCTCCGGCTCAGAGCAGTCGCCGGATGTCACCGCGCACCCGGTAGAAGCCGCCGGCCGCGGTGTGCAGGGAGTCCACGACATAGCGGGCCCCGGGCTCGCGTATCGCGCGCGGGAACTGGACGTTCAGCGACTGGTCGTAGCCGTCCGACACGACGTGCACCCGGACCCGGCCCGCCTCCCGGACACACTCCACGACAATCGCCCCGGTGGGGGCCTGCGTGACGGTGGCCACCGCGCTCACGGTCGTGGCAGGCGCCCAGGCCGGCATCGCCGCGGCCAGCTTGATGTCCCGCGCCACCGGAACCGACCCCTGCTGGGCCGCCGTGACGGCCGCCTCGCTCGCGTCCACACAGACCAGTGAGCCGTCGGTGGTCACCAGGTAGAGCCGCTCGTCGCGGTACTGCATCGACAGCGCCGAACCGCCGCCCGTGCCCAGCTTCCACAGCCGGGTGCCGTCCTGGTCGAAGCAGTAGACGGACGAGGACGCGTCACCGGCGAACACGAACCGCCCGCCGGGCGAGGTCGCGCACGAGTACACGGCGCTGTCGCAGGCGTACGTCACCTCGATCGCGCCGGTCGCCTTCGACAGCCGCTGGACCGCCTTGTGGGCGGTGCCCGCGTACACCACGTCGCCCTCCTGCCAGCCGAACAGCACCGCGCCCCTGGTGGGCGAGTGCCACAACTCCCGGCCGCCGTCCGGGGCATAGGCGGTGACGCCCCTGGTGTGGCCGTGGTACACGGCCCGTTCGTCGGCGCGGACCATCCAGGCCTGCTCGCCCTGGCTGCGGCGGGCCCACTGGTGCTCGTCCTCGTGGTCGATGACCGTGAGCCGGCCGTCGCGGTCGGAGACGTCCAGCACGCCCTCGTGGATGTCCAGCCAGAAGATGTCGACGTCCGCCGCGATGTCGTAGGCCACGAACGGCAGCTTCGAGGACAGGTCGTACACCTTGCCGTCGTCACAGCCCGCGTAGATCCAGAAGTCGTCGGCGACCAGGCACTTCACGCCGTCCGGCAGGCTGAACCGGGCCAGCACACCGCCCTCGTGGTCCAGGGTGTACACATCGCCCGCCTGGTTGCCGACCCAGCAGCGGTCGTCGTCGACATGGATGCCGAACGCGGCGGAGCCGGTGCGGAAACGCCACAGCACGGGCGCGGCGGAGCGCGCGGTGGAGGGGGCCGACGCGACCTGACGCCGGGTCACCGAGCGAGGCGCGCGTGCTCCCTGTACGGCCGGGGCGTATCCCTTGCGGACCTTCTCGCCGACCTTCTTCGCTGCGGCAGCCCGTGCCTTCTCCACCGTCGCGAACGTCGTCGTCTGTGTCTGCCCCTCGGCGCCGATCCGGCCGTACCGCACGGTCACGACCAGGTCGGCGACGGACACCTCGTAGAACTTGTGCGCGGCGCCGTCCTCCTGGGACAGCTCCAGGTACGTCGTCGTCGACACTGCGGCAGAACCGGTGGACATGGCGGATCAGACCCCTCCCCATACGGATCCGCCGTCCGTCCGGCGGATCCCACTGGTCAGACCGTAGTCGGAGCCACTGACAACGGCCTTCGCCGGGATCACTCCGGCCGGGGCGCGGTGTTCAGATGGTCCGTCAGATCACCGAGCGTCGTGCGGCTGAGGCTCCTGCCGACCGGCAGGAGCACCCCGCGCGAGCGCTGCACCGCCTGCCGGAGCTGAACCGCCATCAGCGGGTCGAGACCCTGGCTGGTCAGGTCCCGGTCCGGGTCGAGGTGTACGGGGTCGACGCGCAGGACGGCGGCGACCTCGGCGAGGAACAGCTCTGCCCGGTCCACGGCGGGTGCTGCGGCACCGGCCGCCGGGGTGAGCACCAGGTTGACGCCCGCGGCCAGGGCGAAAGTGGCCTCCCCGGCGCGCAGCGCGGCGCACGCCTGGTCCACGGCCACCAGCGACGACGAGCAGGCGGTGCCGACGGAGGTGCTCGGGACGCCGCGACCCGGGTACGGGTGGCGGTCTTCGAAGTGGCTCCGCCCACGCCGCTGGATAGGGTCGAGGTGTGGACTCCAGCAGCAGACAGCCGGACGACGCGTTCGCCGGGGACGCGGGGGAGGAGCCGTCGCCCCGGGCGGCCCGGGGCCTGTGGTGGGGGTCGGCCGCTCTGGTGTTCGCCGTTCTCGGCACCTCGGTGCTCGTCGCCGGCGCGGAACACGCAGGACGGCTGTCCGCGGCCGTGGCGCTGGTCCTCGTGCAGATGGGCGCTCTGAGGTGGGTGGCGCGTTCCCCGGCCGCCGTACTGGCCGTGACCGCGGCGGCGGGGCTCGGGGTGTGGGCGCTGCTGCCCGCGGTGACGTTGACGGGGGCCCTGCTCGCGGCGCAGGTCGCGTTGTGCGTGCTGTCGGCGATCCGACCGCGGCGGGTGTCGGCGCGGGCCCTCGTGGCGATGTGCCTGCCGGCGCCGCTGTCCTTCGCGGCGGGCGGTTCCGCAGGGCTCGCGGTCTACCTGCTGACGGTGGTCCTCGCGTGGACCGCGGGCCAGTGGCGCAGAGCGCAGCGAGCCCGGACCAGGTCGGAGACGCGCCGGGCCGTGGTCGAGGAGCGGGCGCGGATCGCGCGCGAGGTCCACGACGTCGTGGCACACACCCTGTCGGTGCTGGTGATCCAGGCGGGCGCCGCCGACGACGTGTTCACCCGGCAGCCCGAACAGGCCCGCCAGGCGCTGCGGGCCATCGAGTCGGGTGCCCGCTCGGCGCTCGGCGAACTGCGCCTGCTGCTCCGGGCGTTCGGCCCCGAAGCGGCAGAGGAGGCGAGCGGGGAGCCGCGGCAGCCGGGCCCCTCGCTGGCGCGGCTGGACGAACTGGCCGACACCGTCCGGGCGACCGGGATGGCCGTGCGCGTGGACCGCGACGGCACCACCGACGGACTGCCGGCCGCGGTGGACCTGGCGGCCTACAGGATCGTCCAGGAGGCCCTGACCAACACCCTGCGCCATGCGTCCGGCGCCGACCAGGTGCGGGTGCGGGTGGCGGCGGAAGGGGCATGTGTGCGGGTCACGGTGGTCGACAACGGGCGTGCGCTACAGGGGCGTTCGGGCACGGCGGGGGCGGGGCGCGGGCTCCTGGGGATGCGCGAACGGGCGCGGCTCGTGGGCGGCAGCCTGCGTGCGGGCCCGCTGCCCGGCGGCGGGTTCGAGGTAGCCGCGCGGCTGCCGGTGGAGCGTGTGTCATGACGTTGCGGGTGGTCCTCGCCGACGACCAGGCCCTGGTCCGCACCGGGTTCCGCATGATCATCGACGCCCGGGACGACCTGGAGGTGGTCGGTGAGGCGTCCGACGGCGGCGAAGCGGTGCGGCTGACGCGGGAACTGGCACCCGACGTGGTGCTGATGGACGTCCGCATGCCCGTCGTCGACGGTATCGAGGCGACCCGGCGGATCGTGGCGGACGGCGGCCGGGCCCGGGTGCTCGTGCTGACCACCTGGGACGTGGACGCGCACGTGGTCGCCGCGCTGCGGGCCGGCGCGAGCGGATTCCTGCTCAAGGACATCCGCGCCCCCGAACTCGTCGACGCGATCCGCGTCACCGCGCGCGGCGACGCACTGCTGGCACCCGCTGTGCTGAGCCGCGTCCTCGACCGGTTCCTGCGCACCACGCCCGACCCGGCGCCGCCGCCCTCCCTGCGGGACCTGTCCGGCCGCGAGCGGGAGGTGCTCACCCTGATCGGGCAGGCACTGTCGAACGCCGAGATCGCCGAACGGCTGCGCCTGTCGGAGGCCACCGTCAAGAACCATGTCACCGCGGTCCTGCGCAAACTGGGCCTGCGCGACCGCGTCCAGGCCGTCGTCGCCGCCTACGACCACGGCCTCGTACGACCGCGCCGCCCCTGACGGCACCCGTACCGCGCTCTCCTCCTCAGGGAGGAGACCGGGCCGCCGTCCTCCCGTGCTCCCAGTGACGGCCCGTTCCGGCGGCCGATCCGCGGACCGGGTGACCGGCCCTAGCGTCGAGCTGTGACCGATGACCTGCCCTGCCTCATGTACCTGCTCGCCCACGACGACGCGGCCGAGGGCCCGTACGACCGCTCCCGGACCGAGCTGCTGGTCCGTGCCGCCGCCCTGGCCGACCTCGCACTGCGCGGCCGGCTGGGCGAGGATCGCGGCACGGTCACCGTGTCCGGCACGGAACCGACCGGCGACCCCGTCCTGGACGGGGTGCTGCGTGACGCCGTCGGCGGGCACGGCTGGAAACAGCTGGTGCGGCGGCATCGCAGGCGGACCCTGACGGAGGTCGAGGACCGGCTCGCCGCGGCGGGACTCCTGACGCTGCGGGCGCCCCGCCTCCGCCTCGGCGGCCGGCGGTCGACCGTGACCGACCACGCCGGGTCCGTGGCGCTCCGCACCAGGGTGTCCGCCGTGCTGCACGGCGACGGCCCGGTGCGCGAGGTCCCCGCCGCCGACGCCGTGCTGCTGGCACTGGCCGCGGCGGGCCGGGTCCGCACGGTCGTGTCACGGCAGGACCAGAAGACCCTCCGGGCCCGCATCGACGCCTGCACCGGGCGCCTCGGCAGCCTCGCACCCGGCCTGGAGCACGCTGTCCGCGCACTGCCGACCACCATGATCGCCGCGCAGGGCGGCATGGGCGGCAGCTGACCGCGGTCGCAAGACAGCCCGATCGCAGGCGCGAGGCCACTGACGGCGGGGATGAGACGGCCGGCCACCGGGGCGAGACCACTGACGGCCGGCGTGAGACGACCGGCCGCGGGGGCGAGACCACTGACGGCGGGCGCAAGACGACCCGCCGCGGGGGCGAGACGACCGATCGGACGGGCGCGACCACTGATCGCAAGGGGGAGACGATGGCCAAGCACCGCACCTTGACCACCCTGGCCTGTGCTTTGACCGCCGTGTTCGTGACGGCCTGGGCGCCGGCGCCGCCCGCCGGGCCCGCCGTTGTCACGACGGTGCACACCCGCGACGGCCTGGTGCGGGGAGCCGCGCACGACGGGTACCGCACCTTCGAGGGCATCCCGTACGCGGCACCCCCGGTCGGCGCGCAGCGCTGGGCGGCGCCGCGCCCCGCGGCCGCCTGGGCCGGTGTACGCGACGCGACCCGGCCCGCGAGCGCCTGCCCGCAGCCGGCCGGCGAGGTGCCCGGTGGCAGCACCGACGAGGACTGCCTGCACCTGAACGTCACGACACCCGACGGCGCGGCACCGGAACGCCCTCGGCCGGTGATCGTGTGGCTGCACGGCGGCGGTCTCACCACCGGCGCGGCCGGCTCCTACGACGCCCACCGCATGGCCACCAGGGGAGACGTCGTGGTCGTGACCGTCGACTACCGCCTGGGGGCCCTCGGTTTCCTCGCGCACGCGGGGCTGCCCGGCTCCGGCACCTTCGGCCTGGCCGACCAGCAGGCGGCGCTGCGCTGGGTCCGCGACGGCATCCGTGCCTTCGGCGGCGACCCGCACAACGTGACCCTGGCCGGCGAGTCGGCGGGCGGATACAGCGTCTGCGCCCAGCTCGCCGCGCCGGCCGCCGCCGGGCTCTTCGACCGGGCGATCATCGAGAGCGGCCCGTGTACCGGCAGTCCCGACCGCCCCTTCGCACCGTCCGCAGTCCCGCTGTCCACGGCGCGCGGCGCGGGCGCGGACCTCGCGGCGAAGGTCGGCTGCGGCCCGTCCCGTGACGTCCTGGCCTGTCTGCGGCGCGTGCCCGTCTCCCGGCTGCTCGCAGCCCAGGACACCGACCAACAGCCCGCCTACGCCACCCCGTTGCTGCCCGCCGATCCCGCGGCGGCGGTCGCCGCCGGCCGCTTCCGCCCTGTCCCGGTACTCATCGGGAACAACCACGACGAGGGCAACGGCTGGGCCGCCGGCATCATCCAGGCCGGCAACCCCGTCACCCCCGCCACCTGGCCCGACGTCGTGGCCGCCTTCTTCCCCTCGCCGGGGCAGGCGAAGGCCGTCGTCCGCGAGTACCCGGTGCACCGCACCGACGGCGGCCCGGTGTTCGGCGCGGTCATCGGCGACGCGAACTTCGCCTGCCCGACGGCGCGCACCGGCGGCCTGCTCGCGGCCCATGTGCCGGTCTGGCGCTACGAGTTCGCCGACGATCACGCTCCGCCCCTCACCCCGGGCACCCCGCCGTTCCCGCTCGGCGCACCGCACGCGAGCGAACTTCCCTACCTGTTCGACCTGGGCGGCCGTCCCCGCGAGCTGACCGCGGCCCAGCACCGGCTGGCCGACACCATGATCGACTACTGGACCCGCTTCGCCCGCATCGCCGACCCGAACGGCCCGTCGTCGCCCCGGTGGTCCCGGCAGACGGTGCTCTCCCTGGCCCCGGACCACATCGTCCCCACCCGCACGGCGCGGTTCCGTCACCACTGCGCGTTCTGGAGCACGCTCGGCTGACTCTCCCGAAGGACATCCCGCGGTCCGCCCGCCTCGCACCGCGCCCCGAGGCGAGCGGAACCGCGTCGTCGAGACAGACGGTCAATCGCGGGCAGGGGGAGTGTAGAAGTCGCCCACGGATGTCCAGACGCCGTTCTTCACCACCACCTTCTGCACACTGCGCGTCCCCAGGTGGTTGCTCGCGCTGAAGCTCATGACCGGCGACACCCCCGGGTCCACCCTGGCCGCCTTCTGGTAGGCGGCGGTGAGGGACTGGGCCGTGACGGGTCCCTGGACGGTCTTCGCGATCTCGGCGAAGACCTTGGCGTTGCTCCAGCCCCACAGGGCGAGGAAGCCCGCGGTCTGGCCGGGCTCGTACTTGGCCATCGCGGTCCGGAACTCCTGCACCGCCGGGTCGTCGTCCGAGGGCGCCTTGACCAGCTGGACGGCCTTGAGTCCCTCGGCGGCGTCCTTGGCCAGGGCGATCGTCGACTCGGCCGCCACCGGGGCGTAGGCGTACGTGGGCAGGGAGAGGCCCTGCAGCTTGGCCTCCTTGAGGAAGGCGGCCGCCTCGGGCGAGGTGAGGATCAGGACGACCGCCTGCGGCTTCGCCGACTTCACCTTGCTGATCACGGGCGTGTAGTCGGTGGTCTGGTACTTGACCGGCAGCCGTTCGACCTCGACCGAGGGGTCCAGCTTCTTCGCGACGGGTGCCACCTGCTCGGCCACGTTCACGAACGCGGCCGGGTCGCTGTGCACCACGAGGATCTTCTTCGCGCCGTCCTGCACCGCCCACGCGGCGACCGCAGCGGCCTGGTCCTCGTAGAGCGTCTGGGTGCCGAACAGACCGGCGCGCGGCGGCTTGTACCAGTTCTCGGCGCCCCCGACCTCGTTGAGGACCGGCACCTTGGACTGGGTGAGGACGAACGGGAAGGCCGCCTCCGCCTGGGAGGTGCCGTTCGCGTTGACGATGGCCACGACCTTGTCCTGGCCGACCAGTTCACGGGCGATCTGCACGGTCTGCTGCGGATCGGCCGCGTTGTCCTTGACGGTCCAGTCGATCTTGCGGCCGTTGACGCCGCCCTGGGCGTTGACCATCTTGAAGTACGCGTCGGCGCCCGCCTTCTCGGCCACGCCGTACGTGGCGGTGGAGCCGGTGAGGGGCAGCCACGCGCCGATGTGGATCTCGGAGGAGTTGCCGCCTGCCGACGCCGAGTCCTGACCCGCGCACGCGCTTGCGGTCAGGGCCATCGCGGCGAGAACGGCTGTTGGTCCCGCCGCACGGCGGAATCTGCTGAATGTCCGGAACACGGTCCACCTCGTTCACAACGGTCACAACGGGCGCTACGGATGTGGCGCTCGCAACGGGAATTCACTTCACTCGGGAGGTCGGGGCGGTCGCCGCCGCGGTCGTGGCGGGCACCGGGGCGCCGCCGAAGTAAGCCGATTCCGCCAGGGCGGCGAACTCCGGGTCGTCCGGCCGTCCGTGAGCGGCGACGACGCCCTCGTGCAGGACGGCCACCTCGTGGCAGACGGACAGGGCGCGGCTGAGCGACTGCTCCAGCAGCACCACGGTCAGGCCGTCGTGGGTCAGCCCGATCAGGCGGTCGTAGACCTCGTCCACCAGGGCGGGGGCCAGCCCGAGGGCGGGTTCGTCGACGATCAGGACGTCCGGACGGGCGATCAGGGCGCGGGCGATGGCGAGCATCTGCTGCTCACCGCCGGACAACCCGGCGGCCGGGGCGGACATCCGGTCCCGCAGCCGCGCCGGCAGCCACCGCACGGTCTCCTCCAGCCGCGCGCGCAGCTCCGAGCCGGTGATGCCGGCCGCGTACGCCGCGACCTCCAGGTTCTCGCGCAGGGACAGCGTCTTGAACAGTCCGCGGCCCTCCGGAGCCAGGCTCGTGCGGACGGAGCCGTCCGACTCCCGTACGCCGTGGGTCGGCCGGAGCGAGCCGTGCAGGATGCCGGCGAGGGTGCTCTTGCCCGCGCCGTTGGCCCCCGCGACGCCGAGCACGCTTCCTTCGCGGACGTCGAGGCCGACGTCCCGCAGGGCGGCCACACCGCCGTACGAGTGACCTGTCCCGCGCAGCCGGATCAGGCTCCGTTCGCCCACGGTGGCGGGGAGTCGGGCCCGGTTGCCGACCGTGCCCAGGTAGGACGACCGCACCTTCGGGTCCTGGAGCACGGTGTCCGGGGTGCCGTCGCCGATGGTGCGGCCGAAGTCGAAGGCGAGCACCCGGTGGGCGACGGAGAAGAGGTCGTCGAGGACGTGGTCGATGACGACCACGGCGGTGCCCTCGGCGTTGAGCCGCCTGATGTGCCCGGCCAGCAGGGCCCGTTCGCCCGAGTCGAGGCCGCCGAAGGGCTCGTCCAGGATCAGCAGCCGCGGCCTCTCCGCCATCGCCCGCGCCAGGTCGAGGCGTTTCTGCAGGCCGAAGGGCAGCTCCGCGGGGCGACGGTCCGCCACGTCGGCGAGACCCACGGAGTGCAGCAGCCGGGCGACGGCCTCCCGGTCGCGGGCCGTGACGCGGCGGCGCGTGCACAACACGTTCTCGGCGACGGTGAGTTCGGAGAACACCTCGGCGTGCTGGAAGGTGCGGCCGATGCCCAGCCGGCGGCGCGCGGTCGCCCTGGCCGTCAGCAGCGGCCGTCCCGCGAAGTCGGCCGTGCCGCTGACACGTCCGTTGCCGGTCAGCCCGGACAGCACGTTCAACAAGGTGGTCTTCCCTGCCCCGTTGGGCCCGATGACGGCCAGGATCTCGTCCTGCCGCACGGACAGCGAGGCGTCCTCCAGGGCCTTGAGCCCGCCGTACGCGACGGACACGTGCTCCAGGCCGAGGAGGACGGGGGCCGCGCCGTCCGCCCCCGGCGAGCGACCCGCGGGCGGCAGCGGTGCGGAGGACTCGGAGGAGGGGGTCGGCCCGGTCCCCGGCCCCACCGCGGAGGGCTCGGGGGACAGCGGGTTCCCGGCCCCCGGCCGTCGCCGCGCCCGCCGCAGGATGCCCCGCGCGGGCCCGGCGAGGGACGGTACGACGCCCGCGGGCAGGAAGAGGAGCACCGCGATCAGGACGACGCCCTGCACCACCGGCTGGGGCATCCCCACGGTGGACGACAGTGCGGGGCTCCAGGTCAGGTAGATGCCACCGGCCACGGCGCCGAGGGCCGAGCCGACCCCGCCGAGCACGCATGCCGCGATCAGCGAGATGCCGAAGGCGAGCGAGAACGGGTCCGGACTGACGAACCCGGTGATCAGGCCGAGCAGCACGCCCGCGCAGCTCGTGCACGCCCCGCTCACCGCGAACGACAGCGACGACTGGGCCTCCGGCGCGATGCCGACCGTACGGGCGGCCATCGGATGCGACTTGGCGGCCACCAGACGCATCCGCAGCGCCGAGGCGCGGGCGGGCACGGCCAGGGCGAGGACCACGGCCGCCGCGCCCACCGCGAGGTACTGGGCCTGCGTGCCACCGCCCGCGAACGTGCCGAGGCCCAGGGCGCTGCGCAACTGGAGCACCGGCACTCCCTGGTCGCCCCCGGTCACGCTGCTCCACCTGTTGACCAGTTCCAGGGTCACCGTGGTGAAGGCGAGGGTCAGCAGGGCGATGTAGAGCACCGAGAACCGGGCGCCCGCGTACCCGAGGAAGGCGCCCAGGGCGGCACCGACGGCTGCCGCCCCCAGGACCACCGCCTCCAGCGCCCAGCCGTGCGCGCTGCCGTACGCCGCGAAGTAGGCGCCGATGGCGAAGAACGCGGGGTGACCCACCGACCAGATGCCGGACCAGCCGGCGAGCAGGCCGACCGAGAGGACGACGATCGTGTACACGGCCGCCAGCGCCACCGAGTACATCTGGTACGCGGGGATGGCGCCGGCCGCCATGAACACCATGAGCACCGCGCCGGCGACCGGCCCCAGGGCGGTCCTCGCCAGGACGGAACGGTTGAAGACCATGGATGCGACCCCTCAGACGCGCTGGAAGGTGCGGGTGCCGAACACGCCCTGGGGGCGGATCAGCAGCACCAGCACGGTGAACGAGAACACGAACGTGTCGCGGAAGCCGGCGGAGACGTAGTTCGCCGCCAGGTTGTCCAGGACACCGATGGCCAGCCCGCCGACGACGGCGCCGTACATGCTGGTCAGACCGCCCAGGAAGATCCCGGCGAAGGCCCGGAACAGCGGTGCGGTGAGCGCGGTGGTGGCAAGGCCCGAGCGCGGCGCGTACAGGCACGCGGCCAGCGCGGCGAGACCGAGGCCGAGGGCCCAGGAGATCCGGGCGAGCCGCTGGGCGCCGAGGCCGACGACCCGGGCCGTCTCGGCCGACTCGGCCACGGCCCGCATCGCCGAGCCGAGCGTGGTGCGTGAGAACAGGAATCCCACCAGCGCCATCGCCACCGCGGCGACACCGATCGTCACCAGACTCTGCACCGGCAGGGCCGCGCCCGACCAGCGCACCGTGCCGTGCACCAGGCTGGGGAAGTCCCTGGGCTGCTCGCCCCAGACCGACCCGGCCAGGTTCTCGGCGATCAGCGAGACTCCCATGGTCACGACGAGCGCGGAGAACAGCTGCCCCTGACCGAGCGGCCGGATCACGGTCTCGCGCACCAGCAGGCCCGCCGCGACGGTGACCACGACGGCGGCGAGCAGACCGAGGACCGTCGCCACGCCGCGGTCGTGGAGCGAGACCGCCACGTACAGGCCCAGGGTCGCGAGCGACGCCATCGCGAAGTTCACGACGTCCGTGGCCCGGTAGATGATGACCAGCCCGAGGCCCATGAGGCCGTACACGGCTCCACTCGCCACACCGCTGACCAGGACAAGCAGGAACTGGCTCACAGTCCCTCCCTCGGGGAAGAGCGCGTTTCACGCCACGCGTGCGGGATGTACGGGCACCGTGGGCAGTGCCAAATCAAAGTGAACTCACTTCAGTAAGCTAGGCACTGGTGGGCCGGGCGGGCAAGACTCGTGCACGGGGTTTGTGCGTGCCGCCCCGGGCGCTCTCAGCCGCCGGCGGCCGTGGGTTTCCCGGCGAGCGCGGTACGGGCCGCCGCCAGCCCGAAGACCAGGGCGGGGGCCAGGCCGCCCGCGTAGGCGCGCCGGTACAGCCCGCCCGCGTCCGCGCCGGCTGCCAGCAGCCCGGGGACGGGGCGCCGCCCGTCGGTGCCCGCGTCCGCGGGCCCGGACAGGACGCGGGCCGCCGAGTCGATCAGCAGGCCGCCGAAGGTGAACGTGACCGCCGGGGCGGCCTCGACGACGTAGAAGGGCGGTTCGTCCAGCGGCCGGGAGTCCAGCAGGCGCCCGGGTGCCGGGGCCCGGCCCGATGCCGCGGTGGCGTTGAACTCCCTGATGCGGTCACGGATCACGGTGCCGGGATAGCCCCACTCCTCGGGCATCGACGCGAAGTCCGCCAGGTCCTCCGCCACCGCGCAGCGGGCCCCGGCGCGATGGCACAGCTGGAACTTGTCGACGCCCGGAATGCCCTCCACGTACGAGGCGCTGATCCACTCCCGGTGCACGCGCGCGTCGGCGACCAGCAGACCGCGGGCCTGCGGCCGGTCCAGCAGGGCCATGGCGGTGAGATGGTCGCCGGCCGTCTCGTCGGCGAAGCGCTCGCCCGTGGTGTCGAACAGCAGGGCGTGCTCGCTGTAGTAGAGCGCGAGGTCGACGAAGCGGGCCGGGTCGGCGAGGGCGACGCCCGCCGGCATCAGGTGGCCGTAGAAACCGGCGTCCTTCGCACCGAACGCCCCTCCCGCCGCCCGGCCGAGCGCCAGTCCGTCGCCGCGGCTGTGCGGGTTGGCCCGCAGTGCGACGTCCGCGGCCTGCGGGTGCAGGTGCTGGGCGCGCAGCCCCGGATCGCCCTGGAAGCCGCCGGTCGCGAGCAGGGTCCAGGTGGCCTCGATGCGGCGGGCCGAGCCGTCCGGCAACAGGCACTCGGCGCCCGTCACCCGGCCGTTCCGAGTCAGGAGGGTGCGGGTCCAGGTGCCGGTCAGCACCTCCTGGCCCCGGTCCCGGACCAGCCGTTCGCAGGTGTCGAGGTAGTGGTTGGTGTCGACCTGATGCCCGCGGCCGAAGCCGAGAACCGGCACCGGCGGCCTGCACTCCACGCCGACCGACCGGACCCAGGCCATTCCGTCGGCGAACCCGTCGACCAGAGCGGCCGTCAGCTCCGGATCGCCGTCCGGATTGACCCGCCGCAACTCCTCGACCGTCGGCGCGGTCCAGACGAAGCCGGCGAACCGGGCGGAGCCGCCCACCCGTTCCGCCTTCTCCACCAGCACCACCGAGCCGCCCGCGGCCGCCACCCGGGCGGCCGCCGAAAGCCCCGCCATGCCGCCCCCGATCACCAGCAGATCCACTGTGTCCGCGCCCATGGGCAGTCCACCGCCTTTGCGTCACTGAGTGAGACAAGACGCTAATTGAACTCACTTCTGGAGTCGAGAGGCCGGTACGGACGGGCTGTGGCGGTACGGTTTCGGCCGGGTGGGCGCCTCGGCCGCGAAGACGCCCGGGGCCCGGCCGGAAGCTCAGTCGGGTACGACGACGGCGCGCCCCCGCACCGCGCCCGCACGCAGCCTGTCGAACGCCTCCAGGGCGTTCGACAGCGCGACCTGCTCCACTTCCACGTGCAGGGCACCCGTGCGGGCCAGCGCGACCACCCGTTCGAGCTCGGGGACGGTTCCCCAGAAGGGCAGCGAGATCCGCGTTCCGGGAGGCAGCGCGCCGGGCTTGCGGACCGTCAGCTCGCCGCCCCCGCTGCCGACGACGACCAGCTCGCCGCCGGCCCGCAGTACGGCGACCGCGACTTCCAGGCTGGAGCGGGTGCCGGCGAAGTCGAGCACGGCCACCGCTCCGGCCCCGCCGGTCCGGGCCCGCAGGACCTGGGCGGTGTCCGGCCGCAGCAGCGTCGCGAAGTGCGCGCCGCAGGCGTCGGCCAGGGCCAGCGCCTCCTCCCGTACGTCCACGGCCAGCACCTGTGCGGCGGTCGTGGCCCGCAGGATCCGCACCGCGAGGTGGCCCAGCCCGCCGACGCCGAGGACGACCACGCTCGCGCCGTCGGCGGGCGGGCGCCCCACGGCGGTGACGGCGTGGTACGCGGTGAGCCCGGCGTCGGCCAGCGGCGCCGCCTGGACCGCGTCCAGGTCGCCCACCGGGACCAGCAGCCGCCCGGACGGCACGAGCACCGTGTCGGCCATCCCGCCGTCGCGGCCCAGCCCCGCCCCGGTGCCGGCCAGCTCCCGGTCGAGGTCCGCTCGCCGCTCGCAGTAGTTCTCCGCGCCCGCACCGCAGTTCGCGCACCGCCCGCAGCCCCACGGCCCGTACACGACGACGCGCTCGCCGACGGCCGGACCCACGGCCCGAGGACCCCGCGCCAGCACCCGGCCGGCGACCTCGTGGCCGAGGGTGAACGGAATGCGGTAGGGGAGGCCGCCCGGAGCCGCGTCGAGGACGTGAAGATCGGACCGGCACAGCCCGGCCGCCTCGACCCGTACCAGCACCTCCTCGCCCGTGGGTACCGGCCGCGGCAGTTCGGCGAGGACGGGCGGCCCGCCCCAGCGCGTCAGCCGGACCGCTCTTGTGCTGGCTGTTGACATGACCGAGACGGTAACAAAAATGAAGTCAGTTCAGTATAGAAGAGATGGATCGAGGGAGAGGAGACCGCCATGGGTGACGAACGCGGTGACGGGAGGGCGGGCCGTTTCGGCGGACGCATCGCTCTGGTCACCGGTGCGGGGTCCGGTATCGGAGCGGCGGTCGCCCGGCGACTCGCCGACCAGGGCGCGCAGGTCTTCGCCGCCGACGTCGACGGCGCCGCCGCCGCGACCGTGGCCGGGGAGCTGCCCGGCAGCCACGCGCTGACCATGGACGTCGCGGACCCCGCCGGGGTCGACCGCGCGTTCACGGCGGCGAGCGCGGCGCACGGGCGTCTGGACGTGGTGGTGCACGCGGCCGGCGTCGACGACCCCGCGGCCAAGGAGTGGCTCGCCGAGGCGCTGCTCGACGACCGGCCGCCCGAGGTGACCACGAGGCTGGGCGACGACGCGTGGCGGCGGGTGCTGCGGGTCAACCTGGACGGCACCTTCCACGTGCTGCGCGCCGCACTGCGCGTCATGGTGCCCCGCAGGTCCGGCGCGGTCGTCACCGTCGGCTCCTCCTCGGCCTTCGACACCCTGGCCGGCTATCCGCACTACGCGGCGTCGAAGGCCGGCGCGCACGCGCTGAGCCAGGCCGTCGCCAAGGAGGCGATCGCGTTCGGCGTCCGCGTCAACACGGTGGCACCGGGGCCGACGCAGACGGGCATGGCACAACGCACGCCCGCGGCGCTTCGGCGCGGCCTCGCCGGTCCGCGGGTCCGGCCCTACGCCGCGCCGGAGGAGATCGCCGACATCGCCCTGTTCCTGGCGAGCGACGACGCGGCGAATCTCGTGGGTGCGGTGCTGCTGGCCAACGGTGGACGGTTCACGGTCTGAGGGAGGTTCGGATGGTCCGGCTGGATGTCGATCCCGCGCTGCTGCTCGAGACCGAGGAGCAGCGCCAGCTACGAGCGGTGCTGAGGGATGTGCTCACCGGTTCCTGCGGGCCCGAGCAGGTCCGCGAACAGGCCGCGAGCCCGCGCGGATTCGACCGGGCGCTGTGGGACCGGCTCGCCGCCGAGATCGGCGTGCACGGCCTCGCGATTCCCGAGGAGTACGGCGGTGCCGGCTACACCTTCGCCGAACTCGCCGTCGCCCTGGGGGAGACGGGCCGGGTCCTGTGTCCCGCACCGTTGCTGCCGACCGCGGTGCTGGCCGGGGAGGCACTGCTGGCCAGCGGCGACCGGGCGGCCTGCGAACGCGGACTGCCGGGCATCGCCTCCGGAGCCCGCACGGCCACCGTCGCCGGAGTGCTGCACCCGGCCCGGGTCACCGCCGAGCGGGGTCGCGACGGCTGGGTGCTGCGCGGCGAGGCGGACTTCGTGCCGGACGGCGAGGGCGCCGATCTGCTGCTGGTCGCGGCCCGCGCCCCGGACGGTGAGCGGCTGTTCGCCTGCGCACCCGACGCCGCGACCTGCCGTCGTACGGCACGCCGCGTTCTCGACCCCACCCGGCGCCAGGCGCGGCTCCGCTTCACGGGAGCCGCGGCCGAGCCGGTCGGCGAGCCGGGGCAGGTCCCGGCGATCGCCGCCGCCGTGCTGGACGCCGCACGGGTGGCCCTGGCCGCCGAGCACGTCGGCGGCAGTGCCCACGCGCTGGACGCGACCCTGGACTACGTGTCCCACCGAATCCAGTTCGGTCGGGCCGTCGGATCCTTCCAGGCGGTCAAGCACCGGCTGGCCGACCTCCTCGTCGCGGTCGAGGGCGCCCGCTCGGCATCCTCGTACGCGAGTGCCTGCCTGGCCGCGCGACGGCCGGAGCTGTCCGTCGTCGCGAGCGCCGCGGCGGTCGCCTGTACGGGTGCGTATCGCCTGGCCGTCACCGAATACGTCCAGCTCCACGGCGGAATCGGCTTCACCTGGGAGCATCCGGCGCACCTCTACGTGCGCCGCGCCAGAGCCGACGAGGCGCTGTTCGGCACGGCGGACGACCAGCGCCTGCACCTGGCCAACCTGCTGGGCCTGACCGGCGCCGGCGACTGACCGCTCGCGGGTCACCGATCTTCCCGACCATTGACAGGGGCATCCATCGCCCCCAGAATCGAACTCAATTCAGTTCAGTTTGGAGGGGCTCATGGCAGTCGAAGACGAGATCCAGTTCGAGCGGGACGGACAGGTGGCGCGGGTCTGGCTGAACCGCCCGCACAAGAAGAACTGCGTGACCGTGCCGATCCTCAACCGCCTCGACGAGATCATCACCGAGGTCGACGCGGACCCCGAACTGCGCGTGCTGGTGCTGCGCGGGCGCGGCAACACCTTCTGCTCCGGGTTCGACCTGGACAGCCTCAAGGCCGACTTCGTCGGCAGGTCCAACGCGATCGACGTCGCCGTCCTGTCGGCCAAGGTCTGCGACCGGCTGTACTCGATGAAGACCCCGTCGATCGCCGTCCTCGAAGGGCATGTCACCGCCGGCGGCTTCGAGCTGATGATCTCCTGCGACTTCGCGATCGCCGCGGACGACGCCCTGATCGGCGACTTCCACATCCGCCGCGCCCTGTTCGGCGGTGCGGGGCCGATCTACCGGGTGCCCCGCATGATCGGCGTCCGCAAGACCAAGGAGCTGATGCTCACCGGCAAGCTGCTCACCGGGGTCGAGGCCGCCGCGTTCGGGCTCATCAATTCCTCGGCGCCCGCCGACAAACTCGACGCCACCGTCGAGGGGTTCGCCGACCAGCTCGTCGACAAGAGCCCGTTCACCATGTGGATCACCAAGATGACCATCGACCGGAGCCTCGACGCCGACATCCAGTCCCTGATGGTCATGGAACACCTCGCCGTCGGCGTGATGCTCAACTCCGAGGACGCGGCGGAGGGCGTGGCGGCCTTCCTGGAGAAGCGGGAACCGCAGTGGAAGGGCCGCTGAGCACCGCGGCGGAGTCCGGGAGCCGGCTGCGCGGCTCCCGGTGCGCCGACTGCGCGGTCACCGCCTACCCGGCCCGCCCCGGATGCCCCCGCTGCGGGGGACCGGCCGAGCCGGTCGTACTCTCCGCCACGGGCACGCTGTGGACCTGGACCGTGCAGCGGTACGCACCCAAGTCGCCGCCGTACGTCCCGCCCGCCGCCGGGTTCACGCCGTTCACCGTCGGATACGTCGAACTCCCCGAAGGCGTACGGGTGCTGGCCGCCCTGGACATCCGGCCCGAGGACGCGGAGATCGGCATGCCGGTCACCGTCACGGCGGGGGACGGGGTACCGAGGGCCACGGGAGCCGTCGTATGAGCGGCGAGGACGTGCTGGTCTGCGGTGCCGGGATCACCTCCTTCGCCCGGACGGAGGCGAGCGGCCGGGAGCTGGCCGTGCGGGCCGTGCGCGCCGCGCTGCAGGACGCCGGACTGCCCTGGTCACGGGTGCGGGCCGCGTACGGCGGCAGCGACGCGGCCGGCAACGCCGACACGCTGGTCTCCGAACTCGGCCTGACCGGCGTGCCGTTCACCAACGTCCGCAACGGCTGCGCCACCGGCGGCAGCGCGCTGGTGTCGGCGGTCAACGCCATCCGGTCGGGGGCGGCGGACGTCGCCCTGGCCGTCGGCTTCGACAAGCACCCGCGCGGCGCCTTCGACCCACGGCCCGCCGACTGGGGGCTCGACGAGGCCTACGGCCGCGACGGACTGATGGTCACCACCCAGTTCTTCGCGATGAAGATCCAGCGGTACATGCACGACCACGGCATCAGCCCCCGCACCCTCGCCCTGGTCGCCGAGAAGGCTTACCGGAACGGCGCGCTCAACCCCCTTGCCTGGCGGCGCAAGCCGCTCGACGCCGACGAGATCCTCGCGTCCGGCATGGTCAACGACCCGCTGACCCGGTACATGTTCTGCTCGCCCGGCCAGGGCGCGGTCGCCCTGGTGCTGTGCAGCCGCGCCGTGGCCCGCGAGCTCGGCGGTACACCGGTCACGCTCCGGGCGGCCGTCGTGCGGACCCGCAGGTTCGGCTCCTTCGAGGTCTTCAGCCCCTGGGCGCCGCCCGGGACCCCGACCGGCGTGAGCGCGGACGCGGCACGACATGCCTTCGAGGAGGCCGGGTTGGGACCCGCCGACATCGACGTGTGCCAGCTCCAGGACACCGAGAGCGGCGCCGAGGTGATGCACCTGGCCGAGTGCGGGTTCTGCGCCCACGGCGAGCAGGAGTCGCTCATCCCCTTCGGGGCGACCGGGATCGGCGGCTCGCTGCCCGTCAACACCGACGGCGGCTGCATCGCCAACGGCGAACCCGTCGGCGCCTCGGGGCTCCGCCAGGTCCACGAGGTCGTCCAGCAGTTGCGCGGCCGGGCCGGCGAGCGCCAGGTGCCGGGTGACCCGGTGGCCGGCTTCACCCACGTGTACGGGGCGCCGGGCGTCAGCGCCTGCACCGTGCTGACCCGCTGAGCGCATCCAGGCACCGGGACCCGGGACATCAAGGCACGGGGACATCGAGGCATCGAGGCATCGAGGAGAAGAAGGGAGGTGGGCGGAGCATGAGCGGCATTCCCGAGCCCGCGGAGTTCCGCACCGAGGCCCGCAACTGGCTGGCCGGAGTGGCGAAGGAGCGCGCCGCGCACCAGGAATGGGGCCGCGGCGACGACTCGGTGGCGGTCTTCGAGAACTGGACCGAGGCGGAAGAGCACGCCCACACCGAGCTGATACGGCGCTGGGAGCGCACCCGGTACGACCAGGGCTGGGGTGCCCTCGACTGGCCACCGGAGTACGGGGGCCGCGAACTTCCCTCGCACTACGAGCAGTTGTACCGGACGGAGGAAGCGGCCTTCGACGTCCCGCGGCGCACCGAGGTCTTCCCGGTGACCCGGCAACTCGTCGCCCCCGCCATCCGCATCTGGGGCACGGACGAACAGAAGCGGCGCTGGCTGCGCCCCATGCTCCGTACCGACGAACTCGCCTGCCAGCTCTTCTCGGAGACCGAGGCCGGCTCCGACCTGGCCGGCGTCCGGACCCGGGCCGTACGGGCCGGTGACGGCTGGGTGGTGCGCGGTCACAAGGTCTGGACGTCCGGCGCCCGGGTCGCCACCTGGGGCGTCGCCGTGTGCCGCACCGACCCCGACGCCCCCAGGCACGCGGGCCTCACGGTCCTCCTGGTCCGGATGGACGCGCCGGGCGTGACCGTACGGCCCATCCGGCAGATGACCGGCGGTTCCAGCTTCAACGAGGTGTACCTGGACGACGTCCACGTGCCGGACGCCGACCGGCTCGGCCCGGTCGGCGAGGGCTGGCGGGTCACCCTCACCGTGCTCGCCGCCGAACGCCTCGACTCCGGCGGCCTCGGCCTGGACAACGCCGACCGTGCCCTGGACCTCGCCCGGCAGCTGCCCCGCCCGCTCACCGGCGGAGAACGGCAGCAGGCGGCCGACCTCTACGTCCGTACGCTCGTCCAACGGCTCACCGGCCTGCGGGTGACGGCGGCCCTGGCGGCCGGCCGGGAACCGGGCGCCGAGGCATCGGTCGGCAAGCTGCACGCCACCGCGACCATGCGTGCCACCACCGACCTCGTCCAGCAGCTCCTCGGACCACGGCTCGCCGCCGACACGGGGGAGTGGGGCACCTTCGCCTGGACCGAGCACCTGCTCGGCGCCCCCGGCTACCGCATCGCCGGCGGCAGCGACGAGATCCAGCGCAACATCCTGGCCGAGCGCGTGCTCCGGCTGCCCAAAGAGCCGAAGGGGGCGCGGAATTGAGTACGGCGACCGAAGCAGCCGACCTCGGACGGCGGGTCCGCGCCCGGCTCGCCGCCCGGCACCCGCACGAGCTGCCGGGCGATCTGCGCACCCTGCCCGGCGGCCACTCGGGCCTCACCTACTCGGTCACGGCCGGAGAGGTGTCGTACGTCGTGAAGGCGGTGCCACCGGGACAGCGCGCCGTCGGCCGCAACGACGTACTGCGGCAGGCCCGGATCCTGCGCGCGCTCGCCGGGTCGCCGGTGCCCGTCCCGGCCGTCGTGGCCGTGGACGAGACCGAACCGGCCTGGTTCGCCATGGAGTTCGTGGACGGCGAGGCCGTCGAGCCGGTCCTCGACGAACACCGCCTGGACCCCGGGCTGTGCCGCACGCGCATGCTCGCCCTGGCCGACGTGCTCAGGGACCTGCACGGAACGCCTGGCCCGGCGGCTCCCGAGACGCTGGACGCGGCAGGGGAGCTGGAACGGTGGAGCCGCACCATGCGGGCGGTCCCGGACGAACTCCGCCCCGGCTCAGCGGAGTTGCTGAAGGCTTTGGCCGCGCGCGTCCCCGACGGCACGAGCCCCGCCCTCACCCACGGCGACTTCCGCCTCGGCAACGTCCTGTGCCGGGGCGAGCGGCCCGCCGCCGTCGTCGACTGGGAGATCTGGGGGTACGGCGATCCGCGGATCGACCTCGCGTGGTTCCTGCTCTTCGCCGACCACCGCAACTTCCCCCGCCTCGGCCGCGCGGTCCCCGGTCTGCCCACCGAGGAGGAACTGCTCACCGCCTACCTCGACGGCCGTCCCGAACCGCCCGCCCTCGACTGGTTCCGCGCCCTGGCCCGCACCAAGATGGCCGCGATCATGGGCCACAACCTGCGCAGGCACCGCGAGGGCAAGCACCACGACCCCGACCAGGAACGGCTGCCCCCGACCATCGCGGCGATGATCCGCACGGCCGCCGGCATCCTCGCCCGACGCTCCCCACGGTCCTGAAGGAGCCGCATCATGGATTTCGGACTCTCGCCGAGGGCCGAGCAACTCCGCTCGCGCATGGCCGCGTTCATGGCGGAGTACGTCCTGCCCGCCGAACCCGTCCACGACCGGCAGCTCGCCGAAGCGGGCAACCCGCACGAACTCCCCCCGGTCCTGCGGGAGTTGAAGGAGAAGGCGCGCGCCGAGGGACTGTGGAACCTCTTCCTCGTCCACGGTGACCTGGGCGCCGGCCTCACCAACCTCGAATACGCGCCACTCGCCGAGCTGGCGGGCCGCTCCGTCATCGGACCCGAGGTCTTCAACTGCTCGGCCCCGGACACCGGCAACATGGAACTGCTCGCCCTCTACGGCACACCGGAACAACAGGACCGCTGGCTGCGCCCACTGCTGGCCGCCGAGATCCGCTCCTGCTTCGCCATGACCGAGCCCGAGGTGGCCAGCTCCGACGCACGCAACATCCGCACCCGGATCACCCGGGACGGCGACGAGTACGTCGTCAACGGCCACAAGTGGTACACCTCCGGGATCCTCGACCCGGACTGCCGGCTGATCATCCTCATGGGGGTCTCGGATCCCGGCGCACCCACCTACCGGCAGCAGAGCATGGTGCTGATCCCGCGCGACACCCCGGGCATCACCGTCCTGCGCGATCTGCCCATGTTCGGCTACACCGACCGCTGCGGCCACGGGGACGTGCTCTTCGAGAACGTGCGGGTGCCGGTGTCCGCGCTGCTCGGCGGCGAGGGCGAGGGGTTCGCGCTGGCCCAGGGGAGGCTGGGGCCCGGCCGGATGCACTACGCCATGCGGGCGGTCGGATTCGCCGAACGCGCCCTGGAGCTGATGTGCCGCCGGGCCCTGACCCGTACCGCCTTCGGCGGCCCGCTCGCCGACCAGGGCGTCGTGCGCGAGTGGATCGCCCGCAGCCGGATCGAGATCGAGCAGCTGCGCCTGCTGGTCCTGAAATCGGCCTGGCTGATGGACACCTCGGGCAACGCGGCCGCCCGTACCGAGGTCGCCGCGATCAAGGTCGCCGCGCTGGAGGTGGCGCACCGGGTGGTGGACCGGGCGGTCCAGGCGCACGGGGCGGCCGGGGTCAGCAACGACACCGTGCTGGCCCGGCTCTACGCCATCACCCGGGCGCTGCGGATCGCGGACGGCCCGGACGAGGTGCACCTGCGCACCGTGGCCCGGCGCGAACTGGCCAGGTATCCCGAGGAGTCGGCGTGAACGGACCAGCACTGGACGGCCGGGTGGCCGTGATCACCGGGGGCTCCCGGGGAATCGGCCTCGGCATCGCGAAGGCGTACCGGGAGGCGGGCGCCCATGTGGTGATCGCCGCCCGCAAGCCGGACGGACTGGCCGCCGCCCGGGAGGAGTTGCTGCGGGTCAAGGGCGACGGCGAGGTGCACGAGGTGGTCGCCCACGCGGGCCGGCCCCAGGACGCCGAGCGGTGCACCGAGGAGACCGTGGGCAGGTTCGGCCGGCTCGACATCCTGGTCAACAACGCGGCCACGAACCCCTACATGGGCCCCCTCCTCGACCTCGACCCGGCGCGCGCACAGAAGACGGTCGAGGTCAACCAGTACGGCATGGTCGTGTGGACCCGGCACGCCTGGCAGGCATGGATGCGCGAGCACGGGGGAGCCGTCGTCAACATCGCCTCCGTCGGCGGGCTGGTCGTCGATCCGCACATCGGCTGGTACAACGCCACCAAGGCGGCGATGCTCCACCTGACCCGGCAGCTCGCCTACGAACTCGGACCGCACGCCAGGGTCAACGCCATCGCGCCCGGCCTGATCAAGACCGAACTGGCGCGGGCCGTATGGGAGGCGCGGGAGCCGATCCTCACCGCGCGGCTGCCCCTGCGCAGGCTGGGCACGGTCGAGGACGTGGCGGACGCGGCGGTGTTCCTCGCGTCCGGGGCCTCGTCCTGGATGACCGGTCAGACGCTCGTCCTGGACGGCGGGGCGACCGCCCTGCCGATCGGGGTGGAAGGGTGACCGGCGTGGGCGTGGACCTGTTCTCGCTGGACGGCCGGACGGCCGTGGTCACCGGCGCCTCGTCGGGGCTGGGCGCGCGCTTCGCGACGGTGCTGGCCGCCGCGGGGGCCACGGTGTTCGCGGCGGCCAGACGACCGGACCGGCTCAAGGAACTCGCCGACGGGAACCCGCGCATCCGTCCGGTGGTCTGTGACGTGGCGAGCGAGGCGGACCGCGTCCGGCTGGCGGAGACCGCCCTCACGCACGGCGGCCGGCTCGACGTCCTGGTCAACAACGCGGGGGCAGCCGGCGCCGTACGCGCACAGGACGAGAGTCCCGGCGACTTCGCGGACGTCCTGGCCGTCAACCTCGTGGCACCGTTCCACCTGGCCCGGCTGCTCGCCGAGGCACGGCACGTCGGCGACCGTACGAGATCGGTCGTCAACGTCTCCTCCGTCCTCGGGCTCGTGGCCGGTGCTCCGCTCGGCGGGGCCGCCTACGCCGCCTCCAAGGCGGGGCTCCTCGGGCTGACGCGTGAGCTGGCCGGGCAGTGGGGAGCGGCGGGGGTGCGGGTGAACGCCCTCGCACCCGGCTGGTTCCGCTCCGAGATGACCGATGGACTGTTCGCCGACGAACGCTCCCGGCGCTGGGTGGAGCGCGGCACGATGCTCGGGCGCGGCGGTGCACCGGGCGAGCTGGACGGAGCGCTGCTGTACCTGGCCTCGGACGCGTCCGCGTACTGCACGGGCCAGGTGCTCACGGTGGACGGCGGGTGGACGGCACGATGAGGATCACTGTCGAGGTGGACGACGCCGGGGTGGCGCACGTCGAGATGTGCCGGGGGTCGGGCAACGCGATCGACCTCGCGATGGCGCAGGGACTGCTGGCGGCGGCGCAGGAGTGCGAGGCGGCCCGGGTGCGGGCGGTGCTGCTCACCGGGCAGGGGCCGTCCTTCTGTGTGGGCGGCGACCTGAAGGAGTTCGGCACCCTGCCCCGGGAGCGGCTGGCCGGGCACCTCACCGAAGTCACCGGCGCGCTGCACGCGGCGCTGCGGATCCTCGCCGGCCTCGACGCGCCGCTGGTGGCGGCCGTGCAGGGGGCGGTCGCCGGGGCCGGGCTCGGGCTGGCCATGGCCGCCGACCTCGGCTTCGCCGCCGCGGACGCCCATTTCACGGCGGCCTACACCGCGATCGGGTACACGCCGGACGCCGGGGTGAGCTGGCTGCTGCCCCGTCTCGTCGGACCCAAGCGGGCCCTGGACCTGCTGCTGACCAACCGGAGGGTGCCTGCCGCGGAGGCCCTGGAGATCGGGCTCGTGAGCAGGGTGGTCGCGCCCGAGCGGCTCCGGGAGGAAGCCGAGGGCGCCGCGCGGACGCTGGCACGCGGGGCCACCGAGGCCTACGGCGTGACCCGGCGGCTGGTCGGCGGCGCGTTCGCGGCCGGGCTCGGCGAACAGCTCGACGCGGAGGCCCGCCGCATGGCCACGGCCGCCGTGACGGCGGAGGGACAGGAGGGGATGGCCGCGTTCCTCGGTCGGCGGCGGCCGGACTACACACGGGCCGCAGCGCGGTGACGGACGGGGCCGTCCGGACCCACGTGTCCCGTCGATTCGAAGCCAACCTGAACTTGGGTCTACTCTCGGACGACCGGACGGTGATCGGATCCGGCCGTGGAGCAGAGGGAGAGACGATGGCAAGGGCGCGGATCGTGGATCCGGAGGAGGGGCCCAGGTCGAAGCGGGCGGCCATCCTGGTGGCCGCGGTGGAGCGGTTCGGGGAGGACGGCTACGAGAGCACCAAGTGGTCCGAGGTCGCCGACCGGGTCGGTATCGGGCAGACGGCGCTCTACCACTACTTCGAGTCGAAGGCCCACTGCCTGCTCACCATCATGCGCCTGGAACTCCAGCGCTCCCACGACCAGTTCGTCGAGGCCACGAAGGACGTGACGGAGCCGGTCGACGAGGTGCGCGCGGCGGTGCGCTCCGCCTTCGCGGTCACCGAGCAGGAGATCCGCCAGATGCGCATCCTCCAGGCGAACATGTCGCTGCTGGCCAACCCGCGCAGGTCCCGGCGGGAGGAGACCGAGCGGGTCGCGGCCCGCCAGCTCGTGCAGATGGTCGAGCGGGACTGGACGAACCTGCTGATGCGGGGCATGTCCAAGGGCGCCTTCCCGCTGCGTGACGCCCACACCCTCGGCCTGGCCGTGCTCGGCATGATCGTCAGCGTCTGGCGCTGGTACCGCCCGACCGGGGCGATCCCGCTCTCCGAGATCAGCGAGATGATCGAGGGATGCGTGGTGCGCATGGTCGCCGAATAACCTCCGGGTCCGTCCCGCCTCTTGCCGGGGCGGCCGTCTCGGGATCAAACTGAACTGAACTCAGGTTGTCACTAGGTCTCGGTAGGGAGAGCGATCGGCAATGGTGCTTCGCGAATACATGGCCCGCATGGACGGCCAGGATCCGGAGAAGGCCCTGGAGCTGGTGGAGCCCGGCTTCCGGTTCCTCATCGCCCTGCCCGGCGGTGAGCGCAGCGGGTCCTCGCGCGAGGAGTTCGCCGCGTACATAGCCGGGCGTGCGGCTGTGGACCGTACCCATGAGATCAAGAGGTACGCGGTCGACGGCGACGTCGAGACCGCGTACGGCTTCGTCGTCGAGAAGGGCGTGACCACGGGGGCGTTCCTCTCCGCCGTACAGGTCTCGCCCGCCGGGCTGATGGCCCGCTACCAGTCCTTCTTCACCACCGGCTTCGACCTGGTGGACCGGCCGTGACCGCCCCGGCCGCGCAGTCCACCGCAGCGTTCCTGACCCGCTGGTTCGCCCTGCTCGACAGCGAGGACGCGGACCGCATCCTGGACCTGATCAGCGACGACTTCTCGTTCTCCATTCTCTTCTCGACCGGTGACGGCGGCGCCACCGACTTCCACGGCGGCCGGGCCGAGCTGACGGGCTACCTCGCCCAGCGCGAGGTGGGCGTCCGCACCCACCACCTGCTCACGGCGGGCACCGTCGGCCGCGACGAACTGTTCCTCGGCGAGGTCCGGCGCTCCGGGGTGCCGGAGGCGACCTTCGTGGCCGGCGCGCGGCTGGACGAGACCGGCCGGCTGCGGCAGCTGATGATCGGGCGCTCGCCCGAGGTGCTGTTCACCTGAGAAGCCCGAGGAGGGCGCGATGTACAACCTGGTCCTGCTGGCCGCCCGGCCGCCCGAGTGGACGCACGAGCAGTTCATCGACTGGTGGCGCGGCGAACACGCCGAACTCACCCGTGCCCTGCCCGGTCTGCGGTCCTGGCGGCACACCGACATCGACACGGCCCTCGAACCGCGCTCCGAGGGCTGGGACGGGGTCTCCGTCCTGGGCTTCGACACCGCCGAGGACCTGCGCAGGGCACTGGACAGCCCCGAGTGGGCGGCCGCGGTCGCCCAGGTCGGGGACATGCGGGGCCGGCGGATCGCCGTCATGGGCGGCGAGACGGAGCTGTTCCCGGGCTGAGCGTGCCCTTCGGAGCCGGACAGCCACCACCACCTTTCGCGCGAAGAGGCGAGGAAGCAGCGGATGCGACAGACAGTGCGGGAGTTCCAGCAACGCGCGGAGAAGGCCGACTTCACAGCCGTCGTCGACGACACGGGCCGGCACGGCGCGCGCGACCTGCTGGCGCGCGCCGCCGAACTGGCCGACGCCATGGCCCCGGACGGCTCGCCCGGCGGGACCGTCCTGCTCCAGGCCGACAACTCCTGGCGCACCGTCGCCGCCACCCTCGCCGTGGGACTGACCGGCGGCGTCCTGGCCCTGGTCAACCGCCACACGACCCGGGCCGAGTTCGCGGCGGCCCTGGAGGACATCCGCCCCGACACCGTCGTCGCCGAGCCGTCCGCGGCCGAGGGATGGCAGGCGCGGGAGGGCGTGGTGGGTGCCCGGACCGCCGGGGTGCTCGACGGCTGGCAGGCTCTCGCCGGCCACGGCCCGCGTGACGTCTCCCGCTGGTCCGGCGGCGCGCTCATCGGCCTCACGTCCGGCTCCACCGGGCGGCCCAAGGGAGTCGTCCAGTCCGAGAGCGCCCTGCGCTACGCGTGCGCCCGCACCGCCGAGATCAACGGGCTGCACGACGGCGACGCGGTGGCCGCCGTCGTGCCCCTCTCCTCGACCGCCGCGTACTGCTTCGGCGTGGGCATGGCGCTGATGCTCGGCGGCCCGCTCGTCCTGAGCGGCCGCTGGGACCGCGAGGAGGCACTGGCACGGATGTCCGCGAACGACGTCCGGTGGACCATGTGCGTGCCGACCATGGCACTGCAGATGGGCTCGGCGGCCGCCGGATCACGGGTCCTCGAAGGCGTCCGTTCCCTCACCGTCGGCGGTGGTCCCATGGACCGCGGCGCCCTCGCCCGTGCCGAACACTCCCTCGGGACCCGGATCCTGCGCGTCTTCGGCATGTCCGAATGCCTCGGGCACACCTCGCCGCGGCCCGACGACCCCGAGGAGATCCGGCTGGGCCGGGACGGACGCCCGTTCCCCGGCACCGAGTTGCGCGCGGTCGCCGCCGACGGCACCGTCCTCGGCCCCGGAGCGACCGGCCGGGCCCAGGTCCGCGGCCCTTCCCTCTTCCTGGGCTACGCCCGTGACGGCAAGGTCGAACCGCCCGCCCTCACCCCGGACGGCTTCTTCCCCACCGGGGACCTGCTGGCCACCGGCGACGACGGGACGGTCACCGTCATGGGCCGGGAGAAGGACGTCATCATCCGGGGCGGCCGCAACCTGGACATCACCGAGATCGAACGCGCGGTCGCCGCCCACCCGGGTGTCGCGCGGGCGTGTGTGGTGCCGGTGCCGGACCCGCTGCTCGGCGAACGGGCGGCCGTGCTCGTGGTCCCGGAGGACGGCCACGACGGCATCGGCCTCGACGACCTCACCGCACACCTCGACCGCACCGGACTGTCCAAGGCCAAGTGGCCCGAATTCGCCTTCACCGTGGCCGAGTTGCCGCAGACCACGGTGGGCAAGCTCGACCGTTCGGGAGCCCGCAGGCTCGCCCACGAACTGCACACCCGGCTCTCCCCGGAGCCGGCCCCGCACCCGCACCGCCCATCGCACCGGCAAGGAGACGCATGACCTCCCCCACGACCCGCACCCCTCGCTTCGACCGCGGCCGGTGGGCGGAGGCGGGCGCCGAGACCGTACGGCCCGGCGTCCACCGCATCCCGCTGCCGCTGCCGGACGACGGACTGCGCGCGGTCAACGTGTACGCGCTGGAAGGCCTGGCGGAGGGGCTGGTCCTGATCGACGGGGGCTGGTCGGTCCCCGAGTCCCGCAAGGCACTCGAGGACGCGCTCAGCGGCCTCGGCCACGACCTGGGCGAGATCAGCCACATCCTGGTCACCCACATCCACCGCGACCACTACACCCAGGCCGTCGCACTGCGCAGGCTGCTCGGCTCCCGGGTCTACCTCGGCGCAGGCGAGCGCCGGGGCCTGGAACTGCTCGGATCGCTCCGTACGACGCAGCCGGCCGGTTCGCTGCAGACGCTGACGCGTTCCGGAGCGGGCGAACTCGCCGAACGGGTGGCCGCGATGGACCACGGCGACTTCGACCCGGACGTGTGGGAGGCCCCGGACCGCTGGCTGGAGGCGGAGGAACTCCGCTTCGGCGACGCCAGGTTGCAGGTCGTCCCGACGCCGGGCCACACCCGGGGGCACGTCGTCTACCTCGACCACGCCCGAGGCCTGCTCTTCTCCGGAGACCACGTCCTGCCGCACATCACCCCGTCCATCGGCTTCGAACTCGGCCCGGCCGAGCTGCCGCTGGGGGACTACCTCGACTCGCTGCGGATGATGACGACGCTCCGGGACGCCCGGCTGCTGCCCGCGCACGGCCCGGTGGGCGACAGCGTGCACGCCCGGGTCGGCGAGTTGCTGGCCCACCACGACGACCGGCTCGCCCGGACCCTGGCGGTCCTCGGCGACCGCACGCTCAACGCCCACGACGTGGCGGCGGAGTTGGGGTGGACGCGGCGCACGGTCGCCTTCGCCGACCTGAACGCCTTCAACCAGATGCTCGCGGTCAACGAGACCGCGGCCCACCTCGACGTACTGGCGGCCCGCGGTCACGTCCGGCGCACCCGGTCGGCCGACGGCGTCGACCGGTACGGCGCGCACGCCGGTTAGCGCGCCGTCCAGCCTCCGTCGACGTACAGCTCCGAGCCGGTCATGAAGCTCGCGTCGTCGGAGGCCAGGAACGCCACGGCCGCCGCGACCTCCTCGGGCGTGCCGAGCCGACCGAGCGGCGTGCCGTCGAGCATCGCGGCCAACCGCGGTGTGCCCCGCCACAGTTCACGGGACCGGGGCGTCTCGATGAAGCCGGGGTGCAGGGAGTTGACCCGGACGCCGCGCCGCGCCCAGTGCAGCGCCGCGTTCTTCGTCATCAGGCGTACGGCTCCCTTGGCCGCGTGGTACGAGAACTGGGAGCCGAAGCCGCCGACCGTACCGAAGATCGACGCGACGTTGACGACCGAACCGCCGCCGGACCGCTCGATGGCCGCGCCGGCGTGCTTCATGCCGAGCCAGACACCGGTCTGGGTGACCGCGATCACCTGGTCCCAGGACTCCCGGGTCTCCGTCTCGACGGTGCGCATCGCGGCGATCCCGGCGTTGTTCACCAGCACGGACAGCGAGCCGAGCCGGCCGGCCACCCGGTGCACGACGCCCTCCCAGGCCGACTCGTCGGTCACGTCCAGCGCCAGCCCGAGGGCCCCGCCCCCGACCTCCGCGGCGAGTTGCTCGCAGCGCTCCGCGTCGACGTCGGTCACCACCACGGTGGCCCCCTCGGCCGCGAGCCGCCGGACGACGGCGTCCCCGATGCCTCCGCTCGCGCCGGTCACCAGGGCCACCCGGCCGCCCAGCCTCGTCTCCATCATGTGCGTCCTTCCCTCAGCGCTTGACACCGCGCCAGGCCAGCGCGCCGCCGTCGATCACATGGGCGGCACCCGTGATGAACGCCGCGCTGTCCGAGGCCAGGAAGCAGGCGAGCCGCGCCACCTCCTCCGGCCGCCCCAGCCGGTCCACCAACTGCGGCGCCAACAGCGCCCGTTCCGTCGCTCCGCGATCCTCGGCCGCGGCGCAGTGGTCCTGCGTCAGCCGGGTGTCGATGACGCCGGGACAGAGGCAGTTGCAGCGCACCGGGGCCAGGTCGACCGCGGTGACCTTGGTCAGATGGATGACACCGGCCTTGGTGACTCCGTAGGCCGGGCAGTCGGGAAAGCCCACCAGGCCGGAGACGGAGGCGGTGTTGACGATGGCCGGGCCGCGCGTCGACCGCAGCAGCAGAGGCGCCGCGAACTTGGTCGTCAGCCAGACGGCCTTCAGATTGACCTCGTAGACGGCGTCCCAGACCTCCTCGGGGAGCGAGCCGACCCCGTGGTCCTGGCCGGTGGTGAACGCGGTGTCGATCACTCCGGCGTTGTTGACCAGCACGTCGAGGCCGCCGAAGCGCTCGGCGCACCGCGTCACCATGCCCTCGATGTCGTCGCGCACCCGCAGGTCGCACCCGACCGCCTCGGCCTTCGCCCCCTCGGCACGCACCAGTTCGGCGGTCTCGCCGACGGCCGCCGCGTCGAGGTCGGCGACCACCACGGCCGACGCACCCTGCCGGGCCGCCTCCACCGCGATGGCCCGGCCGATGCCCCGGCCCGCGCCGGTGACGAGCGCGACCCTGCCCTCCAGGGAACCATCCACCGTCCGCTCCCTTCCGTCCGAGACGGATCGTGAACTGAACCAACTTCAGTTCACCAACGGAGTCTAGGTTCCTGAGGGGGAGAGCGACAAGGGGTGGGAGCGCCGGCGAGCTGCCTCAGGGCCGGTAGACCATCCCGGGCCGGGGCTTGGCCGGGGCGAGCAGTTGCGACACCGTGACGACGGTGTAGCCACGCTGCTTGAGCGCCTTGAGAATCCCGGGAACGGCGGGCACGGTCCCCTTGTGCAGGTCGTGCAGCAGAATGATGCCGTCGCGGTGGGTCTGGTCGAGCACCCGCTCGGTGATCAGGGCCGAGTCGGTCGTCTCGTAGTCCTTGGCGGTGACGCTCCACAGCACCTGTGCAAGGCCCAGCTCCCGGCAGATCCTGGCCACCTTGCGGTCGGTACGGCCCTCCGGCGGACGCATCAGGACGGGCCTGGTGCCGGTGATCCTCTCGATGGCGTTCTGGGTCCGGGTCAGCTCCGCACGGGCGTCGGCCTCGTCGAGATCGGTCAGCCTCGGGTGGGTCCAGGTGTGGTTGCCTATCTCGTCCCCCTCCTCCGCGATGCGGCGCAGGATGCCGGGGTACTTCGAGATGTGCCCCCTGCCCTGCACGAAGAACGTGGCGTGCAGGTGCTGCTGCTTGAGGATGTCCAGCAGCCGGGGAGTCGTCGGGCTGGGGCCGCCGTCGAAGCTGAGGGCCACGCACTTCGCCTTGCGGCAGTCGACGCCTGCGGTCACCGATCCCGATGCCTTGGCCCGGGCGGCACGCGGCGAGGTGTGATCGTAGGTCGTCACCGTCAGTGCCAGCGTCACGGCGACGGCCACCACGGCGGCCGCCGCTGTCGCGACGGCGATGCGTATGCGAAACCGTCTGGAACGTGCGTCGAAGAGCATATGAGCCCTTTCTTCGGTGGAGTCGCGGAGTTACCGCGTGCAGGTGAGGACGGGCCGCGCGGAGAGGTCCCGCGGCCGTGTGCCGAGCGTCAGGCGATACCTCGGACGGCGCCCGAGCCGACGCTCCGTCAGCTGTGGACCAGCAGGGAGAGCCCCGGCATGCAGATGACGGACAGCGCCGTCGCGGACACCGGCCCCAGCCCCTGCCCCGGGAACGCCCGGACCAGGGCCTTGGACAGGCCCGGTTCCCGGTCGCGGGCCGACAGCGGGGCCGCCGGTGCTCTCGCCGCCGCCGCTGTTACGTTCGACGAGGTCGGCTATCCGGCCGCCGGGTACGGTGAACCCGCAGTCCCGCAGGGCCCAGGCGCCCCGCCTCCGGTACCGGAATCCGAGTCCCGCGGCCCGCACCGCGGCCGCGCGTCAGGCCCGGTCATACGTCCCCCCTCCTGCGCTCCCGGTCGCCCGGGGTGTGGCTGTCGTGTTCGTTGGCGTGGGCGTCCAGGGCCGCTGTGACCATGGCGAGGACGTCGGCCCGTTCCAGGCCCTCGGCCAGGGCGCGTGCCACCCAGTCGGTGACCTCCCGGCGCAGCGGCGAGTCGTCCTGCGCGCCGGGCCGGGCCAGTGACCGGGTCACGAAGGTTCCGAGCCCGCGCCGGAGCTCGACCAGGCCGGCCTGTTCCAGGTCCCGGTAGGCGCGGAGCACGGTGTTGGGGTTGATGGCGGTCGCCGCCACCACCTCCTTGGCCGTGGGCAGCTTGTCCCCGACCTTGAGAAAGCCCATCCGGAGCGCTCGTTCGGTCTGCTCGACGATCTGGACGTAGGCCGGTACGCCGCTGCCACGGTCGATCCGGTAGTCGATCACGTCGTCTTCCTCGGTTCCACCATGCTTGTGCTAATGAATTAATGGAAGCATGGTGGATGTCCGGTGGTGCTGTCAAACGCCTGTGGGCGCACTGGTGGGATCGGGGTGCCGCCGGAGGCATGCCGCCCGTGCCGGACACCAGGGGAGTCAGGCGGTGCCGGGTTCCTCGTACGGGATGCGGTTCAGGTGCAGCACCTCGCCCAGGGTGCCCCACTCGTCGCCGCCGAGCTTGGTCAGGGGGCGCAGCAACGCGCTGTCGGGGCGGCCGCCGGCGAGGTACCTCTCGTCGATCGCGGCATGGAGCACCCGCCCGAAGACCAAGGTGCAGTTGCCCATGCGCAGGGTGGTGTGGGAACGGCACTCCAGAGCCGCATGGGCGGCCGCCACCCTGGGCGGACGGACACTTCGGCTGGCCTCCCGCTCGATGCCCGCGGTGTCGAACTCGCTCACCGAGCGCGGGAAGTCGATGGCCGTGGCGTTGATCAGCTGCAGGAGCGGTTCGGACGAGAAGTTGACGACGAACTCCCCGGTCTCCTCGACGTTGCGCAGCGAGTCCTTCCGGCCGATCGAGGTGAACTGGACGATCGGGGGATCGGTGCTGGCGATGCTGAAGAAGGAGTGCGGGGCGAGGTTCTCGGTCCTTCCGTCGGGTGTGATCGTGGAGACCCATGCGATCGGCCGGGGAATGACGACCGATGTCAGAAACCTGTAGAAGTCCGTGCTGCTCATGGCCTCAGGGGTGTATTCCACGCGCATGGACCGAGTATCGGACCGGCACACCCGAGCCCACCGCAGCCAGGTCGGGTGTGTCGTGGCGGCTCACGCGCCGGCTGTCTCCTCGGGCGGCCCGGCGGCTCCGAGCGCGGTGCGCCTTCCCCGCACCCCACGCCGCCGTCGAGGGCGTCGCGCCGTCCTAGGACTTGTCCGGCCGATCATGTGACTGCTTCGTGCCGGCGTCGTTGATGTGGACATGGGGCGGGGCGATCTGACAGATGCCGAGTGGGAACGGCTGCGGCCGTTTCTGCCGGTCAGCAACGGTCGTTGTGGCCGGTGGCGGGACCACCGGCAGGTAATCGACGGGCTTCTGCACCGGGTCCGGACCGGAGTGCACTGGCGTGACCTACCCGAACGGTTCGGCCCGTGGAAGACGGTCTACGAACGCCACCGGCTGTGGTCGGCCGACGGGACCTGGGAACGCCTGCTCCAGCAGGTCCAGGCCGCGGCGGATGCGACCGGCGAGATTGACTGGGACGTCTCAGTGGACTCGACCATCGTCCGCGCGCATCAGCATGCGGCCGGTGCCCGCACCGATCCGCCGCCGGCACCCCCCTCAAAGGGGGCCGAGGAGGTGGAACATCAGCACGAGAAGCCATGGCAGAGCCTGGTCGCCCGCCTGGTGGAGGTGGTGCTGGAGGTGAGGGCCTGGGCCGCTCACGCGGCGGGTTCACCAGCAAGCTCCACCTGAGCGCGGACGGCAGATGCCGCCCGCTGTCCCTGATCGTCACGCCAGGCCAGCGGGCGGACTGCACCCAGTTCAAGGCCGTCCTGGAGAAGATCCGCGTTCCCAGACCGGGCCCGGGCAGGCCCCGCAAGAAGCCGGACAGCCTCGCTGCCGACAAGGCGTACAGCAATGGACCCATTCGCAAGTACCTGCGAAAACGTGGCATCCGCCACACGATCCCGGAGAAGGCCGACAGTCAGGTCGCCCGCCTGCACAAAGGATCACGCGGAGGACGGCCGCCCGGCTTCGATGAAGAGCGATACAAGAAGCGCAACACCATCGAACGGGCCATCAACCGACTGAAGCAGCATCGCGCGGTGGCCACCCGCTATGACAAACGCCGCTACCTCTTCCTCGGCACCGTGACTGTCGCAGCCGTCACCATCTGGCTCCGTTCATGACCGGCCATGCTCCGGTGAAGGAAGAGTATGCAGGTCGGGCCGGTTACGGTTCGCCCAAGTTCCGGCAGGTTCAGCCGAGCCCCGTTCCCAGAGCCACTGTGCACCGGCTGCCAAGGCTCGCGCAGCGTCCAGCGGTGTGGCGAAGCAATCCTCACGTTGCTCCAGGTAATGACCACCGCAATCCTCGACACGATCGCAGTCCAACACGATGTCGGCCGTCACGGCCCAGCCACCCGGCAGTGAGTGGCGATTACGGTTGTCCCGCCCAACAGGAACCCGATCGAGGCACAGAACAAACTCCACCCCCGGTGCACTTGCGGCTCCGAAGAGATCCGCCTCGGCAGCGCCAGGCATGTGATGGAACTCGAGACCACATCCCGTCCAGGTCGCTCGCGATCCCAGATGCGACGCCAGCAACACGATGCGCTCATCGGCCTGGCTCACATAGCGGCCGACCTCACCCACGTCGTCAAGGTAGGGAAAGACCCACCGAAGGTCACCATCGTCCAATCGAGTCGCCTGCACGCCGCACAGTTTGCCGTTCTCCACCGAACTCACGCCACCAGACGCCTACAGCACTGGCAACCCGCTCCCAAGCAATCGCATGATCGCCCGGACAGCGCCTAGAAGGCTGATGAAGATCTTGGTGAGGGCTGTCCGGCCGTCAGGCCGGACAGCCCTCCGCTCATGCACTGGCTGGTGCGATGTGCCAGGTGC
>NZ_JBIVXP010000037.1:0-38147 GCF_044769305.1 Streptomyces sp. NPDC090499
ACCGTCCACGTCGTCACGGTCGACGGTCAGGTCATCGGCGAAGTGCCGGTCGCCAGTGGCGTCGGGCACGTACTTCACAGTGACAACGATCCTCAAGCTCATTCTTGTTCTCCTTGCGTGGCGGGTCAGGTACCGCTCGATGCCTGCGGACGCCAGAACAGCGCCAGCAGAGCTCCCGTCCCGAGGACCGCGGCGCCGAGCGCCACGCCGGCACCCGGCCAGCCGGTCAGATCGATGTCCGTGGCCGTGTCCACCGCGTACTTGCCGGGCCCCCAGGCCGCGAGTGCCAGCGAGAACACGGCGAGGACCAGGACGTACTCGTAGCCGTCCTTGAAGACGAAGAAGCCGTTGCGGCGGTGCGCGAGGAGGCCCGCGACCAGCATCACCGAGATGACGGCCGCGCCGGCCAGCGAGGTGAACAGCCCGGCGGCCAGCAGCATGCCCGCGCCGATCTCGGTGAGCACGCTGAGCCAGGCCTGCAGGCGGGGTCGGCGCAGCCCGAGTCCGGCGAACCAGCGCGCGGTGCCCTCGATGCCACCCCCGCCTCGCCAGTGGTTCCAGCCGTGCATGGCCATCACCGCGCCCAGAGTCAGGCGTACCAGCAGCAGAGCGGCGTCGCCCGCCTCACTCATGTCGTTGCTCCTCGAAGGGCAGGTCCCGACACGCCGAGGGCACATTCCTCGACGAAGGCCAGGACGCTGAGGTGGTAGGCGAGGGCGGTGTGCCCCACGCTGATGTTGTGACCCGCGCCCGCCTGTTCGGCCGTCACCACACGGGGTGCCGAGGTGAAGAGGGAGGCGAGGTCGGCGAGGGCCTCGGGGCCGCTGCGCCATACCTCTTCGTGCTCGCTGAGGGTGATGTGGACGGGGACGTGGACACGGGCGGCGACCTCGACGATCTCCTCCCGCCAGGTTTCCCGATGGCGCATCTCGTAGGCCGGCGTGGGCGAACCGATGCGGGCGCCGCCGTACACGTCGGCCGGATAGGCGTCCGGCGGTTCCCACACGCGCAGCCGTGGCCGGGGGCCGCTGGGATCGCGCCGCCATTGATCGAGGGCCTCGCGCCTCCGCCAGTGGGGTTCGCGGCCCATGCCGGCCAGTTCGAGGCCGAGCACGCCGGCACCACGCGGGTCCGTGGCCATCCGCAGGGCGGGTTGGCAGCCGGCCGAGTGTGCCCACAGGAAGAGTCCCCGGCCGCGCTCGCTGTCCTCCAGCAGTGCGTCGACCGCTGCGAAGAGGAGGTCGGTGCGCGACTGGTGGGTGGGCAGGTCCTCGTCGTGGCCGGCCGAGCCGCCGTATCCGGGGCGGTCGACGGCGACGACGGTGAAGCCGAGGGCCGCCGCGGTACGGAGCAGCGAGAGGCGCGGGTGGCCGGGGTGGTCGAAGTAGACGGAGGAGGTGGCGGCGCCGTGCAGGGCGACGATCACCGCCTGCGGGCGTGGGACTTCGGCCACCAGGGCGGAGACGGGTATGCCCCCCGGACGGACGGTCCGCCGGTCCACGTCGGCGCCGGGCCAGGTGGCGGCGAGGCCGGGTTCTGCTGTGGTCATGTGGCGCTGCGCGTCCTTCCAGGATGCCGGAGGTGCGTTCGGCCTTCAGCGCCCGCGCCGGACCTGGTTGAAGGGGACGTCGCGGTCGGTGGCATGCTCGCGGGGCATACCGAGGATCCGTTCGCTGATGATGTTGCGTGCCATCTCGGTGCTGCCGCCGCCGAGCTGGGCCGCCTGGCGGAACAGGTAGGACACGCCCACCTCGCGGGTGTCCGGGCCGTCGGGGGCGGACATCGCCGCCGTCGGGCCGGCGAGTTCCAGGGCGATCTCGGCCTGCCGGGTGGCGCTCTCGCCGTGGAAAAGGCGGATGAGTGAGCCCGCCGTGGGAGGCATCTTCTCCGCGCGCATGCCCGCAGCGACCCGCTCGACCAGGTGCCGGTGGATGACGCCGAGGGCGTGCGCCTCCGCGATCAGCTCACGGGCGTACGGGTCATCCGCCCGGCCGGTGCGGTTCGCCAGGTCGATGAGCATGTCGATCTGCGGCCCCCGGCTCCTCGCGGTCCGGACGCCGCTGAAGTAGGGGGAGCCGCCGCCGACGGCGTTGCGCTCGTGGAAGAGCTGGCGTGAGGCGACCGCCCAGCCGCCGCCCACCTCGCCGACCACTGCGGAGGCCGGGACCACGACGTCGTCGAAGAACTCCTGGCAGAACTCGTCGCCGCCGTTGACCTGTTTGATGCGCTCGACGTGGACGCCCGGCTGGTGCACCTTCATCAGGAACATCGTCAGTCCCCGGTGCTTGGGCGCGTCCCAGTCGGTGCGGGCGAGGCACAGCGCGTAGTCGGCGGCGTAGGCCCCCGAGCTCCAGGTCTTCGAGCCGTTCAGGATGAAGACGTCACCGTCGCGCTCGGCGCGCGTGGTGGCTCCGGCGAGGTCCGAACCGCTGTCCGGTTCGGACAGGAACTGCACGAGCACCTCGTCGCCGCGGAGCGCCGCCGCCAGATGCTCGCGCTTCTGTTCCTCGCTGCCCATGTCGAGGATCGTCGGGCCGCAGATGGTGAACGTCGGCACGTTCAGCAGCATCGGCATCTCGTAGCCCGCGGCCTCCTCGTTGAAGGCGCGCTGGTGCTCGGGGGTGAGGCCGAGACCGCCGTACTCCCTCGGGTAGCAGATTCCGGCGAAGCCACCCGCGTAGATCTTGCGCTGCAGGGCGCGGGCGCGCTGCCAGGCAGCCTCGTCATGGGCCATGGGGCCCGTGGCCTCCTCCTCGGCGGGCAGGTCGGCGAGGCGCCGCAGGTTCGCCGGGATCCACTGGCGGGCCCGCAGGCGGAAGCTCTCCACGCTCTCTCTGCCGGTGACGTCCGGTGCGGCCGTGGTCGTCGCGGTCATCTCGGGTCTCCTCAGACGTTCAGCAGATCGGCGATACGGCGGCGATGCACGGACGGCGTGCCCCAGCTGAGCCGGTTCACCGTGGCCCGGCGCAGGTAGATGTGGATGTCGTGCTCCCAGGTGACTCCCAGGCCGCCGTGCAGCTGGACGCAGTCCTGGATGATGTCGGTGGCGCGCTGACCGATGTAGGACTTCGCGACGCTGACGAGCTCTCCGGCATCGGAGCGGCGGTCCTGCACCGCCTGGGCGGCGGCGGCCATCGTCGCCTGGCCGGATTCCGACCACAGGGTCATGTCGGCCATCCGGTGCTTGAGCGCCTGGTAGGAGGCGAGCGGCCGGCCGAAGGAGTAGCGGTCGAACATCCACTGCCGGGTGAACTCCAGCACGCGCTCGACGGCGCCGACGAGTTCGGCGCACTGCAGCAGGACGGCGAGCTGGAACTGGCGCTCGACGGCGGCCTCGGCGGCGCCGGCGGCGCCCACGAGCGCGGTCGCCGGGACGCGTACACCGGCGTAGTGGACGCGCGCGAAGCCGCGCACCATGTCGAGGCTCTCCAGCCGGAGGACGGACAGGCCGTCGGTGTCGCGGTCCACGACGAACTGGCTCAGCCCCTCCGGGGTGCGGGCGAGCACGAGGAACGCGTCCGCGTCGGCGCCGTCCTCGACCGCGTCGTGGGTGCCGTGGAGGACGTATCCGTCCCCGTCGGGTCGCGCCTCGATCGCGCCCGCTTCGGGGTCCCAGCCCCGTTCGGGAGCGCAGCAGGCCCAGGCGGCGACCGCCGAGCCGTCGAGCAGCCTGCCGAGAAGTCCGGCGTGCCGGTCCGCGTCGGCCGACTCGGCGAGGGCCGCGGCGACGACGTTGACCGCGGCGAGCGGCCCGGGCGCGCAGCCGCGTCCGAACTGCTCGGCGATGATCGTCGCGTCGACGACACCCTCGCCGGAGACGCTGCCGCCGCCTGCCTCCTCGGGCACGAGGAGCGAGGTCCAGCCCAGTTCCGCCCCGCGCTGCCAGACACGCCGGTCGAACGAGCGGCCCTCGTCGTGCAGCGCGCGGACCACGCCGAGCGGGGCGGACTTCTCCAGATAGTCCACCGTCGCCGTCTGCAACAGGCGCTGGTCGGCGGTCAGTTCGAATCTCATGACGGCACCTTTGTCCTCCCGAGGATGTACCGCGAAGCCGACGGTCACGTGCACCCGAGTTACCTTGACCGGCAGTCTACACGCCATTACGGTAATGCATACCGTAAAAGCAACGTGCAGCCCGTGAAGGTGTGCGGGCCAGCACGCCGTCCGAGCACGGGGAGCGCCGGAGATGGCCATCTCGCCGCATTTCGACTCGCCCCAGCAGGTCGCGGACCGGCTGCGCGGTACGGGCTATGTGCCCAGTCCGCGCATCACGGGCGTCGTGCATCTCGCCGAACGCCTCGGCAAGCCCGTGCTCGTCGAGGGGCCGGCCGGCACGGGCAAGACCCAGCTGGCCAAGAGCGTCGCCGACTCCTGCGGTCTGCGGCTGATACGGCTGCAGTGCTACGAGGGCCTCGACGAGGCGAAGGCCCTGTACGAGTGGGACTACCGCAAGCAGCTGCTGCACATCGCGCGGGCCGGCGCGGACGGTTCCGAGAACGAGTTGTTCGACGAGCGTTTCCTGCTCACCCGTCCGCTGCTGGAGGCGATCCGTTCCGAGGAACCGGTCGTGCTCCTCGTCGACGAGGTCGACCGGCTCGACATCGAGACCGAGGCACTGCTGCTGGAGGTGCTGTCGGACTACCAGGTGTCGATTCCCGAGCTGGGGACCCTGCGGGCGCGCTCCACGCCCCTGGTCTTCCTCACCTCGAACAACAGCCGGGAGCTGTCCGAGGCGCTCAAGCGCCGCTGTCTTTACTTGCACCTCGGCTACCCCACGGTGGAGCGAGAGCGCGACATCGTGCTGGCGCGGGTGCCCGGCATCGACACGGTCCTCGCCGACAGGGTCGGTCAGCTGGTGCGGTCGTTGCGCTCACTGGAGTTGAGGAAGAAGCCGTCCGTGGCGGAGACCCTGGACTGGGCGCGCACCCTCGTCCTGCTCGGTGCGGACGACGTCACGGGCGAACTGCTCGCCGACACCCTGCCGGTGCTGCTGAAGAACGAGAGCGACATCGATCTCGCCCTGAAGGAGTTCGGCGAGTGAGGCCGCCTACCGGGGCGTCACTCCCCGTCGAGGAAGCGGAGCACCACGTCGAGGCATCCGATGTCACTCGGCAGCGAGAAGTGATCGACGCCCTTCAGCACGACCCGCGAGCAGTGCGGTATCGCCGCGGCGATCAGCTCGGCCGGGCCACCACGGTCGGCGCCGCCTTCGACGACCAGGCAGCGCGCGGTGATTTCGGCGAGATCGCCGGTCCCCGCACGCGGCTGCCTCGACCGGGCGAACGCGGCGACCGCCCCCCGGTCGTTGCCCGCCGTGTCGACCAGGCGCCGCATCAGCCGCGGTATGCCGTCGACGGGCTCCTCGTCGGATTCGAGAGCGTCCGCGACGGCACGCGTCCCGGGGTCTCCCCCGCGGTTCCCGGGCAGACCGCCGTCCGTGACGCCGAGCAGGGCGACGGATCCGAAGGCCTCCGGCTTCCTCGCCGCCGCGACCATCAGCGCGAAGCCGCCCGCCGAGAATCCCACCGCGTCGACAGGAGCGATACCGGCCGCTGCTTCGAGCAGCACCTCCGGCGCCGGGCGCGTGGGGTCGCCGGTCCGCCCGCCGACCCCGTGACCGGGCAGTTCCACTCCGACGACCTCACGCCCACTCTCGCGCAGGAGGTCGGCCCAGCCGGGGGTCACCCAGTTGTGCTCGTACGACGAACCCATGCCGTGGATCAGCAGTACCGGACGATTGTGCATGCGATTACTGTAATGGCTTCGGGACCGCCTTCGAGGGTTGAGTCGTGACCCTGATCGCCACCCTCGACCGACTTGTCGACGAACTGCGCGCCGTCGGCGTCCCGGTCTCGGTGTCGGAGAAGGTCGACGCCGCCGCCGCGCTGGGCCCGGTCGGCCTTGCGGACCGCGAGGCGTTGAAGGACGCTCTCGCGGTCACGCTGGTCAAGTCCGCCGACCACCTCAGCGCCTTCGACATGGTGTTCGATGTCTACTTCGGAGGCGTCGACCAGAGTCGCCTCGGGCCGGGTGAGCTGGACGACGACACCATCCGTCGCCTGCTCGTCGAGACGATCGAGGCCGGTGAGGACGGGTCCCTGCTCCAACGCCACCTCGCGCGCGTGCTCGTCGACCGGCATGCGGGTATCCAGCCGGGCCGCGCCGTGGCCGGCACGTACTACCTGTTCCGTGCGATGCGCGCCCTCGACGTCGATCACGTGACCGCCGCCCTCGTGCGGCGGGCTGGGGAGCGCACGCCGGCCGCCTTCGCCGACCCGCTCCCCCGCCGCCTGTTCCTGGAGGACGTCGAACGGCGGCTCGCCGCGTTCCGGCTGGAGGTGGAGGCGGAGATCCGGCGCCGGCTCGTGGCCGATCGCGGTGCCGACGCCGTCGCCAGGACCCTGCGGCGACCGCTGCCGGAGGACGTCAACCTCCTCACCGCCGCCACCGCGGAACTGCCCGCCCTGCGCGACACGATCCAGCCGCTGTCCCGCAAGCTCGCCGCCCGCCTGGTCCAACGCCGTCGGCACGGCCGCCGTGGCAGGATCGACGTCCGCCGGACCATGCGCGCCTCGCTCTCGACCGGCGGCCTGCCCGTCGAGCTGCGCTATCACCCGCCGCGCCCGGCCAAGCCCGAGCTCGTCGTGCTCGCCGACATCTCCGGATCGGTCTCGACCTTCGCGATGTTCACCCTGCAGCTCACCTACGCGCTGCGCACCCAGTTCTCACGTGTGCGCTGCTTCGTGTTCGTGGACGGACTCGACGAGGTCACCGACCTGATCGAGCGGTCGGCGAACGTGCTGGAGGTGGCGAGCGAGATCAACCGGCTCGGGCTCGGCGTCCGGCTGGACGGCCGTTCGGACTACGGCAACGCGCTGGAGACCTTCTGGCGGGATCACGCCCGTGACCTGCGTGCCCGCTCCACCGTGCTGGTCCTGGGCGACGCGCGCACGAACCACCACGCACCGCGCGCCGACGCGCTCGCCAGGATCGCCGGCAGCTGCGGGCACCTGTTCTGGCTCAACCCCGAGTCGCGGGCCGCGTGGGACAGCGGCGACTCCGTCATCGGCCGGTACGCCCGCTCCTGCGACGAGGTCGTGGAGTGCCGCAACCTGCGGCAGCTGCGCGCCTTCGTCGAACGCCTCGCCTGAGCCACCGCACACCGTCCCCGCCACAGACCGAAGAGAGGTGACCGCATGGCACATGACGCACTGCGCCGTCTGGATCCGTCGCCGGACGAGAACCAGATCGCGGTCCGCGACGCCTTCGCGGACTTCTTCAGCAACGAATCACCCCCGTCCGTCGTACGCGCCGCGGAGCCGCTGGGCTTCGCCGCCACGCTGTGGCGGCGGCTGGCCGGCCTGGGCATCGCCTCGATGAGCCTGCCCGGGTCCGCCGGTGGCGACGACGCCACGCTGGTCGACCTGGTTCTCGTCGCCGAGGAATGGGGCCGCACCCTGGCCCCCGTGCCCCTGGCCAGTCACGTGACCGCCACCCGGCTGCTCGCCGCGACCGGCGCTCCGGCCGACGTCGTGCACTCCGCCGCCCAAGGTGAGCGTCTGGTCACGCTCGCCCACACATCCGCTCGGGCAGGAGCCGCCCAACTGGTGCCGGACGCCGCGGTGGCCGCCGATGTGATCGCCCTGGACGGCGACGAACTCGTGCTGTTCTCGATGCCCGAGCCGGCCAAGCACGTCCCCAACCAGGGCTCGACTCCGCTGGCCTGGTGGGTGCGGGACGACGACGCCACCCGCACCGTACTCGCCTCGGGCGAGGCGGCACTTGCCGCACACACCGCGGCCGTCGGCGAATGGAAGCTGCTCACCGCCGCCGCACTGGTCGGCATGACCGAGGCCGCGCTCGCTCTTGCCGTCGAGTTCGCCAGGACCCGCGAGACGATGGGCGTACCGATCGGCACCTTGCAGGGTGTCTCCTTCCCGCTGGCCGACGTGGCGATCGCGGTCTCCGGGGCCCGCAACTACGTGTACAAGGCCGCCTGGACGGCCGACCACGAGCCGGGCACCCGGCCGGAGCTTCCCCTCATGGCGTTCGACGCGGCACGCCGGACGGCCACCCACGGCACCACCACCGCGGCGCACCTGCAGGGCGGCCTCGGGTTCACCGTCGAGGCCGACGCCGGCCTGTACTTCCTGCGCGCCAAGGGCTGGAGCGCGCTCGCCGGCGACCCGGGCGCCGACCTGTCGGTCATCGGAGAACGGCTGCTGTCCACCCGGCGGGGCTGAGGCCGCCGCTCGTCTCACCGTCGCACGCCCTCTACGCCTTCCAAGGAGGCTTCCATGGACTTCGGGCTCGTCGCACTCACCCCCGAGCAGGCGGCGTTCGCCGCCGACGTCCGGCAGTTCCTCGACGAGATCGTCACCGACGACGTACACGTGCGCGAGCGCGAGACCGGTGACGGCTTCAACGCCGAGGTGCACCTGGCGCTGGCATCGCGCGGCTGGCTGACGCCCGGCTGGCCGGTCGAGGAGGGCGGTGCCGGCCTCGACCCGGTGTGCCGCCGGATCCTCGAACTGGAGCTGGAGCGCCGCCGCACCCCGATGGTCACCGCGAACGTCACGAACATGATCTGGAAGGCGGTCGACCGTTACGCCGAGCCGGACCTGCGCGACGACCTCAAGCCGAAGGTCGCCGCCGGCACCGTCCGCCTCTGCCTGGGCTACACCGAACCGGACGGTGGCTCGGACATCGCCGCGGCGAAGGTGCGGGCGGTCCGTGACGGCGAGGAGTGGGTCGTCAACGGTTCGAAGATGTTCACCACGGGCGCGCACAACTGCCAGTACACCTTCCTGATCACGCGGACCGACCCCGAGGCCCCCAAGCACCGCGGCCTCACCATGTTCCTGGTCCCCCTCGACCTACCCGGCGTCGAGATCCAGGGGATCCGGGCCTTCAGCGGCGAACGCACCAACATCGTCTACTACGACGACGTCCGTGTCCCCGACCGCTACCGCCTGGGTGCTGTCAACGACGGCTGGTCGGTGCTCAGAGGGCCTCTGGACGAGGAGCACAGCATCGGCCTCGACGGCGGTGGCCTGAGCGACCTCTCGATCGGCCACGGCTTCATGCGGGTCCTCGAACCGGCCCTCGACGCCGCGATGGAGTGGGCGCTGACCGAGCGGCCGGACGGCAGCCGCCCCGCCGACGACCCGAGCGTCGTGACCCGGCTGGCCCGGATCGCCGTGGACCTGGAGTGCGCGACACTCACCCCGGGGCCGATGGGCCGGGTCAGGGGATCCGACGTCCTGGTCGAGGCGGCGGCCGACCTCGTGGACCTGCTGGGGCCACTGGGGCTGCTGGCGCCGGGGACCGATGCCGCGCCCGGCGACGGCGCCGTCGACCACGCCCACCGCTTCGCCCAGGGCACCGCCACGTACGGCGGCACCGTCGAGGTGTTCCGCACGATCATCGCCCAGCACGTGCTGGGCCTGCCCCGCCCGACGTACCCCGGCAGCAGGACGTTCCTGCCGGCCGGGCGCCGTAACCCCTCAGGAGCAGTGCAGTCATGACCGACACCACGAACACCGCGGACCCCGACGTGCCGACCCGCGTCTCCGACGAGATGCGGACGGCCATCGGCCGCACTCTGTCCCGCCGGGTCTCCTTCCCCGTCTCCGAGTCCGACATCCGCCGCTGGGCGCTCGCCGTCTACTATCCCGAAATCCCGCCCGAGCGCTTCATCAACGCCGAGGCCGCCGCGAAGTCCCGGTACGGCGGGATCACCGCGCCGGAGGACTTCAACCCGTTCGCCTGGCTGGCGGCGGAACAGCCCACGGCGCCGACCGAGGCTGAGGAAAACGACCCCAACTCCGTGGAGCGCAGGCTCGGCGTCACACCGCCGCCGTTGAGGTTCCAGCTCAACGGGGGCATGGAAGTCGACTACGGCGTGCCGATGCGGCCGGGCGACGTGATCACCTCGGAGAACCGGCTGGTGTCCTACTCCGAGCGTCCCGGCCGGCTCGGCCTGATGCTGTTCACCGTCACCGAGGACACCTGGACGAACCAGCACGGCGAACTCGTCAAGCGCGGCCGTATGACTCTCATCCGCTACTGAACGCGTCGAGGAACCATGACCACCATGCTCAGTCCGGCCGTCGGCGACAGCCTGCCGGAGTTCACCCGCACGACAGACTTCGCCCACTGGAACCGTTACGCCGCCGTCAACGACGAGTTCGTCCCGATCCACATGGACGACGAGGCCGGACGTGCCGCCGGCCACTCCGGGGCCTTCGGGATGGGCAACCTGCAGTGGGCCTACCTGCACAACGTGCTGCGCGACTGGCTCGGCGAGTCCGGCCGTATCGTGTCGCTCCGCTGCCGCTTCAGTGCCGTCAACACCCGCGGCATGACCGTCACCGCGCGGGGCACAGTCACCGCGGTGCGTGTCGAGGACGGCCTGCGCATGGTCGATCTCGACGTGTGGACCGAGGATCAGGACGGCAACAGGATCGCTCCCGGGACCGCCGTCGTCGAGCTCGATGACTGACGCCTGACGCCGAACGCGCTGGGCCCGCCCCCGATCACGGGGCGGGCCCAGCGCGTTCCTTGTGCCCGGTCAGCGCACCAGCGGGTCGCGTGGCAGGCCTAGCAGGCGTTCGGCGATGACATTGCGGGTGATCTCGGAGGTGCCTCCCGCGATCGTCAGGCACCGGTCGAACAGGTATTCCGTGGCGATCTCCGGTGCCTCCCCGGTGACACCGGCCGTGCCGCACAACCGCAGCGCCAGCTCGCTCACGCGCTGCGCGTGCTCCGCCGACAGCAGCTTCGTCACGTTGCCCTCCGCGCCCGGCCCCGCGCCGACGACGGCACGCGTCGCCTGCCGCAGGTTGATCACCCGCATCGCCTGCTCCTCGACGACGAGCCGGGCGATCGCCCGCCGGCTCTCGACGTCGACCGCGTTGTTCCGCTCCGCGAGGTCGATCAGTTCGAACGCCGACAGGCGCTCGGCCGACCCGCCGCCGATCGTCACCCGCTCGTTGCCGAGGGTGGCCCGGGCGACCTTCCAGCCCCCGTTGGGCTCACCGACGACATCGGCGTCGGGCACGAACACGTCGTCGAAGAAGACCTCGTTGAACAGCGCGTCACCAGTGATCTCGCGCAGCGGCCGGATCTCCACGCCGGGCGCGGTCAGGTCGACGACCATGGCCGTGATGCCCTTGTGCTTCGGCGCCTCCGGGTCGGTCCGTACCGTGACGAGGCCGCGGTTGCAGGCGTGCGCGTTGCTCGTCCACACCTTCTGGCCGTTCACCCGCCAGCCGCCCTCGACGCGCTCGGCGCGGGTGCGCACGGCGGCGGCGTCCGAGCCGGCGTTCGGTTCGCTGAACAGCTGGCACCACTGCAGTTCGCCGAGCAGGCTCGGCCGGATCCAGCGTTCGATCTGCTCCTGGTCCGCGGTCTGGGTGAGCGTCAGCAGCACCCACCCGCCGATGCCGAGCGAGGGCATCTCGATCTCGGCCAGCTCGTCCTCCAGGACGAGCTGCTCGACCGCGCCCGCGCCACGTCCGAACGGCGCGGACCAGTGCGGTACCAAATATCCGGAGGACACGAGCAGGGCCCGGCGTTCCTCCTCCGGGGTCGTGCGGTAGTCCTTGAGGAAGGCACGGGCCTCGGCGCGATAGGCCTCGGCCTCCTCCGGCAGGTCGAGCGCGAACTGCCGCCGCAGGCCGGCCTGTGTGGCCTCGTGGACGTCGTCCTCGTCCGACCCGCAGGCGGCTACCACTGCCCGTAGCGCCGCAGCACGCCGGAGGTAGAGGTGGGCGTCGTGCTCCCAGGTGAAGCCGATGCCGCCGAGGATCTGGACGGCCTGCTGCGCGCACTCCTGGTAGCTCCGCAGGGACATGCCTGCCGCCGCCGCTGCCGCCAGGTTCGCCTCGGCCCGCGTCGCCGCCCCGCGGGCGGCGTCCCAGGCGAGCGCCGTTGCCAGCTCGACGGCGACCAGCATGTTCGCCAGGTGGTGTTTGACGGCCTGGAAGCTGCCGATGGTACGGCCGAACTGCTCGCGCACCTTGGCGTATTCCAGCGCGAGTTCCAGGCAGCCCCGGGCCCCGCCGGCGGCCTCGGCGGCGGCCAGCGTCCGGAACTGCGCGACCGCCGGGCCGAGGGCGCCGGCGAGGACGTGGCCGTCGGCCGGGACGAGCCCGGTGACGGAGACCTTGGCCAGCCCCAGCGACGGGTCCAGGCCCTTCACCGCGACCACGTCGACCGCGGCGGCGGGTGTCACCAGCAGGTCCTCGCCGGCCGCGAGGAGGAGCACGTCGGCCCATCTGCCGGCGAGCACCGTCAGCTCGCCGCTGTACGCGCCGTCGTCGTCACGGATCAGTCCGGCCGCGAGGCCGAGTCCGGCGACGGCCGAGCCGTTGCCCAGCCGGGTGACGATCCCGCGCAGCGCGTCACCGCCGGCCTCGGACAGGACCCCGGACGCGGTGGCGGTGGCCAGCAGCGGGCCGGGGGTGATCGCACGGCCCAGTTCGTCGACGACGACGGCGAGTTCGGGCATCCCGAAGCCGGAGCCGCCCACCTCTTCCGGCAGATGCAGGCCCAGCCAGCCCAGGTCGCCGATCCGCTTCCACGTCTCGGGCACGGCAGGGGCGTCGGCGTCGAGTGCCGCCCGCGCGCCGCTGCTGACCCGCTGGTCGGCCACGAAGGAGCGAACGACGTCCGCCAGTGCCTGGTGTTCCTCGGTGATGGCAAGCCCCATCGGGCGACTCCTCGATACCGGGACCGGCCGACCCACCGTCGGCCACTGAACTTACCGGATTACTTACGGTATGACCTTTGCGACCACTGTCGCAGCCGTCAGACCTCGATGAGGACCGCGCCGCCCTGACCCCCGCCGGCGCACATGGTCGCGAGCCCGAGACCGCCGCCGCGGCGGCGCAGCTCGTGTACGAGCGTCACGATCATGCGGGCACCGGACGCGGCCACCGGGTGCCCGAGACTGCAACCGCTGCCGCTGAAGTTCACCCGCTCCTCGTCCAGCCCGAACTCCTTGCAGGCGGCGATCGGCACGGAGGCGAACGCCTCGTTGATCTCCCACAGCGTCACGTCGGCGTACGTCCGTCCGGCCCGCTCCAGCACCTTGTCGGCCGCGCGCAGCCCCCCGAAGCCCATCAGCGCCGGGTCCACCCCGGCCGCGCCCCACGCGATGACCTTCGCCAGCGGGGTGAGCCCCTCGGCGGCCGCGAGTTCCGCACTGGTCACGGTCACGGCGGCGGCCGCGTCGTTGACGCCGCTCGCGTTGCCCGCGGTGATGGAGAAGCCGGAGATCTCGGGGTGCAGCACCTTCAGCGAGGCCAGCTTCTCCAGCGAGGTGTCGCGGCGCGGATGCTCGTCCACGGCGAACTCGACCGGGGTGCCGTTCGGTCCGTCGAACTTCAGCGGCACGATCTCCTCGGTGAACTTGCCGGCGTCGATCGCCGCGACCGCGCGCTGGTGCGACCGGTAGGCCCAGGCGTCCTGTTCCTCCCGCGTGATGCCGGCGGCCTTCGCGGTGCTCCAGCCCACCGAGATCGACATGTCGGAGTTGGGCGCCGCGGGCGAGTCCGGGTGCGTGGCGGGATACCAGTCGACGTAGTCGTCGACCGTGCCGGCGACGCGCTGCCGCAGCCGCGGCGCCATCGAGGACGCCTGCACGCCACCGGCCACGAGCGCCGACTCCATCCCGGACATCACCGACGCCGCGGCCAGGCCGATGGAGGTGAGGCTGCCGGCGCAGTGCCGGTTGAGCGCGACGCCGGGCACGTCCAGCATGCCGTTCACGACGGCGGCGTAGCGTGCGAGGTCGCCGCCGCCGTACTGGCTCTCCGCGAGCAGGACGTCGTCGAACCGCTGGGGATCGAGACCGGACCGGCGCACGACCTCCTCAAGGATCGCCGAGGCGAGGAATTCGCCGCTGGTGTTGGCGAGGGTGCCCTTGCGGGCGGTACCGATGGCCGTGCGGACTGCGCTGACGATGACTGGAGCGGACACGTGCACCTCTCTCGGGTGATGGCCTCGGGTCCACGGCGCCCTGTTGGCCGACGCGAAACAGTAGTCAATACTGTTGCCACAACAGTACAGTACTTCCGGCGAATCGAACCCTGCTGGTTCCCGCGGGACATCACCCCGCCGTCGCCCGGCGGAACGCCGCCGTGGCAGGTCGCCCCAAGGAGGAATCGTGGATCTTTCCGGATCGTCCGCACTCGTGACCGGCGGTGCCGGCGGCTTCGGCGAGGCGACCACCCGCCGCCTCGTGGCGGCCGGTGCCAAGGTGGTCGTCGCCGACCTCGCGGAGGACAAGGGCAAGGCGCTCGCCGCCGAGCTCGGCGACGCCGTCGTCTTCGTCCCCACCGACGTCACCAAGGACGAGTCCGTGGACGGGGCGGTGGCCGCAGCGACCGAGCTGGGTCCGCTGCGCACGGCCGTCGTCGTCCACGGCGGTCCGGTGGCCGGACGCCGGATGGTCAGCCGGGACGGCACGCCCTACTCCGCCGACGTCTTCGCCCGGACGATGGACATATTCCTCACCGGCACCTACCGCGTGATGAGCAAGGCCGCCGCGGCGATGACCCACAACGAACCGCTCGACTCCGGCCAGCGCGGCGTGGTCATCTCGACCGCGAGCATCGCCGGCTTCGAGGGCCAGGTGGGCCAGAGCGACTACTCCGCGGCGAAGGGCGGCGTCATCGGGCTCACGCTCACGGCGGCACGGGACCTCGCCCCGGCGGGGATCCGCATCATGTGCATCGCGCCGGGCACCTTCTTCACCCCCGCCTACCGCATGCCCGAAGAGGAGGCACAGGCCAAGTGGGGGCCGGGAGTGCCCAACCCCAAGCGCATGGGACACGCCGACGAATACGCCCGGCTCGCCCTGCACATCGCCGAGAACGACTACCTCAACGGCACCGTCATCCGTATCGACGGCGCCCAGCGGTTCAACATCTGAGCCTCCCTGCCGGGACGGCAGGGATACGGCACGGCTTACGGTATACAACATCAGGCGTGTGGTCACGCCACAGCAGACAGGGAGCCAGGCATGGCCGAGTCACCCCCACTGGTGCCCGTTCCGGACGGGCTGACCGGCTTCTTCTGGGAGGCGGCCGGGCGCCAGGAGCTGGCGGTCCAGCGCTGCTCGGCCTGTGGCACCTTCCAGCATCCGCCGGAGCCGGTCTGCCACTCCTGTCTCTCCTTCGACCTGGGCGGGGCCGCGGTGTCCGGACGGGGCACCGTGTACAGCTACGAGATGGCCACGCAGGCGTTCCACCCCTCCTTCGCCGACAGAATGCCGCTGTGCATCGCGGTGGTCGAACTCGACGACCAGCCCGGCCTGAAGCTTCTCACCAACATCGTCGATCTCCCGGCTGACGGGGTGGCCGTCGGCGACCCCGTCGAGGTGTGCTTCCGCCGCCTCAGCGACGAGATCACCCTGCCCGTCTTCCGTGTGGCACGGGCCTGACGGACACCGCACTCGGAGGATTCCCGTGCCCAAGAAACAGCGCGTCGCGATCGTCGGTGTCGGTTACTCGACCGTGGGCCGCGACACCGGCCTGTCACTCGACACGCTCACCGCCCAGGCATCGGTCGCAGCCATGCAGGACGCCGGTGTGACGCCGGCCGACATCGACGGCGTCGTCGTACACAGCTTTCCCCATCAGTACGTGTCGGCGACGCACACCGCGGCGATGCTGGGCATCCCCGACCTGGCGTTCTACTCCGGGTCGGTCGACGGCGCCGCCTACTCCATGGCCGCGCTGCACGGCATCGCCGCTATCGCCTCCGGCAGTGCCGACATGGTTCTCACGCTCCGCACCGTGCATCGCTCGGGTGCGGCGGGCGGCAGTTCCCTGCTTCCGGGCACGGGGTACGAGGCACCCGGGCGGTTCCAGTTCACCATGCCCTACGGCTCGTTCACCGGCGCCCACTGGGCCGGGCTGTACATGCAGCGGCACATGGCGATGTACGGCACCAAGGAGGAGGACTTCGGCGCCTTCGCAGTCGCCCAGCGCGAGTACGCGATCGCCAATCCGACCGAGTCGTTCTTCACCGAGCCGCTGACCCTCGACGACTACATGAACGCGCGCTACATCGCCTCGCCGCTGCGGCTGCTGGACTGCGACTACCCGGTCGACTCCGGTTCGGCGCTCATCTTCACCACCGAGGAGCGCGCCCGCGACCTGCGGCAGAAGCCGGTGTTCTTCGACTCCTGGGCGATGGGCACCACCGCCGAGGGCGACTTCAGCCTGGTCGAGGACATGACGCAGTCGTCACCGTTCCGGGCCGCCCGGCGCATGTGGTCGCGCACCGACCTGAAGCCGTCGGACGTGGGCGTGGCGGGGCTGTACGACGGCTTCTCCTTCATCGCACTGCAGTGGCTGGAGGCGCTCGGCTTCTGCGGCGTCGGCGAGAGCGGGCCCTTCGTGTCGTCCGGGAACACCCGGGCCGACGGGATCATCCCGACCAACACCGACGGCGGCGCGTGCAATGTCGGACGGCGCCACGGCGCGAACTACTTCATCGAGGTCACCCGTCAGCTGCGCGGCACGGCGGGCGAGCGGGCGCTGCCGGGCCGGCCGACGGTCGGCGTGGTGAGCAACGCCGTCGGCCCGTTCGCCGGCTGCGCCCTGATCACCAACGAATGACGCACTCTCCCCCCCCCCCGCACAGCCGTCGGGCCCGCGAGGAGAGACTCCTCGCGGGCCCGACGCGCAGACAGGCGGGATCACTCCTCGAACGGGTCGCCCTCCAGCACGTCCGTGGTGAAGAAGTACGGCGCGTCGAAGGTGTCCTCCGGCTCGGCCGCGAGCAGTCCGGCACGCGGGCGGAAGGTCCTGATGCCCTTCCCGTTCAGCCACCTCTCGGCCGAGTCCAGGTCGTTGATCCGGAACGTGATCGAGTAGATCATGTTGCCCCACTGCGCGACATGCTTGCCGAGCGCCGAGTCCGCGCCGAGCGGTTCGGCGAGCTGGAGCAGGCAGTCACCGAGGTGGAGGGTCGCGAACTTGTACTGCCCGCCGTCGTCGATGCCCTCGGCGATCGGCGCGGCCTGCATGACGTCGACGTAGGTCTTGACCGCCGATTCGAGGTCCTTCACGCCGAGCGTCACGTACAGCAGACGCTTGATCCCGAGCGGGTGGCTGGTCTCCCAGAACTTGCGGAGCGACGACCAGGTACCCAGTTCACGCGGGTCGTTCGGCATGTGGGTCCGGCACATCTCCACCATGAGGCCCGCCGTGTCGCGCGGGCTCGGGTAGAAGTACTTCACGTCCGGGTCCATCTGCTCGATCTTGCCGCCGCCCGGCTTGCCGATGTAGATGCCCTTCTCGATCATCCGGTTGCCCAGCCCGACCAGGTCGTCGACCAGGTAGCCGACCGAGTGCAGGTGCTGCCCGAACTTGCTGTAGAACTTCCCGACCGGCTTGGTCGCGTCGACGGGCGTGTTGGGCGCCATCGTCTCGATGCACAGGTCACCGATCACGATCAGTCCGGCCCACCTGTCCTCCGTGGGGAGGAAGTTCGGCTCGTCGACGCCCAGGTACACCAGACCGCCGAACACGTCCTCGTAGAACTGGTTGAGCTTGGTGACGTCATCGGTCATGTGGACCGCGTGGATCATCATGCCGATGCCGAAGTCACCGGTCTTCCTCGCCTGCTTCTGCACGACCGTCCCTCCGACGGGTAACTTTTCCGTATTGCTTATCGTAAGGCTTACAGTCGCACCGTGCACAGCGTCCGGAACCGACGGCGGAGCACACCGGACCGAGTCGTCAGTCGACCGGCTCCAGGAACTGCAGCTCGGGCGGCGCGGTGGTCCTGTCCATCGCGGGGGTCATCTCGAACCGGCCCTGCTCCGCGGCCGATGACAGCGCCTGCGCCGCACCGGCCGCGTCCGCGTCCGCCAGTTCGTAGCAGCACAGGTAGCGCCGGGGCCCCGCTTCGCCGCCGGAGCCCAGGAGGGCGTACCGGCGCACGGCGGTGACGGCCGGGACGGCCTCTCGCACCTGCGGAACATGCGTGTTGACGTACCAGTCGTTGAACTCGTCCTCCGCCTCCGGGCTCACCGGGCTGCTCCAGGCCAGGAACATCGCCGTACTCATCCGACCATCCCTTTCGTTTCGAACCGGATCATCCGTGATTCACCCGGCATCACCCGCAGTTGGCCGCGGGCGAGCCGGTCGACACGAGCGTCACGCTCGCCGGGTCGCGCCTCGCGCAGCGCGGCGACGACCGCGGAACGGACCGCGCCGACATCGCCGTCCGCAAGCACGTCGTCGACGACACCCAGGCGGGCTAGCTCCGCCGCGGTGAGCCGGAACGACCGGGCCAGCTCCGGCGCGCGGGACGCGTCGCGGTAGAGGACCGCGGCTCCCGACTCCGGGCCGATGACGGAGAACACCGATCCCTCCAGCGCGAGCAGGCGGTCGGCGTGCGCGAAGGCCATCGCCCCGCCGCTGCCGCCCTCACCGACGCAGACGGCCACCGTGGGCACGGTCAGGCCGGACATCACGAGCAGGGTCTGGGCGATCTCGCCGGCCAGGCCGTCGGCCTCGGCCGCCGGACCGGGTTCCGCACCGGGGGTGTCGATCAGGGCCAGCACCGGCAGCCGCAACCGCTCCGCGAGGGCGAACGCACGCTGGGCCAGGCGGTATCCGGCCGGGAGCACACGCGCGGACGCGTCGCCGTGAGCGTGGCGGTCCATCGCGACGACGACGATTCGTTCCCCGGCCATGACGGCGAGGCCGGCCCGCACGGCCGGGTCAGCGCCGCGCAGTTCCACCCAGCCTTCGGTCAGCAGGGCGCTCCACTCGAGTCCCGAGGGACGCGAGGGGTCGCGGGCGTGCAGGACGGCGTCCCACGCGTCGCGCGGCACCGCGCGCGGGGCGGTCGGCCGCGGTCGCCCGGGGGGCAGCCGAAGGGCAGGTCCGGGACCGTACAGCACGTCGCCCAGCCATGCCCACTGAGCCTCCGGACCGACCAGAGCGTCGACCCGTCCCTGGGCGTAGGCCGCCTCCGCCGTGTGGGAATCGCGGGGCGGAAGGGAACCCGTGACCTGCTCGACCACCCGGGGGCCGCCGAACCCGATCGTGGCCCCGGGCTCCGCGGCGAGGACATCGGCGAGGGAGGCCCAGGAGGCGTAGACGCCTCCGGTCGTGTGCGGGCGCAGTACGGCGGCGAACGGCAGGCATCCGCCGCGGAACCGCCCGACCGCGCCGGCGGTGCGTGCCATCTGGGTCAGCGCGAGCATGCCTTCCTGGAGCCGCGCACCACCGCTGGCCACGAACGCGGCGACAGGCAACCCCGCCTCACGGGCCCGGCCGAAGGCCCGCACGATGCGCTCACCAGCGGCCACGCCCATCGTGCCGCCGTGTCGGTCGAACCGGCACTCGACCACGGCGATCGGGCCGCGGGGATGCGGGGCGACACCGGTGCGGACGGATTCGTCCTGCGGGGCCGGAGCGTCGTATCCGGGGAATCGGAGCGGGTTCGCCGAGGCCAGATCGGCGTCCCATTCATGCGTCAGGGGAGGAAAGGACGGGCGCGCGCGATTGCGCTCGGCGGTCATAGAGGAGTTCCCATCGCTGGGGCGCCATCGAGCCGGAGGCTCGGGCAGACAGGTTGATGGTCCGGCAAACATCTCAGCTCGCGGCCCGTACGACAACGCGGCAAACGTCACAGGCGGCACCGGCGAAAAGGCTGGTCGCAGTCACTGACAAGGCATCCCGAAAGGAATACAGTAAGGACTACCTGTCTGTCGATGCGCTGAGAGGACCCGCCCGATGAGTGCCGAGAATTCCGATCGGTCGTCCGCCGCGACCACGATCTACATCGACGGAGCGTGGCGGGCGGCCGCCTCCGGCCAGGAGTTCGACGTGCTCAACCCCGCCGACGGATCCGTGCTCGGCACGGCTTCGGACGGAGCGGCCACCGACGCCCAACAGGCGGTCGACGCCGCCACCGCGGCGTTCGCCACCTGGTCAGGGACCACCGCCTACGAGCGGGCGGCCCATCTGGAGCGTGCGCACGCGTTGATGCTGGAGCGCGCGGAGGACCTCGCACTGCTCATGACCAAGGAGCAGGGCAAGCCGCTCAAGGCGGCACGCAACGAGGTGCGCTACGCCGCGGACTTCCTCGGCTGGTACGCCGAGGAGGCCAAGCGGGTCTACGGCGCGACGATCCCGAGTTCGCGGGCGGACCACCGTTTCATGACCATGCGTCAGCCGGTCGGCGTGGTCGCCGCGATCACACCGTGGAACTACCCGATCTCCATGATCACCCGCAAGGTCGCGCCGGCGATCGCGGCCGGGTGCACGATCGTGCTCAAGCCGGCGGAGCAGACCCCGCTGTGCGCCGTCGCGGTCTTCCAGGTGCTGCACGACGCCGGCGTGCCCGCGGGTGTGGTCAACCTGGTGACCACCAGCGAGCCGGGGGCGGTCGGCGACACCCTGCTGGACAGCCCGGCCGTCCGCAAGCTGACCTTCACCGGGTCGACCGAGGTCGGCATGACGCTGAACGCCAAGGCCGCGCGCACCGTCAAGCGGGTCTCCCTCGAACTCGGCGGCCACGCGCCGTTCCTGGTCTTCGGCGACGCCGACCCGCGACGCGCCGCGAAGGGCCTCGGCCTGGTCAAGTTCCTCAACACCGGCCAGGCCTGCATCTCCCCCAACCGGATCTTCGTCCAGCGGGAGCTGGTCGACGACTTCCTCGACGTCCTGGTCGAGCGCGTGGCTGCGATGAAGGCCGGCAGCGGCCTCGACAAGGACGTCACCATCGGCCCGCTGATCGACGGGGCCGCCATGGCGAAGATGCGGCGGCAGGTGGCGAACGCCGTCGAGCACGGCGCCAAGGTGCTGACCGGCGGCGAGCGGCTCACCGACCCGCCCCTGCGGGGCGGCCAGTTCTTCGCCCCCACTGTCCTGACCGGCGTGACACCGGCGATGGACGTCTACTACGAGGAGACCTTCGGCCCGATCGCCCCCGTCATCGCCTTCGACGACGAGGACGAGGTGATCGCCATGGCCAACGACACGGCCTACGGTCTCGCGGCCTACGTCTACACCGAGAACCTGTCGCGGGCCTTCAGGGTCACCGAGCAACTGCGCTTCGGCATCGTCGGCATCAACGACATCAACCCGACGAGCGCCGCCGCGCCGTTCGGCGGCACGAAACACAGCGGGCTGGGCCGCGAGGGCGGCCCGCAGGGCATCGAGGAGTACCTCGACACCAAGCTGGTGGGCATCTCGCTCTGACCTGCCCCCTGCGGCTCGGGGCGGCGCAGTCTCCACTCCCGTGGATGCGCCGCCGCAACATGGGGAGTTACTCCCTCCGTTGATACCGCGGGCTGCCCTGCGGTGCACACCGGGGCAGCAGCCCGCCGTGCAAGTTCGAAAGCCGCCTCTTCAGTTGGCGGCGGCGAGCTCCCCGAGCAACGCCCTCGTACGACGCGCGGATGCTGCCTTGTCGTCGCCGACGGGGACTATGGCGGCCCACAAGTCGGTGGCACCGGAGTCGAACAGACCGTGGAGCTGGGCGCGCACAGCCTTTTCGTCGCCGACGACGGCCGCGTCCGCGGGCCCCGCGCTGCCACCGATGTCGAGAATCCGTTGGTAGTTGGACATCCCCGCGTACACGCCGGACGTGGCGGCGACGGCGGCCCGGGCTTCGGCGGCGTCGTCATGGACCGCGACCGGCAGGCCGGCGACGATACGCGGCTCCGGACGCGCTGCGGCAGCCGTCGCAGCGCGGATGCGTGGCGCGACATGGGTCTCGATCGCTTTCGCGGAGGCCATCCACAGCACGGTGCCGTCAGCGTACTGCCCGGCCACACGCAAGAGGCGCGGTGACATCGCGGAGACCAGGACCGGCACGGGGTGGGGCGGGGGAACCGACCGGCCGGCACCGTGCGTCGTCCAGTCCTCGCCGTCGAAGTCGACCGTCTCCCCGCGGAGCAGCCCGGCGAGAATCCGGACGTATTCCTCGGTGCTGCGGCCCGGATGGTCGTACGACATTCCGTAGACGTCGCGGACGAGCGGTGCGTGCGACGGACCGATACCGAGAGTGAAGCCGGGCCGTCCCATGGCGGCGCTCACCGAGCCGACGCGGTTGGCCTGGAGCAGTGGATGGCAGGGGTAGGTCTGCAGCACTGCGGTGCCGAGCTCGATGGCGCACGTGGCCCGGCCGGCCAGGGCCATGGCGACCAGGGGATCCCCCAGGACCGTACTGGCGTACCAGAGTGCGTGGAAGCCGTCGGCCTCGGCCCGCACCGCCTGGTCGACGAGCTTGTCCGGCGAAGAGGCCCCTCCGGTCAGGCCGATTCGCATGGTCACACCTCCGTGGAACGGGCTGTTGCCGGTTGGCGATCCGGACTGAGAATATAGTTCTCGCAATCAGCGAACACCATATGCATCTCGGTCGGGCCGACTGGAGGGTCATGGCATGATCGACGAGGTGGCTTTCGAACAGCTGCAACGAGACGTCCGTCATCTCATGGACCGGACCGCGATCCTGGACTGCGTCTCGCGCCATGCCCGCGGCCACGACCGCTTCGACAGCGACCTGCTCACCGCCGCCTACACCGAGGACGGTGTCGACGAACACGGCAGGAGCATCAATCCGGGCCCTCGGTACGCCGCGTGGGCCAACTCCACCCACAGCGCCGGCGCCCAGCTGCACACCCACAACATCACGACGCACACCTGCGACATCGACGGCGACCAGGCGCACTGCGAGAGTTACGTCTTCGTGGCACTGCTCGGTCATGACGGGACGTCCGCGCAGCTGATCAGCGGCCGCTACCTCGACCGCCTCGAACGGCGTGACGGGGAATGGCGGATCGCCGTGCGCCGCAGCACCGTCGAGTGGACGATGAGCGGCGATGCCTCCATGCTCAAGGCGCCCTTTTTCAAGCAGCAGGGCTTCCTCAAGGGCACACGCGACCGGAGGGACCTCTCCTACCATCGTCCACTGCGCGTGGACACGGAGGCGCCGGCACGCTGGTGAGCACAGCTCCTCTCACGCTGACGGCCAGGCAGGGAATCAGCGCGTCCTGCGGCGCCTGGGCGTGTCCGTCTCCACCCGCAGAGGTCCCAGTGGCGGGCTGGTGGAGACGGACCCTCAGGTCAGGCCGCGGCGCGCGGGAAGTTGTACAGACGGCGGGCGTTCAGCTCGGCCATCAGACGGGCCTCGTCGTCCGGGACGTCGAGCATGACCTGTTCGAGCAGCTTGCGGGTGTGCGGCCAGTTGCTGTCCGAGTGCGGGTAGTCGCTCTCGAACATGAGGTTCTCCACGCCGATCAGGTGGCGTGCGTACACACCGGCCCGGTCGGAGATGAAGCAGCCGAAGATGTGGTCCTTGAACAGTTCGGAGGGACGGACGTCCCGGTTGACGTCGTTGTACCAGCGGTGCCGCTCCCACACGGTGTCGATGCGCTCCAGCATGTAGGGCAGCCAGCCGATGCCGCCCTCGGACAGCGCGACCTTCAGGTTGGGGTGCTTGTGGAACACGGGCGAGAGCAGCAGCTCCGCGGTCGCGCTCATCGAGTTCAGGCCGAACAGCGAGATCGCCACGGTGAAGTTGCTGGAGTTCCCCTCCTGTGAGACCTGGGGGCTGCCGCCGGACCCGAAGTGCAGCGAGAGCGGCAGGTCATGCGCGGCGGCCGCCGCCAGGACCGGGTCCCAGTGGTCGGTGTGCCACGACGGCAGCCCACGCCGGTCGGGTAGCTCCGGGAAGGTGACGCTCTTGGCGCCCTTCGCAGCCGTGCGCTCGATCTCGGCGACGCTCTGCTCGACGTTCCAGTACGGCACCATCACCAGCGGGATCTGGCGCTCGGGATACGCCGCGCACCACTCGTCCAGGATGAAGTCGTTGTAGGCCCGGACGCACGCGGTCGCAAGGTCGAGATCCTTCGAGTTCGCGAACCCGCTGCCGGCGAATCCGCCCATGCTCGGGAAGCACATCTGGGCCCAGACGCCTTCGAGGTCCATGTCCTTGATGCGGTCATGAATGTCGTAACAGCCCGGAAGCATGTCGTCGTAGCTGCGCGGGTCCAGACCGAAGTCCTTCGGGTCCTTGCCGGCGACGGCGTTGAGGGCCAGGGTGCCCGCGAGCTTGCCCTCGTAGATCCACACGTCGCTGCCGTCGGGGCGGTGTTCGATCCGGGGGCCGATCTCACGGTACTTCGCGGGCAGACGGTCGACCCAGACGTTCGGGTTCTCGATGACGTGGTCGTCGACGGAGACGATCTGGGCATCAGATGGCAGCATGCGATCCTCCAATTGCAAACAGGGGTGTCATCGACTCAGCCGACGTCGGTGATCTCTATGCGGGCTCCGCCCGCGTCGACCGGGGCGAGCAGGAGGCTGTACCGGCCGAACTGCTCGAACGGCACATCCCTGCCCACCAGGAAGGCCCGCGCCGCGAGCAGGTCTCGCGCAGTGAAGGTCAGGCAGAAGATGCGCTCCCCGCGCTCGGCCAGGGCGACACCGGCGAGGTCCGCTTCGGACCCGGTCGTCGAGCCGACGAACTCCACGGCATGGTCCCCGAACCGCACTCCGTGGCCGGCCATGTTCACGTGTTTACGCTCGACAGCGTACGCCTCACGGCCCACCAGTGCGGCGAGACCGGCCGCGGCCTTCTCCGGCTCCACCGCGACCACCTTGACGGTCACGCCGCCCAGGAGACCGAGGGGATGCTCGTCCGACCAGAAGTTGGGTTTCCAGCCCGCGAGGTCACGGTCGTGGGCCTCGTCGCGGCGCTCCGTGAGCATGATCGCCAGGCCGTGCATGCCCTCGGGGTCCACGAAGGCGCGAGCGTCGGCGCTCTCGGTCACCCGAAAGCCGTGGTCCCGCATCAAGGCGGCCGCGTCCTTCACGGAGGACACCGACCACTCCACGGAGTCCCAGCCGAGGCCGTTGCCGGTGAACTCGTGCGCGACCGGTCCGCCCGGCGTGGCCGGGGCGTATGTCGCGATACCGGTGCGGCCGATCAGAGCCAGGGCGTTCCTGCTGCCCGCCCGCCCGTCCTCCCACCGCCGCAGAATACGGGCGCCGAAGACGTCCTGCTGCCGCTCCAGCTCGGCGTCGAAGGACTGCGTGAACAGATTCAGCTGCCCCAGATGTTCGACCGTGAGAGGCCTGTGCATTACGGCCCTCCGTTCTGACCGACCTTTACTGATAGCCCTACTGTATGCACCTCAACTCCGCCCGGCAAGAAGTGTGCGGCGCCGACGTCAGCACCCCCGCGGACTTCGGACGACAGCCTTGCGCCCAGCGCTTGAGTGCGCTTCCGGTAATTGCTACGGTATGGCGCACCATCAAATGTTCAGGCCCGGGACGGATCAGGTTCCGCTCGAACGTCGCCGCCGGAAAGGTCCGAGACGTGGCCCAGACTCCCCCACCCCGAATCGCCGTCATAGGTGCCGGTCCATCCGGGTTCTACGCCACCGAACACTTGGTGCGCGAAGGCATCGCGGTTGATCTCTTCGACTGCCTGCCGACCCCCTACGGACTGGTGCGCGCCGGCGTCGCACCCGACCATCCCAAGATCAAATCTGTGGCCCGCGTCTTCGAACGGACGGCCGCGCACCCGGCCGTCCGCTTCTTCGGCGGCATCGGGCTCGGCGAGGTGATCAGCCGCGCCGAGATTCTCGAACGGTTCACGGCGGTCGTGTACGCGATGGGCACCGAGCTCGACACCCGGCTGGGCATCCCCGGCGAGGAGCTGTCCGGATCGCATCCGGCCACGCACTTCGTCTGCTGGTACAACGGCCACCCGTCCCACGCGCACCGGCGGTTCGATCTCGACGGCAGCCGTGCCGTCGTGGTCGGAAACGGCAATGTCGCGCTCGACGTGGCGCGCATGCTCGTACTGCCCGACGAGGCCCTCCGCCGCACCGACGCCGCTGACCACGCGATCGACGCGCTCGCCGCGTCAGCCGTGCGCCAGGTGACCGTTCTGGGCCGGCGCGGCCCGGTCCAGGCCGCCTTCAGCACCCCGGAGTTGCTGGAGCTCGGCCGGCTCGACGGCGTGGACGTCGTCGTCGATCCGGCCGACCTCCAGCTCGACCCGCACAGCGCGCGGGAGCTGGCGGCCCAGGGGCCGGACTCACCGACGGCCCGGCGGGTGGCGCTGCTCACCGAGTTCTCCCGGCGCTCCCCCACGCCCGGCAACCGGCGCATCGAGCTCCGCTTCCTGCGCTCGCCCGTCGAGATCCTGGGTGATCCGGCCGCCGAACGCGTGACCGGAGTCCGTGCCGCGCACAGCGCGCTGGAGCTCGGTCCCGACGGGCGCGTCGTCGCTCGGCCGACCGGCCGGCACGAGGTACTGCCGTGCGGACTCGTCGTACGCGCGGTCGGATATCGCGCGCGCCCGGTGGAGGGCCTTCCGTTGGAACCACGCACCGGCGTCCTGCGCAATGTCGCCGGCCGGCTGGTGGACGCCGGCGGCGCTGCGCTGCCTGGCGAGTACGTCGTCGGCTGGGCCAAACGCGGGCCCTCCGGAGTGATCGGCACCAACAAGTCCGACGCCGAGGACACCGTCGCGGCCCTTCTCGACGACCTGCACGGTGGGCGGCTCGACGGGCGTCCGAGTGCCACGCCGGACGAGGTGGAGGCGTGGATCCGCCGCAGTGTCCCGGCGCCCGTCGACTGGGACGCATGGCTGTCGATCGACCGCCACGAGCGGGCGAGCGGCGAGCCGCTCGGGCGGCCGCGCGTCAAGCTGACCGCGCTCGCGGAGATGCACGCCGTCGTCCACCGGGCGCGCACCGACGTGATCACGGAGTCGGCGCAGCTCGCGCCGTGAACTTGAGGAGACAGTTCGTCATGCCGTACGTCATCACCACCAAGTGCGTCGACCTCAAGGACCGCGCGTGTGTGCGCGAGTGTCCGGTCGACTGCATCTACGAGGGCGACCGGGCCCTCTACGTCAATCCGGAGGAATGCATCGACTGCGGCGCCTGCGTACCGGTGTGCCCGAACGACGCCATCTACTTCGATCAGGAAGTCCCGGAAGCGCTGCAGGCCTCGATCGCCGACAACGCCGCCTTCTTCACGCTTCCGCTGGTCAACGGGGCGCCGCTCGGCAATCCTGGCGGAGCGCGGTCCGTGGGTCCGGTCGGTGCCGACACCCCGCTCGTCGCGGCGCTGCCCCCGCAGGTCGGCGCCGAGGCCTGACCGAAACCATCCGGCACCGGCCCGACAGGCCCCCGGCTGCCCCCAGGAAAGGACACGCACATGAAGGCATCCGTCGACCCGGCCAAGTGCAGCGGTCACGCTCGCTGCAACGCGGTCGCCCCGCAGGTGTTCACCGTCGACGACGACGGCTACTGCAACATCGGCAGCGACAAGCCGGTGCCCCCGGAGTTCGAGGCCGCGGCGCGCGCCGGGGCGACCAACTGCCCGGAGCGCGCCATCACGCTCAGCTCCTGAAGCCCGAACCCGCGGCCGCCGACGTGACCTCCTGACCGTCGGCGGCCGCGTCGAGCCGGGCGATCCCCGCTCGGGCGGCCGGGAGCAGCAGCCCGCCGTCGCCCTCGGACCCGATCGAGCCGGCCAGCAGTCCGACATCCTTGCCGAGCGTGGGCCTCGCCTGGGAACGGGCGACGGACGCCAGTCCGCCCGCGCGTGCGTACATCTCCACGCCGAAGCTCCGGCCCGAACCCGCCGCGACGACCTTGCCGAACGCCGCGGGATCGAGCCCTTGGAGTTCCGCGATCCTGAAAGCGTCCGCGGCGAGGGCGAGGTGCGCGGCCAGCAGCGCGTTGTTGAGCAGTTTGGCGTGCTGGCCCGCCCCCACGGGTCCCACGTGCACGACCTCGGCGGAGAACGTCCGCAGCACCGGCTCGCACCGGGCGAAAGTGCTCTGCTCGCCCCCGGCCATGGTCAGCAGCTCGCCCGCCTCCGCACGGATCCGTCCGCCGCTCACGGGGGCGTCCAGCAGGTGGAGACCGTGCTTCGCCGCCTCGTCGGCCAGTGCCCGTACCTCGTCGGGCGCGATGGTGCTGTGTACCGCGATCGTCGCGCCGGACGGCATCGCCGGTGCGACGCCGTCCGGTCCGAAGAGGACCTCCCGGGTGCCGGCCGCGTCGAAGACACAGGTACCCAGTAGGTCGATGCCCTCGCCGAGGTCGGCGAGGGCATCGACCACGCGGGCCGGGCCGGCACGGAAGGGGGCGAGCGCCTCGGGGCGCCGGGCCCACACCGCGCAGTCGAACCCGGCCGCCGCGATGCGCGCGGCGATGGGCGCGCCCTGGTCACCGAGCCCGACGAAACCGACGCGCATCCGTCCTCCTCCGTGCGGTACAGCCGTGCGTCGCTCGGTCAGCTCTTGAGGTGTCCTCCGGCGTCGCAGTTGATGAACTGCCCGGTCACGTAGCGAGACTCGTCCGAACCCAGGAAGACGACCACCTGGCTGATGTCCGAGGGCTCCACCCACGGCACCGGGATGGCCTGCAGCACCGGGAACGCCTTGGTCGCGTCCTCGCGGGTGGGGTGTTCGAGCTCCGGCCGGAAGGACTTGTACATGGCCTCGTGCTGCAGCATGTCGGTGTTGCAGTTGGTCGGGTGCACCCCGTTGAGACGGATCGAGTGGGGCGCCAGGACGAGCGCGAGATCCTTGACCAGCGAGACCAGCGACCGCTTGGCCCACGAGTAGGCCTTGCCTCCCGGCTCCGGGCTCACCCCGTCGGGGAGCAGGGCGGCGAGGGAACCGATCACCACCATGGAGGCACCGGCACCGAGGTGCGGAATCGCCGCGTTCAGAGTGTTGAGCACGCCGCCGAAGTTGACGCCGCTGACGTCCACCCACGCCTGCAGAGGCTGGTTCTTCTCCATCGCGCAGATACCGGCGTTGGCCACCACGATGTCGATCTTGCCGAACTCCGCGACGCCGTCGGCCACCGCCTGCCGCATGGCGGCCTCGTCGCGGACGTCCGCCTGGATGGTGAGGATCCGGCGGCCGAGGGCCTCGACCTCCTTCGCCGTCTGCCGCATGTCCTCTGCGGTCGCCATCGGGTAGGCGATGGTGTCGAAGGAGGTGAGGTAGTCGACCGCGATGATGTCCGCGCCCTCGCGGGCGAGATGGACGGCGTGGCTGCGCCCCTGTCCGCGAGCGGCACCCGTGATCAGCGCGACCTTGCCCGTAACCCGACCTGTCATGTCGTCTCTCCTCGTCGGCGCGCCCCGCCTGCGCGGTGGCGCGCCGTCCTTGTCATGTTGGTGAATCCGTCAGGGCCGATGCCCGCGGGTACAGCTCGTCGACCAGGTCGAGAGCGTCCCCGAGTGCCGCCCGCTCCGCGACCGGCGCCCGCAGGCGCATCACGACGCGGGCGAGTCCGAATCCGAGCACGCCGGTCAGCGCGCCGCTGCGGCTGTAGAGGTAGATCGGACGGTCTCCGTCCGCTCCGGTCATCCGGACGGTGATGTCGGCGCCGGCGTCCGGTTCGCCGACGCACTGGATCTTCGTGCCGTACTGGTCGCTCCAGAAGTACGGCACCTCGTCGAGCACCCGCCGCTCCTGCCCGGTGATGTCGCTCGCCACGATCGCCGCCTGCTCGATGGTGGTGGTCCAGTGTTCGATACGGCGGTGACGGCCGGTGCGCGCGTTCACCCAGCGCGCGACGTCCCCGACGGCGTAGACACCCTCCTGGGACGTCCGCCCGGACGCGTCGCACACCACGCCGTTGTCGACCGCGATCCCGGATCCCTCCAGCCAGCCGGTGTCCGGTACGACGCCCAGGCCCACCACGAGCCCGTCGACCGCGACGCCCGTACCGTCCGAGAGACGGACCCCGGTCAGGACGTCGCCCGCCAGATCGGCGTCGGCGATCGTCACCCCGCACCGCACATCGACCCCGGCCGCCCGGTGCCGCCGCGCGATCTCGGCTCCGGCCTCCGGACCGAGCACGTGTGCCAGCGGCGCCGACTGCACCTCGACCAGGGTGACCTCGCAGCCCGTCTCGCGGGCGCTCGCCGCCACCTCGCAGCCGATGAAGCCGGCACCGAGCACGCCGATGCGGCCCCCGCGCGCGACGGCGGCGCCGATGCGGGCGGCGTCCTGTGCGGTGCGCAGGCTCCAGACGTTCGACGCACCACCGGCGGCGTCCCAGCCACGGGCACGCGCACCGGTCGCGACGACCAGCACGTCGTACGGCAGTTCTCCGCCGCCCCGCAGCCGGACCCGGCGGGCCGCGGTGTCGACACCGCAGGCCACGGTGCCCAGCCGCAGGTCCAGGCCGAGGGCGTCCAGCTCGTCGGGTTCACGCAGCGACGGCGGGTTGGAGCGCGTGCCCTTCAGCACCTCTTTCGACAGCGGTGGCCGGTCGTAGGGCGCCTCGTGTTCCGCCCCGACCAGGACGACGGACCCGCCGAAGCCGAGCCCGCGCAGTTCCTCCGCCACCGTCAGCCCGCCGAGGCCGGCGCCGACGACCACGACCGACCGGGAGTCGACGGCGGTCACGTGACCGCACCGGCGATCTTGAGGTCGATGATCTCCTCCTCGGACTTGCCGAGTTCGCGGAGCACGTCGTCGGTGTGTTCGGCGAACTGCGGCGCCCGGCGGCTCTCGACGGGGGTCTCGTCGAACTGCACCGGGTTGGCGACGAGTTCGCGCTCCACCCCGTCGGCGTCGACGACCTTGGCGATGAGGCCGTTCTCGCGGAGCGCCGGGTCCATGCCGACCTCGTAGGCGTTCTGCACGGCCGCCCACTGTCCCTGCGCGCCCCGCATCCGTTCACGCCACTCGGCCAGGGTGATGCCGCCGATGATCTCCGCGACGACGGCACCGCCCTCGGGACCGTTCGCCAGGATGGCGTCCCCGGCGAAGCGGGGGTCGGTCATCAGGTCCGGCCGTCCCATGCGCTCGCAGAACTCCGGCCAGTACTTGGTGGGTTGCAGCATGGCCAGGGTCAGCCAGCGCCCGTCGGCCGTGCGGAACGATCCGTGCAGGGGGTTCGACGCCGAGCCGTGCCGCGGAGGCTTCGCCTTGGGCAGGGGGCCGCCGACGAGGAGGGCCTGGTTGACCGAGAACTGGGTGGCCCAGGCGCCGACGCCGAGGAGGGAGACGTCCACGACCGTCGGCTCGCCGGTCGCCTTGCGCGCATAGAGTGCGGCCGCGATGCCTCCGGCGATCGTCATGCCGCCGATCGAGTCGCCGTACGCGCCCGACGGCATCGAAGCCAGGCGGTCCGCGTCGTCGGGCGTGACGCCGTCCGCGCTGCCGCCCCTGGACCAGAACGCCGTGCTGTCGTACCCGCCCGTGCCCGCGTCCTCGCCCCGGGCACCGAAACCGGTGCCACGGACGTAGATGATGTCTGGATTGACCGCGCGCACGTCGTCGAGGTTGATCCGCAGCTTCTCCCGCGCGTTCGGCAGGAAGTTCGTGACGAACACGTCGGCCGAGCGGATCAGCTCGTCCAGCAGGGCACGGCCCTCCGGAACCTCCAGGGCGATGCCGACGCTGCGCTTGCCCCGGTTCGGGCCCTCCATGATCGGGAAGAAGGACGTCGTCGGGACGACGTCGAGGCCGAGTACCTTCACCAGGCCGCGCTGCGCGTCACCGCGGACCGCGTGCTCGACCTTGATGACCTCGGCTCCCCACTCGGCGAGGACCCCGCCGGACGCCGGTACGAACGTGTACTGGGCGACCTCGACGATCCGTACGCCTTCCATGGGACGTTTCACGGGTACTCCTTGCTGGTTCTGTGCCGAACGCGGGTTGTCTGCGGGGGCTGCGGGCGCGGTGGCCGGAGACCGCTCAGCCGATGTAACCGACGAGCTTGGTCTCCAGGTAGGTCTCGAAGCCCTCGACACCGTTCTGCCGGCCGACACCGCTGCTCTTGTAGCCTCCGTACGGCCCGTCGGCGCCGTACCACATGCCGCCGTTCACCGAGATCGACCCGGTGCGGATGCGGCGCGCGATCGCCATGGCCCGCTCGGCGGACGCGGAGTGGACCGCGCCCGACAGCCCGTAGCTGCTGTCGTTGGCGATACGGACCGCGTCCTCCTCGTCGTCGTAGGGGATCACGGCGAGTACCGGACCGAAGATCTCCTCCTGCGCGATCGTCATGGAGTTGTCGACGTCGAGGAAGAGCGTCGGCTCGACGAAGTAGCCCTTGTCGAGGTGGGTCGGCCGGCCGCCACCGACGGCCAGCGTGGCACCTTCGTCGATGCCCTTCTTGACGTAGGAAAGGACCCGGTCGCGCTGCTTCGCGCTGACCTGCGGGCCCTGCACGTTGTTCGGGTCGGTCGGATCGCCGTACCGGATGTTCTCCATGACCGACTTCAGGATCTCCGCACCCTCCGCGTACCGCGACCGGGGCAGCAGCACCCGCGTCAGCATCGCGCAGCCCTGCCCGGCGTGCGTGCAGACGCCGCCGGCGGCCGGCAGCACCGCGGCCAGGTCGGCGTCCTCGCAGACGATCATCGCGGACTTGCCGCCGAGTTCCAGGAACACCCGCTTGAGGGTGGCGGCGCCCTTCTCCATGATCCGCTTGCCCGTCACCGTCGAACCGGTGAACGAGATCAGGTCCACCCGTGGGTCGAGGGTGAGGTCCTCGCCGACCAGATGGTCCGAGGACGGCACGATGTTCACCACACCGGCCGGGATGTCGGTGTGCTCGGCGATGAGCCGACCCAGGCGGGTGGCGCTCCACGGAGTGTCCGGTGCGGGCTTGACGACGACCGTGTTACCGGTGGCGAGGATCGGACCGAGCTTGTTGGCGGCCACCTCGAACGGGAAGTTCCACGGAAGGACCGCGCCGACGACGCCCTGGGGCTCCTTCACCACCTTGCGCTTGCTGGCCACGCCGAACGCGTTGCCGTCGGCCAGTTGCCGCTCCCACGCGAACTGGTCGATCTGCTCGGCCGGCCAGCGGAAGGCGTCCTCCAGGGGGAGGTCCAACTGCGCGCCACGGGTGACCCGCACCGGGGTGCCGACCTCGGCGACAAGTTCGGCCCGCATCTGCTCGCGTTCCGACTCCAGGGCCTCCTGCAACTGTTCGAGACAGCGCCGGCGGAAGGCATGGTCGGTCGACCAGTCGGTCTCGTCGAACGCCCGCCGGGCCGAGGCGATCGCCTGCTCCATGTCCTCGTGACCCGCGTCGGCGACGCTTCCGAGCACTTCCTCGGTAGCGGGGTTGATGTTGTCGAAGAGCTTGCCGGACGCCGCTTCGACGAGCTTGCCGTCGATGAGCATGCGGCGTTCCGGCGAGAACGATCCGACACTGGTCTCGATCATCTGCGCGACCCTCCCGTGGGTGCGGACATCGTGGGTGGCGTCACGGTCGGCAGCGGCCCATGGCGGTGCCTGACCGTGCGGCGCGGAGGCGGCTCCTCCAGGATGCGTCCGGCGCTCGGTTCCCGCGATGACACCGCAGGTCACATGCGCTTCGACTGCTTCCTGTCGCGCTAATGAAAGGCTTTCTGGAAGCCCTATCGTATGACCTCATCGCAAGGGTGTCGAGATCCCCGCACCCGCACATGGGCGCACGTCCGGGTCAGGCGCCGGTGGGGCCGCACGAGCTCAGCTCGTCGACCAGACCCCACCGCAGGGCGCGCTCGGCGGTGAGCGGCCCGCCGTCCAGCACGAGATAGAGGGTGCGCCAGCGGCCGACGCGGCGGGGGATGCTGACCGTTCCGCCCGCGCCGGGGATCAGGCCCATGGCGAGTTCGGGGAGGCGGAAGACGGTCGCCGGGTCGGCGACGATCCGCGAGGCGAAGGCGGGCAGCTCGATCCCGGCACCGATGCAGTTGCCGTGGACGCGGACGGTGACCTTCTCGCGCAGCTTGTGCAGGGGCAGGGCGGCGCCGGCGCGGGTGCGGACCAGATGGGCGGTGTCCAGGTCCCGGGCGACACCGAATTCGCCGAGGTCCCCGCCGGAGCAGAAGGAAGGTCCGTTGCCGCTGAGGACGACCTCCGCCACGCTGTCGTCCAGCAGCGCGAGGTCGAGCACGGCGACGAGGGCGTCGCGCAGCTCCCGGCCGTAGGCGTTGTGCCGTTCCGGCCGGTTGAGTGTCACCCGGAGCACGTCCCCGTCCCGGCACACGAGCACGGGATCGGCCGCGGCGGGCGGCGGCGGTGGGCGGTGACCGCGTACGGCCAGCCAGTGGGCGAAGCCCCGGCCCGCCAGCAGCGTGGAGTAGGCGAGCGACTCGGCGTCGAGGGCCTGGCCGACGGTCAGTCGCGAGCCGGTGCGCAGCAGGCGGCCGAGGATGACGGCGGCCTCCGGGCTCTCCCCGGCGGCGCGGGTCAGCGCACCGGCCGTCGCCTCGGGGTCGTCCACGGCGACCACACGGCGATCGGCGCTGCCGCCGCCGGGCACGAGCGTCAGGTCCAGCGCGTCCAGCAGCGGATCGGACAGGCGGTGCGGGCCGTCGTCCCTTCGAGTCAGGCCCACCAGCAGACGATCGCAGTCCGCGGCCTGCCGCGCCGCCTGGCGCGCCACCGTCTTGTCAGTGACCGGCCGGTCCAGATCCACGACGATCAGCGGACGGTCGACCGCCCCGCCCGGACCCAGCAGATCCGCCTGAGCCGCACCCGCGGCCAGGTCCTCGACACCGATCACTGTTGGGGCAGCCACCTCCTCGTTCTACCATCCGAACATGGTCACGTGGTCATGCAGGTCAGCCTCCGCCGCGACGGACGCCTGGGCACGCAGCGGGGTGATGTGGCTGACCGGACACGCCGACCGGGCTCCGTCGGTGCCCATCGGCGAGGCGGCCTGTCTCGCCACGGACCTGGCCGAGCACATCCGGCGGGCCGGCGCCGAGGGCGGCCTGCCGGTACGGGTGGACGGCGGACGGCTTCTGGCCGAGCGGGCCGCGCTGACCGGCGGCACCCGCCAGGGACGGGTCTCGGTGGGCGGCGGATGCCGGTTGCTGCCCGCGGCGGACGGCTGGGCGGCGGTGTCCTGCGTACGACCGGACGACCCGGCGCTGTGGAGCGCGGCGATCGGGCACGAGCTGGACGAGCGGTTGCCGCGGCGACTGGCCGACTGGCTCGCCACGCATCCGCTGGCCGAACTGGAGGAGCGGGTGGCGCTGCTCGGGCTGGCGGCCGGAGCGGTGCGGGAACGCCAGGCGACGAACCCGATGCCGAAGCTGGGCCGGCCCCGTTCGGTACGCGACATGCTGGTCGTCGATTTCAGCGCGTTGTGGGCCGGTCCGCTGTGCGCGCACCTGCTGGGCCTGGCGGGCGCGGAGGTGGTCAAGGTCGAGCTGCCCTCGCGGCCGGACGGTGCCAGGTTCGGCAGTCAGGCCTTCTACGACCTGCTGCACGCCGGGCACCGCGCGGTGGCCCTGGACCCGTCCGACCGTGCCGGGCGGACGGCGCTGCAGGCGCTGGTGCGCGCGGCGGACGTGGTCGTCGAGGCCTCCCGTCCCCGGGCGCTGGCCCGGTTCGGCCTGGACGCGGCGGCCGAGGTGGAGCGCGGCTGCACCTGGGTGTCGATCACCGCCTACGGACGGTCCGTGGACCGGGTGGGGTTCGGCGACGACGTGGCCGCGGCCGGTGGCCTGCTGGCCTTCGACGGCGACGGAGCGCCGGTCTTCTGCGGAGACGCGATCGCCGACCCCCTGACCGGCCTGACGGCCGCGGCTCTGGCGATGTCCGAACCCGAGGACGGGCGCGGAGTGCTCCGGGAGGTGGCCATGGCCGATGTGGTGGCGGCGACGGTACGCGGGCGCACGGCCTCCACGGCACGCGTGGTGCCTTCCGGCGGCGGGGACGGCTGGCAGGTGGACACCGCTGAGGGACTGGTCCCGGTGGCGGTGCCGGTGGCCCGCACGCCCGCCGGTGCCGCGCCCGCGCTGGGCGCGGACACGGGCGCGGTACTGCGCCGGCTCGGGATCGCCGTACCGTGACCGGCCTGCTGATCCGCGGAGCGGAGGTCGACGGAGCGCTCCTCGACGTCCGGATCGGACACGGCCGGGTGCTGGAGACCGGCCACGCTCTGCCGCGCGCGGACCGCGCGGAGCACGAACTCCCCGCCCACGGCGGAGCGCTCCTGCCCGGGTTGACCGACCATCACCTGCACCTGTTCGCCACCGCGGCGGACCTCGCCTCCACCGCCTGCGACCCGGCCACCGTCCATGACGCACGAGGACTGGCACAGGCGCTGCGCCGCGCAGTGCCCGACCGGCACGGCTGGATCCGGGCGGTGCGCTACCACGAGTCCGTGGCGGGCGAGTTGGACGCGGCCGGGCTGGACGCGCTGCGCGGCGACGTGGCGGTACGGATGCAGCACCGCAGCGGCGCGCTGTGGGTGCTCAACTCCCGTGCCGTAGCCGCGGTCGGCCTGGCCACAGCCGGTCATCCCGGGGTGGAACGGGACGCCGACGGCCGCCCGACCGGACGGCTGTGGCGTGCGGACGGCTGGCTGCGTGGCCGCCTGCCGTCGGGCGATCCGCCGTCGCTGGCCGGCCTGGGCCGACGGCTGGCCGGATACGGCATCACGACGGTCACCGACGCCACGCCGGACCTGGACGCCGCCACGGTCGCCGCCGTATCCGAAGCGATGGCCTGCGGGGAACTGCCGCAACGGGTGCACCTGCTCGGCGCGCCGCTCCACTACGCCTCCCGGCCCGGCCCCCGGCCCGGCCCGTGGAAGATCGTCATCGCCGACTCGTCACTGCCCGGCTACGACCAACTCGCCGAGGCCGTCGAGGCCGCGCACCGGACCGGTCGGCCCGTCGCCGTGCACTGCGTGACCCGCGAAGCGCTGTTGCTGTTCCTCGCGGTGCTGGAGGAGGTGGGGGCACTCCCCGGCGACCGACTGGAACACGCGTCGCTGACTCCCCCGGAGGCCGTTCCCGTCATACGGCGCCTGGGCCTGCGCGTGGTGACCCAACCGGGCTTCCTGGCCGACCGCGGGGACGACTACCTGCGCGGCACACCCGCCGAAGAACACGCTGACCTGTACCGCTGTGCGTCCTTGCGGGCGGCCGGGATTCCGCTGGGCCTGTCCAGCGACGCGCCCTACGGGCCGCTCGACCCCTGGGCGGTCATGCGCGCCGCCGTGGGACGGCGCACCGGCTCGGGTGCGGTCCTCGGACCCGATGAACGGCTCGCTCCCGCCCAGGCGCTGGCGGGCTATCTCTCCCCCGCTCACTCCCCCGGTGACCCGCCGTGGCGAATCCGCCCGGGTACGCCGGCCGACCTGGTGCTGCTGAGTGTTCCGATGGCCCAGGCGCTGCCCCTCCTGGACGCCGAGGCGGTACGGCTGGTGCTGCTCGCGGGGCGTCCCGTGGCAGGTGACGACCTGGGGTACACGTGAGACGTCCGAGGAACATGCGGTAACGCTCCTCGCCGAATCGACGACCCCGCCCGTTTCTGTCGGCGAGGATCCACGGCGCCACTGTGTACGGCGGCGGACGGCTCATCGGCCGGCGAATCGCCCGCACCCCTCGGCGCCTGCCAGAGCCGCCGTCCGCTCGCGTTCAGCAACGGCAGGCGCCGAGATCAGCCACGGACGAGCGATTGCTGATGCGGTCCGCTGTCCGGCGCTTTCAGGCCTCGGGGGTCCGAGCAGCGGATATGGCTCTCTGCACCAGGTCCTGCAGGGTGTCCTGCTCCTGCTCGGTCAGACCCGTCGCGAGAGGTTCCTCGTGAAGGAGTTTCAGCAGTGTTTCCCGCTGCTCGGCGCCCTCGGGCGTGAGGCTGAGTTGTTTGGACCGGCGGTCGGTGGGATGGGGGCGCCGCTCGACCAGCCGCTGGCTCTCCAGCTTGTCGATCACGACGATGGCGTTCGACGGCTCACCCCCCATCCGTGCGGCCAGCTCGCTCAGGGTCATCGGCCCTGTCAGCTGGCGCAGGGCCGAGGCCTGCCCGACGGTGAGACCGATCTTGGCCACGCGCTCGCGCAGGCGTGAGTTGTTCTGCATGTCCAGCTCGTGCACCAGCTTGCCCAGCTCCCACCACCGCGCTGCTTCCTGCGCTTCCGATGTCGTCATGGGACCAGACTAGCAAGCTCCTTCAACCTATGATAGATATAGCCATAACCTTTTAAGGCGTAAGCACTAAGGTGCTGCAATGGAGGACAGACCCATGACGGACACCACAGCGACCCCCGACGAGCGGTTTCGGACTCCTTCGGGTGTGCGGACGCTGACGCTCGGTGACACGAAGCTGACCTTCGTCCCGGACGGCCAGGCCACGCTGAACGC
>NZ_JBIVXP010000038.1:0-35620 GCF_044769305.1 Streptomyces sp. NPDC090499
CGACGACACGACACGCCACCACTCCCACCGAACCACCCGCACTATGCCTGACCAGCGAAAACACCGCCCTCATGTCCGGAAAGACAACAGCGTCTGAGACACACGTGGACGGCGAAGGCGGCGATGAACACCCAGGCGCCGTAGAAGTGCAGACGGTAGAACGAGCCCGGGAAGACGTAGTAGAGCTGGATGTTCAGGATGCCGGTGACGAATTCGAAGATGACACCGCCGACCAGCATCAGCAGGGACAGCCGCTCCAAGCCGTGGGCGACGGAGCGTACCGGCGACCATGCGAACAGCTTCGGGATCACCGACCACAACTTGGCCAACAGCACCGGTACGAGGACCACACCCAGCGTCACGTGCACGCCCTGGAGCAGCCGGTAGAGCCAGTATGGATGCGTGGGCCAGCTGAAGAGGTAGAAGCCCAGGACACCCTTGTCAGGGGTCTCGTCGTTGAGGGGGCTCAAGTCGGGGTTGTAGGCGGCGTAGGAGAGCAACCCGGTGAGGAACAGCAGCGGAATGCCGACCAGGAGGACCAGGCCGAATACCGAGGTCAGCCAGGGACCCCGGATCGGACTGCGCCAGAATCCGGGGCGGAACGGCCCCGGAGGCGGGGGCAGCTGCCCCACCCGCTGTCCCATGGCACGAGTCCGGGCACGGCCCGCAGCCGCGGCGCCGACCACAATGCCGCGTACCCGCCTCAGCCACTCCAACCGCTTCGACCGCTCCAGCGCCGGCATCCCGTCCGGTCCCGGGCGTCGTGACCCACCGGTCGGGGCCGGACCCGACGGCCGTCCGCCACCTGCCATCGGCCGTTTCCTCCACTCTTCGAACCGCGCTCGCAGGAGGACGGCGCTCAGTGCCACAGCCATTCCGGACAAACAGGACACTTACAAGCTGGCACAGCTCAGGTGAGCCGGCCAGGCCCGAGGTACAAGCGGGTGTCCGTCGCCAGCCGAATGGCACAGACGTGCGAATGAGGATGCCCTCGGTGCCCGTCGAGGGATCCGCGGGAGTCACGGCGACGCGACAGCGCGGCACGTGTCCCGCCGGCGACCGCTTACGCCATGGCCGACGCCACGACGCCGAGTGAACCCAAGGAGATCCGTACAGCCGAGCCGACGTGGCTGGCACAGGGCAACGGGCGCGGCCCAGAGAGCTGCTTCCTCGCATCCAAACGCGTGAGCGCCCAGCGAGTGGCATACCCCGACGCACCCCGAATCTCCATATTGGCGTGATGCAAAGATGACAGGCTCGACCCCGCACGGCCGCATCCTTCTCACAGCGGTCCCCGTCCGTGGCACTCGCCGTGCTGACAGCGGGCTGTACGAACAGTTCCTCCTCCCATACCAGTGCCTCTCTCTGTGTACCGCTGAAGTGGATCCCGCTGAAGTCGCTTCACAACTCCGTAGCGGCCAGCTCTCACGGGCTGGTGGAGTCGGTGTCCGGGTGCCATTCGGCCATGACGATGGTGGCGTCGTCCTGTAGCTGGCCGTGGTGGTGGTCGAGGATGGCGTGGATGAGGCGGCGCAGGGCTTCGGGGGCGGGTTCGCCGGCGGCGAGCGCGCGGGTGACGAAGTCGACGAGTTGCTCCTCGCCGAAGCGCGGGCCGGTTCCGGAGCGGGCCTCGGTGACGCCGTCGGTGTGGATCAGGACGCGGTCGCCGGGTTCCAGCTGGGCCCGGTGCACGGTCCGGGAGGGCTGGTAGCCCGGGCCGAGACCGAGCGGCAGCTCGCCGTGGGCTTCCAGCGCTCCCGGGACGACGTGGTGTGCGCGGATCAGAAGTGGTGGTGGGTGGCCGGCGTTGATCCAGTTCAGTTGCCCGGTGTCGAGGTCGAGGTGCGCGAAGACGCCGGTGAGTAGGCCGCCGGGCCGCCATCGGTGCAGGTCTTCGTCGATCCGGTCGGTGATGTCGGTCAGGGTGCCGCCTGCGCGGCGGGTGGACCGGCAGCCGGCCAGGGCGACGGCGGAGGCCAGTCCCGCGGCCAGGTCGTGGCCCATCGCGTCGACCACGGTCAGGTGCAGGCGTCCGTCGTCCAGGCCGTGGTCGAAGGCGTCCCCGCCGACCTCGTAGGCGGGTTCCAGCACGGCGCTGGAGGTGACCTTGTGCGTGCCCAGGGTGCGCGGCGGCAAGAACGCCCACACCATCTCCGCCGCGGTGGTCATCGGGCGTCGGCGGGAGGTTCGGCTGAACAGGTCGCTGAATCCGCTCTTGGAGACGATGGTCAGCGCGGTCACCGCGGCCAGCTGCGTGGCGCCGTCCAGCAGCGCGGGGGTGAGCTGGTCGGCGGTGACGCGCAGCACGCCGATCCGCGCGATGCCGTCGACCAGAGGCAGCCACACCGCCAGCGGGCGACGGCGCGACAGCCGCAGGGACATGGTCCGGTAGGCCCATCCGGCCACCGTTCCCTCGATCGCGAGGGCGTCGTCGTCCTGGCTGCCGGTCGTGCCGGGCAGGGGCACCAGCTGGTCCTCCTGCACATCCGCCAGGTAGACGGCCGCCGATGCCAGTCCCAGCCGGCGGGCCGTCTCGTGGACCAGCTGCGGTACCTGCAGCGGGGTGATGGTGTGCGAGCGCTCCAGAAACAGGGCCAGCGCGGCCCCCGGTTCCTCCGCCATCACTCACCGGCCCTCTCGCGGTCGCGGCCCCTCCCTCAAGTCTGCGACCAGCCGGCTCGGTGCGCGGCCCCGCTCGGGCAGGGCGCCATCTGGTTGGCCCTGCTCCCGCGTGGCTATGGCGAACGGGCATGGAGCGCTGCGTGATGTGCGGGACCGGACCCTGCGTTCTCTGGTCCTGAAGATCGACTGGCTCACCTGACTCGTACCCGGGTTCAGGCGGAGCCCGCCTGGGACAGAGCGGCTTCAAGGGCCTGCCGGATGTCCTCGGACAGCTCTTTGCTTGCGGGCCAGCCGACGATTTGTTCCGCGACCTCCCGCAGTTTGATGTTCGTGTTCTGGGAGACCGTCCGCAGGACGGCAAAGCCCTGGTCGGGAGGAAGGCCACCGAGGGCGACGACGACGCCGATGGCCTGGTCGATCACCGCATGTGCGACCACGGCTTCTTCGAGCTGGCCGATTTCCCGCTGCAACTGGCCTATCTTGCGAGCAAGCTCGTCCGGTCCGAGGGCTTCAGCCTCGAACAGTGAAGGGTCCCCCTGACTGTGCTCCGTCATGTTCGCCTCCTGTCAGGGCTGTCTCCCTGGCCTGACGCGGCCGGCCAGCCGGTGTTCTCCGCGTGATACGCCACTTCGTTCCTGCGACCCTGCGACCGGCCGGTCGATCGCGCGCGAGCGTTGGGCGGACAGCGGTGCAGTGGTCGTCGCTGTCCGCCCTGACCACACCCGCCGCCGACTACGCGGCGCGGGCGAGTTCGGCACGGCCGAACAGCAGCGCGTAGCCGGAGGGAAGGCGACGCAGGATGCGGGTCAGCAGGTCGGGACCGGCACAGGCCGCGACGGCGCAGAAGACGGAACCGGTGTCCCAGCGGGCCGTGGCCTGCGAGGCTCCGGTGCGGGCGGCGAGCTCCTTGACGAAGGCCCAGCCGGTGAGGGACTGGGTGTCGGGGACCTGGGCGGTGAGGACGCGTGCAGCCTCGAAGGGCAGGCGGGCGGCCAGTTCCACGCGTTCGTCGCCCGTCAGCTGACGTCCCAGTCCCGCGAGGACCAGGCGGACGGCTTCCTCGGCCTTCTCACGGGTGGGATAGGCGCCGTCGTAGCGGACCTTCTCCACCATCTGCTCGTACGCCCTGTCGTAGGGCTGCTGGAACGGTGCGGGTCGGTCGGAGATCACTGCGGTGATTGCCTTTCTGTCACCAGTTCGTGGTGCCGCTGCGCGGTCACCGGCGGATGGATTGTCAGGTGGTCCGGGGCGGCCGGAGGGCAGGCTGTGGTCCGCGGGAAGCCGGAGCAGGTCGTTGCCGACGGCGTCACAGACCGTTGCGAGTGCCGGCGCTGACATCCCAGGCCGCGGTCTGCTCGGTGGCGCCCTCGACTCAGGCCGTGATGGCCCGCACGGACCGCTGCGGGGCAGCGGCTCGGTGCTCTGCATCGGGTTGAGCAGGATCAGGGCGAAGCCTTCCCGCGCTTCCGGCAGACGCGGAAAGTCCGGCACGTACCCGCCGACCAGGTGGGCGCCCAGCAGGGCAAGCACCACAGCCGAGGAACGCATCTGGTCGCACAGCCGCCTCAGGGCTCCGCTCTCCCTTGGCCCTCGCGGTGCGGAGGACAGGCAGGAGGGGCGAACAGATGCCCGTCCTCCGCCGCTGTCGAGCCCTTGGCGGTCCAGCTCAGCCGGAGATCTCCTTGCGGCCGGACCCGACGCCGATGGCGATCTTGCGGGGCTTGGCGCGCTCGGCGATCGGGATGCGCAGGGTGAGCACGCCGGCGTCGTAGTCGGCCTGGATGTGCTCGGTGTCCAGCGTGTCCGCCAGGACCAGCTGGCGGGAGAAGACACCCAGCGGCCGCTCCGACAGCTCCATCTGCACGTCGTCGGCCTTTGCCACCGGGCGACGCTCGGCCTTGACGGTCAGCATGTTCCGTTCGACGTCGATGTCGATCGCGTCCGCGCTCACGCCGGGGACGTCGAAGGCCACCACGTACTGGTCACCCTCGCGATAGGCGTCCATGGGCATCGGGGACGGCCGCGACCAGGTGCCGGGGCCCATCAGCTGCTGCGCCAGCCGGTCGAGCTCACGGAAGGGGTCAGTGCGCATCAACATCGGAAAACACCTCCAGAAGGTTCAGGCAGTTGCTGCCAATGCGCCTCACTGCAACCGTTGTAACATGTCATCCAATAGATGACAAACACGGTGTCGTCCGTAGGATGACAACCCGAGGGAGGTGCCCATGGCCCCGGCCGACCAGCCGGCTTCACCCAGCGCCGACGCGAGCAGCCCGACGTCGTTCCTCGCCGCGGCGGCGGCCCTGGAGGCCATAGACGACGCCCTGCACACCGCCCGGCATCCGGTTCCCGGCACCCCCGGAGCCCAGGAGGCCAGCACGGACCAGGCCCTGGCCTCCCTCCTCCTGCTCCGGCAGGTGCGTGAGCGGCTCGCCGGATGGGAGACCGGCCTGATCGAGGCCGCCCGCGACGCCGGGGCCAGCTGGGCCGATCTCGCCCACCCTCTCGGCGTCGCCAGCCGCCAGGCCGCCGAACGCCGCTACCTGCGCGGCCGCCCCGGCGCGGCCGGAACCACCGGCGAACAACGCGTCCAGGCCACCCGCGAACGCCGCGCCGCCGAACGCACCACCGCCACCTGGGCCCGCCGCAACGCAGCCGACCTGCGCCGCCTCGCCGGCCAGATCACCGCCCTCACCGACCTGCCGGACGCCGCCCGCCTCCCCCTCAGCCAACTCCACACAGCGCTCGCCCACGACGACGCCGCCGAACTGATCCATCCCCTCAACGCCACCCGCCCCCACCTGACCGGCACCCACCCCGACCTCGCCACGCAACTCGACACCCTCACACCCCCCTGACCCGGCAGGGCTATGGCCGGAACGCAGGCACTCGGCGTCTGCCCCGAGACACCGGTTTGCTCAGCCGACTGGGAGTGGCGCCCTCCCCGGCGAGGCGTCTAACCAGTGCAGGCGTACTCCTGCCCGCTGCAGGTGACTTGAGGTGGCCCTCGGAGGGTGACGTATGCCCGCCGGCATGTCCGGGACCACGAACGCCTCGTCCAGCACTGCGAATCCTTGAGCTGGGCCGCGATCAACCCGCCGTCTCACCAGCCACCGGCGAAACACGCCTCCGGGACCTGGCCGTGTAACGCAGCCACTCGCGCCGCAGGCGAGCCCGGCCCGCGCGTAGCCGACCGGGCTCATGGGCGAAGGTCAGGGCCACATCACTAGCTGTGACCTCCGCACTTCGACCCTACGCCCACCCGGCTGGCCACTACCGCTCCAGGCCACCGGCGCGTCGTCCAGCGGCGTAGGCCCCCTGTGTCCGGCGGGAAGCTGATGTCCCTGCTCGCGCGGGGGTGTGGGAGTCTGACAGTGTCGCGGACCAGGGGCAGACAAGCGGGAGTGGGGTTCGTAAGCGGGAGGCGTACCAGGAGGAACTGGCCTCGATCGGCGAGGCCCTGGTGGACATGGCCAACCGGGTCGGTTCGGCCCTGGGCCGGGCCAACAAGCGCGCTGCTGGATGCCGATCTCCAGCTCGCGGAGAGCGTGATCTCCGCTCACACCAAGGTCGACGACCTGCAACGCGATCTGGAGGACAAGGCCATCGCGGTCCTGGCGCGCCAGCAGCCGGTCGCAACCGGCCTGCGGGTGGTCGTCACGTCGCTGCGCATGAGCGCGGACCTGGAACGCTGCTCGGTCCTGGCTCAGCATGTCGCCAAGCTGGCCCGGCTGCGCTACCCCGGGGAGGCCGTGCCGCAGGACCTGCGTCGAACCATCCTGGAGATGAGCCAGCTCGCCCAGCGTCTGATGGCACAGGCCGCCGACGTTCTCGTTACCCGTGACCTGGACGCCGCGGACCAGATGGAGCAGGACGACGACCGGATCGATGAACTGCACCCCGGATATTCCAGCACCTCATGGACGACCGCTGGCACCACGGAGTGGAGACCGCCGTCGACGTCACCTTGCTCGGTCGCTACTACGAACGGTTCGCCGACCACGCTGTCTCAGTCGCCCGCCGCGTGGTCTTCCTGGTCACCGGCGAACACGCCGACGAACTGGCAGCGACACATCCATGACCACGCGCGCGACGGCCCTGTGACCGCGCACGGCACCGTGCGCAACCTGTCAAGTGTCGGCTGAACTGGAACTAAGACCGTGTCCTATGTGGTGAGGCGAACGAGTCGCTTGTAGCAGCAGATGGCTGCGGCAAGTCCGAGAAAGGCCAGGTAGTTGCGGGGATTTCGCTCGTAGCGGGGGCTGAGTCGGCGGTAGCCGGACAGCCACGACATGGTGCGCTCGATCACCCACCTGCGACGGCCCAACCGTTCGCTGGACTCGATACCCCTGCGCGCGATCCGGACCCCGATGCGTTTGCCACGTAACCATTTCCGCAGGTCGGCACGATCGTAGGCCTTGTCTGCGTGCAGGCGCTGAGGCTTGAAGTACCGGCCCCGGTGAGGGTCGTGTCTCGTTTGGTGACCCTCGAGCATCGGCTTCAGCCCTTCACTGTCGTGCGTGTTGCCGCTCGAGACGCCGACGAGAAGGGGCAGTCCGTTCGCGTCCGACAGGACGTGCATCTTGGAACCCGGTTTGCCGCGGTCCACGGGGCTCGGACCTGTGTGTTCGCCCCCTTTTTAGCCCTGACGTGGGCGGTGTCGAGGACGACGCGGGTGACATCGATGAGGCCGGCGTCGTCAAGCTGGTGCAGCACCGCCTCGTGCAGGCGGCCCCAGACACCGGCTCTCGACCAGATCAGAAACCGCCGGTGGGCCGTCGACTTCGATATGCCGAAGCACGGTGGCAGAGCCCGCCAGGCGCAGCCGCTGACCAGCACGTAGATGATCGCCGCGAACAGCGTCTCATCAGGCGTGTCCTGCGTTCCGCCGCCCTGCGGCCGCACTCGTGATGGAGGAATCAGCGGCTTTGCGATCTCCCACAAGCCGTCCGGAACAATCCAACTCCATGTACCCCGCCCCATGAACAGGCCAACGACGCCTCACCACATAGGACACGGTCTAAAGACGCCATCTCATTTGGATGGGTAGTCTGTCGGTCGTGGTTTCGATCGTTGAGCGACTGGTGCCGGATGAGTTGTGGGAGCTGTTCCAGCGGGTCGTCCCAGAAGCTCCAACACGGCCTCAAGGCGGCGGCCGACGCCGGCACGGTGACCGGGAGGTGCTGGCTGCGATCGTGTTCGTGGCCACATCGGGCTGCACGTGGCAGCAGTTGCCGTCCGCGTCGTTCGGGCCGTCGGGAGCGACGGCCCACCGACGCTTTGGCGAGTGGTCGAAGGCCAGGGTGTGGGCCAAGCTTCATCGCCTGGTGCTCGACGATCTCGGCTCCCGTGGCGAGCTGGACTGGTCCCGCGCATCGTCGCCGCCCCCTTGATCGACGTAGCTGAACTCACCCGGCGCCGCATCCTTCCGGTACCCGAGCGCGCCCAGCACGCTAACACCGGTCCTGACCACGCGTTTCTGCCTGGCATGGAGGCAGTCGATGTCCAACCGCCAGGCCCCGTCGACCCCCTATCCCTCCCGAACGACCCGGCGGATACCACGCAGCCCAAGCCGCACTCACCCGTGCACCCCGGGCCACGCGCTCGACGGCGTCGCGGTCCGGGGTGACTGTTTGCGCCAATAGCCAGTACCACACCGCATCCACAACGGCTCCCTCGCCAGAGACGGCATCCCGTTCTTCGATCGGCCTCACTGCGACACGGATAAGGACCGGGAATACAACAGCTGGTAACGGAGGCATGTTGGAGATCGCAGCCCTCGTGGTGTCGCTGGTAGCGCTCGCAGTGACCGGAGCCGTCTCGTTTCGACAACTGCGGCTGACCGAGCATGCCAACACGCTGCCCGTACTTGTGGATCTCTTCCGCGAGCATCGAAGCGTGCGGCTGGCACAGGCACGGCAGGTCGTGCACGAACAGCTGTCTGCGTATGACCTGTCAGCCGGACTGGCTGGGCTACCCGAGGATGATCGGCATCTGGTCCGTGAACTGGCCTGGTTCTATGACAATCTCGGGGCTATGGTCGCCCACGGGGTGGTGGACATCGAACCCGTCTCCGGATACCTCGGTGGGTGGGTGATCTCAGTCTGGGAGAGCTTGCAACCGCTGGTGCAGGCCGAGCGTGCGAAGAGGGCGCAGAACGCATGCCGGATCCGAACCGCTGGCAGGAGTACTTCGAGAACCTGTACCACCTCGTCCGCGAGACTCCTGCGGACCGAGCTCGCGCAGGAACGCATCTGTGGCGGCTTCCGCAGCACTGAGCATCGATGAATGCAACCGGTGATGGCTGGCCAAACACTCCGCTCTGCGAGGGCACATCCAGGGCACATGAGCCTGGGAAACGGCGTTGGCCGGTGAGAACTACGGAGAGGAGTTTTCCCAGGTCAACGCACCATTCACCGAGAAACCCCAGGTCAGCGCCCTCCGGCCCTCAATCGCTGCACGAGTGATAGGACTTCAGCCGCCAACTGCCCGAGTTGGCGCATCAGCCGATCCCCTGGCGTGGTGTCAGCGCTTCACTCTGGCACGTTCACGCGCAGTCGCGGGAGATCAGGCCCCCCCCATCGGACGGATACTCCTCAGCCACTACCGGCGACCTGACCAGGACCTCGACGCTCCTGACACCCCATCCGAAGGAGCGTCAAATGAGCGCCAAGATACCCCGGAGAGCGTCATTTCGGCGTCAAGATATCGCCCGTAACGCCCACACCGCACATAGCGCACACCACTCGAACCCGCAGGTCAGACGGCCTTTCCGGCAGGCTCCAGAATCGCCACGCACTCCACATGATGCGTCATCGGAAAGGTGAGCAGTTCGCGCCTCCCGGGAAACATGCAGGTCAGGTGGGGTTTCGAGGATGGAATCCATCCCCTTGAGAGCCTTGTGCGTCATACGTGCGTCACCGTTGCAGCCGCGTATCAGACGGACACGGGTCCCGATCCATGCCGTGACCACAGGCTACGCGCCGGCAAGCCGTTGCCGCTGGCACTGTGCGAGTTGCCGCCGCCCTCGCGAGACGCCATGGAATCGAGGGACCAGCACCGGAAGCCCCCTTACCTACCAACGCCAGGTCAAGGGGCATGGGGAGGCGACAGGCACCCAGCCCCTACAAGCGGTGGACCCGCCATCGCTCACCCTTGGCTCAATCGCCCCCTCGGCCGTTCTCGGTCTGTGCGGAACGTGGGTAGCCGCCGCCGAAGCTCCTAAGTGTTCACTTCACTACTGCCAAGGCCAGCGCTGGACCGCCGCCTTCGACTCCTTCGGAGACCGGGACGATCAACTGGGATTCCAGTCGCGTCCATGCACCCAAGACCCGGGAGGTGCTGGATCTCGTACAGGGTGACACCCCAAGCTCTCGGGAGCACTTCCCCTAGTGCGCGCCTCAAAGCCCCTCGGAGTTTCCGGCGATCTCCGAGACGATCAGGTCGTACGCGCGATCGATCATGGCGTCGAACTCGTCCATGACCTGGGCCGACGCGGACGGCGTGAACTCACCGGAGACCTCGATGGGCGGACTCTCCTCGATGATCCTTCCGGATTCGCGGTAGACGCCCATGGCGACCGAAAAGCCGTCAGCCCGCCTGGTGAACTCCAGCATGACGTCGATCGTCCCTTCCTCCGCGCCGTCGTCGAATGAGGCGTAGGCACACAGGGCCAGCAACCTGGAGGTGTAGTGGCCCAGGTCACGCTTCGGTTCCAGGCCCCGGGACAACAGTCGCGCGGAGAGCGCGGCGGTCGAGGCATCCAGGCGTGGAAGGATCAGCGTGGCCAGGTCGGGGGCGCTCATTCGGCGATTTCCGATGCATCGACGATGGCATCCATCAACTCCTGGGTGAACGGATGCGGATTCACGTTCGCCGTTTCTCGCGACTCGATCCAGCCTTCCATCTGGCTCATGTCCTTCGGCCGGATTGAGACATGACCTCCACCGTCCGGATTGGCCTCCAAGTTCGGGCCCAGCTTCTGGGTGTCGATGATCTTGACCTTTCCGTTCAGTCTGTCCGGACTGTCGAAGCTACTCAGTCCTTCAACGTCTTTGACTCGTGGTGTCATGCTTTGATAAGTGCCCGAGGCACTCCGGTATATATATCTCGGGATATAAGCCGCGGCAGAGGTGGGGACCTCTCCGCAACCCCAGCCGAGGAAGTTGCACTTCCAGTTGTGCTGGCTCTTGTACACAGCCTTGCGCATGCCGTCCGCGGCCATCTTCACGGTACTGCTCAGCAGTTTGCCGCACATGCCCGGCTTGCGGCAGATCGCTTCCCAGGTCATGAGGTCCGCGTACGAGCTCCGGACGGCCTGCGGGACCGTCTCCTCGCCGTCCGCCACCATGTTCCAGTTCAACGGGACCATGTCATTGCCCCGGTAGAGCTTGCGGTAGAGCTTCTTGATCTTTGCGATCTGCTGGGAACTGCCGGAGACCGTGACGCTGCCTATGGTCGTCGTCCGCGTGGGTCCGCTGTCGTCGTCGCTGCTCGAAGCGGGCTTCTCCGTACTGGGCCTCGGCGGCTTGGGGCAGGGGGTGTGGTCCGGGTCGTCGTTGCCGCACATCAGGTGCTTGCCGGTGGGGTCGGAGGCGTTGACGGGGTCGTCATCGCTGTAGGAGTAGCCGTTCCATTGCTGGGGATCGCCGGCGTCCAGGAGCGGGTCGGGGTCGAGGAAACGGCCGAGAGCCGGGTCGTACTCGCGGGCGCCGAGATTGGTCAGGCCCGTGGTCGGGTCCTGGGTGCCGCCGACGAAGCCGTGGTCGCCGGGCCAGGTGATGGACGCGGTGTCGCGTGACTCGCCGAAGGGGGTGAAAAAGCGCCGCGTCACGGTGAGGGTGTCGGCCGTGATGTCGTCGGTCGCCGTGCCGTGCGGGTCGGCGGTCTGATAGCTCAACCGGGTGCCGCTGGTGCCGGCCTTGGCTGTACGGACGGCGGTGGGCGCCGAGCCGAGCTTGTAGTAGCGGGTGGCGGTGGCGGCCGTACCGGCGGCGAAGGTGATCTCGTCCGCGCCGAGGTAGACCGTGGTGGTGCCGTCGTCGGTGTGGGCCAGCAGACCGCCGTCGGCATCGTAGTGGTAGCCGGTGGTGTGGACGGGTGCATCGGCCGGGCCGGTGCTCAGGGTGGCCAGCTGGCCCTTGGCGTTCCAGGTGAAGGACTGGGACTGGCCCGGCTGGTCCTGGCCGCCGGTGGCGGTGCTGCTGGACGTGGGGTTTCCCGCGGCGTCGTAGGCATAGGTACGGGTGCTGGAGCCGGTGGTCACCGTGTGGACGCCGTGGGCGTGGCCGACCGTGTCGTAGACCTCGGAGGTGCTGACGTCCTTGGCCGTGTCGCCCGACGGGTCGTGGTCGGTGCGGCTGGTGCGGTTGCCGGTCAGGGCGTAGCCGTACGACTGCCAGTACGGGGCCGGGCCGCCGAGGTGGGCGGCGGACGGCGTGGTGTTGTGGCAGCCGCCGATGCCAGCCACGGTGGGCGAGACAGCGGTCTGGGTGCCACCTGCGTCGGTCCAGACGTCGGTGAGGCGGGACAGGTAGTCGTAGGCGAAGCACTGGGTGTCGGTGTTCGCCGTGCCGCCCGCGCCCTGGACATCGCTGGTGGAGGTGATCTGGCCGGCCTGGTTGTAGGTGTAGTCGACCGTGTCGACCGCCGAAGTGGCGTCCTCCTTGTCCACGGTGTGGGTGAGGAGTCGGCCGGTGGCCGGCTCCCAGGTGTTGGTGGTCACCACCTGCAGCGGTTTGACGCCCATGGTGGCGCGGGTGACCTGGCCGAACGGGCTGTAGTTGACCCATGAAGTGTAAGTGTCGGCACCGCCGCTGGTCACGGGCAGGCCCACGCCGTTGTAGCCGAAGCCGAGCGTCTCGTCCGGGATCAGCCCGCCGGTGCCGGTGGTGCTGACCGCGGAGGTGTCGAGGAGGTCCTGCACGGGGGTGTAGGTGTTTTTGGTGGTGTAGGTGATCGCCGCGGTGTTGCCGAAGGCGCCTGCGGGGATCGAGATCGTGGCTCCGGTCGACTTGTACGCGGTGGTGTAGCCGGCCACGGTGTCGGTGTAGACAGCCTTGCCGTTCTCGTACGCGATGGCGTCGGTCAGCTGGCCCTTGACGAGAGTGTCGTAGTCCCGGTGGGTGAGATGGATACTGCTGGTGGTCGCCGCGTCCCAGCCGTAGGTGTCGGTCACCCGGCCGAGTTCGTCGTAGACCGTGCTGACCGAGCCGGCGCCGTTCGGTCGCGCGTCCACCGACTTGATCAGTTCGCCGTCGTCATCGTATGAGTTCGGTGTTGTCCCGGTGTCGGGGTCGGTCTGGCTTGTGACGTCGCCGAGCAAGTCGTAACCCGTGGTCCAGGTCAGAGACTTGGCGGCGCTGTCAGTCGCGGAGACGGAGGCGTCCACGGGACCGGTCTTGGTGATGCCGCGGCCGGCCGCGTCGTAGGTGAAGAGGGTCTTGTCGTAGGTGCCGGTGGGCGTGGTGCCGTGGTACTGACGCAGTTCGGTAGTCTGGCCGCGTGCGTCGGTGAGGGTAGTGGAGGGAGTGCCACCGGTCGGGGGCGTGGCGTCGATCTCGTCGGCGCCGGGGTAGGCGGTCGTCGTCTTCCACTGGAGGGTGCCCATGGAGTACAGGGCGCTGGCGGTGGCGCGACCCTGGCCGTCGTACGTCGTCCGGGTGTTGGCGGGGACCTGGGCGACGACCGGGGTGACGAAGGTCCCGGTGGGGGCTGAGTCGCTGTTGTAGTAGGCCGCGTCGGTGCTGGTCGTCCAGCCGTGGGAGTCGTAGGCCGTGTCGGTGATCAAGCGGCCGGTCGAGTCGTCCAGGGGGGTCGACTGTTCTTGCCGCAGGCGCAGCAGCGCGTCGTAGATCTTGAAGTCGACGCCGTAGTCGCCGCCGTCGCGATAGTTCTGGCTCTCCACGGCTGTGGGGGCCGTCTTCGACACGGTGTAGGTGAACTTGTAGCTGGGGGTGGAGGTGTTGGCGGACTGCGGGTGGTCGGAGAGCCAGACCTGGGTCAGTCGGCCGAGGCCGTCGTAGGTCTCTGTGGTGACCCGGTTGTTGGGGTCGGTGGCCGTCAGGGGAAGCTGTCGGCCCGGGTCGAAGGTGGTGGTTGTCGGCCACTTCTTGGCGTTCGTCGTCACGATGGTGACGGGCAGGTACTTCTTCTTCGTCGCGGCCGTGCTGCTGCTGTCGCTGTAGGTCGTCGTGGTCGGACGACCCAGCGGGTCGGAGGTGGACGTGACCCTGCCGTACGTGTCATAGCCCGCGGTTGCAGCAACGGCCCACTCCAGGGTGCCGTCGGCGGCGAAGTCCTTGGCCTTCTGGGTACTGGTGGCGTCGCCCGGGCCGGGGATGGTGTCGGTGGCGCCCTTGTCGTACCACGTGCGGGTGTCGGCCAAGGTGTGCTTGTCCGGAGCGCTGGCACAGCCGCCGGCCTCAATGATCACCTCCGACGGGAAGGAGAACATGTTGCGGGACGAGTCGGAGGCGTATCGGGTCGTCGTGCACTTCTCGGGCGTGCTGCTGTTCGCAACGGGGGTGCCCGAGGCGTCCACCTCGCCCTTGTCGTCGACCTGGGTGGGCAGTCCGGTTGCGCTGTCGAACTTCGTCGTGGTCTCGGAAGTGCGCCAGCTGCCGTCAGCCTTCTTCTGCCGGGTGTCGGTCCGGTCGGTGTCGGTGAAGCGGGCCACCTGGTCCGGCAGGCTTCCACCGCGCGCATGGGTGGCAGTGGCTCCCGACATCCAGGGGTGCGAGACGGTCTGCGTCTCGACGGTGCCGCCGACGCCCGAGTCCTGCGTGTACTGGGAGGTCTCGTAGGCGAATCCGGACAGCGCGTTGTCGTCGGTGACGGTGTTGCCCAAGTAGTCGGTGACCTTCACCGACGTGGTACCGCCGGACGCGGTGGCGTCACCGTCCATACCGCGCAGGTAGTGAGTGCTGGTCTCGGTGACCGCGTCCGGGGACTTGCCCGTATGGGTGACGACCTGCTCGTAGCCACGGAAGTCGCCCCACGTGCGGTACTTGGCGACCGTCAGCTCGCTGTCGTCGTGGTGCCAGGCCGCGCCACCCAGGTAGCTGTACGTCGTGACCAGCGAGGGCGAACCGGTGACCGAGATGTCATTCTCGTCCACCTCCGCGACCGGGTAGGTGTAGAACCAGTCCAGGATCGGGCTGCTGTATCCCGGCGGCGTCCACCGCACCGGATAGCAGGGCTGGGTGTCGGCGTCCTCGGTCGGCGGGCTGGTCCGCGAGCACGAACTGGGCTTGTAGGTGACCGAGATGTTGTCGCCGGTCTCCGTGGTGAGCGATAGCAGCCGGTACCGGTTGATGGGCGGGACGTTCTGCGGTTCCTCCAGACCGTCCACCCGGTTCGGCAATGTGGCCTGCCCCTGGAGGGACAGTGCCGGGAGGCTGGACGAACTGCCGCCGCCCCGGGTATCGGAACCGGTGTGCTGGACGGTGGACAGCCACATCGCCGGCTTGGTGCCATCACCGGGATCGGGATAGGTCTGACCAAGGGTGTAGGTGTCGACGGTCGACCATGCGGGTGTGCTCAGCGACTCGTCCCACACCTTGGTCGTGATCTTCGCCAGCCGCATGGTCGACCAGAAGGTCGGGGTGTAGTTCGTGCACGATCCCGAGGACGCGCAGTTCTCGTCGAACGGCACGTCTGGCCAGTGCGAGGCGGTCGACGAGGTCGGGGCCACGGAGCAGTCGACGCCGTTCAGACCGTCGCAGCGCTGGGCGGCGGTGAACACGATCTGCGCGGCCGGGGTCGCCTTGGCTACGTAGTCGGCGACCTGCTGGCCGTAGGAAATGGTGGAGAGGTAGCCACCCCGGGTGTACTTGGTCAGCGTGTGCGCGCTGCCGGCACCGTAGTAGTTGGTCTCCGCCTTATAGCTGTATGCGGTGATGTTGTGGTGGGGGTCGACGGTGAAGTCGAGGTTCCACCGCCAGCCCTGAGTGCATGAGGAGGAGGCGAAAGTCGAGGCGTGGCAAGGCTCGCCAGAACCGTTGCCGTACACCGGCATGCCCCAAGCGGCGTTGGTCGTGGTGTCGGTGCCGTCACCGCCTGCGGCGGTGGGGAGGTGGTCGGCGCCGAAGTAGTACTGGGTGCCGTCGTCTGTGGTCAGCCGCCAGTACGTGCCGTTGTTCAGGCCGTTGCTCGCTCCGGACAGCTCCTCGACGAGCGAACCGTCGTCGTCCGTGAGCCGCCACTTGCCCGAGCCGGCCGGAACGAGCTCCCCGGAATGCCCGGCGAGCGACAACGTGGCGTTGTCACCCGCCCAGCACTCGTCGTTGTCGCCGGACTGACCGTCATCAGCGCAGGAACGGTACGAGCGCTCGATGAAACCGGCGTTGTACTCCCAGCCATCGCCGATCCACGAGGCCTGGTTGTTCGTCGCCGATGTCCGGCCGTCCACGGACGCCGAGTTGTACGACAGAGCGACCTGCGGAGCCTCGCCGCCGACCGACTCGGGGACGGTGACCGGATAGGAGTAGGTGAACGCGCCGGTGTTGCCCGACGCACTCCAACTGCCCGAGGGGGACAGGGAGGTGGCCGAGTAGGTGCCCGAGGTGCCGGCCGGGGCCGCCGTCGCCGCAAGGACCACGGCGCTGTCAGCGCTCGTCACGGTGGCGGCGCGCGCGGTCGCGCTCGGGAGCGCGATCTCGCCGACCAAGCGGTGTCCGGAGAGGTCGTTGGCCGAGGCCGCGACCGGGACCTGGGTCCGGCACGCAGGCTTGGCGGGTGTCGTCAGCGCACAGGCGGGCAGGCGTACGAGGCGCAGCCGGGAGGCGTAGTCACCGCCGTAGGCGTCCCGGATCGTTCCGTAGTCCAGGGCCACCGACAGCCGGTTCCCACCATGCGTCAAGGCCGCCCGGTCCGCCTCCTTCAAGGAGACGACCAGGCCGTGGACGCCGGCCTTCTCGGCGAGGGGACGGCCTGCCACGGTCACCGAAACCGAGTCCGGCGCCCGGGCAGAACCGCGCAACGAGGCCCGTACGGACCTGGTGTGCGGCAGCAGCCCCTTGTCGAGAACTCCGGCTCGCGCGAGCGTGACCGGGGTCCCGGCAACGTGCCGGGACCCCTCCGCCAGAGTCACCTTCGTCGAAGTGGCAGTCGGCCAGCTCGGCGCGGCTGGGCGGAACGCCTTCATGCGCGGCGCCTTGGCCTGTACGGCCTTCGCGCGGGCAGCCGCCCCGGACGCCGCGTCGCTGACGTCGACCGAGGGCGTCGAAGGCAGCGCGAACGGCGACCACAGGTCGGGCTTCTTGGCCGGATCGGCCGCCGCGATCTGTGCCGTCGCGCCACCGGCCGCCAAGGCCACGGACACCAGGCCAATCACTCCGACACGTATCGCGTTGGCCAGACCAACACCTCGCCGCAGCCTCACAGAGCCCCCACAGACGCCACACGGGTTTCGAACAACCGCCGCAATGTACTCACGCATCCGGGCTCGGTTCGGCCCGGAAAAGGTCACGACCTCCCCGAAAGATCATCTAGGGAAGCCAAGATTCCCCTTCTACACATGAGGCAGATCGAGCAAGCTTGGGCCTATAAGGGCGGATCCGCTCTTCCCGTTTAGATGTTCGAATCCCCACCGATCGGCAAACAGGGGCGCGTGGCGCGTGAAATTCGCACTAGTGTGCGCAGCTGCTCGCGCCCGACTCAGGGCAGCCCATCCGAGACGAGGACGCATGATCCACGCTTCTCTGCCCAGACGACTGCGCAGACGCACGCCGACCCTGGTCACCGCTGCGGCCGTCGTCGCGGCGCTGCTCGGGCCAGCGGCGGCCGCACACGCGGGCTCCGGCCCGTCGGATCCAACGACGTCCGCCGCCCAGCAGGCAGATGACGCAGCTGCGGCACAGGCCGCCGACACCGGCCTGCCCGTACCGGTGGACTCCGCGACGACACCCACCAGCACCCTGACCGCGCAGCCCGACGGCACCTTCACCGAAGAGGTCAGCTCCGAGTCGGAGCGGGTGGAACACAACGGCATCTGGGTCCCGTTGGACGCGACACTCCGACGCAACACCGACGGCAGCTACTCCCCTGCCGCATCCACCACCGAACTGCGGCTGTCCGCCGGCGGTACAGCCCCGCTCGCCACGCTGGACAACGACGGCAAACAACTGTCCGTCTCCTGGCCGACAGCCCTCCCGGTCCCAACCGTATCCGGCGGCAGCGCGCTGTATGCCAACGTCCTTCCGGACGTGGACCTGAAGGTCACCGCTGACACCCAGGGCGGCTTCGCCGAAGTCCTCATCGTCAAGACCGCGCAGGCAGCGGCGAATCCCGCCCTCAGCAGCCTCGATCTGACCACCGTCGGCAAGGGTGTGACGGTAGCGGCCGACTCGGCCGGGAACCTCACTGCCGCCGATTCCACCACCGGTTCGGAGATCTTCCACGCACCGGCCCCGATCATGTGGGACTCCTCGCCGGGCTCGGGTCAGGCCGCCACGAGCAGTTCCACAACCGTGAAGCCCGCAGCTTTCACGCGGAACGCCGTCACGCAGGAGGCATCCACTCGGGCCGCTCAGGCACCCGAGGCCACCGCCTCCACTGCGGACGACCTCAGTAACGGCCCCGCCCCCGACTCCCGGCAGGCCCCCGTCGGCGTCGAGGTCGACGGCAACGGACAGGTCCGTCTCACGCCCGACCAGACCCTGCTGACCGGCGACGACCCCGCGAACTTCCCCGTCTACATCGACCCGACCTGGGTGTCGGTGACCAAGGACTCTGCCGCCTACACCTATGTGCAGTCCGCCTACCCGGGCACCAGCCGCTACAACGACGACGGCACCGACCCCGGCGTCGGCGACCAGGACTGGACCTCACCCACCGGGAAGGAACGCACGTACTACCAGTTCAACATCGGCACTTCTATGGGCGACAAGCACATCCACTCGGCGCTGCTGAACGTCACCCAGACCTATTCCGCGGACTGGAGCTGCACCAAGTACACGGTCACCGAGCTCAACGTGGCCCACATCGGCACGTCCACCACGTGGGACAACCAGCCCGACACGTACTCCCAGACCGACAGCCGGGGCTTCACCGGATCCAATAACGACGGCTGTGCCGGAGACACCAAGCAGGGCTTCGACGTCACCGGGTCCGTCGCCAACGACGGCGACGGCATCGTCACCTACCGGCTGACCGGAAGCGAGACCAACCGGGACGCCTTCAAGCGCTTCTCGAAGAAGGCCACGCTCACAATCGAGTACAACACTCCGCCGAACACGCCCACTTCGACCACCTCCAGCCCCAAGCCGCTGGATTCCGACGGAGGCACGAACTACGGCTGCACCTCCGGCACGTACGGCTGGATCGGCAAGAACAACGGCGTCACCCTCTCCGGGCACGTCTCCGACCCGGACGGCGACAAACAGAATGTGCGCGGACAATTCGCCTTCTGGGACAAGGGCGGCGACGGCACCTCCAGCGCGAGCAACGTGATCTCCACCGGCGACCCGGACGGCGAATCCAGCTGGCTCTCCGGTTCGGGCGGCACCGCCCACATCACTGTCAGCCCCACGGACCACCCCCTGAAGGACGGCCACCTGTACGGTTGGCACGTCCGCGCCGACGACGGGATCGACCCGTCCGCCGAAGCCGACAACTGCTACTTCTGGTACGACGGCACCGCACCCACCGGACCGACTGTCACCAGCGGCGACTTCCCCTCCGACGGGAGCGGCTCCAAGCACACGGGTGACTCCGGCACCTTCCTGCTCGGGTCCTCCGACCCCGCCCCGACCGGCGCCAAGGCGAGCGGCCTGGACCACTACGACTGGTCGACTTCCTCCGCAGCGGCACTCGCCGACGACGGTGGAACCCACGTGCCCGGGTGGATCGGCCTGGTCCGGTACACGCCCACGGCCTGGGGCAGCAACACGCTCTGGGTCGCCGCGGTAGACAACGCGGGCAACGAGTCACAGCCCGTCGCCTACCACTTCTACGTACCCGAGAACCCCGGCGGCAGTGTCCACCCCGGTGATGTCGACAACGACGGCCGACCCGACCTGCTGGCCGACGATGCCGACTCCGGCAGCCTCGACCTGATTCACACCGACCAGGAAATCACCACTGACCCGACGATCGCCGCCGATGCCTCCGCCGCTCCTGTGGCCGCCGACGGCACCAGCACCTGGGCCGACACCCTGATCGCTCACCGGTCCAGCACTGCCCACAGCACCACTGGAGCCTGGGTCGACGACCTGTGGGCGTACAAGAACGGCCACCTGTGGCTCTACGGCAACAACATCAACAACGACGGCGGGGTGGCCGGACACGGCAACCGCTACTACACGAAGGACAACCGCATCTCCATCACCCGGCCGTCCTGCGTGACGGGTGACTGCACGGGCTACACCGGCGACTGGAGTGCCGTCACCCAGATGATCGCCCCCGGCGACGTCGACGGTGACGGCAACCCCGATCTCATCACCGTCGAGAACGCCAAGCTCTGGCTCTTCCTCGGCTCGAACGCCGGAAAGCTGGCCGAAGCCCGCAAGATCGGGGACGCCGGCTGGAACGGCTACACGGTCATCGCGCCAGGCGACGTAAACGCCGACGGCCACGCTGACCTGTGGGCCCGCAAAAACGACACCGGCGAGATCTACCAGTACCCCGCCAGCGTCGGCAGCACGATCTCCCTGGGCGCACGGACACAGATCACGACTGGGGCGTTCACTCAGACCAGTCGGCCTCTGGCCGCCAGCCCGGGCGACCAGAACGGCGACGGGCTGCCTGACCTGTACACCGTCATCGTGTCTGGTTCGGACCGCTACCTGTGGGCCAACATGGGGCAGTCACCCGATGCCAATGGATACACCCTCGGTGCCCACAACGTCGTGAGCACGAGCACCTTCTGGAACAACATCACCAACATCGCCTGAGCGCCCTTCCGCGTCAGTCGAAGCGTGTAGCGAGCGGCCTGGGCCGGAGGCAGTTTCTCCGCCCCAGGCCGCTTGCCTCGCTGCACCGACGGTGCAGAACTCGTGGGCACCTGACGGAATATCAGCCCATGCGTCATTCATGCGTCACTCCGCAACAATGAACGATGCCCGGCTCCCTCCGCGCACCCGCCACCTCAGTCGAAAGCACAGGTCGCGGGACGCCGTGCGGTTTCATCTGTTCCCACCTCCCAAACAGGTCGAGCCGACGAAAGAAATCAGAAAACTGCAGGTCAAGAGCGTTTCCCAGCGGGTTCCAGGATCGCCACGCACTCCACGTGCACGGTCATCGGAAACATGTCCCGATTCCGCAGGTGGAGAAAACCGCAGGTGAGAGGGCCTTCCCCCGGTGCCGGAACGGCATGCCCCGGGCCGGAGCGTCACATGAGCGTCGCGGCCGCACCCCCTGACAACGTCGTTCGCGCACCCCCGCCCCGGGCTTCGCTGTCGTGGGTGTTGGCGGCCGAGACGCCGACGACCAGGGGCAGTCCGTTCGCGTCCGACAGGACGTGCATCTTGGAACCCGGCTTACCCCGGTCCACGGGGCTCGGACCTGTGAGTTCTGCCCCTTTTTAGCCCGCACATGTGCGGAGTCGAGGACCATGCGCGAGACGTCGATGAGGCCGGCGTCATCGAGTCGGTGCAGCACCGCCTCATGCGAGGATATCGAGGCGATCGCTGCCACCCCCAACCGCCGCCCTCGCAAGAGCCTCGGTTGGAAGACACCCGCCGAAGCCCTCAACGACCATCTACTATCGATCACATAAGCCGGTGTTGCATCCACTGGTTGAACCTGGTCAGTACACCAGCCGGGCGTTCACCGACGCCTGCCGCACGGCCGGCGTCCGCCAGTCCATGAGCGCGATCGGCTCCAGCGCGGACAACGCGCTCGCCGAGTCCTTCAACGCGACGTTCAAACGCGAGACACTCTAGGGCCGAAAGAGCTGGTCCAGCGAGCACGAGGCTCGCCTCGGCGCATTCCGCCGGCTGCACCGCTACAACACCCCGCCATCACTCCCGCCTCGGGCAACGTACCCCGATCGACTACAAGACAGCGTCCAGAACAACATCAACTACGCTGGCCTCAGCCGCATTACCCGTGTCCAGGACTCGAGGTCAAGCCCCGTGCGTCGGCGATCCGGCGGTCGGCACCTGTCACGCCGCGTGGTAGGTGCCGTTTTCTACGTAGTACTTGCCGCCGCAGCTGTTCTGTTTGTAGTAGCCGTCCCGCCACACGCACACCCATGTGTAGACGCCGGGGCCGTCCCAGTAGAAGTCCGTCCTGAGCGTGCCGGTGCCGTTCTGCTGTCGGGAGTCCTTGAACTGCTGGGTAGGGCCGCGGAAGTAGTTCATCTTGCAGTTGTTGCCCCAGGATTCCAGCAGTGCCTGGGTGAAGCCGTCACTGCGGTAGTTCATCCACGCCTCGCAGCCGTTGGACGACGCCGCCGAGCCGGGGATCCAGGCGATCCGCGGCCCTGTGGCGGTCGGCGCGGGAGCCTGGCCGGGAGGCTGGCTGGAGGCGGTCGGCGGGGCGCCCTGGCCGGGCAGCCTGGTGATGGTCGGCGTGCCCGCACCGCCGGCTCCGCCCGGACCGCCCGCACCGGCCCAAGGCGCGGTGCCGGTCTGTCCGACCTCCGGCGGCGCGTGGCCGCTCGCCCCTGCCGGGGGGCTGCTGCGGGCCCCAGCTGTGGAGGACCGCGACGGCGCCGAGGGCGAGGCCGCCGCGGGGGCCGAACTGGATGCGCGGGCGGAGACCCGGGAGCTGCCGGCCGACTCCTGGTGTGGGGGCAGCAGTCCGGCCGCGAAGGCCGCGGACACCGCGAGGATCACGACCGCTCCTGCGGCCGCTGCCATCACCGCCCTGCGTCGCCGGTGTGGTGCCGGTGCCGGGGTCTGCCCGGGCTTGCGGGGCAGACCGGCCTCGTCGCCGGCGCTGGTGAGCGGCCCGTCCGGGACCGCCGGCTCGTCCGCCGGCGCTGCCGCAGCGAGCGCCTTGCGCTGGGCGATACGGGCCCGCAGCGGCTCCGGCCACTGCGCGGCGGCCCGCGCTGCTGTCACGGCGGCGGCCACCGCAGCGGCGTTCGGGCGCTGCTTGGGGTCCTTCTGCAGGCACTGCTCGACCAGCGTGCGCAGATGCGGGTCGGTCTCCTCGAGGCCGGACAGGTCCGGTGGCTCGTGCACGACCCGGAAGAGTACTTCGGTTGTTGTGCCCTCGCCGAACGGCGGTTTGCCGGTCGCGGCGAACGTCAACAGTCCGCCCAGGGCGAAGATGTCCGCTGCCGGCCCCGTCACGCCCGTGCGTGCCTGTTCCGGGGCCATGTAACTGGGTGTGCCCACGTGTTGGCCGGTGACCGTCAGCTGGCTGAGGTCGGCCGCGTGGGCCACCCCGAAGTCGATGACCTTGAGGCCGTCGGGGTCCAGGATCACGTTCGACGGCTTCAAGTCCCGGTGGATGATGCCGGCGTCGTGGATGCCCTGAAGTGCCGTGGCCACCCCGGCTGCCAGGCGCCACACCGCGGCCTCCTGCAGGGGGCCGTCCGCCTCGACCGCGTCCTCCAGGGGCACGCCCGGTACGTACTGCGTGGCCAGCCATGGTCGGTTGGCATCGGGCTCGGCGTCCACCAGAGCGGCAGTGAAGGCGGTGTCCAGCCGGCTGACCGCCGCGAGCTCGTGGGCGAACCGGCGCCGGAACTGCGCGCTGGTGGCCAGCTCGGGGCGGATCACCTTCACCGCCACGTACCGTCCGTCGGCCCAGCCCAGATACACCCGTCCCATGCCGCCAGCGCCGAGCACCGCGGCCAGCCGGTACCGTCCGACCCGTACCGGGTCGTCGGGCGTCAGCGGTCTGGCGCCCAGTACGACCAGTTCGGCATCGCTCAGCCCGGAGCTCATGATTCCCCCTTGCCCTGCCCGACGGCGCGGCCCACCATACCGCTTGAAATTCCTATCAGTTGACGCCTGGTCAGCGCACTGACACGATGGCGCGGTGGTGAATGTACGGGTGGCGATCGTCGATGACCACCCAGTGACCAGAGAGGGCATGGCGGCGCTGCTGGCGGGCAGTCCGGGCTTCGAGGTTGTCGCCTCGGTGGACGATCCGGCGGAACTGCCTCGTGACGGCTCGGTGGACGTCGTCGTCCTCGATCTGTACCTGGCGGACGGCAAGCCGTCGACGCCTGCGGTAGCCGAGATCGCGACGTGGGCTCGGGTGCTGGTGATGTCGGCCTCGCGGGCCCCGGCCGATGTGCTGGCGGTGGTGCGGTCCGGAGCGAGCGGCTACGTCACCAAGGACACCGGCAAGGAGACGCTGCTGGCCGTCCTGACGACCGTCGCGGCCGGAGGCTTCTCGCTGTCGCCACAACTGGCGGACGTGCTGGCCGCAGCAATCCCGGCCGCCCCGGCGGTATCCGAGGACCCTTCGGCGCTGCTGTCGCCGCGAGAGCGTGAGGCGCTGGACCTGATCGCGGCCGGGTTCACCCACGCGCAGGCCGCCCGACGCATGAACGTCACCAAGGCCACGGTGGACACGTATGTGGAACGCATCCGCGTCAAACTGCAGGCCGGCAACAAGGCAGAGCTGACCAGGATCGCCCTGGCCGCGCGCCGAACCTGACAACACGAACAGACACAACAGCAAGGACGACAGCGGACGATGTCCGAGACGGGGGCTACGGGGGCCGAGCGGCTCCCGTCGTTATGGATCCGCACCGCGCTGGGCGTGGCCCTGGTGGTATGCCCCGCCGTGTGGTGGCTCGCCGGTGCCGGGGTGAGAGCCGGCGCCGCGGCGGGGCTCGCCGCCCTGGCCGCCGCCGTGCCGACGGCGGTGGCGGCACACACCGCCCGCGCGGCGGCCCGCGAGGCTCACCGGGCGACGGCGGCGGCGATTAACGCCGCTGAGGAAGCGGCCCGGGCCCAGGAGCAGGAGCGGCACCAGCGCATCCTGCACGACCGGGTCCTGCAAATCATGGAGATGCTGGCCCGCGGCGACCGCCGGTTCGACACCGGCGTGCGCGGCCAGGTGGCCGAGGAAGCGGCTTGGCTGCGCGACCTGGTGGAAACCGGCAGGGAGCGTGAACCGGGCAACCTGGTCGCGGAGTTGGAGACCCTGGCCCGCGCCTTCGCCCTGCAGCACCTGCGCGTCGAGGTCAACACCGCCGGCCTCGCTGCGGCCGGCAACCCGCACGACCGGCTGCCGCGCTCCCACGTGTCGGCCCTGGTGGAGGCGACCCGCGAGGCGCTCACCAACGTCGTCAAGCACGCCGGCACCGACGTCGCCACCATCCGCGTCAACCACGGACCCGCGGGCCTGGTGCTCACCATCGTCGACGCCGGGCGCGGCTTCGACGGCGAACCCGCGGCCGGCACCGGACTGCGGCGGTCGGTCATCGGCCGCCTCACCGAGGTCGGCGGCGCCGTGCTGATCGAGAGCGCCTCCGGCGAAGGCACCTCCGTGGAACTGCGGCTTCCCATCCCCAAGCAGGGCACCTGACGAGTAGGGCACCGATGGAATTCGTCTACGACGACGGCGGGCGCAGAACCGAGTACGCCCTGACCGTCACGGACCCCACCGCCACGGTCGCCGACCTGGCGGAGGCGCTCGGGCAGCCGCCCGTGGCCCTGGTGATCGACGGCCGGCTGGTGGCCGGCTCGGTCGGGTTGCCCGCCTCTGGGCTGGTGGCCGGCTCGGTCGTCAAACCGGCCGCCGCGGTCGCGGTGAGTCGGCCCGAGCCGCCGGCCCATGAGGCATGGGTGATCGCCGGCCCGGACGCCGGGGCACGGCTGCCGCTGCCGGTGGGCGAGACGCTGATCGGACGGGACACGGCGGAAGGCGTGCGCATCGACCACCCCGCCGTCTCCCGTCGGCACGGCATGCTCACGGTGTCGGCCGCCGGCCCGGTCACCGTGGCGGACCTCGGCTCCCGTAACGGCATCGATGTCAACGGCACGCTGATCACCGGGCAGGCTCCGGTCGGTGAGCAGGACGTCGTGGGTGTCGGCGGCGGCGCGGTGCTGCGCGTGGTGCCCGCACCCGCGGAGCACCGGCGCGCCCGCGTCGACACTGTGCACGGAGTGCGGCACGGCTGGCGGGTGCCGTTCCACCGCCAGGCCCGCAGCACCCTGCCGGCGCCCGTCGCGCTGCGGGTGCCGCAGGCGCCGGAGCGCCGGCAGCGCTCGCCGTTTCTCATCGCCTCACTGCTGGCGCCGCTCGTGCTGGCCGGCGTCACGGTGTGGATGTTCCGGGACCCGCGGTTCGCCGTGTTCGCGGCGGTGACCCCGCTGGCGTATCTCGCCTCCGCTTTCGAGGAGCGGCTGCGCGGCCGGGGTGGGCGCCGCCGGCGGCAGCGCGCCTATCGCGCCGAGCTGGAGCGGTTCGAAGCCGAGGTAGCGCGCGAGCACCAAGCGGAGCTGGCCCGCCGCAGGAACGCGGGGCTCGACCCAGCCGAGGTGGCGTTCCGGGCCGAGGCACCGGGAGCGGCCCTGTGGGAGCGGCGCGCGGGCGCCGAGGACTTCCTGACGCTGGCGGTGGGCGTGGGCGACCAGCCCTGGCGGCCGCCACTGGCCGAGCAGTCAGGCGGGGAGCGTGAGTTGCCCGCCGACGTCGCCAGCGTGCTCACCCGGTACGGCGAACTCCCCCGCGTCCCCGTCCACGTCGACCTCGGCATCACCCGGGTGCTCGGCATCGACGGGCACCGGGACGCCGCGCTGGCGGTGGCCCGGGCCGTACTGCTGCAGGCCGCGGTGGCCGCCGGCCCGGCCGACCTCGCCGTCGCGGTGTTCACCAACTCCGCGTGGGCGGCACGCTGGGAATGGGCGAAGTGGCTGCCGCACCTGTTCGACCGCACCGAGGGCACCAGCCGGATGGTGGCGGTCGGCCGCGCGGAGTCCGACCGGCTCGCCGCTGAACTCCTGGAACAGCACCCCTTCCCAGACGCCGAGCGCGGGGTGCTGCTGGTCCTCGTCGACGGCGCCGCCCTGCTGGAGGGGCGCAACTGCCCGCTGCGGGATCTGCTCGCCGGGCGGGCCGGCGCCACCCGCGCCGTGGTGCTCGCCGACCCGCTGCCGGCGCTGTGCGAGGTGGTGCTGACCGTGCGGTCCACCGGCGCCGGCGAGCTGCGGCACGTCGCCACCGGGGAGCGCCGCGGCAGCATGCTGACCGCCGGCGTCGGCGAGGCGCGGGCCCGGGCGACCGCGCAGGCGCTGGCCCGGTTCGAGGACCCCGAGATCGCCCTCGCCGGGGCGGGGCTGCCCGCGCGCACCCCGCTGCTGCCGCTGCTCGACCTGCCCAAGCTCGCCCCCGACGCCCTCCTGGACCGCTGGCGGGCCGCGGCCGGCACGCTGCGCGCCCGCACCGTGCTCGGGGTGACGGACACCGGCCGGTACGAGATCGACCTCGACGACGATGGTCCGCACGCGCTGATCGCGGGCACCACCGGCTCGGGCAAGAGCGAACTGCTGCGGTCCCTGGTCACCGGGCTCGCCGCCGGCAACGACCCGGACCATCTCGTCTTCGTCCTCATCGACTACAAGGGCGGTAGCGGCCTGGACGCGTGCGCCAGCCTGCCGCACGTGGTGGGCCTGGTCACCGACCTCGACGAGCAGCTCAGCATCCGGGCGCTGCGCTGCCTGGAAGCCGAACTGCGCTACCGCGAGAAGCTGCTCCGGGCCGCCGGGGTGTCCGACTTCCGCACCTACCAGCGGCTGCGCGACACCAGCCGGCTCGGCCTCGCGCCCATGCCGCGCATGGTGGTGGTGATCGACGAGTTCGCCACCCTCGCCAAGGCGCTGCCGGCGTTCATGGAGGCGCTGGTGGACATCGCCCAGCGCGGACGCGCCCTCGGGGTGCACCTGGTGCTGGCGGCGCAGCGGCCCGCCGGCTCGGTCAGCGACGCCATCAAGGCCAACATCAAACTGCGCATCGCCCTGCGAACGGAGAGCGTGGAGGACTCCCGGGACGTCATCGACTCCCCCGCGGCCTTCGCGATCGGGCAGCGGCAGTGGGGCCGGGCCTTCCGGCGGGTGTCCGGCGGCGAGGTGGAAGCCGTGCAGACGGCGCTGGCCTCCACCGTCACCCCGGTCGGGGACACCACCGAGCGGCTGCGCGTCGGCCCGTTCGGCTTCGGACGCGGCGGGCCGGCCGAGCCGGGCACCGAGCCGCCGCGCGACGACGACACACCAACCGACCTGGAGCGTCTGGTGAACCTGGCGCGCGAGGCGTTCACCGCGGGCGGCTACGCCGAGCCGCGCAAGCCCTGGCCCGACCCGCTGCCACGACACGTCCCGCTCACCGGCCTGGGCCCCGCCGAGGCCGGCTTGCAGACACCGGCCGCCGGCCTGCCGGCGTTCGTGCTCGCCGACGATCCGGAGGGCCAGCGCCAGGTGCCGCTCGGCTGGGACCCGGACGCCGGCAACCTGCTGGTCTTCGGCGCCGTCGGAGCCGGCACCAGCACCGCCCTGGCGTCACTGGTGCTGGCCTGGGCCCGGGCCCTGCCACCGGAGCAGTTGCACGTGTACGTGCTCGACCACGGCGCCGGCGACCTGGCGGCGCTGGCCGGGCTGCCGCACACCGGTGGCTGTGTGCCCAGCTCCGACCGGGAGCGGCTGGTGCGGCTCGTCGGCCTGCTCGGCAAGGAACTGGAGCGCCGCAAGACCACCGGCGGCCAGGACTGCCCGCGCTGGCTGGTGGCCGTCGACGGACTCGGCGCCCTACTCACCGGCACCGAGAACGATCTGCTGCTGGACGAGCTGATGGGACGGCTCGGGCAGGTCTACGCGGACGGCCCGGCCGTCGGCATCACCTTCGCCGGCAGCGTCGACCGGGCCGGCGGCATTCCCGGCAGCTGGCTGAGCCGCACCGCGCAGAAGCTGCTGCTGCCGCTCGCCGACCCGTCGGACTACGGGCACTTCGGCGTGCCGACGCGCGAGGTGCCGCAGGCCGCGCCCGGACGCGGGGTGGTCGCCGCCACCCGGCAGGTCGTCCAGGTCGCGGCACCGGAGGAGGATCTCGCGGCGGCGGTGGCCGCGGTGCGCGACGCCTGGCCGGGTGCGCACCGGGTGCTGGCCATCCGGGTGCTGCCGGAGATCGTGCCGCTGGCCGGTTTGAGGGCGACCGCCCGCGCCGACAGGCGCCCATGGACGATCCCGGTCGGCGTGGCGCAGGACAACCTCGAACCCGTCTGCCTGACCGTGCACGAACACGACCACGTGCTGGTCTGCGGTCCGCGCCGCTCCGGGCGCAGCACCCTGCTGACGACCATCGCACTGGGCCTGCTGGAGGCGGTGGACGCCCCCGTCTTCGCCTACGCCCCGCGCAACTCGCCCCTTCGCGGACTGCCGGCCCCAGTGCGGCTCGCGGCGGACCTGACCGAACTGACCGCTTTGGTGCAGGAGAACGACCGGCCGCCGGTGGTGCTGGTCGACGACGCGGACGCGTTCGACGACTTCGCCGGCCTGTTCCTGGCGCTGACGACCCATGAGGACCCGGGTATCCACGTCATCGCCGCAGCCCGCAACGACGGCGAGGTGCGCAGCAGCATGCACTGGCTGGCGTCGGTGCGGCGCAGCAGATCGGGGGTACTGCTGACGCCCGACCTGCTCGACGGCGACCTGCTGGGCACCGCCCTGCCCCGCTGGCCCGCGCTGCCCATGCGCCCCGGGCGCGGCTACCTCGTCTCGGACGGCTCCTTCACCGCCGTCCAGGTCGCCGTGCCGGACGCCTGACACCGCCCGTGTGGGGCGGTGCACCACACGGGTCTGTCCGGCCAACGCACCACGCCGTGCACGCTACTGCCGCGCCGCGCCGGGGCCTACCTTCAAGGCATCGGAAACGGGGACCGGCACCGGATCAGCGGGCGGCCGGCGAAGGAAAGAGGGTGAGGGCCATGGCGGTCAAGGTTCTGGTCGGGGCGAACGCGCAGACCGAGGCGCAGCAGTTCCTCTCGGCGGTGCAGGCCTTCAGGTCGGAGCTGACGCGTATCCAGTCTGCCGGCCAGAAGCTCGCGAACTCGGGCGAGTGGCAGGGTCAGTCGGCCCAGAAGTTCGACGCGGACTTCGCGAAGTTCCGTACGGCGTCGCAGCAGATGGCCCACTCGCTCGAGCAGATGGCACAGGGCGCGAAGACGGTCATCACCAACATCGACACCACCGACGCGCAGGGCGCCGCCAAGATCGGCACCTTCAGCGGCTGACACCGCCGGCTGCCCGCCGCTTCTCCGGCGCACCGGAGAAGCGGCGGGCAGCCGTCCAGCTTCACGGGATGGCGAGAAGGGGAAAGCGATGGGGCCGGCGTTGCGTGAGGACGATGTGCGGGCGCTCGGCGCCCAGCCGCTGGAGCCGGGCAACCCGCTGCAGGTGGGGCCGTTCGCGCTGCTCGGCGTGCTGGGCGCCGGCGGCATGGGCCGGGTATATCTGGGCTGGTCGGGCGGCACCCTGGCAGCGGTCAAGGTGATCCGCCCCGAGCTCGCGGACGATCCGCGGTTCCGGCGGCGGTTCGGCCGCGAACTGGAGGCGGTCAGACGGCAGGACGCGGCGTTCACCGCTCCGCTGCTGGACGCCCAGGCGGACGCCGCCCGGCCGTGGCTGGCGACCCGTTACGTGCCCGGTATCGCGCTGGAGGACGCCGCCGGCCCGGATCGGCCGCTGCCCGCCGAGGCGGTGTGGCGGCTGGCCGCTGGCGTCGCCGCGGGGCTGCACGGCATCCACGCCGCAGGCATCATCCACCGCGACCTGAAGCCGTCGAACGTGATCCTCGCCGCCGACGGCCCCAAGGTCATCGACTTCGGCGTGGCGCACGCCGCGGGCCTGAGCCAGCTGACGGTCACCGGGCAGCATGTCGGCACCCCGTCGTACATGGCGCCCGAGCAGGCCAGAACCGGGCAGGTCGGCCGCGCCTCCGACGTCTTCTCGCTGGGCGGACTGCTGATGTTCGCGGCCACCGGCCGGCCGCCGTTCGGCACGGGCAGCCCCACCGAGGTGCTGTTCCGGGTCGTCCACGAGCCGCCGGACCTCTCGAGGCTGGAGCAGGCCGGCCCGCACCTGCGCGCGCTGGTCGAACGGTGCCTGCACAAGGATCCCGAGCAGCGCCCGGACGCCGCCGAGGTGGCCGCCGCCGCGCGGGAACGGGCGGCGGGGGCGGGCTGGCCCGATCCGCTGCGGGAGCGCATCGAGCCGCGCACGGCACAGGCCGCCAAGGCGTCACGGGGCGAGCCGGCCGCGCTGTCGGGCGGCGAGACCTCGGTCGGGGACGGCGACGGACTGCCGCGTCGCGCCCCGGTGCCCATCCCGGAGCCGCGCAGCCGCCGGCGGCTGGTGCTCGCCGCGGTGGTGGCCGGGGTGTGCGTGGCCGGCGGCGGCATCGCGGCCGGGCTGCTGTCCGGGCACCCGGAGCCCACTGCCTACACCGCGGCACCGGCGCACACCACCTCGGCGTCGCCGGCGACCCACCCTGCGTCCGGCACGGCACACCAGAGCGGTGTTTCGTCCTTACAGACGTCGCCGACCGCCGACAGCGGCGGCGGGAACCCCGGCGGCGGAGGAGCCACTCCCGCCGCCCCCGGGCCGGGGGCCGGCCGGGCCCGGCCCCGGCTCAGCCCCTCCCCCAGCAGGGCGGCAGCACCCAGGCCCCCAAGAGCCCGGCGAGCGGCTGCACCTACTACTCCGGCACCGGCATCACCGAGTCCGGCGACACCGGCCGGGCGGTCGTCCAGGTGCAATGCCTGCTCAAAGCCCACGGCTACAGCCTCGGCGGCTACGGCGTGGACGGCCGCTTCGGCCCCGACACCCGCACCGCGGTCGAAGGCTTCCAGCATGACCACGGCCTGAAGGTGGACGGCATCGTCGGCGTGAACACTTGGCGCGCGTTGCGCGCGTGAGCGGTGGGCCGGCCGGCGAGCTTTCTCTGATCGGAAAGGGCTGACATGGCCGTACGCGTCATGGTGGGGGCAACCGCCGCATCGGTCGCCCAGCGGTTCGTCACGCAGGCGGATTCCTTCCACACCGCGGTGCAGCGGCTCACCGCCGCCGCCGACGCCCTGGCGAACCAGGCTTCGTGGAACGGTGCCGCAGCACAGCAGTTCCGCGCCGAACGCCGCGTGCTGGCAGCTCATGCGCAGTCAATGAGCGCTGCCCTACAGCGGGTCGCCCACGCCGCCGCGTCGTTGATCGAGACGATCGACAACGAAGACGCCCACGGTATGGACGGGGTGCCGCAGCAGCAGTCGGCTACCGGCCCGCACGTCACGCCGGCCGCCTATACGACGGCATCCTCGGACGACTCGGGCGGCGGGTGGCTGGGCGATGTGCTGGGGAGCATCCGCAGCGGAGCGGAGATCGTCACGGGCGGCGCGCTAATGGCGCTGGGCGCCGGCGGCGAAGCCACCGGTGGCGTACTCGACGCGTCAGGCGTTGCCCTGCCCGTGGGTATCGCCCTCAACGTCGGCTCCGCCGTGGCGATCGCCGGCGGAGCCGACCTGGCGGCCAACGGGGCCGTCGGCCTCGGCCACCACCTGTCCGCGTTGGCCTCCGACAACGGCGGTGGCGGCTCGGGCGACGGTGGCGGTGGCGGCTCCGCTGACGACGGTTATACACACCCCTCGCACGATGCGGACCCGAACGCCCAGCCCGGCGGAACCCCGACTAAGATCGAAGGCAGTGCCGAGAAACAGCGCGGGCTGAAGCGCGAGAACGAGTCAGCCGACATCCTGGCCAAGGCGGGCTACGACGTCGAGCAGAATCCGACCGTTCCCGGCCCCAAGGAGCCTGATTACCGCATCGAAGGTCGAATCTTCGATAATTATGCACCCAAGACCGGCAATCCCAAGTCCATCGCCACCGAGATCCGTGGAAAAGTATCAGAGGGCCAGGCCGATCGAATCGTGCTGAATTTGTCCGACAGTCCTGTTGACACAGGCGCTCTCAGTGAGCGATTGCAACGCTGGCCGATCCGTGGGCTCAAGGAGGTCATGGTGATCGACCGCGATGGAAACATCGTTCACCTGTATCCGTAATACTTGTGGAGGACTGTCGCATGGCCATTTCCTACAGCCTTGAGATGGCGACACCGCTGCCTGCGGAGCAGCTGGGCTGTGAGCTGATCAGCGTTGGCAAGGCTGCCGGACTGTTCGACGCGTCAGTCACCCCCGACCTAGTGCTCGGCGAGGGGGCAGCGACCGAACGGGGAACGTGGACCAGGGTGCGCGACGCCAGTCCCGAGCCGTGGCACCCGGTGATCACTGACCTCGGGTTCACACCGACGGTGTCGGTGACGTTCCGCTTCAAGAAGCAGGATCTATCCAGCCAGGACGATGACATGATCCGGTTGGTGTCGGGCCTATTGGAACGGGTGCATGGCGACGCGGTGCTGCATTTCCAGTTCGAGAGTATTTGGCTGCTGCGGCGTGGCACCGATCTGAGTCTCAGCGAGGACGACGACCTGTGGCCTTCACACCGTCTCGCCCTGGTGTTTCAGCCCTACGTCCGTGCCACGCATACTTTCTCCGAGGAGTGACTCGGAGGGGGTATCCGGTCATGCCAGCTATCGCCGCATCAGGGCGACAAGCCATAGGGACCGCTGCGCGATCCGTTGTCGCATGTGGCGGACACCGGCGGCACCTCCGAGACCGGCATCGGCGGCACCGGCGCGTCCGGCACCGGCACGCACCACCCGACCCCGACGCCGAGTGACGGTGCGTTCGGCGGAACGAGCGGCTGAGGCCGACGGGCGGTGACCGGGTCCGGGGCGGCGGATCCCAACGGGTCTCGACGCGCAAGGGCGGCACCCCCTGCAGGGTGCCGCCCTTCCGTGACGCGGCTTCGATCTTCCGGGAAGAATCAGAAATCCATGCCACCGTCCATGCCCGCGCCCGCGGCGTCGGCGTCGGTCATCTCCGCGCGGGCGGCGGCCAGTTCCTCGGAGGTGAAGCCGCCGTGCTCCGCTTGCCACTCGCTTACCGCTGTCCGCCCGAGACGCAGGCGCAGTTCACGTTCGGCGGCGCTGGTGATCAGTCGCGACAGGGGGATGCTTGCTTCATGGGCCGCGGCTGTCATGGCCTCGACGAGCGACCTATCGAGCGTGATGGTCGGCTTCTTACCGGCCATACCTTCACCATACGAGGGTACGGCGACCTCCTGCATCTCCTGCCAGCGCAGAAGAAGCCCGGCAGGGCAGTCCCGGCCGGCGCCCTGCCGGTTGCCGGATCCATACTGGATCGTGCCCCGCGGGGCGGTCTCCGTGCCGCCTCAGAACCCGGACATGGGAGGGTCCGGCAGGACCCACTCCCCGTTGTTGTCGAACTCCATGGTGGCCGTACCGATGGAGTGGTAGTTCCTCGCGATACCCAGCCGCTCCAGCTCGTGGAGCTTTTCACCGTTCGCAAGGCCGTGGGCGAAATTTGCACCCGGGACAAACTGGTAGTAGCTGGTGATCCTCAGCCTCGTCTCCCAGGTTCCCTGCGGCGTGCGATGGCCGGACACCCGGAAGAAACAGCCCTTGATGGCCCCAGTCCAGTCGGGGTTGTCGGGGAACATGTCGGCGTTGTACAGGTATCCGGAATCGAAGTCGCTCTTGCCAGTCGCGAGTGCCAGCGCGATGTGGTCACGAACCGTCTGATTGACGAGGTTCTGAAATACCTGCGACTGGGTGTAGGGGGCTTCCGCGCTGTAGTTGAGGTCGCTGCCACTGCCGTTGAGGTAGTGCTGAAAGAAACGTGCGGCGTCGTCACCCGGATACAGGTGAGACCCGGTCGCGATCATCTGGCCATAGTTCATCAACTGCTGTGCGCGTTCCTGATCGTAATGATCCACCTTATAATCGCCGCCGTGGTCGGGTTGGAAGGCGCCCTTCTCGTTGACCACCGGAACTCCCGGACCGCCCCAGCCGATCACAGGGGGGAACCGCGGATCGGTCGGGAGCGGCGGAGGTTCGGGAAGGTCGGGGCGGTGGGAAAGCCCGCCTGAGTCCTGCGCCGCCGCCTGCCCCAGTACCGCCCCGGGACCGGATACCGCCGACGCGGCGATGGCCGTCGGCACCGTGGCGGCCATGCCCTTGGCGTCCTCCTGGTCGATGCGGTCGACGACCGACCTGGCCCCCTGCGCCATGCGCCCCAAGGCGGCATTCAACTGCTCGGTTCGCGCTGCCATCTGCCGGTGATCCAGGCGGAACCGGTCGGCCGTCGCCCCCGCCCACGTGCTGTCACCGGCCAGCGCTTCCGCGGCCGACGAAAGCCTCTGGAGACATGCGCCGAACCGCCCCACCGCGGCGACGAGTTGCTGAGCAGCCGAGCCCGCGTTGGCTCCCACCACGACACGCACCGCATCACCCATGCCGGAACACCTCCACTGCCAGCTTGCCGGGTGAACGCCACGCGCACGAGCGTGCGGCCTGTCGGTCAATCACACCACGTGCGTCGTGGGGGCTTTACGGGAAGGCGGCGAAGAACGCTCCCGTCCAGGGTCCCGGCAGTTCTAGGGTGAGGAGAGCGCGGAGCGCAACGCCTGGGGGGACGTCATGGGGTCGTGGTTTGACCAGATCGCCGACGAACGGTTCTGCTATTATCTCGGCATCAACCACGTCCTCGGCCTGATCGGCGCGTTCGGCGTCCAGCGCCTGGCGGACGAGCAGCAGCTGCTCACCCTGCTCTGCCGCTGCCGCGACCGGCTCCGGCCTGCCTGCCCACCTGCTCGATGCGCCAACGGTGCGCTGCAAGGACTATATGCCGTCGAGTCGGCCTCGAACGTCGTCCGAGCGTCATGACACCCCGCAGAAATGTGCGTCGAACGAGCGTCAAGACGTTTTCCCGGCTGCCCCAGGAAGCCGAGGCAAAACGCCCCTCGGCCCCAACCCTGCTGCGCGAAGCCGCAGGTGAGGCACATGGCACGAGCCTGCGACGCACTCCACACCGTGGGCTTCGGGAAACAGGTCGAGCACCACCGGCCACACCTGAGAAGCCCAAGAAAACAGCAGGTCAGCGACCCAGCGCACCTTCGGTGCGCGCCGGGGGCGTGGTAAATGTCGTGGCGTGCGCCGAGGTGCTTCTTGTCTGCCCTGCCGTGTG
>NZ_JBIVXP010000039.1:0-27979 GCF_044769305.1 Streptomyces sp. NPDC090499
GCCGCGCGGGGGCGCCCCCCCGGCCGCGGGGGGGGGGGGGGGGGGGGGGGGGGGCCCCCCCCCCCCCCAACCGGGCGGTCGAAGGGGGCCCACCCCCTGGAAGGACGGGACGGGTAGGGGCGGCGGGGGCGACATCCGCCCCCGCCGCCCCGGACGCACTACGCCAGCCCGGGCCCCCGCACCGGGATCGACGTGAACGTCGGAGCCGGCGCCGGGTCCTGGAAGAAGTCGTTGCCCTTGTCGTCCACGACGACGAACGCCGGGAAGTCCTCGACCTCGATCTTCCAGACCGCCTCCATGCCGAGCTCCTCGTACTCGACGACCTCGACCTTCTTGATGCAGTCCTGGGCGAGCCGCGCCGCGGGACCCCCGATGGAGCCGAGGTAGAAGCCCCCGTGCGCCGCGCACGCGTCGGTGACCTGCTTGCTGCGGTTGCCCTTGGCGAGCATCACCCGGGACCCCCCGGCGGCCTGGAACTGCTCCACGTAGGAGTCCATGCGCCCGGCCGTCGTGGGCCCGAAGGACCCGGAGGCGTACCCCTCGGGCGTCTTCGCGGGACCCGCGTAGTACACCGGGTGGTCCTTCAGGTACTGCGGCATCTCCTCACCCGCGTCGAGCCGCTCCTTGATCTTGGCGTGCGCGATGTCGCGCGCCACGACCAGCGGCCCGGTGAGCGAGAGCCGGGTCTTGACCGGGTACTTGGTCAGCTCGGCGAGGATCGTGTCCATCGGCTGGTTGAGGTCGATCCGCACCACGTCGGAGGACTCGTCCAGGTGCTCGTCCGTCGTCTCCGGCAGGAACCGCGCCGGGTCCGTCTCCAGCTGCTCCAGGAACACGCCCTCGGCGGTGATCTTCGCGACCGCCTGCCGGTCGGCGGAGCAGGAGACCGCGATGGCGACCGGGCAGGACGCGCCGTGCCGCGGCAGCCGCACCACGCGCACGTCGTGGCAGAAGTACTTGCCGCCGAACTGCGCGCCGATCCCGATCTTCTGCGTCAGCTCGAAGACCTTCTGCTCCAGGTCCTTGTCCCGGAAGCCGTGCCCGAGCTCCGAGCCCTCGGCCGGGATCTCGTCCAGGTAGTGCGCGGAGGCGTACTTCGCGGTCTTCAGCGCGTACTCGGCGCTGGTGCCGCCCACCACGATCGCCAGGTGGTACGGCGGGCAGGCGGCCGTGCCGAGCGAACGGATCTTCTCCTCCAGGAACTTCATCATGGAGGCCTCGTTGAGGACCGCCTTCGTCTCCTGGTAGAGGAACGACTTGTTGGCGGAGCCGCCGCCCTTCGCCATGAAGAGGAACTTGTAGGCGCCGCCGTCGGTGGCGTACAGCTCGATCTGGGCGGGGAGGTTCGACCCGGTGTTCTTCTCGTTCCACATGGTGAGCGGGGCCATCTGCGAGTAGCGCAGGTTGAGGTTCAGGTACGCGTCGTAGATGCCGCGGCTCAGCGCCGCCTCGTCGCCGCCCTCGGTCAGCACGTTCTGCCCGCGCTTGCCCATGACGATCGCGGTGCCGGTGTCCTGGCACATGGGGAGCACGCCGGCCGCCGCGATGTTCGCGTTCTTCAGCAGGTCGAGGGCGACGAACTTGTCGTTGCCGGACGCCTCCGGGTCGTCGATGATCCGGCGCAGCTGGGAGAGGTGGGCCGGGCGCAGGTAGTGCTGGATGTCGTGGATCGCCTCCTCGGCGAGCTTGCGCAGCGCCTCCGGCTCCACCTTGAGGAACGTCCGCCCGTCCGGTCCCTCGACGGTGGACACACCCTCCGAGGTCACCAGCCGGTACGGGGTGGTGTCCTCGCCCTGGGGGAGCAGATCGGTATACGCGAACTCAGGCATCTCAGCCCATTCCTCACTCTGACGGACGGCCGCCCGCCGACGCTGGCGGGCGCTGTCCAGCGTAGAACCTGCCGCTGACACGGAGCCTGTGAGGTAAGGCTCAGTTCGGGAACCGTACGGGTTTTCCACAGGTCGCGACGAGGGGTAGTCGCGATCTATCGCGTTTCGGTACGCTGCTGCCGTGGACCTTCAGAAGCAGACCCCTCAGGAGCGTGCCGGGGCGCCGGTGGCCGAGCTGCGTGCCTCGGACGCAGACCGCGACCGTATCGCCGACATCCTGCGGGAGGCCCTCGCCGAGGGGCGCCTGACCGCCGACGAGCACGCCGAGCGGGTGGAGGGGGTGCTGAACGCCAAGACGGTGGGCGAGCTGGAGGTCTTCATACGGGACCTGCCCGCGGCCCACGCCCGCCCGGCCGCCCCCGCCTACACGCCGGTGCCGCCGCGGCCGACGCCCGGCGCGATCCCCGTCGAGGCGGACGGCAACGTGGTCGCCGTCTTCAGCAGCGCCCGCCGCCGCGGCCGCTGGCGGGCCGGCCGCCGGCTGCACGCCTACGCGGTCTTCGGCTCCATCGAGCTGGACCTCACCGAGGCGATCTTCGAGTACCAGCAGGTCGTCATCAAGGCGATCTCGGTCTTCGGGGACATCCAGATCCGCGTCCCGGAGAACGTGTCGCTGCGCGGTACCGGCGGCGGTGTGCTCGGCAACTTCGAGGCGGACACGCTGGATTCCGTCGACTCCGACGCGCCGGTCGTCTACGTCGACGGCTGGGCCGTCCTCGGCAACGTGGAGGCGCGCCCGAAGCGCGGAAAGCTCATCGCGGACATCCTGGACCGGGTCCAGGACAAGGTCGACAGGAAGCTGCGCAAACACCTGGACCGTTGACGGTCGCGAATCACTCCTTGCCCAGCGGCCCCAGGGGTCGTGAACAAGCCGCCGGGGTACGGCTGTTGAGGACGCTGTGCATAGGCCCGCGCACAGCGGGTAGGCCTTGCTGCATCGTCTCTCGCTCGCGAAGCCGTCGTCAGGAGTAGACCCGTGCTGCAACCGCCGCATTCGTCCCTGCAGGTAGCTGCCGTTCCGGCCCAGCGGGTGCCAGTGCGGGACAGGGACCAAGACGCACCCTGGCACACCGAGGCGGTGTGCCGGCGCGACGAGGCCGGCCTGTTCTTCGCACCCTCCAAGGAACCCACCGCTGCCCGGCTGTCCCGGGAGGAGGCGGCCAAGCGGGTCTGTGCCCGCTGCCCCGTGATGGTCGAGTGCCGCGAACACGCGCTGCTCCAACCCGAGCCCTACGGCGTCTGGGGCGGCCTCACGGCAGCCGAGCGCCGCGTGGTCCTGGCGAGGCGCAGGCGCCGCGACATGGAGCTGAAGAAGGCGGCACGAGCCGCGGCGGCGAACCGGATAGCGCAGGCGGGCTGACGAAAAGGCGCCCTCTCCGCACAGAGGGCGCCTTCTGACGTGCCCCGTCAGGGGCGCTGGGGGTACCCCGGCCGAATGCTGGGGGAGGAACTGCGCGACCAGCCACTACGCGCCCGCAGTCGCCGAGGCGCCCGCAGCCCCTCCTCCGAAGGCGCTACTTCGCCCGGTCGAAATCCACCGTGCTGTACGCCCGCAGCTTGCGCAGCCGGTGCTCGGAGTCGATCCGCCGCACCGTCCCCGACTTCGACCGCATCACGATGGACTCGGTCAGCGCGGTCTGCGACCGGTACCGCACGCCCCGCAGCAGCTCCCCGTCGGTGATCCCGGTCGCGACGAAGAACACGTTCTCCCCGGTCACCAGGTCCTCGGTGGTCAGCACCCGGTCCAGGTCGTGCCCGGCGTCGATGGCCCGCTGCCGCTCCTCGTCGTCCTTGGGCCACAGCTTGCCCTGGATGGTCCCACCCAGGCACTTCACGGCGCACGCCGAGATGATGCCCTCGGGCGTGCCGCCGATCCCGAGCAGCATGTCGACGCCCGTGCCTTCGCGCAGCGCGTAGATCGACCCGGCGACGTCACCGTCGGAGATCAGCTTGATGCGCGCGCCGGCCTCCCGGATCTCCTTGATGATCCCTTCGTGCCGCGGCCGGTCGAGGATGACGACGGTCACGTCCTCCGGGGTGGCCCGCTTCGCCTTGGCGACCCGCCGGATGTTGACGGAGACGGGTGCGTCGATGTCGACGAAGTCCGCCGCCTCCGGGCCCGTGACCAGTTTGTCCATGTAGAAGACGGCGGACGGGTCGAACATGGCCCCGCGCTCGGCCGCGGCCAGTACGGCGATCGCGTTGGGCATGCCCTTCGCGGTCAGCGTCGTCCCGTCGATGGGGTCGACGGCGATGTCGACCTCGGGCCCGGTGCCGTCGCCGATGCGCTCGCCGTTGAAGAGCATCGGGGCCTCGTCCTTCTCGCCCTCGCCGATGACGACCACGCCGTTCATCGACACGGTGGAGACGAGGGTCCGCATGGCGCGCACCGCGGCGCCGTCGGCGCCGTTCTTGTCGCCGCGGCCGACCCAGCGTCCCGCGGCCATCGCGGCGGCCTCGGTGACCCGGACCAGCTCCAGGGCGAGGTTGCGGTCGGGGGCCTCGGAGGGAACATCGAGTTCGGACGGCAGATGATGATGATTCTCGGTCATCGGTACGCACCTTTCTGATACGGCGACGGCCGGATGAGGGTTTCCCGTCGACTCTATCGTCAGGCTGACAAAATGAGCAGGGGACCCCACGGATGAGCGCAGCGGGCACCTGCGACGATAGGGGGCGTGGCAGGTACGAACGGCAAGCAGAAGACGGTCCGGGACATGATTCTCTCCCTGGCCCTGATCGGCCTCGCGGCGGGCTTCATCTACCTGCTCGTCCCGCACGACGATCACGCTCCCGACATCCAGCGGGTCGACTACCGGGTCGAGCTGCTGACCGCACGGCGCGCGGCGAGCTATCCGGTGGCCGCGCCCCAGGGCCTGCCCGGCACCTGGAAGGCCACCTCGGTCCGCTTCCAGGGCGAGGCGGGGGAGCGCTGGCATCTCGGGTACCAGACCCCCGACGGCCAGTACGTGCAGATCGAGCAGTCGACTCAGAAGCCGGCGGACTTCATCGACGACGCCAGCCAGGGTGCGTCGGCCACGAAGACCACCGAGAAGATCGGCGACCGCACCTGGACGCACTACACCGGCGGCCGCTACGACGCGCTGGTGCTGGACGGCACCACCGGCTCCACCACGGTGGTGGCCGGTACCGCCTCCTTCACCGAGCTGACGACGATGGCGGCGGCCCTGACGATGTCCTGACGCGGGCGTCACGACGTGAACACGAGAGGCCCCCGGCGCCGTTGCCGGGGGCCTCTCGCAGGTTTCTCCGGGGTGGCTCAGACGGTCGTGACGACGTCGTCGTAGGCCAGGCGCGGGGAGCGCGGGAACCAGGCGTCCGGGCCCGGCCTGCCGATGTTGACGACCACGAGCGGGGTGTGGTCGTCGTCCAGGAACTCCTTCTGGATGCCCGCGAAGTCGACGCCGGTCATCGGGCCGGCGGCGAGACCGGCGGCACGGATGCCGATGATGAAGTAGGCGGCCTGGAGGGCGGCGTTCAGGGCGGCGCTGCCCTCGCGCACCGCGCGGTCGCCGAAGACGGCGTCCTTGGCCTGCGGGAAGTGCGGGAAGAGCTCCGGCAGTTCCTCGTGGAACTCGTTGTCCGCGGCGAGGATCGCGACCAGCGGGGCGGTGGCGGTCTTCTTCTGGTTGCCCTCCGCCATGTGCTGCACGAGGCGCTCACGGGCCTCGGGGGAGCGGACCAGGACCACGCGCAGCGGCGACTGGTTCATGGAGGTCGGGCCGTACTTGACCAGGTCGTAGATCGCCTGGACCTGCTCGTCGGTGACCGGCTCGTCGGTGAAGGTGTTGGCGGTGCGGGCCTCGCGGAACAGCAGGTCCTGGGCGGCGGGGTCGAGAACGAGAGACATGGTTGAACTTCCTGGGGGGATCGCATCGCGTTCATATCCGGACCGTGGTCCGGATAGGCTGACGGCACGACCATACGCGAGTGAAGGTTCAATGTTCAACAAGAACCGGACCGTGGTGATCCGCCTCACATCCCGCCCCGCAACCCGCCTCACAACGACCCCACGCCGGGCCCCCCGGTGAGCCCCCTCGGCGCGCCCCCCGCTCAGTCCTCCTCTTCGGTCTCCTCCCCCTCTCCCTCGCCCTCGTCCTCCTCCTCGGCCAGCGCCGCGTCCAGCCGGGCCCGCGCCCCCTCCAGCCACCGCCGGCACACCTTGGCCAGCTCCTCGCCCCGCTCCCAGAGCGCCAGCGACTCCTCAAGGCTCGTCCCGCCGGCCTCCAGCCGCCGCACGGTCTCGATCAGCTCGTCCCGCGCCTGCTCGTAGGAGAGCGTCTCCTCGGCCCTGCCGCTCATGCACATACCTCTCTCATCAGCCCGTACGGCATGGACTAGCCGTCCACCCGCACCGTGAACTCACCCTCGGCGACCCGCGCCCGCAGCGCCTCGCCCGGCTCCACCTCCGCGCCGTCGCGCACCACGTGGCCGTCGAGCTTCTGCAGCACGGCATAACCGCGCTTCAGCGTGGCGGCCGGGGAGAGGGCCACCACGCGCGCGTGTGTGTGCGTCAGCTCGGAGTCGGCGCGGTCGAGCAGATGCCCGAGGGTGCGCCGCGAACGGTCCACCAGCGAGGCGACGTGATCGGCCCGCTCGTCGACCATCCGGTGCGGGTCCTCCATCGCCGGCCGCGCGAGCGCGTTGGCCAGCCCCCGCTCCTCCCGCGCCACCAGCGCGTCGACACACCGCCGCCCCCGGTCCCGCAGCATCCGCACCCGCTCCGCCTCTTCCCCCACGTCCGGGACGACCTTCTTGGCGGCGTCGGTGGGGGTGGAGGCGCGCAGGTCGGCGACGTAGTCGAGCAACGGGTTGTCGGGCTCGTGCCCGATGGCGGAGACGACCGGCGTACGGCACGAGGCGACGGCCCGCACCAGCTGCTCGTCGGAGAACGGCAGCAGATCCTCCACGCTGCCGCCCCCGCGCGCGACGATGATCACGTCCACCTCCTCGATCGCGTCGAGCTCCTTCACGGCCTGCACGACCTGCGGCACGGCGTGCACACCCTGCACCGGTACGTTCCGCACCTCGAACCGCACCGCGGGCCACCGGTGCCGGGCGTTCTCCAGCACGTCCCGCTCCGCGGCCGACGCCCGCCCGCACACCAGCCCGATCAGCTGCGGCAGAAACGGCAACGGCTTCTTCCGCCCGGCGGCGAACAGCCCCTCCGCGGCCAGCGCCTTCTTGAGCATCTCCAGCCGCGCCAGCAGTTCCCCGACCCCGACCGGCCTTATCTCGGCCGCCCGCAGGGACAGCTGCCCACGCGGCGCGTACCACTCGGGCTTCGCGTGCACCACGACCCGGGCCCCCTCGCCGACCACGTCGGCCACGGAGTCGAACACCTGCCGGAAACAGGTCACGCCGATCGAGATGTCGTACGACGGATCCCGCAACGTCAGAAACACGACCCCGGCGCCCGGCCGCCGCGACAGCTGCGTGATCTGCCCCTCGACCCAGACGGCCCCGAGCCGGTCGATCCACCCCCCGATGAGCCGGGAGATCTCGCCGACGGGCACGGGAGCTTCAGCGGACGTGTTCAGAGCCATGCGCCGAGCGTAACGGCGCGCACCGACAACCCCCTCCAGCCCGTCCGGACTTCGCGGACGAGGCCGTTCGGGCCGCGACGGGCGCCCGCCGCTGCCCGAGCAGCACACCCACCGACCCCACCGCCGGCCACACCCCCCGGCGTCACCCCCGGCTCCACCCCCGGTCTTCCGTGTCTTCGGCCGGTCTCCCCGGGATCGTCACCCGGAGGCGATCTTCGGGCCCCCGAACGCGGCCTTACGATGGGTGCCATGACTGCTTCGCCTGGCCGCCGTGTCCTGCTCGCCGCCCCCCGTGGCTACTGCGCGGGTGTGGACCGCGCCGTGATCGCCGTCGAGAAGGCCCTGGAACAGTACGGGGCCCCGATCTATGTCCGGCACGAGATCGTGCACAACAAGTACGTCGTGCAGACCCTGGAGAAGAAGGGCGCGATCTTCGTCGAGCGGACCGAGGAGGTCCCGCCGGGGAACATCGTGATGTTCTCCGCGCACGGCGTCGCCCCCGTCGTCCACGAGGAGGCCGAGCGCGGCCGCCTCGCCACCATCGACGCGACCTGCCCGCTGGTCACCAAGGTCCACAAGGAAGCCGTCCGCTTCGCAGGCGAGGACTACGACATCCTCCTGATCGGGCACGAGGGCCACGAGGAGGTCATCGGCACCTCCGGCGAGGCCCCCGAGCACATCCAGCTGGTCGACGGCCCGGCGGACGTCGCCAAGGTCGAGGTCCGCGACGAGTCCAAGGTCGTCTGGCTCTCCCAGACCACCCTCTCCGTGGACGAGACGATGGAGACCGTCGACGCCCTCAAGGAGAAGTTCCCGCAGCTCATCTCCCCGCCCAGCGACGACATCTGCTACGCCACGCAGAACCGCCAGCTCGCCGTGAAGCAGATGGGCGCCGAGGCCGAGCTGGTCATCGTGGTCGGCTCCCGCAACTCCTCCAACTCCAAGCGGCTGGTCGAGGTCGCCAAGCTGGCCGGCTCCCGCGACGCGTACCTGGTCGACTTCGCCAGTGAGATCGACGAGGCCTGGCTGGAGGGCGTGACCACCGTCGGCGTCACCTCCGGTGCCTCCGTGCCCGAGGTGCTGGTCGAGCAGGTCCTGGAGTGGCTCGCCGAGCGCGGCTACGGCGACGTCGAGATCGTCAAGGCGGCCGAGGAGTCCATCACCTTCTCGCTCCCCAAGGAACTCCGCCGTGACCTGCGCGAAGAGGCGGCCACCCTGGTCGCCGAGCGCGGCGGCACCGGCGCCGGCGCGTGACCACCGTCCGTACAACTGTGTGACCGCGGGCCCGTCCGACGTCGTGACTGTCAGTCGTACGACGTAACGTGGAGCCATGCAGATCTTCGGCGTGGACATCGGTGGTTCCGGGATCAAGGGCGCTCCCGTGGACCTGGACAAGGGCGACCTGGCCCAGGAGCGGTGCAAGGTGCTGACCCCGCACCCGGCGACGCCGGACGGCGTCGCCGACGGGGTCAAGCAGGTCGTCGACCACTTCGGGTGGAGCGGCCCGGTCGGGCTCACCTTCCCCGGGGTGATCACCGACGGCACCCACATCCGTACGGCGGCGAACGTCGACAAGAGCTGGATCGACACCGACGCGCGCACGCTGTTCAGCGAGCGGCTCGGCGGTCTCCCGGTGACCGTGGTCAACGACGCGGACGCGGCGGGCGTGGCCGAGATGGAGTTCGGCGCCGGCCGGGACCGCAAGGGCGTCGTCATCCTGCTCACCTTCGGCACCGGCATCGGCAGCGCCCTGTTCGTCGACGGCGAGCTGGTCCCCAACACCGAGCTGGGCCACCTGGAGCTGGGCGGCCACGACGCGGAGAAGAAGGCCTCCAGCAAGGCCAAGGAGGACGAGGAGCTGAGCTGGGAGCACTGGGCGCACCGGGTCAACAAGTACCTGGCACACGTCGAGATGCTCTTCACCCCGAACCTGTTCATCATCGGCGGCGGGGTGAGCCGCAAGGCCGACAAGTTCCTGCCGTACATCGAGGGCATCAAGGCCGAGATCGTCCCGGCCCAGCTGCAGAACAACGCCGGGATCGTGGGCGCGGCGATGCGCGCGGCGCACCACGCCAGGTAACCACCGCCCCAGGTAACCACCGCCCCGGCACCCCGTGACCCCCGGCCCGTCGGCCGGGGGTCAGGCCCGGCGGCGGCGCCGGGCCGTCCGGATCATCCGGATCCGGCGGACGACGACGATCACCCCGGCGATCAGCGTCCCGCCGTAGAGCCAGCCGGCCTGCGTGGACAGGGCCGTCACCAGGCCCATCACCGCGCCCAGGAAACCGCCGCCGCCGTCGTCGGCGACGGTCGTCAGGCCGACGGCGAAGGCGATCGGGATGACGACGGGGGCGGTCAGCAGATCGCCCCCGCGCACCCACAGCGCGGTCAGCGCGGACGCCGGCAGGGACAGCACGCCGTACACGGTCAGGGACGCCCCGAGGAGCAGGTCGTCCAGGAAGCCGAGCGCGAGCATCGCGGCCATGCAGAAGAGGCCGCAGCCGAGTCCCGTGAGCCGCGGGTTCGGCAGCCGCGCGGGCTGCGGCACCGGTGCCGGACGCGACCTTCCCGGAGCGGGCCGGCGCCCGGCCGTCCCCGGCCGCGGTCTCGCCTGCGGAGGCAGCGGCGGACGAGGGCCGCCTCGACGCGGTCCGGGCTGTCGGGGTCGGGTCCTGTGATGCTCCACCGGACCAACCTAGGTCTGTTTATGTGCCCAGTCGCAGCCCAGACACGCCGAAACCAAGCCGAAGAGCGGCCCTTGGCCAGGTGTTCGACGCGGCCGCCGGCAGGGTGCCCCGAACCCCGTAAACTGGTGGATCGGCCGGCCCGCCGGCACTGGCAGCCCCCCGGCTCACTCACCCACTCACTACGGGAAGTCGCAACGTGTCGCTCACGATCGGAATCGTCGGCCTGCCGAATGTCGGCAAGTCGACCCTGTTCAACGCCCTGACCAAGAACGACGTGCTCGCGGCCAACTACCCGTTCGCCACGATCGAGCCCAACGTGGGTGTGGTCGGCGTCCCCGACGCCCGCCTGGCCAAGCTCGCGTCGATCTTCAAGTCGGAGCGCATCCTTCCGGCCACGGTCGACTTCGTCGACATCGCGGGCATCGTGCGCGGCGCCTCCGAGGGCGAGGGCCTGGGCAACAAGTTCCTCGCGAACATCCGTGAGTCCGACGCGATCTGCCAGGTCATCCGTGCCTTCAAGGACGAGAACGTCGTGCACGTCGACGGCAAGGTCTCGCCGAAGGACGACATCGAGACGATCAACACCGAGCTGATCCTCGCCGACCTCCAGACGATCGAGAAGGTCCTGCCGCGTCTCCAGAAGGAGTCGCGCATCAAGAAGGACGTGGCCCCCAAGGTCAAGGCGGTCGAGGAGGCCAAGGAGATCCTGGAGAAGGGCGACACGCTCTTCGGCCACGGCATCGTCCAGGGCTCGGAGCGTGCCGAGCTCCTGCACGACCTGCACCTCCTCACCACCAAGCCGTTCCTCTACGTCTTCAACGTCGACGAGGACGAACTGCTCGACGAGGACTTCAAGACCGAGCAGCGCGCCCTGGTCGCCCCCGCCGAGGCGATCTTCCTCAACGCCAAGCTGGAGCAGGACCTCGCCGAACTCGACGAGGAGGACGCCCTGGAACTCCTGGAGTCGGTGGGCGCCGAGGAACCCGGCCTCGCCACCCTCGCCCGCGTCGGCTTCGACACCCTCGGCCTCCAGACCTACCTCACGGCCGGCCCCAAGGAATCCCGCGCCTGGACCATCAAGAAGGGCGCCACGGCCCCCGAGGCGGCCGGCGTGATCCACACCGACTTCCAGAAGGGCTTCATCAAGGCCGAGGTCATCTCCTTCACCGACCTCGTCGAGACCGGCTCGGTGACAGAGGCCCGCGCCAAGGGCAAGGCCCGCATGGAGGGCAAGGACTACGTCATGCAGGACGGGGACGTGGTGGAGTTCCGGTTCAACGTGTAGCGGCTGACATATCACCACGTCGCTGATCTGGCAAACATGCAGGTCGGAGAGGGTCCGACTCTTCGGGGTCGGGCCCTTGGTTTTTTCCCGTGCTGGGATGGTGCTGGGATAGCTGACCCCTCGTCACCTGTCGTCATCCCTGGTCATTCGTACCGTGCTGGGATCGTGCTGGGATGGGATAGGGGTGCCCGTGCCGGGATTTGTGCGAGCGGGGCGCTGACCGAGCTGTGAAGGTAGTGCGGACGTGGCGCTTTTCCTACTCGTTTGACACAATCGGGGTATGGCTGAGACGACGTACGGCATCGGGGAAGGCCCGGCGACGCGGGTGAGCCTGTCGCTGCCGGAGGGGACGGCGGAGGCGATCCGGGCTCGGGTGGGCAAGCGGGAGTTCTCCGCGTTCATCGCCGAGGCGGTCGAGCGTGAGCTGCGGGGGCAGGTCCTTGACGAGTATCTGGCGGACTACGAGAGCCGCAAGGGGCCGGTGTCCGAGTCGGCTCGTCAGCGGGCGCGGCAGGTCTTCGACGAGGTGTTCGCCGAGGAGGCCGAGTGGCCCGCCGCAGGCTGAGTCACGAAGGGACGCTGGTCCTCGACAGCGAGGGACTCTCGAAGCTGCTCACCGACGAAGAGCAGGTGGTGGCTCTGATCGCTGAGGCGCGCTCGCGCGGCATGGAGGTCGTGATCAGTGCGCTCGCCATCATCGAGGCCGTCCACGCCCGTACGAACAAGTCCCGCCTGAACTGGGTGCTTTCCGGGCTGCGGGTCGTCCCGGTCGGTGACGAGGAGGCGAGGGCTGCCTCGAAGCTGCTGATGAATGCCGGATTGCACGGACACAAGTACGCGATCGATGCGGCCGTCGCCGAGGCCGCGCTGCGTCAGCACCGCCCCGTGGTCATGCTGACTTCGGATATTGACGACATGGCCAAGCTGTGCAGCGAGCGGGTCCGGCTCGTGGCGGTGTGATTTCTCCTGGTCCGGCTCAGTAGGAGCGGGGTCCATAGGGGCTCCAGTGACCGAGGAAAGGCTTGAGGTCGTCGCCGCTGGGTTTTGGCGGCGTGGGCAGTTTCGGCGGCCTTGCCGGCCGAGGTGGTGGTGCCGATCACGGTGGTGGCGCCGAGAGCCTTGGCGAGTTGCACGGCGAGCAGCCCGACGGCGGTGGTGGCGCCCAGGACCAGCACGCACTGGCCTGCCGTGAAGCCCGCCTGGGTGACCAGGGCGTCATGTCCGGTGAGGAGGCCGACCGGCAGCGCGGCGGCATCGGTCCAGCCCATCGGCTCGGGGATGCGCACGAGGTGGCGGTGGTCGAGCAGCGCGTAGCGGGCGAAGGTGCCGAGCGTCGCGCCCATGACCCGGTCGCCGACGGCGAGGGAGGTCACGCCCTTGCCGAGCGCGGCCACCTCCCCGGCGAGCTCCAGGCCCGCCGTGTAGGCGCTGCTCGTCCCTGCGCCCGGGTTGTAGGCACCTTCCAGCATGAGCAGGTCCGCACGGTTCATTCCCGCGGCGTGCACGCGGACGAGGACTTGTCCTGGCCCTGGTGTCGGCACGGGCACGTCGCGCAGCTCCCAGTCGGGGGTGACACCGCCGACGAGGGCGGGCATCGAATCAGTCATCAGGGGCTCCTCGGGATAGACCTTGGTGCAGGCCATCCAGGCTGTAGGTCATGCTGATAGCGGGTTGAATCCGCTGTTTCGACCTCCATGTAAGTGCGCCGCCGCCACGGCTAGTTGACGAGAAGAACCTTTCCCCGCGTGTGTTTGCCCTCGACATGCGCATGGGCCGCCGCGACGTCGGTCAGGGGGTAGCGCTGTTGGACCTCCGGAACCAGTGCGCCGTCTTGTGCGAGCCTGCTGAGCTCGCGCAGGTCGTCGTGGTGGGGGCGCACGACGACGAGGGACGTCCTCTGGGGCAGGAGCCGCGTGAGCGCTGTCGCGGCGATATTGGCAGCCGACGGCACGGTCGTGACGTGACGGCCGGTCCGCTTGAGCGCATCTTTCACCTCTCGACGCGACAGGTTGCCGAACACGTCGAAGACCGCGTCGTAGCGTTGCCCCGCAGGGAGTCGTCCGTGTCCGTAGTCGTGAGTGTGGTCAGCCCCGAGTCGTCGGCAGTGTTCCTGGCCGGCTGCGCTCGACACGGCTGTCACTTCCGCGCCGAGGGCTTTGGCGATCTGAATCGCGTACGTGCCGACCCCGCCACTGGCTCCGTTGATGAGCACCGACTGGCCTGCCTTGAGCGACGCGTTGTCGCGAAGGGCCTGCAGGGCGGTCAGGCCGGCGAGCGGGATCGCCGCCGAATCAACCAGGGGCAGAGACCTGGGGGCCGGCGCCGCCTCCTGACGACGGCACGACACCAGGTCCGCTGCCGCCCGCCCTTCCCACCCGCTGAGCATGCCGTATACGGGCGTGCCGACCGGCATGTCGTCGACGCGGCTGTCGGTCACGATCCCGGCGAAGTCGTAACCGGTGCCCTTGGGAAACCGTGCTCTTGCCAGGTGTTTGAATCGACCCTTGCGTACGAACGTGTCCTTGGGGTTCACGCTGGACGCGACGACTTCGATCATCAGATCCTGCATCGCCGGTTCGGGTTGCTCAACGACCGTCAGCACATTGGCCGGTCCGTAACGGTCGTACATCGCTGCGCGCATCGCTCTTCCTTCGCGGTCGGTCGCACGGCTGCCTCCCGGCAACTCGCTCATGACCAGGCTCCGGTGGCCCGATCTGCCGTGCTCATGGGGTGCGCTCACCGGCCGCCCGTTCGGCCAGCGCCTGGCGATGGAGCGCGCGTGCTGACTCGATGAGGTTCGTGCCGTCGGGTCCCCACATCAGGCGCAGGAACTTGCGCTCGATCGACGGCTGTTGCAGCAGCCACATCAGCGGCATCGCGGCGCGCCGGGCGATGACGGACAAGCCGGAGAGGCCGGGGCCGATCCCCATGGACCATCGCGCCTTGCGGGGCATCGCGCCCAGGACCGGGAGTTCCAGCAGCATCACTTCGACGAACACCGGTATGAAGGCGTGCCGTTGGGACAGGTTCATGTTCTTGAACATGGTGATGAGGCCGGTCCGGTAGTTCAGCTGTCCTGTCTCGGGGCTGATGTCGAACGTCTTGCTCGGCGCGAACAGCGCCTCGTACTTCGCATAGAGGGCTCGCAGCTCCGCCATGGTGGTCGGGATCTCGTCCTCGACAGCGCCCACGAGTCGCAGGTAGGCACCGGCCTCGGCGACGAACTGGTCACGCTGCTCGGGCGTCAGGCGGTGCGGGAGCCGACCGTCGCGGAAGGCGAAGCTCTCGTACATCCAAAGGGCGGGGTGCAGTTCAGTGAGGGCGGCCCACATGGTCTCGCGTGGACTCGTGGCGGAGTACCCGCCGAGCTCCGGCCGGCCGACGTCGATGACGTCGCCGGTGACCTTTTGGTGGAAGCGATCCAGGTGCTTGGCCATCAACTTCGCGGTCGGCGTGTCGCCGAACCACATCGGCGCGTGCATACCCAGGTTGCGGGAGATCCGCTCGAAGAAGTCGAAGAACGTCGCGGTCCCCGCCCGACCCTTGCGCGAGACCGGGTCACGATCCCGCAGGCCCGCGGCCGTCCCCTTGTAACCGCGCGTCTGCATCAGCACCTGCGCGGTGTTGAGGAACACGGTCGTGGCCGGATGCAGCAGCACTTCCCACGCGACACTGCCGGGCCCGAAAAGCCCGTAGTCGGGCGAACCGTCGGCCTTGACCGACGAGCCGGCCGGTACCGGTTCCCCGAAGCGGCGCCAGCGGCGCTCCGTCCCCAGGACCTGATCCTTCGTGATGACCGCGGTGTCAGCTGCGCGATCCGGTCCGCCTTGAGCCATGATCAAGCCTCCTAAATCACGAGCGTGATTTGCTCGCTTCACGGTAGAATCACGAGCGTGATTACGCAAGGAGTGCCGACGGACCAACCGGCCGAGGTCGACCAAGCCCGCCCCGCCCGCGCGCGACGCACGCGCGGGCAGAGCGCCGGCCTGGACCTGGCCCGCATCGTCGCTGCCGCCCGGTCGCTGGAACCCGGCGCGATCACCATGCAAGCGGTCGCCGACGTGCTGGGCGTCGACCGCTCCGCGATCAACAACCACGTCGCGAACAAGGACGCGCTGCTCCGGGACGTCGCCCTGGACGTCTTCGCCGAGTCCTTTGCCACCGTCCGGATCGGCGCAAGCCTCAGCTGGCAGGACGTCTGCCGTCAGTACGCGAGCGGATTCGCCGACAGCGTGATCGCGACCGGCCCGCTCGCGCAGCACCTTGTCAGCGGCGCCCCCTTCCAGCGCAGGGTCCTGCCCGCGGCCGAGGCGATGCTCGGAGCGATGGTCGACGGGGGCATCGACAGCGACACCGCGATCCGCATGCTGGCCCTCTTCAACAACGTCTGCCTGCAGTACGCCCACGACCACATCGCAGCCTTGGGTGCGGAACAAGGCCCGCTGCTCACCGCGCTGCGCCAGGCGCTGAAGGAACGCAACTCCGACGACTTCCCGCACCTGGCGCGCATCGCCGCCGACCTGCCTGACGTCTCCGCCCGCACCCAGCTCGACGTGAGCGTCGAGATCATCATCGACGGCGCCGAAGCGTTCGCCGGAAAGCACGGGACGCATTCCAGCAAATAGGTCTGGGGTGGCCTGCGAAGGAAAGCTAGGCCCACGGGTCGACAGGGACGACGGCGACGGCGCGGCCGTCGGAGCCGATGAGTCGTCCCCAGGATTTGACGGTTCGCAGAACGATCTGCCGGTCCTCGATCTCGATGCCCGGCCTCGCCGCTCGGATACGCCGCAGCAGCGGCTCAAGTGCCTGCAGGTCGTGTAGTTGCGCGGTGATGAACAGGTTGACCGTCCCGGCTACGGCGGCGCACACCCGGGTCTCCGGCCATCGGCCGATGTCACGGCCGGTCTCGTAGAGCAGGTCGTCGGGCACCCGCACGGAGAGCGCGACGTACAGGTGCCAGCCGCCGGCGAAGCGGATGAAGTCGGTGCGAAAGGTGAGCATTCCGGTGCGGGTGAGATGTTCCAGCCGACGCTTTACCACGGGCTCGGAGCGGCCCAGACGTTTGGCGAGGTCACGCAGGCTCATCCGGCCGTCGATCTGCAACGCCTGGAACAGGGCCTTGTCGAAGGCGTCCGGTTCCCGTACGGCCGGCCTGCCGTGGTGTTCGGGATTGGCGGCGGACAGTTCGTGCGCGGCGTTCGCGTCGATTGCGCCAAGCCGCCAGTGGGCGCCGCTGAACAGCTCCATGACCGGCCGTGCCCGGGTTCTGCGGACACCTGGGGTGGGATCGAGGCCGTCGACGAGCAGTGCGGACATGCTCGCGATGTCCTGGGCGACGACGAGCGCGAACAGGTCCCAGGTGCCCGAGGTCAGGTGGACGCTGGCCACCCGCGGGTTCTCCGCCAGCGTCCGGGCCACGTCGGCGACCTGCCCGGGAGCGCACGTCACGTCGACCACGGCACCGGCGAGCGGCATGGCCGGTCCGGGGGCGGACGAGATCCACGCCGAGCCGCCTCGGGTCAGCCTGCGCCAGCGGCGCCCGACGGTGACAGCGGACAGGTCCAGGGTGGCGCCCAGTTGCTCGAAGCTGGCACGGGGGTTGACGTGCAGGGCATCGATGAGGGCGACGTCGTCCTCATCGATGCACTGACGTTCTGCGGCGGTCACGGGGCCATTGTGGTGGACAACCGTCACCTCGGCTCGTACAGCAGGCGCCGTCCGATGAGGTCGGCGCAGACCAGGTCGGGACAGGAATGGCCCCAGAACCAGGGCATTGGAGAGTGCGCGGGATTGGGTATCTGATGGCCGCCCCCGTGGACGGTGAACAGGGTCACCGGTGTGGAGCTGTCGCCGCCGTAGGTGGTGGTCGTCACTGTGGTGACCTCAGTGCCATCCGCGTGGTGAAGCGGTTGGGTGAGCGGCGGGCCGGTGATGCCGTTGCGTGCCGCGTAGTACGCGGCCGTTTCGGCGGCCGAGTGGTGCAGACCGCGAGGGAACAGCCCTCTGAGGCTGACCATGCCGCCGTCGTAGGGGGCCAGTGGATCGGCGGTGCCGTGGAAGAGGAGCACGGGTACCGCCGCGTCGGCAGGTGGCGTGGTCTCGGTCCCATACGTGGCGGGCAGGGTGCTGCTGATGATCGCCGCACCCGCCACTCGCTGCGGTACCTCCTGAAGCAGTCGCATCACCATCTGACCGCCGAGGGAGAATCCGATCACGTACACACGATCGGGCGCGGTTCCGTGCGCGGCGGCCATCGCGTCGACCAGGTCGGCGAAGAATCCGACATCGTCGACGCCCCGGCGCTGTGCCGGAGTATCGATGTCGCGGGCGCCGTTCCAGTCCCTGCGATACCCGTCCGGATACACCACGACCGCGTCGGCACTGGTCGCGAAGTTGTCGAACGAGCGGCCGCTGAACCGCCGCACGGACCGGCCGGTCTGACCGGTGCCGTGGAAGACGACCACCAACGGCCGGTCCGAGCATCCGAACCTGTCCCCGTTGGCGCTGACCTGCAGGAAGGTGCGCGTAAGCCCGCCGGCCCCCAGCGTGCCCGGCAGCGCACGCATCGTCGCGGCCATCACCGCCACTCGGGGCGGCTCGAGCCGCGCGGGACGAGAGCGGGCTCCGGCCACGCAGGCGGGGTGAGGCCGAACTTGACCTGCGGTGCGGGAAAGTGCAGGGCTCCCAGCGGCGTCCGGGCATCGAACGCTTTCGGCTCGCGCAGGCTGTGCTGTTCATCGGTGCCGGCGAGCGCCGGGTCGACCAGACCGAGCGTGAGGTACCACATCGCGCTACGGGTCAGGTTGACCGTTACGTGCCAACTGCCGCCGACCGTGGCCCGCTTGACCAGGGCCGCCGTCGCGCCGGCGGCGCCCAGGTAGCCGGTGATGAAGTCGTTGACCATCCCGGTGACGGGCAGTGTCGGTCCCTCGGGCGAGCCGGCGGCGGCCATCAGCCCGGAGGCCGCGGAACCGTTCATGTCGAATCCGCCGCGTTCGGCCCACGGGCCCTCGGACCCGTAACAGGTCACCGAGACCTGGACCAGACCGGGATACCGCTCGGCCAGCCGATCCGGGTCCAGCCCCAGTTTCTCCAGCTTGTCACCGCGATGGTTGTTGACCACGACGTCCGCATCGGCCAGCAGCTCGTCCAGCAGCCTCTGCCCGCGATCGGTGTTCAGATCCAGCAATGTGCTGCGCGATCCGATATTGGCCTCGGTGTAGATGAACGCGTGCTCGTAGTCGTTGACCCGGGTGGCGCACAGCACGTCGGCACCCTGCTCGGCCAAGGTCCGCCCCACGGTGGGGCCGGCGATTGCATGCGTGAAGGACAACACCTTCACCCCCTCCAACGGGCGCGACGCCGACCCGAAGTCCTTGACCGGCGCCACACCGATCCGCTTCAGCCCGATCACCGGCTGCGAGGCCAGCAACTGGCCCTGCGGGTGCGCCGCCCATTCCTCGGCCGTGCGGGCCACACAGAGCGGCAGCCCGGCGGTGTTGGCCGCGTCCTCCAGTTCGAACGCGTCCCACTGTGCGAAAGCAGCAGCGACCTTGTCCTTGTCCGGAGGGACATCCAGGAACCGGCACCACTTGGCAGCAAGATGCGGATACACCCCGGAAGCCATGACCGTCCGACCGTCCCGGGTCCGGTAGCTGTCCAGCAGGAAAGGATTGTCGAAGACCAGCGCGTGCTCCGGGAGTTCACCGTTGAGCGTCGGATGCCAGAACGCGTGCGGAGTGATGTGGTGCACCGCCTGCCGCAGATCCAGGTGCAGGTCCTGCCCCGCTCCGGTCCGAATCCGATGCAACGCCGCCGCACCCACAGCGCCGGCCATCATCGGAATCCCGATCGCCGCTCCCAGACGGATCCGGTCGGCCACGATCGGATCCTCACCGGCGAACGACACCCGGCCACCGGTATCGGCGATCGACAGTCCTGCCGGCGCCAACAACTCCTCCAGCGCCGCCCGCGAGTCGAACTCCCCCGACGCCGAAGTGCCCTCGCGTGCTGCTGCGCCACCCTGCTCCACCATGGTGTTCCCTCCAATGCTCACCGTCACAGTCCTCCAGCCAAGCTTGGAGTGCTGCGATTGACGGAAAGCGCGCCTGCCCGTGCAGTCGTGACGGAAAGCGCCGCCAAAGATGTCGTTTGAGCAGGAAACATTCCGAGCCGGCAGGGGCGCAGAGCGGCGGGCTGCCTGGCAGGGGTACGGCCTTGGATCAACCGGGCGGCGTCACAGCAGACCGCTGGTCTCCGGCCAGGTGTACTGACCTGAGACGTTCGGCGCGGTGGCACGAGCCTGACGTGGCGTGCGTAGAAGTTCCGCAGACTTCAGGCATGTGCGGGCGCTGCCGGGTAGCGTTGGCGATCTTCGGTCTTCTTGTACTTTGTCACGCATCCCGTGCTCGGATGGTGCTGGGATGCGCCCACATTTCCGCAGGTCAGAGCCTTGCCGTGGAGTTCCGGTTCAACGTGTAGCGGGTGCTCCGGCACCACTGCGGCGATCTGACGAACCTGCAGGTCGTACGGGGTCTGGCTCTTCCGGGGCAGGCCCCTGTTTTTTTGCCGTGCCGGCCGCCGGCCGGCCGCGTGGGCACGCTGGTGCGGCGAACCCGGTGGCGTGGTGGCGGCGTCTTTCCCGAGCCGCCCTGGCCACACGCGAGATGTACCTCGCGCGAGCCGTGCTTCAGCGGCGCGACGACTCGGTGAGGTAGCCGCGCAGGAGTGCGGTGAGGATGCCGGTGAGCCGCGGTGCGACGTCGACCACGGCGTGGGCGAGTTCGGGGCTGCTCTGGTAGAAGCTGCGGAGTTCGGTGCCCGGCGCTGCCATCTGCCAGAGCGCGCCCGCCATGGAGACGGCCGTCGTGACGGTGTCGCCGCCCTGCTCCGGCGTGACGGGGAGCGCCTTGCCGAGCGCCGCGCCGATCGCCTCCGCCTCGGCGATGGCCCTGATCTTGAAGGAGCGGACCGCCTCGAAGGAGACACCGCGTTCGAGGTTGAGCGGCGTCTGGGCAAGGAGGTCGCAGAACAGCGGGCGGGCGACAAGCGTCTCGGTGAGGATGCCGGCCACCTCGGAGATCTGCTCCTCGGAGTCCGAGGAGTCCGCATCGCCCAGCGGGCCGAGCCGCTCGCGTACCGCCTCCGACCATTCCGCCCAGCCGCTCGCGGACAGCCGCAGGAAGATCTCTTCCCTGGTCTCGAAGTAGCGCAGCATCGCCGATTTGTGCATGCCCACCGCAGCGGCGATGTCCGTGAGGGTCACCTCGCGAATGCCGCGCTCGGCGGCCAGCCGGGCGGCCGCCTCAAGGATCGCCGTCTCTCGGATGCGCTTCGCCTCAGCGCTTCGCGCGCGCTCGAACGGGGGTGAGGTCATCCCCTGAGCCTAGCGCCGGGCGACAGAGGGATCCGATGACGGCGAAGGCGCCCCCCCGCCGACCCGGCGAGCGTGCTGGTCGTCGACGAGGCGCCCTGGCGAGGCGCCCGCAGGAGCCCTGCGGCTGATTCCGGGGGCGAGGTCGCCGATCACAGCGGGCTGGCCCAGTCGGCGTCGGTTCGGGTCAGGGCGAAGGCGGCGACCGTACCGCCCGCGAGGAGCACGAAGGCCAGCAGCAGCGGCAGGGCCGGGCTGCCGTGGCGGACCGACACGGCGCCGACGAGGCCACCGGCGAACATCGCCGCCGTCGAGAGGGCACGGCGGCCGATCCTGCCTCCCCTGCCTCCGGCGACCTTGCTGTCCGAGGCCATGCCGGTGATGGTCAGCGTGAGGACGGTCGTGGTCAGGTCCGGTACGGCGAGCGCGCGAGCGGTCGCGTTCTGGACACCCATGGCCGTCCCCAGAACCGCGATGAGCGTGTAACGGGTCCCCGCTCCGTCCACGGGGCCGGCGAGTTGGGCGATGAGGCAGGCCGCCAGGACAAGGATCGTCTCCAGGACGAGCGCCAGATGCAGGACGAGTCCGCGGTGGGCCCGGGCCCTGTGCGCGATACGGCCCCCCAGGACGGCGCCCGCCCCGAAGGCGGCGAGCGCGGCCAGCGAGGCGGTGAGGGAGAAGCCCGCGGCGCCCGCGATCGCGAAGCCGGAGAACACCACGTTGCCGGTCATGTTGGCGACGAAGACGTGGCCCAGGACCAGGTAGCTGAACGCGTCGACCAGGCCGGTGACCGCGGTGAGCGCGAGCATCAGCGGGGGGAGCGGGCCGTGCCGGTCCGCCGGGTCGGGGACCACGGTCGTCCACGCGTCACGGAGTACAGGGTGCATCGACGGTCGGCTTTCACTGGTGGGCGGGCGTGCGCGAAGCGCCCGGCCGTCGGGGCCAGGGCTCGGCGGTGGCGCATCTGCTGGGGGGTGTGTGGCGTCCCCAGCCTGGGGCCGACCCGGCCGTGCAGTCCAACATATGGATCTGCGCTCAGCGATCGCTCAGACCGATCGATGTTCCGTGGCTTCCCAGCCGTCGAGGAAGGCGGCGGCCGGTGCCAGGCGGGTGCCGTCGTACACCACGCAGGTGTGGTGTAGGGCCTCGTGGTCGGCGAGGCGCGGCATCCGTGAAGGTGCGGGACTCGGCGACCGCGAGGAAGTACGTCAGATGCCGCGGTTCCATGGCCGTCGATCTGCCTCGGCGATGGAATCCGGTCGACTGACGTGTCCGACCGGTCCGGCGGTACATGGGGCAGGCCCGCACCACCGTGGCGGTGCGGGCCTGCGGGGCCGGACGTGTCAGAGCTGGTCGTGTGCCGTGGCACTCGGAACGGGTTGCTGCGGGAGGGAAACCGGGGGCGGCGTGCGCCGGGCGAGCTTCTCCCCTTCGATGTCGACGTCCGGCAGGATGCGGTCGATCCACGGGGGAAGGGACCAGGCACGGTCGCCGAGGAGGGCGAGGGCCGCGGGCACGATGGTCAGGCGGACGACGAAGGCGTCGAAGACGACCGCGGCCGCGAGCGTGAAGCCCAGGCCCTTGAGGATGGCGTCGTGGGCGCCGATGAAGCCGGCGAACACCGAGACCATGATGAGCGCGGCGGCCGTGACGACGGTGGCGTTCTGCCGGAAGCCCACCGCGACCGCTTTACGGGCGTCGGCGCCGTGGACGTACGCCTCGCGCATGCGGGTCACCAGGAACACCTGGTAGTCCATGGCGAGCCCGAAGACGATGCCGACCATCAGGATGGGCATCAGGCTCATGATGGGGCCGGGCTGATCCAGGCCGACCAGATCCTTCAGCCAGCCCCACTGGAAGATCGCGACGAGTGCGCCCAGCGAGGCGAGCACGGACAGCAGGAAGCCGAGGGCCGCCGTGACGGGGACGAGGATCGAACGGAAGACCAGGATCAGCACGAGGAAGGCCAGGCCGACGACGACGGCCAGGTAGGGCACGATCGCCGCGGAGAACTTGTCGGCGATGTCGATGTTGATCGCGGTGGTGCCCGTCACCATGGTGCGTGCCCCGGTGTCCGCCCCGACGTCATGGCCCAGCTTGCGGATGTCGTGGACCAGGTCCTTGGTGACCTCGCTGCTCGGCCCGCTCTTGGGGACGACGGCGATGATCGCCGTGTCGCCGGCCGGGTTGAACACCGCCGGGGCCGCCGAGGCCACATCGGCCAGGCCGGGGAGGGACGCGGCCATCTTCTCCGCACCGCTGTGCGCGACGGCGGGGTTCTTGTCGTCGACGGTGACGGTGAGGGGGCCGTTGAAGCCCGGCCCGAAGGACTCCGACAGCATGTCGTACGCCTTGCGCTGGGTGGACGAGGCGGGCTGGGAGCCGTCGTCCGGCAGGCCGAGCTGCAGCTTCGCGGCCGGCAGGGCGATCACGCCGAGGCCGACCACGGCCAGGATCAGGACCTGGGCCGGCTTGCGGAGAATGCCGGAGATCCACCGCTGCTGCAGGCCGGGCCCGCCGCGCCGTCGGCCCGGCACCACCGCACTGGTCAGCCGCTGTACGAGCCCCGCCCTGACCGGGGTGGCCGCATCGGCCCGGGAAGCGGGGGGCGTGGCCGCCTTGGCGTGGATACGGCCGCCGAAGAACCCCAGGAGCGCGGGGATCAGGGTGGTGGCGACCAGGACCGCGACCGCCACCGCGAACGCGGCGCCCTGGCCCATCGCGGTCAGCGTGGACAGGTTCACCACCGCCAGACCCAACAGCGCGATGATCACGGTCAGCCCGGCGAAGACCACCGCGGACCCCGCGGTGCCGTTGGCACGGGCGGCGGCCTCCTGCGGGTCGTGGCCCTCGGCGCGCTCGGAGCGGTAGCGGGAGACGATGAACAGCGCGTAGTCGATGCCGACGGCGATCCCCAGCATGCTGCACAGGCCCGAGGTGCTGCTGGGCAGGTCGAGCGGGCCGCTGAGCGCGGAGATGCCGGCCAGGCTGATGCCCACGCCGATCAGCGCGGTCACCAGGGGCAGGCCGGCGGCGAGCAGCGAACCGAAGGTGAGGAACAGGATGACGGCGGCCAGTACGAAGCCGATCGCCTCGGACGACATGCCCTCCCCGGGGGGAGCCAGCGCGTTGCCGGACGCCTCCACCGTCAGCCCCCGGTCCCGGCCCGACTCCATGGCCCGGTCCAGGCCGGTGTGGTCGCGGGCGGTGAGGTCCTTGTCCTGGACGCTGTAGCTGACCTGCGCGTATGCGGTGGTGCCGTCCGGGCTGACGGTCTTGGCGGTGAAGGGATCACTGACCTGGGCGACGCGCGAGGAGGAGTCCTTGATCTCGGCCAGGGTCGCCTTGAGCGCCTTCTTGTTCCCGGCGCTGCCGATCTTCTCCCCGTGAGGCGCCCGTACGACGACGCGGGCGGTGGCGCCGTCGGGACCGGCGGCCGCCGGGAACTTCTGCTCCAGCAGGTCGTTGGCGCGCATGGCCTCGGTGCCGGGAATCGAGACAGTCGTGTCGGAGGCGCCGGAGCTGTTGGCGGCGCCGATGCCCACGACGCCCAGGACAAGCGCCCACAGGAGGACGACCAGCCAGCGCCGTTGGAAGGCGGACCGGCCGATGCGGTGGAGGAAAGTGGCCATGGTGGTGCGATGACTCTCTGTGTGTGTGGGCGAAGGAGAGGCGAAATGCGTTGGAGAAGTGACATGCCTTGGAGAGGCGAAATGTGCAGGAGAGGCGGAAGACAGGAGCCCGGCGTTACCGGGGAGCCGGTGGGAGGTCGGTGAGCACGGCGGTGCAGCCGCCGTCGACGAGCAGGTCGGTTCCGGTGATGAACCCGGCCGTCGCGCCGAGCAGGAATTCCGCGGCGGCGGCGATGTCCTCCGGGGTGCCCAGCCGCGGCACCGGAGCCGTGCCGAGTGCGGCGCGCATCGCCGCGCCGTGCGGGCCGGCCAGTTCGGCCTGACCCGTCGGGGTGGCGATGACACCGAGGCTGATGGTGTTGATCCGTGCCCCGCGTTCGCCCAAGGACCGGGCCGCTTCCTGGACGCGCAGCCGGCCGGCGTACTCCGCGAAGCCGTACGCCTGTCCAGGACTGGCGAAGTTCTTCTCCCGCAGCACCGGCAGCGACGGCAGCTCCCGTGCGGGGATCCGGCGCCGTTGCCGTCGCTCTTCGGCGCTGAGCGGGCGGTCGAAGAAGTGGCCGGCGCTGCCGGCGATCACCACTCCGGCCCCGCCGTCCGCCACGACCTGACCGAACTCCTCGACGACCAGAGCCACGCCGAGCAGGTCCACGGCCAGAATGGCGGACACGTCGGCCTGCGCCGGGGACAGACCTGCCGTGTGCACGACGTGGGTGACCGGGCCGAGCCCGGCCGCCCTGCGGGCCAGGGCGGCGACGGAGGCCGGGCTGGAGACATCGACCTTCTGGGCGCTGACCTGGTAGCCGGCGCGCTCCAGCCGCGTCCCCGCCGCGAGCAGGCTCTCTCCGTCCTCGTCGGCGAGCAGGACGGGCCGTCCGGTGCCGACTCTGCGGGCGACGGCCTGGCCGATGCCGCCTGCTCCGATGGCGACCAGTACACCGTGATGCATGACAGATCCTGCTTCGTCGAATGGATGCCTGTGTCCGGCAGCCCGGCGGATGCGTGCCCGTCGACGCGGGGCCCGGTGGGGTGCCGATGAGGACGTTCTGGCCGGCGGCCGGACCTCGGGGGAGGGGGCCGACCGCCGTGTTCACCATGGTTCCGCCGGGGCCGGGCACATCGCGTCAGCCGCTGGTATCCGACGTCCCGCTCTGTGTCGGTCATTCGGCCGACACCTCCGCCGGCTTTCACTCCTACGCTGAGCGGCGTGCACTGGAACCTGCCGCGCATCCCGGCCGGCCGTCGGCTGATCACGGTCAGCGGCCTGGTCGCGTTCACTCTCACCTGGGGCGTGGACCTGGCCGTCTTCGTGACCCGTCCCGCTCCGTTCGGGACCCCGGCCGGCTGGCTGCCCGTGCTCGTCACCGGTCCGCTGGCCGCCCTGGCCGCCGTCGGCCTGCCCCGCTCCGCCGCCCTGGCCGCCGTCGGCCTGCCCCGCTCCGTCGACCTGAGCCGGCGGGTCGCGGGCGTCGTCACGCTCTCGGTCGGGGTGACCGTGTGGAGCCTGGTCGCGCCGCCCGAGCCGCGGTGGTGGGGGGCCCTTGAGACGTGTGGGCTGCTCTTCCTCACCGTCCGTACCGCGGCCGACATCCGGCGGCCGGCCACCGCGGTCGCCTGCACCGTCGCCCTCGGCGTGACGATCCTCCTGCTTCCGCTGCGCGCCGGTTCGCTGGGAGCCTTCGTCGTGGGCGGCTACATCCTCACCGTCGCCCTGGCCGTCTGCGTCGCCATCGGCTGTGCGCTGCGGTCCCTGGAGGCACGCAGGGAGCGCGCGGTACGCGATGTCCGCCAGGCCGAGCGCCTTGCCCTCGCGAGGGACCTGCACGACCTGATCGCCCACCACATGACCGGGATCATCGTCCAGGCCAACGCGGCCCTGACCATCCAGACCGCGTCGCCCGACCGCGTGCCGCCCATCCTCCGCAACATCGCGCACTCCGGCACCCAGACCCTGGATTCGATGCGCCGCCTGGTACGCGTCCTGCGGGAGGACGACCACACCGCCCTGCGCAGCGGCGACCTGCTCACCGAACTGGCCGACCTCGTCTCCACGCACTCCGCCGCCGGTGGTGACGACGCCCCGTCCCGGCTCGACATCACCGCGGCGGCCCGCACGTCCCGCCTCGGTCCCGAGATCGAGATCACCGTGCAGCGCCTGGTGCAGGAAGCCCTCACCAACGTCCGCCGCCACGCGCCCGGTGCCGGGACCACCGTGCACCTGGACACGGACGGCACCGGCCTGCTGGTGACCGTCACCAACACCACGCCCGCACACCATGCCGCCGCGCCCGCCGGCGGACGTGGCGGCTTCGGGCTGCTGGGTGTGCGCGAACGCGTCGAAGCGCTCGACGGCACCTTCCGCGCGGGCCCCGTCCCGCACGGCGGCTGGCAGGTACAGGCCGTCTTCCCCCTGGCCACCACCGCAGGCGCTACCGCGGGCGGCGATCAGCCGCCGCGCTGAAGCACCGGAACCGGACCTGCCTCACCTGGGCGGGTCGACGCCGACCGCCCTCTCGGCGTGACAGGGGTCAAGGGCACCGCTCACCGTGTTTGACCACGGAGAAGTCGACGGGTGTGGTCGTCTCGTACCGGCCGGCCGCGGGGGTCTGGCCGCAGACTCTCCAGTTCTTCTGGAGGAACGGCAGCCGGTGTCTGCCCAGGGCGTCGTGGGTCACGACGGTCGTGAACCCGGCCTGCCGGGCGGTGCTCTGCGCGAGGTCCAGTGTCCGCCCCGTCGAGTCAGGCAGGACGGCCGTCTGCTTCCTGCCCTGCGCGGACAGGGCCAGGAGGGCCGCGACGACCAGAACGGTGATGACCGTCCCCTTCTTCATGACATGCTCCCGGAGTCCGCCTCGCCTCGGTGCTGGAGATACGGGGTGCCAGGGACGGCACCGTGGCGGCCACGGCGCCTGACGGACACCTCCGTCGGCGGCCTTGTGGGCCTCGGAACGAGGCACCGCCGCCGTGATCACCATGATGGCGACGATGCGGGAGCCGCAGCGTCGCCCCTGCGTACGAGTTTCACGTGATGCTGTCGGCCGTTCGACCGACAGTGACTGCGGTCTCCCCGACAGGACCGCACCTCGCCGACACCGAGTCCCCGTCAGCACACGGACGAGGACTCATGAACGATCGAGGCTTGCTCCATGAGCGCGACCGTGAGCGTGGTGACGAGGTGGCCGTGCCACCACCTCTGCGGCGACACCATGAAGACCAGCGCTCCGTCGATCGGCTCGGTGTGGCGGGGTGCCTCGGGAAGGCGGTCAAGGTCCTCCGCGAACCAGCCTTCCGCGGCGGCGGGCGCATCCGGTCGGGCAGTGCGGTCATGGCGCAACCGTGGGGACTCGAGGCTTGTATCCGCAGGGGGGAGCGAGCCCTGTTATCGGCATTCCGGTTCAACGTGTGAGTGACTGAAGTGACACGGGCGGGGGGGGGGGGGGGGGGGGGGGGGCGGCCCCCCCCCCCCCCCCCCCCCCCCCCCCCCGCGCGCGGGGGGGGCGCCCCCCCCCCCCACAAAAACAAAAAACACCCAACAAAAAAAGGGAA
>NZ_JBIVXP010000040.1:0-25929 GCF_044769305.1 Streptomyces sp. NPDC090499
AGGTCAGCGGGCGGCGCGAAGCGTCGCTCCTCCCTCAAGAGGTTGGCCAGGCTTTCGTTGCTCACGACATCTCCCTTTCGAAGGGTGTCCGTTGTCTGTGGCCCAGACTAGCAAGTCTCTTTCAAATCATGATAGATATATTCATAGCCTTTTAAGGCACAATCACTGCCGGGCAACCAGACCCTCCCCCGCGGAGACACCGGGCTCACGCACCCTGTTCATCGACGCCGGGTATGGCCCGCTGGAGACAGAACCGCCGGCCGATACAGCCTCGCCGAAGACGGCTACAGGCACCGGCCCTGGTGTTCCGGGAGTCCAGGCCTGAGTCACGACGTGGACGCCGAGAGCGTAACCTCGTCGCACGGGGTTGGTCGTGGCGCCCTGCCCTTGAAGGAGTCCGCGTGAAGCCACCGCCCGGCGACGCGACGGCCGAGGCCGAGAAGATGAGGACAGGAAGGCCTCGGGTGACCTCGCGGGCCGAACTGGAACGGATCGGATTCGAACTGTTCGCCACGCGGGGGTTCGACAACACCACGGTGGACGACATCGCCGCGGCCGCGGGCATCGGTCGCCGTACCTTCTTCCGCTATTTCTCCTCCAAGAACGATCTGGTGTGGGGCGACTTCGAGGGGCATCTGCGTAGGCTGCGGGAGCTGTTGGCGGCGACCGCCGCTGACACACCAGCCGTCGACGCGCTCCGCGACGCCATCGTGACGTTCAACCACTTCGATCCCGTCGAGGTGCCCTGGCATCGACAGCGCATGCAGCTCATCCTGCGGGTGCCGACACTGCAGGCCGACGCGACCCTTCGATATGCATCCTGGCGGGCGACCATCGCCGAAATCGTCGCCGCACGCACCGGCCTGCCGCCGACGGACATGGTGCCCCGGCTCGTCGGCCACACCCTTCTGGCCGCGGCCGTGGCGGCGTACGAGCACTGGCTGAGCGAGCCGGGAACCGATCTGCCGTACCTCTTGCGCCGGACCATCGAACAGGTCGGCACCGGCCTCGGCTCCCTGCCGGCACCCACTCCCCCGCCGCCGCACGGCGCCTCCTCAGGGTGACCGCCACCGGCGGCCTCAGTCCACGTCGTCCCGCATCGCACGGGCCACGAACTCCCCGATGAGGACCGCGGTGGCGGCCGGGCCGCGCAGCGGGGCCGTGGGCAGGATCGAGGTGTCCGCCACCCTGAGCGCGCGAACCCCGTACACCCTGCCATGGCCGTCGACGGCGGCGCCGGGATCGGCCGCCGGGCCCATGGGGACCGTGCCGCACGTGTGCTGAGCCGTACCGAGACGAGCCCGGATCCAGCGGTCGAGGAGATCGTCGTCCTCCAGGATCGCGGGGTCTGGTTCCAGCAGGCCCGAGGACATTTCCCCGAACGCCGCCGTGCCGGCCAGGGCCGCGGTGACGCGGACCGCCTCGCGCATGCGGCGCCGGTCGCCGGCCGTGCGGAGATAGCCGTAGTCGATCTCCGTCACGTCCGCCGTCCTCGTGCGCAGGCGACCGCTCCTGCGGGGCGTCTGCGCGGAGACCAGGAACGCCGGTGCCGCGCCCGGAACGGTCGTGCGTGCGGTGGTCAGGCCGGCCATCGGGACGAGCGACTGCAGGATCTCCAGGTCACCCGGATACGATCCATGGGACGACGACGTGTGCAGGGCGCCGCCGAGCCAGGAGCCCATTGGTTCGGCAAGTGCGCCGCGGGGCGCCCACTCCAGCACTACCTGGGGATGGTCGCTGAACCGGGTTCCCACCGCGGGAGCGTCCAGCATGACAGGTATGCCCGCCTTCGTCAGTACGGCGCCCGGGCCGATGCCCGACCGGTGCAGCAGGCGCGCGGAGGCGAAGGCTCCCGCGCAGAGCACGACCTCGCCGGCTTCCAGCGTCTCGGAGCGACCGCCATGTTCGACGACGACTCCGACGGCCCGGCCCCGGCGGACGACGACCTGCTGGACCGGAGAGTCGCCCGTCACGGCCAGGTTGGCTCTGTTGAAGGCGCCCAGGAGATAGCTGATGCCGGTGTTGACCCGCAGGCCGTCCACTGTGTTCGTCGGGACCGGGCCGAAGCCGGGCGGGTCCTGGGCGTTCTTGTCGGGCTCGGGCGGCAGACCCAGTTCACGGGCCGCGTCCCCGAAAGCCACCACGGCAGGGTGCCGCAGATTCGTCCGCGTGACCCGTACCGGACCGCGGTCTCCGTGCACGGCGTCGGCACCGTGATCAAGATCGTTCTCCAGGGAGCGGAGCAACGGAAGCATCCGGTCGTACGACCAGTCCGCCCCGCCCGCCGCCGCCCAACGGTCGAAGTCCGCACGCCGGGCCCGCACGAAATAGCCACCGTTCACGGTGGTGGAGCCGCCGAGGATGCGCCCACGCGGGACAGAGTAGGGCCGCTCCGGCACGAGACGGACCGGGTGATGCCGAACGGCACCGCACTCGGCCCACGCCCCGGGGACAAGCCGGGCGTCGAGCAACTCCGGCGGGAATTCCGACCGCTCACGTGGCACCGGTCCTGCTTCCAGCACCAGCACGGAACGGTCGGGGTCCTCGCTGAGTCTCGCTGCCAGCGAGGCACCTGCGGCGCCGGCCCCCACCACGATGACGTCAGGTCGACGGACAGGGCGGTTCATCTGCACGGTGCAGGCCCCTTCCCTTTTGGCACCATGTGCCATTAGCTTTACGGTAAATATTACCGTGAGGTCGAGGCCGCCAGGCAGATGGCACCGCCTCGGTCGTCGAGGAGGTCAGCATGAGCACGCTCCCCACCATCTCCCCGGACGCGACCCCCGAGGCCGAGGTCGAGCCCGGTGCCGAGGCCGTCACGGCCCCCGAGTCGCTGATCGAGGCCGATGACCTCATCGAGGAGGTCTCGATCGACGGCATGTGCGGCGTCTACTAGGCGGGCAGGGACCGTCGTGCCCGCCATGGACATCGACCACGCCTGGGACCTGCATCCGCAGGTCTCGGTGCGTCCGGAACCCTTCGGCGCGTTGCTCTACCACTTCGGGACCCGTCGGCTGTCGTTCGTCAAGGACCGCCGTCTGCTCGCCGTCCTGCGGGCCCTGCCGCACGCGCCCACCGTCCGCGCCGCCTGCTCCGAGGCCGGTGTCGGCGCCACCGAACTCCCCCGTTTCACAGCGGCCCTGAGCGCCCTCGCCGGGTCGTCGATGGTCGTCGAAAGGGCCGCCCCATGACCGCACCGGCACCGCCCGCGCAGGGCACCCAACGGCTGGTCGACCTGTTCGAGTTCGGTCTCGACGCGCCGATCTGCCTGACCTGGGAACTCACCTACGCCTGCAATCTGTCCTGCACCCACTGCCTCTCCAGCTCCGGACGGCGCGACCCCCGCGAGCTGAGCACGGAGGAGGCCAAGGCCGTCATCGACGAGCTGGAGGCCATGCAGGTCTTCTATGTCAACATCGGCGGCGGCGAGCCCACCGTGCGCGCCGACTTCTGGGAGCTCCTGGACTACGCCACCAGCCATCACGTCGGGGTGAAGTTCTCCACCAACGGCGTCCGCATCACACCCGAGACGGCCCGCCGGCTGGCCCGGAACGACTACGTCGACGTACAGATCTCGCTCGACGGGGCCACCCCGGAGGTCAACGACGCGGTACGCGGGCCCGGTTCGTACGCGACGGCGTTGCGCGCCATGGAGAACCTCGCCGAGGCCGGGATGCGGAACTTCAAGCTCTCGGTCGTGTGCACCCGGCACAACATCCCCCAGTTGGACGAGTTCAAGGCCCTCGCCGACCGCTACGGCGCACAGTTGCGGCTCACGCGGCTGCGTCCGTCCGGCCGGGGTGCCGATGTCTGGGACGATCTGCATCCCACCCAGGAGCAGCAGCGCGAGCTGTACGACTGGCTGATGGCACACGGCGAGTCCGTCCTGACCGGTGACTCGTTCTTCCATCTGTCCGCCTACGGTCAGGCACTGCCCGGCCTCAATCTGTGCGGCGCCGGCCGGGTGGTGTGCCTGATCGACCCGGTGGGGGACGTGTACGCGTGTCCCTTCGCGATCCATGAGGAGTTCCTGGCCGGGAACGTCCGCGACAGCGGCGGTTTCACCGCGGTCTGGCGGGAATCCGAGCTGTTCAACGACCTGCGTTCGCCGCAGACCGGCGGCGCCTGCGCCTCGTGCGGGTTCTACGACACCTGCAAGGGCGGCTGCATGGCCGCCAAGTTCTTCACCGGGCTGCCGCTGGACGGACCCGACCCCGAATGCGTCCAGGGGTACGGGGAGGAACTGCTGGCCAGGCGCCCGACGGACCGGGCCGAGCTGCCGCGACCCGCCCAGGATCATTCCCGGCGGCGGCCGGTCGACCTGCCTCTGCCGACCCGCCGCAAGGACCTGGCCCGCCCTCCCGTCAGCGACTGCGCGGAGGACCCCCTGGCCGGGCTGCGGCTCACCGACACCCCATCGACCCTGCACGAGAAGAGTTGACGCATGCGCCAGAACCCCTGGTTCGAATCGGTCGCCGAGGCACAGCGCCGGGCGAAGAAACGTCTGCCCGGTTCCGTCTACGGAGCGCTGATCGCGGGCTCCGAGCGCGGCCGTACGATCGGCGCCAACGCCGCGGCCTTCGCCGAACTCGGCTTCGCCCCGCACGTCGTGGGCCATCAGGCGGAACGCGACCTGAGCACGACCGTACTCGGCATCCCGACGGCGTTCCCCGTCCTGATCTCGCCCACCGGTGTGCAGGCCGTGCATCCGGAGGGGGAGGTCGCGGTCGCGCGGGCCGCGGCGAACCGGGGCGTCATCATGGGGCTGAGCTCGTTCGCCAGCAAGCCGGTCGAGGAAGTCGTCGCGGCCAACGCCGACACCTTCTTCCAGCTGTACTGGAGCGGCTCCCGGGACACCATGGTGCAGCGCATGGACCGGGCCCGGGCCGCGGGCGCCAAGGCCCTCATCGTCACTCTCGACTGGTCCTTCTCCCACGGCCGTGACTGGGGAAGCCCGACGATCCCGGACAAGCTCGACCTGCGGACCATGGCGAAGTTCGCTCCCGACGTGCTGCCACGCCCCGGCTGGCTGTGGACGTACGTGCGCTCCGGCCGGCTCCCCGACCTCACGGTCCCCAACCTCCGGCCCGTCGGCGGTGAAGCCCCGAACTTCTTCGGCGCCTACGGCGAGTGGATGCAGACCACCCCGCCCACCTGGGAGGACGTCGCCTGGCTGCGGAAGGAGTGGGACGGCCCCTTCCTGCTCAAGGGCGTGAGCCGGGTGGACGACGCGAAGCGGGCCGTCGACGCCGGTGTGTCGGCCGTCTCGGTGTCCAACCACGGCGGGAACAACCTCGACACCACCCCCGCCACCATCCGGATCCTGCCGCCGATCGTGGACGCCGTCGGCGATCACATCGAGGTCCTGCTCGACGGCGGCGTCCGGCGCGGCGGCGACGTGGCGAAGGCGCTGGCGCTCGGCGCGCGGGCCGTCCTGATCGGGCGCGCCTACCTGTGGGGCCTGGCGGCCAACGGTCAGGCCGGGGTGGAGAACGTGCTGGACATCCTGCGCGGCGGGCTCGACTCCGCCGTGCTGGGTCTGGGCCGCTCGTCCGTGCACGACCTGTCCCCGGACGACCTGGTAATCCCTCCGGGGTTCGTCCTCACCCTCGGCGGCACGGACGCCGACGTACAGGACGCGGTCGCCGGGTGACGACAGCACGACAACCCGGCGCGCAGCCAGGTCTGTTGGCGCACCGGACCTGGCCGACCGTGCCGGAGGGCAGCCTGGTCCTCGTGCCGATCGGCTCGACCGAGCAGCACGGGCCGCATCTGCCGCTGAACACCGACAGCGTCATCGCCGAGTCGGTCGCCCGGCGGACGGCCGAAGAACTGGCCGTCCGCCTCACCCGGCCACCCCTGGTGGCACCGGTGATCGCCTACGGCGCCAGCGGCGAGCACGCCGGTTTCCCCGGCACCGTCTCGCTCGGACACGAGGCCCTGCACGCCGTGATCGTCGAAACCGTGCGCTCGCTGTCGCTGTGGGCCGGCCGCGTCGTCTTCGTGAACGGCCACGGCGGCAACACCGCCACCCTGGACGCGGCCGTCGGCCAACTGCGCGCCGAAGGACACGCCGTCTCCTGGGCCGGATGCGGCGTCGCGGCGGGCGACGCGCACGCCGGCCGGACAGAGACCTCGCTCATGCTGCACCTCGCCCCCGAGGACGTGCGGATCACCGAGGCCGTCGCCGGCGACACCCGACCGTTGCACGTCCTGATGCCACTGCTGACGGCGCACGGCGTCAGAGCCGTCTCGCCCTCGGGCGTCCTCGGCGACCCGGCCGGCTCCTCGGCCGAGGAGGGCCACCGGCATGTGCGGACCATGGTGTCCAGGCTCGTCGGCCTCATCACCACCGGAACGACGGACGACCGCGGCCGCCTCCTGGCTCAGGAGCCGGCCATCGGGCCTGACAGCAAGGCGGCCGGAAGATGACACTGCCCATCGGGTTCGCGGTGACCCTCGATCGCGACACCCGCGTCCTGGACGGCGGCCGCACCCTCCTCGGCGGTTTCCCGGTGCGCATGCTGCGCCTGACCGCGCGGGCGCGTCCGCTGCTGACCGGTCGCACGGTCCACGTGCGGGACCGGGCGGGCGCCGTCCTGGCGGACCGGCTCCTGGAGGCGGGTCTCGCGCACCCGGTCGTCCGCGATCTGCCGCTGCCGCCTGATCCCAGGTACACGGTCGTCGTGCCGGTCCGGGACCGCCCGCGCGAACTCGACCGTCTGCTCGCCGGCATCGGACCGGGTGTTCCGGTGATCGTGGTCGACGACGCCTCCTCGCGCCGCGCGCCGGTCGAGGCGGTCGCCGCACGACATGGCGCGCGCTTCGTCCCCCTGGACGTCAACGTCGGTCCCGCCGGCGCCCGTAACGCCGGTCTTCGCCTGGTCGAGACACCGTACGTGGTCTTCGTCGACTCCGACGTCGTCCTGCCCCCGGACACGGTCCCGACGCTCCTGCGGCACTTCTCCGATCCCCTGGTCGCCATGGCCGTCCCCCGGATCACCGGGCTCGTCGAGTCACCCGGGTCCGACACCTGGATCGGGCGGTACGAGCACACCCGCTCCTCGCTCGACCTGGGCACGCGTCCCGCCCAGGTGCGGCCCGGGACGCCCGTCGCCTGGGCGTCCACTGCCTGCACCGTGGCGCGCGTGGACGCTCTGGCCGACGGCTTCGACGAGCGGCTGAGAATCGGCGAGGACGTGGACATCGTCTGGCGCGTCATCAAGGGCGGCCTGCGGGTGCGCTACGAGCCGTCGGTCCACGCCGCCCATGAGCACCGCGGGCGCCTCGGGGACTGGTTCCGGCGCAAGGCCGCCTACGGGACGGGAGCGCATCCGCTCGCCGAACGCCACCCCGAGTTCATCGCACCCGCGGTCCTCGCCCCCTGGAGCGCCGCCTTCGTGCTCGCCCTGCTCGCCCAACGCCGGTGGTCGCTGCCGGTGGCCGGCGCCGTCGGCGCGACGACCGTCCTGCGGATCTCCCGGAAGCTGGACGGCACACAGCACCCGGTGCGGCTGGCCTCCTCGCTGACGGCCATGGGAGCGCTCGGCGCGCTCGCCCAGACGTCCGCTCTGGTCACCCGGCACTGGTGGCCCGTCACAGCGGTCGGCTGCGCGGTCTCGCGCCGCGTACGCCGGGTCACCGCAGTGGCCGCCGTCGCCGACGTCTCACTGGAATACCTGGGCCAAGGCGCCGCTGTGGACCCGCTCCGGTACGGCGTCGCGCGCCGCCTCGACGACCTCGCCTACGGCGCCGGTGTGTGGTGGTCGGCCGTCAAGGGCCGTTCCAGCGTTGCTCTCCGGCCTCGGCTGCATTAGTCACGGCCGGGTGAGCCTTTGCCGTACCCACCCAGAGGATCCGTCGTCAGCCCATTGTGGCAAACGGCAGGAGTTATTACCGTAAGCATCACGGGACAGCCAACAGTACGCATGTTCCACAGACGCGACGGCGCAAAGGAGCGACATGGCGCAGACGGAGCACACCACGAGCGACGCGGATGAGCGGGACACGCTGATCGCACAACGGTGCCCCTACAGTGACATCGTGTTGTTCGGCGGGGACCGCGAACCGCTCGCGGGTTACGCAGAACTGGACACCCTGCGGGAGTCCGGCCCGGCGCACACGCTGAGCAGTGGCGAGATCATCTACACCACCTACGACCTGGTACAGGAAGTCGCCCAGCGCGCCGATGTCTTCCACAGCAAGCCCCACGACCCTTCCAGCTCCGAGGAGGCGCACTTCGCCCTCGTGCCGCAAACGGTCGACGGCCCGATCCACGTGAAGTGGCGCAGGCTGCTCGCCTCCTCGTTCTCACCCGGCGCCGTCGCCCGGCTGGAGGACTCCCTTCGCGCGCGCGTCAACGAGCTCATCGACGGGTTCATCGATCGCGGTCACTGCGATTTCGTCCAGGAGTTCGCGCTCAGGTTCCCGACCGCGATCTTCCTCGAGCACATCATCGGCCTGCCGGTCGAAAAGCTGGACCAGTTCATCGCGTGGGAGACCGACATCCTGCACCCGAGGTCGACGGACCCGGCCGAGCAGCACCAGGCCGTCATCCAGGCCCAGACCGAGGTCACCGCATACCTGTCCGAGATCCTCGAGGAGCGCAGGAAGACGCCGGCCGAGGAGCGCGGCACTGACCTCATCTCGCGCGCCATGGACTGGCAGATAGACGGCGAGCCGATCCCGCACGAGGACCTTCTCTCCTTCTATCTCCTGTTGTTCGAGGCCGGCCTCGACACGGTCACCGCGTCGCTCGGCTACGGCTTCCACCACCTGGCGAGCCACCCGGCCGACCGGGATCGGGTGGTGGCCGACCCGGCCGTCATCCCCAACGCGGTCGAGGAGCTGCTGCGGACCTACTCGGTCGTGGCCATCACGCGGACGGCGGTGGCCGACGCCGAAGTGGACGGCTGCCCGGTGAAGAAGGGCCAGCGGTTCGTCCTCAGCCTGCCGGCCGGCAACCGGGACGAGCAGCACTTCCCTGACGCCGCGGCAGTCGACTTCGACCGCTCCGACATCTCGCATCTGGCGTTCGGGGCGGGACCCCACCGCTGCCTCGGCTCACACCTCGCACGGCGGGAGCTGGCGATCGCCTACGAAGAGTGGCACAAGCGCATTCCCGTGTACGAGGTGGATCCCGACATCCCGTTCACCGAGAACCGGAGCACGATGATGGGGCTGAACAACCTCCCCCTGAAGTGGGACCCGGCCGCGACCCGCAAGTAGCGGGCACGTGCAGGCGCCCGGCCGGGAATCCCGGCCGGGCGCCTGCAGGTCTCCTGGCCTCAGGTTCCGGATTTGCGCGCCGCGGCCTTACGGGGGGTCGTCGCGCCCGTGCGGCCGGTCCGCGTGCTCTGCGCCGGCGTCGATCCACGCGACGTCCTGCGGGGCCGCTCGCTCTGCTCCCGCAGGAGCACCTCGAATCCACAGACCAGGCGCGCCACGCCGAATTCGAAGTCCTCGTCGCTCGTCCCGGAGATCGGATGGCGGTCGATCAAGCCGTCCAGGACCGGCAGGCTGGACCAGTCCGTCATGCGGCGCTGGCGTGCGACGTCGACGGTCGGTGCGTTGGCCAGCCGAAGGATGCGCTCCTGGGTGATCGCGCCGCGGGTGTACAGGCTGATCACGTTGTAGACCTTCATCGCGTTGTCGGGAGTGAACCCGCCCGCGATCAGCGTCGCCACCATCGACTCGGTCATTTCCATGACGCGGTGGGTCGCGTCACGGCTGTAGGTCGAGGTGCGCAGGAACATCAGATCCGAGAGAACCTCGTCCTCGCGGTGAATGTCGCGGTACGCGCGGAAGTGCGACGCCAGCATCTCCTGCCAGGTGTCGTCGACGCCGATCTCGGGCATCAGCCGGATGAACTTGTCGACGGCGACGTCCGTCATCGCGTTGAGCAGTTCCTCCTTCTTCCGGAAGTACCAGTAGATGCTGGTGACCCCGACATCCAGATGCTCGGCGAGGACCGGCATGCTCAACTGCTCGAGCGAGGTGCGTCGCGCGACCTCGAAGGCACCGGCGACAATGTCCTCCGCGTTGATCGAGTTGCGCTGACGACGCTTGCGAGTCCCCGTGGAATCGGCCTTGGGCACGCTGCTCCTCCTTTTCACCACCCCACCGACCCGGCCCGAGTGTCGACCGAGTCCGCGCTATGGACGCTCCGAAACCGGCACCGTATCAGCTGGGCCACTCGGCATGCCCTACGGTAAGTCTCTACTTTAACGCCGCCACGAGGGCTTACCACGATCTGGTCGTACCCCCCGACGGAGCGGGCGGCCTGTCAACGACCCTGGTATCTCGGCCGCTCCGAAGCAAGGTCGACCGCGCCCCAGTGCTCTACGCACTCGGCGCCCCCTTTCACCTGCCCCATGGCAGCACCCCACTCCGCCGTTGTCCTGCCATATGCTCGGTGGTAGCTTACCGAAAGCATTACCGCATTTCCTACTGGATTGAACACAGGCAGCAGTGCTCTCTCGGCCGCCGCAGTCCACACCCGTCATCGATGCACCTGCCGGAAGGCGGTCGACATGGATCTGCTCCGACGTCATGAAGGATCCGTCGAGATCCTCACGCTGAATCGGCCGGATCAGCGCAACGCCCTGAGCCCGGGCCTGATCACCGAACTCTCACTGGCACTGCGGGACTGCCTCGACGACGACGGGGTGCGCGCGGTGGTGCTGACCGGCGCGGGCGACCGGGCGTTCTGCGCTGGCATGGACCTGAAGGCGTTCGCCGCCCGTTCCGATCCCTCCGGGCCACAGTCCGACGACACGCATTTCAGGATGTTCAGCCACGGCGAGTACCCCAAGCCCGTAATCGGCGCCGCGAACGCCACCGCCGTCGCTGGAGGGTTCGAACTCCTGCTCAACTGCGATGTCGTCGTCGCCTCGGACAAGGCCAGATTCGGTGTCCCGGAGGTCAAGCGTGGCCTGTTCGCCGCCGGCGGCGGAATCACGTTGCCCGGCCGCATCCCGCTCGCGATCGCCCTGGAACTCGGCCTCACCGGGGATCTGATCGACGCCGAGCGCGCGTGCGCGCTCGGGCTCGTGAACTCCGTGGTCCCGGCCGAGGACGTGGTCGGCGTCGCGCTGGAGTTCGCCCGCCGCATCGGCGAGAACGGCCCGCTGGGCGTCCTCGCGACGAAGAAGCTGATGCGCTTGGCGTTCACCGATGGCGTCACCGCCGCGCGTGCGGCACAGGCAGCCGAACACCCGAAGGTGTTCGAGAGCGAGGACGCGCTCGAAGGCGCTCGCGCCTTCGCGGAGAAGCGCACCCCGCAGTGGAAGGGCCGATGACCAACGGACGGGCAACGGCGGACGGCACTCCCCTGACACCGGGCGGCACGCCCTAGGTGTATTGCCCTGTGAGGTTGGGGACGCGGCTGGCGGGTGGTTGGCCTTTCAGCGCGGTGTGTCCGCGGTGGTGATTGTAGGTGTGCAGCCATTCGGGGAAGGCGTCGCGTCGTTCCTGTTCGGAGCGGTAGGGGCGGGCGTAGGCCCATTCGTCGAGCAGTGTGCGGTTGAAGCGTTCGACCTTGCCGTTGGTCTGGGGCCGGTAGGGCCGGGTTCGTTTGTGGGTGATCCCGGCCGCTGTCAGCAGGTCTCGCCAGTCGCGTGAGCGGTAGCAGGCGCCGTTGTCGGTCAGGACCCGTTCGACGGTGACCCCGCAGCCGGTGTAGAACGCCTGGGCGCGCGTCCAGAAGCCGGTGGCGGTCTCTTTCTTCTCGTCCGTGTGGATCTCGCTGTAGGCCAGGCGGGAGTGGTCGTCGACGGCGGTGTGCAGGTAGCTGTAGCCGGTGTTGGCGCGGGTCTTGCGGCCTGCTTGCCGGCCGAGGACCTTGTGGCCGCCGCCGTCGGGGATGTTGCCGAGCTTCTTGATGTCGACGTGGACCAATTCGCCGGGGCGGTCGCGTTCGTAACGGCGTATGACACGGCCTGTTGCCCGGTCCAGGTGTGCCAGGCGGGCCAGGCCGTAGCGGGTCAGCACACGGTGCACGGTCGAGGGCACCAGGTGAAGCAGGTGCGCGATGCGGGCCGGTCCCCAGCGGCGCAGGACGCGGACCTTGATGATCCGCCGCTCGGTGCGGGTCGGTGTGCTGCGCGGGCTGGAGTGCGGTCGGGAGGAGCGGTCGGTCATACCCGGCTCGCCGAGTTGGCGGTAGCGGTCGGCCCATCGCTGGGCTGTGGTCGGTGAGACCTGGAAACGTTCGGCGGCACGGCGCAGGGGCCAGCCGTCCTCGACCACGCAGCGGGCCAGGCGCAGACGGCCGGTCTCGGTCAGAGGTGCATTACGGTGGGGCAAGAGGGCCTTCTCGGTACTCGGTGGAGATGTCGCAATCCACACCGAAGCCGGAAGGCCCTCACTCGTTCAAGACCACCTAGCCGTGCCGTCCGTCACCAACCTCTATGGACAGAACAACTAGTCGTCGGCGTGAGCGAGTTCGAGGTCCAGGCCTTCGAGGTCGCGCCCGGCGACGGCGACCTCGGTCGTCCGCGGCGGATATCCGGTCGCGATGACGGTGTAGTCGCCGCTGCCCAGGTCGGAGAAGGCATACGCCCCGTCGCTGCCGGTGCGCGTGGTGGCGACCACGTTGCCGACCGCGTCGACCAAGGTGACGCTGGCGTCGCCGAGTGGCACGCCCCCGCCCCGCACCGTGCCGCGCAGATAGGCCCCGGGAAGCAACTCGACCTCTATGCGCGTGACGCCGACGGCGCCGATCTCGACGAGCCGGGCCAGCGGCCGGTGCTTGGGGGAGGTGATCGCGAGGGTCACCGGCCCCGGCACCAGGTCGGTGACGCTGAACTCGCCGAAGGGGCCGGTCTGTTCGCCGGCCAGAACGTCCCCGCGGTCGTCGGTCACGATGACCGTGGCCGCAGCGATCGGGTCCCCGCTGTCGGAGGAGCGCACCACACCGGCCAGCGAGCTGGTGCCGCTGAGCAGGATGTCGTACGTCACCGGCTCGTCGCTCACGGCCACTGTCGTGGCCTGCGGCTGATAGCCGTGTGCGGAGGCGATCAGGACGTACGATCCGGCGCCAGGCGCGTCGACGCCGTACGCGCCGTCGGCTCGCGCGACCGAGCGGCCCAGCTGGCGGCCTTCCGGCGAGATCAGTGTCAGCGCGGCTCCGGCCACGGGGGCCTTCTCCGCGCCGTGGACGCGTCCGCTGATCGGGATCCCCCGGCTCAAGGCGGTCGCGACGGCTGATGCCGCCACCGGCGCCGCGTTCGGGATTGCCGGTGACGCGACCGGGTCCGAGGCCGTCGAGGGCTCGGTTGCCGGGCCCTCCGCAGCGGCACCGGGCATGTTGCCACCCGGCGCGGCCGCGGGGCGGCGGCGCGGGATGAAGGAGGCGAGGACGAAGGCGAGGAGGCCGGCGCCGGCGCCGACGGCCAGGACCGTCTTGAAGCCGTTCTCCGACGGCAGGGCGGTGGCGCCGAAGGTGGTGGTCATCTGCGAGAGGATCACGGCGGCGATCGCGCTGGCGGTCGACGTCCCGATGGACCGCATCAGGGTGTTGAGGCTGTTCGCCGCGCCCGTCTCGGACGCGGGCACCGCGCCCATGATGAGTGCCGGCATGGCGCCGAAGGTGAAGCCGATACCGGCGCCGATGACGCAGGCCACCAGCACGAACTGCCACACCTCGGACATCAGCACGATGGCCAGGCCGTATCCGGCGGTCACGATCAGGGCGCCGATCATCAGTGTCGTCTTCGGGCCCTTGGTCTTGGAGACGAGGGCGGAGACCGGGGCCATCGCCATCATCACCAGGCCCATAGGTGCCATGACCAGGCCGGCGGTGAGCAGCGGCTTGCCCAGACCGTAGCCGGTCGCCGCGGGCAACTGCATGAGCTGCGGAAGGACCAGCATCATCGTGAACATGCCGAAGCCGACGGCGATCGATGCGATGTTGGTGAACAGCACCTGACGGCGCGCCGTGGTACGCAGGTCCACCAACGGCTCCTTGACACGCAGTTCGAACAAGCCCCACAGCAGCAGGACCACGACGGCCGCGGCGAATAGGCCGAGGGTGGTGCCGCTGGTCCAGCCCCAGTCCCCGCCCTTGGAGACGGCGAGGAGCAGGCTGACCAGGCCGGCCGCCATACCCATGGCGCCGACGACGTCGAAGCGTCCGCCGGTGCGCACCTTCGACTCCGGTACCAGGAGAAGCACGAGGACGATGGCGACGGCACCGACGGCGGCCGAGGACCAGAACAGCGTGTGCCAGTCGAAGTGCTCGGCGATGGCCGCGGCGGCGGGCAGGCCGAAGGCACCGCCCACACCGAGGGAGGCGCTCATCAGCGCGGTGGCGGAGCCGAGCCGCTCCGGGGGCAGTTCGTCGCGCATGATGCTGATGCCGAGCGGGACGATGCCGGCGGCCAGCCCCTGCAACGCCCGGCCGACGACCAGCGGGATCAAGGAGTCGCTGAGGGCGGCGGTGACCGAACCGGCCACCAGCATGACCAGGCTGACCAGGATCATGCGGCGCTTGCCGATCATGTCTCCCAGCCGGCCCGTCACCGGGGTGGCGACGGCGGCCGCGAGCAGCGTGGCGGTGACGGCCCAGGAAGTGTTCGATGCCGAAGCGCCCAGAAGCTTCGGCAGGTCCGGGACGATCGGGATCACCAGGCTCTGCATCAGCGAGTACACGATTCCGCCGAAGGCCAGGGCCGCGACGACGGCGTTGGCCTTCGGCGGCGACGCCGTGGCCCCCCTGTCGTCGGCGGTTCGGGAAAGGGCGTGGGACATGGTCGGGGCTCCGTGGGGAGATCGGTGGTGCGCGACACGAGTTGCCCGCACGTGGTCGTCGGTTTCCAGCCTCCCAGAAAAGCTGCGCATAGCGCAACTTTTCTCTATGGGAATTTTTTCCGGTCACGCGTATGCTGCGGAACGTGACCTCTGAGACGCCCCCCGGCCTGCGCGAGCGCAAGAAAGCGGCGACCCGTCAGGCGCTGCATGAAGCGGCCCTACGCCTCACCTTTGAGCACGGCCTCGAAAAGCTGACGGTGGAGGCCATCGCCGACGAGGCCTTCGTCTCCAGGCGCACCTTCTCCAACTACTTCGCAGGCAAGGAACAGGCGCTGCTGCATGGTGACCAGGTGCGTATCGCCGCGCTGGTCGGCCTCTTCCGCGCCCGTCCCGCGGATGAGACGCCGGCGACCGCGTTCGTCCGTGCCGCCGAGGAATTCGCCGTCGTGCACCCTGTCGACCCGGTGCGGGAGGGGCGGTACCGGGAGGTGCTCCGCCATCCCGCCCTCGGTGGGGCGGCGGCCGCTGTCTTCGCCGCGGGTGAACTGGAGTTGGCGGAAGCCATCGGCCTGCGCCTCCTCGCCGGGCCGGACCGCGTGCTGCGCGCCCGGTTCCTCGCCGCGGTCTTCCTCGCCGTCCTCCGCGTCGCCGCGAAGCCCGTCGGAGACCGGGAACAGAATCTGGCCGACCTCACCCGCCAGGGTCTCGCCATCGTCGGTGAGGAGTGCGGCTGAGCGACGGCGGCTCGATGCTCGCCGGGCGTTCCGCTCGACCGTGAGACCCGGAGCTTCGCCCTCCGTGGTGATCGGCGTTGCTGTGGCGCGCGGAGCGGCTTCTGCAGGGCCGGTTGGCCCTGGACGCCGGTCCAGCAGGTGGATACCGAGGACTGCCGCCCCGGGTCGGCAGTCCGGGCCGACCGCTGCCAGGCAGCGGTCCACCGCGTCGGTCCGCGCGCGCCGAGACGGCGTCGAAGGGCTCTTCGTCGGGCCCCCTGCCGGCACTCGGGCGGCGACCGGGCACACACCGCCGGGGTCCTGCGGGCGAGGGTCCCGGCGATGTGTACGGCAGGGGGCGGGTGGGGCCCGGGGTGGGTGTCAGACCCAGGTGGGCACATGCCCCTCGGGGTAGCGGGCACCGGAGCCGCCGTTGGGCAGGATCTCGTCGATCGCGGCGAGGTCGGCCGCGGTCAGGGTGACGTCTGCTGCCGCGGCGTTCTCCTCCATGCGCTTCGGGCTGCGGGTGCCGGGGATCGGCACGATGTGCTCACCGCGGCTGAGCAGCCAGGCCAGGGCCAACTGGGCGACGGTGATGCCCTTGCCGGCGGCGAGGTCGGCGAGCCGATCGACGGCTTCGACGTTCTTCTCGAAGTTGCCGGGCCGCCAGCGCTCGTCGTGGGCGCTGCGCATATCGGTCCTGTCGTACTGGTCGGCCGGCTTGGCCGTGCCGGTGATGAAGCCGCGACCGAGCGGCGAGTAGGCGACGAAACCGATGCCGAGTTCGTCCAGGACCGGGAAGAGCTCCTCGACGTCCCGCTCGAACAGCGAGTACTCGGTCTGCAGGACCGAGACGGGCTGGACGGCGTGCGCACGGCGGATGGTCTGCGGGCCGGCCTCGCTCAGCCCGAAGTACTTCACCTTGCCCGCCTCGATCAGCTCCTTGACCGTGCCGGCCACCTCCTCGATGGGCACGTCCGGGTCCACTCGGTGCTGGTAGAAGACGTCGATGTGATCCACGCCGAGGTAGCGCAGGCTGTTGTCGGCGACCTTGCGGACGTTCTCGGGGCGGCTGTCGCAGCCGGAAGCCCGCTCCGACCGGCCGGACATGTCGCGGCCGAACTTGGTGGCAAGCACCACTTCGTCGCGGAAGTCCTTGACCGCCCTGCCGAGCAGGATCTCGTTGGAGCCGGTGCCCATGCCGTAGAGCTCGGCGGTGTCGAAGTGGGTGACCCCCAGCTCGTGGGCGCGCTGGATGGCGGCGATGCCCTCCTGCTCGTCGGTGGGGCCGTAAGCCATCGTGAGGCCCATCGCACCGTAGCCGATCGCCGAGCTGGTAAGCCCCTGGCTTCCGAGTGTCCTGTCCTGCATGACGCTCTCCTTTGAAAGTGCATGATCAACAGCAGGGATTCCCATTGCAACTACGGTAAATATTACCGTTAGAGCATCCAAGGGTATCCACACGATGACCACCCCTCGAAAGCGGCCCGCCAGGCCTGCATGGATGACCAACGGTTTCTGACGGCAGCTCAGCGACCCCTGTGCCGGTTCGGCGATTCAGGCCGTTCGGGCTGTTCAGCACCCACCGGGTTCCGGCTCATGCCGGTCGATCTCCCGTCCGATGACCAGGTTCGTCCACCGTTGCAGCCGGTTCACCTCCGCGCCTGGTCCGGGCGAACTGGAGCAGCGCTTCCGCCTCGGCTGCACCTCGACCCCCGCGCCGCCGAGCAACTCGCGGCCGATATCCCGCCCGTGGCTGACGACCTGCTCTCGCACCTGCCGCCGCTCCAGTTAGACCACATCAGCTTCCCGGGCCGCTAAGCGCAAGCGGGGGGCATCGCCCCCCATCGCGGAGCCATCGGCGGACGGAGATGACGGCGAGGCGTAGCGCCAGCCGCACGCGGCCACGCCTACCGGTGCCACTCGACGGGAGGCTGCTCCATCCCAGACCCAGGCCGTCCGGCACCCTCACACACCCACCGGCACCGTCAGGGCGGGAGAACTTCAGCACGGAAAAGGGCCCGCTTGAGCAGGCCCTGCAGCGCGCCCTGCTCGTCCTGCGTCAAGCCGGCGAACAGGGGTTCCTCGCTCAGCACCTTCATCAGCCGTTTCCGCAGTTCAGCGCCTGCTGGAGTCAGGACAAGCCGCCTGACCCGGCGGTCGGCAGGGTTGGGACGGCGCTCTATCAGTTGCAGCGCCTCCAGCTTGTCGATCACGAAGGTGGCATTGGACGGTTCGCAGCTCATCCGCTCGGCCAGCTCACGCATGGTCATCGGGCCGGCCATCTCGCGCAGGGCCGAGGCCTGCGCGACGGTCAGTCCGAGCCCGGCCACCCATTCACGCATGCGCGCATTGCTCTGCATGTCGAGGTCACGCACCAGCTTGTCCAGCTCCCACTGCGCTTCAGACTGCGCCTTCGTCATCACCATGGTTCCAGACTAGCAAACTGCTTCAACTCATGATAGATATGTCTTGAAAGATTAGACTCATACGCATCGGGGGAGCCTCATGAGCCTGACGGAGACCGGCACCCGTGCCGTGTCGGCGGATCTGAGCGCCGCGAAAGGGACCACCGCCCCGACACCAACGCGCTCGCCACCGTCCGCGCCACCCGCGCAGCCCTTGCCCAGCCTGATCGAGCGTCACGGAGCGGCCGGCTACAGCACCGTCGAGGCGCCCTCGCCACGCTCGGCAAGTCCCTGGCCGAGGAGTTCGGCCCGCCGGGCGTGCGCGTGAACACCGTCCCCCCGGCCCGGTCCGCACCGCCATCGACGGCGCCACCATCAAGACGGCCTGAACCAAACACCGAGCCCACACTCGGCTACAGGCAGAAACCAGCGATTCAACCCACGAACACGGAGGCCAGACCCATGGCTCACATCGTCGTCGGATCCGCCGAGCGCACCATCGACGCTCCCGCGGACGAGGTTTACCAGTACCTGGCAGACATGCACCTTCACGCCCGTCTTCTGCCGCGCCCCTTCTACGACTTCCAGGTCGAGGAGGGCGGCGTGGGCGCGGGCAGTGTCGTCCGATTCAAGATCGACTTTGCTGGGGGTGTGCGAGAGCTCCGGATGCTGGTCACCGAGCCGGAGCCGGGCCGAACCCTGGTCCAGACCGACACCAACGACTCCGGCCTCGTCACGACGTTCACCGTGACCCCGCAAGGCGAGCAGACGCTGGTGAACATCACCTCCGGCTTTGACGGCGAGAGCGGCGTCGCCGGCTTCGTCGAGCGGATCATCGCACCGCGCAGGTTGCACCTCATCCACGCCAAGGAACTCGCCCGCCTCGACGCCTACGCCCGCGAGCAGCGGGTCGGTCAGTAGCAGCGGCACGTCGGCCGGAACGCGGGGGGCGAAGCCTCACGGCTATCGACCAGGTGAAGGCTCACATAGCGCAAGGAGCGAGGCCCCCGGGCTGTCGATCGAGATGTCTAACATCTCAACCGCATTGCCTGGGGGCCTCGCTGGCCATCTGTCCCGCTGTACTCGACCTGCCGCACGCGGGTCACCATGCTCGTCGCCCCCATCCCAGACCCCGCAGGACCTTAGTGCCTCCGGCCGGTTTCCGACCCAGCTCTCCGCCGACTGACCACTACCGCCAAAATCCGGCGGATCATCCCTGGAGACCTACCACGAAGCAGACCTCGCAGAGGATCCGGTGCCAGGACCAGGCTGGCGACGAGGAGGAACTGCGCGAGCCCTTGAGGCGCAGTTGTCTCCACCGGGCAGAGCGGTGTGACCGATCGGCAGATGAAGAGAGTCATCGGCTCAGGACTGGGATCGGGGAACCACAGCACCACCGCATGATCGAGCGAGGATCTCGCCGCCGGATGCGGGCGTGGTGCGGCTTCCCGCACAGCGCGGCGAACGGAACCCGAGCTACGGGTCGTCAGAACAGAGAACGCGGCAGACTGCCCATCGTAAGGGTGGCGGCATGCCGACGGGCCGTGCTTGGGGTCGGTCGGGCGGGACCCCGCCCGTACACCCCAGAGTCCGGGTATTACGCATCGGCACCGCTCACGCAATCGACGTCAGCAGTCCATTATTCCAACCGCGACGCATCAGCTGCTTGCGGGCTGGTTTCCACTCCCGTCAAGAGTTTCCGTTCGAAGCTCCGGAAGTCGACTTCCGAGCCTTCTCTACCGGAAGCAGAGCCGAGCCACCCGAGGAAGAAGGCCGCAGGCACCGAGACAATTCCTGGGGTTTGGAACGGATACCAGTTGAAATGAGCCCCGGGCCACAGCGCGAACGAGCTCCCGGAAACAGTGGACGACGAGACCTGGAGGACAACACACAACAGCAGGCCCCCATAGACGGACCACAGCAGACCTCTGCCATTGAACTTGGCCCAGAAGAACGAGTAGACCAACGCCGGACAAATACACGAGGCAGCTACGCTCAACGAGAAGGTGGTAAGGAATTCCGCCGGATAACGATGGGTCGCCGCTGCCAACGACAGGCCCACAACACACACGACAGCGGCAGTCAGGCGCAGCACACGCAGCTCAGCGGAGTCACCGCGACGACGCGACCCACTCGCGAACAGGTCATGCGCGAGTGAGACGGCAGCTGCAAAGGTCACGCTGGTGACAGCCGTAAGGATGACGAAGAAGACCACAGCCGCCATGGCCGTGATGAGAACGATCTGCCCCATCGAGTCAGCGCGGAGCAGGCTGGATGCGAGTTGGATCAGAGCCGACTGCCCTGACACATCCAACCCTCCGATGTTCGCGCCGCCCACCACTGCCGCCGCGGAAAATCCTGTGACGATCAGAAGGAGAACGAAAATTCCGACCAGCCCAGTGGCAATACTCATGGATCGCCGCGCCGTGCGTCCGTTTCGAGATGCGCTGACGCGCAGAATGATGTGCGGCATCATCGCCGTGCCGAGAACAAGGACGATATGCGTTCCGAATGAGTTGAGCGGTCCGAAGGTCCCCGAGTATCGCCAGAGTCCCGGGCTCAGATAGTTTCCTGGCGATGTGCTCTGCTTTACCGCGGCTGCGACCACCTTCGCTGGACTCCACTCGAACCTTCTGAGAGTCAGTAGCGCAAGCACGGAGAGTGTCGCAAAGGTGATCACCACCTTGGCCACGTGCATGAAGCTGGTTCCCCTGAGACCGGCGACAGTGGCGAAGCAAGCGACGAGGCAGCCCACCAGCACTGTGCACAGCACCTCGGCCTCGTCGGACGTGGTGCCGATCAAGAGTGCGGTGCTGATGCCGGCGGTCCGCAGTTGGACCATGAGAACGGGAATGGCGATCGCCAACGTCACCGCGGTCGCTGCGATTCGGGGCTTTGGACCCGGCGCGCGAAGGGAGAACAGGCCGGCGAGAGTGTACTGGCCACTGTTCCGTATCTTCTGGGCAAAGAGCACCAGGATGCCGAGAGCTACCAAACTGTCAACAGCATACGTGAAGGCGTCGTAGCCGAAGAGAGAGATACTCCCGCACACCGCCAACAGGGAAATTACCGTGATCTGCTCGCCCGCCATGGCAAATCCGTTGAAGACAGGGGACAGGGACCGGTCGGCCAAGTACAGCTTTTCCGGGCTGTTGTCCTCCGCTGCGGCGAGGGTGAAAACCCACAGCAGGGATGCCGCAATGAAGAGCAGCAGGGCGAAGATGACGGAACGTCGCGCACTTGAACCCACCGGGTTCAGAAAAGCCGCACTCAAAAGGTCAAATTTCACAGCTTTACCGCCACGGTCTGTTGTCTGTGAAGAAACCCGACGGGCCGGACCGAAGCTCATGGACCGTCAGAGACTCTGCAATCGGATCACAGGAACGCCGGCTTCGGCTGTCGTACGACCAGGCGGTGGCGACGAAGACGCCACACTGCAGCAGCCCCCACACCAGGCCAAAAGTGATCTTCCCGTACACGGAAAGTGCAGGGATTTTCGTGAAACAGGCCAGCGCGATACCGGTGACGAAAGGGGTCGCGTTGACGAGAACAAACGTGCGCTGAAGTCGATGCGTGGTCTCGCGGAGTCGATCCACCCTTTGAGATTGCACGGTGTCGTGCGCGGGATGCCTTGCGGATGAGTCACCGGAGGATGCCGGGAAGGGGTGCGAATGCACGAGAACTCCTGAGGAAGGTGGGTGATGGCGCGGCGCGGTCCGACCGGGGCCGGGCGCGCACAGCGCCGGGCATTCACCACATGCCATGAGAGCGACGCGACTGGCGCGATCGCCGGGCGCCAAGATAGGCCCAACATGGCTTGAAATACCAGGGTTCTTCAGCATCGGATCAACCAGTCGACACCCCCCGTCCCACCGCAAGCGCTTGCCCCAATGCCTCACCTCCCGTGCACAGTCGGTGCTTCTTCAGGCGTCTCCCGTAACCAAGGGCGCAGGTCAGCACGGCGCAGGCGTCGACGGGTCCGGATCGGCGTTCCCAGCGGGCGGCGAGGTGCCTGAACCGGTGGAGCAGCGCGAGGGCAGCTCGACTGCGGGGCAGAGTTCGTCCGCGCAGCCGAGGTCCGGGGCACCCTGGCGGCGAGATGACCGACGGGATCCGCCGCTTGCGTCAGGGCGCGCCGGACGGGCTGGAGTCGCAGCCGTTGGCACCGGCCCGCCCGCCGCAGACCGTGTCAGTACTTGGCGGGGACGAGGGACGAGACGTCCTCGCCCTGGATCATCTTCCCCGGCAGCCTGGTGTCCCAGTAGTCGGTCCAGCGCGCAATACGTCCGTCACGCACGACGAACGCGCCCATGACCGGCACGCCCTGCACTCCTGACGGCGTGCGGATCATGTCCAGCCGTTCGGTCAGCACCACCTCGCCGGCGCTCGCGACGTTCACGACCTCGTACGCGTAGGAATCCGGGAAGGCGGCGAACTGACGCGCGAGGTCCTTGAGGATCTCGTCGGCGCCTACGCAGGCGGGCATTCCGGTGTTCTGGTAGACGGCGTCGTCGGCGAGGAACGGCCGCAGCGCCTCGGAGTCGCGCTGCTGCATGAGGCCACAGAATGCTCGAACGATGCTGATGGGATCGGACATCACAGCTCCTTGGAGTGCGGCCGGGCCCGAGGCGACATCACGGACGCCCGGCAGACGCAGCACGTCATACCTGTCGGCATGCCTCTTGACCCCTGTACTATATGCCTTACGGTATGGGTGTTGAAGCGTCCCGTTCAGGTGACCTCCGGCCGCTCGGAGGGAGGGACGACATGAGCAGTTCCCAAGCCGTGCCCGTCGCCGAGGAGGACGATGTGAGCTTGCAGGTCGGCAATCGGCTGCGCGGACAGAACTCGACGTGCGAGGTCATCGTCGTCAAGGGTTCCGACAGCCCCAAAGTATTGATGTGCGCCGGCGCGGAGATGAGCGCGACGGCCCCTGTTCCCGCCACGCCGCAGTCGAGCGAGGGTCCGCCGATCCAGCTGGGCAAACGGTACACGGACGACAGCAGCGGCATCGAGGTGTTGTGCACCAAGGCCGGGATCGGCCCTCTGACCTTCGACGACCGCGAACTCACGCAGAAGGCGGCCAAGGCGCTGCCGGCGTCCGACTGAACGGATTGCACCCGCGATGAACCTCACGATGCTCCTCGACATGGTGGTCGAGGGGATGCCCGACCGGGTCCTGATCGGCGACCGCGAGGACGGCCTGACCGCCCGCGAACTCGGCCGGAGGGCGCGCGCGGGCGCGGACCTCGTCCGGGCCGCCGAGGCCGGCACGGTCGTCTTCCTCGGTGGCAACGGTCCCGCTTTCCCGGTCGCGCTGTTCGCCTCGGCCTACGCCGGTGTGCCGTTCCTGCCGGTCAACTACCGGCTGAGCGCCGAGCAGCTGGACGACGTCCTCGGCCGACAGGCCAAGCCGATGGTGATCACCGACTCGCCCCACCGGGTGCGGGGCATGACGACCTTGACGCTGGAGGAGTTCACCGAGCAGACGGCCGTCGCCGCCGATCGCGCGTCCGAGCCCGCCGACCCGGATCCCGACTCGATCGCCGTGCTGCTCATGACGAGCGGGACGACCGCCGCCCCGAAGAGCGCGGTACTGCGGCACCGGCACCTTACGTCGTACATCTTCGGCTCCGTCGAGTTCGCGTCGGCCGAGGCGAGCGACGCGACCGTCGTCAGCGTGCCGCCGTACCACATCGCCGCCGTCGCGAACCTGCTCTCCAACCTGTACGCCGGCCGCCGGATCGTGTACCTCGACCACTTCAGTGCCACCGAGTGGCTGCATCGCGTGCGGACCCAGGAGGTCACGCACGCGATGGTGGTGCCGACCATGCTCGTGCGCATCGTCGACGAGCTCGTCCGTGCCGGCGAGCACGGCCCTTCCACGCTGCGGTCGCTGTCGTACGGCGGCGCGAAGATCGCCACGCCGGTACTGGTGGAGGCGCTGCGGCTGTTTCCCGGTACAGGTTTCGTCAACGCCTACGGCCTTACCGAGACCGCCTCCTCCATCGCGGTGCTGGGTCCCGACGACCATCGCGCGGCCGTCGCGAGCGACGATCCGGCCGTGCGCGCAAGGCTGGCGTCTGTCGGCCGCGCGCTGCCGAGCGTGGAGATCGAGGTCCATGACGCGGACGGGCGGCCGTGTCCTCCCGGCGCGGTCGGCGACATCGTGGTGCGCGGCCCGCAGGTGGCGGGCGAGTACCTGGAGGCCGGCAGCCGCCTGGACGGCGATGGCTGGTTCCCCACGCGGGATCGCGGCCACGTGGACGCGGACGGCTTCGTCTTCGTCGAGGGCCGGTCCGACGACACCATCATCCGCGGCGGCGAGAACATCGCCCCCTCGGAGATCGAGAACGTGCTCGCCGAGCACCAGTGGGTCGCGGAGGTCGCCGTGGCTGGCATCCCCGACGACGAGTGGGGGCAGCGCATCGGCGCGTTCGTGGTCGTCAAGCCCGGCGTGCGGCCGGATGCCGACGTCCTGCGCGAGTTCGTGCGCGGACGGTTGCGCAGTTCGAAGACCCCCGACGACATCGTCTTCCTGCAGGAACTCCCGACCACGCCGACGGGCAAGATACTACGGCGCAAGCTCGTCGGCACCGCCACCGGCGACGTCGAAACCGCCCAAGCCGCCAAGACGCCTGTGCTCTAGAAGCGCCCGAGTGTGCTCCGGAAGCACCCGAAGACAAGACAAGGAATGCGCGTGGAGTTCAAGACACTCGCAATCGTCGGCCTGGGCACCATGGGGGCCGGCATCGCACAGACGGCCGTCCCGCTCGGCTTCGACGTCGTCGGCATCGAGCGGGACGAGCAGGCCGTCGAGGCCGGCCGGGCACGAATCGCCGCCGGGCTCGCGAAGTTCGTCTCGAAGGGGAGGTTCACCGAAGAACAGGCCGCCCAGGCGCTCGCCCGCCTCCGCACCAGCACGGACCGGACGGCCATCGCCGGAGCCGACATCGTGATCGACGCGGCGTTCGAGGACGTCGACCTCAAGCGCGAGCTGTTCCGCGACTTCGAGCGCCACGCCTCCCCCACCGCCGTCCTCGCCTCGAACACCTCGACCATCCCCCTGGTGATCATGGCGGCCGAGACCTCCGCTCCCGAGCGCGTTGTCGGCCTGCACTTCTTCAACCCGGTCCCTCTGATGGACCTGGTCGAGGTCATCCGGACTCCGGCGACGAGCGAGGAGACCATCCAGGCGGCCGTCGAGCTGTCCAAGGCCCTGGGCAAGTCGCCGGTGGTCATCAAGGACGGTCCCGGCTTCATCGGCAACCTGCTCGTGGTGCCGTTCCTGCTCGACGCCATCCGTGCCTTCGAACGCGGTGTGGCCTCGATGGAGGACATCGACGCGGTCCTCCGGCTCGGCTTCAACCACCCGATGGGGCCCTTCAGGCTCAGCGACCTGATCGGCCTGGACATCGTCCACGACATGGCCGCGCGCATGTACGAGGAGTACCGCGACCCCAAGTACTGGCCGCCGCCGCTGCTCAAGCAGTATGTGCGGATGGGGTGGCTGGGCCGGAAGACGAAGCGCGGCTTCTACACGTACGACTGACGACGACCACCTCGCGTCGGCCGGGCGGCGTTCCCCGGTCGACGCGAGGTGGTCGGTGCAAAGGCTGGTCCTCGAGAGGAATGGGCTTGCCGGAAGAGGTCACCCGTCGGCAGTGCGGGCCGCCCGTGTACGGGCGGCCCGCACTGCCGTCCCGGTGGCGAGGCCCTGCCCTCATCCGCCGTCCTCCGTCGCAGCCCCGGGCACACGCAGATCAGCCTGTGCGTGCCGGGAGCTGCGATCGGTGATGGACGTGCGTGCGGAGTGCCCCGACGTTCTCGGTCCGGACCAGCAAGCGCACCTAATCCTGATCAGCGCGCGGATTCGCGCGCCTGACCATCACTCCGCTCCCCCTGGCCTGCCCACTCCGGCCCGGCAGCAGTGCTCACCGTTTGATCTCTGCGGTGAGCTGGGGGACGACGTCGAAGAGGTCGCCGACCACGCCGAAGTCGACCAGCTCGAAGATCGGGGCCTCGGCGTCCTTGTTGACGGCCACGATCGTCTTGGA
>NZ_JBIVXP010000041.1:0-19515 GCF_044769305.1 Streptomyces sp. NPDC090499
CTCCAGCACGACAGGGCCCCCCGATCAGCCCCGATACGCCTGCGCCACACGTTCCAGCGACAACAAACGCAGCATCACGCCACATACCGCCCTCTTACAACGTCAGCGTCGAGCACGGAGTGCCGGATGACGCCGATGGCACGGCCGGTCCGGAGGAGAACTCGGGTCGCACCCGGCCCGACGATCTCGGGTCCGCCAGGCATGATGTCGCCTACGCCACGGCGTTCTTCCTGGCGGAAGGGGAGGCAACGGTCCAAACGTTGTTCAACGGCGGCGATCCGGAGGTCTCGGTCCTCAACTACGACAACATCCTGGTCCGGGCACAGCTCAGCTTCCGCTTCACGGATGGCGCGATCACCGCGGTGGCATCAGAGGCGGACGCCACCGCCCTGCTCGTAGAGCGGGCGTTTGACGATGACGATGACGCACTCAACGCCCTGGTCGAGGCAGTGATCAGCGTTCCTGGCCTGGATCTGGATGCCGGCCGTGCCTGGGACATGCGCTCCGACCTGAGCGCGAAGATCCGCGGAGTCCCAGCCCGGGTCGACGTGGACATAAAGCGCGACGGCGGCGATTGGATACTGGCGGCGGCTCTTTGGCACACCGACCCGTCCGGAGAAGACTCCGATCTGATGGGCGAAGTCGAAGTGACGTGCACCTACGACCCGGACTCCTGGTGGGGTAGTAGCAGGGACGGGTTCCAGGGCCCCGACGCTTACCAACTGTCGGTCTCCGCGACCGATCTGCCAGGTAACCACGGCGTGTGGTCGGTGCCAGCCTGGATCATCGACAGAATCGATTGGTCCGCGTTCAATCCGGGCGAAGCGCCCTGACGTGTCCGCGCGGCTACTCGCTCCGCACGCCACCGTCCGCGCGATCCGCCTGAGCTCCCCTGTGTGCGGGCGCAGCTGTTGCGAGCGTTGGGGAACACCACGCCTGGAAGTATTCCCCAACGGTGAAGCGGTCAGGGCTGGGTGACGGTGAGCGTGCGCTGGTCGAGGTCGAGATGGACCGTGCCGCCGTTCTGCTCGCGCAGCCGGCGCCAGGCGGTGTAGCCGGTGAGGATGGCGTGCTCCCAGTCCGCGGCGCGGCAGATGCTGACCTCGAGGTGGGCGGTCATGTGGCCGATGGTGGCGAGGAGTTCGTGGTCGATGTGCTTGATGTCGGCGAGGTAGCGGTGGCGGGCGGCGTAGGAGAAGACGAGGGCTGAGATGCCTTCTTCGATGGCGATGGCGCGGCCGCCGTCTTCTGCTTCGTCGGTGCGGGGGTCGCTCTTGCGTTTGCGGCCGAGCAGGAAGCGGGTGACGGGGGACCAGCCAAGCACGGTGGCGTGGGCGAGGTGGAAGATGTCGTGGAAGCGGTAGTCGTCTTCGACGTGGGAGGCGCTGGTGAGGGGGTCACCGGCGGGGGTTCCGTCTTCCCGGGTGAGGATGACGACGGTGCGGCCGTCGTCGGTCGTGGTGGGTGTGAAGGTCAGTGTGGTCTGCCGGGGCAGTTGTTCGTGGGCGGGAGAGCTGGCGTCGAAGGGGGCGTGCTCTTCGCGGGGGGTGGGGCGCCACCGGTCTTTGGTCTTCTCCAGGTTGGCGGCGGCGACGTCGTCGAGGTCGAGTCCGAAGCGGTGGGCGAGAGCGGCGATGTACCACAGGACGTCGCCGAGTTCTTCGCGTAACTGGTGCTTGCCCTGCTCGAAGGCCGGTCCGTCGCGCAGGAATTTCTTGTAGGCGGTGGTCAGGGATCCGACTTCGCCGGCGAGGCCGAGGAGGGGAACGAGGACGGGATCGGTGCCCTCGGTGGGGGGCTGGAGGGTTTTGACGGCCGCTTCCTGGTAGCGCTTGAAGTCCACACTCACACCTGTCTGATCTTGGGACAACCCCGTTGGCTTTCCCGACGACTTGTCGTATGCTACGACAGCGTCGTTGGAAATGCAGACGATTGGGGAGAGTTGTCGAACACAGACACACCGAGCATGGACGACATCACCTCGGTCGTCATCGACTTCCTCGCCGAGTACGAGGGCGTATCGCCCGATGAGCTCCATTCTGAACTGGAGCAGGGTGGTCGGGAGTTGCCCGTGGACTCGCTGCTGATGGTCGAGATTCTCACGCGCATTGAGGAGCGTTACCACGTCGCCATTCCCGCCGACCGGGAAGCGGCCCAGGCCACCGGCTCGGTGCGGGCATTCGCCGCGGCGGTACTGGACGCCATCGTTGAAAGGCAGCAGTCATGACCCCTCCCCCATCCGACAGCCGTGACCGTGATCCGGAGCTGGTCCGCCTCGGTGAACGGCTGAAGAAGACCCGCGACTATCTGAACATGTCCCAGCAGTTCGTCTCGGACTCCACCGGCATTCCCCGCTCGGCCATCAGTGACATCGAGCGCGGCGAGCGGCGGGTGGACAGCCTGGAGCTGAAGAAGCTGGCGCGTCTGTACCGGCAGCCGGTCGCCTACTTCCTGGCCGAGGAGAAGGACGCCGACGCCGGCGAGTACGCGCTGGCCGGTCTGCCGCGGGCGCTGGCCCAGCTCACCGACGGGGATGCAAAGACGGTGCTGGAGTTCGCCGAGTACCTCACGCTGCGGCGGGCGGCAGAACGTGAGGAGCAGGACGCCGGCGGCGGGAGTCCGACGGCGTGAACTGGGTCTTAGCACACCGGATCGCGTCGATCGCCGCTGTCCAGGCGCACCGCGACCTCGGTATCGACCGCACGCAGTACGTCCACGTGCACCGGGCACTGGGAGCCGCGGACGTGATCGGGATGGCTCAGCCGATGCCCCGGCTGTTCGGCGTGTACTTCTCCCCCGCCGACAAGGGTCCGGCGGTGATGCTGAACGCCTCGCTGAACACCATCACCCAGCGGCACACGGCCGCGCATGAGCTGGGGCATCACCGGCTGGGGCATCGCACCGCCGCGGATGAGGAGCTTGATCCCGCGCTGCGCTGGGGCAACGGCAGCTGGCCCGAGGAGGAGAAGACGGCGGAGGCGTTCGCGGCGTGGTTCCTGATGCCCCTGCCGGCGGTGCGGGCGACCCTGGGAAGGATCTGCGAGGGCCGGCCGTCGCGTCCCGAGCACGTCTACCGGGTGGCCCGCGAGCTGGGTACGTCGTACGCCGGAACCGTGCGCCACCTGGTCAACCTCCGGCTGCTGGACGCCGGCCGGGCCGGCCAGTGGTCCAAGATCCCTCCTGCCGGCCTGCGCAGTGCGCTGGCAGGCGGGGCCTCACTGCCCGCGCACGCCCAGGTGCATGTGATCACAGCAGCCTCCGCGGAGCAGACGGTGTACGCCGACGCGGGCGATGTGCTGGTGCTGCATCTGGACGACGCGGTCTTCGACGTCCTGCCCAAGGGGCTTGAGCCGTGGACCAGTGACGGCGCGACGCCGCTGGCGAGCGCCGTGGTGACCGACGAACTCCCACCGGGCGAGCAGGGCCTGATCGAGGTCGCGGTGCCGACGCACGGTGCCGCGCTGCGGCTGACGGTGGTGCGCGAAGCCCCGCGTGCCGGGGTCGACGAGACCTGGCCCGCCTGAGCCCGACTCCCCGGATCACACCCGTATGTGTCAGGAGGACTGATGCACACCTTCACCGTGACCGAACGCGACGTCACCCAGGCCTGGGTCGCCGCCTGCAACAAGCTGGACCGCAAGGACAACCCGGACCGGACCGGCCTGCACACGGTGGTGCGCATCGCCGACCCGACGAGCGACGACCCGGTGTTCCGCGCCGAACTGGACCGGCTGCGCACCAGCCGCGGGCTGTGGCCGCTGGAGACCGTGGCCAGCACCCTGTTCCCCGCGGCCCTGGCGACACGGTGCGCCAGCCCGGATGACCTCGCCGAGCGCTACCGGCGGATGTATCCGGTGATCAAGCGGTACCCGGGCAACCATCGCGGCACCTACTTCGGCCGCCTGGTGTCCTACCCGGCGGTGTCCAAGAGCGGCGTCGACCAGCTCAGCACCGTCATCAGCCGCCTGCGGGCCCAGGCCGCGGGCACGAAGATAGCCGCCGCGTACGAGATCGACCTGGCCGCAGCCACGGACACGGACACGGACACGGACACGGACACGAAGGAGGCTGGCGCGGACCTGCTAGTCCACACCGCCGGGAAGGACAACAGCTACATCGGCTTCCCCTGCCTGAGCCACATCTCCCTCCAGCTGGACCGCGACCGGCGGGTGCACGCCGCGGCCCTGTACCGCAGCCACTTCATGTTCGAGCGCGCCTACGGCAACTACCTCGGTCTGGGCCGGCTGCTGGCCTATATCGCCCAGCAGGCGGAACTGGCCTGCGGGACGCTGACCGTGGTGGCCGGCCACGCCCGGCTGGACGGCCCGATCACCCAGCTGCGCCCCCTGCTGACCGGCACCAGCCGTCTCGCGGCATGACGGCCAACCGCGCGGCGGGCGGTGGGTGCGGCAACCTCAGTGCCCGGGCGGGCCGTTGAGCTGCCACTTGGGTGGAAACCAGGCGGGCATCGGATCGGCCTGCTGCCGGTAGGTCTGCTTGATGCGGCTGCGGCCGCTGATCCCGGCGATGTCCGGGTGGGCGACCCGGGCGTACTTGTCGACCTCGCAGAAAAGGTTCTGGCAGTCGATCAGCTGCAGCGGGCGCCCGCGCAGTCCCGCGAAGGTTAGGCCCAGGCGGGCGAAGTGCTCGTCCTGGGCGTCGGCCATGTAGCGGATGACGTCCGCCTCGATGCCGTCGGCTGATGCCCCGAAGCACTTGCGGATCCCGTCGCGCGCGCCCGGACCGGGGACGACGAAGTCCATCTCCGAAAACGGCATCGCGGCCGCGTAGTTGAGGTCGATCACGAACTGGTAGGCCAAGAACGGGCCGATCGCCGGGAAGCCCAGCAGGACCTGGTAGGCCTCCTGCAGCGTCGGCGCGGACAGCACCCTCTGCGGCGCGTCCGCGGTCATCATCATCTCCAGCAGCCGCAGATGGTTCTGGTGCTTGCGCTGCTCGCCGAGTTGCGGCGGGGGCACGATGTAGGCGGCCGAGTACAACCGCTGCCCCGCGGCGAAGGCCCGTGAGAGCACCCGGTCATAGGCGCGGTAGTCGTAGGTGTCCCACCGCACCTCTCCCAGCGCGGTGTTCAGCAGCCGCCACGTCGAGGTCTTGTTGAAGATCTTGAACAGCAGGGTCCGGAAGAAGACTTCCTCCCACGCCTGCTCGCCCCGGTAGATCACGCCGCCGATCAGGTCCTGGCTGACCCGGTCGGCGGCCCGGAAGCAGTTGGTGAAGCGGTGTCGCTGCAGGATCGGATCGTCGGTGAACGGCCCCGCTCCCCCGGCAAGGCGTGCCTCGTAGACCTTCTGGCGCGCCGCCGCGAAACGCCAGTAGGTGTCGAACACCGGCGTCAACGTCAGCGTGCGGCCTGCCACACGGATCTTCCTCGCCGGGTCGCGGTCTAAGACCCTCTGCTCTGAACGCTCTTGCAGCACCGTCACCATGGGCTCAATATATATTCAATATAGATAGCTGTCAGCGAGGGGGACGTGTGGAATTGCTGTGGCAGCGTCCACGACGCAAGACGCTGGTCGACTGGCCGGAGGACGTGGACACGAGGCTAGACGTCCTGGTCCGGGCCGCAGCCGCGGCCGGGGAACAGACTTCGCGTTCCCAGGTGCTGGCCGCACTGGTGACGGCGGCCGAGGTCCGTCCCGCCGCGATAGCCGAACTCCTCCACTCCTACCGCCAGATGCCCGTTGACGCTCTCGAAGCGGACAACGCGCGCGAGGACCTGCCGTCCGTACGCTCTCCCGGACGCACCCGCGGCAGGAGGTGACGTCACGCCAGTCGGTTTTCCATCCGAGTGCCTTCGTCGCCCCGATCAACGCCGTCAACGGCCATACGGTCACGGCTGAGTGCGCCGTCCCTTGGCAGGCGGCTATCCCGCAGACCGGGGCCGATTACTCAAACGCCCTGGCCGCCGTCGCCGAGGACAGGGTTGGATGGGCTTTCAGAATGACGAGCTCGGCGCCTGGTGTGCTCCGGGCGGCGCGGTGCCGGTCCAGGGCGAGACGACGTGGTCGTTCCTGCATCGTGTCGCCGTCTGCTACGGCCTTGAGGTGGGTGAGCTGCTGGCGTGGGGGTGGTGGCAGTGGGTGAATCCGGTCGCCCAGAGTCGCGGCCTCCGTCCGGACGGCGATGTACTCCTGAACGTCACGGCCCAGGCACAGGTCGCGGCGTGGGCCGGGGTCCCGGCTGCGCATCTGGCGCGGGCCTTGCCGTCATGGAGGGCCGGTCCGGCGTCCTTCGGTGAGCGGGCCGTTGCGGATCAGGGGTGGGCACGGTGGCGGGTGGGAGCTCAGGCGTGGGGGCCGGTGTCGTTCGGCTGCCGACTGTGTGCCGCCCGGCGCAGCGGCCGGATGGAGCGGGTATGGCGGTACGGGCAACGGTGGAATCGGGTGTGCTCCCGGCACGGGCGATGGCTGCTGGACGTCGGCGATGGCCACGCCCTGGAGTATCTGGACGTGGGCGGGTGCCAGGAGCTGGCTGCCGCCCAGGCGCGGTGGCCGCGTGTGGCCCGGCGGGCGGCGAGCACGGGCGCGGAGAAGGGTGCTGTGTTCGCGGTGGCCCGGGCGGTGGTGTGCGGGTGGTGGCAACAGGAAGCGTTCTGGCAGCGGGAGCAGGTGTGGGGGCAGCGCCTTGAGCGCGTCACTCTCAACACCAGCCGCAGAAACGAGGCGGCGTCGGAGCGGCCGGCGGCGTGGTGGCGGCTGGTCGCGCGGGACGCGGTTGTCTTCCCCGAAGTGGTGGCGGTTGCGGCCGCATTGGTGGATCCGGCCCTGCGGCTGCTGGTGACCGATGAACGGCCGCTTGTCCGCCGGCCCCAGCACCATAGCCGTTTCGTGACGGCGCTCGGCGACCGGCTGGAGCGCGGCTGGCTGGGAGAGGCGGAGCAGCCAGAGATGCCTAGCGCCCTGCAGGCATGGATGCGTGGTCTCACCCGCGAGTTGCGCTCACCGTCGCTGGCCGGTTCGGCGCACAGCGGGGTGTGGCGGGTACAGGCGGCCCACCAGCCTGCCGAAGTGGGTTCGGGACTGCGTCTGTTGGCCACCACTCCCCCAATCACTCTCCGGCCACACGCCGAGTCGGCGGGGTGGCAGGCCGAGCTGTACGTGCCTCGGCGCGTAGGGCAGGGCGCCGGGTTGAAGGCCGTATCCGAGGAACGGTTCTGGGAGGGCCTTGATCACGCACGCAGGTATGTCGCCCGGCAAGGGCATCTGGCCGTCCCGCACGCCAGGGCCCCGCAGGATGGGTTCGACCTGGGCCGATGGCTGGCCAACCTGCGCGCCGCCTCTGCCAGTCTGCCGCCCGAGTACGTGCGGATGCTGGCGGAACTGGACGTGTGGTGGAACCCGCCCTGGCCAATCAGCTGGCAGCGGGCCTGGCACCGGGCCCGTGCTCACACCCACGCCCACGGCCGCGTCAGCGGTAGCGACAACCTGGCCGGGCTGCCGCGCTGGCTCGAGCGGTGGCTGCGCCGCCAGATAGCCGACTACTCCCAGCTGGCCGCGGAACAACAGCAACTGCTCGCCCAGCTCGGCCTCACACCCGCCGAGATCGACCGCTTCCACGCCTGGCCCGCACGACGCCGCAGCGTGCGCCACGGCTTGGAGGCCGCTCACAACTACGCCGCCCGCCACGGCCACCTGGCCATCTCCCAGCCCACTACCCACGACGGGTTCGCCCTGGGCAAGTGGCTCAACCAGCAGCGCCACCGCCAGCGGGCCGCCACCCAGCCCACGCGTCTCGGCCGAAAGCTCACTGCCCTGGACACCTGGTGGGACCCGCCCTGGCAGCTGGGCTGGCAGCGTTTCTATTGGGCCACCCTCCACCATCTCCACGGCCTGCCTACGGGCATCGTGTGGTGGCCCGGCGCGCCAGACGAAGACATGGCCCGGCAGTGGCTGCACGCACAGCAGGAGTCATGGCCACTCCTCTTGCCCGGACAGCAGGAGCTGGTGAGCGGTCTGGCAGCGGCCTAGTGCTGCAGTTTCAGCGGATCTTCTCGAACCAAGCAACCGGTTCGGCCGCGAAGGTGCCGTCGTAGAGGCGAGCGTCCGTCAGTTCGAAGCGTTCCTGTCGGCTTCCGACCGGCCAGAGGAGGACCGATCCGGCGGGCCGGGTGCTCATCACCTGAATCGGTTCTCCTTCCCGGCCTGCGGTTCCGAGCAGTGTGTATCGGCGGATCGCTTGGTATTGCGTGCCCGGCTTTTGCTCGGCACTCAGTTCAAGCGATGCGGCCGACTGGCAGCTGCTGCGTCGGCGGCCGATGCACCAGGCCACAGTGCTGATGATTCCGGTCGAGCCCAGCGCACCGAGCAACTCTGGGAGGGCCTCGACGAGGATCTTCATGGACGGTGTCTCCTCAGATTCAGTGCGGGAGTGTTGCTGCCGGAAGCCCACGACAGCGGATTCGAGGATCTACCTGCGGACGGAGGTTGCGTATCGGTTGGATGTTGTTCGGCTGACAACGCGGGGTTGTCTGCGACAACCGGGATCCGGGAGGGGCCGTCGGTGTGACTGGGGGGAAGCGACCGGGGCGGCCATGGAGTCCGCCCAAGGGTCCCTGTGAGGAGATCAACGGCATCGTCGCCATCGTCCGCGGTTGGCTGGACGGTGTCGGCATCACGGTCCGGGGGCTGCACGCGGCGCTCACGCCGGACCACTTCGCCGATAAGACCGTGCCTGATGAGCGCAAGCTCCGCGAGCGTCTCGCCGGTGTCGGCCTGACGTGGGACACCGTCGAGGCCGTCGCGGACGTTTGTTTCACCGACGAATCACAAGCAGCGACAGGACAGCGTCTTGAGGAGGCGCGGACGCTGTGGAGGGCCTCGCAGGAGCGCCCGACCGTCATCGGTGCCGACGGCGAGCCTGCCGTGCCTGCACGTGAGCTTCTGCAGGCCCAGGAGCGTGCCATCAGTGCGCTTGAGGAGCTTAACCGGGTCCGCAAGGCGTACGAGGTGAGCGAACGCGCTCGCAACCAGTCGCTGCAGATGGCCACCGTGCTGTTCGCGCTGCTCGGCCAAACGCAGGCGCGGGTTCAGGAACTGTCCCGCCGTCTTGAGTCGCTTCAGGCATCTCCTGCTGCCCTGAGCCGGGAGATTGACTCGACGCACCTTCGGCTGCTGCGCGCCACGACGCAACAGGACGACCTGCGTACCCAGCTTGCCCGTGCCGAAGCCGAACGCGAACGTGCCCAGGCCCTGGCCGACCTGGCGGCCCGCCGCATCCAGCATCTTGAGTCCGAACTCAGCGGCCTGGGCAGCCAGGGCAACCCGGCCTCTCCCGGCGCCAGCAGTGAATCGGGGGCTGTCGCGCTGCCGCAGCAGATCTCCTTCGACGCCGACGCGGACAGCCGGCTCGACCAGGTGGACGCCACGCTTCAAAAGGCGCGGGAGGTCCTCGACCGTGAACACGAGACCGTACAGGAGATCGCCGAGGAACTCGGCGCCAAGTACGCCCCCCACGGGGGCGCCGACACTGCCGTGTCTGCGCGTATCGTGCGGATGAGTGCAGGTGAGGACGTACAGGAGCCTTCTGCCGGAGGGTTGTTCGGAACAACCTCGGATAACTCCCGGTCCACCGGAACCGGCATCGTGGTTCGCGGAGACGACCGGATGCGGTTCGTAGGCGCAGCCGCCCGCCGCATCTCGCGCAGCATGGATCTGGACGAGATCTTGCTCGCACTCTGCCGGGCCACGGTGCCCGCGTACGCTGATTTGGTCTTGGTCTACCTGCGTGAGCCGTTGCCCGTCGGAGACGAACGTGTGCCAGGGCAGGCCGTTCTGCGGCTGCGCCGCGTCGAGCAGATATCCGACGAGGCGGCGACGCTCGCTTTTGTGCGGGAGGGTGGTCACTCTGCCGGCAGTGACTTTGGTCGTGCCAGGCCGTCGGAGGTGACCGTCGTACGCGCCGACGGCCCTCTTGCCCACGTGCTGCGGGGGGTACGTCCGGTCTTCGGTGACATGGCGAACAGTGACACCCTGTCCGAGCTAGTCGGAGAGGGTTTCGGCGGGCCTTCCGGCTCACGGGTCATTTTTGCGCCGATGCGGGGGCGACGCCGGGTCGTCGGCATCGCCGTGTTCCTTCGGCGGCCCGACCGTACCGTTTTCGAAGCGGACGACCTGCAGGTCGCCGCCCAGCTGGCCACTCAGAGCGCTCTTGGGATCGACAAGTCTCTGCTCTACCACCGCGAGGCGTTCCAGGCGGACGAGTTGCAGCGCACCATGCTGCCTCAGACTCTGCCCTGCCCTCCTGGGGTGCGGCTGGCCTCCCGGTACTTGCCGGCCGCGGACACCGCACGCGTCGGCGGTGACTGGTACGACGCGATCCCGCTGCCGGGCAGCCGGGTCGCGCTGGTTGTCGGCGACGTGATGGGGCATTCCATGGCGTCGGCGGCCATCATGGGCCAGTTGCGCACCACCGCGCAGACCCTGGCGGGCCTTGATCTGCCCCCGCAGGAGGTCCTGCGCCACCTCGACGAACAGGCACAGCGACTGGGTACCGACCGTCTGGCCACGTGTCTGTACGCCGTCTACGACCCCGTCACACACCGCATCACCGTCGCCAATGCCGGCCACCCGCCGCCAATCCTGCTGCTCCCTGGCGGCAAGGCCGAGGTATTGCAGGTACCGCCTGGGGTCCTCATCGGTGTCGGCGGAGTGGACTTCGAAGCGGTGGAACTGGGAGCGCCAGCGGGCTCGACGCTGGTGCTCTACACAGACGGCCTGGTCGAATCGCGGATCAGGGAAATCTGGACGGGCATCGAGCAGCTCCGCGACCGGCTGGCCGCAACAGCGCAGCTCACGGACCCACCGCCGCTGGAAGCCACCTGCGACGCAGTCCTGGACATGCTCGGCCCCGGTGACCGTGACGACGACATCGCGCTGCTCGCGGCCCGATTCGAAGGGCTTACGGCAAGCGATGTCGCCCAGTGGTCCATCGACAGCGACCACAGAGCGCCGCACATAGGCAGGCGGCTCACCCGTCAGGCGCTTGACGGGTGGGGGCTCGCACACTTGTCGGATTCTGCTCAGCTGCTGGTCAGCGAACTGGTAACCAACGCAGTGAACGCAGCAGCGGCGATTCTCGAGCCGATCGAGGTGCGGATGCTGCGCACGCACGTACTGCGGTGCGAGGTACAGGACAGGTCAACGCAGATGCCTCGCCAGCTTCAGGTACACGGCCTGCAGGAAAGCGGTCGCGGCCTTGCCGTGGTCAATCAACTGGCTGATCGATGGGGCGTCAGCCGACTGGTGGGAGGGAAAGTCGTCTGGTTCGAGATGCGACTCGACGGCCCCACTGGCTGACCGGCCCCGAGGAGTACGGAGCATGCCCACAGTGTGGGAGGCCGCTGCCGCCGGCCGCCCGTCTCCCCTCCAGGAGGCGCACCGAAGCGTCCCGTCACTGCCCTGGACGCCGGCGGCGGGAGTGCTGCCCGGCGCGCCGCGAGCGCCGCACGGGGCGCCCTGGTCGGTGGCGGGGCGGGGCCGAGGAGAACCCGCCCAGCACAGGCGAGAGGGTCACACGGCTGGGTGCGGATTTTGCGCGCGGGTGACAGACCGGGCAGCGTTTGCCAGTCGCCGCCGCGGCAGGAGCGCTGATCGGGCGTGGCGTCCCAGCGTCCCGGACAGCCTGGCATCGGGCAGGCCCACCGGCACCGTTTAGCGGAGCTCGGCCTCAGTTCCTTCGGCGTCAGGTTGGGTTCGTCGATGACTTCGACAAGCTCGTCGGCGAGGACGGGGGTGCACGGCCTGCAAGGATTTTCCGGGCTCGGGCCGCAACTTGGCGGCGACGGTGCGTCGGCGAGCGCATCGTGGGGCATCCGCTCGACTGGCCCGTGCGGCGTTTGGGAGGGGCGGGGTACGTGGCTGGCCAGTGCTCCGAAGCCGCATCAGCTCGGCTATCAAAGACGTCTAGGAAGACACGATCAACGCCCCGAGCACTCCCCCCGGCGTCCCGAAGGCTGGCAGTGCTTGCCGTCTCATTTTCGCACGCAGTAGACATATTCCGAAACGAGAGGAACTCGAAGAGATCTCCAGTCGCTTCCCTGCAAATGAGCAAGTTAAAGGACTATTCACTGGTGCGCCTTATGTTGTTGAAGGTGCACAGGTCAAATGGATTTTCCGTTGCGAGTTCAACCTCATCTCGGTGGCGCCCTCAACGAGATGTGCAGCCGCAGTGCGCGGCATAATATGAGTGTTGAGTGTTGCACATGAGCCTCACCGAATTGAATGAGGACGATCGATCGGGTGCCGGTCGACGCCATGCAGTGGGATGTACACCGCTGGATTTATGGCGTTTCCGTGAAGCTGACGTCTCATCACTGGTCGTAGACCAAAGGAAGTTCTGTTGCAGGATTCCAGGGCTCGACCGATTCCCTTTGTCGGTGGCTGCGTGCAGAGGAAGGCCGTGCGCGAAACGGATGGAGGAGGACATTTGATACCTCTGACTCGGATTCCACTGGAGGGTGGGGGGTTCATCCTGGTCGAGGAGACGGGGGCTGCGCTGGAAGGGCCGGTGAAGGCCGGGCGCATCAGCGATGCCATCCACGAGCTGCCGGTGACGTTGGAAGGTGCTCTGGAGCCGGTCACAGAGGCGGCACGCGTCACACTCGACCAATTGCGCAAGGCGCGCCCTGACGAAGTCGCGGTTGAGTTTGGTGTCAACCTCGCGGTCGAGGCCGGGGCTGTAATCACCAAGAGCCAGGCCAGTTGCCATCTGAAGGTGACCCTGTCGTGGACGATGGACGACGCCGGTCAGGCTCACGGAGCTGGGAGTCGAGGCTGACTCGTGGAACGCTCTGAAATGCCGGGTGGCGGTACCGCGCCAGACCTGGCGGCTGCTGTAGCGCAGGTCCTGGGACCGGATGGGAAGGTGGCCGGGGCAGGTTTTCTGGTGGCCGAAGGCGTCCTGGTCACCTGTGCGCATGTCATCCAGGGTGCAGGGGGTGGGGCTGGTTCGAGGGTGCATGTGGCCTTCCCGCACGTGGAGGGGGCGCCCCGGGTCGAGGGAGTTGTCCCGGGGGATTTGTGGCGTGCCCCGGAGGACGAGGACGTGGCTGTCGTCCGGCTCAGCGGTATGTCGGCGGTTGTGGGGGTGTTGCCGTTGGGTTCCGCGGCGGGGTGTCGGGGTCATCGAGTGCGTTCGTTCGGGTTTCCCGTTCAGGCGCCGCCCGAGGGGCACTTCGGTTTCGGTGAGGCTGGCGATCTGCTGCCGGCCTCCGGAGATGGGGGCGCACTTCTACAATTGACTTCCGCCAATGACCTGACGACCGGGTTCAGTGGCGGGCCGGTCCTTGATGAGATGACCGGCCTGGTCATCGGCATGCTGACTGAGATCACCGCCCCCGATGCGTACGAACGGGGGCTAGGGATCGCCTATGTCACTCCTGGGCAGGTGCTGCGGGAGATCGTGCCGGAACTGGTCTTGCAGGACGTGTGCCCCTACCAGGGACTGGAGGCGTTCACTGCGGAGTCGGCGCGGTGGTTCGAAGGCCGCCGAGACGCGGTGCGGCAGGTTGTTGCCAGTCTGGCTGGGCAACAGCGGTTGACGCTGTTGCTGGGGCCTTCCGGCTCGGGCAAGTCGTCCTTGATCCAGGCCGGTGTGCTGCGTGCGCTGGCGGCGGGTGCCCTGCCGGGCAGTGACCGATGGCTGCCTTGCCTTGCCCGGCCCAGGCAGAATCTGCTAGCCGAGATCGAGCGCGCCGGACTGTCTGGGGCGGCCACGGATGGGATTGCCAAAGCGGTCACCCGCAACCTCGCGGCCAGCCCTGACTATCAGCGCGTCCTGCTGGTCATCGACCAACTCGAAGAGCTTTTCACCGAGCCTGCCAACGGTCGGCGGCACAGTCGCTGGGCCGCCATCGACGAGATCACCGCGGCGGCCGGCTCCGACGTCGAGCTCAGCGTGATCCTGGTGATGCGCGACGACTTCTACCCTCAGCTGGCCGCTGTGGCCCCCAAGCTGCTGGACGTCGCGATGCCAGGACTGCGCAATGTGCCGGGCACCCTGTGCCAGGAGGATCTACACGACATCATCACTCTACCCGCGCAGGATGTGGGGCTCCACTTGCAGCCTGGACTACCGGAGCAGATCATCACCGATGTATTGGCTATCACGCCCGAGGCGGCCGCATCCCGGCAGGCACCGGTCACGGTGCTGCCCCTGTTGGAGCTGACACTCAGTCGGCTGTGGCTTCGGCGGCAGGACGGGTACCTCACTCACGGGGCCTACCAATGCATCGGCGCGGTGAGCGGAAGTCTGACCACCTGGTGCGACAACGCCCTGAAGGACCTGTCCCCGGAGCAGCGGCCCATCGCTCGGCGGATCCTGACCTCCCTGGTACGCCCCGCTGACCCGAGCCGTAACGTACCTGCAGTGCGTGCCCAGGTCCCCCTCCACGAACTACGCGACCTGGCCGCCGACCCTGGCGGCAGACCGGGCGGCGGGAAAGCCGTCGACGACGTCATCGCTTCCCTCACGCTCCATCGCATCATCACCACCCAAACGCTCCGCGCCCCTCAACGCCCCGACACCCCTCCAGGGGAGCCGGTGGCAGAACTGGTACATGACGCCCTCATCCGTGACTGGGGCACACTGCGCGAGTGGGTCAGACAGGACCGCCGCTTCCACGACTGGTTCGACAACACCCGTGAGCGGCAGGCCCGCTGGGCGGCGACAGCCGACCCGGGAGACTTGCTGGGGGGAACCGCACTGGCCGAAGGCCTCGAATGGTCCCGGCAACACCGGTTGCCAGGCGACATTGCGACCTTTCTCGCCGCAAGCAAGCAGCGCCAACAGGCTGTCATCCGGCGTAGTCGGCGCCTCAACACCGTCCTTGCGTCCCTGCTCGTACTCGCACTCGTCGCCGCAGGAGGTGCCCTGTGGCAGTGGCGGACGGCCATAGCGGAACAGCAAAGGGCAGTAGCCGAACAGCAAGCAGCGTTGTCGAGACAACTCGCCACCCAGTCCGACACTCTCATTGGCGCGAACCCCGAACTCGCTTCATTGCTGGCTGTCCAGGCGTACCACACCAGCCACACCCCCGAGTCCATTGCAAGCCTGCGAGCGGCGGCAGCCCTCCCGCTGCATCGGCGCTTGACCGGCCACGCCGGCGCAGTGACGTCGGTGGCCTTCAGCCCCGACGAACACACCCTCGCCACCGCCAGCCTCGATACCACGGTGCGACTATGGGACGTCGACACCGGGAAAAACCGCACCACCCTCACTAGACCCGGCAACCTGGCGACGTCGGTGGCCTTCAGCCCTGACGGCCACACCCTCGCCATAGGCGGCACCGACCACACGGTGCACCTGTGGGACGTCACCACCGGCCAAACCCGCAGCAACCTCATCGGACACACCGACTCGGTGACGTCGGTGGCCTTCAGCCCCGACGGACACACCCTCGCCGCAAGCAGCGATGACAGGACGGCGCGGCTGTGGGACGTCACCACTGGCAAAACCATCGCCACCCTCACCGGACACACCAACTCGGTGACGTCGGTGGCCTTCAGCCCCGACGGACACACCCTCGCCACCGCTAGCCTCGACAAAACAGTGCGACTATGGGACATCGCCACCGGCAAAACCATCGCCACCCTCACCGGCCAGAACGGCGCCGTGATGTCGGCGGCTTTCAGCCCCGACGGACACACCCTCGCCACCGGCAACTTCGACACCACAGTGCGGCTGTGGGACGTCACCACCGGCAAAACCCGCACCACCCTCACCGGACACACCGGCCTGGTGACGTCGGTGGCCTTCAGCCCCGACGGACACACCGTCGCTACCGGCAGCCTCGACCACATCGCGGTGTTGTGGGACGTCGACACCGGTGCAACCCGCGCCGTCCTGCGCGGACACACCGAAGGGGTGGATTCGGTAGCGTTCAGCCCCGACGGACACACCCTCGCCACCGGCAGCGAAGACAAAACAGTGCGGCTGTGGGACGTCGACACCGGCAAAAGCACCCTGACCGGCCAGAACGGCGCAGTGATGTCGGCGGCTTTCAGCCCCGACGGACACACTCTCGCCACCGCCGGCCTCGACAAAACAGTGCGACTATGGGACATCGCCAGCGGCAAAACCCGCACCACCCTGCGCGGACACAACGACGCAGTCACGTCGGTGGCCTTCAGCCCCGACGACCACACCCTCGCCACAAGCAGCGACGACAACACGGCGCGGCTGTGGGACATCACCACCGGCAAAACCATCGCCACCCTCACCGGCCACACCAATGCGGTGACCTCGGCGGCTTTCAGCCCCGACGGACACACCCTCGCCACCGCCAGCCTCGACACCACAGTGCGACTATGGGACGTCACCACCAGCAAAACCATCGCCACCCTGCACGGACATACCCAAGGGGTGGAGTCGGTGGCGTTCAGCCCCGACGGACACACCCTCGCCACCGGCAGCGAAGACAAGACGGCGCGGCTGTGGGACGTCGACACCGGCAAAACCCGCATCACCCTCACCGGACACAACGACGTCGTCAAGTCGGTGGCCTTCAGCCGCGACGGCCACACCCTTGCCACCGCCAGCGATGATTTGACCGTGCGGCTGTGGGACATCGACACCGGCAACACCCGCATCACCCTCACCGGACACAACGGCGAGGTGACGTCGGTGGCCTTCAGCCCCAACAGACGCACCCTCGCCACAGGCAGCAGCGACGGCACGGTGCGACTGTGGGATGTCGACACCGGCAAAACCATCGCCACCCTGAGTGGCCACACCAAAGCGGTGGATTCGGTGGCCTTCAGCCCCGACGGACACACCCTCGCCACCAGCAGCGACGATGCGACAGCGCGGCTGTGGAATGTCGTCCTCCTCCAGCCTGATGCGGCCACCCGGAAGATATGCCGTGCCGTCAACCGCGACCTCACCCCACAGGAACGCACGGCGTACCTGCCAGGCCAATCAGTAAGTCCTGTATGCCACCCAACCTAGTGCGGCACCCACGAGGGTGTGCTGCTGGAACAGGCGTTTCAGCTGGGTGCGGGCTGGCGACCTGTTTGGGCCCGGAGCGGATCAGCAGGTTACTCGCCCACGCTGACAGCGCGGGATCTGGACGGCCAGTGCGGCTTTGCAAGCTGGGAGAGGGCGTTAAGTCGATGGGTGCGGCTCTTCTGCAGTGAGCTGGTGATGCCGTGCGCCGTTGCCGTTCGTGGTCGGACGGCGGATCGTCGTGTCCCAGGACGTGGTCTTGGAGGCGGCGATGGTGTCGTGGCTGGAGGAACTCGATCGGCGGGAGGCTGCCGCGCGGGAGGAGATCGCCGGACTGCGGGACCAGATCGAGGAGTTGACCAGGCGTCTCGCTGAGCGGGAGGACGTGTTGTCCCGGCTGCAGATCACGCGGGAGACGATGACCGAGATCTTGTCCGGCGACGAGACGGTCTCGGTTGTCGGGGCGGATGCGGATGCGGGCGAGGCAGAGATGGAGGAGCACCGGTTGCCGGTGGGGGTGCGGCTGGTGCCGCGGTGGACGCCCGAGCTGGCCGTGGGGGTGCTGCCGGGTTCGTACCGGGACATCGTCGAGGTTCTCCAGGACGCGGTGCATCCGATGCGGGCGCATCACCTGTGCGCTGCGCTGGGACTGTCGACGGACAAGAGCAAGGTGGAAGGCTTCCGGTCGAAGCTGAAACGGCTGGTCGAGCGGGGCTGGCTGATGGAGGAGGAACCGGGATTGTTCACGCCGCGTGAGGCTCTGGCGGCGGCCGGGGATGCGCCGGAGCGGGCTGGGTCTTCCGCCGTGCGCCGCCGCGCCGATGTGGGGTCGGGCTCTCGTCCCTAGCGTCGAAGGTGCCACCCATTCGTCCGCCCGAAAAGCGAGAGCCCGATGACCGCAGGCTATGCGGCCGCCGCGACGGCTGACCCCTTTGACCGAGCCGCTTCTTTCCTCACTTGTCTCATCGATTCCCTCTCCCGTCCCGAAGCTCTGCTCCTGCCCCATGAACGGGTGGAGGAAGACGCCGAGAACGGGGCGAGGGAGCTGGCCCGCCTCCTGCTGCAGGGCCACTTCGACCTGCGCGCCCGCCGGGAGGAAGCCGAACTGGCGGCACTCGACACCGGCGGGCGGGCCCAACTCGCCGCGGGCCGGACCCGGCTGGAGAAGGAGCACCGCCGCCAACTGGCCACCGTGGTCGGGCCGGTGACCGTAACCCGGTGCGCGCTGCGCGCCCCGGGCCTGCCCAACTGCTATCCGGCCGACCAGGTGCTGGGGCTGCCGCGCGAGCGGCACAGCCTGGGACTTCGGCGTCTGGTCGTGCTGGAAGCGGTCCGCGGCTCCTACGACCAGGCTCTGGAGGCGATCGAACGCCGCTGCGGGGCACCGGCGGTGGGCAAACGCCAGGCCGAACAGCTCGTGCGGGCAGCCGCGGTGGACATCGCGGCCTTCTATGCCGCCCGCACCCCTGCCCCGGCAGCAAGCACGACGCTGCTGGTGCTCAGCGTCGACGGCAAGGGAATCGTGATGCGCCCGGGTCACCTGCGGGAAGCGACACGAAAGGCCGCCCAGCGCGCGACGCGCACGTTCCGCACCCGTCTGTCCGCCGGGGAGAAGACCTGCCGCAAGCGGATGGCCACCCTCGCCGTCGTCCACGACGCCACTCCGGCCGTGCGCCGGCCGCACGACATCATCGCCCCGCCCGGCGGCCGCACCACCCGCCGCACCCCGCGCAAGGGGCCCAAGGCCCGCGCGAAGTGGCTCACCGCCTCGGTTCAACGCGACGCGGACCAGGTCATCGCCGCCGCGTTCGACGAGGCAGAAGCCCGTGATCCACAGCACCGCCGGTGCTGGGTGGTCCTGGTCGACGGCGCTGAACACCAGCTGGAGTTGATCCATGCGGAGGCCGCCCGACGCGGCGTCACCATCCATGTCGTTCTCGACATCGTCCACGTGATCGAGAAGTTATGGGCGGCCTCGCGGTGTTTCCACACCGCCACCGATCCGGCCGCCGAGACCTGGGTCGGGGCCCAGGCCGCCCGGATCCTGGCCGGCGACGCCCCCGGCGCCGTCACCGACATCCGCACCCAAGCCGACCGGCTGGGCCTGTCCCCAGATCAACGGGCCGCAGCGGACCGGGCCTGCCGCTACCTGGAGAACAACGCCGCCCATCTCCACTACGACCAGGCCCTCGCTGCCGGATGGCCGATCGCCAGCGGCATCGTCGAAGGAGCAGCACGTCATCTGGTGGCCGACCGGCTCGACATCACCGGCAGCCGGTGGACCGTCCCCGGAGCCGAAGCCGTCCTGACCCTGCGGGCCCTCATCAGCAACGGCGACTTCCCGCAGTACTGGACCTTCCACACCCACAGAGAACGCGAACGCCTCTACCCCCGGCCCGACCAGCACAACTACGAACTTCTGGCCTGACCGGCGGGCTCACTCCACAAGAGCCGCACCCTAAGACGCTGTTGTCTTTCCGGACATGAGGGCGGTGTTTTCGCTGGTCAGGCATAGTGCGGGTGGTTCGGTGGGAGTGGTGGCGTGTCGTGTCG
>NZ_JBIVXP010000042.1:0-12663 GCF_044769305.1 Streptomyces sp. NPDC090499
CAACCTCGCAAAGCGCATAACAGACGAAACGACACCAACCTGGCGAGGGACCTACTAGCATAGAAAGGGCAATTCGCCTAGATCAAATGCCCTCTGAGAATGGGCGGATCTTAAGTACTAGCAGTAGCAGTTGCGCCATCGCCTTGACCTGGAACAATCGCTCCGATCTCCGATGCTTGCTGCGAAAGCTTCTTGTAGCCGGTCTCTGTGATATTCATCCAAGCCGCAAAAAATCCTGCGGCAATTATTCCACCCAGCACGACGCTGGCAGTAATCAATATCGCGCGATCTTGAACCGGGAAACGCGAAATTAGCAGAGCAGCAGCAATCGACAAGAGCAGGCTATTGAGGACCCAACCTCGGCAAACCCTCATCCGTGATCGAGCGTAATCTGCCATAGCCGCAATGTGTGGCGATTCGGCAACAGTTCGGCGAGCTAGGCGGTAATCAACATTCGATGGAAAATGACGGCTACGGAGCTTCCGTCGATATGGCGTTAGCAAGAAGTCGGCGGCTCGATCAACAGCGACGCCAAGCGCGTACGAGAAAGCCAACGCTGCCCCAGAAGCGGGAGTAGATGCAAGAAGTGGCCCGGCTTTGTGCATATTGGAATAACCAGCCACGGCCGACACGCAGCCTGCGAGCGCAGCGAAGGAACCAATACCGATCACGAGAACCTCGACGAACATCGCAGTAGCAGCGATAACACCTGACGCCTCAGGCTTGCTAGGCTGACTCACAAAAACTCCCATTTAGACACCACTACACCACGCTCAGGACTATTCGAACTTTCCTGAGTTGTCCGAACCGGGCGGTATAGTATAGCGATAAGGGTCGGGCTAGAACGACGTAAGTTGCTACATCTTCGTGATCTCGCGATAAATTTCATTCATGATGCGATCGGCCCCCCGCGCGGATGCCGCCACCCAAGCGAGCTTTCGGTGAACTTCCCTGCTCAATTCTCCCGACCAGTCTCCTTGCGGAGGGTACTCATTTGACGCTACGGATTTATTTGCTCCTCAGGTGAATAGGCTTCGATTTCAGCGATGATGGTATCAAGGTGCTGAGCTGACGCAGCCAAGTTACTCGCGAGGGCGTCCATCCTGCCATGGACAACGGAATTCCGTACACGTCGCAGATAGTCAATTTCCCCCTTCAGGCCAGGCGGCAAAGTCACAATCTTCAAGAGCTGAGAGACTGGCAATTTCGTCCCCTTTGCTGAACTCGTGGCACTGGTGCCTGCCAATTCATTCAGCACGTCTTCGAGCTTTACCCAGCTATGCAGGAAGCGTTGTAGCGCCTGTGCACTTTCAATCTCCTCGGTTGATACGCTGCTACGGTTAGAGGGCAAATCTTCCCGAGTTTTATCGTAGTTCTTGTAGAGGGACGGATCCTCGGAAAGAAGAGCATCGATGACCTGTTCTGCCAATGGACGCATCTCAAGTTCACCGTGAAGAGATTCCAAATACGGCTCAAGTTCTGCGGGGGTAGTCTTTTTGATCTTCTTGAGTAGATCAAAAAGTCTATCAACGCGGCCGAGTCCAGCTTCGCCAACTGGCTTTTTGAACAAGTCATTAGCGTGACTCAGCAAATGAGCGGCCAGCTCGTAATGGTTTAGGAAGTTTCTTTCATTCCTTGCCACCCTGCTCTTCCCTGCCTGCTGTAGCATTTGCAATGAGATCTCGCCAGCAATCACAAGCCCATTGAGTTGATCAATGATGGCACGCTCCTGATCAGACAGGTCGCCGCCCAACTGCTTGTACGCGAGGTCATGTTGCACTTCCGACCAGGCGTGCATGAGTACAGAGGCTACCTGGATCTCAACGCGGGCCTTAGCGTACCTCTTGTCCAATTCGCCGAGATTCTGCTCTCTGAGTTGCACCCGGTAGTGCACAGCCGAGTAGCCAGCAAACCGCTCGGTGCGCTCGGCTCCATCCTCTCCAGGGAAAACCTTCCTGCCTTCAAGATGAGTGAAGAGCTGTGCGATTAGATTTTCGACCTGCTCTTGCTCGCCGGGGAAGTAGAGGGCTACCCTTACCCCAGCCAAGTCGACAATATCGGCAAAGATGTCACTCACATTTCGGTATCGCTTCTTAGGTGCGCGCTGGCGGCATTTGTCTTCTAGGCGATCAATATCCTTGGCCCGGTAACTGACGATGCATCGAATGCCAGTAGAGTGGAGTTCCTTTTCGAGCGTCTGTGCTACCAGTCGCGCAGCCTGACTATAGAAGTCGTATTCTTTCACATAGCGCTCGATAAATTCCTCGATCAACCCCATCGAGCCCCCCCTGTGGCGAGTGTTGCTAATTAGAATGCGGCACGCATGCCGGATGCCGCAACGTTCATGGGATTTTGGGTCGGACAAGCCCTCACGGTCAAACCCAATACACCCGTTTTAGGTATTTCACCCCTTTTGCCCTACTGTTGTCCGATGGGTGGCGGGGAAAGCATCTCTCTCCACCTAGCCAGATCGGCAACCGAGCGCACGCCGCGGCGGAGCCGCCGCGGCGGCTTTAGGCCTCCTCGACAGGTGTGCCGAATCTCTGGGCATCCGCCTGGCCAGAGGTCGTGGCCATCGCCGGGCGCCTCGCTCAAGTCATGGTCGCGAACGACCTGAGGGAACTTGCCGCACTGCTTGGCGACGCAGCCGTGCCAGATCGGGCGGGTAACCACGGGGAACAGCGGGGAGCAGGCCGGCGGAGACTCAGGCTCCGACACGGCATCGCCACAGGTCGGTTCGGCGACCTCCCGTGAACGCCCTTAGCTTCCCAAGCTCAGGGCTTCGGCCACCGGGTACGCGGTGGCCACCAGACGCGTGATTCTGTAACTTGCCCCCATGACCGACAACCGAAGGGGCAATGCCGCGTAGGCGCCCGTCAGCCCTGCGGGGTGATCTCCCTATTCGCCCCTGGAGGCGGCGACGGTACCCGTTCATTGATCGCCTGTCCGGCGGCTGCACAGCTGACCTGCGTCGGCTGGAGCGAACTCGCTTCTGGCCCGAAGCCACAGAAGAAGCGTTCTGGCACTGGCAGGCCTATGCCCATGGCCCCCTCAGGCACCTTGTAGACCCCCTCACGGGTCCCGATTGCCGAATCCCTGAGTGCGGGTGTTACGGCGCCGACTTCCGCGAGCACCTCGAAGCCGTGCTTCACGCACTGCCCAGGAAAAGCGCGCGTGAGTTGCGCGCCCTCGTGCGGGCCCTCGACGGGAAGATTCTGGCAAGAGCCAAGGTCATCCCGGCTGACAACCTGGACGTGCCATGGTGGCGAGGTCAGCTCTAGGACCACGGGCGGCCGTCTCAGTTTCCGTCTCATTCAGCCCCGTTCACGGCCGTTCAGGCGAGACCCCAAGCCGTCCCCGCACCGGCAGCCAGCCGTCCATGAACGCAGGTGAACGCCCCTGCACTCGCGCCAGCACCCCACCACCACAGTTGGAAAGCGTGTTGGTGATGCGGATCCGAGTCGGACACAGCGGTGAGAGTGTCAGACCCCGATGACAGTGTGTCCGGCATGGAGACACCCATTGCCCCTGATAGCGGGGATGAGGAGCACGCCGTGATCGCACACTTTCGGCTTGCCAGTGACGGTTTCGGCGACGTCGACCAGCGTGAGCGAATCTACGAAGCTGAACAGGCGATGGAGGCAGCGACTGAGCAGGCAGGAGTCGGGGAGGTCGATGGGAACGAGTTCGGAGGAGGCGAAGCCGTCGTGTACGCCTACGGCCCCGATGCCGATGCTCTGTTCAAGGTCTTGGAGCCGACCCTCCGCAGTCTGCCGTTCAGGCCGGCGCACGTCCTTCTCAGACGTGGCGACAGCGAGACACGTGTGGATCTGTAGAGGCCCGCCGAGTAGGCGGAGGCGTCGGCGAACGCACCACAAGCGCACCAGACATGGCGGGGAGCAGCGGGGAACCACGGCGAAAGCAGCCAAGCCCGACGAGCCCACAGCGCAGGCTTTCGCCCAGGTCAGCGCCCAAACCACCCCCAAATGCCCGCAGCTTCCCAAGCTGAGTGCTTCAGCATCGTGGTCACGGGCAGGCCGTCGCGGCTTGCTCTGGTCGACGGCATCGGCAGCGTGGCTGAGGCCGGTGGGGCGCCGCGAGGCATACGCGTGCGTGGTCGGTTGTCGCGCCCGCCGTCGTGGCTAACTGTCATCGGCTGAGGTTCAGACGTACGCACATCGAAGGTGCCGGCCATCCGTTGAGCGCAGCAAAGCTGGGCCGTCCGAGGCCGCTCAAGAAGACAGGTCCGGACTTGGTTATTGATCCCCTGTGGGATTAATCCCGCCGCTACGCTCGCAGGATGGCGACCATGAACGGGTGGGGGAACGCTTCCCTGCGACCGATGCTGATCCAGTGTTCCTACTGCGATACGCACACTCTCAGCACGCAGCGAGGGACTTGGGAGCTCGCTCCGGAGGGCGACGACGAGTTCTCGCCCACGCTGTACACACTTGTATCGTGCGACAAATGCCGCGCCCCTCAGCTCCTCGTGCAGACAGCGCAGATGGAGGCTGGAAACGTATGGGGCTGGACAGATCCTATCCGCGAGTGGCCCAGCGACTCCTCGGGGCCGTTGAGCCCCAGCATCCCGATGGCGATAGCCCGAGAGATGCGTGAGGCTCGGGCTTGCTTCGGCGCCAAGCTTTACACCGCTACCGCCGTGATGGTCCGGCGAACGCTTGAAGGCATGTGCGTCGATCAAGGTACGCGCAAGAAGGCACTCTTTGACGCCCTGGGCGAGCTACGTGACGCGGACAAGATCGAAGGTCGCCTCTTTGACTGGGCGCAGGCCCTACGCGTCCTTGGCAATCAAGGTGCTCACTTCAGCAAGGACGCGGTAAGCCGGGAAGATGCCAGAGATGCTTTGGACCTCGCCGAAGCACTGCTCGACTACATCTACGTCTTCACCGCCAAGTATGCAGAGTTTCAATTGCGTCGATCGACGCCCCCCGGCGGCAGCCCCGCTGGTAGTTCCTGAAGATCTCCACCGCCTGATGGATGTGTATGACATCCACGGCTGATATCAACGACGCCGGACGGGGGTGTACATCAGCACCTTTGTCCGGCCGTCGCACCAGTCCGCAACAGCACCCGAAGCAGGCTCAGGCCGGTCCTAAAGCGGTGCTCCCCGAGGCCATCGCATCATGGGTGCATGAGACTGCAAGGCGAACCGGCCCTAGTGCACAGGGCGTTACCGTTGAACGAGCTGCGTTTCGATCCAGACGCCATTTACGAACTGGACCGCCCTCTGCTGGTCATGCCCGGGAATCAAGTGCACCACCGAGATCAAAGTAGTCGTCAAGCTCGCGGCCGGGAACGCGGAGGCGTCGGCTAGCCGCTGGGAGTGGCGCCTTCGCTGACGATTGCACCACTACGGCAACACTCAGGACGCTAGACCACAAGTGCCCCAGATCGAGCGCGGAACAGCAGGGAGCCACGGTAAGAGCAGGCTGCCCTTCGAAGCGTCCATGTGATCACATGGTTGCGGAAAAACTCCCGCCTCCCTGGGTCGCGACGTAGCGCCCAGTAATAAATCTTGGCTCAACGAGGTCCACTGCCTACGGGATAACCGGCGGCCCTCCTGGTTGAGAGATTACGTTCAGGGCTGACCCTGATGCCTTGAGATCCGCCTTGTCCGCCTTGCGTGTGATGAAAAGCTTCATGATAGCGAATACGCTTGGACCGAGCATGACTCCCGCCATTACATAGTTTTCAATGGCGCCGAAAATTATAGCGCTACCCACAGAAGATATGGAGATAACAAAAGCGGCGACCATGCCCATGATATCAAGCCGGTTGCGATTCCGTTCCTTCGTCATTCTAAGTTCATGATCTGCAGTCATGCGCTCATTCCAGAAGTTCAAAGCAACTTTGAGATGCGCGGCCGGAAGGTCCTTCCACGCGTTCATTGCTGCTACTACGTCTTCCCCGGAGCCGCGCAGAAGGTCGTCTCTTTCGGGCTCAGCCACGGCGTCCCCCACTCGGAACACCGGCACCAGGGCCGGGCACTCCTCCCCCTCCGTCATCACGCGGACCGCGGATTCCGGGGGGCGGAGGGCCAAGGATACGGAAGACCTCCAGCACGCTCATGCCCGCGTAGTTCATGGCACGCTGTGAAGATTCTGATTCGGGGTTTAGCAGCAACGACGCCCCGCCCAGCATGACAGTTATTTCCTCGATCCCCGATGCAGCTTCGTCACTGTCGAGCTCGGCGCCAGCCTCCCGCAACTGTTCTTGATAGCCCGCGGGGTCCAGCAGGATCGATCGTTCATAGTCCGACCGAATTCGATCCCTCGAATTTTGAGACGTCAACAACTCGGAAAGATATTCCCACCGCCTATCCGTATTCCGATCCAGAAGAGTGCTTGAACCGAAATTGTTTGGGATGGTACAGCAGACGACACCCACCAACCCTATCGTCAATGCAACGATGTAGGGATTGGACGTCAACTTCTGAATATCCCAATCGCGCATTAGAGCGGATATCAACAGCGCTAAGTACAAGACGCTAGCGCTACCAGCGAGAAGCAGGCGCCGTCCCGGTCGAGGTATTGGTCCGGCTATTAGCGATAGCTCCATTTGCCTTCGGATCGTCGCCCCCTTGATCAAATCCCGCGATACCCCAGGGATCTCCTGAGGTTACCGCCGGCATGCGCCACCGCACAGGGCTTCACCGAATCAAAGCGTCGCGAAATCGAGGGAATCGTTCGACCCCGCACGAAGCGCCGACACCGGTCAGCTACAGGTCAGCCTCAGAATGAGCCCTGGATGCCCCCAGCGTCCCAAGCTGATGTCCTCTCATGCAGGTCATCTACGAGTGCCTCAGCCAGCCACCGAGCAATTCGGTCTGCCGTTCGCCCGGGCTGCGGCGCTGGGGCGCCGGTCCCGGCCGAGCGGCAGACCGACAGCGAAGAGACATAGCGCGGAGCAAGTGGACGTCATCCACCGAGGGAAACGGCAACATACGGCGCCAGCCGGCCGGTCGCAGGAGCACGCTCGAACCGCAACCTGCCGGAGATCCGGAGGCGAAGTGATCAAGCTGCGGACGAGCTTCGACGCGTAGCCATGGTTCCCTTCGCCGCCGTAACACCGTGGGGAGCCGTCTCCGCCGTGAGGCCCGACACGATCAGTTCGGCCAGCATCAGCGCTGCCTCCGGACGGATGCTGCCGAGGCGTACCAAGCCGTCGCCCGAGACGTTCACGTCAGCGGCAAGGCCGGGGAAGTCCGGCTCCAAGCCCAGGGTTGTCAGCTGCTCAGCCAGGGCGCCGGCGCTGCGTCGAGCCTGTGCCCAGCCGCGGACGTAGGGGACGCCGGGTATCAGGTTCTCCGCACGCTTGGCGACTACGCCCCATCGGTCGGTCATGGTTCAGCCCCTTTCCTCACGAGATTCGGTCGTCTCATCACCGCTCTCCGCTAGCCGCTGCAAGCCCGAAGCCAGCGCCAGCCGCAGCAGCTCCGCCAGTCGCTCCGCGGTGGCCGGCGACACGCGCCCGAGTTCGACCAAGCCATGCCCGAAAGCATTCAATTCGGCCCGCAGATAAGGGAAGTCCCTCTCCAGTCCCGCCCGGATCAGAGCGTCCCGCAGGGCGGTGGTGGCGTTGCGCGCGGCATACCAACCGTCACTGTCCAACGGTGACCAGGTGGCAGCGTCGTGCCGGTCGGTGGCATCATCCCGCCCCATCGATCGGAGCCCCCTCAATCGCGGAGAGGCCGAAGGTGTCCGCGGCCCGGTAGCGCTCGCCGTACCGGTCCACCCGAGCCAGCAGTTCGGCGGAGGCGACGAGCATGGTCGCCAGGGCCACCGGACGGAGCGGGTTGGCCATCGGCCGCCGGGTCGGGGCGCGCAGCCACTCGTAACGGTCCCCGCGCAGGGGAATGGGGCCAGGGACGACGACCGCGGAGCCGCGGCTCAGGTAGCGGTAGGCGGGTGCAGTGCCCTCTTCCCGTGCGAGGTAGTGAAGGAAAGTCTCCTGGCTCCGCGAGCCCAGGAAGAAGCCCACACGTTGTGCCTTGTGATCGAGGACAGTAGGCCCGAACGGCAGGCCCCGGCGGAGCAGTTGGTCGAAGGTCTCCATGCCGACCCGCTGATCCACCGTCACCACGTCGAAGTAGCGGCCGGTCGGCAGCATGTACGGTGCACGGGGGTCATCGATCCAGGTGGCGCGGCACCCCTCTGGATCGTCAGCCGCCGCGGAGAGCCATTCGATGCCCCTCCTGGTCATCCTCTGCACGTCATCTCACCTCGGTCAGACTCAGTTGCGGCCCCGATGCCGCCCTGTGTCCAGACTCAGGGGCACCACCCTGGCCAGGGCAGATGACGAGAGGTGACGGAGGATGACGCGTCACCCGCGCACGCGTCATCCCCCGTCGCGTTGCAATCGCTCACGATCTCCGATTACTTGCAGCGCTCAGCAATGAGCAGCGCGTACATTCGGTCGTAGGGTCGAGGAGTCACGCGCCCAAGAGTTGCGCCAACGGGCCAGTGCGGAGGGAACGGTCACGTCTTCGATGGAGCCGACCAGCGTTCGCTTACGGCAAGCCCGTGTGGTTCGAGGCTGGAGTCAGCCGCGGTTGGTGCGCGAACTCCGCCAGGCCGCAACGCGTCGTGGCCACCAGCTCCCGTCAGATGCGAGCGTGAAGCGCCGTATCGCCAGTTGGGAGAACGGGCATAGCGCGCCGGACGACTTCTACGGTCCGTTGCTGTGCGAGGCGTACGACCTCAGTGCCGCCGAACTCGGGCTGAACCACGAAGGCGAGGGGGACACGGGGCTCCTGGACGCCGGCTATCCGGAAAGCCCCGAGGGCGCCATCGAAGCCGTCGGCCAACTGTGGCGGGCCGATCTCAACCGGTATGAGCCCCTGCTCCAGGCCGAGCCCTCCGAACCTGCCTGGAGCGAAGCTTCGCTCCGGTGGTTGGTGGCACCCGAGCCAGCCGTTCCCAGGCAACGGCAGCACGGAATGCGCGTCGGTCTCGGAGACGTGGGCGCTATCAAGACCACCGCCGACATGTTCGCCGAATTAGACGACCGATTCGGTGGCGATCACGCGCGGCACGCAGCCATCCAGTACCTCAGCACCGAAGTGACGCCGCTGCTGCGCGGCCAATACACCGAGCAGGTCGGTCGGGCCCTGTTCTCGACCGTCGCGGAGGCAACTCTCCTGGCTGGTTGGATGTCCTACGACGCCTGTCGGCACGGCTTGGCACAGAGATACTTCCTCCAAGCTCTCCGGTTGGCCCAGGACGCCAATGACCGCCGACTCGCCGGCAGCATTCTGTCGGCCATGAGCCATCAGGCGACGTTTCTCGGCCGGTATACGCAGGCCGCGACGCTCGCCCGTGCTGCTCTCATGGGTATCTCTCCCGTGGCCACGCCCACGCTTCGCGCCCAGTTCCACGCCATGGAGGCACGCGCGCTTGCCCGGACCGGAGACATCCGGGCCTGCGAAGCCGCCTTGAGCGCCGCCACAAAGGCGCTGGAGAGCCGGAACAACGACGACGAGCCCGAGTGGATCAGCTATTTCGACGAGGCCGAGCTTGCCGCAGAAGCCGCCCACTGCTTCCGTGACGTCAACAGCGCCCGGCAGGCCGTCGCCCATGCCGAGAACGCCATGAGCGGAAATCACGTGCGCAGCGACTTCTTCGCGACGATGGTTCTCGCCGATGCGCATCTACGTGCAGGCGACGTCGAAGAGGCGTGTCGCGTCGTGCTCGATGCCCTTGATCTTGGGGAGCAACTCAAGTCCGCCCGATGTGTTAACTACCTCGTTGAGTTCCGGCAGAACCTCGCAGCGACGAGTGAGAGCGTGACCTCGCGGAACTTCGTGGAACAGGTTCGCGAACACAGGTTGTGGCTCGCCTCCGAGGCCCAACTCGTTCTCTGATTTTTATTTCAAAGAGCATTTCGAAAATTTCACAGCACAGTGAAACTGTCTTTCACCACGCTGTAGTTCTTGAGCGCCTGGACCCCTGTTTCGGGCTGATACCAGGTGTTGATCTGGTACGACTTACCGTAGGCGTCGAAGCCAAGGAGCAGGGCGTGCCAGTTCTTCCCCTGCAACGTGAAAGTGTATTCCCAGACGACCGCGGGCCAGCCGCGGAAAGTGGCCCTTTGAAAACTGATCCTCCGATAGTTCTCGGCTTGGGAGGCGGCCTGCTCTGAGGCCTGCCAGGTCTTCATCAGGTCGCCCCGGGCCAGTGCAGACTTGGCCACGAGCTCCTGAGTGCCGTCCGGGGAGGTGTAGTGCACCTCGGCAGCCGTCTTCACATCCCGCCTCCAACCCTTGGGCAGGACCCAGGCATACCCTCCGTCCTCCTTGCGCGCCCCTGCGGGCAGCGTGGGTGCGGCACCGATGACCACGGGCGACGCTACCGCTCTCTGGTCGTTCAGAAAGAACGAGGTGCCGAACCCGGCTCCGAAGACCAGAAGCGCGGAAGCGGCGATAGCCAGCCAGCCCCCACGGACGGGAGCGATCATGCCCCGGACTGCGATGATTGGACCGTGCTTTGAATTCCCGGCCGCGGCATTTTCCGTTAGTTCGATGTCGAGCAACGAGGCGAGGTACCTGCGCCACAGGGTCCGGTCCTTGCGTCGCCCGTGTTCGATGGTGCGGTCCAGCGATTCAAGGTTGTCGTCCCTGGAATCAGTCAGAGACGCCCAATAGCGTTGACGAAGATCACTCATGGCCGACCTCCGCCCCATCCGGCACGGTGGCGGAGTGCTGGACCGGTTCGAGGGCCGCAACGGCGGAGCGACTTCCGTTGATCGCCGCTTGGACGGTCTTCGCGCTGCCGAGTTGCCGCAGCAGCGCCGGAGCTGAGGCTCCAACCGCGACGGCCGCGAATTCTCCGGTCAACTGAGGAGAGAAGATCCATCCAGCGCTCGCGCCCAGGGAGAGCCGGGTAAGGGCCGCCAAGGCATCGGAGGGTACGTCGATGTACTTGCCGAGCGGCGGTAGCTGATCTCTCGTCCTGTTCCGTGACAAGGCGCGATGGCGGGCCGCTTGCCACGCAGCGATACGCCCGTAGAAGACCACGATCTCCACGACAAGGCCACCCAGCGCGCCACAAGTGATACACGTCGTCCACTGCATAGCCTCCCCCTGAGCACTGCTCGCAGCTGATGCGGTTCAGCATTCCAGAGCGGGGGTTTGTCCGGGAAGCCAATGCTCCAGAACCTCTTGTGATCTTTTATGAACACTTGATCCATGGGGACGATTCGGAGTCAAGGTCCGCATCTCAGGCGCACGGTGTTGCTACTCAAGCGCGGGTGAAAGCCGTAGAACACCCGCTCAGAACGGGCCCCACGTGTCCCGTCCCTCGCCGGTCCGTAGCGATCGCACGCGTCGCGCGAACTCCGCCGCAGAACGCTCGCTAGCAGCGACCTGGTGGCCGAGCCAGGCAACCATCATCAGTTCGCGGAGATCAGCCAAGGTCTCGTACCCAGGCCAGTTCATCAGGTCGAAGCCGTACCGGTGCACGAACTCCGCGTACTCCGCCTTGGTGTGCCAGCGGTACCGGTCATAGAACATCGCTGTCTGGATCAGATCCCACTCACGCGGCGCGAGAGCGAAGCCGTCCAGGTCGATCAGCACCGCGTGCCCGTCCCGATGGCGGAGGATGTTCCCGATGCTCGCATCGCCATGGATCATGCCGAAGGGAAGTACGAAGTCCAGCCGGTCGTAGTCCTTGGCGAGCCTCGCCGCTCGCTCTTCCAGGAACGTCCTGTCCTCATCCGAGACGCCGTCCAGCCCTTCCAGGGACGCCCCCACCTTGGCCAGCGGATCGAAGTACGGCAAGCCGAGAGATTCAGGTTCTTCGAACCAGTGCAGACGGCGGAGCAGGTCGGCCAGCTCGCCGACTGTTGCGTACTCTTCGCGCTCCTGGACGCTCTCCCAGAAGGTGACCACGCGGCCGGCAATAACGAGCGGCTGGGCTGTCGAGGCCGGCACACGCATGGCCGGGAAGTCCTGCGTCTCCAGCCATCGGGCCACGCCCACAGCCCGCCCCATCTCCGAGCGGACCGATGGGTCACGCGCGATGCGGACTATGACGGGTGACGAGGTGAGGCGATAGACCGCGTTGGAACCGAGACGCAGCAACTCGGCACCGCGGGAGTCGAGCCCAGCCGTTGCGCAGGCCTCTTGGAGCACGGGCCCCAAGCCCTCCGCCGTAAACTCCATGCCGCCGCCGTCCGGTCCCCCGCTGCTGCCCGAGATCATGTCTCGACGATACGGGCCGGACCCATCGGCCGACAGGCTGCCTACGTAATAGGGGCGTAATGATCTTGCTCGCCCCTCAGGCGGCAGCGCCCTCCGGCGCAGGTCAGGGCACCGGTAGCCCCTCAGCCCCACCTGGCCTCCGGAGCCGTGTGCGCAGGTTCGAATCCTGCCGGGGGCACTCGCCGGTCAGTCAGCAAGAATCAGGCTCTGACCAGGGCGGATGCCGACTTGAGAGAGCGGGAGTCAGTCTCACTGACTCCCGCTCTTTCTCGTTGTCTCTCACTGTTCGCGCACCATCTGCGATACACGCGGCACACCTCCGACACACTCCGGGCGCCGTCGACCGCGGGTCGTGTCCCTTCTCGTGGTGTAGCCGATCAACCGGCGGTCGCGTTGGTGGTGTTGGGTAGCGCGGGGGTGCTTTCGGGGCGCTCGGCTGGGTA
>NZ_JBIVXP010000043.1:0-11758 GCF_044769305.1 Streptomyces sp. NPDC090499
GTCCGCCGCCGCGACCCGGTAACCCGCGGCCACCAGCTCCGGGGCCATGAACCGGTAGGCGTCGCGGCTCTGGCCGATCCCGTGCGCAAGCACCACCAGCGGCCCGGAGCCGGTCACTTCGTAGGCGAGAGTGCCGCCTTCCACGTTCAGGAACTCAGTCATGCCGACCTCCATGGCTAATCGCAATAGCCAAAAAGCTACTCGCGTTAGCCAAGGTGGTCAAGGCCGGCGCGTGGAGATCCATGGCAAGCCCGGCGGAACGGGAACCATCCGGCCCCGCGGGCGGGAGGAGCGCGGCACCACACCGCAAGAGGGAGCCGTACGACGACCGGGGCACGATCGACCCCGAGCAGCCGCGAGGATGGCGGGCTGTCGGCGGGTTTCGCCTACGCGGTGGGGACAGAGGCGGTAGACCGTCTTGCGTGACGCGCGTGCAACCGACCGACGAAGAGCGGCAGTCCATCGGGCCGTACCTGCCGATCGGCGAGTACGGCCCCTATCCCGAGCAGTTGCGGCAGCAGTTCGCGGGCGCGATCCGGCGGTTCAAGACCGGTGCACTGTGGCGGGAGATGCCGCAGGAGTTCCGTGTCCGGTCCACCGTCCACAACCGCTTCCGGCAGTAACGTGCCGCCGACGCGTTCGAGGCTCTTCCGGAAGACCTGATCATCCGAGGATCGCAACACCAGGCGTCGACTTCAGTGACGACATCCTGAATCTCCGCGTGACCATGAAAAACCCGAATGGCAACAAAGGCACCGGGGGCTGGAACTGGACTCGCAACGAGCGCTTCATGGATGATGCATGGGCCAGCTACAAGACGATCCGAGGTCACCGACCCCGCCTTGCCTCTCTGTAAAGACGGGAAAGTCTACAAGCGGGCGCCGAGATATCTCCAAGTAAAGGGCTACGGCTGGCGCCAGGTGGGTAGACACTGGGAGGTTTTCAAGTTCAGGCCCTGGTCGAGCCGGACACAGCAAGATCAGGAGGCGTCCGTGGTTCCGTCAGCGAAAGTCTTCTTCAACGAGGTACGTGCGGTATACGCCTCCACGGCGGATGCCCTGGACCTCACCGGCCCAGAGGAGACAGAACAGATAATGCCCCGCGCCAGCTACAAGGCAGCATTCATCGAATACTGGATCTCTCTCGATTACGCAGAGGGAACCGTAGGGTGCAGGGTCAAGACCGAAACGGACACCATAATGCTGACAGTGGATATTGAGCCGCTGGCCGTATCTACTGGGGTCGCGGAAAAATGCGGCGCAATATCTTACAGCGCCAGAAATCAGAAACAGCTACGTAAATCTCTGCAAGGGCATGCCGAGTACGTTCAGCGCGTACATCAACTTCTCATCGATTCCGCCACTGCCGAGTCAGTGATGCGACAAGCCGGAGCCCGCGAGTGGGAAAAGCGGGCGGAACCCTGATCCAAGAGGATTGAGTGAGCGTTTGATTCCCGGTTGCCTGTTTCATTTGGCTTAGTACTCCAGCTGTAGATCGGGATCTTGCTTGTTGCGCTGGTCGCTTCGGCTGACCTGTGCGCAACGGTTCCTGGCAGAGTGGCCACCGGGATGCATCCGCACGGCATCGCCGCGGTTTCAGCAATCTGAGCAGTGCGGACCAGCGGGCGCCTTCGGAAAGTCGTCGCGTCCGTCCAGCCAGCCGCAGAGCCGTTCGGCCAGAGTGAGGTCCTCGGGGAACAGAGCGTATCCGTGTTCAGGGCATCGGGCGTTGGGATCCCAGCCCCACATGCGGCCTTCGGGGGTGCTGTAATCGACGAGGGACCAGATCGCACAACCCCATGTCAGGAGAGGAACAACAGACGGTGGGTAGTTGGGGCGTCCGCGCCAGCCCAAGTACTCCTCCAGCAGCCGACCACTGTCGCTGAAGCTGTAGTCCGTATCGAGGGACAAAGCCTCACCCCGGCGGCCGAACCCACCGTCGGCGACTTCGAGATAGATCCGCTTGAGAAGCGGCGGCATCGAATGCCCCACCGCGGCCTCAAGCTCGGCCACAGCCTCGGGCGGCGCAGGCGCCGGCAGCTCGCCGGCCACATCCTGCTCTCGGATCCTGCGGATGATCTCGTCGTCGGTCATGCCGACATTCGTAGCAGCTGCCACCGACAGCCTGCCCGGGCTATCCGGGGCAACTGACTGCGGCTACCGTTGATCATTGAAGGTTGTGTGCACTGACGATGAGACGGTGGCCGCAGGCCACAGCATAGATCCCACCCGTTGGAAGGAAGCCTTCGACGGTCTGATGGGGCGTTTGGCAGGCCGGTTCGCGCGGGTCGAACCACGCCGACGGGCGGCACGGCTGGTACTCGGGCTCCTGTCAGACCTGCCGCGCAAGAACTGCTGGACGATCGCCGAGCGGGCCGGAGAGGCCAACCCCAATGGCATGCAGCACATGCTGTGCCGTGCCTCCTGGGACGCGGACGCCGTCCGGGACGACATTCGCGACTACGTCGTGGAAAACCTCCACGACGACGAGGCGGTCCTGGTGGTCGACGAGACCGGCGACCTGAAGAAAGGGACCTCTACGGTCGGGGTCCAGCGTCAGTACACCGGCACCGCGGGGCGGATCGAAAACGCGCAGGTCGCTGTCTAGCCCAGCGGCCCGGCATGCACCGCCTCGAGGCCATCGCCCTGACAGGGCTGCAAGACCGACAGCGGCGCCGCCCGCGCTGCGGTCGCCTTCGGCCGTTCGGTGATCGGCCGGGCTGCCGCTGTGGTCAGTGCTGTTCGTGCAGCCGGGTGAGGAACTGGCGGATGAGGGCGTCGACTTCGCGGTCGTCACTGAATCCCTTGAGCTGGACGCGTTCGATGTGGGCGATTCCGCTATTGCGCCACGTTCTGTCGAGGGCGGCGTCCGCGGCGAAGTCTTCGTGGCGATGGGGTTCGTCGACCTCAATGGCACCCACCCGGCCGGAAGCGGTGACGAGGAAGTCCGGGGCCCAGGTGCTGCCGCCACCGACCCGGGCCCTCGGCAGCGGGAAAATGGCGATGGTGGAATCCTGCGGCAGCTGTGCCTGCGCCCGCTTCAACGCCTCGTAGACGAGCATTTGCTCCCGGGCGTCGAAGGCGAAACCGTCCATGCTGAAGGTGGCGGCTGCCTCCTCGGCACGGGGCCGGGGGTACTGGCCGGGGGACGTTATGTTGATCAGCTTTTCTTGGAGGCTCTGCCTCCAATCGCCACCGGTCTGGGGGAGGGCCGGAATGGCGCTGACGTTGTCGACCAGCAGGTCGTGACGTGCCGCCACGTGGACGAGCAGCGGCCGGATGGCGGCGAGGACCTCTGGGGTGAAGCGGGCAACGAGGTAGAGCGGCACGATGAGGGCGACGTCTTCGCCTTCCTCAGATCGGTCACTGGGGACATGCTCGATGTCTTCCACGTCCGCCAGCAAGGCGGCGGCCTGGCTGTTTCCGTCCTCGTGCAGCAGGAACGCTGTCTGGGCCAGGACGAGATCCAAGATGGCCGTCAGGGCCTCGTCCGGCTCCGGTGACGTGCCGGTGGCCGGAACGGCACCGGGCGCATGCACCTGCGTGAGGCCTTCGGGGCTGGGCAGGTCGGAGGGAGACGGGATCCTGCCTTGCACCAGCAGCTCTACGGCGGGCCGAGGACTGAGAAGCTCTGCGAGCACCTCCTCGAGCACCAGGGCTTCGGCGTAGTCGCGTGGCGTCCGGTTCGTGATGGTCTGTCGGTTGAGGGTGTTCCCGGAAACGTGACAGGCACGCTTTCCAAGATCATGGAGTTCTCGACGCCCCGTGATCCGACTGGAAGACCGTGCCTGCCGACGCGTCATTGCTGATCCCGCCTGCTCTTGACCAGCTCCACGACCGGCCGGAGCCCGCAGCTGAGGAGGTGCCGGGCTTGTTGGAACGGCTTGCGCAGGTGCCGGACCCGCGTGATCCGCGCGGGGTCCGACATGCCCTGGCAGTCGTCCTCGCCCTGACAGCGTGCGCGGTGCTGGCCGGGGCGACCTCGCTGCTGGCAGTCGGCGAGTGGATCGCCGACGCCCCGACCCACGTGCTGGAACAACTTGGTCTGCGGCCCGATCCGCTACTGCCCTGCCGACTGGCACCCTCCGAGTCTGCAGTGCGGCGGCTCCTCGCTCGGGTCGACGGAGACGCGCTTGACCAGGCGGTAGGACACTGGCTCGCGGACCGTAGCCCGACACCACGGGACTCCACGCGGCTGCGCGCCCTGTCCGTCGACGGCAAGGCTCTGCGCGGTGCGGCCAGGGCGAACGGACGGAAGATCCATCTGCTCGCCGCTGTGGAGCACACCACCGGCTTGGTCCTGGCTCAGCTGGACGTGGGCGACAAGACGAACGAGGTCACCCGCTTCCAGCCCCTGCTCGACACCGTTGCTGATCTGGCCGGCACCGTCGTCACCAGCGATGCCCTGCACACCCAGCGCGAGCACGCCACCTACCTCCTCGGCCGCGGAGCCCACTACATCGTGATCGCCAAGGGTAACCAGAAACGTCTGCGCTACCAGCTCAAGTCGCTGCCCTGGAAGGACATCCCGCTCCAGGACTGCACACGCGGCAAGGGACACGGGCGCTCCGAGATCCGGCGGATCAAGGTCGCTACCGTGAACACCCTGCTGTTCCCCGGGGCCCGCCAGGCCATCCAGATCAAGCGGCGGCGCACCGACCGAAAGACCGGCCGGACCACTATCAAGACGATCTACATAGTCACCAGCCTTGCCGCAGGGCAGGCCACACCTGCGCGGCTCGCCCGGCTGGTCCGCGAACACTGGCAGGTCGAAGCCCTGCACCACATACGCGACACGACCTTCGCCGAAGACGCCTCGCAACTGCGCACCGGCAACGCACCCCGGGCCATGGCCACCTGGCGCAACCTCGCCATCGGAGCCCTGCGGCTGTCCAGCGTGACCAACATCGCCGCAGCCCTACGACACAACGCCCGCAACGCAGAACGCCCGCTCGCTCTCCTCGGACTCTCATGAACACAAGGCTGCTGCCCCACTCCCAGGTCCAGGGTCCACCCGCATAGAGTGACAGCGGTGAACACCATCCCGACCCGTTCAATCCTGGAAGTTGTCCGTGATGGCGCCGGACGGTGGGATACGCGATCAATCGACCTAGAACTTGGAAAACGTGGCGCCCACATTGAGACCGGCATCCTCGCTGACCTGCGCCACCTCGCAGATCAGCAGCTGATCCGGGAAGACGACACCGAGCCGAGGGGAACCGGCCCTCGGTGGCATCTGACCGAGCTCGGCGCGGCCTGGCTCGACCACGGGACATCAAGCGGAAGTTCGTAGCCCCTGACCAGCCAAGTGGTTGTAAATCGGGCATCACGCAACTTTGCCGAAGCCCTGCCTCGAGCACGCGGCGACCATCTGAGTTGATCAAGGTTTCGTATGCGCCCGGGCTGAACATGTTGAGCGTGAGCGTGCTGCCGTCGTAGAAGAGCACGCTCGCGTTCTGGCTCAGCAGGATCCAGGCGAACCGCATCCGCTGAGCGATGGCTTGCAGAAGCTGCGGCCACAGCTCCTGCATTTCTGCCGTCCTGTCCGCCATGGCGCCCTCCCCGTGTGCTGCCCCACCAGCAGCGTAGGAAGAGATGCTGACCGTCAGAGGCGGATCGCTGCTGCCGTTACCCGTATGCATGAACCTCCCCCGCACGGAAGGGCCTTGGATTTGCCGATCGAGAACTCGCCGCATCCGCACAGCCTCGACCGGAGGCCCGTCGGACCAACTCGTCCACCCCCGGTTAGAGATGTGGCGGTTCGCGCCGTACTGAGCGGCCGTCGCTCAATCGGCGTGCTGTTCTAGAGAATCCTGCGCCCGACCAGGGGCTCCGCGAGAGGATGCACTGGGTCGGGGAGCAGTACGCAGTGGGTCACCGGGGGCGCATGATTCTTGGGACCGGCCGAACCACAGCATGTCTGTGGGGGTTGGATAGCGGTGGACGCTTTGGGAGTGGGATGAGCGGGGGGCATGGCAACGTGGTTTGAGCGTTTGGCAGCGATTCCTGGTGTGCGGTTCGCCGGGAGCCCTGGTGTCGTCCGCGAAGCGCTCGCGGCGGCGCGTGTCCGTCCGGAGGTGTCGTACGGCTCGCTGATGTGGCCGTCCGCTGAGGGCCGTACGTCGGCAACGCCGGCCAGTCGACATGTGCCGGTGGAGGCGAGCGGGGCGGGCCTGGTCACCCGGGTCTGGGAGGCGCTGGAGCTTCCCGGTGGGGCGATGGACTACCACTTCGTCCTGCAAGGCGCGGTGGACCGCCTGTGGAGCGGCCGACGCTCCTACCCTGACGGGCTTGAGCTGCTTGAGGTGTTCGCGTTGCTGGACTTGGAGTTGATGGAGGCTGCCCCGCAGGCGGTCTCCTTTGACACCGGCCCTGTCCCGGCATCGTTCGTGCACGTGACGTCCGTTCCCCGGCTGGTGATGCTGCTGGAACGCGAAGGCGCCTTCACCGACGCCCTCGCACTGGCGCGACGGCTGGCCCGTTTCGACCAGGGCGAGGATGTGGTGGGCCGCCTTTCGGAGAAGATTGGCGCGCTGGCGGCCGAGGCGAGGGCTGGTGGGGCGGCATGAGTGCCGGGCTGGAGCAGCTGATCCCTTCAGCGTCCTACCTGGAAGAGGCCTTCCTGCGCTGGGTGCTCACGCCGGCCGCGCAGCGGGGCATCGTGGCGCGTGTGCACAGCCAGCATCCGGTGACGGTCAACGAGCGCACCTACCGGCTGGACTATCTGATCGCGGGCGAGTCGCTGAAACTGGCCGTGGAGTTGGACGGGTTCACCTTCCACAGTGACCGTGCCGCCTTCACCTACGACCGGCTGCGGCAGAACGACCTGGCGGCCACAGGGCTGACGGTGCTGCGGTTTTCCTACGACGCGGTGCGCCTGGACACCGCACGCTGCGTCGCCCAGCTGCAGGCGATGCTGCGCCAGGATGCCGTGCTCTCATCTCTGGTGATCGCCGCCCCTCGCGTCGAGATCCCGGAGATGGTGGGCGATCCGCTGCGGGCGGCCGATCCGCCCCGGAGCGTCCAATCGCCCGCCGATGAGGCCTACTTCGCCGGTGTGCGCGCTCGGGTCGTCCGGGAGCCGTTGCGGGCCTGCCAGGACGAGGCCTTGGCCGCGCTGGCCAACTACTACGCCTCCGGCGGCCGGCATGCGGCCACGGTGATGGCGGTCGGGGCCGGCAAGACCGCGCTGGGGGTGGCGGCCGCGTTGTCGTTCACCAGGCGGCGAGCGCTGGTGGTGACGCCGGGCTCGGTCATCCGCGGCACCTTCGCCAAGGCCCTCGATCCCGGAGTTCCCGGCAACGTCCTGTACGGGCTGGCGGGCGGTCCGCTGCTGCCGGGTGCGCGGCCGCCGGCCACGCTGGTCCTGGACGCGGACGACGAGCAGATCAGCCGGGTGAGCCGGCAGCGGCTGCTGGCCGCGGACGTACTGGTGACGAACTTTCACGCGCTGGGCACCGGCGACAAGGACGGGGACCTGCTGGCCAAGCTGGAGCCGGAGGATGTCGACTTCATCGTCGTCGACGAGGCCCACATCGCGGCGAGCGCCTCCTACCAACGGCTGTTCGCCCACTTCCGCGGTGCGCGCACGCTGTTGATGTCGGCGTGCTTCCAACGCCTGGACGGCAAGCCGATCGACGCCGACGTCGTCTACCGCTACCGGCTGGTGGACTCCATCGCGGACGGCTCGGCGAAGAACCTGCGCGTGCACCGGTTCGCCCCGGATGCGGCAACGGCGGTGTACGAGGCGGTGTGGCCCGACGGACGGCGCGAGCAGATCGTGGGCCGCGACGCGCTGTTGGCCGCGCTCGGGGACGAGCGGAAGATGCCCCGCATCACCGCGCAGTCCGACGCCTCGATCCGGCAGGTGATGACCGTGACGCGGGCCTGTCTGGACGCGCAGGCCAAGCTGCTGGCCCCGGTCAAGCCCCGCGCACTGTTTGCGGCGATGGGTGAGGCGCACGCCCGCCAGATCGCCCGGATCGCCGAAGAGCACGGCATTCCCTGCGCAACGCTGCACCACAGCATGTCGCCTTCGGCGATCAAGGCCACCCGGCGGCGCTTCGAGTCGGACGCGGGCGATCTGCAGGGCATCGTGCAGCTGCGGATGCTCGGCCAGGGCTACGACTTCCCGCCCATCACCGTGGTCGTGCCCGTGCGTCCCTATGGCAGCTTCGGCGAGTTCTACCAGTTCGTCGGGCGCGGTGTGCGGGTGCTGCGGCATCCCGCTCTGGCAGCCGACCTGCAGTACCTGGATGTGGTCTGCCATGCCGAACTCGGCCTTGAGGAGCATCTGGAGGCCATGTGCGCGGACAACGACATGGATCCCGCGCTGCTGCTCGACGTCCCCCTGATCGACACCAGCGCGCTGGAGGCGGACTTCGCGGACAGTGACGGCCTGGGGGAAGGAGCATCTGAGAGTGCGTTGCCGGGCGGGGTCGATGCGTTCGTGCTGTACGAGCAGGGGCGCGTCGAGCAGCGGGTCGTGCACGATCTGGACCGGGTGGAGGCCCGGCGGGCGGAGCGGGAGATGCAGCTGATGGCCCAGCGCTACGCCGTCTACGCGCAGAACACCGCGACGCCGATGCCGTTTGAGCAGTTCGTCGAGTACATGCGGAGGCTGACCGGTGGCCAGTGACCTGTCGCGCTGGTGGCAGCCTGCCCTTGGCGCGCACCCCGAAGAAACGCTTGGCCTGGAGGCGGCTGCCGGACAGCAGCAGCGGTTCACGCGGCTCGACGCGCTCGCGGCCCGGCTGCTGGCCGCGGCGCTGGCCGGTCGGCCGGTGGCCTCGGTGGTCCGGGGCCCGGGCCCCCAGGCTCCGGACAGGGCCGAGGTGTTGGGCCTCAGTGCCCAGGAGAAGACGTGGTGCGCTGAGACATTCGGGGTCCAGGAGCAGCAGCGGCGCGGGGCCTGGTACCTGCCGCAAAAGCTGTCGCTGAAAGCCGGGGCGGTGAACCTGCCGCACCTGGTACGCGAACGGCCAGCCCATGCCCTGACGTTGGCCGCGGACGACTCGGCCGGCATCAGCCTGGTGGACGGCTCGGCCGACGCGGTGTTGCTGTGGTCGGTGCTGGTGCCGCTGTTCGAGACACTGATCGAACCGATCCGGGTGCGGGCTGCGGGCCCGGCGAAGACCATCGACGACCAGCGGCGGCTGTGGTCCGGCATCGAGGACCGCTACCGTCTGCTCGGCATCGCCGACGATGCGCTGGAGGCCTTCCGATTCGGTGGCGGCTGGCACCGGTTGGACCGGCCTGGGCAGCAACGCGCCCGACTGCGTCTGCTGGACGCGCTCGCTGCCGTCGATCCGCTGCAGTTGGTCACTCGTCATCGCAGTCTGCAGATGATGGCCGTGATGGCCGGCTTCGTGAAGAAGGCCAAGACCGGCACCGCTCTGGCGCGCCAGATCCTGACGCGCCCCCTGCAGCCGGTCGTCTCCGGCTACTTCGCCGGCGACTGGCTGACCGTACTGGACTACCTTCAGGCGCCGCCTCACCCGGACGAGGAAGTCGTCACCGCGCTGCCCGAGCCGCGCCTGTATGTGGGGATGTCCGCCCAGGCGGCCGGCATGGCGGCCGAGGCTGGTATCCCGGAGGCCGAGATTCATGCGATGCTCGCGGCCTTCCTCGGCGGCCCGACCTCCCTCTCCCCCGTCGAGGAACGCGTGGCAGCCCTGCGCGACTGGTGGGCGGCCTTCGACCACACGCACGCCGTCCAGCGAACCGGCATGCGGCCGCTGTGGGGGCTCGTCGACAACGAGCTCATGGCCTTCGGGCCGGACCAGTACGGCTTCACCCAGCAGCTGTACCGGCAGGTGCTGCCCGCTTCCGTCAACGAACAGGTGGACCGGCTGTGGCAGTCGGTGACCTTGCAACGGCACGCCAAGAGCATCGTCAGCAACCCCCGCCCCCACCAGCTGATGGCCGAAACCCTCGGCCCGGCCCTGGAGTTCTGGCACGGCGTCGCACTCACCGCCTGGTTCGTGTGCGAAGGCCCCTACTCCCGTACCCCTCTGTCCGGTGTGTCCGAGTACTACAGCCGTCCCCTCACCGCGCTGCGAGATGCCGGCTACCCCGTCTCACCGGATCTGTTCGAGGAACTACGCACTGCGGAGCGGCATTTGGGGCCGGAGGAAGCGATCACCAAGGAACGCAGGGAACTACCGGTGGAAACGGACATCGGTTCCTTCACCCTGACGATGAGTCACAGCAGTGGCAGCCGCCGGGAAGGCTTCGAGCGGGTGCGCGACGTCGTCACCCGCCATCGCCGTGCCTGGGCCGAGCAGTACCTCGATGCCTACCTTCAGCAGCGCTGGCGCACCGCGCTGGAAGATGTCGCCCGGTCCCATCACCGGTTCGTGGCCGCGAAGAGCCGGCCGCCTACCCTGATCCAGTTCGCCCAGTTCGCGACCGCCACGGCCAACCAGTGGACCGGTGGCGACCTCGGAGGTCTGTACACCGCGATCGGAGAGCCCGCGCCCGCCCGGCAGGAGCGCGCGGTCCGACTCCTGCCGGGCGACGGCTGTGACGTCGCCCGCCGCGTCTACACCGCGCTCGGCGGCATCGCCGTCGACGACGATCTGCGCATGAACCAGCCCGAAGTAGCCCAACGGCAATGGCAACTCACCCGCCTGGCCGTCGAGAGCCTGCGTTACCTGCAGCTCTGCGAAGCCCTCGGCCAGCCCCCCACGCCCAAGCAGTTCGGCTCCGCACGGCTGGCCTGGCCCTGGCCCGGAGAAGAAGCCGAAGGCTGGCCCGTCTTCCAGCACACCCTGGCCGCACTGACCAGCAGCAGCCCGCCCTCGAAGACAGCGGACGCGCAAGCCGCCGAGAGCCGCCTCGCTACCCTGCCAGGTGCCAGGACGACGCTGACCAAGGGGGCCAACGCCCGCCTGGAAGCCGAATCCGTCACGGTGCGTCTCATCACCACCGGTGCACCCGTCGATGTCTCCGCCGTACTCCTGACCAGCCACGGCAAGGTACGCGGCGACCACGACCTCGTCTTCTACAACCACCCCCACCAAGACGGTGTCCACAGCACTACAGCCGCTATCACCGCAGAACTGCCCCAGATCCCTGCTGACATCCACAGCATCGCCGTCATCGCCAGCATCGACCTCGAAGCACAGCCCACAGCCGTCTTCAACCAGCACTCCACATGGCGTGCGGAGACCACCCAGCCCTCGGGCACCAGCCTGTCCTTCCACCCAGCACCCTTCACTTCGGGCGAGACCGTCTCCGTCGTCGTGGAGATCTATCGGCAGGCAGCGGGCTGGAAGGTGCGCGCTGTCGGCCAGGGCTACGACAGAGGCCTGGCAGGCATGGCCACGGACTTCGGCATCAACGTCGAACCCTGAGCAAAGTCAAAGCCCACCGTGCCCTCTGCTGCGGCGCTCACTCTTGCGTGACCTACAACGCCCGCACGGGGCCCGCTGGTGGGCACCGCCCGGCAGGAGAGCAGAGCACAGTCGAGTCACCAATGCGGCGGTTGGCTTCGCCTGGAGATGCATGGGGGTGCTCATGGCGCGCAGGGCCGGTGACGTGGTGAGGGCAGACGGGCAGCGGGTGCTGCGACTGCGGGCCATGGCTGCCGACATGGTCGTCGAGCTGCAGCGAGCGGATGCCAAGGCCACTGCTGTATGCGGGGCAGCGGCGGGACTTCTGAGAGGGCGGTATGTGGCGTGATGCTGCGTTTGTTGTCGCTGGAACGTGTGGCGCAGGCGTATCGGGGCTGATCGGGGGGCCCTGTCGTGCTGGAG
>NZ_JBIVXP010000044.1:0-7630 GCF_044769305.1 Streptomyces sp. NPDC090499
GTACTGCAGGGGGGACCCTGTGGGAGAGTAGGACACCGCCGAACAAATATTAGGAAAGAGCCCCACACCTCACGGTGTGGGGCTCTTTTGCGTTTAAGGGTTTTTGAGAGCTCGGCGAGAAAATGGCAGAGACAGCAGGGGCCGACCGCAACCCCTGCCATCCGAGAAGGCTATGTATTCAGAGCCGGCCCGCCGCTTTCAAGGCCAGATACGCATCAGCCAACGCAGGAGCGAGATCATCAGGCGTCGCGTCCACGACTGTCACACCGTGCCGGCGGAGTTGCTCCGCGGTCCGATGCCGTTCGCTCTGGGCCTGTGCGGCCGCTGCTGCCTCGTACACCGCGTCGGCGTTTCCACGGGCCGTCGCCATGCGGGCGATGTGCGGGTCGGCCACTGAAGCGAGGAGAACCGTGTGCCGTTGGGTCAGCTGGGAGAGCACGGGAAGCAGACCCTGCTCGACGGGAGCGGTGTCGAGCGTCGTGAGCAGGACGATCAGGGAACGCCGCGGAGCCGTGCGGAGCGCCATGGCGGTGAGGCCGCGGGCATCCGTTTCGACGAGCTCGGGCTCCAGCGTGGCCATCGCGTTGACCACGGAGGGGAGGGCGTCGCCTGCGGCGCGGCCCTGGACCAGGGCGCGGACCCGGCGGTCGTAGGCGAGGAGATCCACCCGGTCGCCCGCTCGCGAGGCGAGGGCCGCGAGGAGGAGCGCCGCGTCCATGGAGGCGTCCAGGCGGGGCGCGTCTCCGACGCGGCCGGCGGAGGTGCGTCCGGTGTCGAGTACGAGCAGGATGTGCCGGTCGCGCTCAGGACGCCAGGTGCGTACCGCGACCGCCGACTGCCGGGCCGTTGCCCGCCAGTCGATGGAGCGGGTGTCGTCGCCGGGAACGTACTCGCGAAGGCTGTCGAATTCCGTGCCCTCGCCGCGGGTCAGGACGCTGGTACGGCCGTCGAGTTCACGCAGTCGGGCGAGTTTCGACGGCAGATGCTTGCGGCTGGTGAAGGGCGGCAGAACTCTTACGGTCCAGGGCACTTGGTGGCCGCCCTGGCGGGAGAACAGGCCGAGGGGGCCGTAGGAGCGGATGGTGACGCGGTCCGCCTGGCGGTCGCCGCGGCGGGTGGGGCGCAGGCGGGTCGTGACGCGCCGGCGTTCGCCCGGGGGGACGGTCAGCTGGTGGCGCGAGGCCTCGACCTCGGTGCCGGGCTGCCAACTGCTCGGCGGCCAGCCGTCCCTGAGCCGGGCCCGAAGAGGTCGCCCGGACGGGTTGGTCACCGTCAGGGTGACGTCAGCCGTCTCGCCCAGGCGGGCGGACGTGTCACCGGAGCGGTTGAGCACGAGGCGTCGTACCGGGGCCGCAAGGGCGAAATCGCAGGCGCAGGCCAGAGCCAGTGGGCCGTCGACGGCGAGGATGCCCGTCCAGCTCGGTCCCCAGATGCCGATCGGGATCGATCCGATGGCCGCGACGAGGGCGGCGCGTCCGGTGAGGGGCATCAGCGGGGGACCGGGACGTGGGCGAGGATCGCGTTGATGACGGAGTCGGCGGTCACGCCTTCCATCTCGGCCTCGGGGCGGAGTTGGACGCGGTGGCGGAGGGTGGGCAGGGCGAGGGCCTTGACGTCGTCGGGGATGACGTAGTCGCGGCCGGTCAGCCAGGCCCAGGCGCGTGAGGTGGCCAGGAGGGCGGTGGCGCCGCGCGGGGAGACGCCGAGGGTGAGGGACGGCGACTCGCGGGTCGCCCGGCAGATGTCGACCACGTACCCGGTGATCTCGGGGGAGACGTTCGTCTTGGCGACGGCCGCGCGGGCGGCTTCGAGGTCGGCACGGCCTGCGACGGGACGTACGCCGGCGGCACGCAGGTCGCGCGGGTTGAAGCCCTCGGCGTGGCGGGTGAGGACGGCGATCTCGTCCTCGCGGGAGGGGAGAGGGATCGTCAGTTTGAGGAGGAAGCGGTCGAGCTGGGCTTCGGGGAGCGGGTAGGTGCCCTCGTACTCGACGGGGTTCTGGGTCGCGGCGACCAGGAACGGGTCGGGGAGGAGGCGAGGGACGCCGTCGACGGTGACCTGACGTTCCTCCATCGCCTCGAGGAGGGACGACTGGGTCTTGGGCGGGGTGCGGTTGATCTCGTCCGCGAGGAGCAGGTTGGTGAAGACCGGGCCGGGCTGGAAGGAGAACTCGGCGGTACGGGTGTCGTAGACGAGGGAGCCCGTGACGTCGCTCGGCATGAGGTCGGGGGTGAACTGGACGCGCTTGGTATCCAGTTCGAGCGCGGATGCGAGGGCGCGGACGAGCAACGTTTTGGCGACTCCGGGGACTCCTTCAAGGAGAACGTGTCCGCGGCAGAGGAGGGCGACGACGAGGCCGGTCACGGCGGGGTCCTGGCCGACCACGGCCTTGGCGATCTCCGCGCGCAGGGCCTCCAGGGAGGCCCGCGCGTCGGCCGGGTTCCCGGTGTTCCCGGCGTTGTCAGTGGTCGGGTCCATCATGGACGGCGTACCTCTCTTTCGAGGGCGTCGAGCTGGTCGGTGAGGGCGATGAGGGCCGCGTCGTCGCCGGGCGGCGGTCCGAAGAGCAGGGCGTGCAGGGTCTGTCCGTCGCCGTGCAGGTGTGCGGACAGGGCGGGGAGCAGGGCCTCGGGCGCGTGTGCCTGGGAGACGGGGACGCCTACGAGGGGGGCGAGACGGGTGCGGGCGGTGGAGCGAAGAGCGGCACCCGCGCGGTCGCGGGCGCTGGCCTTGCGGTAGAGGCGGGCGCGGCCTTCGACGGTTTCGGAGGCGCGGATCGCCACGGGGAGTTTTTCCGGCACGAGGGGGCCGAGTCGGCGTGCCCGCCAGAAGGCGGCGAGGGCGGCGGCGATGAAGAGCTGGAGCGTGCCCCAGAGCCAGCCGGAGGGCAGCAGGTCGAACAGGGATTTCTGGTCGCCGGTACCGGTGGCCGTGGCGTCGGAGAGCGAGGGGAGGTACCAGACCAGATGGGGGCGGGAGCCGAGGAGTTGGAGGGCGAGCGAGGCGTTGCCCTGCTTGTCGAGGCGGTCGTTGAGCAGGATGTCGGGCGCGCCGAGGACGACGGTGTCACCGTTTCCGGAGGCCGCGGGGATGCGGAGGAGCGTGGCCAGGCGCTGGCTGGGGTAGCAGGTGTTGGCGTCGAGGTGGGTGGTGGTGTAGCGGATGCCACCGGTGTCGGCGCTGCCCGCCCGCCGGGCCGCGGCCAGGGTGCAGTGGGGGTCGAGCGTGGACCGGACGCTGTTGGCGGGGTCGGCGGTGACGCCGGGGGCAAGCCGTTCGACCGACGTGCTGCCGGCCGCGACCAGCACGGTGCGGCCGCCCGACCGGGCCGTCGACCGCTGCAGCAGGGACTGCTGGTGCGGGGTCAGCAGGTCGGGGACGGCGACGAGCAGGGTGGTGTCGGTCCCGGCCGTGGCGCGGGCCTCGGCCAGGGTGGTGACCACACGGGTGTCCACGCCCCGGTCGGCGAGGAGTTCGGCGACGGCGCGGCTGCCGTAGGGGTCGGCGGAGCGTGGGTCGAGGTCGCCGTGCCGGGTGTCGGAGCGGATGACGGCGATGGCCACGGCTCCGGCGAGGACGAGCACCACGGCGAGGACGATGCCCCGGGTGCGGGTCCACACCTGGCGGGTGGTGGGCGCGGTGGAGGTGGCCGGGAAGGCCACGCCGGTGGTCATTCGGCGGCCCCCTGGCGGGCGTTGTGGGCCGCGTTGTGGGCGCTGCTGGAGCTGTTGGCACTGCCGGTGAGGACCGGCTTGGTGCGTTCCAGGTCCCGGTCGAGTTCGGCGATGCGTTCGTACGACGCCTGGGTCGCCCTGCGGCCGCCGTACGTCACGTCGTCGAACTCCCGGGCGGCGGCGCGCAGCCGGTCGGTGTGGGCGGGCAGGGCGCGGCCCGCTTCGGCGGCGGCCTCGTCGGCGGTGCGGCCGGGCCGGACGTCGAGCAGGGCGCGTTCCTCCAGGGCGCGGACGACGGCGCGCATGCGTTCCTGGAGGGCCTGGTTCCAGTGGCCCTGGGCGGCGTGTGCCTCCGCGGCCGCGCGGTGTTCGGCGGCGCTGCGGGGGCGGTCGTCGAACAGGGTGGCGGCGGAGACGGGCCGGCGGCGGGGGGTGCCCAGGCGCCACCACAGGGCGCCCAGGACGGCGATGACGACCAGGACCACGACGACCAGGCCCAGTGCGCCTCCGGGCGTCGCGGACGCGGCGGCGGAGAGCAGGCGGTCGACCCAGTCCAGGACGGCGTTCAGGGCGCGCTGGAACAGTCCCGGGTCGTTCTCGTGGTACATCCGCTTGGACAGTTCACGCCGTGCCGCCTCCCGCGCGGGGTCGCGCGGGGTGGTCACGGGTGGTTGGCCGTCCGAGCCGGTCAGTGTCAGCAGCGCTGTGTGCCGGGCTTGCGACAGGCCTCGTACGGCCTCCTCGGCGGCGCGCGGCAGAGCTGCGGGCACCGCTGAGAGGACTCCCCCCGTCGGGCTCACCGCATCAGCTCCCCGGGACGGTGCCGGGGGTGCCGGCGCCGTGGTTCTCGACGCCTGCGGCGCGGGCCAGTTCGAGGTCGAGGGCCTCGCGGCGGATGCGCTGGTCGATGTAGAGGAGCACCGTGACGCCCGCGTTGATCGGGAAGGTGAGCATGGAGCCGATCACCGAGCCGATGCCGCTGATGACGAGGAACGTCCAGCCGTAGTTGTCGTTGGTGTTCTCCAGGAAGCCGGTCAGGCCGTGGCCGCCGGCGTAGGCCCCGATGAGGGTGAAGGGGACCACGGCGAGCGACGAGACGATGTTGGCGATGATCGAGGCGAGGAACTGGATGCCGAAGACCCGCCACCAGGAGCCGCGGACGAGTTTGGTGGAGCGGCCCAGCGACTTGGTGATGCCCTGCTTCTCCAGCATCAGGGCGGGCGAGGCCAGCGAGAAGCGGACCATCAGCCACACGGTGACGACGGCACCGGCGAGGATGCCGAGGACGAGCAGGGCGGCGATGGCGCCGCCCGGGCCGCCGGCGAGCGCGACGACGATGCCGGGCAGTGCGCCGACGAGCAGGACACCGACCGCGATGAGCCCGGTCAGGAGGATGAGGCCGAACAGCTTGAGGACCTGCGGGCGGGCGTCGCGCCAGGCCTCGCCGATGGTCACGGACTTGCCGAGCACGGCGCGGCTGGTGACGGTCGTCAGCAGGGCTGTCGCGATGATGGTGCCGACCAGGGTGATCAGCAGGACCGCGCCCGAGCTGAGCGCGACCTCGCCGAAGGCGCGGCTGATCTCGGTGAGGGAGGCGCTCGGGTCGTTGAGGGCATCGGTGGTCTCGGTGTCGTTCAGGACGAGGCCCTGGAGGAGGATCACCGCGACCTCGGTGATGACGGCGACCGTCAGCGAGATGCCGAGGACCGTGCGCCAGTAGGTGCGCATGGTGGAGACGGCGCCGTCGAGGATCTCGCCCACGCCGAGCGGGCGCAGCGGGATCACGCCCGGCTTCGCGGCGGGCGGGGGGCCGCCCCAGCCGCCGCCCCAGGCTCCGTAGCCCCCGGGCTGGCCGTAGCCACCGCTGCCGTAGCCGCCGGGCCCTCCGTAGCCTCCGTAACCGCCGCCGGGGGGCTGGCCGCCCCAGCCGGGGCCGGGGGGTGGGGGCGGCGGTGCCTGGCCTGGTGCCGGGGCGCCGGTGGGCGTGGACCACTGACCGGGCGGCGGCTGTTCCTTGGACCACTGCGAGCCGGAGCCCTGTGGATCCGTGCCCGGCTGATCTGCGGGCGGTTCGACGGGCCCTGCGGGGACGGGGCGGTCGGCGGGGGCGGACGCGCCGGGTTCCCGCCCGTCGGACGGGGCGGATCCGGGCGAGGCCCAGCCCGGAGTGTCGTTCATCGAAGCTCCTTCACGGTGCCCGTCCGCGAGCGCGGTGGCAGGTTGGCTGCCATCGTGCCATGGGGTGGGCGCCCAGTGACCGGCCGCGGTAGAGGCTGCGCACCTTCAATTGTCCGCCGGATACGGGGCAGACTGACCGCATGGCTGATCAGTACGCGCAAACCGGCGAGGACAAGCGGCCGACGGGAATGCCAGTGATCCGGTGGGGGGAGCCGCCCGAAGGTCCTGTGGTGATCCTTCTCGACCAGACCAGACTGCCGGCGGAGGAGGTCGAGCTGGTGTGCACGGACGCGCCGGCGCTGGTCGAGGCGATCCGTTCGCTCGCGGTGCGCGGTGCGCCGCTGCTCGGGATAGCAGGGGCGTACGGCGTGGCGCTCGCCGCAGCGCGGGGCTTCGACGTGGACGAGGCCGCGGCGGCGCTGTCGGGCGCCCGGCCGACGGCTGTGAACCTGTCCGTCGGGGTGCGCAGGGCCGCGTCGGCGTACCGGTCCGTCCTGGCCGAGAGCGGGGACAGCGGGGCGGCGGCCGCGGCGGCGCTGGCCGCGGCGCGGGCGCTGCACCGGGAGGATGCCGAGGCCAGCGTGCGGATGGCCGGGCACGGGCTGGCGCTGCTCGAGGAACTGCTGCCCGGCGGAGGGCACCGGATCCTCACCCACTGCAACACCGGTTCGCTGGTGTCGGGCGGGGAGGGCACGGCGTTCGCGGTGGCCCTCAGGGCGCACCGGGCGGGGCGGCTGCGGCGGCTCTGGGTGGACGAAACGCGTCCGTTGCTGCAAGGCGCTCGCCTGACGGCGTACGAGGCGGCTCGCAGCGGCATGGCGTACACCTTGCTCACCGACAACGCGGCCGGTTCGCTGTTCGCGGCGGGGGAGGTGGACGCGGTGCTGATCGGGGCGGACCGGATCGCGGCCGACGGATCGGTGGCGAACAAGGTGGGGAGCTATCCGCTCGCGGTGCTCGCGCGGTACCACCATGTGCCGTTCATCGTGGTGGCGCCGTTGACGACGGTGGATCCGGAGACTCCGGACGGTGCCTCCATCGAGGTCGAACAGCGCCCCGGGTACGAGGTGACCGAGGTCACGGCACCGCAGGTGCCGGTGGTGGGAGCGGGAGGCGGGATTCCGGTGGCACCCCTGGGGACCCAGGCGTACAACCCGGCGTTCGACGTGACACCGCCCGAGTTGGTGACGGCGATCGTCACCGAGGAAGGTGCTGTTTCTCCCGTGACGGCTGAGGCTCTTGCGGAGCTGTGTGCCAGGTCACGCCCGGTGACGATTTAGCTGACGGGATGATGCCGGCTCGACTGACGGAAACGGCCCCTCCACCTGCGGCGATTCGCAGGCCGAGGGGCCGTGGCATCCAACGGCTACACATCAACGAGCGTCGGGATCCGACTGGTCGGTGTCCAGGGCCCGCAGGCGAGCCGGCTGCCGAAGCAGGCGGTCGAGCTGACCCACCGCCGCGATCACGTGCGGATCCAGGGCTTCGGCGTAGATGTCCATCGTCGTGGCGATCCTGCTGTGCCGAAGGACGGCCTCCGGCGGGGGCGCTCAGGTTCCGAGATGCTGGCGAGCGGTGGCGTGTGTGGTGGGTCGAGGAGGGAAGCCGTACGGCGTGGCATGGGCATGTACCGTGAGCGCCGCAGACCTCGGTGAAGGATTGAGCGGGTTCCCATGCAGGTGGTCAGACGCTGTTGTCTTTCCGGACATGAGGGCGGTGTTTTCGCTGGTCAGGCATAGTGCGGGTGGTTCGGTGGGAGTGGTGGCGTGTCGTGTCGT
>NZ_JBIVXP010000045.1:0-6874 GCF_044769305.1 Streptomyces sp. NPDC090499
TACCCAGCCGAGCGCCCCGAAAGCACCCCCGCGCTACCCAACACCACCAACGCGACCGCCGGTTGATCGGCTACACCACGAGAAGGGACACGACCTAGCCGAGTTCATCGATCGCGAGGAGGTCGACGGCGGCAGCGGGCGCGGACAGCAAATCTTCGTGCTCAGTCGGCCGCGGCTTCCACAACGGCGCACGCTGCCCTACATCGTCATGACCCGCGCCTGCCTCCAGGCACACCCCGTGGTCCCGGGCAACTCCCACCTTCAGTGAACACCTCCATCGCCGCCCTGAAGTAGCCTTCCCCCGCAAGCGGGCCCTCGCCCGCCCACTGCCCCAACTACCTGGCCAGCGCGCAGAGGAAAGGGACAGCGTGCACGACGACCCCAACCGCATCGCGTCAATACTGCGAGCGAGGTACAAACAACGGCTGCCGTCCAGCCTCGACGAGCTGACCGGACCCGAGCACGGGATGGCGGAGTTGCCGCTGCACATCGCGTGGTCCGGACTGCGCACCCTCGATCTGGACCGACCTCGCCAGCGCATAAGTCTGTACAGAACAGTGCTCGCCGAAGGCATGCGCGCCGACCTATGCCGCTTCCTCAACCGGGACATCCTGCTTCAGCTATGGCCAGTGCTCCACAAGCTCATCAGCAGGCACATCAAAGACGTCTGGGAGGAAGCGTTCTCCGAGCTGCAACCATGATCAACTCCCAGCACGCTCCCCCGACACCACCACAGTAGGCGTTCTCACCACAACTGCAGCAGTCTCAACCAACGTGCAGAACCGCAGGTCAAACAGCTCGAGCAGGGTTCAGAACCCGTCGCAATCCATCTGCGGGACCGCAGGTCAACGGCATGCAGTCACCGCAACAACGGTGCGACCTCACAACCGCGTCGATGAGCCGGCCGCCCAGGCCGCCATCGCGTTCGCCGGGAACGACATATACGCACTGCAGGTCACCTGATGCCCGCTGCAGGGCACGCGGGCTGGGCACCCGCGGGAGGACCGCCAGCCAGGCCATGCCGATGATCACCTCATCACGGACCATGACCATGCACCGATGCGACGACGTGTTCTCCCTCGCCCACCTGACGAAGTGCTGCACGAACTCCGCACGCCCGGTGACGGGAGCATCCTGGTTCTCAAGGATCCACTGCCATCGGAGTTCAGCGACGACGTCCAGTTCATCAGAGGCGGCCGGACGGATGATGACGTTGTTGTCCACCCGCGCATTGTGCTGTCATCTGGCCGCTGCCGTCATCACCGCAACGCGGTCCCGCAGCCACCACGCTCCGCATCCCGCCGCCCCGATAGTCCCAAATCGAACCGCCCTCCGGAGCCATTTCACAACGCTTGATCTTCACAAATTAGCCGCAGAACGGGGCCCGTTGGAGTCGCCTCGGTGGGGCCGCTCAACATCGCCCTAAGCGTTGTCCCGTCAATGATCTAGGACGTGTGCGTTGACCTGCCTGTTCGTCGTCACCCGGCGAGGGTGAGGTTGTGCAGGCGGGCGATGCCGAGCATCGTGTGGTGGACGCCGTCGCCCTTGAGGCGGCAGTCGCGGAGGATCTTCCAGGTCTTCATCCGGGCGAAGGCGTGCTCGACGCGGGCGCGGACCTTGCGGTGGGGGGTGTTGTGTTCCTCTTTCCATGCCTGCAGTTCGCTCTGGCCGGGTTCGCGGCGGTGCGGGATGAGCAGGCCGGTGCCCCGGTAGCCGCCGTCCGCGATGACCGTGGTCTTGCCGACGGCGGCCTTCGCTCCGGACAGATCCCACGCCTTGCAGTCGTTGCGGTTGCCGGGCAACGACCGGCCGACCGCGACGACCAGCCGAGTGTCGTCGTCGATGACGACCTGGTGGTTGGTCGAGTAACGGTAGTTCTTCGACTGCTCAGCGATGCTGTGGTCGCGCGTGGGGACCAGGGTGCCGTCCACGATCAGCACGGTGTCCTTGCGGAACCGCTTGCGTTGCTGGAGCGCGAGCGCGGGTCCGAGGTGGTCGATGATGCGGTCGGCTGCGGACTTGGACACCCCGAACAGCGGCGCCAGTTGACGAAGGGTGAGGTTCGCTCGCCAGTACGCGGCGACCAGCAGCACGTGGTCCTCCAGCGGCAGGCTTCACGGCCGGCCCTTGCGCACCGGATTTGCACCCTCGCGCCGGAGCGCGGCGATCAGCTTGCCGAACTGCCGCGGGCTGAGCCCGCTGAACGGGGCCATCCAGGAGGGCTCCGACGCCGTGATCACACCAGTCACTGCGTGATCATTCCACTGCTTCAGGTTCTCCGTGCTCGAAGTCGATGCGGCAGCGTTCAACCTGCTCGGCCACGTGCTCCATGAACCAGCGCATGATCTCGTAGGGAATGACGAGTTCGTCGTGGCTGTGGATGTGGACGGTCGGCTCCAGGTCCGGATCCTCGTCGGGTATCACCGCCACCAGGAAGGCCACTCCAGGCAAATGCGTTCCGGCGCTGGGGATCTCAGCCCACGCCGCCGGCGCCGGGACGGCTTCGCTCAGCTCCACGCACCATGCGTCGTCCGGCAAGGCGTAGTGGAACTGGATGGCGTAGTGACGACCAGCATGAACACGCAGCTCTGGCATGTCCGCAGGCTTTCACAGCCCCGCGTCGGAGTCCTTCGAGTATCCCGCTCAGCACCTGGCGCGGGGGCCAGCCAGCCTTTTGCGGGACAGCCCTTAGCGACCCCACTCTGAAAGGGGACTGGCGCTGCCTCTTGTGCTTGCCCGCGGGGCGGACGGCCGTGGCGAAACCACCTCTATTTCGTTGGCAGGGTATGTGCCCGTCGAACGATCCGAAGCCCACGCTGCCCGCCCGCTATATGCGATGCCCGGACGGCTCGTACCTGTGTCGGGCCAACAGAGGGACCTGGACCGCTAGCGTGTGCCTCGACAGCAAAGGCAACGAAGTGTCTGCCGTTCCGATCACAGCTGCGGAATACGAAGCCGCGTTCAAAGCGAACGGTCGTTCCGTCTTCATCATGGGCTGACGCTGAAGACGGGCCGCATTACGTGATCGGCGCTTCACGGCGGGCGGGTCAGATCTCGGTGTAGGCGGTCTGGCTGTCGGTCCGCACGCGGGCAGCCGTCGGCTTTCCCGTGGGGAGGCCGGGCGGGGCCCATCAGGGGGCCTTCACCTGGGGATTGGGGCGGTACCCGTCCGCGCACCATGCAGCATAAACCGGCCACACGGATAGATTCTGACCGAGAGCATTCGATCTCCTCCGAGGCTTCGATCAGACGAACTTCCCTCAATCTGTCAATTTTATTGACGGGTTTTGCCACGGTGGGGCGCATGACCGTATCCACCGAGGACTCGCCCGACCTGATCGCCGCAGACTTCGCCGTCGCCATCCACCAGGGGGCCGTCCGTGACACCGACCGGCATATCTTGCGGGACGGCGGTCGGCGCCCCGAGGACCAGCCCGGTATCGCCCTGTACGGCGGCCCGATGCCGCTTGACGAGGACGTCGTTCTGAGGATCTGGCCCGAGTGCGGTGCACTCCGTGACCCCGATGGCCCGCCGTTCTAGTCTCCCGCCCGGCACCCTTGCTGGGCGGTCGTCCACTTCCCGGCGCACGGCCGCCCGCCTACCCAGTCACCAGAGTGGCAGACCAGGAGGAACACCATCGTGGCCGTGGCCCTTCGTCCACATCAAGTCGAGGCCGTTGATTCGGTACTTCGCCACCTCTCGGAGCAGCCGGGGAAGGGGGTCCCGCCCGAGGGGCTGCGGACTCAGGTCGTCGCTGCGACCGGGTCGGGCAAGACGTTGATCGGGGTGGCGGTGGCGGACCGTCTGTCCGCGCGGCGGGTGCTGGTGCTGGTGCCGACGCTGGACCTGCTGTTGCAGATGGCGGCTGTGTGGCGGGCGGGCGGCCGTCGTGGCGCGATGGTCGGGGTGTGTTCCCTGCGGGGTGCGGACAGTCAGGGTCTGCCGTGCTCGACTGATCCGGATGAGTTGATCGTGTGGACGGCCGGGCCCGAGGTCGTGACGGTGTTCGCGACGTACGCGTCGGTCGGTATGGGCACGCTCCAGCGGGCGCATGCTGCGGGTCTGCCGGTGTGGGACCTGATGGTCGTGGATGAGGCGCATCGCACCAGTGGTGACGGGCTGAAGCCGTGGGCGGCGGTTCACGACCAGGTCCAGGTGCCGGCGGTGCGGCGGTTGTACATGACGGCGACGGCGCGGATCTGGGAGGCGGAGGGGGAGCGGCCGCGGCTGGTCGCGTCCATGGGCGACGGCTCTGGGGTGTTCGGGCCGGTCGCCTACAGGCTGAAGCTCGGCGAGGCGATCCGTTTGGGGCTGGTGGCGCCGTATCAGGTGCTGTGCCTGGACATCCGCGACCCGGATCTGTACGCCGTGCTGACCGCTGAGGCCGCCAATTCCGACGCGGTGCGCGGGGCCAGGCTCGCTGCTGTGCAGACCGGTCTCCTGCGTGCTGCGGCGGAGGAACGTTTCCGGCGGGTGCTCTCCTTCCATAGCCGGGTCGGGGAGGCGGAGGCGATGGCGGCCGCCGTGCCGGTGACGGCGGGCCGGCTCTCCGAGGATGGCCCCGACGTCTTCCCGCCGGCCGCGCAGGTGTGGGCGGACTGGCTGTGCGGCGAGCACGCGCCTGCCCACCGCCGGGCCGTGCTGGAGGAGTTCGCCTCCGGCTTCCTTGCCAGGACGGCCGCCGATGGGCAGGGCCTCGCCGAGGATGGCGGCCTGGACGTGCGCGCCGAGCTGCGGGTGCTGTCCTCGGTGCGGGTGTTGGGCGAGGGTGTCGACACCGCCGAGTGCGATGCGGTGCTCTTCGCGGACGCGCGCGGCAGCATGGTCGACATCGTGCAGATGGTCGGCCGTGCCCTGCGCGTGCGGCCCGGGACCGGGAAGTTGGCCACGTTGATCGTGCCGGTGTTTCTCGGCGAGGACGAGGACGCGAACGAACTGCTGACCTCGGATGCCTACGGCACCCTCGCGAAAGTCCTCGGCGCCTTGCAGGCGCACGATAGGGACATGATCGAGGCGCTTGCCGGCCCGCGCGTCCGCAACGCTGTCCCGCAGATTGACGCGGACCAGGACGACGGCCAGGACCAGGACGACGGCCTGGGCGCGGGCGATGACCTGGAGGCCGTCCGGGTCGGCGCGGTGGCGGCCGGCGTGCTCAGGTTCAGCGAGGAACGCGATCCGGCCGCGCTCGCGCGGTTTGTCCGGCTGCGGGTCATCGACCCCGAGGCCGCGTACTGGCGGCGTGGCATCGAGGCCGCGACCCGGTGGCTGCGCGAGACCGGCGGTACTGAGCTGCGGGTCCCGTACACGTACGTCACCCCGGAGGACTGGGGTGCGGTCGGCGCGTACCCGCTGGGGGTGTGGATCGCGGACCAGCGCCGGTACTACGCGGCCGGGACTCTGGAGACCTCGCGTGTCATCGAGCTGGTGGCCCTTGGGATGGTGTGGTCGGTGCAGGCGGTCGCCGAGGAGGCCGGTCTTGCTGTCGCGCGCTCGTACGCCGACGCACATGGGCATCTGCTCCCGCCCGCCAGTGCGGTCTGGGACGGCTATCCCATCGGGATCCATATGAAGAACGCCCGTGCGGCGGCCCGCAGGACGGCCGAGAACGCCAACCGGCGGGCAGCGGGGGAAACCGTCCCCTGTGCCGGTGAGCTGTCACAGAGCCGTATGGGGGGCTTCTCCGAGATCGATCCGGGGTGGTGCCCGGTGTGGGAGATCGGGTGGCAACGCTGCTACCGGCTTGTCCTCGCCCATGTCCAGGGTGGGGGTGCTGTGCCCTGCGGGCCCGGCCGGCTCGTCGTCCAGGGCGAGGACCTGGGTATCTGGACCGCCGGGCAACGGAGCGGGTGGGACAAGCTCATGCCCGCTCAGCAGTACCTGCTGGAGTCAGTCGGGATCGAGCCCACCGACGAGGGCGAGCCGGTGGCAGGCGCGCGCCGCACGCAGGACGCCCGATGGGTGCTGAACATGACGGCCGCCCGCCAGTTCCATGCGCGCGAGGGGCACCTGAATGTGCCCCGCAAACACGTCGAGACCGTCGATGGCTTGCCGGTCAGACTCGGGGCATTCACCGACAACGCCCGCCGCCGCGCAGCGAAGCTGAGCCCCCAGCGCCGCGTAGACCTCGATGCACTCGGCATGCGCTGGTAGCCGGTGCGCCCGGGTGTGACGGTGGCCCGCCCCGTGAGACCCGGGGCGGGCCATCGACGTGTGCGTGGCCGTGAAGGGCGGTCGCCTACGCGGCGAAAGGCTCCATGAGGTATCAGCCGAACGATCATCCTCATGGGCAATAAGTGAGGCCCGGGGACACTGTCCCCTCCACAACCACATTCTCCACAACACGGGCGGGCGGTCGGCCATTCCCGCGCGGATGGCGGCTGGACCGGAAGTTCCTCCGGGTCTGCCGTCTCGGAGGTGACGGCGTCCAGTACGCCGTGCTCGGGGTCGCGTGCATGCGCGATCTCGCCCTCGGCGGATGGAGACCAAGCTGTATGGCAGTCCGTCTTCCTCGCGGCTGCTCGGGGTCGATCGTGCTGGGGTCGTCGTGGGGCTCCCTCATGCGGTGCGGTGTGGTGCCGCGCTCCTCCCGCCTGCGGGGCCGGATGGTTCCCGTTCCGCCGGGCTTGCCATGGATCTCCGCAGTACCGGTCTTGACCACCTTGGCTAACACGAGTAGCTTTTTAGCTATTGCGATTAGCCATGGAGGCCGGCATGACTGAGTTCCTGAACGTGGAAGGCGGCACCCTCGCCTACGAAGTGACCGGCTCCGGGCCGCTGATGGTGCTTGCGCACGGGATCGGCCAGAGCCGCGACGCCTACCGGTTCATGGCCCCGGAGCTGGTGGCCGCGGGTTACCGGGTCGCGGCGGCGGAC
>NZ_JBIVXP010000046.1:0-5267 GCF_044769305.1 Streptomyces sp. NPDC090499
CCACCCTGCGGGCAGGGAACGAAAGCCCATCGGCGCACGCCCCCCGGCGCACTCCCTGACCTTGATCGGCTACACCACGACAAGGGACGCCATCCTCGGCTACATGGAACTCGACCGCCGCGGCGCCGAACTGCTGTTCCAGTTGTTAGCCGAAAGGGAGGAAAAGGCATCCGTGGCCATCGCTTCCAACGAATCCTTCGGAGGCTGGACAAAGACCTTCACCGATCCCCGGCTCTGCGCGGCCATCGTGGACCGGCTCACCTTCGGCGGCAACATCATCGAGACCGGCACCGACTCCTACCGCCTCGCACACGCCAAGAACCAGCAGAGCAACGGCTGAACGATCACCGCAATTGGGCCTATCCCAGTGAGAAGGAGGCCCGCTGCCGCCAGCGCGTCCCGTCGTGGACCAGCAAGTCGACCGACGAGACCTGCGCGACGATGGGCAGCTTGGTGAGCAGGTCGGCCTCGGCCTTCTCCACGAGAGCCTCGTCCTGGCCCTGGGCGACGGTCAGATGTGGGACAACGTCGTCGAACTGCCCGCCGAACGGCGGGTTTTCCGACCACCGCTCGACGACCGCCTCGGTGAGGCGCCTGAAGTGAGTGTCCGGTTCGGGGGCGAGATACAGCACTCCGGGGAACCGGCCACAGTGGTCGAACCGGGCCACGAAGGACTGATACCGACCGAGCACCTCGCCGATCGCGGCGCAGACACCCTGGTCGATCCGGCTTGCATCGAGAAACGGGAAGAGCACGGTCACATGGGCCGGCACACCGGCACGGGCTGAGGGGTCAAGCCGGTCACGCCACGCTCGCACAGCAGGCTCCGCCTCCGGAACCCTCACGATCAGCCCGGACTGCCCTGCCTGGAACCCATACGAGTCGTCGTCCTCCATCGCATCTGTCTATCAGCGGGGCCCCGCCGGCGGCGACTCGATTAGCACCGCCATGCCAAACAGGACGGGGCACCACCCGAGCACCTTGGGATGAGGGGTTGTCGGGCATCGGCACGGGAAATCCACACCATGTGGGTCGCGTATGCGCAGGCCATCGCGTTTCCTCGATAGACCAACATCGAGAGGCAGACGTTTGGCCAGTGCTACGGGCGGGGATGGGCGGTGAGCCAGTCCTGGAGTTCGCGGTGACGGAACTGGTACGCCGTTCCTGAGGTCCGTAGTAGGCCTGCCCCGTAGGCCCAGTTGAGGAAGCCGCCAAGCCTCCAGGGCAGTCGGCCGCGGGAGCAGCACAGGAAGACTAGATACCGTCGGCCCGCTCCCGTGAACAGGTAGATGCCGCCCACGACTCCGCCTGCAAGGCCGAGTGTGAATCCAGTGCCGAGCCCGGTGACGAGACCTGTTGCGAGGCCGGTGGTGAGCCCGGCGGCCAAGCCGTATGCCAGGCCGGCTGCGGTCCCGACGGCAAGTGCGCCCGAGACGCCGGCGGTCACGCCGGCGGCGAGACCGCCAGCCACACCTTGCGTGAGCCCGACCGTGAGCCCGGTCGCACAGCCTGCTACGAGCCCGGTCGTGAGCCCGACTGCGAGATCTCCCCAGACAGCGCTGCTGGGGCGGGCAACGACGGGGTCCTCGCGTCCTGCAACGTGCGCCCGCCAACTGAGCCCTGTGGCGAGCGCGGCCGCGAGAGCGTACGCCAGGCCGGCGGCGATGGCGTATGCGGTTCGAGCGGCGATACCGATCGCTACGCCTCCTGCCAGCCCTCCGGCCAGCGTCACGGCGAGCATGCGGACAAGCCGCTGTCTGCCAATAGGTGTACGCAGACGGCGTATTGGGATGGTCACGGGCGGGCCTACCTGCGCTGACATGGCCCGGATGATGATGAGCGCGGCCACTGCCGTGAACCCTGTCGCGCCCATGACCTGGCGTAGAGAACCGAGGTTCACGGAGGTCTGTGCGAGGAGCAGACCGGCAAAAAGCAGGGCCACTGCGGTGGCGAGCAGAGCGTCCGTGCCACGGACTCGGCGGGAGCCGGCCATCGGCCATAACTGGTGCAGCACGATGTCGGTGGACGCGGAGGTGGTAGTGAGGTACGTGGCGAGCGCGGCAAGCCAGTTGTGGGTCTGATCGGGCCGGTAGCGGCCGGGATCGGTGGGGTGCTGGCTGATGGCGGCCGGCAGGTACAGGGCGAACAGGTGGTCCCGGACCACGCTGGGGGAGGCGAGAGTCAGCAGGACGTCGGGGGCACGGAGATAGGCGAGGGTTGCGGGGTGGCGTTCCTCGTAGGCGGTGACGGCCAGGTTGAGCCGCCAAGGAGTGCTCAGCGCCTGCGCCAGCGTGCCCTCCGGTGCTGCGGTCAGCGTGTGTAGGACGCTCAGCCAGCGGGCTGGGTTTGTGCTCCGGGCGGTGAGGTACGCGGCGGCCTGGGCAGGAGTGACGGGATCCAGTTCGATGCGGGCGGCCTCGCGCATCCGGATGTCCAGCATGGCCAGTTCGGTGTACTGGTCGGTGCGACAGGTCAAGATGACGGGGGCGTTGCCCGAGGGGTCCTGGTAGGCGTTGACCTGCTGCAAGGCCCGCACGGCGCGGCGGCGGGCGGGTGGGGTGGTGGCGGTGTCCATCTCGTCCAGGCCGTCAAGGACGGGCAGGACGCGATACTCCCGCACCAGCCGCCGGACGTCCGCGAGGCTGAGGCCTATGTCGCGGAACTGATCGTGTATCCGCTCAGCGAGCCATTCGGGCAGCGGACGTGCGGGGTCCCAGTCGGCCAGGGAGAGACGGATCGCAACCGGGCCTGCGCTGCTGGTCTGGGGGTGGGCCAGCAGCCCGAGGATGAGCTGGAGGGCGAGCAGGGTCTTTCCGGCACCGGGTTCGCCGGTGATGACCAGCCGGCCCGGGCGGAGGTTCTGGTAGTAGGCGACGATGTCGGTGAGATGTCCGTTGGGGGCGGGGCCGGCGGCGTTGTTGGAGGGCTCGGGCCGGTGGGTGAAGGCCAGGGGGATGCAGTGGGCGCCGGGGCCGATCAACTGGGCGCGCTGCAGGGTTTCGGCCCTGGCCACGGCTGTGGCCAGGGTTTTGGCCTTGGCGTCGATGTCTGCTGCAGCCTCGTCGCGGTCGGCACGGTAAGCCGCCCAGGCCAGGTAGGTGCCGGGCAGTGTGGGCACGAGGGCGACGATGGTGGCAGCCATCCGCGCCACCTGGAACTGCCTGGACAGCCATAGCGCCATCGCAGCGGCGGCGGCCTGCAGAACGACAAGGACGGCAGCGACCCGGCGCGTACGTGTTCCCCCCATGCGGGGCATCTTCCCGGTTCATCCATGCGACCCACAGTGTGTTCTCCGAAGTCGGCATAGTGCCGGGCCGATCGTGATGAACTGTCCTTTTTAGCCGATATTCTGGCCGGACCCTCTTTGAGTATCGGGCGTCGCTCACACAGGAACTGGTGGCGGAGTCAGATGCGGGCGTGGAGTTCACGGCGCTGCGCCATGCCGCTGGCGGAGTCTGCGGCGTTCTGTGGCAGTACGGCATCCATGGCCTTGACCAGTTCGGCGGAACCGATGAAGGCAGCGGTGCGCAGTTCGTGAACGAGCAGGGTCGCAGAAGCCAAGGCGACGAGGTCGGCGCCGACCTGAGCAGCTTCATGGTCAGTGGTTGGTCCGCTAGAGAACACTGTGACGTCTTCGTAGTTGGCCTTGATGCGCAGCCGGTACAGGTAGTCCGCCATGGTGACCGGGCGGACAGCGCCGGCGACCTCGTCTTTCTCCGCGGCCGTGAGTCGGACCGACTTCGGCTCTGCTCCTGGGGCGCGGCCGGCTGCCAGTCGAGCGTCTCGGTTGGCGCGCCAGGCCTTCTTCTTCGCACTCAGCAGCTCGCGTCGTTTGCCGGCGAGGCGGTCATCGACCAGCAGCTGGCGGGTGGAGCGCAGCGCCCTGGCGGCGATGTCCCAGGCTTGATCGCCCTGCCAGGACGCCCACGGGTGCAGTTCCAGTTTGAGTGGCCGTCCGGGGTCGGCGGGGAAGCCGTCGGCGTCGGCGAGCCGGGTCCCGGGCGCGGCGGCGGATAGCGTCCACGCGGGCCGGGGTGCGCGTTGGCCGGGCTGGCGCGCGGCCGTCAGGTGGGGGATGCCGGCGGGCTGGGGGTCGGGGTGGGACCACCGGACGAAGGCCTCGCGGGCGACACCGACGTCCGGGTTGGGCCGTAGGTCAGGTCCCCGACCTCAAAGGTTGCGGAAAGCAAGGCTTGATGGGTAGGGTCTCCGGGTCCTTAAAGCTTGACATCGGCTAGGTTTGAGGGGAGGGTGGGATGACGCGTCCTATGGATCTGCTTCTCGCGGAGCTGGATCGTCGGGGAGTCAGCAGTCGACAGACGGCCAAGGGCTCTTGGGTTTTGTCCCGTGACGGCACGGTTATCGCGATCGGCGGCGAGCCCGAGACGGAGAGCGGGTGGATCGACTTGATCAATCAACTGCGACGAGCAGGCTGGGTCTCCCCTGAGGAGGACTAGGCGGGCACGGCGGGGGCCGGAAGGCCAGGTCCCCGTTCCCCGTTCCCGGGACGAAGCAGCAAGTGCTGAGAAGAGGACACAGGAGAAGGGGTCATGGAAAAGGAATGGCAGGCATCTGTGATCGTTGACGACCTCGATGCGCCTACTGACGAGGTGATCGACGAGTTGTGGCGCTTCCCCGGGGGAACCCTCCGGTATGAGGAGCGATGGCGACGCCTCTACCTGGTGTGGCGGCTGATGGCGCCCACGCTGGCGGTAGCAGCGCCACAGGCCTTCGAGACTGCGCACGGGGGCCTGAAGGCCATGCTGGGGCGTGAGCCTGAACTGACGGGGCTGCGCGTGATCACGGCAGAGCAAGCCAACGCAGAACGCGAGCATCCTCAAGAACAAGAACTCATGGGATACAGGGAAGCAGCCGCAGAGTTGGGTGTAAGTCGCCAGCGAGTCGCTCAGCTGGACGGCAGCCATCCTGACTTCCCTCGTCCTATTGGGCGCATTGGCGCTGGACCCGTCTTCACTGCTGCTTCCGTGCAGTCCTTCGCCAAGCGGTGGGATCGCAGCCCGGGGCGGCGGAGGGTGGCTTAGACGGGCGAGACTGGGAAGCTCCGCTGGCCTCTGGCCTTCATTGGCCAGCGGAGCTCTTCCCGCCCATGATCATGGCAGCAGCCACTGCCGCGCGCAGGTGTGGGCTGAGTCGCGGTTGCGGCATCGACTTAGACGCTGTTGTCGTTCCGATCTTGAGGGGTGTGCGTCGAACGGGAGTCTCGATCGGGTGATCGCAGCTGGCCGCGGGCATGAGAACAGGGCCTC
>NZ_JBIVXP010000047.1:0-1387 GCF_044769305.1 Streptomyces sp. NPDC090499
GTCCTACTCTCCCACAGGGTCCCCCCTGCAGTACCATCGGCGCTGTAAGGCTTAGCTTCCGGGTTCGGAATGTAACCGGGCGTTTCCCTCACGCTATGACCACCGAAACACTATGAAACTGTCAGCCGCACCACGCTGTGGCAACGTGGGGCTGTTCGTGGTTTCAGAACCAACACAGTGGACGCGAGCAACTGAGGACAAGCCCTCGGCCTATTAGTACCGGTCACCTCCACCCATTACTGGGCTTCCAGATCCGGCCTATCAACCCAGTCGTCTACTGGGAGCCTTACCCCATCAAGTGGGTGGGAATACTCATCTCGAAGCAGGCTTCCCGCTTAGATGCTTTCAGCGGTTATCCCTCCCGAACGTAGCCAACCAGCCATGCCCTTGGCAGAACAACTGGCACACCAGAGGTTCGTCCGTCCCGGTCCTCTCGTACTAGGGACAGCCCTTCTCAATATTCCTGCGCGCGCAGCGGATAGGGACCGAACTGTCTCACGACGTTCTAAACCCAGCTCGCGTACCGCTTTAATGGGCGAACAGCCCAACCCTTGGGACCGACTCCAGCCCCAGGATGCGACGAGCCGACATCGAGGTGCCAAACCATCCCGTCGATATGGACTCTTGGGGAAGATCAGCCTGTTATCCCCGGGGTACCTTTTATCCGTTGAGCGACGGCGCTTCCACAAGCCACCGCCGGATCACTAGTCCCGACTTTCGTCCCTGCTCGACCCGTCGGTCTCACAGTCAAGCTCCCTTGTGCACTTACACTCAACACCTGATTGCCAACCAGGCTGAGGGAACCTTTGGGCGCCTCCGTTACTCTTTAGGAGGCAACCGCCCCAGTTAAACTACCCATCAGACACTGTCCCTGATCCGGATCACGGACCCAGGTTAGACATCCAGCACGACCAGACTGGTATTTCAACGACGACTCCCCCCGAACTGGCGTCCGGAGTTCACAGTCTCCCAGCTATCCTACACAAGCCGAACCGAACACCAATATCAAACTGTAGTAAAGGTCCCGGGGTCTTTCCGTCCTGCTGCGCGAAACGAGCATCTTTACTCGTAGTGCAATTTCACCGGGCCTATGGTTGAGACAGTCGAGAAGTCGTTACGCCATTCGTGCAGGTCGGAACTTACCCGACAAGGAATTTCGCTACCTTAGGATGGTTATAGTTACCACCGCCGTTTACTGGCGCTTAAGTTCTCAGCTTCGCCCTGACGAATCAGAGCTAACCGGTCCCCTTAACGTTCCAGCACCGGGCAGGCGTCAGTCCGTATACATCGCCTTACGGCTTCGCACGGACCTGTGTTTTTAGTAAACAGTCGCTTCTCGCTGGTCTCTGCGGCCACCCCCAGCTCAGGAAGTAAATCCCATCACCGG
>NZ_JBIVXP010000047.1:1484-2814 GCF_044769305.1 Streptomyces sp. NPDC090499
GCTACACCCTTACCCCGGGACAACCACCGCCCGGGCTGGACTACCTTCCTGCGTCACCCCATCACTCACCTACTACCACCTTGGATCAGCGGCTCCACCACTCCCCTTTGCCCGAAGGCTCCAGGACGGCTTCACGGCCTTAGCATCAATGGGTTCGATGTTTGACGCTTCACAGCGGGTACCGGAATATCAACCGGTTATCCATCGACTACGCCTGTCGGCCTCGCCTTAGGTCCCGACTTACCCTGGGCAGATCAGCTTGACCCAGGAACCCTTAGTCAATCGGCGCACACGTTTCCCACGTGTGAATCGCTACTCATGCCTGCATTCTCACTCGTGAACCGTCCACAACTACCTTCCGGTGCTGCTTCACCCGGCACACGACGCTCCCCTACCCATCCCAGAAGGCGTTGGCCCTAATTCTGGAATGACACGACTTCGGCGGTACGCTTGAGCCCCGCTACATTGTCGGCGCGGAATCACTAGACCAGTGAGCTATTACGCACTCTTTCAAGGGTGGCTGCTTCTAAGCCAACCTCCTGGTTGTCTGTGCGACTCCACATCCTTTCCCACTTAGCGTACGCTTAGGGGCCTTAGTCGATGCTCTGGGCTGTTTCCCTCTCGACCATGGAGCTTATCCCCCACAGTCTCACTGCCGCGCTCTCACTTACCGGCATTCGGAGTTTGGCTAAGGTCAGTAACCCGGTAGGGCCCATCGCCTATCCAGTGCTCTACCTCCGGCAAGAAACACACGACGCTGCACCTAAATGCATTTCGGGGAGAACCAGCTATCACGGAGTTTGATTGGCCTTTCACCCCTAACCACAGGTCATCCCCCAGGTTTTCAACCCTGGTGGGTTCGGTCCTCCACGAAGTCTTACCTCCGCTTCAACCTGCCCATGGCTAGATCACTCCGCTTCGGGTCTTGAGCGTGCTACTGAAACGCCCTCTTCGGACTCGCTTTCGCTACGGCTACCCCACACGGGTTAACCTCGCAACACACCGCAAACTCGCAGGCTCATTCTTCAAAAGGCACGCAGTCACACCACAAGGATGCTCCCACGGCTTGTAGGCACACGGTTTCAGGTACTATTTCACTCCCCTCCCGGGGTACTTTTCACCATTCCCTCACGGTACTATCCGCTATCGGTCACCAGGGAATATTTAGGCTTAGCGGGTGGTCCCGCCAGATTCACACGGGATTTCTCGGGCCCCGTGCTACTTGGGTGTCTCTCAAACGAGCCGTCAATGTTTCAGCTACGGGGGTCTTACCCTCTACGCCGGACCTTTCGCATGTCCTTCGCCTACATCAACGGTTTCTGACTCGTCC
>NZ_JBIVXP010000048.1:0-3832 GCF_044769305.1 Streptomyces sp. NPDC090499
GCCCTGTTCTCATGCCCGCGGCCAGCTGCGATCACCCGATCGAGACTCCCGTTCGACGCACACCCCTCAAGATCGGAACGACAACAGCGTCTAAGGACCAGCAGAGGAACAACACGCGGGCGCGCATCCAGTCGACCTGCCGTGTCGCCTCCGCACCTGTTCCAGGCCCTCCAACGACCTGACGGCCTTTCAGGCCATACGTCATTCGTGCGTCACGCCGCAAGAACCAACGGGCGCCGCCACCACCACGCACCCCTCCCCCTCAGACGAATGCGAAGGTCACGCGGCATCGTCCGCCTTCACCTGTTCCCACGCCCGGAAACAGGTCGAGCAGCCAGAAGAAGTCAGAAAACGGCAGGTCAGCGGCCTTGCCCGGCGGGTTCCAGGATCGCGACGCACTCCACGTGGGAGGTCATCGGAAAGATGTCAGCCTGGACGAGTCACGCAAAAGCCCAGCTCAGGGGCTTTTTATCCGCCCGTTGTCCCGCGTGCGGGAGCTCGGAGCGTCCAACGAGCGTCATGACCGACAATCCAACCTCTCGCTTCGCCGTGTGTCGATGCGGTGGCGGTGCAGGCCGAAGAGCTCTCCCCAGCGCGGTCCGGTGTAGAAGCCGAGCAGGCACATCGTCCGCCAGGCGGGGGCGAGTGCGTCGAGGATGCTCTGCGTCTGGTCGGGCGTGAACCACTGCGGTGGTTTGACCGCGATGGGTGGCAGGTCGATGCTGCACGGGCTCACCGCCACGTCGTCGTCGACCGCCGCAAGCTTGGTGGACGACGTCAGGTTCTAGGCTCGCCCACGAGCACGTCGCGGCCGAGCCGCTTCATCTCGTACACCGTGCGGATGACCCGCCACCCGCCAGTCGGACTGTGGCCATCACTCCCTACGGGCGTACGCGGATGACTGTCTTCCCGCTGCGTCGCGTGGTCGGGTTAAGGACACCGACGGCATCATCCAAGCTCGCGACGTCACCGATGTTCGTCCGCAGCCGTCCGTCCCGCACCCGCTGCACGATCTCACCCAGTTCGGCACGATCGGCCTCGACAACGAAGTCCACCGCCAGACCGTCAGTGGGCCGCGCCTCGACCGGGCCGACGACGGACACCAGCGTTCCTCCTGCCCTGATCAGGGCAGCGGACCGCTTCTGGACGTCGCCGCCGATGACATCGAAGACCAGATCGACGCCGCCGACGTCCTTCAGCGCGTCGTTCTCAAGGTCGACGAACTCATGCGCGCCGAAGTCGAGTGCCTTCTCACGGTCGGCGGCGCGTCCGGTGCCGATGACGTAAGCGCCGGCCTCACGTGCGAGCTGGGTAACCATCGTCCCGACTGCCCCTGCCGCCCCATGGGCGAGCACGGTCTGGCCGGTCTGCAGGCGGCCGTGCTGGAACAGCCCCTGCCACGCGGTCAGACCTGAGATGGGCAGGGACGCGGCTACCGTGAAGTCGACGTCACCGGGCAGCGGTGCGAGGTTGCGTGCTTCGATCGCAACGTACTCCGCCAAGGTGCCGTCGCGGTGCCAGTCGGCGAGGCCGAACACCCGCTGCCCGGCCGACAGCCCCGTCGTGCCGTAGCCGAGGGCGGTGACCACTCCGGCCAGCTCGTGGCCGGGGATCGACGGTGTCTTGTCACGGCCGGCGCGATCGGTCCAGGTCGATGGCCACTCCATCTCCGTCGGGACGAAGCCCGATGCATGAATCCGAACGATGACGTCGTTGATCGCCGCGGACGGCTCAGGCCGCTCCGTCAGCGTCATCCCGGCCGTTCCCGCGGCCTGGTCGGTCACCACAATGGCCTTCATTGAGATCCCCTTCCTCGTGTGTCGTCGTGGGTTCAGATTTTCGATGAGCCAGGGTGAGGAAACTGCGGTGTCCGCTCGTCCACTGGTCGGTGATGCTGAGGGCGAGGTCCTCGGCGGCCCTGCGTAGCGCGCGTCGTCCCAGCAGCGCCCAGGGGAAGGGCGGGCCGCTGTGGCCCTGGAGGTCCTCGAACCGCGCCGTGCACAGCTCCTCGGTGTCATCCGGGTCGACCTCGATGACGAGGCGTCCCGCCGGGGCCATGAGTCCACCACAGCGGCGCAGCAGGCTGTGCGGGTCGCCTCCGATGCCGACGTTGCCGTCGATCAGCAGAACCGTCTGCCAGCCGCGCTCGGCCGGCAGACGGTCGAAGACCGACCGGCACAGTGCGAGCCCACCCTGGACAGTGGTGAGTGCGACCGCACGAGGTGCGATGTCGACCCCGAAAGCGAAGACTCCCCGGCTCAGAAGCGCTCTGCACATACGGCCCGGACCGCAGCCGATGTCGAGGACGGGGCCGGCACAGCGTTCCAGCACGGTCCTGTCGGCAGCCGTGGGCTGTTCGTGCCAACGGTGAACCGGCATCCGAATGCGGCGCCCGTCTTCCAGCCGTAGGTACACCGGTTCCCGGCCGGGCCGCAGAGCGAGGGCGTAAGGGTCCTCGTCCGCGGCGTACAGGTCGTTCTCGTCTGCTGTCACAGTGCCGTGCCAGGCCCGGCAGCGGAGCGGCTCTCGTCGTCGCCGGGCCGGCGCACTCGGCGCAGTCGCGCGGCGAAGGCGACCGCGGAGGCTGCGAAGAGCACGCCGGTGATCGCCAGCCATCGGCCGAGGTAGACGCTGTCGGACAGGCCGGTGTCACCGGGGTAGGGCCCCGCCAGACGGAGGATGAGAGGGAACCAGACCAGCAGGAGGAGACCGGACAGAAAGGCGGGAACCCGCAGGTGGTTGATCCACCGCACCGTCGGCCTGTCGGAGGCATCGGCGGCTTGGTGCCGCAGGACGGAGAGCGCCGACAGGTCGGCCAGCGAGTACAGGGGCAGCAGGATGAGGTCGTGGAGGACGGCCGCGCCGACGAACCAGATCGCCACCTCCCAGGGCTGGACGGCGAACAAGCGCACCAGGGCATACCCAGTCAGGGCGAACGAGGCAATCAGGACGAGCAGGTGCAGCGGTCCGGAGCCGTACCAGCGGACGAGTCGTGCCATGGTCACGCCCTGAAGGTGAGCCGGTGAACCCACTTGGTGTTGTTCACGCCGGGGTTGGCCGGGACGATGACGCGGGCCGGGTAGCCGTGGTCGAGCGAGAGGTCCGCGCCGTTGACGCGCAGGGCGAGCAGCGCTCGGGGGTCGCGGATCTGGTTGCCGCGCAGCACCACCCTGGTAAAGGGGCCTGGCGGTTGGATCGACTGGACCAGGACGCTTGCCGCGTCGGGCAGACCGGCCAGGGCAGCGAGGTCGGCCAGCCGCAGTCCGCTCCAGTGTTGGTCCTCGGTGGACCAACCCTCCACACAGGCGATCGGCAGTGCGGCGCCATGCTGAGGCATCGCCAGAAGCTGCTCGCGGGTGAAGACCTGCGGCGCTCCGCGTCCGTGCACCTCCAGTCGCCAGGTGGGGCCGACGAGCGCGGGGGTGATGCCGACCTTCGCCGCCGTCTTGTTGATCTGGAAGCTGTTCGGACCGCTGCCCGGATCGCGGTTGTGCGGAGCGAGCAGTGCTGTGCCGCGCATCCAACCACCGATGCTCTGTCCGGCGGTCACCACGAGGAGAAGCAGCGATCCCGCGCCCACCATGCCGAGTGCGCCGCGGCGGGTCATCGTCGGCGCGGCGGGAGCGGCCGCCACCAGGCCGTCGGGGTCGGGGGGCTCGGGCACGGTGTGGGCGAGACCGGTGCGCAGTTCGGTCCTCAGGCTGCGCGAGCGCAGGGCCCGGGTCATCCGGCCGAGCCTGAGACGCTGTTGTCGTTCCGATCTTGAGGGGTGTGCGTCGAACGGGAGTCTCGATCGGGTGATCGCAGCTGGCCGCGGGCATGAGAACAGGGC
>NZ_JBIVXP010000049.1:0-3767 GCF_044769305.1 Streptomyces sp. NPDC090499
TGGAGGTGATGAAGCGCATTGATCCACTGAAAGGCCTCAAACTGGCACAGCGACAGAACTCGCATACCGGCATGAGGCATGCCTTAATGCCCTCTCAGAGGGTGGTACGTGAGTTGATGTCCGTTTGGCCCTTTCGGCAAGGGTAAGCGGGCTGGCCGCGACGTCGCCGGGAGACTACGGCCACGGCTGGGTGAACAAGCCCTGCTCGGTCGTCGCACTCCGCTCCATCGAGCTGGATGACGAGACGGCCGGCCGTCCACGTCACGCCGCTTCCCCGAGGGACACATCCTCGGGGATCGGGGGCTGACGCCGCGGCATGAGCAGCATCGTTCCGGCGGCCAGTGCGATGGTGACGCAGCACAGGTTCATCATCGCCACGATGCCCAGCGCCTCGCTCAGCAGTGAGCCCGCCACCATGCCCGACAAGGAGGCCGCCGCCTGTAGAAATCCGTAGGTTGCGCTGACCCTGCCCAGCACAGCATCAGGGGTGTAACGGGCGACGAGCGTCCCGCTCGTGATGGTGAAACAGACCATGGGCGCCCCGATTGTGAGGAACAGCGCGGCGCTCCACTCGATCACGGGGGTGTTGAATGTCGCCGCGAAGGTCACGGCGAGCGCTGTGAGGGAGCCCACCAGCACTGTCCGGTCGGCGAGTCTCCGGGCGAGTGCGCGGCTGAGCGGCACCCCGAGCAGGAGCCCTGCACCGAAAGCCCCGAAGAGCAGGCCGAGGATCTGTGGTGAGGCGTGCAGGACCCGGTCCATGTACGGGATGAGGCCGACGTTCACGGCGGACGTGGCGATCGCGAAGAGGGCACCGGCTGCCGCCAGCGCCGCCAGCCACGGACTGTGGCGTATCTGTGCGACTCCGTCGCGGATCTCGGCGGCCAGCCTGCTTACCTGCCCACGCCCCGCCCCGGTGCTTTGGCACGCCGTCGTCTGCGACCGGTTGCGGACCATCGTGAGGCAAAGTGCCGAACACGCGTAGCTGATCGTGTCGATGGCGACGACTGCCGTGAAACCAAGGCCGCCGTACACGGCCCCGCCCAACGGGCCGCCGACGAGCCGGATGGAGCCGACGATGAGGGCGCTCACGGAGTTCGCCGCGTGGAGGTCGCCCCCACGGCCGACCAGTTGTGGGAGCAGGGCGGCGGAGGCCGGGTTGAACAGCTGGCTCAGGGACGACTCCAGGACCAACGCGACGTAGATCAGCCACACCTCGTCCGGACTGTCCACCCACAGCATCAGCGACACCGCCACCATGCGGACCAGGTCCGCGGCGATCATGACGCGCAGCCGGTTCCAACGGTCGACGAGCGCCCCCGCCAGCGGGCCGAGGACCAGCGCCGGAACCGTTCCCGCGGCCAGCGAGAACCCCGACGCCATGGCGGAGCCGGTCAGCTCCAGGACGTAGTACGGGACCGCGAGGAGCAGGAACCAGTCGCCGAGATTGGACAGCAGTTGACCGAACGCGAGAAACCGGTAGTCCCGGATCCGCAGCACACTGAACAAGACCATTCCTTCGGGATGGAGGCCAGGCCCGGGCCCGGCAGCCTACGCGGCGTGCTGAGACGCCTGAGCGGCGTCAACTCCGCCCACACGGCGGGTGGATGAAGACCAACGCGTAACACTCACTGGCCTCCTTCAGACGGACCAGGTCCCCCCGCACTTCAAGCAACTCCCTTTTGGTCGGTCACACGCACAGCCGACCGACCGGTGTCGTGTGATCAGCTCGGCGGAAACGCTCTCGTAAAACGTACAGGACGTACAGAACTGCGATACGCAGCATGGCCCTGAGATTTCAGTGACGCAAGCCCAGGTCCGAGCTTGCGGAGCTGGTCAACCGCGTCGTCTACGGCGGGGAACACGTCGTCCTACCCGCCACGGCAAGCCGCTCGTCGCCCTCGTGTAGGCCGCTGACCTGGAGCGACTCGAATCCGCGGCATAGGAGCCGGACAAGGTGATCGGCACGGTGTCCGTCATCCTGGACGCCCTGTCCCCTCGCAGCGAGCCGAACCAGTTCGGCCTGGTCGCCGAGCACGGAAGCCCGCGCGAGACTTACCGGCCTCACTGAACTCGTCCTATTTACGGACCGGCGTTCCTGGCGCGGGTCCACTGAATGTGCAGATTCACTCCAGCGCGTCGATCGCAGCTCGGATGCGTACGCGTGGTGTCGTCGTGCCTGGCGAGCTTTGCCGTAGGCCCTCTGGACACGCTCGCCATCGGCTCGTTCCTTGTCCGTAAGAGGATGGTATTTGAGCCGATAGGCGATTTAGCGTCACCTGAACGTATGGGACTGCGGCATCCCAGCCGGTCGAAGGGCTCGGGCGTGCTGGGCTGAACACCGTGAGCGAGCGCAAGTCCTACAAGACCGACCTGTCCGACGAGCAGTGGGCGCTGGTCGAGCCGGTGATCGCCGCGTGGAAGGCCGCGCACCGCTCGGTCAGCGGCCACCAGGGCCGGTACGAAATGCGGGAGATCGTCAACGCGCTTCTCTACCAGGGCCGCACCGGCTGCCAGTGGGACCTGCTTCCGCACGACCTGCCGCCGCGCGGCGCGGTGATGTACTACTTCACCAAGTGGCGTGACGACGGCACCGACCAGACCATCCACGACCTGCTGCGCTGGAAGGTGCGGGAGAAAGCGCGGCGGAAGGCGGACCCGAGCCTGGTGGTGCTCGACACCCAGAGCGTGCACGCGGCGGCCGGGGTGCCCGCAAAGTCGACAGGGCGTGATGCGGCAAAAAAAGTGCCGGGCCGCAAGCGTGGCCTGGCCGTTGACGTGTTGGGCCTGGTGATCGCGGTGGTGGTGCTCGCCGCGTCCGTGCACGACAACGCCGCCGGTATCACGCTGCTGGACAAGGTCGCCGCCGACACCGACACCGTTCAGAAGGCCCTGGTCGACCAGGGCTTCAAGAACGCCGTCGTCGCGCACGGCCAGACGGTGGGCATCGAGGTGGAGATCGTCGAGCGCAACCCGACCCAGACCGGGTTCGTGCCGATCCCCAAACGGTGGATCGTGGAGCGCGCCTACGGGATCTTGATGCTGCACCGCAGGCTGGTGCGCGACTACGAGCACCTGCCGCGCAGTTCAGAGTCACGGGTGTACTGGGCGATGACCGCGGTGATACTGCGCCGACTGACCGGGGACACCGCTGCGGCCTGGCGCAGCGCATGACCGGCGGGGAGCTCACCCTCGGGGCGGTACTGGCGCGGCTGGAAGAGCGGGAACGGGAGATCACCGCACAAGCCGAGGCGACAAGGGAGCAGATCGCGCAGCTGACCGCACGGCTGGACGAACTCGGCCGGGCCGCCGAGGAAGTCCGGATCACCCGCAAGACACTGCTGGAACTGCCCGATCCGCAGCCGCCCGCGCCGCCGGCCCCGAAGCTGCCGGACCATCCGGCCTACCAGCAGATCATGGCGGTGTTCGCCGCGGCCGACACCCCCCTGCGGGCGCGGCAGGTGTGCGAGGCGATGGACATGGAGATCGCACCCAACAACATCAACAACACCCGCCTGAAACTCAAGCGGCTGACCGAGCGCGGAATCCTGGTCGAGACCGAGCAGGGCTTGTTCACCCAGCCGCGGCCATAGCCGCCCGACGACGCCGCGGCCAGCGCACATGCCCATCCCGAAAGAGCGAAACGGACATCAATTCACGTACCGCCCTCTCAGAGGGCATTAAGGCATGCCTCATGCCGGTATGCGAGTTCTGTCGCTGTGCCAGTTTGAGGCCTTTCAGTGGATCAATGCGCTTCATCACCTCCA
>NZ_JBIVXP010000050.1:0-2762 GCF_044769305.1 Streptomyces sp. NPDC090499
GGCCCTGTTCTCATGCCCGCGGCCAGCTGCGATCACCCGATCGAGACTCCCGTTCGACGCACACCCCTCAAGATCGGAACGACAACAGCGTCTTAGGGTCACCGCGGCGGCGCTGTGAGACGTTGCGGTCGGCCCGGCCGCGGTTGTCTGGTGCGCTGTCTCTGCATGGGCGGGCGCGCCGACGGCGACGCCACCCACCAAGGTGGCAACGTACGCGGCTAACCCTATCCGCTGGTACAGAGCCTTCGGCATGGTCATGTCCCTTTCCGTGGGCCGCTCGGAGTGGCTCTTCGTTTGAGAGCCTGGCGCCCTCGTTGCGGTCACGTCGTCGAGTTCAGCGCCCGGGGGATTGAATGTGCAGCCGGTTTCATCACTCTGATCAGCGGCTGCACCGCAGGCCACAGGTCTGCGTGGGGCCCCTGACCAAGTTCCGATAGATGCATGACGTTGAGTACGGCGCCGATCCGCGGGCCGTCACAGATGCTGGGCGCGGTCAGTCCGTAGGCCGCGCCATGCACTGCTCGTCGCTGCTGGCGTCTGATGACGAGTAAGCCAGCGGCGTTCTTCCCGGTCTCGGGGCACAGGGCAGAGCGGTCACGGCGGCCAGACCCCACTTGCCGCAAAACAATAGAACAATAGTCGGCGATGTAGCGGTGCATTCCGGCAGTCAGGTGGGTGTTGAGGTTGTCCCAGACCAGTACGATCGGGCCGCCGAGCTGCTGGTGGGCGGTCTGGATCAGGTCGCGGTAGTCCTTCCAGGAGAAGCTTTTGCGCCCGTCGGGCCGGGCGTCCGGGCAGGGCCGGTAGATAAGCCGCGAGGGTTCACCGGTCTTGTAGCAGGCCAGGGCGGCGACCGATAAGCGGCGGCGGGAGCGGCCCCGGACGCGGACCACAGGGGTGTGGCCGCGGCGGGACCAGGTGCGGGTGGTCGGCGGCGTCATCGAGAGGTTCAGTCAAGATTTTCGTGAAGCGGTGACGGAGCGTCATGCGAGGAGGACCCGCTTGCGCAGGAGTGGTAGCGAGGCCTGTCCGTACATCTGTCGTTTGAGCATCTTGATCCGGTTGACGTGACCTTCGACGGGGCCGCTGCTCCAGGGCAGAGTAAGACCGGCGGTGGGGTCGGCGAAGGGCCGGGCGAGGTCGCAGGTCCGGCTGATGGCCGGGCGGGCGAGCGGGACCTGAAGCAGCCGCTTGTGCTGGCTGTCGGTGAGCGTCTCCCGGGGCCGCATGGTCCAGGTGGTGGTCTTGCGGGGTCTGGGCATGCGGACCGGTACCGGTTTGGCGGTGCCTGCACGGAGGGCGGTGAGGTGTTTGCGGACGGCTTGGCGGATGCCGCGGTAGCGGCCGGCCCGGCGTACACGGTGATGGCCGATGCGATGGCGCTCGCCTGCCCCGGCCCCGGGTGCGAAGGCCGGGGTCCCGTTGCGAGGCCGCGAGAGAGGTGACGGGGGTCTGCTTGAGGCTGTCGGCGGCGCTTCGGCAGGAGCCTGTCTCCTCGTGGTCGTCCGGGCCGGCGCTGTGGAGGCTGTTCATGCGGAGGCCATGGGGCAGGATGCACTCGGGTGGCTTGGCATGAACTCCCTGCCCACGGGGGCAGGGGTGGCGGCTGTTGCCGAGACGGGACCGCTGTTCGACGTGATACCGGTGAGTAACTCGGGCTGGCAGGACTGATGCTGAACGTTTCGGACCTTGAACGCGTGTTGCAGGGGCTGCGGGCGGTGCGTCCGGCTGCGGTCCGCCGGGTTGACTGGCCTGGCCTGGAGCGCTCGTTGGGGGTCGGTCTGCCGGTGGATTTCAGGGAGTTCGCCGAGGCTTACCCTGCGGTCGAGGTCGACGGGTTCCTCCGGATCTGGAGTCCGGTGCCCGGAGGGGAGAAGGAGTACGTCGAGGGCGTGCGGTACGGCCTTGACGTCCTGCGGGATCTGCGGGAGTCCGGTGACACCGGGGGCTACGCGGTCTACCCGGAGCCGGGAGGGCTGCTGCCGTGGGGTGAGTCGCTCGAAGGTGATGTCTTCTACTGGCGCACGGCCGGCCGGGATCCCGGGCAGTGGCCGGTGGTCGCCGGCGGGCGCAACGGTGCCTGGTGGGAGTGCGCGGGAGGCATGCTCGCGTTCCTGGTGGGCGTGGTCGACGGGACGGCGGAGAGGGCCGAACTGCCCGACGGCGTACTGGGTCCGGCCGCGTCGGTGGTCCTGCTCGGCTCGTGAGGCGGGTCGGCCTCGGCCAGCGCCGAACTGTTTTTCGGGCAGGAGGGGGGTTCTGTCTCGTTGTCTTCGGCGGTCCGTGCGCCGCGGGCCTTGCGGGTCGTTGGCTTCGGTGGCCGGGCGGGGCTCCGGTGTCTGCCGACCGGCCTCGGTTCGCCGCAGCGGTCGCAGGCCGTCGGTCAGGCCCGCACGATCCGGCGGCCGGTACGGTCCACGGGCTCGCTGCTTCGGAGAGGTCGAGTCCTTCGGCTTCGCGGGCTGTCTGAACCTTCTGTACAAGTACGTCAACCTAGGCCGCGCGGACGCCGACCGCAGCCATGTCCCGTCACGTCGGCTCGCCCGGATGCTGCTGACCAGGCCCGACAGCCTCGAGGCCGGGCAGCACGAACTCCTGGACGAACTCACCGCCGCTTGCCCCGAGATGACCCGACTGGTGTCAGGCATGGGGTACTTTGCCTTGCTCCTTAGGCCACATGCCGGCAGCCCCGGTGCGCTCACGCGTTGGGTCGTTCAAGTCCGGACAGGTGATCTGCCCCGCCTGTATGCCTTCGCCCGGGG
>NZ_JBIVXP010000051.1:0-2448 GCF_044769305.1 Streptomyces sp. NPDC090499
AGTGGGCGATACGCAAGCTGATGTCCGGTTCGTGGCTGGGTTGAGTGGGGTTGGCGGGCCAGGTATTCGCGTGAGGAGTGAGCGTGCCGGGCCGGGCGAACATGTCCACCGATCCGGAGTGAGTCCGGGCCGTGAGCACGACGAAGTGTTGTGGCACGATCCCCGTTGTGGATGACCGAACGCATGGCGTGGACTGGTCCGGCTTGTTCCATGCCTCGGGACCTGCCAGCGACACGCCGCGGCACCTGGCAGCTCTCCTCGGCAAGGATGCGCGGGCTTCTGTCGACGGGTACTCGCACCTGTGGTCGGCGACGCTTCGCCGCGAGGGCAAGGCATGGCCTGCGACGGCGCCCACCGCGATGCTTGTCGCCGAGCTCCTGGACAACCCCCTGCTGGGGCTCGACGATCCCTCGCTGCCCGATGCCATGCTCGCCTATCTGTACGTGGTCGGCGTCGCCGCCGACCTCGGCGACCAGGCGACGGAGATCCGTGCTCGGGTCCAGGACCGCGCGCCGGAGCTGCGGGGCTGGACGGTCGAGTACGTGTCGGCTGATGCGGATGGCCGGGCCCGGATGTGGCAGGACGGCACAGGGCTGGGTGAACTCGTCCTCGATCAGGCGGCGCTCGCCTGCTTCGACGTGGTTCCCGTGCTGCTGCAGCGAACACTGCCATACCTCGCGTCGGAACGCGCCAGGCGCAGGACATGCGCCGCCGCGGCTGTCGGGTCACTGGCGCGGCATCCCGCAGCATCCGCGCAGCGTCCGGAGCTGCTGGAACAGTTGACGTCGATGGCCGTAGCCTCCGATTCCTCGCACGACCTGGCGACGATGGTGATCGCCATCGGTCACCTCGGCGGCGACACGCGCCCCTGGCTGACTGACCCGCATGCAGGCGTTCGGGTCTGCGCGGCCCTGGCGCCCGACCTTGCCGGCAACGACACTGCAGAGCACGTGCTCATGGAACTGGAGCGGTCGCCGCAAGCGTTCAGCAAGTCCTTCGGTGACATGGCTGCGCCCCTGCAGCTCCAGTCCCAGTCACTCCAGGACTTGCTCGCAGGGCGACGAGCGAGCTGATGCCCGATGTCAGCGACCGAGGTTACGGTCGCGGCAGGGTGAACAGCCCCTGCTCGGTCTCCGTCAGGATCCCGCGGTCGGCCAGCCGCTTGAGTTTCAGCCGGACGTTGTTGACGTTGTTGGGCGCGATCTCCAGATCCATCGCCTCGCAGACCGCCCGTGCCCGCAGTGGGGCGTCGACCGCGGCGAACACCGCCATGATCTGCTGGTAGGCCGGATGGTCCGGCAGCTTCGCGGCCGGCGGCGTCGGCGGGGATGGATCAGGGAGCGCCAGCAGGGTCTTGCGGGTGATGCGTACTTCCTCGGCGAGCCGGTCGAACTCCTCCAATTGCGCGGCGAGTTCCGCGATGCGTCCTCGCGTGGCCTCGGCCTGCGCGGCGATCTCGCGCTCTTGCTCCTCCAGGTGCGCCAGCACCGCTCCCAAGGTCAGGTCGCTGCTGCTCATGCGCCGCGCCAAGTGGGAGCGGAGGTCGCGGTGAGCATCCGGGTCATCCGGTCGCTTATGGCCCAGTACACCCTCGACTCGGCGGAGGCGGGCCGGTGCTCGTAGTCCCGTACCAGCCTGCGGTGCAGCATCATGATCCCGTTCACCTGCTCCACCACCCACCTCTTGGGCTGAGGGACGAACCCTCTGGCTGCCGGGTTGCGCTCGATGACTTCGACGTCGATGCCCACGATCTGCCCGTGGTCGACGACGGCGGTCTTGAACCCCTGGTCCACCAGGGCCTTGTGCACCGTGTCGGTGTCGGCGGCGACCTTGTCCAGCAAGGCGATGCCGGCGACGTTGTCGTGCGCGGAAGCGGCCAGTACCACCACCGCGATCACCAGACCGAGAACATCAACTGCCAGGCCGCGTTTGCGGCCTGGGACTTTTTTTGCCGCGTCCCTTCCGGTTGTGTCGGCGGGCACCCCGGCGGCCGCGTGCAGGCTCTGGGTGTCGAGCACCACCAGGCTCGGGTCGGCCTTGCGCCCCCGGCTCTCGCGGACCTGCCAGCGCAGCAGGTCGTGGATGGTCTGGTCGGTCCCGTCGTCGCGCCACTTGTAGAAGTAGTACTTCACCGCTCCGACCGGGGGCAGGTCGTGGGGGAGGTAGTCCCACTGGCAGCCGGTACGGGACTGGTAGAGCAGGGCGTTGACGATCTCCCGCATCTCGTAGGCACCCCGATGGCCGCTGACGGAGGGATGCTGAGCCTTCCAGGAGGCGATGACGGGTTCGATCAGGGCCCACCGCTCATCGGATAAGTCGCTCTTATAGGGCTGGCGATCGCTCACGAGGAACACTCCAGCACGACAGGGCCCCCCGATCAGCCCCGATACGCCTGCGCCACACGTTCCAGCGACAACAAACGCAGCATCACGCCACATACCGCCCTCT
>NZ_JBIVXP010000052.1:0-2177 GCF_044769305.1 Streptomyces sp. NPDC090499
CTTGTGAAGCCGTAAAGAATCAAGGTGCTGCTTTACAGGTGCGGGCTCGTTGTCTGGGTATGGCGGTTCCGGAGGACATCTGTTCCCAACTTCAGTGCAGGTTCTTGGTGTTGTTGCCGCATCTGAACGAGCGGCAGCGGCGTCTGGCCTTGGCTACCGAGGCCCGGCTGATCGGGCATGGCGGCGTACGGACGGTGGCGAGGATCGCGCAGGTCAGCGAGACGACCGTGCGTCGTGGAGTGTTGGAGCTGGAAGCGGGGACCGGGCCACTGCCGGGCGGCCGGGTGCGTGCGCCAGGCGGGGGTCGCAAGCGGACCGAAGCCAACGATCCCGCCCTGCTCAAAGCCTTGTTGGGCCTGGTCGAGCCGGACGAGCGGGGTGATCCGATGTCACCGCTGCGGTGGACGACGAAGTCGCTGCGGAACCTGGCCGAGGAGTTGACCCGGCAGGGGCACCCGGTGTCCGCGCCGACGGTGGGGCGGCTGCTCAAGCAGGAGGGCTTCAGTCTGCAAGCGAATGTGAAGACCCTTGAGGGCTCCCAACATCCCGACCGGGATGCCCAGTTCCGCTACATCAACGAGCAGGTGAAACAGCACCAGGGCGACGGCGAGCCGGTGATCAGCGTGGACACGAAGAAGCGGGAGCAGATCGGACGGCTGCCGATGGCCGGCCGGGAGTGGCGTCCCAAGGGCGAGCCGGTCGAGGTGGAGGACCACCACTTCTTCTTCAGTGGCCCGGATGTTCAGCAGGCGATCCCGTACGGAATCTACGACATCGCCCGCAACACCGGCTGGGTCAACGTGGGTGTCGATCACGACACTTCAGTCTTCGCGGTCGAGTCCATCCGCCGCTGGTGGCGCTGTCGCGGCAGCCTCGACTACCCGAAGGCGTCACGGCTGCTGATCACCTCGGACGCAGGCGGCTCCAACGGCTACCGCTACCGGGTCTGGAAAAGCGAACTGGCTGCCCTGGCAGCCGAGACCGGACTGACAATCACGGTGTGTCACTTTCCTCCAGGCACAAGTAAATGGAACAAAATCGAGCACCGGCTGTTCTCCCACATCACCCACAGCTGGCGTGGCAGGCCGTTGACCAGCCATGAAGTCGTCATTGAGACGATCGCCGCCACTCGGACCCGGGCCGGTCTGCGCGTCGAGGCCCATCTGGATCCCGGCGACTACCCCACCGGCATCGCGATCAGCAAAGACCGCTTCGCCGCGCTGCCGCTGGTCCGGCACGCGGTCCACGGTCAGTGGAACTATGCCCTGCTGCCCGAGTCCTCCACGCCGCAGGCTCTGCCCACCAGCGAGGCGCACGGCGTTTCCGGCCGGCGCTGCGAGCTTCTGACTCGACTGACGGACCCCCGTCTGACCGGGCTGAGCAGCGCGGAACTCAGCGATCTATGCGCCGAGTTGGCCCCGATGCAGGCCGCCCGGTCCCAGGAACGCTACAGTGAGCAGCGCGGTGGCCGGGCCCGGCGCGCCACCGGCAATCAGCGGGCCAAGCCGCTGTTCGACGACGGCGCCCGTGTGACGCTCACGCTCCTCTACCAGCGGCAAGTGTGCTCGATGAAGCTGCTGGCCGACATGCTCGAGGTCACTCCGGAATGCATCGGCCACCTCGTCGCCGAGACCCGCCGGGTCCTGGAGGACCACGGCCATCAGCCCGGATACGCCCCCAGCCGGTTCACCACGTCGGACGCGCTGATGTCCTTCCTCGACACCGACAAAACCCCACCCCGCACCCGGATCATGGAGAGTCTGTCCCACCCACGGCTTACCGGCATGTCCCGCACGGACCTGGATGCACTCACTCGCCGCCTCGCCCCACGCCAGCTCGCGCAGGTCGAACGAGCCTCCTACCAGCGCCGGGGCGCCGATCGCCAGCCGGGCAGCCGGGGCGGCGTCTTCCCCCAGAAGCTCGGTGACAGAGAGCGCGTCGTGGTCGCCCTGCTCTACCTGCGGAAACTGTGCACCCTGGACGTCCTCGCCGACGCGTTGGGGGACGTGAGCAGGTCCTCGATCGGGAACGTCGTCCGCGAGATCCGGCCCCTGCTTACAGAAGGCGGACTCCTCCCACCCCCGGCTGCCACCCGCTACCGCACCGCCCCCGATCTCCTCGCCGCCACGGACGAGCAAACCAACACACCGACAAGTTGATTCTTTACGGCTTCTGTG
>NZ_JBIVXP010000053.1:0-1717 GCF_044769305.1 Streptomyces sp. NPDC090499
CCTAGAAGGCTGATGAAGATCTTGGTGAGGGCTGTCCGGCCGTCAGGCCGGACAGCCCTCCGCTCATGCACTGGCTGGTGCGATGTGCCAGGTGCCACTGGTGTGGGTGAGTCCGAGGTTGATCAGTCGGCGGAGGTTGAGGGCGGCGGCTCGGGTGTGGAGCCAGGTGTCGTTCTTGATGGTACCGCGGTAGCGCAGGCGCCGGTTGCCGTGGTGGACGAGCCAGGCGACGGCGCGTTCGACTGGTGGGCGCCAGCGGCGGTAGTCGGCCTGCCAGCCGGGATCGGTGACGGCCTGGTGGCGGGCGGCTGTCTGGAGGTCGTGGTGCGGGCGGATGGTCAGGATGCGTCCGGCCTTGGCTTTAGTGCACCGCTCGCGCAGGTGGCATCCGGTGCACAGGTCCCCGAAAGAGGCTTTGCGTTGGTGGTGCTGCCCGCCGGGGTCGGACAGGGCCACGGCGTGTCCGGCCGGGCAGGTCACGACGGCGGCTTGGGTGTCGATGGCGAAATCGTCGAGGGTGAAGCCGTCGGGGACAGCGGGCCGCAGCGGGGCGGGCTTGAGGAACAGCCGGTGCCCGGCCTCGTGGAGGGCCTGGCGGACATCGCCGGTGGAGTAAGCGGTGTCACCGAAGGCATCGAGTGGGGTGTCCTCGTCGGCGAGCAGTTCCAGGCCGACCACGGCTTCGTGGTGCTCGGGCCCGGCGCCGGGTCTGAGGGCGACGGCGGTGTATAAGCCGGTCTCGGGTTCGATGGCCAGGTGGGCCTTGAAGCCGTCCTGGCGGTGAGTGCGGGTCTTGTGCACGTGCCGGGCTTCGGGATCGGTGGTGGAGACCGTCCGGTTCGGGGCGGTGCCCCGGGTGATGCGCCAGCGTCCGTCGCGGCCGTCGGATTCCTCGGCGGGCTCGACGTCCTGGCCGGCGACCAGGGCCAGGATGCCCACCGCGTTCGCGGCTTTCTCGCCGAGCTGCTGGTCGGGCAGGTGGCCCAGCAGCCGCAGGGCATCGGTGACCAGCGCGTCGACCAGTTCGGCGCGGGCCTGCTCGTCGTTCCAGGCGATGCGGGGCTTGCCCGGGTCGGTGTAGTCGTGCGCGCTGCACTGGGCAGCGGCGACCGCGTCGGCGCCGGGGACCTCGCGGATCACCGCCCGGACGGCGGCGATGATCTGGGTGACGGTGTCCTGGGTGGCGACCGCGTCGTCCAGCACGGTGGAGTCCAGCGCCCGGCGGTGCTTGCCCCTGAGCACGCCGGTGGCCTTCACGACCTCACGCACGGTGTCGAAAATACGGTTCGGGCGGGCGGAACGGGCCAGCCGACGGCGGAAGTAGGCCAGCAGCGACGGGTCGAAGGCCATGTCGTTGAGGCCGAGTCCACATGCGGCCTTCCACCGCAGGTCGCACCGCAGTTCCTGGACCGTCTCGAAGTCCGACAGGCCGTGCAGGGCCTGCAAGGTGATCGCGGCGGCCAGGATCTGCGGCGGCATGCTCGGGCGTCCGTTCGCCGACGGGTACATGTCCGCGAACATCTCAGCCGGGAACAACTCGCCGCGGTGCTCTGCCAGGAACGCGAACACGCTCCCCGCCGGAATCAGATCGCGACACGTCTCCCACACATCCGGCCCGACCATCTCGCCGACCCACTCACCCATCGCCACAAGACGAGTCTGGTCCTGCCGCTCACGCGGCAGGACCAGAACCCCAAGATCTTCATCAGCCTTCTAG
>NZ_JBIVXP010000054.1:0-1661 GCF_044769305.1 Streptomyces sp. NPDC090499
GCTACCAAGTTGGTGTGACGCGTTGCCCGCGCCGTGGTGACAGCGCGAAAATCGGTCGTGGGTGCCGCTCAGGTCCGACGTCGATGGTCTCTTGGCCTGTTGAGCCCGTTACCAAGTCTGATGCCGGAGCCGCACTGCGGGGCAGTGACATGTTGCTTCGAGCACGCCGGCCAGATTTGGCATCCCCTTGCGGCTCCCCTGGGCGGCACCCGCTGACAGCACCCCGCTGGGGGTGACGGACACGGTGGCAGAGAGCACGGTGATGGGCGATCAGATTGAGGTGTCCGAGCTGGAGGTGGGTGACGAACTGGTCGCGCGGGTCGCGGCACTGGACATCGCCAAGGCCTCGGCAATGGTGTGCACACGGGTGCCCGGCAACGGAAGCCGTAAGCGCCAGGAGATTCAGAAGGTCGGTGCGACAACCGCGGCGATCCTGGAACTGGCCGACCACCTGGTCTGCCAGGGCGTCGAACTGGTCGTCATGGAGTCCACCTCCGACTATTGGCGTCCCTTCTACTACCTGCTCGAGGACCGGGGCCTTGCGTGCTGGCTGGTCAACGCCCGCGACGTCAAGAATGTCCCGGGTCGGCCCAAGACCGACAAGCTGGACGCTGTCTGGCTGGCCAAGCTCGCCGAACGCGGCATGCTGCGTCGTTCCTTCGTGCCGCCCGCCCCGGTGCGCCGCCTGCGGGACCTCACCCGCGCACGCGCCGTGCTCACCGCCGACCGCACCGCCTACAAGGAACGTGTCGAGAAGGTTCTCGAAGACGCCCAGATCAAGCTGTCCAGCGTGGCCACCGACATATTCGGGGCATCCGGCCGGGCAATGCTCGAAGCACTGATCGCCGGGGAACGCAGCCCCAGGACCCTGGCCGACCTGGCCCGCGGCAGCATGCGGTCCAAGCGTGACGATCTCAGCGAGGCGTTACGGGGCCGGTTCGACGCTCACCACGGCTATCTGATCCGCCTCTACCTGGAGGACATCGACCGCATGAACGCCCAGATCACCGACCTGGGTGCGCACATCGAGGCGGCCGTCCGGGAACTGGACCCCACCCACGCCGACGGCCCCCGAACGCCACTGCTGGAACGGCTGGCCGAGATCCCCGGCATCGGACCGGTGACCGCACAGAACATCCTCGCGGAAACCGGCTTCGACATGAGCGTCTTCCCCACCCCCGGACACCTGGCTTCCTGGGCCAAACTGACCCCGCGCACCCTGCAGTCCGGGACGAAGAACACCTCCGGCGGCACCGGACACGGCAACCCCTGGCTGCGACGAGCCCTCGGGCAGGCCACCGTCAGCGCCGGCAGGAGCCAGAGCTTCCTGGGTGCCCGCTACCGACGCCTCATCAAACGCAAACCCAAGAAGAAGGCCCAGGCCGCGCTGGCCCGCAACATCCTCGAGATGGTCTGGCAGCTGATCGCCGACCCCGACGCCCGCTATCACGACCTCGGCACCGACTGGTACGAGCGCCGCACCGACCCCGAACGCCGCACCCGTGAACTCGTCCGCCAGCTCGAACGCCTGGGCAACACCGTCACCCTGACTCCCAGCCTGGCCTGACCACGAACGCCTCGTCGCCGGATCCGCCATCAACACCCCGAGCACGGAGCAGGCATCAGCCCGCCCTCCAGCCCTTTGATTTTCCGGCCAGAGG
>NZ_JBIVXP010000055.1:0-1572 GCF_044769305.1 Streptomyces sp. NPDC090499
CTTGGTAGCTCGGGGTTGCGAAGCCAACCGAGGACCCGGGAGACCCTGTTGCCGCAGTTGTATGTGCTTGCGCCGGTGGAGTTCAACTCGGCTGCACTTACGTGTGATTGTGTCGCTCACCGGTTCGGGAATGCGGCCGATCACCCGGAACGTGTTCGGCGGTATCCGTCGGACATGACGGACGCGGAGTGGGCCGTGGTCCGGCCGTTGCTGCCGGTGCCGGGCTGGATGCGTGGCCGGGGCGGACGGCCGGAGGGGTACTGCCAGCGGACGATGCTCGATGCGATCCGGTATCTCGTGGACAACGGGATCAAGTGGCGGGCGATGCCGGGGGACTTCCCGCCGTGGGACCGGGTCTACGCATTCTTCCGCCGCTGGCGCGACCACGCCTTGGTCAAGGAGTTCCACGAGCGGCTGCGTGGCCGGGTGCGCGAGAAGCTGGGCCGGGACGCGGAGCCGACGGCCGGTGTGATCGACTCGCAGTCGGTCAAGGCGGACGCCGTCGTCGGATCGGACAGCCGCGGCTTTGACGGCGGCAAACTGATCAACGGGCGCAAGCGGCACGTCGTGGTCGACACCCTCGGCCTGCTCCTGGGCGTGATGGTCACCGCCGCGGATGTCGGCGACCGCGCCGCTGCCCACGTCCTGCTGCGCCAAGTCGCCGATGCGCACCACCGGTTGAACCTCGTCTGGGCGGACGGCGGCTACACCGGCAGCCTCGTCGAGCACTGCCTGGCCGCGTTCGCCCTGGTCCTGACGGTCGTGAAACGCAGCGACGACCTGCGCGGCTTCGTGGTGCTGCCCAAGCGGTGGATCGTCGAGCGGCTCTTCGCCCACCTGATGCGCACCCGCCGCCTGGTGCGCGACTTCGAACGCCGCACCACCAGCGCCGAGGCGATGATCTACTGGTCGATGACCCTGCTCATGACGCGCCGCCTTGCCCGGCCGGGCCCTGGGCGAGGGTGAACCGGCCCGGCTGCGGTTCGGCCAGCCAGCCCCGCGCGACCAGACGTTTCGCCTTCGAACGCAGCGCCTCCACCTTGGCCGGCACCGCGTCCAGGCCGAACATCACGGCCAACTCCTGGCAGGTCAGCGGCCCTTGATGGAGCCGGTGCCGGTCCGTCAGGGCCGCAAGGATGCGCTGATAGTCCACCGACAGCACCGACCCGGCCAGCCCCTCACGCCACACAGGCACCTGCGACTTCGGTTTTGCTGCTTGCCCGGACACCGAACGCGTGTCCTCGTGCTGTGGGCCAGGGACAGCCTCTTGACCAGTGATGTCGCCATCGTCCGGGGCCAGGACGGTGCCCACCCGCCTGCGGGCGATCACCCACTCCTGCCACTCCAGCTCGGCCGCAGCAAGCTCGGCCTGGATGCGGTCGGCTTCCTCGCGCAGCCCGTCGATTCGACGCCGAGCGGCGAGTTCATGCTGTTCCAGCAGTCCGACGACCGACGGCATCCGCAACCTCCCGGGGAACGACGACACGACACGCCACCACTCCCACCGAACCACCCGCACTATGCCTGACCAGCGAAAACACCGCCCTCATGTCCGGAAAGACAACAGCGTCT
>NZ_JBIVXP010000056.1:0-1471 GCF_044769305.1 Streptomyces sp. NPDC090499
ATGCCCCACTGGCAGCCGGAGGGGATGGCGGGGGTCTTGGCGAGGATCTCCGAGACGGGGTAGCGCGATTCCCGGCGGACCGCCATGAAGATCCGGGGCATGACGGGGAAGTGGAACGCCATGTGGCACTCGTCCCCGCCGCTGCGGTAGTCGCCGAAGTAGTCGACCACGTCCTCCGGCCACTGGTTCGCCTCGGCCAGCAGCACGGTGTCCGGATACTGCGTGTCGATCTCCTTGCGCACCCGCTTCAGGAAGTCGTGGGTCGCGGGGAGGTTCTCGCAGTTGGTGCCCTCGCGCTGGTAGAGGTAGGGCACCGCGTCGAGCCGGAAGCCGTCGATGCCCAGGTCCAGCCAGAACCTGAGCGCGGAGAGGATCTCCTCCTGGACGGCCGGGTTCTCGTAGTTGAGGTCGGGCTGGTGCGAGAAGAAGCGGTGCCAGTAGTACTGCTTGCGGACCGGGTCGTAGGTCCAGTTGGAGGCCTCGGTGTCCACGAAGATGATCCGGGCGTCCTGGTACTGCTTGTCGTCGTCCGCCCAGACGTAGTAGTCCCCGTACGGCCCGTCGGGGTCCTTGCGCGACTCCTGGAACCACGGGTGCTGGTCGCTGGTGTGGTTCATGACGAAGTCGATGATGACGCGCATGCCGCGCTGGTGGGCGGCGTCGACGAACTCGACGAAGTCGGCGAGGTCGCCGAACTCGGGGAGCACGGCGGTGTAGTCGGAGACGTCGTAACCGCCGTCCCGCAGCGGGGACTTGAAGAAGGGCGGCAGCCAGAGGCAGTCGACGCCGAGCCACTGCAGGTAGTCGAGTTTCGCGGTCAGGCCCTTGAGGTCGCCGATGCCGTCGCCGTTGCTGTCCTGGAAGGAGCGGACCAGGACCTCGTAGAAGACCGCGCGTTTGAACCAGTCGGGATCCCGGTCCTTGGCGGGAGTGTCCTCGAAGGTGTCCGGGACGGGTTCGTTGACGATCATTGTGTGGGTGACCCTCCGATCCGCGGGGACGGTCGCAGGACGGTGAGGATGTGCGCGGCCCGGTGCCCCGGTTCCAGGCGCACATAGTTGGCCCTGCCCCAGTTGTAGGTTTCGCCGGTGAGCTCGTCGCGCACCGGCACCGACTCGTGCCAGTTCAGGCCGAGTTGCGGCATGTCCAACGAGACCGTGGCCTCCTGGGTGTGGTGGGGGTCGAGGTTGACGACCACCAGAACCGTGTTCGATCCGCTCCGCTTGCTGTAGACGATCACCGCGTCCTGGTCGGCGTGGTGGAAGTGCAGGTCGCGCAGCTGCCGCAGGGCCGGGTTCGCACGCCGGACGGCGTTGAGGCGGGTGATGAGCGGGGCGATGCCGTCGGTGTCGGCGCGGGCCCAGTCCCGGGGCCTTAGCTGGTACTTCTCGGAGTCGAGGTACTCCTCACCGCCCTCCTTGAGCGGGGTGTTCTCGCAGAGTTCGTAGCCGCTGTAGATGCCCCAGGTGGG
>NZ_JBIVXP010000057.1:0-1418 GCF_044769305.1 Streptomyces sp. NPDC090499
GGTCGTGTCCCTTCTCGTGGTGTAGCCGATCAACCGGCGGTCGCGTTGGTGGTGTTGGGTAGCGCGGGGGTGCTTTCGGGGCGCTCGGCTGGGTAGAGCTGGTCCATGCTTCCCTCGGGCAGGTAGCGGCGGGGGAAGGCGATCCATTCGTCGTGTAGTTCGAAGAGCACGGCGGTGACCAGTCGCAGGAGCGCGTCGTCGTTGGGGAAGACCTGGACGACGTCGGTGCGGCGCTTGACCTCGCGGTTGATCCGTTCCAGTGGGTTGGTGGACTGGATCTTCTTCCAATGTCGCTCGGGGAAGGCGGCGAAGGCGGTCAGGTCGTCCTTCCCTTCCAGCAGCATGTCTTTGACCCTGGGGAACTGCTTGCCGAGCATGTCGGCGACGGTGTCGAGCTGGGTGCGGACCGCGTCGGCGGTGGGCTGGGCGAAGATCGTGCGGATCGTGGCGGCGGCCATCTCGGCCGCTTCCTTGTTGATCACGCTGAACACGTTGCGCAGGAAGTGAACCCTGCAGCGCTGGTAGGCGGCCCCGAGCATGACCTTGCGGATGGCCTTGACCAGTCCCAAGTGGTGGTCGCCGATGACGAGCCGGACCCCGGTCAGGCCGCGTTCGCGCAGGTGACGCAGGAACTCGGTCCAGAACACCTCGGTCTCGCTGTCTCCGACCATCACGCCCAGGACCTCCCGGCCGCCGTCCTCGGTGATCCCGGTGGCGATCACCACGGCCCTGGACACGATCTGGTGCTCGACCCGCGCCTTGCAGTAGGTCGCGTCCAGATAGATGTACGGGAAGCGGACGTGGTCCACGGGCCGGGCCCGGAACGCGGTCAGCTGGCCGTCCAGGTCCTGGCAGATCCGCGAGACCTCGCTCTTGGAGATCCCGGTGTCCGCGCCGAGGGCCTTGACCAGGTCATCGACCGACCGAGTGGACACACCGTGGACGTAAGCCTCCATGATGACGGCGTAGAGGGCCTGGTCGATGCGGCGGCGCCGCTCCAGCAGTGCGGGGAAGAAGCTCCCCGACCGCAGCTTGGGGATCGCAAGGTCCAGGTCGCCGGCCTGGGTGCTGAGCGTCTTGTCGCGATGGCCGTTGCGAAGCGCGGTGCGCGTCTCGGTGTGCTCGTTCCACTCCGCGCCAATCCGGGCCGTGGCCTCGGCCTCGATCAGCTCCTGAAGCATCCGCTCGGCCACATTGCGGACGAGTTCGAGCCCGTCCGCCGAACGTAATGACTCAAGCAGCCGGAGTAGGTCATGCTGAGACAGGGCCATCCTGCACCTCCCGCGTTGAACTGCCCGTTCACTACGGAGAGTTGCACGGTGGCCCACCCTGCGGGCAGGGAACGAAAGCCCATCGGCGCACGCCCCCCGGCGCACTCCCTGACCTTGATCGGCTACACCACGACAAGGGACGCCATC
>NZ_JBIVXP010000058.1:0-1353 GCF_044769305.1 Streptomyces sp. NPDC090499
CAGGTCAGCGACCCAGCGCACCTTCGGTGCGCGCCGGGGGCGTGGTAAATGTCGTGGCGTGCGCCGAGGTGCTTCTTGTCTGCCCTGCCGTGTGCTGATTCTGGTCCGGGACGCTGGTGGGGTTCGTTCCGGCCGAAGCCGGTTGCTCTGTGATGCCGGTGAGCTCGCAGGTCAGCGTGGCGCTGAGGGCCGTCCACGGGAACCGTGGAGTGTTGCTGTGAGCACGCGCGTCAGAATTCCTGTTCCACCCTGGCCCTCCCGGAACGGCGTACCGCTTGGCCGTTCGGTGAGGGAGGGAGCGGGGCCGTGGACGTACTGCACGAACGCTGCGCCGGTGTGGACATCAGCAAGAAGGACGCCAAGGCGTGTGTCCGCAGCCCGAGTACGAAACGGCGGGGCTCGTTCACCAACGAGACCACGACCTGGGGCTCGACCACGAACGCCGTGCTCGCGCTGCGGGATCACCTGCTCGCTGCCGAGGTCACCCTCGTCGTGATCGAGGCGACCTCGGACTACTGGAAACCGTTCTACTACCTGCTGGCCGACGACCTGAACGTGATCCTGGTCAACGCCCGGCAGGTCAAGAACCTGCCCGGCCGCAAGACGGACGTCTCCGACGCCGCCTGGCTGGCCCAGCTCGGCGCGCACGGCCTGGTCCGGCCCTCGTTCGTGCCGCCCGCACCGGTGCGCGAGCTGCGGGACCTGACCCGGGCCCGCACCCAGATGACCCGCGAACGCGGCCAGATCGTCCAGCGGCTGGAGAAGCTGCTGGAGGACACCGGGATCAAACTGGCCGCGGTCGCCTCCGACATCATGGGCGTCTCCGGACGGGCCATGCTGGAGGCCCTCATCGCGGGTGAACGCGATCCCCAGGTCCTCGCGGAGATGGCCAAGCGCAAGCTCCGCAACAAGATCCCCGAGCTCACCGAGGCGCTGACCGGCCGGTTCCGTGCCCACCACGCCTTCCTGACCCGGCTGCACCTGAACCACTACGACCAGCTCACCGACGCCATCGGGCAACTGGACGCCCGGATCGAGGAGGCGATGGCCCCCTTTCGTGGCGCCCTCGACCTGCTCGACACGATCCCCGGGATCAACCGGGCCGTCGCCGAGGTGATCATCGCGGAGACCGGCGGGGACATGAACCGGTTCGCCTCCGCCAAACACCTCGCCTCATGGGCCGGAGTCTGTCCCGGCCACCACGAATCAGCCGGCCGCACCAAGAACACCAAGGTCCGCCCCGGCAACCCCTACCTCAAGGGGGCACTCGGAATCGCGGCATTCGGGGCGGCCAGAACCAAGGACACCTACCTGCAGGCCCGTTACAAGCGGCTGACCGCCCGCCGCGGACCA
>NZ_JBIVXP010000059.1:0-1303 GCF_044769305.1 Streptomyces sp. NPDC090499
GCAGCCTCCGAGGGTGATCACCGAGCATGCCGCCGCGCAGTGGGACCTCGAACTGGACGACCTCTTCCTGACCATCGGGCACCGCTTCGGCCGAGTCGAACTCCGCCGACGCATGCGTGACTACGTACGTGGGCTGCTCGCCCCGGTGGCCCGCAAGAACAGCTGGCAGCTCGCCGAACAGGCCGGCCACCCCACGCCCGACGGGCTGCAGCACCTCCTCGCCGGATCGAAGTGGGAGCCCGATCACATCCGCGACGACCTGCAGGAATACGTCGCCGACAAACTCGGCGAGGATAGCGGCGTCCTGATCATCGACGACACAGGCTTCATCAAGAAGGGCACCACCTCAGCCGGGGTCCAGCGCCAGTACTCCGGAACCGCCGGCCGGACGGAAAACTGCCAGATCGGCGTCTTTGCTGCCTACGCCTCCGCCCGCGGCCGGGCTCTGGTCGACCGCGAGCTCTATCTCCCGAAGTCATGGACCGAGGACCGGGAACGCTGCCGCACCGCAAGGGTCCCCGACGAGCGGGAGTTCGCCACCAAAGGCGAACTGGCCCGGCACATCGTGCTGCGGGCCCTCGCCTCGCCACTGCCTATCGCCTGGGTCACCGCGGACTCCGCCTACGGCCAGGACAACCGCCTCCGCCGGCTGCTGGAACAGTCAGGTGTCGGCTACGTACTGGCCGTCCCCAAGTCACAGTTCAGCGTGGGCTGTTCACGGATCGAGGGCCTGTTCGCGCAGGCCCCGGACGAAGCATGGGAGAAGATCTCCTGCGGCGACGGCGCGAAGGGGCCACGCGTCTACCACTGGGCAGCGGTGAGACTGCCGGCCGTCGCCGAGTTCGACTACCAGGGTGAGGTCCCCCACCGGATGCGGTGGGCACTGGCCCGACGCAGCATCAGCAAGCCCGACGAGATCGCCTACTACCTCGCCTACGCACCCCTTCAGACCGTGGTCCAGGAACTGGTACGGGTCGCCGGGACGCGCTGGGCGATCGAAGAGTGCTTCCAGGCCGCGAAGAACGAGTGCGGCCTGGACCAGTACGAAGTCCGCCGCTACCTCGGCTGGTATCGGCACATCACGCTGGTCATGCTCGCGCACGCCTTCCTGGCTGCCACGACACACCAGGCCCAGGAAAAGGGGGCGGAACAGGTGGGGCGGCCGGGGGCATCGGGCTCACAGTGGCGGAGGTTCGGCGACTCCTGGCAACTTGTCGTGCCCAGCCCCCGCACCTGAGCGGACACCGCGGACGACGTCACGCGCTGAGCTGGTCGAACTGGCGCCGCCAGCGCCAAGCAGTCG
>NZ_JBIVXP010000060.1:0-1129 GCF_044769305.1 Streptomyces sp. NPDC090499
CCGGCCCGGCACGCTCACTCCTCACGCGAATACCTGGCCCGCCAACCCCACTCAACCCAGCCACGAACCGGACATCAGCTTGCGTATCGCCCACTAAAGACCGGCGAGAGCGACGAGCCTGCTCACGCTGGCTCCGAAAATGCTGAGACTAGTGCCGTCACCGTCCCTCTCGTGGGCGATCGCGGACTCCAGCCCCAGTATGGGGCCGATGTCGAATGCCGCGTCCTCGTCATTGCCGTCGAGGTTGTCGACGGGCAGTCGGCTAAGGAGGTACCGCACGATGGACGACTGGGCGTGCCCGTCATCGACGGCGACATCGAACAGCGTCGGCCGTAGCTTCTCCCTTCTCAGGATCAGCGGAACCGGCTTGTTCCAGGCTGCGAAGGCCCGTTTCACGTCACCGTCAGAAGAGACGATCACGATCTGCTCGGGGGAGGCGCGGTCCAGCACATCGCGCAGCCAAGCGCTGTCACTCGCCCCGGTTTTGACGTCGCCCTTGAGCTTAGCTGGCTCGTGCTGGAGAACCTGATCTTTCAACGCCGCGGCGGCGCTGGCTCCCGACAGGCTGATGATCTTTACGTGCGGTATCGCGCTCAAGTTGGCCAGCACGGTATCGATGACAGTGTCGCGGCTGCTGTAGTACGCCGCAGGCGTGTCCACTTGCAGGCCGGCCCGCTTCATCCCCTCGCGTTCTTGCCGTGCTGCATTTTTGACGGCTTGCCAGTCGCGGGCCACATGCTCAGCCCACTCCCACGACACCGGCTCGGGCACCCAGGTCTCGATGCCGATTGCGGCGAGGCGGGCGGCGAGCCGCTTGAGGTGCTCGAAGTCGGGACGGGCCTTGCCGTAGGCGTTGGCATCGAAGACGACGGCCTTGAGACGTTCCCTTGCCCGCAAAGGGAGTTGAGCATCATCCGTAGGGCCTGATGAGGAAGCACGCGACATGCATCGCATTCTCCCAGGCCAGGTCCCACAGCGATGCGCCAGCCCGGACGCCGGGATGCAGCAGACGAAGGCGGGCCAGCGCGTCAAGACGGTCGTGTCCCTTCTCGTGGTGTAGCCGATCAACCGGCGGTCGCGTTGGTGGTGTTGGGTAGCGCGGGGGTGCTTTCGGGGCGCTCGGCTGGGT
>NZ_JBIVXP010000061.1:0-1127 GCF_044769305.1 Streptomyces sp. NPDC090499
TGGTGCTTGCGCACGGGATCGGCCAGAGCCGCGACGCCTACCGGTTCATGGCCCCGGAGCTGGTGGCCGCGGGTTACCGGGTCGCGGCGGCGGACCTGCGCGGCAGCGGCGAGTCGAGCGCGGCGTGGCCGTCCTACACCCGCACCGACATCGCCGGCGACCTGATCGCGCTGATCGGGCACCTCGGCGGTCCCGCGGTGCTGGTGGGCCACTCCATCTCCGGCGGTGCCGCGACGATCGCCGCCGCCCGGGCGCCGGAGCTCGTGAGCGCCGTCGTCGAACTGGCGCCGTTCACCCGCAAGGTGGAGTACTCGCTGGGCGCCCTGGGCGTGTCCCGCTACCGCAGGGGCGCGGCGGCGATCGCGGGCGTCGCGATGTTCGGCAGCCACAGGCAGTGGCTGAGGTACCTGGAGATCGCGACCCCGCAGCCGCGGCCGGCGGACTGGGCCGCGAGCCTTGAGCGCACCGATGCGATGCTGCGCGAGCCGGGCCGGATGAAGGCACTGCAGAAGCAGATGAACAGCGCCGCCGACGCCGGTGCCCAGCTCGGCAACGTGCACTGCCCGGTCCTGGTCGTCATGGGCACCCTCGATCCCGACTGGGGTGACCCGAAGGCCGAGGGCGAGGCCGTCGTGGCCGCGCTGCCGCCGGGCGTCGGCCGGCTGGAGATGCTGGCGGGGGCGGGCCACTACCCGCAGGTCCAGTTCCCCTCGGCGGTGGTCGGCCTGGTGCGCTCGTTCCTGGAGACGGCCCGTGCCTAGGGCCGGACTCGACCGGGCCACGGTCGTCGAAGCCGCCTCGGAGCTCGCCGACGAGGCCGGCTTCGCCGGTCTGACCATGGGCCTGCTGGCCGAGCGGGTCGGCGTGCGGACACCGTCGCTGTACAAGCACGTCGACTCCCTGGACGCCCTCCAGCGGGACGTCGGCCTCCGGGCCGTCCGCGACATCGGCGCCGTCCTGGCCCGGGCCGCCGTCGGCCGCTCCGGCCCGGACGCGGTCCGCGCGATCGCCGAGACCTACCGCACGTGGGCCCTGGACCACCCCGGCCGGTACGCCGCCGGCATCCGCGCCCCGCACCCCGAAGACGAGGAATACCGGACCGCGGCCCGCGAATCGGTGCAGATCCT
>NZ_JBIVXP010000062.1:0-1102 GCF_044769305.1 Streptomyces sp. NPDC090499
AGAGGGCATTAAGGCATGCCTCATGCCGGTATGCGAGTTCTGTCGCTGTGCCAGTTTGAGGCCTTTCAGTGGATCAATGCGCTTCATCACCTCCACACTTCCGGACCTGCCCGCCCGTTTCACTCGGCTTCAATCCTCGAAGTACGTCTGACGTAGAGATGGATCAGAACCGCCCAATAATCAGCGGAACCTGATCTTCCGTCACGCACATGATCCCTCTGAGAGGTGAGCCAGCGGAAGCCGTACCCCAGCGACCTTTCCGACGCCCGATGGGCCCTGATCGAGCCGACGTTGACGGCCTGGAGAAAAGCCCGGCTCGACCGCAGACCCACCGGGCAGCCGGCCAAGGTCGACCTGCGCGACGTATTCAACGGACTCCTCTACATCAACCGCACGGGAATCCCCTGGAAATACCTCCCACACGACTTCCCGAACTACGGCACCGTCTACGCCTACTATGCCGCCTGGCGCGACGAGGGAATCCTCGCCCAGCTCAACTACGACCTGGCCGGACTCGCCCGCGTGAAGGAGGGACGCAAGCCCGAACCCACAGGGTCCGTCATCGACACCCAGAGCGTGAAAACCTCCACCAACGCGCCCCTGACCAGCCAGGGAACGGACGCCGCCAAGAAGATTGTCGGGCGAAAGCGAGGCATCCTCACCGACACGATCGGACTGATCCTCGCCGTGACCGTCACTGCCGCGAGCCTCTCCGAGAACGCCGTAGGAATACGTCTCCTCGACCAAGCTAAGAAGACCTATCCAACCATCGCCAAGAGCTGGGTCGACACCGGCTTCAAGAACGCCGTCATCGAGCACGGCGCACGTCTCGGAATCGACGTCGAAGTCGTCAACAGAAACCCAGGAGTTCGCGGCTTCCACGTCGTCAAAAGGCGCTGGGTAGTCGAGCGAAGTCTGGGCTGGCTTATGTTGCACCGGCGCCTTTCTCGCGATTACGAGACCCTTCCCGCCAGCTCCGAGGCCATGATCCACGTCGCCTCGATCGACAACCTCGCAAAGCGCATAACAGACGAAACGACACCAACCTGGCGAGGGACCTACTAGCATAGAAAGGGCAATTCGCCTAGATCAAATGCCCTCT
>NZ_JBIVXP010000063.1:0-1014 GCF_044769305.1 Streptomyces sp. NPDC090499
TCAGTCCTCGCTGGGCGCCGCGGGCAGCTTCGCCTGGATGAGGTCCATGACCGTCGAGTCGGTCAGGGTCGTGACATCGCCCAGCTGCCGGTTCTCCGCGACGTCGCGGAGCAGCCGGCGCATGATCTTGCCGGAGCGGGTCTTCGGCAGCTCCGCCACCGGCAGTACCCGCTTCGGCTTGGCGATCGGGCCGAGCGTCGCGCCGACGTGGTTGCGCAGGTCGGCGATGAGGTTCTCGTCCTCGGCGTTCGCCGTGCCGCGCAGGATCACGAAGGCGACGATCGCCTGACCGGTCGTCTCGTCCGCCGCGCCGACCACGGCCGCCTCGGCGACCGACGGGTGGGACACCAGCGCCGACTCCACCTCGGTCGTCGAGATGTTGTGGCCGGAGACGAGCATGACGTCGTCCACCCGGCCGAGCAGCCAGATGTCGCCGTCGTCGTCCTTCTTCGCGCCGTCACCGGCGAAGTACCTGCCCTCGAACCGCGACCAGTACGTGTCCAGGAACCGCTGGTCGTCGCCCCAGATCGTGCGCAGCATCGACGGCCACGGCTCGGTCAGCACCAGGTAGCCGCCACCGCCGTTCGGCACCTCGTTGGCCTCGTCGTCGACGACCGTCGCCGAGATGCCGGGCAGCGGGGTCTGCGCGGAACCGGGCTTGGTCACGGTGACGCCCGGCAGTGGGGAGATCATCATCGCGCCGGTCTCGGTCTGCCACCAGGTGTCCACGATCGGCGTCCGGTCGGCACCGATGTGCTTGCGGTACCAGATCCACGCCTCGGGGTTGATCGGCTCACCGACCGACCCGAGCACCCGCAGGCTGCTCAGGTCGAACTTCGCGGGGATGTCGTCGCCCCACTTCATGAACGTGCGGATCGCGGTGGGCGCCGTGTACAGGATCGTCACCCCGTACTTCTGCACGATCTCCCAGAACCGGCCCTGGTGCGGGGTGTCCGGGGTGCCCTCGTACATCACCTGCGTCGCGCCGTTGGCCAGCGGCCCGTACACGATGTA